>JBCDAV010000092.1:0-1521 GCA_039184865.1 Pseudomonadota bacterium | reverse complement strand
TGTCTGCCGCTGCGCCACCTATGCCCGTATCCGCAAGGCGATCCACCTTGCCGCCGACAAGATGGAGGCCTGATCCATGTTGCATCTGTTGCAAAAGCCGCTTGAGGCGGCCAAACCGTCTCGGCGTTCATTCCTGAAAATCTCGGCCGGAACCGTCGGCGGTCTCGTGATTGCGATGCATCTGCCGCGCGCTGCCGAGGCAGCCGCAGGTGATGGTGAGTTCATCCAGCCATTTGTGCATATCCGCCCGGACAACACTGTCGTCGTCCTGTCCAAGCATCTGGACAAGGGGCAGGGAACGGCCACCGGTCTGACGACGCTCGTCGCCGACGAACTCGACGCGTCCTGGGAACAGGTCAGCGCCGAGCATGCACCGTCCAACCCGCAGGTCTATGCCAATACGCTGTTCGGTGTTCAGGGCACGGGCGGATCCACAGCCATGGCCAACTCCTTCATGCAGTACCGGCAGGCCGGCGCCGCTGCGAAGGCGATGATCGTCGCCGCCGCCGCACAGGAATGGGGCGTTCCGGCCGGTAAAATCACGGTGTCCAACGGTGTTGTCAGCCACGCGTCCGGCAAGTCGGCCACGCTTGGCGAGCTTGCAAGCCTGGCCGCGAAGCAGGATGTGCCCGCAGAGCCGGTGCTCAAGACGCCGGATCAATGGGTTTATATCGGCAAGTCTTTCCCGCGCGTTGACGTGAAGAACAAGACGGTCGGTGCTCCGAACACCTACACGATGGACTTCCAGCGGGATGACCTCCTCGTCGCCGTTGTGGCGCGCTCTCCTCGGTTCGGCGGCAAGCTCAAGTCGTTCGATGCGACCAAAGCCATGGCCATTCCCGGTGTCGTCAACGTGTTGCAAATCCCGAACGGTGTCGCCGTTGTTGCCAAGTCCACATGGCCGGCGATCTCGGCGCGCGACCTCCTGGACATCGAGTGGGACGACAGCGAAGCAGAAACCCGCTCGAGCGATGCCATGATGACGGAGCTGAAGGACATGACCGCCAAGCCCGGCGTGAAAGTCCGCGAGGATGGTGACGTGGACGCTGCCCTTGACGGATCCGCGCGGGTGATCGAAGCCGATTTCGAGTTCCCGTTCCTGGCCCACGGTGCCATGGAGCCACTTGATGCAGCGCTCCTTTATGATGGCGAAACCGCAGAACTCTGGCTCGGATCGCAGATCCAGACGATCGATCACAACGTGGCTGCGACAATCCTCGAGGTTCCGTTCGAAAAGGTGAAGATCAACACCTTGTGGGCGGGAGGCTCGTTCGGCCGTCGTGCGCAGGCGGACAGCCACCCTGTTGCGGAAGTCGCCTTCCTGGCAAAGGCCATGCTGGCAGCGGGCATGGACCCGGCTCCGGTCAAGATCGTGTGGACGCGCGAGGACGACATGGCCGGCGGCTACTACCGTCCGATGTCGGCCCACAAGATCAAGGTCGGTCTGGACGAAGACAACAACGTCACCGCGTTCAAGTACCACATCGCGGCCAAGTCGATCATCAAGGGGACACCTTTCGA
>JBCDAV010000091.1:0-1677 GCA_039184865.1 Pseudomonadota bacterium | reverse complement strand
TGACCGTCCCGCCCCTCGGCCTCCAGCCACGCCAGCTTGCTTAGCTGCCAGATCTCGTGCGCCGGACGATACGCACCCGGATCATCGAGGGTGCCGGATTTGATCGAAAACCGCGTCGCTTCGGGCCAGGGGGATGTGAACAGATGGCCCCCACAATCGCCGCAGAAGTACCTCGCGATGTCGCGTCCGCTGTCGGCCAGCTTGGTGTAGACCCGCGGCGCGCCCTCGGTTTTCAACGCGTCGGCTGCCACGACGATGGCCGAATGAAAGGCCGATCCACCGTATCGCTGGCAGTCCGTGCAGTGACACAGGTAGTGGATCGTCTCGTCCGCCTCGGCACGGTACCGGATGGCACCGCAGAGACAACCGCCGGTCAGAACTTCGCCCACCTCAAGACCACATTGAGTTGCCGCCGCACACCGTAAGGCATTGACCAGTCATGAATTTTGACGCGTCCGAGGCAAGATAGACCGCGACCCCAGCCATATCGTCGGGCTCTCCCAGACGGCGCAGCGGCGTGTCCTCGTTCACCCGTTTCTCGGCCGCCGGGTCCTCCCACAGCGCTTTGGCAAAATCGGTACGGATCAGACCGGGGCAGATCGCATTGACGCGCACGCCCTTCGGCCCGTTCTCCAGCGCCAGATTGCGGATCAGCCCGATCAAGGCCAGCTTGGAAATCGAATAGGTTCCCAGCGTCGGCGAGGCGCGGAACGCCCCGATCGACGACGTGAACATCATCGAACCTGCGCCTTTTTCGATCATGTCCGGCAATGCCATCTGGGCCAGCCAGTGGTTCGACCGCACGTTGGATTGCATGATCCGGTCGTACTGCTCATCCGTGATCGAGGACATCGGCCCATAGGCCACGTTCACCCCGGCATTTCCACACACAACGTCGATCGGTCCGGCCACTTCCCGTGTCCTGGCGACCAGTTCTTCCAACGCCTCCTTATGGCCGATATTGCAGGCAATCGCATGCGCCCGCCCGGCCCCGTGCTTGGTGTTGATGATCTCCGCAACTTCCTGACACGGCTCGATTTTCCGCGACGAAACGATCACGGTCGCGCCTTGGTCAGCGAAGGCCTGAACCATTTCGCGGCCCATGCCCTTGGACGTGCCGGTCGTCAGCACGACCTTGCCCGTCAGGTCGAACAGCTTGGTGTAGTCCATGGCTCAGTAACCCTTGACGACGCCTGCCACGGCCGCGCGGCGATCGTTCGAGTTCTCGAACGTCTTGACCTCGTTCCGCGCCACCACGTGGTGGTGGACCTCGTCGGGGCCGTCGGCCAGCCGAAGCGTGCGCTGTTTGTGGTACATGTTGGCCAGCGGCGTCCAGTGGCTGATCCCGGTCGCACCGTGGACCTGGATCGATTCGTCGATGATCTCGCAGACCCGCTCCGGCACCATGGCCTTGACCATCGAGATCCAGATCCGCGCCTCCTTGTTGCCCAGCACATCCATCGCCTTCGCGGCCTTCAGCACCATCAGGCGCATCGCCTCGATGTCGATCTTGGCCCGGCTGACAAGCTCCATGTTCTTGCCCAGATCAATGATCCGCTTGCCGAACGCTTCGCGGCTGATCCCGCGGTTGATCATCAGATCGAGTGCCTTTTCCGCCTGCCCGATCGAACGCATGCAATGGTGGATACGGCCTGGGCCAAGGCGCAGCTGAGATAT
>JBCDAV010000090.1:0-1861 GCA_039184865.1 Pseudomonadota bacterium | reverse complement strand
GGCAGAATTGCGGCGCGCCGAGCTCGACATCGACAACATGAACATTCGGGCGCCGTTCGACGGCGCATTGCAGGAACGCCACGTTGAGATTGGCGACTTCGTATCCTCGGGCGATCCGATCGCAACCTATGTGGATGATCGTTCGATTATCGTGACCGCGTCAGTCTCTGAATTCGACGCGCAGTACGTTGAGCGTGGTGAAGAAGCGTCCGCAAGGCTCGCTACGGGTGAACAGGTCGATGGCGTGATTCGTTACGTGGCACCCGTCGCTGATGCGGCGACCCGAACGTTTACCGTAGAACTGGTCGTGGACAACGCAGACAGTGAGTTGCGAGCCGGAATGACCGCGGAGCTCATGATCCCCGGCGAGCGAATTTTTGCGCACAAAATATCGCCATCGCTGCTGACTCTCGACGATCAGGGCAACGTCGGCGTCAAGATTATCAACGAGGAAGGCATCGTCGAGTTTTTCGAAGCGGATATCGCCCTGTCGACGAACGAAGGCGTGTACATCGCGGGATTGCCAACGGCCGTGAACCTGATCACGGTTGGTCAGGGTTTTGTCAGTGAAGGGGCATTCGCCGAGGGCATTCTCGAAAGCGAGGTCGATCGCGCGGTCGCGATCAAGAGCGAAGAGCGGAGCGAACGATGAAAGTGATTGATTCGGCGATCGCCCGGTCGCGAACCGTGTTGATGTCCCTGACGGTCATTCTGGTCGCCGGCATTCTGACCTACGCCAACGCGCCGAAGGAGGCTGAGCCGGATATCGAGATCCCGATCATCTACATCAGCATGACGCACGACGGCATTTCGCCCGAGGACTCGGAGCGCCTGCTGGTCAGGCCGGTCGAGCAGGAAGTCCGTACGATCGAGGGCATCAAGGAGATGTCCGCAAACGCCTACGAGGGCGGCGCAAACGTACAGCTGGAGTTCGATGCCGGCACGGATACAGCGGAAGCGCTGCAGGACGTGCGCGCGAAGGTCGACATTGCCAAGGCGGAGCTGCCGGATGAAACCGAAGAGCCCACCGTATCCGAGGTCAAATTTTCACGCTTCGATCCCATGCTGGTTCTGAATCTGGCCGGCGACGTACCGGAACGCACGCTCACTCGAATTGCCCGGGATTTGAAGGAGAAAATCGAGGGCATCAACGGCGTGCTCGAGGTGAATCTCGTCGGCGTTCGTGAAGAGTTAATGGAGGTTATCGTCGACCCGCGGGCGATGGAGAGCTACGGTCTCGAGCAAACGCAGATCCTGAGTCTCGTCGACAGGAACAACCGGCTCGTCGCCGCCGGCGCCCTGCAGACCACCGAAGGTCGTTTCCCGGTCAAGGTTCCCGGCGTGTTCGAAACCGCCGCGGATATCCTCGAGATGCCTATCAAGACGTCCGGGGACCGCATTGTGCACTTTCGGGACGTGGCCGAGGTGCGCAGAACCTACAAGGACGCGCAGTCCTACGCGCGCCTGAACGGTCAGCGTGCGCTGGCCATCGAAGTGGTGCAGCGCAACGGCGCGAACGTGATCGGCACGATCGACGACGTCAAAGCGCTCATCGAGGAAGAGAAGAGCTACTGGCCGGAGAGTATCGAGGTTGTGGCCTCCCGCGACAAGTCCAAAGACGTTGAGGTCACGCTCACGGACCTGCAGAACAGCGTCATTGCGGCCGTACTGCTGGTCTTTATCGTCATCATCGGAATCCTGGGTTTTCGTTCCGCGGCACTCGTTGGAATCGCCGTGCCGGGTAGCTTCCTGCTGGGCATTCTCGCGCTCAGCACCACCGGTGTCAGCATCAACATGATGGTTCTGTACGGTCTGATCATGGCGGTTGGCCTCCTCGTCGATGGCGCGATCGTGGTGACGG
>JBCDAV010000089.1:0-2139 GCA_039184865.1 Pseudomonadota bacterium | reverse complement strand
TGTGGAGCTGACGACGCGCGTCGACCCGATCACCGGCGGCGGTCAGCTCAGGAACGAGTTCTTCCTCATCACCGTGAACGCGCGCGTCACGCTCGATGATTTCCCGCTTCTCGGCTGGGCCTTCGATCCGGTCTTCGGCGCGACCGAGAGTGGCCGCTGGCCGGCCGAGACCTCCTTCGGCGCCGTCGGCTGCTCGGTTACGGACAATCAGGCAGGGCTGTGCCGATGAACGGGTCATTGCAGGCGTTTATCCGCGACGATCGCGGGACCACGGTGATCGAGACGCTGGTCGTCTTCATGCCGATCATGACGCTGTTCTACGCCAACATCGAGATCATCATGGCCTATTACGGCGTGGTCTCGGCGCAGAAGGCAGCGCAGCTCGCCGCCCGGATCTCGGCGACGGAAAGCCCGATCTACATCGGGACGGACATGTACGTCTTCAACGCGCAGACGGGGCAGTTCGAGCTCATCAATCGCCTGAACCAGGCCGACTATATCAGCAACGGGCCGAGCTGCTTCCAGCCGACCGGGCCCGATGGCTGCCTCGATCCGCACATCCTGCAGAACAATCTCGGCCAGCCGATCGACCGGAACGGCAATCTGGTTGCCGTGGGCAATGAGATCGAGCTCGACTTCGTTTGCAACGGCGAGACCATCGCGTCGGACGCCAACTGCAGCGAGCCGCGCTTCAACCGCCTGATGTGCGAGGTGCGCCGGTTCTATCCGTCCGTCGATCCGAACGGCGTGACGATCCGGTACGACTATCGCCGTCTCGGCATCGCGGGTGGGCCCTTCGTGCCCGAGATCACGGTGCGGATCGCGCCGCGCGATCTGCCGGTGGACCTGATCGGTCCGATCGGCTTCGCCACGCTCTCCGGCCAGCTCGGAAACGCCGTGGCGAGCAGCATTGGCGAGGACTTGGATACACCGACGGGCGTCGATGCCCAGGTGGGGTGGTGTGAATAATGGGCCGGTTGCGTGGAGCCGGGCCGGGTGAGGCAAAGTGCGAGCCGCGGGCACCGTGGCGGGGAGGGCGCGTGGGAGCGCGCCAAGAAGGATTGACCGGGGGATGGGCCAGAAGGTTCGGGCCGGGTCGGAAAGGGAGCACAGCATGATGAAGGAATTTCGCCAGAATGAGGAAGGGGCGATTACGTTCTTCGTCCTGATCCTCAGCGTCGGTTTGATAGCGATGGCTGGTCTTGTGATGGATTCCGGCCGGACCTACTCGGCGCACAGTCAGGCACAGGCCTATATGGACCACATCGCGCTCGCGATGGCGAACGAGCTCGATGGCACATCGACCTCCATGGACCGGGCCCGTGCCATCGGCGAGGCTGCCGGGGCCTATGGTTCGGCGATCAACAAGTCGTCGACGCTGATCGCGGAGAAGGTCGGGGACGACGCGGTTCAGTTTCAGATCAGCGACATCGTGTTCCTGACCGGACAGCCGCAGACCAAGGGGTCGGTGCTGCGCGCCTCGTCCTATACGAGCCTCGAGACGCAAAACCCGCTCGACGCGACGCATGTGCTGATCATCGGTCAGACGGCGTCCGTGCCCTGGACCTTCCTCAACATGACGTCACTGGTCGCGGGCCTCGGCGGCGAGACGACCGAGACCGCCGGCGATGTTGCGCAGTCGGCCGCAGGTGGCGGGGACTTCACCGTGTCGACCTGGTCGACGGCCGAACTCGTCCGTGACGAGACGCAGACGAGCGAAGTCATCGCCATCTGCGCGCCGTCGGGCTGGGACACGCTTGTCGAGGGTCAGGATCTCGTCTTTGAGAAGAGCCGCAATGGCGACTGGTCGGACGGCAAGTACGGCATCGTCACGACGCTGCCCGACAACGCGGCGGGTGAGTGCACGAGCTACGCGACCGAGAACGGCCAGTTCGACGACAACCGCTACCTCGTCTGCGCGGCCGGCATCTCCGATGGTGTGCGCGCGCCGCACGCCTCGACCGTGTCCTTCACGACCGACGTCACCGACACGGCGAACAACGAAGACAAGTTCGATCTTTTCCAGGGCCTCAACACCCGCTTCGGCATCTTCGAGGGCGACGCGGCCGGGCTCACGGACATCGACAGCGTCGTGCCGGACGTCAACGTCCAGTCGAAGGACGTCTTCCAGTGCAATGG
>JBCDAV010000088.1:0-2370 GCA_039184865.1 Pseudomonadota bacterium | reverse complement strand
CGCCGGCGCGCATTCTCCTCACGTACTTTCTCGACGAGCGCGCCGCGCGTGGACGCCTGAACCAGCGCCTGGGCAACGCCCACCGAGCGGGATGCGTCCTTCACGTAGATGACCGGCCCTTCGTAATTGGGCTCGATCTTGACGGCGGTGTGAGCCGGTGACGTCGTCGCTCCGCCGATCAGGAGCGGCAGATCGAAGTCGAGCCGCTGCATTTCGCTGGCCACATGCACCATCTCGTCGAGCGACGGCGTGATCAGACCGGACAGACCAATAATCTGTGCATTTTCTCGCCGTGCGGCCTCGAGGATGCGCTCTGCGGGCACCATGACGCCGAGGTCGATAACCTCGAAGTTGTTGCACTGCAGGACAACGCCAACGATGTTCTTGCCGATGTCGTGCACGTCGCCTTTCACCGTCGCCATGATGACCTTGCCGTTGGTCTCCCGGGCGCCGTTCTTCTCCGCCTCGATGAAGGGCACGAGGTGTGCGACGGCCTTTTTCATGACGCGGGCAGACTTGACGACCTGCGGCAGGAACATTTTCCCGGCGCCAAACAAGTCACCGACCACGTTCATGCCGTCCATCAAGGGCCCTTCGATGACGCTCAGCGGGCGATTGGCCGCCAGTCGCGCCGCTTCGGTATCATCGACGATGAACTCGTCGATACCTTTGACAAGCGCGTGTTCGAGGCGTTTGTTGACCTCGAGCTCGCGCCACGCGAGGTCGGTCTTGTCCTGTTTGGCCGTCGTGCCCGAGCCTTTGTACTTGTCGGCAACGTCCAGCAGCCGCTCGGTGCCGTCCTCCGCCCGGTTGAGAACGACATCCTCGACGATCTCGCGTAACTCGTCGGGCAGGTCCTCATAGATCGCCAGCTGGCCGGCGTTGACGATACCCATGTCCATACCGGCGCGAATGGCGTGATACAGGAAGACCGAGTGAATCGCTTCGCGCACCGGGTTGTTGCCGCGGAACGAGAACGACACGTTACTGACGCCGCCACTGATCATGGCATGCGGCAGCTCGTTCTTGATTCGCTGCGTCGCTTCGATGAAGTCGAGACCGTAGCTTGCGTGCTCCTCGATGCCGGTCGCAATCGCAAAAATGTTCGGATCGAAAATGATGTCTTCCGGCGGGAAGCCGACCGTTTCGGTGAGTACCTTGTAGGAACGCGCGCAGATCTCGACCTTCCGCTCGACGGTGTCGGCCTGCCCCTGCTCATCGAACGCCATGACGATGACGGCCGCACCGTAGTCGCGCACGAGGGTCGCGTGTTCGATGAACTCAGCCTCGCCTTCCTTGAGGCTGATCGAGTTCACGACGGCCTTGCCCTGCACGCAGCGCAAACCGGCCTCGATGATCGACCACTTTGACGAGTCGATCATGACGGGCACTCGGGCAACGTCCGGCTCGGAGGCAATCAGGTTCAGGTACGTCACCATCGCCTGTTGCGATTCGAGCATGCCCTCGTCCATGTTGACGTCGACAATCTGCGCCCCGTTGTCCACCTGCTGACGGGCGACCTGCACGGCTTCGGCGTAGTCATCGTTTTCGATCAGGCGTCGGAAGATCGCCGACCCGGTCACGTTGCAGCGCTCACCGACGTTGACGAACAGGGAGTCCGGGCCGATGTTCAGCGGTTCGAGGCCCGACAGCCGGCAACGCACGGGGATATCGGGGACGACTCGTGTCCGCTTGTCGCGCACCACGTCAGCGATTGCCTGTATATGGTCGGGCGTCGTGCCACAGCAGCCGCCCACCAGATTCAGGAAGCCGCTTTCCGCAAACTCGCCGATGACGGCCGCCATGGATTCCGGCGACTCGTCGTATTCGCCGAACTCGTTCGGCAGGCCAGCGTTCGGATGCGCGCTGACGCGCGTGTCCGCAACGCGCGAAAGTTCGGCCACGTAGGGCCGAAGATCGGCCGCACCGAGCGCGCAGTTCAGGCCGATCATGAAGGGCTCGGCATGCCGGACTGAATTCCAGAACGCCTCGGTGGTTTGCCCGGAGAGCGTGCGGCCCGATGCGTCCGTGATCGTGCCGGAGATCATCACCGGCAGCTTGAATCCGACCTCGGCAAACGCCCGGCGCACGGCAAAAATCGCCGCTTTGGCATTCAGGGTGTCGAAGATGGTCTCGATCATCAGGAAATCGACGCCGCCGTCGATCAGCGCGAGCGCGGCCTCGCGATACGTGTCCGCCAACGCCTCGAAGGTGATGTTGCGAAACCCCGGATCATTGACATCGGGCGAGATCGACGCGGTGCGATTCGTTGGCCCGAGCACGCCGGCGACGAAGCGCGGTTCGCCGGTCTTTTCTGCATAGGCGTCCGCGCACTCGCGGGCCAGGCGCGCCGCGGCGACATTCAGCTCG
>JBCDAV010000087.1:0-2464 GCA_039184865.1 Pseudomonadota bacterium | reverse complement strand
GTTCGAGGATGCCGTCATCCTTGACCTTCTTGCCGTCGATGATCTGCGTGCCGCCGGCAAGTTCCCAGTCGGCGCAGGTCGCGAAGGTCTCCAGATCCAGCACATCGTCCTTGGCCAGGGCCAGGATCATCTGCGGGGTCAGCCCTTCGACGGTCATCAGGTCATCCTTGACGCCCATGCCGCGCGCCTCTTCCAGCGTGCGCTGGTTCAGCTCTTCCAGACTTTCCTGTGCGCGCGCCTGCAGCTCTTCGGCGGTCGCTTCATCGAACCCGTCGATGACCATCAGCTCATCGAGTTCGACGAACGCGACTTCCTCCAGCGAGGTGAAGCCTTCCGACACCAGAAGCTGTGCGACCATCTCGTCGACATTCATGGTGTTCTGGAACATGTCGGTGCGTTCCTTGAACTCCGCCTGACGCCGCTCGGATTCCTCGGCCTCCGTCATGATGTCGATGTCCCAGCCGGTCAACTGAGAGGCCAGACGCACGTTCTGGCCGCGCCGGCCGATGGCCTGGCTGAGCTGCTCGTCCGGGACGACCACCTCGATGCGCTGGGCGTCTTCGTCCATGACCACCTTGGTCACTTCGGCGGGCTGCAGCGCATTGACGATGAAGGTTGCCGCATCGTCATTCCACGGGATGATGTCGATCTTTTCTCCCTGCAGCTCGTTCACAACGGCCTGCACGCGGCTGCCCCGCATCCCGACGCAGGCCCCGACAGGGTCGATCGAGTTGTCGTAGGAGATCACGCCGATCTTTGCGCGCGAGCCCGGATCACGGGCCACGGCCTTCACTTCGATCACGCCATCATAGATCTCCGGCACTTCCTGAGCGAACAGCTTGGCCATGAATTCCGGTGCGGTGCGGGACAGGAAGATCTGCGGGCCCCGCGTCTCGGAGCGTACATCGCGGATATAGGCGCGCACGCGGTCGCCGTTGCGATAGGCCTCGCGCGGGATCAACTGGTCGCGGCGGATGATCGACTCGGCGCGGCCGAGATCGACCACGACGTTGCCGTATTCCGTGCGTTTGACGATGCCGTTGATGATCTCGCCCACGCGGTCCTTGAATTCTTCGTACTGACGCTCCCGCTCTGCGTCGCGGATCTGCTGCACGATGACCTGCTTGGCGGTCTGCGCGGCGATGCGGCCGAAATCCATCGGCGGCAGGGGGTCGGTCATGAAATCGCCGATGTCGGCGTCGGGGTTCTTGATGCGCGCTTCCTCGACCGAGATCTCGGTGAAGTAATTCTCCACCTCCTCGACCACCTCCATTGCGCGGTGCATTGTTGTCTCGCCGGTCTTGCGGTCGATGAAGGCGCGGATGTCGTATTCTGCGCCATATTTCGAGCGTGCGGCTTTGCCCATGGAGTCTTCCATGGCCTCGATCACCAGTTCTCGGTCGATCAGCTTTTCACGGGCTACCGCGTCTGCGATCTGCAGCAGCTCCAGCTTGTTGGCTGTGACCATCTCAGGCGTCCTCTTTCATATCGGGTCCATCCTCTGTTGGTGTATCGTCATCTTCGACAACCTCGTCGAAGTCTTCCTCCCGGAACCGGGTTTTCGAGCGGCGGAGCGATTCCGCCACCAGATCGTCGGTCAGCACCAGCTTGGCATCGGCCAGCCAGTCGAATTCCAGACCGATCGTGCCTTCCTCGATCTCGATCAGCACTTCGTCGCCGTCGGTTCCGGCCAGAATGCCCTTGAACCGCTTGCGGCCTTCGATCAGTTCGGTCGTCTCCAGCTTCGCCTCGTGGCCTTCCCAGCGGTCAAAATCCACCAGCCGGGTCAGCGGACGGTCGATGCCGGGGCTTGAAATTTCCAGGGTATACTCACCGGAGATCGGGTCCTCGACGTCGAGAATAGCGCTTAGCTGGCGGCTGAGATTCGCACAGTCCTCGACCTCCATCGTCCCATCGGCACGCTCTGCCATGATCTGCAGCGTCGCCTTTTTGCCGGCCATCAGCCTGAGGCGCACCAGCTCGAAGCCCATGTCCTCGACGGTGGGCGTGACGATCCCGGCAAGGCGCTGATCCATCGGCGCTTTGGCGATCATGCTGGTCAATCTGATCCTCCGGCAGCCACCGTGGTGGCCTTAAGACGAAAAAAGCGAACCTCGCGGTTCGCCTCGCCTTACCCGGTGGGGGTCCCGCTGTGCCAGCGAGGCCGCCGCGATGTTGAGCGGTACATACGCCCACGATGGCCGCAATACAACCCCAAAGCAGTCAGTTCGGGAGGCAGACGCCGTACGTTTCGGCCATCCGCTCGGCCAAGGCGCGCACCGCTTGAGAAGGATTCTCGCCCAGCCGCAACACGATCCGCGACAGCCCCAGCGGCGGCAGCCCGTCTTTTGCACCCAGCTCGACAAGGCCGTCTGTGACGTAACTGCGCGGCATCGGGGCAATGGCCAGATCGGCCCGCGCCGCGGCCAACTGCCCTTCGTCAAAGTCAGAGACATAGGCGATT
>JBCDAV010000086.1:0-2627 GCA_039184865.1 Pseudomonadota bacterium | reverse complement strand
CGGCGCCCGGGCGTCGCGCCCGCTCCTGATCCTGCTTCTGGCCATGTGGTGCGCCGTCGGGACGCAGGCTATGGCAGCCGGGCCACTAGAAGGCCGATTTTACGGTATCGACGGCGCGAACGGTGCCGAGCTGCGCGTCAGTCGCGGCGACGGCGCTTTTGCTGCGACGATCCGCGATGGCGACGGCGGCAGCCGCGATTTCAGTCTCACGCCCGAGGGCGGCGGGGCCGCCGGGATGCTCCGGATGGATGGCCGGCAGGTCCTGATGCGCCTTGACCCGGTGGAGTTCGGCGTGGAGGCGCTGATCGTGCCGGTGGCCGAGGGCGGCAAGCTGATCACCGAACAGTCGCAGGTCTTCGTCTTCGTGCGGTCCGATATCGATCTGCCCGAGATGCCGGAGGGCTTCATTGCGCCGCCCCCGCCCTCCCAACGTGTCGTGCCGGCCTACAGTTTCCTTTCCTCCTATCAGTTCTGGTCGCCTGCTGCCGTGCGGGACGGCTATGCGAGACTGCCGACCCGCCACCGCACGCTGATACGCCTCTTCCCTGCGGTGCAGCTCGACGTGATCTGGAAGCTCTGCCTCGCGGAGGGCGCGGAGGTGGAACTCGGCACGGCCACGCGGGGGCAGGGCGTCTCCTGCGACGAGGTGCGCGAGGTGATCTCTCGTGCGCAATCCGAGGGGCGGTTCGGAGACTACAAAGCAGAGGTGACAGAGCAGTCCGACACCCTCATCACGGCGGTGCGCTGCGGCGACAATTTCGTTGAGAGCAAGCGGACCTGCGACGAGGCAGCAGTCAACGTCAGCCGAATGGCGACATCGCTTGAGACGGCGGCCAATGTGCTCGACCGCTACCGCTGAGGTCGGGTCCGCCGCCCGACCCCCGAGACGAGTTCAGCGCTGGTGGTGCAGCGTCCGACGGTTCTTGCTGCCCCAGTCCTCGATCCACTCAAGCACCGGACGGAGCGCTTCGCCCTTGGGAGTGATCCGATACTCGAGCCGACGCGCGCCGCTGTGGACGGGACGTTTTTCGAGGATGCCCTCGTCAACCAGCCGGGCGAGCCGGTTGGATAGAATATTCCGCGCGACGCCAAGGCGACGCTGGAAAGTGTCGAACCGAGTGATGCCGCGCAGCGCGGCCCAAACAATTAGCAATGTCCAGCTGTCGCCGATCTGGCGAACGGCATCGGTCATCGCCGAGATTTCTGCCTGTTCTAAGTCGGCCACTTCATGTTCCTTCCACTCTCGTGCGCAGATGCACGCTGTTTCCGTATCATGGAAATGGTCTCTGCACTCCGGACGATCACGATACCGCCTGCAGAATGTGATCAGAAACCCCTTCCAAGGCCCGTTTGTTTCAATCGGGCAGAATAGTTAAGGAAACTTGACACAAAATATGTCGCATGAATCTGACACTTCGACAAGGCTTGATGGCCGAGTGATTCTCGTAACCGGCGCCTCCTCCGGCCTTGGTGCGCATATAGCAACCAAATTAGCGGCGGATGGCGCAACAATCTTTGCTGCAGCACGTCGAGTAGAGCGTTTGCAGGGATTGCCAGGGGTTGCAGAGGGAAATTTGTTGCCAATCGAGATGGACGTAAGTGATTCGTTTTCGGTTGAGCGCGGTTTCGAAGCTGCCCTTGCGAAAACCAATCGCCTTGATGGTCTTGTGAATAATGCGGGCATTGCCTGGAGCGGTCGTGCGCTGGAGATGCACACTGACGACTGGCGGAAGGGGCTCGACACCAACCGGCCAGGTGCATTCATCGTCGCGCGCACGGCGGCGCGGGCCATGGCCGAGACCGGTGGCGGCGCGATCGTCTCCACCGCCTCGATCCTGGGCTTCGGGACTGGACCGGGCGTCGCCGCCTATGCCGCATCCAAGGCCGCGGTCGTGCATCTCACCCGCTCGCTCGCGCTCGAATGGGCGCGGCACGGGATCCGCGTGAATGCGATTGCGCCCGGCTACTTTCCGACGGAGATGAACAGCGACTACCTCGAGAGCGCCGCCGGCCAGGAGCTTCGAAAGGACATCCCGATGCGCCGCTTCGGTCGCTACAGCGATCTCGACGGGCCGATCAGGCTGCTCCTGTCGGATGCGGGGAGCTACATCACGGGCGTGACCCTGCCGGTCGATGGTGGGCATCTCTGCCGCCCGCTTTGAGCCCCACCTCAGCCAGCGCCGAGCACCGTGTTGCTTTCGATCCGGGCGTCGATGCGCCGGACCATGTCCTTGTAGGTTGCGCTCTCGACGTTCCTGTAGGCGCGTTCGAAGGCATCGGCGCTCATGCCCGAGGGAAGGTCGCGATGCTCTGGCAGCAGGTCGCGGTCCCGTCCGATCCGGCCGGCGAGCGCGCGCCAGTCCGCCGGGTTGCCCGCCAGCACGACCTCGGCAAAGCGGATGCCGGCACGATCCGCCATCAGATCGTCGAAGCTGAAGCCGGTGCCGCCATCGCTGTCCATCAGCTCCTTGGCCTCGCCGACGGCGAAGGAGCCCGCGCTGTCCGCCGCGGCCGCGAGGGCAGCGGAGATGGTGAAGTGTTTCTTGAGATCGTTTCGACCGGCCAGCCGCGCCGGGTTGCAGGGCGCGCCGGACCGCCCCTCGGGCACCACGTTGCCGATGACGAGT
>JBCDAV010000085.1:0-2664 GCA_039184865.1 Pseudomonadota bacterium | reverse complement strand
TGGTAGCGGCCCTGATAGCCGATGCGCCAATCCCAATCCTCGGTAATCTGACGCCGGTATGTCACGCTGAAATCCGCGCGCGTGGAGTCCGTTGCGTCGCCCGCCCCGATATCTCTCAGATCGACCACGTCCAAATCAAAGGCGATCCCTGAGATCCGGTTTATGTCATAGGAGTAGCCGAGGCCAAGCCGGGTGCGCTGCACCTCGTTATTGCTGTCGTTGACCTCCGCCGTCCGTGACAGGGTTGCCGTGATCACACCGCTTGGGACAACATTGGCATAGTCGATCGAACCGATCAGCGCCGTGTCGCCCGTATCGCTCGAGCTTACGCCGACCCCGAAGGAGAAAGATCCTTGGGGCACCGTGATGTTACGGGTGAACTCAATGTCGCTTCGTGCGGTATTGGTGCTTTGCGTCCTGCTGGCCACGATGCCGAAGGAGCCATTGGACACGTCCCGGAAAACCCCGAGTTCGGCGCTGATGCCATCCCGCTCGGTGTTGCCGCCCGTGGTTTCTTCGTCGATCTCGGTCTGCGTGACTTCGCCGCTGAACCGAAGATCCGGCCGGAACGTGTAGTCCAGGCCCACCCCATAGTCGGTGGTGTCGCGATCCGTCTGGACCGCGTCCTCGGCGGAGAAGCGCTCTTCGCGGAATATCAGCCGCCCAGTGGTCGCCGGATTGATCCGAAACCGGCCGGTAATTCCATATGTGTCAGTCTCCCGGTCAAACCGATCGGGGTTCACAACATCCTGGAAATTGCGCTCGTCGCGCGATACGAAGAAGTCGGCGCCAAAGGGCGCTGTCAGTCCGAACGAGTAGTCAGCCCGCAGGTTCAGCCGGTCGACCGTGCCGTCCGACGTAAGCGCGCTGTCGGTCTCCTCATCCCCATCGGTGTCAATGAAGAGGCTGTCAACGAAGTCGTCGGTGCGGAATGTGCCCGAAAAGCCTAGTTCGCTGTCGGCCCCGCGAAGCCGATACACCAATCGCGCAACCGGGTTTTGGAAACCCTGCTCTTCCCGTCCAGCCGCGCGATCCTCGTATTGAAGGTCGGCATCGAGGGACAGACTGAAGGTCTGCAACGGCGTTTCAAGATTGGCATCAAGGCCGAGGATCGTCGAAACCTTCGTGTCGGTTCCCGGCGAGGTCTCTCGGAGCCCGCTGTTGTCGTCCACGTCAAGTTCGAAGCGGACCGATCCTTCGACCGATAAAGACTGAGGCGGCGTTTGCGCTTCCACGCCCGCCGCCCCGATGAAATTTCCAAGTGACGCTGCGGCGCCGATTAGAAACGCCGCATGTCTCTTGCCCCACCCGCCTGTCGTCATCTGCTCTCTTTTGGTTTTAGAACTCGAATAGCTTCCTCTGCGGTACTACGATGACATCACCATCCGCAAGGGCTGTCTGACGGTTCATGACCGCGCCGGCCTCGACTGCGCGATAATTGAACGTGTAGGTATTGCCGCTCCGGCGGAGCTGAATGCGGTTCGTCGCCGCAAAGTTCGTGAATCCGCCGCTCTCGGCGAGAAACTGCAGAAGCGTTGTGCCACGGTCAACTGCAACCTTGCCCGGCGTGTTCACCTCGCCCATCACATAGACGTCGATCGTTGCTGTGCCGGCGGTCAGGAACGCGGACTCGTTGAGACCCGCGACAGACACGAACACCGACGGTGTCGACGAAAAGTTCGGCGCCAGCGCGGAGGCCAGTGTGCTCTGAACGGCGGTTGTGCTCTGACCATTGGTCACCACACGGCCAACCAGCGGGAACGAGAAGCTCCCGTCGGGCAGAACGAGGACTTGCCGGTTCAGCGCCGGGTCCTCCAAGACTTCGATCGAAAGCCGGTCACCCGGCTGAATTTGATAGCCCGACTGCGCCCAAGCAGTAGATCCTGCCAGCAGCATCGCGCAGATCGCAAGAAAACGCATCACCATGATATCCCTCGTCAATCCCCAGGTCAGTAGCGACCACTATGGTCGTTTGCTAGGCAATGTAGAAGCCGTTTTTCCACAATGCTCAAGAATTGAGGCAAACAGGCCGCACATCGTTTCCCGTACGCAACAATTCCTGCGGTCCGGGCGTTTCAGTTTCCATTTTCCTCTGCTTCGAGCTCGGCAACCACCTTCTCGAGGCGCTCAATCTCCGCCGTGGCGATGGCAACTTGGGGCCACGTATCCGCCTCGCCGAAGAGTTCGATCGCGTTGGTGAGTCGGTTAATCGCCGCCTTGGGCCGCTCCGCTGCGGAATAAGCCATCCCCAGGTGGTACTGAACCAACGGCTCCGTCGGCAGCGCGTTCGCTGCAGCTTCCAGGTGCTCGACTGCCTCCTCTGTCTGACCGCGAAGATGGGCAAGCCAGCCATAGGTATCCTGGAAGGCAGGCACATCGCTGCCCCGCAGTCGGCGTGCGATCGCATATGCACGGTCGATTGTCTCGGGTTCGTCGAAGTGAACCGACAGGAGACTGGCGAGGTTGTTGGCAATAATCGGCGAATTGGGAAGCCGGTCATAGAGTGCCTGATAAATCTCGATGGCGCCGTTCACGTCGCCACCCTGCTCGAGCTCACCTGCCTTGGCCCACAAGAGATCGGGCGACTCCGGCAGCGCTTCGAGCGCTTCGGTCAGAATCGCCGTGGCCGCCTCGGCATCGCCCGTGCGCGCCGTGCTTTCATAG
>JBCDAV010000084.1:0-2729 GCA_039184865.1 Pseudomonadota bacterium | reverse complement strand
CGGGCAATACCGATGCGCTGCTTCTGTCCGCCTGACAGCTCCGGCGGGAACCGGTTGTAGAACTTCGCCGGATCGAGCTCGATAAGGTCGAGCAGTTCATCGACGCGGTTTTTCAGTTCGGCCCCGTGCAGGTTGCCGTAGAACTGCGCCGGTCGTCCGATGATTTCACTGATCCTGATCTTTGGGTTCAGCGCGGTGTCCGCCATCTGGTAGATCATCTGCGCCTGGCGCAGCTGATCCTTGGTTCTGTCCTGGTACCTGGGCGGAAGCGATTCCCCGTTGAACTGGATCTCGCCCTTGGTCGGCGGCAGCAGCCCCGTGATGCAGCGTGCGGTCGTCGATTTGCCCGACCCCGATTCGCCGACGACAGCCACGGTCATGCCCGCATAGATGTCGAACGAGACATCATCGAGAACCTGGATCTTGCCATAGGCTGCGTCCACGTTCTTGACCGAGACGATCGGCACGGCATCGGCGTTCGCCGGCCGGTCCTTCTGCGGCCGCTTGAAGCTGCGCACCGCCCAAAGGCTCTTCGTGTAGTCTTCGCTCGGGCTGTCCAGCATCTGCTCCGTGGGCGCTTCCTCGACTTCTTCACCCTTGAGCAGAACCTTGATCGTGTCTGCCATCTGCGCAACCACGGCAAGATCGTGAGTGATATAGATCGCGGCGGTGTTGAACTGGTCGACGATATCCCGGATCGCGGCCAGAACCTCGATCTGGGTGGTCACGTCGAGCGCGGTCGTCGGCTCGTCGAAGATGATGAGGTCGGGACGACAGGCCATCGCCATCGCGGTCATCGCACGCTGCAGCTGCCCGCCCGAAACCTGGTGGGGGTAGCGGAAGCCGATTTCATTCGGATTGGGCAGACGCAGGCGATGGTAGAGCTCCATCGCATCTTCCTGCGCTTCGACGCGCTTCTGGATGCGGTACTGGATCGGAGCTTCCGTATGCTGGTCGATGATCCGGTGGGCCGGATTGAACGAAGCCGCCGCGGATTGCGCGACATAGGCAATGCGCGATCCGCGCAGGGCCCTGAGGTCGCTTTCCGGCGTCGTCGTCAGCTCCATGCCGTCGAACTCGATCGAACCGCCGGAAATCCGGCAGCCGTCCCGCGCGAACCCCATGGACGCAAGCCCGATGGTGGACTTGCCGGCACCCGACTCCCCGATCAGGCCGAGGACTTCCCCCTTGTGGAGGGTCAGGTCGACACCGTGAACGATTTCGACCCATTTTTCGTCGGAATACCCCTCGATCCGAAGATCCTTGACTTCAAGAAGGACTTCTTTCCTTGGGACCATGATCAAACCTCCTTCAGGCCGGAGGACCGGAACAGCATCCAGTCGACGACGAAGTTGACCGCGACCGTCAGCAGCGCGATGGCTGCCGCCGGGATCAGCGGTGTGAGTTCACCAAACGAAATCAGCGTCGCGTTCTCGCGCACCATCGATCCCCAGTCCGCGGTCGGAGGCTGAATGCCGAGACCCAGGAACGAAAGACCGGCGATGAGCAGGAACACGAAGCAGAACTCGAGACCGAATTCCGCGATCAGCGGTGCGGTCGAGTTCGGCAGGATTTCCTTACGGATCAGATACCAGGTTCCTTCCCCGCGAAGCTTGGCGGCCTCGATATAGTCCATCACCACGACGTTGCCGGCAACGGCGCGCGTCAGGCGGAACACCCGCGGCGAATAGATCAGCGCGATCACCACGACGATCACGACGAGACTGGTGCCGAAGATACTCAGCATCAAGAGCGCGAAGATCAGTGACGGGATCGACATGATCACGTCGGCGGCGCGGCCCATGAACTGATCGAACCACCCGCCTTTCGTAGCCGCGAGCAGACCTGCCAGCGCACCGGCGATGAACGCAAGTGCCGTGGCCAGGAGGGCAAGGCCGACGGTGTTCCGCGCGCCGTAGATGATCCGGCTGAACATGTCACGCCCAAGCTGGTCGGCACCGAGCAGCATGTTCTCGTCCGCTGGCGCAAAGGCCGAGGAAATCACCTCCGCTTCGCCGAACGGTGCGATCACGGGTGCGAAGATCCCTGCGATCGCATAGGTGAAGATCACGAACATGCCGAACGCGGCCGTCAGCGGTGCGGTCCTGAGTTCCTTGGCGACACCATCGGGAGTGATGATAATCAGGAACTCGCGGAAAGCGTAGGAGACGCCTGCCGCGAGCGCGAGCAGACCTGCCGCGATCGTGATGAAGCGCAGCGCAGGCACGCCGCCGATGATCCCGGTGACGAAGGAAATCAGCGTCAGCGAGAAGATCAGCAGGAAGATCTGCCGTTGCTTGAAATAGGCTGCCAGGCACGAAGCCCCGATCAGCAGCGCATAATATCCGATAACGAATGAATTCATGTCGCTGCCCTCACTTCGGATGCCGCAAACGCGGGTTGGTCAAGATCGATCCGACATCTGCTGCAAGGTTGAGCAGAATGAAGGTCGCAGCGAAGATGAGACAGCACGCCTGGACGATCGGGAAATCGCGCTTCGACACCGCGTCAACCAGCAACGGTCCGATGCCCGGGTAGACGAACACCACCTCGACCAGGACAACACCCGTGATCAGGTAGGCAAGGTTCAGGGCAACAACGTTGATGATTGGCGCCCATGCGTTGGGCAGCGCGTGCTTGACGATGACTTTCCACGCCGGCACGCCCTTCAGGCGGGCCATTTCGATGTAGGGCGATGCCAGGAGGTTGATGATGGCGGCACGGGTCAT
>JBCDAV010000083.1:0-2938 GCA_039184865.1 Pseudomonadota bacterium | reverse complement strand
GGTCTTCTTTGTAGAGATCGTCATTGGTCATAGTTTGGTTCCTTTCGTGTCGGGTTGGTCCAACGGCATGTCCGGCGGCGACGGATGACCCCAGACCGGAACGTCATCGATGAAGTGATCGGCGAGCCAGCAGAGCGCCAAAGTCTCCATGACGGTGATCCGTTCGAGCCCGATCCGGCCGCGCTCTTTCACCTTGGATTTCGCGACGCCTGCCAGGCGGATCTTTTCGGCCACGGGCAAGGCTCTGAAGTCTTGGATCTCATCCATCGCGAGACCTCTGGACGCCGTTCTGATCGACCCGCAAATGGCGACGGGCGACATGGGCCCGCTGGGCCATTTCGGCCTTGGCCGGCTCTTCCAGTTCGTACCAGGGGCACGGCACATGAAACTGGCCGTTCCACATCGCCCGGGCGATCTCGAAGTCGATCGCGCGCAGGTGCGCCACGGACACGGGAAGCGGGTGAAGGGTCAAGGTCAATGATGCACCTTGCGCTTCAAGCTGTCGTGTTCGTACAGGATCTGTCCCGCGAAGGCGCTCGCGATGGTGCCGATTGGAGTACCTCTCACGAAGGCATTGCGGGCCTGGACGAACGCGGAAGCCTTGATCAAAGCGAGGTGCATCATCGGATCTGCCGCCTCCTCGATGAGTTCCTGCGCCCGGTCGAAGGCCTCTGGGGGGATGTTGGGAAACGATCGGCGTTCCATCGCTCAGCCCTCGAAATGGTTGAGACTGGCCCACGCCTGGCGCAGGTGGTCGAGGGTCATCGGCGATTTGCTGCCATAGGCGATCTGAGTGGCCAGGTTCAGTGTGTTCACCACACCGCTCAGGCCCCACATCTTCTGGCCGATCGTGTGGAGAAACGCCCGGTCGTCGGCGTCGTTGACCCGCAATTCGTCGAGCAGCATATTGATGTCTGCCTTGCTGGGCTCCTCGAACTTCGCGCGCCGTTGCACACGCCTGAAGAACTGCGCAAAGCTGTGCGTCCTGTTCGGCGCGGACGTGGCAGCAAAGAGCCCGTAATTGCCGATCAGGGCGATGCCGACCTTGTACCGGTCGTACAGCGCCCGCAGCAGATCAAGGGCCTTCGGGCTGCAGTGCTGCGCCTCGTCTATGATCAAGAGCCCGCCCGAGTCGATCATGCGCTCGCCGATCCGATTGCGCAGCGTCGTCGGCGATCCGATCCGTTCGCCGATAACCAGAGCAATCTCTTGCAGCACCTGCGTCGGCGAGACGACGGTCGGGTCCATGGTTGCATGCCACACATTGGGCTGCGCGGCCTTGTAGGCCGCGGCCGTCATCGTCTTACCGACGCCCGGCGCCCCCGCCACGACGACGATTGAGGGCGTGAACTGCGCGCTTATGAGAAGCGTCCAGATGCGCTCTGCGGTCTGGGTCCTCTGGAAGGTCGGCGCCGCTGTCACTAGAGCTTTGACGCCCGCGGCTTCATCCTGATTCTCGAGGAAACTCGCCACCTCGCTTGCGACTCGATTTGAGTCACCAGTGTATCTGCCGTTGAGCCACTGAGACAAAGTCGCTCGAGACACGTCTTGCATCCGCTTCGAAGCGCCATTGTACGATAGGCCATGGGTCTGCTCGACCATAGTCGTCAGCTGGCGGCGCAGCTGATCGTGGTCGAGGGTTTCTGGGGTGTCTTTCATGGAGGCCTCCTATGGATCGTCTTTGGGGGTGAGGGATTGGACCGCGGCAATCTGGGCGTCCCAGATCGCGTCCTGGTCGAAGCCGGGCCCAGCCGATGCAGCTGCTGTTGCTGTCGCCGCGGCCGGAGCGACGGCATCGCGGCTGCGACCGCGGCCGAAGTCGGCGGTCACGACCTTGGGTGCCGTTGGCTTGCCTTCTGTCGGTGCTCCCGCGTCGCGTAGCGCGTTCTGCAGGGCGATCGTATCCATGGCCCTAGCGGCAACGGCCTTTTCCCTCTCGGCTTTCATGAACTGGGTCCGCGCTCGCGCGTGGGATTGCGCACCCTCAAGGCTCAGGAAGCCCGTCTTCTCAAAAGCCGGCATGTGGCCGAGGTAACGGCCATCCAGCGCGTAGACATGGAGGCCGTCGTGGAGATTCTCCGGATCGAAGCGCGCTGCGACAGCGGTACCGGCAATCCGCGGGCTGATCTCGGGTGACCAGTAGACGTTGTCCTGGAACATCAAGCGGCCGCTCTCACGGTGGGCCGACAGGCGCTCGACACCCATCAGCCAGAGGCGCCGCTGTTCCGGTCTCGCCGACCTGATCGGCGCCCTCACAAAGCTCTCATCGAAGGCTTCAACGAAGGACCGACCGCCCGTCAATTTGGCCACCTGGCCCGTCCGGCCGGTCCGCGTGTTGTGTTCGGCAATGCCCTCGGCAACCACCTCCAGGAAGTCGTCGATCGGAATGGCCGCTTTGCCGTAGTTTTCTGGCTTCGCGTCCGGGCGGTTGCCGGTATAGGCGCCGGCCAGACGTGGATCCTTGGCGATCGCATCGCTGAACTCGCCGAAGGCGCGCTCAATCGGCTTAGACTGGCCGCTATAGGGCAGCGTCCAGTGAACCTTGACGCCCAAGAGTGGGAGCACACCGACGGGCTCGTCGGCCTTCACCTTGAAGCGGTACCGGGTCGGTGTGCCGCCGGTGAGCCATTTCGACGCAAAGTTGCGGCCGTTATCCAGGACGCAGTGATCGGGTATCCCGAAGGCCTCGACCATGTCACCGAGCGCGAGGAGGACGGCAATCCGGTTTTCCGACTGATCCACTCGCCACGACAGGATGCGGCCCGAATAGACGTCCTGGAAGGCCACCATCACAGGGCGGCCAACGGTCCCGTCGGGCCAACGCACGAACACGTCCCAGCGATGGCCATCGGCGTTGACGCATTCCAGTGCGTGTAGATTGGTTTTGTCGCGCACCTGCGGCGGGTACATGCGCTTGAGCGCCTCCTCGCCCTTGCGC
>JBCDAV010000082.1:0-3319 GCA_039184865.1 Pseudomonadota bacterium | reverse complement strand
GGCTGATGAGACCAATCCGATCCACGAAGGCTTCGTTCTTCTTCGAACGGTAAGCGCTGTCGGCCCACACCCCGGAGCCGGTGTTCGTGGTGTCGAGCAGTCCCCACCGCAGCATCCGGCCGTCGTGGGCGGCGGCATCGCAGACGAAGACGGCCTCGGCACATTCGCGCTCCAATGGCTGCGCGACGGTGCGGAGATCGACGGAGCGACGGAGGAAACGTTGGCGCTCGGCCAGGCCGATGTTGGGGCGGCGATCACGCTCCGCGTCTCCTACACCGACCAGCGCGGAGCCGAGGAGTCGGTGGTCTCCGCTGCGACGGCGCCCGTCGCGAACACCGACAACGCACCCGAGGGGCGACCATCCATCGATGGCACGGCAGCCGAGGACGAGACCCTGACCGCGCGGACCGCCAGCATCTCGGATGCGGACGGGCTGCGCGGGTTCTCCTATGTCTGGCTCCGCGATGGCGATGCGATCAGCGGCGCGCGCGGGTCGAGCTATGCGCTCTCGCAGGAGGATGTCGGCGCACGGATCGGGCTCGAGGTTAGCTACACGGATGGCGGCGGCGAACGCGAGCAGCTCTCAGCGACAGAGATCGGCCCGGTAAGCAATATCAACGATCTGCCGACAGGGTCCGTGCGGGTAGAAGGCCGAGCGGTGGAGGGCGAGACGGTTACCGCCGTGCTCGTCGGACTAGAGGACGAGGACGGGCTCGGAACGCTCGGCTATCAGTGGCTGCGCGACGGCGAGGAGATCGACGGCGCAACTGCCGATGTGCATGTGCTGGCTGCTGAAGATGTCGGGGCGGAGATCGCTGTTCGGGTCTTCTACGCCGACGCCTTCGGCACAGAGGAGAGTTTGACGTCCGCGCCGACCGGTCCTGTTGCCAACGAGAACGATCCACCAACCGGCACGCCCGTGGTGCTGGGGGAGGCGCTCGAAGGGGAGAGCCTCACCCTCGATCTCTCCAGGATCGGGGACGCGGATGGGCTCGGCAATGTCTCGGTGCAGTGGCTGGCGGATGGCGAGCCCATCGACGGCGCCATCGCGACGATACTGGTGCTCGGATCTGGCCTAGTCGGCGCCGAGATCTCGGCCCGTGTCACTTGGATCGACGGAGGCGGCGTGCGGGAGAGCCTGACCAGCACGTCGACAACCCCCGTCGCCGATGTCAATGCAGCGCCCTCGGCAAGGGACGACGCGTTGAGCCTCGAGATCGCAAGCGCCGGCAACCTCGCCGGCCGCCTGCTCGCCAACGACACCGACCCGGATGCAGGAGATACGCTCTCCATCGCGTCTGTCTCGCCGAGTGGCACAGCGGGACAGGTCAGCTTCGACTTTGCCCGCCAGAGCATCACCTACACGCCTCCCTCGGGTGCCGAGACCGCAACAGAGGCCCGCACGGACAGCTTCACCTACACCGTCCGCGATGGGGGCGGGCTGGCCGACACCGCGACTGTCAGGATCGCGATTCCAGCCGCTGGCGACGGTGACCTGTTCATCGGTCAAGACAGCACGACCGTCGACGATGGCGTGGATATCGGCCTCAGCCCGGCACCGACCTTCGAGCCTGCGACGATCGATGGGGCACCGGCGACCCGCGCCAACACGGTCGACCGTGACACTGGAGAGACGGTGGAGGTCATCGCAATCGAAGCCGTCACCGACGGCAACCGGATTGACGAGAACAACCGGACCGCTGGGGTCGATGTGACCATCAGCGATCGTCTCGGGCTGAGCCTGCCCGAAGGCCTCGGCCTCGTCGTCGCACGGCGAGACGGCACGGCACGGGAGAACGCCGAAACCGTGTTCGGACGCAGCTTCGACGTGGGTGAGCCGGGTTTGGAGGCCGACGACCTGGCACGCTTTCTCGACGTGGGCTTTGGTGGAGCAGACGCAACGCGCGAGATCGTCGAGATCGTGCTGCGTCCGAGCGACAGCCCGCCGGACGGTCCGATCACAGTCCGCGTCCCGGCTGCCTCAGAAGGCGGCGAACCGCCTATCGTCGCAATCGATGCGACCCGCTTCAAGGACGCCGATAATCTGCTCGACTTCGTAATCGACGGCGGCGCCACGGTTCTGGTGCGCGGCTGCGGACGCTTTGTTGGTGGCGAAAACGATGATGGCCCCGACCGCGATGTCGTGATCGGCGACGCCTGCGATCAATTGTTCTTCTTCGGCCCCGGTGATGATGTCATCATGGGCGGAGGCGGTGATGACGTGGTGCGCTCCTCTGCAGGTCAGGATCGGCTCTTCGGTGGCGCCGGCGAGGATACGCTCGAAGGCGGTTTGGGCGACGATACGCTCGACGGTGGACCGGGCGATGACAGTCTCGATGGCGGTGCCGGAACGGACACGGTTCTCTATGCCGTTACCCGCAGCGACTTGGTCGAGCGGGTGCTTGAGGGCGGCCGGATCCAGGTGACCGCTCCCGATGGAACCGACACGCTTGGTGGGGTTGAAAGGGTCGAGCTGTCCGATGGCACTTATCTCTACGACTTGGATGAGGATGTCGCCTTCGTCTATCGCCTCTACTCGGGGATGCTCGGCCGGGCTCCTGACGAGGGAGGGCTTCGGTTCTGGGACCAGGCCTATGGCAGTGGCGCATCCGCTTCGCAGATCGCATCCGCCTTTGTCATGAGCAAGGAACTGGTGCTTAGCCTTGGCGAGGAGAAGCCGGATCCGGCAGACTTCATCGACTTGCTCTACGCCAACAGTCTCGGCCGCGCGGCAGATAGGCCTGGGCGAGACTTCTGGGCCGCACAAATCGAGGACGGCCTGGGACAGGCAGATCTGCTGATTGCTTTTGCAAACTCAGACGAAAGCCAGGAACTCTACAGCGGCAACTACGATGATGGCGTTTGGGTCGCTTAGGCTCAGGCTCCATCACGACGCGTTACGATTGCGGCGATCCCAGCCGCGTGGACGAAATCACCGCAGATGTACCCTGGGCGAGAACACCGGACAATCTGGCTGGCGCGGTGCTGCGGAACATGACCTGAATGAGCCCAGATTGACAATCGCAAGCTTCGATATGGCAGTTCCGGACGGCTGGATCGCTAGCTTCGATGTCGGACTTGCCGTGTAACGTGACCTGACCAGTGTTCTCATTGTCCGACGCACGGGGGTTTCTGAATGGCAGATAGAGAAGTCCACGATGCCAATCGCGCGCGTTGGGAAGCTGAGGACCTCTATCAACTCGGTTTGCGCCGTGGCTTTGAACGTCAGACGTCGGTTCCCCGGTGATTGGGGCGCGGCGGAATGCTGGCGGTGATGGTCTTCGGGGTCGTTCTCGGTGTCA
This sequence comes from Pseudomonadota bacterium, assembly GCA_039184865.1. GTDB lineage: Bacteria > Pseudomonadota > Alphaproteobacteria > Rhodobacterales > Rhodobacteraceae > Thermohalobaculum. Next base: position 17 of record JBCDAV010000082.1, on the reverse strand, counting down.
GGCCATCTCGGCCTTTC
>JBCDAV010000081.1:0-3319 GCA_039184865.1 Pseudomonadota bacterium | reverse complement strand
TGGGTCACGAGGTTCGGTTGATGCCGCCGTCCTATGTGAGGCCTTACGTCAAGCGCGGCAAAACGGACGCGGCCGATGCCGAAGCGGTCTGCGAGGCCGTCACGCGGCCATCGATGCGGTTCGTCCCCGTGAAGAGTGAAGCGGCCTCCGCAGCGCTCGTCTTGCATCGAAGCCGCGATTTCCTCGTCGGGCAGCTGACGCAGATCGGCAATGCGATCCGTGCCCACATGGCCGAGTTTGGCATAATTGGCCCGAAGGGATCGAAGCGCGTTGAAGACCTGCAGTCAGAGTTGGGCGCTCTACCCGAAGCTGCCGGCCTGCCGCTTCAGGCGCTCTTTGATCAGTTCGCGGACGCAAGATCGCGGATCGATCGACTGACCGCTGAGATCGAGGAGATCCACCGGAAAAGCGAGATGAGCCGTCGGCTGGCGTCGATCCCGGGCGTCGGCGTGCTGACCGCGACCGCCATTGCGGCAACGACGCCCGATGTCGGCAACTTCTCTTCGGCAAGGGACTACGCCGCCTGGCTCGGCCTTACGCCGAAGCAGCATTCTACCGGCGGTAAGCCAAAGAGCGGCGGGATCTCGAAGATGGGCAACCGATACATCCGCCGACTACTGTATCTCGGGGCTATGGCTCAGATCATGGTCCGTCGAAGGAGCCGGCGGCCGGGAACGGACTGGCTGTCCCGAAAGCTGGCGACCAAGCAGACCAAGGTCGTAGCGATCGCGCTGGCCAACCGTATGGCGCGGACGATCTTCGCACTCTTGCGAGACGGAACAAGCTACCGACCGCGGGTCTCGGCGATGCCCCGCTGAGAGCGGTCCAACGAATGGCCAGGGCAACCGTGAGGTGATGGCGAACGGGCGGAGAGGAAGAAGAGGGACACCCCGGTGAACCCGATGCGCCACCGAGCGTGTTCGATTGAGTGGGACCCGTACTCCGGCGGAAATTCATCATGGCGCGCAGTAAACGCACTGCAAAGAGACGCCGAATACATGGCCGCAGCCGACCAGTTCGACAAACGCTCACAAACCCCTTGCCACGCAGGAGCCAATGGTATGGACCCCGCCGCCCATAGTGGCGACCCTTCTGAGGTCACATGTTACGAAGGAGAAGGCCCATGAAAATCGTGCGGATTGGTCTCGACCTGGCGAAATATGTCTTTGAGGTCCACGGCGTCGACGCAGACGACAACCCTATCCTGCGCAAAACGCTGCGGCGTGATGCAAGGCACCGTTCTTCGCCGAACTGCCGCCTTGCCTGATCGGGATCGAAGCCTGCAACGGTGCGCATTACTGGGCAAAGGCGCTGACGGATATGGGGCATGAGGTGCGATTGATCGCGCCTCAGTTCGTCGCGCCCTACGTGAAGTCGAACAAGTCTGACCGAAATGACGCTGAGGCGATCTGCGAGGCGGTCGGTCGCCCTTCGATGCGTTTCGTGCCGCGGAAGTCCGCTGAACAGCTGACCATCCAGGCAATCCATCGGATCCGACAGCGGCTGGTGGCGGATAGGACGCGGCTGGTCAATCAAGTTCGCGGTCTCTTCGCCGAGCACGGCGTAGTGATCGCGCGCGACATCACGCGCCTGCGGCACGCGTTGAACCGGATAGCCGACGGCGACGATGATCGCATCGACGGTATCCTCCGGGAGCTGGCGTGCGAAATGCGCGACGAGTTGGTCGCTATCGATCAGCGCATCGCAGACCAAACGGGGCGGATCCGAGCGCTCTTTCAGAACAGCGAGGCGTGCCGGCGCATCGGCGCCATCGAGGGCATCGGACCGATCACGGCGAGGGCGCTGGTCGCGGCGGTCGGCGACCAAAGCTGCTTTAGCAACGGCCGCCAGTTCGCCGCCTGGCTGGGGCTCGTCCCTCGACAACACTCAAGCGGAGGCCGGGCAAGACTTCTGGGGATCAGCAAGCGCGGAGACCGCTATCTGCGAACGCTACTGATCCACGGCGCCCGCGCGGTGCTCGGTAAGGCGCAGGGGAAGGCCGATCAGAAAAGCCAATGGATCGCGAGAATGCGCGAACGACGCCATCCCAATGTGGTCGCCGTTGCGATCGCCAACAAGAATGCGCGTACCGTCTGGGCGGTGCTCGCCGGTGATGCGCCGTATCGCGCTGCATAGTCTTTGATAGCCGACTTGGCGTAGCTCAAGGTTGCAACGGCGACTGCGAGCTCGCGCAGGAACATTGCAGCAAACTTGCTGGGGATGGTGAAAGGGTCGCTCCCATCGCTTCTTGATCCTGATGTGTGGACAGGCGCGACATAAGCCGACGCCTTGGAGCCATTGAGGAAGAAGCGCGCGGAAACCCATCGGGGCTTGCGGCAACGATACATCGAGCCGCTCAAAGAAGCCGGATACACGTCAGCAATCGTGACGCTGAACCTGGAGCCAGCCAACCGTTGCAATTAGGCGGGGTCCATATACGTCACACATGTCCATGACGAGGATGTCACCTTCGCGCAGGGCAGGGGCGAGGAATTGCTGCGTCTAGGCGAGGAACGCCCGCCCGTTCATCGGTCCATCCAGAACGAGGGGCGCAATGAAGCCCGTGCTGGTGAGACCGGCAACGAAGGTCGACGTCTTCCAGTGCCCATGGGGCGCCCCGCCAATCGCGCGAACCCCTCTGGGCGCGCGGGCGTAGAGCCGCGTTAGCTTGGTTGAGGCGCCCATCTCGTCCAGGAACACCCACCGCCGCGGGCGAAGGTGGCGCTGCCAGATCTGCCAACGAGTGCGCTGGCGGACGACGTCAGGTCGGCCTTGTTCGGCAGCTCTCAGCGACTTTTTTGCGCGTCCAGTCCATCAGCTTCAGCTCAGAATGGATGGTGGCCATGGCCGCCTTTATGCCGTGCTCTGCGGCGAGAAAAGATCGCAGTTCCTTCAGCGTGATGTCATTCTTCTAGCTGAGTTTCACCCGCAAGGCGTCCTGGAAAGGGGCGAGCTTGCGCCCGAACTGGCTGCGTTGCGGCCGCGCACTGACTTCCCCGGCCGTTCGCCGACGCTCCAGCGCCTTATAGATGTACGACACCGAGACCTCGAACACCTTTGCCGTCTGGTAGGCGGGCATCCCATCATCAATCGCCGCGAGCACCCTGTGCCGCAGATCGTCCGAATACGCTTGTCCTCGACGCCAACCCACGCGAATCACTCCCTATGGCGGGAATGATGAACGTATGGCCCGCCCCGTCCGCAAGAGGCGATTGTGCGATAGCTCTGTGCAGTCTGCGTCAACGTATCCGGTCTCGAGGTCTCGCCCCGGCCAAGATGGGGATGCGCGCAGCGTCGTCCTCATAATCACAACGGTCTC
>JBCDAV010000080.1:0-3741 GCA_039184865.1 Pseudomonadota bacterium | reverse complement strand
TGGAACTCCGCGTGATAACCCGCGAGCTTCAGCCCGAAGGTCAGCGGTTCGGCATGGATCCCGTGGCTTCGCCCGATGCAGATCGTGTCCTTGTGCTCGAAGGCGCGGGCGCGCAGCGCGTCGAGCAGCCGGTCCACATCCGCAAGCAGCAGATCCGCCGCCCGGACGAGTTGCAGGTTGAAGCATGTATCGAGGACATCTGAAGACGTCATGCCCTGGTGGACGAAGCGCGCCGGTTCTCCCACATGCTCTGCGAGATGTGTCAGAAAGGCGATGACGTCGTGCTTCACCTCCCGCTCGATCGCGTCGATCCGCTCGACGTCGAATTCCGCGTCCCGCGCAGTCCAGATGGCCTCTGCCGCTTCCCGCGGGATCACGCCGAGCGCGGCCTGTGCGTCGGCCGCATGGGCCTCGATCTCGAACCAGAGGCGGAACTTGGTCTCGGGCGACCAGATGGCGGTCATCTCGGGGCGGCTGTAGCGGGGGATCATCGGGGCCTCGCGCGCGTTTCATCTGGTCGTGGGGCGGCAGGTTGTGGGCGGGTGCGCGCTGAGCTAGCAGGTGCGGCATGAACGAGGCAACCGAACGTTACTTCCGCGGCGGCTGGTCCATGCGCCGGATCATCGAGGATGTCGTGGACGGCGTGATCGGCGAGTTCTGGGGCGAGGCGCAGTTCGAGCCCGACGATGAGGGATTGCTCTGCCGGGAGGAAGGGGTGCTGCGGTTCCGCGGTCAGGACCTGCATGCGGATCGCGGGTCGCTCTGGCGCTTCCCTTCGCCCGGCGAGGTCGAGGTGCGCTACCTTGACGGTCGTCCCTTTCACAGCTTCCCGCTTGCGCGCCCGACGGCCGAACATCTCTGCGGTGACGACATCTATCAGGTGCACTACACATTCGGCTCTGGTGCCTGGAGCAGCGTCTGGTCGGTGTCCGGCCCAAACAAATCCTACCGCATGATGACCGACTACCGTCGCGTCGCAGAAGGGTCGCGGCCGCTGATCCGCCCGCGCGCCGACATGCCTGACAACGCAAGGGGTACCGGCGTAGATCCTGCACTCGCTATAGTTGAAGCACTCGGCTCACGCTAATTCATAGATATTATGATCTTCTAATTATTAATGGATCTTAACTTATTCGCCTAGATTGGGGCGGTTATGCATGCCAGTTCGACCACGGCTCGCCGCATTTCAGGGGCACTAAGGGTACTGGGGATGCTATGATCGATTCGTCGGCGGGTTGTTACTGATTACGGCACTGTGTGTTTGGTAGCCCTTGTTCGCCTTGTCGCCTGCGACGTTCGACACAGCAGATTTGTGGTGGATGGCCTGCGACGCATGCGGGTCGCGGTGCTTCTGGAGGGAACATGAGAGAACTTAAGAGCGGGGCGGTTGCCGCCTTCATCGCGCTTAGCCTCGGTGCAGGGGCGTTGTTCGCGCCGATGGCCAGCGCTCAGGACCGCCCGGAATTTGCCGGTCTGGTCGAGGAGGTCGCGGCGACCGAGCTGCAGGAGTGGATCACCGATCCCATCTTCCTCTACGCGATCCGTGAGCAGAACGAGCGCAACGGGACGCTTCGCCAGGGCAAGATCGACTTTCTCGATCAGGAGTGGCGGGCCGAAAACGGCGCCGGTCCGATGATCTACGATCTGCTCGACCGCCAGGCTTCGGTGATCCTTCGTGACCGTCGCGAGCTTTCGAACGGTGTCATTACCGAGATCATCCTGATGGACCAGTATGGCCTCAACGTTGCCATCTCCGATCCGACCTCGGATTTCTGGCAGGGCGACGAGGCGAAGTATCAGGAGACCTATCTGCTCGGTCAGGGCGCGGTCCATGTCGGCGAGATCGAGTTCGACGACTCGACCCAGCTCTATCAGACCCAGGTCAGCATGACCGTGACCGATCCCGAGAACGGCGATGCGCCGATCGGGGCCGTGACCTTCGGTATCAATCTCGACGTCCTGAAGGCGCAGCTCGCCAACTGAACTCGGCGCCTTCGTGCAAGCTGTCAGGCCGGGCATTGCCCGGCCTTTCCATTTGTTGCGCCGTTTTTCTGCATCGTCGCTTTTGTTGTGAGTTTCATTTACAAAGTTTTCATATATTGCTGGCTGTAAACCACAGGTGCAACAGCCCGACCCGGTTTTGGTTTCCGCGGCCCGCTCCCTGTCGCAGGAGGACCGCGGAAGACCGGCGCAACGCGCGCCCAATGAACCGGGAGGGATCGGATGGACATCCACGAATACCAGGCAAAGGAGATCCTTGCAGGCTTCGGCGTGCCCGTGCCGCGGGGCGGCATCGCCTACAGCCCCGAGCAGGCGGGGTATCGGGCGCGGGAGCTTGCGGGGCGGGCCTGGGTCGTCAAGGCGCAGATCCACTCCGGCGGGCGCGGCGAGGCGGGTGGCGTGAAGATCTGCCGGAGCGAGGAAGAGATCGTGGAGGCCTCGCAAGGCATGCTGGGCCGCATGCTCGCGACGCGCCAGACCGGCCCGCGGGGCAAGCTCGTAAGCCGCCTTTATGTCGAGGAGGCAACGGATATCGCGCGCGAGCTCTATCTCGGCTTCGTGCTCGATCGTGCGTCCGAGCGCATCATGGTGGTCGCGTCCTCCGAAGGCGGAATGGAGATCGAGGAGCTTTCGGCCGAGAAACCGGAGACGATCCGCCGCCTCTCCATCGATCCCGCGACCGGGCTGCGGGATTTTCAGTCGCGAGAACTGGCTTTTGCCCTCGGCTTCGAGCCGGCGCAGGTCAATGATGCGGTGCGGATCTTCAAGGGCGCATACCGCGCATTCCGGGACTTCGACGCGACCATGGTCGAGATCAATCCGCTCGTCGTGACGGGAGATGGCCGTCTCGTCGCGCTCGACGCCAAGATGAGCTTCGATGACAATGCCATGTTCCGCCGGCCCCAGATCGCGGAGCTGCGCGACAAGAGCCAGGAGGATCCGCGCGAGAGCCATGCCAACGATCGCGGCCTCAACTATGTTGGGCTCGACGGCAATATCGGCTGCATGATCAACGGTGCGGGCCTTGCGATGGCCACGCTCGACATGATCAAGCTGGCAGGCGGGGAGCCTGCGAACTTCCTCGATATCGGCGGCGGTGCCTCGCCCGAGCGCGTGCTGAAGGCGTTCCGCGCGGTGCTGATGGATCCAAAGGTCGAGGTGGTGCTGGTCAACATTTTCGCCGGCATCAACCGCTGTGACTGGGTGGCGGAGGGCGTCGTTCAGGCCTTCGAGAAGCTGGAGCTGCAGTTGCCTGTCGTCGTCCGGCTCGCTGGGACGAATGTCGAAGAGGGTCAGGCGATCATCGCGAATTCGGGCCTGCCCATCGTCACCGCAACCAGTCTGGCGGATGCCGCGCAGAAGGCCGTCGCAGCACTCGCGGCTGCGCCCATGAAGAACGCGAGCTGAGGAGGACATCGATGGCCATTCTGATCGACAGCGAGATCCGGGTCCTTGTGCAAGGCATGTCGGGCCGGCTCGGCAAGTTCCACGCCGAGGATATGATCCGCTACGGCACCAACGTCGTCTCGGGCGTGACGCCGGGCAAGGGCGGCACGACGGTCCTCGAGCGGCCGCAATTCGATACGGTGCGCGCCGCCGTCGAGGCCACAGGTGCCGAGGCGAGCCTTGTTTTCGTGCCGCCCCCCTTCGCGGCCGATGCCATCATGGAGGCGGCGGATGCGGGCATTCGCACCGCCGTCTGCATCACCGATGGGATCCCTGCGCAGGACATGATGCAGG
>JBCDAV010000079.1:0-3969 GCA_039184865.1 Pseudomonadota bacterium | reverse complement strand
TGCCCCTCGTCATCCTCGTCGCCGTCTGCTTTCGGCAGCAGATACTCTGGGCCCTCCAGGCTCACGTCCTGAATCGTGCAGCCCGCCGAAGCGGGCAAGCCGAACATGCGATCGGCGTTTGCCAGAAGAGCAGCCGCTTCGCGCAGCGTTTCCGCTTCCTTGTCGTTCTCTGCGGCACGTTCGAACCCGACGACGTCGGACAGCGGTGCGTGCAGCGTAACCGAGAGGGTGTCACCCTCAAGGACAATGCCGAGATCGATCTCGCCGTGAACGTGCTGTGCCGATACCTGTGAACTCGCTGCCAAGCCAAGTGCGCTTAACAGCATGACTTTGTGATGATCTATCGAACCGGTCTTCCTCATCGTTCGCCCCTGCCTGATTGGTTTTGGTGGGTTGTGCCCGGGAAAGTGTCGTGGGCACACAGCGTCAGTATTCGTATTCCTCAACAAGCTCGCCGGTCATCGAATAGCTTGCCGACGCAAGGTCTGTCTCCTGGGATTCCGTGCGAATCTCACCGCTGACCCAAACCGGATCCCACATGGACTTGATCACTATCGGCGTGTCCATAACGACGTAGACAATCTGGTTCGGTGGCGGCGCCGGATAATGAACACACGCACCGAAGGACGGCACGAGGAGAAACTCCTTCACCGTCCCATCGTCGATGAGCTCGAGCGGAACGAGAAAGCCCGGGAGCTTGACCTGCTGGCCATCGAGGTCCTCCACGACGCCGATCGGGTACGCGTGCGTGGCGAAAACATCCTCGAAGGACTCTACTTCCATGTCCCAGAGATCGTCCTCCTCCGCCGTGGGATCCACATTGCCGCCCCGCAGCAGACGATCCGGGGTCAGGGCCGGCACCGGCGGCAACAGATCGTCCCAGCTGAGCTCCCTGACGTCCTTGGCGAGCGCCAGTCCGGAGATCGCCAGCACGGTTGCCGCGGTCGCCAGGACCTTCCAAGTTGCATTCTTCATGATCTCTCCTGATCCATTCCTGTAGAGACCCGGCCTGCGGACAGCAGTTCCGATGCGGGCTGAGCCTGTCGCGATCAATGGGCGTGCGGCACTAAAAATACCAGACAAAGCCCGGCAAGAATGCCGAGGCGTTCGCCCAGGGCATTTAACGACCGCTGGGTCCCCGACGCCTCGGTGTTCTGACGGATACTGGAAAACACAATGACGTGCAGCAAGGACCCCGCCACAAACGCCTGAAATGACGCTATCGCGCCGGACTGCATAAGATCGATCACCGGCTCTCCGAAGAGATACGCCGCTGACGTCGCCAGTGCGATCAGGGCCAGCGCGCCGACGGCGACCGCGCTGCCCATGACGGGTCGCAGGGTCCACCAGATCGCCATCCCTACCGGAATGCGATGCAGGATAACCCCGAGTGCAAGATGGTTGGTCAGCAACGCGCCGAGGCCCTCGTCATGGGTATGCGGTTCAGCGTGCGTCGGTGTGGGCGCAAACGACGGCAGCGCACCGTGCGAGTGGTGGTCATGACCGTGCGACAACTCACCGGGCAGCAACGCGATACCGTCCATCGCTGCGTGCAAGACCAGGCCGAGCGCGCCGAACATCACGACCCAGGCATAACGTCCGCCACTCGCCACCACCGGGTGTCTTTCGACACCGAAGGCAAACCCGATTCCGAGGACCAGAAAGGCGATCGCCTGGTAGCCCGCGATTTCGAAGACCTCCGGGACGATATGCACGATAACGATGCCGGCGATAGCAACGAACAAAAAACCATCGAGCGAGCGCCGAACGGGCCCCATACCCCGAAATACGCCATACAGTATCGGGCCGAGGGCGAGCGCGATCAGAGACAAAATCAGAAGCATCGCGAATTACTCGACCGTGACGCCGGCGGCGTTGTCCGGCACAACGTAAATCTTCGCGCGCTGCAGGGCAGCGGGCAGAATATCGCGGAACAGGCGAGTCTCCGTGACCTGAGGCGCAATGGCTCGCTCGCGTGCCAGTGCTATAAATCGCTGCGCCTCGGCGCGCGCCTGCTCGACTCTCGCGTACTGTTCGGCCTGCGACTGGCTGCGCACGGACTCGGCCTCTGCCTGAGCGTCGAACCGGATTCGCGATGCGCCCGACCTCGCCTCCTCGATATCGCGATCCCGATCGGACCGCGCACTCTGCACTTTGCGGAAGGCATCGGAGACGCCGCCAAAGAGCGGCGGCGCCAGGTGCACGATCGAGAGATCCTGGACATTGATACCGAGTTCGTACGCATCCAGCTCGTCCTGCACGGCCGCGGACACGCGGGTGACCAGCGATTGCCGTGCGGTGGTCAGGATGTCATCGACATGCAGACCGGCGAGAAAGCGGGTCACCGCCCGCTCGACAATGATGCTCATCACCGCTTCAGGGTCATCGTGCGACAGCAGGTACTGATCGAGCTGGCCGATGCTGTACTGAATCTCCAGCCGGCACTGAATGACGCTCGTCCCACCGGTAAACCAGAGATCCTGACGGTTGGGCAGATTGGCAATCGAGGCGTTGCGGCCGCCGTCGCCGATCGTCAGAACCTGGGTCTGGCGCGTTGGCACCTGCACCTGACGCCCTATCGGCGCCGGGAAATTCCAGTGAATCCCGGACGGCACCTGGGCATTCACGATGCGGCCGAAGACGTAGGCCACACCGGATTCCTCAGGCTTCACTTCATAGATGCCCGTGGCCGCATAGGCGGCAAGCGCGATGACCGCCAAGGCTGTCAACACCCGCCGCAAGCTTAAAAATCCTCCGCGGACAGCAAATCGAGAAGGCCGGAATCCGCCGGCACGATCACCGTCGTCTGCTCATCGATAATGCGTTCATAGGTTTCCAGCTTGCGCAAAAAAGCGTAGAAATCCGGGTCGGTCGAATACGCTTCCGCGTAGATCCCGGTTGCCTTGGCTTCCGACTTGCCACGCAACACTTCGACCTCAGCCTCCGCATCCGCCATGATTTCACGTCGCTCGCGTTCTGCATTGGCCAGTATCTTGCGCGCTTCCGCCGCCCCTTCCGAGCGGTACGCACTGGCGATGCGCTCACGTTCCGAGCGCATGCGCGAAAACACCGCCAGCAGGTTCTGCTGCGGGAAGATGAAGCGGCTCACGCCGAAGGAAACAACCTCGATCCCGTAGTCGGCCGCGGCAACGTCGGACACGCCATCGAAGACCACGTCCTCAAGGCTGGTCAGATTTTGTTCGGACTCGGCGGGCGATGCGTCGTCCGGATTCTCCGGGATGAAATCCGAGAACGGGCGATTGCCCAGCGCCGCGCCCAGAGACGACTTCACGAGCGTCGACAAACGGGACTCCGCGGAGGTACGCGTTCCCAGCGCTTCGAGGAACAGCCGTGGCGAACGAATGCGCCAGGTCAGGTACGACGAGACCAGCACGTTCTTTTTGTCCGCGCTCAGGAACTCCGTCTGCGCGACGCCCTGGTACAGAACGCGCTTGTCGAACCGGCGAACCTGGTCGATGGGCGCCGGCAGCTTGACCTGCAGGCCCGGCTGCTCGATCTCGGCAACAACCCGGCCGAAGCGCAGAACCACGGCGTACTCCGACTCGTCGACGACAAACACCGACGAGCCAACGATGAACAGACCGACCGCGGCGAGCACGCCGCCGAGGATGCGTTTTTCAACAATGTTCAGTGCCACAATTTACTCGCGATAATTGAATTTGATGACGTCTTCTTTCTCGGGATCGATCCACAGGTCGACCCCCTGCGAGCCGGGTACCGTGTTCAGGTACTTCCGCGGACTCGCGAAACTTCGCTCGATAGCTTCGAGCCGCAGCCTGTACCGACCGATCTCCGGCTGCTGGCTGAGCGTCTCTGCCTGGGGTACGAAAGACTCCGCAAGGCCCTCCGCAACGCGGATACGCGCGCTCGCATCGCCCTCGGCGACAGCCACAGACTCGGCGTGCCGCCCGCGGGCGTCTGTGACCATTTCGATCGCCCGCGATTCGG
>JBCDAV010000078.1:0-3977 GCA_039184865.1 Pseudomonadota bacterium | reverse complement strand
TGGCTTGCACCGGCCTCGACGGCCGCGAGAACACGGAGACGAAGATCGAGGGAAAGCGACTTCGACATGCCTGCCGACCTCCTCCTCCGGCAGACAGTCCGAAGCAGACCCCGCGCCCAAAGAAAACCCCAACCCAACCCAATCACCTCAAACCTCGCTCTAGCGAGGGTCGCCGCTCAGACGAGCCAGCCTAGAGCTTGCCACGCGCGGGCATGCTCATCGGTTAGCCCTGCTGGCTAGCAATGGCGGGGCGCCCAGTGAGGATGCCAGGTCAAGCAACGGCCTCTTCGCGATGGTAAAGAGTTTTACGCTTCCGAAGAACCGCCGGCACAACGCTCACGTGTGCAAGAACACAGACTATCGAGGCGTAGGCCGACCAAAACGGTGCGGCTAGCTCCGTTTGGAAGGGACAAGATCCAGGCTGCCGGCTGTTCTTATATCAGCCCCCATGGGCAAAGGCTCAAGTTTCCTCGCCGCCCCTTTCGTACTGCAGGCGGCATTCCGGAGCGGCATCAATCACCAAGTATCCCCGAAGGGAACCACGCCTTCTCTTGCTGAACCCGCGGCTCCTCTACACCTCTTTAAACCGCGCCACTCGGCATCCTCGGAGCAGCGACGCCTCCATCTATTGTGATTGCGGTCGCGTGTTTTGTGATCGCCCGGCCGGGTGTGGAAAACGCGTTCTGCGTCTATGGCATGGGTTCTGAAAAGCAGAACACAAAGGATGCAAGCAATGGATGAAGTGATCGATGGCGGAACTTTGACTGGGACCGCGGACTTCTCGGGTTCGGCCAACGGGGTGACCGCAAACGTTGACGGCGATGGCAATGGTCAAGCTGTTGAGGAGCTCTCCTTCTCGGTTTCTCACGACGACGCCCTACTCGCGTCGCTGACGACAGATCAGACATCCGAGGATCTGGTGGCCGAGGCGCTTGCTGGAAACCTATACTACAACATCCACACGATGGCTTTCCCATCGGGCGAGATCCGAGGCCAGCTTGGCACGATTGTTTCTGATGACACGGAAACGGACGGCACGCGGACCATCGTGCTCAGCGCAGCCCTCGACGCGAGCCAGGAGCCCGATCCGCCAAGTGACTCAGAGGCGACTGGCACCGGGACGGTGACGATCACCGTCTCCCCCGGTGGCGAGATCACCTACGCCAACGACCTCACCGTGAATGGAATTGACACGCCAGATCTGATGCCGGTGGCGGGTGTCAGCTCGATCCATCTACACAACGCGCCCGCAGGTTCGAACGGCCCCGTGATCACCGATATCGTGCAGGACGCCGGCGGCGACGTGACCGGTGCAACGGCAGATGCGGATGCGGACACGGGCGATGGCGATGTGTTTGCCGAAGAGACCCTGACCACTGAACTGTCCGAGGTGACGATCCTTGTGGGCAGCGATCAGAACGATAGCTTGATCGCCTCTGGTGCTGCTGGGAACGAGATCTCCGGCGGCGCTGGGGACGACTTCATCGCTGGCGGCGGTGGCATCGACACCTTGGACGGCGGCGAAGGCAACGACACCAACAGCTTCAGCACCATCGGCGTGGGCGTGGTCGGCAACCTCGGCAATGGGCTTGCGTCCTACCAGACGCCCTCGGGCGTGACGGTGTTCGAGAGCTTCTCGGGCTTCGAGAACCTCGACGGGTCGGCACAGGACGACCTGCTGACTGGCGACGGCGAGGCAAACCTGCTTACCGGCAATGACGGCGATGACGTGCTATCCGGCGGCGGTGGTGGCGATACGCTGGAAGGCGGCGCAGGCGATGATGTGCTGATCGGCGGCGGTGGCAGCGACGTGACCGATGGAGGTGAAGGGACGGACACTGCGAGCTTCGAGAACATCGGCGTGGCAGTGGAGATCGACCTCTCGGCCGGCACAGGTGTCTACGAGGTCGGCGGGAACGCGATCACGGATACCATCTCGAATGTCGAGAACGTGACCGGTTCGGCCAATGACGACACGCTCACAGGCGATGACGGCGACAACCAGATCGCCGGCGGCGAGGGCGCTGATATCATCAATGGCGGAGACGGTGCCGATCTGCTGCGCGGGGACGCGCTTGGCTCGGGCACTGCGATCTCGATCTCGGTTACCAACACACTGGCCGATGGCGGCACGTTCCTCACCCCGGTCTGGTTCGGCTTCCACGACGGTGCTGAGTTCGACCTGTTCACCGAAGGCGAGGCGGCGAGCCCCGGGCTCGAGCGGCTCGCGGAAGACGGAACCATCGAGGCGATCTCCGCTGAGTTCCTTCAAACCGCAGGAACGGGCGGCGTCGACGGGTTTATCCCGGGTACGGCAGGCGTCGGAGGTCCAATCGATCCCGGCGAGACTGCGGTCTTCACCTTGGACGTGGACGCAGCGCAGGTCGGCCAGGGCTTCTTCACCTGGGTGACTATGGTCATCCCATCCAACGACGCCTTCCTGGCGGTGCCTGACGATGCGATGGCCGATCCGATCTTCGATATGGACGGCAACTTCATCGGTCCGCTCACCATCCAGCGGTTTGGCACGGACGTGCTAGACGCCGGGACCGAGGCGAATACCGAGGAGGACGCGGCATTCCTCAACCAGACAGCTCCGGATACCGGCGTGGTCGAGGGTGGCGTCGTGGGGGCACATCCGGGCTTCAACGGCTCGGAGGGCAACCCGGATGCGACCCCGGCCAATGTGCTCGGTGGCACCACCGCACCCGGCGCGGTGATTGATCCGACGATCGGCGACTTCACGGCCAATGGCGGGACGGGCCAGCTCCTTGAGATCGTCATCGATCTCGTCGGCGGCTCGGATGATACGCTGAACGGTGGTGCAGGCGACGACACGCTCGAGGGCGGCGGTGGCAATGACACCTTCGCCTTAGACGATGGAACCGGCTCCGACACGGTGCTAGACTTCGAGGCGGGCGGCGACGTCTTGGATGTCTCGGCCTTTGCGCTGGCGGATCTTGCCGCGGTGCAGGCGGCGGCGAGCGAGGATGCGGGCAACACCACAATCGCGCTTGACAGCGATGACAGTGTGACCCTTGAAGGCGTGGCGCTCGCCGATCTCGTCGCCGACAACTTCGTCTTTGCCGACGCCGGGGCGGTCGATCTCGTGGGCGATGCCGGCGACAATACCCTTGAAGTCCAGCCCGAGACTGTGACCGTGGACGGGGGGGCCGGATCCGACACGGTTGTCTTCCCGCAAACCTTAGGCGAGAGCACCCTGGCTCCGATCGAAGGCGGGTTCTCGGTGACCTCGGGCGATCAGACGGTCGCGGTCTCCAACACCGAAAGCTTCGAATTCTCGGACGCCTCGCTCAGTGTCGACACGAGCGAGACCGCGGCGGCAGTGTCGCGGCTCTTCCTGGCCGGCCTTGGGCGCGAGAGCGATCCGGCGGGTGCGGCCTTCTGGACCGGTGTGGTCGATGCAGTGGGGCTCGGCGCGGTGGCAGATGCCTTTATCGCTTCAACCGAGTTTACGAGTGTCTTCGGCGATGACCCGGACGGTGCGGCCTTCGTCGAGGACGTCTATACCAACATCCTCGGTCGAGAAGCCGACGACCCCGGGGCAGCCTTCTGGTCGGCGGCTCTCGAGAGCCCCGACTTCGATGCCAGCGACTTCCTGCTCGCGACATCCGAGAGCGACGAGTTCCGCACCCTCTCTGCGAACAGCTTCGACGACGGCGTGCTGCTTCTGGCCTGATCCGAGCGGACTGCCATCGCAACCAAGAAAACAGTCGGGGCGCTAAAACGCCCCGGCTGATTTTCAATCGAGCTGGGTAAAGAGCACGCCAAGGCCCTGTCCAACCTGTACCGCCCCCGGGTTCCTGGGGCTCTTGTTGCGGGTGTGGGGGCATGGGCTGGGTGTCTTGCTGGTCGCGCCTGAAGCGGGCTGGGGAGCGGTGGCGGTGGCGCTCGATCGGCCACGGCTGGTTGGAGATCTCCCGGAACGGGAGCAGCGCCGGGCGGCGCGCCTCGAC
>JBCDAV010000077.1:0-4068 GCA_039184865.1 Pseudomonadota bacterium | reverse complement strand
TTGGCGTAGACGACCCGTTCCGGGTGACAAATGTCACCCAGCAAATCCCGGTTCAGATCGCGCAAAGTGTCCCCATTCACGGTTTTCCCGGTTGATGGAGAGACACGATGGACCTTCTGACGATTATCGTTCTGGCCTGTGTTGGCCTGGTCACCTGCGTCGTACTCGCGGCGGTATTCGGACCTGAGACGGCGCGTGACATGATCCGCAACGCATTCGACAAGCTCCGCGGCGGCGGTGCGCCTGTGTTGCTCTTGAGCGCGATTCTGCTGACCGGTGGGTGTGCGGCTTTCCCGAAGACCACGGCCGCATACAATGAAGGCGGGCTGGGGGCCGCAACGGATACGTTCTTCGCCCAGGTCCACCTGCGCGTCGTGACGATCTGCACGTTCGATAATGGATCGCGGCGCGCCCGAACGATTGAGTTCCTTGGCAAGAAAGCGGCGGGGGATCGTGCTGTCGATCGCATCAAGAAAACAGGCAAAGACTGGTGCGCGGGCCTCGGCGGCGAAGAGCTGACCGACGTCCAGGCGGTCAATAGCTGACCGTCTGCTCCGGCATGCAGTTCGATTTCGACATGGCGTGGAAGGTCTTCACCTTCCTGTTCTCGGTCACGGCGATGGTCATCGCGTACATGCGGACCCGAAACCGGGAAGTCGAGGCTCGGATGGATGGGTACGAGGTGCGCCTTCAACGTCTCGAGAGTCACGCTGAAGGCGCGCCCACCAAAGACGACGTGCATGACCTTACCGTCGCGGTGACGAAGCTCACAGGTGAGATCTCGGTGCTGCGGGAAAAGGTCGACGGCCAGGGCGCGATCATGACTCGGATCGAGGCTACGGTTGGTCGTCATGATGAACATCTGATGGATCGGTCATGACAAAGGTCTTCGCGCAAAAGGTTGCTGCAAATCAGCGTCTGATCATTCTTCGGGCGCTGAGCGAGGTTAATGACGGGCGCTTGAACGAAACGCTACTGATGCACAAGCTCGATGCTTTCGGCCACACAGCGAGCCGGGCAGAGCTGCGTGATCAGATTCGGTTTCTCGAGGGCGCCGGTGCGGTGACGGTCGAGTTCCCGGGCGAGGCCGTGATGGTCGCGACCCTGACGCGGCGCGGCCAGGACCATGTCGACCGGCGCGGCGACCCGATCGAGGGCGTCGATTCCCCGTCGAGGATCTGAGCCATGGCCCGGCGCCGCGGCCGCGGCAAGCTCTCGTCGATCGAGAAGCTGCCCGAACATGCCGAGGCGGCGGTGCAGTGGGCGCTCGATGCGCTGACCGAACGCCAATACGACCAGGTGCTGATCCTGGAGCGGTTCAACGAAATGCTGGCCGAGCTGGATCCGCCCTGCGGGCCGATTTCAAGGTCGGCGTTCAGCCGGTATTCGATCCGGTTCGCGGCCCAGGCCCGGCGCCTGACCGAGGCGCGCGAAGCCGCGGCCGCTCTCGCCGAGCGTCTCGACGACATGCCGGACGGCGATATCGGCCTGATGCTCGGAGAGACCATCAAAGCGCTGATCAACGACGCGCTGCTGGACAATATCATGGACGGTGGTTCGCCGTCGATGAAGACCCTTCGGGACGCGGCCGAGTCGGTACAGCGCCTGGAGATGGCGCGGAAAGCGAACGTCGACACGGCCGCCCGGGCAAGGCGGGACTTCGTGCGGAAAGCGGCTGACGCGGTGGACCGCGCGGCCACGGCGAAGGGGCTGACCCGTGAAACGGCGGAGAAGATCAAGGCGGAAATCCTGGGGGTCGAAGCGTGATCGGCCATGTGAACCAGGTGGGGAGTACCGTCCGGCAAGGCGCTGATGCGATCAGTGTCCGGGCGGAGTGTGTGCGTGTTCGATGGAGTAGAGTATGGGCATCAGCGCCGCGCAGAAGCGCGTCGAAATCGGTGCAGCGACGCTGTACCTGGGAGATTGCCGGGAGATCGTCGAGCCAGAATGGCGCGACGCCGCGGTGGTTTCAGATCCTCCGTATGGGATGGATTGGCGGCCAGACAAGCAGCTGCACGATCCGGACGGCCGACCGAAGCCGCGGTCGAAGTGGCGCCGGATCATCGGCGACAACCGTCCGTTCGACCCGGCGCCCTGGATCAACTATCCCGAGGTCATTCTCTGGGGTGCCAATCACTACTGGCAACGCTTGCCGCGGGGCGCGACGCTCGTCTGGATCAAGAAGAACGATGGTGCCTTCGGCAAGTTCCTCTCTGACGCCGAGATCGCCTGGAAAAAGGGTGGGCGCGGTGTCTGGTGCTTCAAGGACGCCCGCGGGAACACATCACGCCGCATCGAAGGTCTCGGCCGTGCCAGGCACCCGACCCAGAAGCCCGAGCCGCTCATGCAATGGTGCATCGAACGCTGGACCAGGCGTCCGGTCATCCTCGATCCCTACATGGGCAGCGGCACCACCGGCGTCGCAGCGCTGCGCGCCGGGCGGCGGTTCATCGGGATCGAGATGGACCCGGAGTACTTCGAGGCGGCGTGCGAGCGGATCTCTGCCGCCATGGGGTGAGTGAGATGGTCGCCTACAGTTTTAAAACCGCCTTCGTGACCCTCGTCCACGAGCTGAAGAAAACCCAGACCATTCGCGCGCACCGGAAACGTCACGCGCGGGTCGGTGAACCCGTTCAGCTCTTCAATGATCTGCGGCGCAAGACGTGCATTAAACTCGTAGATCCAGACCCGATCTGCATCGCGTCCGACCCGATCGAGATCTGGGTGCGGCCTGGATTCGACTGCCTCTATCGCTTTCCGGAGATCCAGGAGGCATTCGATCCGGTGGACGATGCCTTCGCCTACGCTGACGGTTTCTTGAACGCTGCGCATTTCGCGCAGTTCTGGCGGAAGACCCACGGGCTCGGTCTGTTCGAGGGGAAGATGATCAAGTGGGACCCGACGCGCCGGATCGAGTCGCACCAATGAGCCAGCCTATCACGCAAGAGGACTGGGATCAGATCCGCGAAGAAGGCCGTCAGGAGCTTCCCGAGGCAATGGCCGATGTTCGGACGTTGCCAGAAGTCCTGCTGGGCTATCAGCAGAAGCTGCTCGCGACGACGGCGATCGAGCAGCTTGTCATCTGCGAAAAGTCCCGCCGGATCGGGATGACCTGGGCGGTGGGTGCTGACGCGGTGCTGAGCGCGGCGTCGGCCCGCGGGCAAGGCGGCCAGGACGTCCTCTATATCGGCTTCAACCTCGACATGGCCCGCGAGTTCATCGACGTCTGCGCCATGTGGGCCCGGGCCTTTGTCTCGGCCGCATCCGATGTCGGCGAGACGATCTTCGACGACACGGACGAGAACGGCGATCGCGTTGCGATCAAGGCGTTCCGGATCACGTTCGCGTCCGGCTTCGAGATTATGGCGCTGACGTCGCGGCCCCGGTCGCTTCGTGGTCGGCAGGGCTACGTGATCTTCGACGAGGCCGCGTTCCACGACGAGCTGGGCGAAATGCTCAAGGCCGCAATGGCGCTCCTGATGTGGGGCGGTAAGCTCCTGGTGATCAGCACCCATGACGGTGTCGAGAACCCGTTTAACGAACTGATCCAGGACGTGCGTGCCGGCAAGCGCAAAGGCCAGGTCTTGAGGGTCGATTTCGACGAGGCCATGGCCGACGGGCTTTACGAGCGGATTGCCTTGGTCACGGGCAAGCCGGACACGGCCGAGGCCAAGACGGAATGGCGGGACGGGATCTTCAGCTACTACGGCTCGGACGCGGACGAGGAGCTGCGCTGCATCCCGAAGTCCGGCTCCGGCACGTATCTCTCCCGCGCGGCGATCGAGGCCTGCATGACGGAGGCGAACGTCGTGCGGCGCCTCGTCTGTCCACCGGGCTTCGAGCTGCGGCCGATGGCGGAGCGCACGGCGTTCGTCAAGAAATGGCTCGAGGACGTCCTGCCGTTCCTGGACCGGCTCGACCCCAACCGGCGCACCTGCATCGGCGAGGATTTCGGGCGCTCGATCGACTTGTCCGTCGTCGCGATCGGCCAGGAGCTGGAGGATCTCTCCGTCGACGTGCCCCTGATGATCGAGATGGAGAACTGCCCCATCGCTCAGCAGCGCCAGG
>JBCDAV010000076.1:0-4123 GCA_039184865.1 Pseudomonadota bacterium | reverse complement strand
ATCACCGCCAGCATTCCGCCGCGCCCCAATCACCGGGGAACCGACGTCTGACGTTCAAAGCCACGGCGCAAACCGAGTTGATAGAGGTCCTCAGATGATCGACGATCCTCTCCGATCGAACCCGCGCGAATTTCTGAACAATGGGCCCGACGAAACGCTGGAGCTGGCTGGTTGATCGATCGGTTCTCGTAGGAGCCGAAGTATCGATGCGGCCATTCCCGGCATCGAGGCAAAGCGGAAAATTGCGCTTGATTTGGGCGATTGGTCACGAAGTGCCTTCAATCCAAAGGAAACTGTCGACTGTGATCTTGCGTGAATCGCGTTTATCCATTAAACAAACGATTGTTAGGTTATGGAGGGGTCCGTGAAACCTGCCGTTCGCGCCAACAATCGAAATAATGCGCTGCTTGAGAGTGCCGCAGAGCTGCTGTCGTCTCGCGGGTATCAGGCCTCCACCATTCGCGAGATCGCGAAGAACTGCGGCATGCTGCCGGGCTCGATCTACTACCACTACCCGAACAAGGACGCTTTGCTCGTCGCGGTTTACGAAGAGGGTGTGCGGCGTCTGGCCGACCGGGTCGAGACAGCGCTAGAGGGTCTGGAAGACCCATGGCAACGCTTGGAACGCGCGCTGGCGACACATGTGGCGATGATCATCGAGCCAACGGCCTATGCGAGTGTGATCATACGAATTCTTCCCGACGCGGCGCCCGAGGTCACTTCGGACCTGATCCGCCTGCGTGACCGGTACGAGGCGATCTTACGCGCGCTGATTGAGGCTCTGCCGCTACCTCCTGCAACCGACCAAAGGCTTCTGAGGCTGCTGTTGATCGGTGCCGCGAACCACGTGCCGGTCTGGCATCGAGCCGGAGGTGATGCATCGCCCGAACAGATCGCGCGCGAGCTGATGCGCATGGTGCGCGGCTATGCCCAGCTTGCGAAATGAGGAGGTGAATGATGGGCTATCCTGAACGAGTTCTGGTCACAAAGATCGGCTTCGACGGGCACGACCGCGGCAGCCGCGTTGTGGCCGCCTACCTCCGGGATGCCGGCATGGAAGTGATCTACACGCCGCCATGGCAGGAGATTGCGGCTGTGGTAAACCTCGCGACCCAAGAAGATGTGGACGTGATTGGGATCAGCTCGCTCGCGACCGATCATCTGATAGTCCCAGATCTGATGCGGGCGCTCCACGATGCCGAGCTTGGCCATGTCCGCGTGATCATCGGTGGGATCATTCCTCAGAATGAGCGGCCCGATCTGCTCGCTGCCGGAGTGAGTGAGATCTTCAATCCAGGGGCCACGAGTGAGCAGATCGTCGCGTCTGTCCGGACGCTAGCGAAGGAGGCGCGCGCCGCCCGAGAAGAAGCTGAGGTCATGTGATGGACAAGACGCAGAAATCCTTACCGATTGCGGACGATGTGGCGTCTTGGCAGGCCCAGTATGATCGCGAGATCGGAACGCACCGCAAGGTCGTCAATCGGTCCGGCATCGAGGTCCGCCCGCTCTACACTCCGGAGGACTGGTCGGAGGCACGCTATTCGGAAGATCTCGGGATGCCGGGAGACGCACCGTACGCGCGCGGGATCTACGCCACCATGCATCGTGGCCGGACTTGGACGCAGCGCCAGCTGATCGGCCTCGGCACGCCGGAAGACTACAACGAGCGCGTCCGGATCCTCCTTCAGCAAGGTGCATCGGCGATCAGTCTCCTGCCCTGCAATTCAGGTTTTCGCGGGATCGATTGCGACGAGAGCCCTCCTGCGCTGCTCGGAACCTGCGGAACCGTGATCAACACAGTCGAGCATATGGAGGCGGCGCTCGACGGTGTTGAGATCGACAAGATCTCGACCGCAATGAATGATCCGACCCCCTTCACGCTCTTCGCTTTCCTTCTTGGCGTCGCGAAGCACCGGGGCGTGCCCTACGAGAAGATCACCGGGACGGCGAACCAGTCTGACTACATCTCGCACTACGTTGCCAACCACATGTTCTACCGCCTGAGCCAGCCGGGTGCCCGAAGGGTCTTTGTCGACCATGTGAAGTTCTGCCGCGAACAGGTGCCGAACTGGAACCCGGTCTCGGTGGTGGGCCAGCACATGCAACAGGCGGGCGCGACGCCGGCCGAGACCATGGGGCTCACCCTCTCGACGGCGATCCAGTACGCCGAAGACTGTATTGGTGCCGGGATGGACCCAGATAACGTGCTCCGCCGCTTTACCTTCTTCTTCGACATCTCGATAAGCTTCTTCGAGGAGGTGGCGAAATTCCGCGCCGGCCGCCGCATCTGGGCCCGGATTGCGCGCGACCGCCTGGGTGCGAAGGACCCGCGCGCCTGGAGGTTCAAGTTCCATGGCCAGACCTCGGGCGTCGACCTTACGCAGCAGCAACCGCTGAACAACATCGCACGCGTGACGGCGCAGGCGATTGCCGGGATCTTCGGTGGTCTGCAGTCAATGCACACCGACGGGTTCGACGAAGCGCTGGCCTGCCCGACAGAGGACTCCGCCCGGGTCGCCGTCGCGACCCAGAACATTCTGCGCGAGGAGGCGCATCTCTGCGACGTGATCGACCCTCTGGGCGGCTCCTACTACGTCGAGGCGCTAACCAATGAGATGGAGGAGAAGATCCTCGAGGTGATGGCGGTCATCGAGAATGCCGGCGGCATGTACGCCGCGGCTGACCAGGGGATCGTGCAGCGCATGATCGGCCGCTCGGCACTCCGGCATCAGGACCGCATCGAGCGGTGCGAGGAAAAGGTTGTTGGGGTCAATTGCTATCAGGCGGCGGACGACGAGACTGAGGTGCCGACCTACCGACCGGACCGGGCCGCAATCCAGGCTCAGGTCAAAGCATTTCGTGATTGGAAGGCGGCGCGCGATCAGACGGCGATCCGAACCGTGATCGACGGACTCGCCCGGGCCGCGAACGGGTCGGAGAATGTCTACGAGCGCGTTGTCGAGGCCGCGCATGCCGGCGCGACCCATGGCGAGATCATCGCCTGCCTCAGGCGAGAGCTTGGCTTCGGCCATCCGCAGATGGTGGCCTGAATGGCACTTTCCACGGATCGGATTGAGCGCCTGGCTGAGGCCGTTCGGGCTGGCAGCCGACGCGCCATCGGCCGCGCCCTCACGCTTTCCGAAAACGGAGGAGAGGACGGCCGAGCCCTTCTCAGCGCACTGCGCCCGTCTACCGGGAACGCGCATGTCATAGGAATTACGGGGCCGCCGGGCGCGGGCAAATCCACGCTGGTCGATGCCATGATTCATATCTGGCGCAGTGCGGATATTCCGGTGGCCGTTGTCGCGGTCGATCCCGTCAGCCCGATCAGCGGCGGCGCGGTGCTCGGGGATCGCACGAGGATGGGCGCACACAGCCTCGACGATGGTGTGTTCATCCGCTCCGTTTCAGCGCGCGGGCATCTCGGCGGGCTTTGCGTTGCGGCCCATGACATGGTCGATGTCCTGGATGCTGCAGGCTGGCCGCTGATTGTGCTGGAGACTGTTGGCGCAGGTCAGTCAGAGACCGAAGTCGCCCTTGTGGCAGATCTCAGTATCGTGGTGTCCGCTCCCGGGCTGGGCGATGAGCTGCAAGCGATCAAGTCGGGTATTCTCGAGATTGCGGACGTGCTTGTCGTCAACAAAGCAGACCGTGAGGACGCGTCCCAGACGGCAAATCAGCTCGAGGGCATGCTTGCACTCCGCGCGGGGGAGCACCGCGATGTTCCCGTCCTGAAAGTGTCAGCTACAACCGGTGTCGGGGTCCCCGGGTTGGCGGCTGTTCTCGACGGGAAGATAAGCGAAGGCAAGCCTAGTCGGGCGGAGAAGCGCCGTGCGCATCTGGCGGCGATCGCTACGCAGGAGCTCGCCAAGAGGCTCTGCGCTGGAATGCCCGAGGACAATCTTCGAGACCTATCCTCTGGAGACTGGGACGGCGTTCTGAGAAGTGCACTCACAGCCCTCTCAAAAGATGGAAGGCAGAGCTAGAGCGAGGTTTGAGGTGATTGGGCTGGGTTGGGTTGGGGTTTTCTTTGGGCGCGGGGTCTGCTTCGGACTGTCTGCCGGAGGAGGAGGTCGGCAGGCATGTCGAAGTCGCTTTCCCTCGATCTTCGTCTCCGTGTTCT
>JBCDAV010000075.1:0-4487 GCA_039184865.1 Pseudomonadota bacterium | reverse complement strand
TCGGACCGCTGGAACCCTTCCGGCAGCTGTTCGCGGATCGTCTGCTCGATCACGCGTGGCCCGGCAAAACAGATCAGCGCGTCCGGTTCGGCGAGGTGGACATCGCCGAGCATCGCGTAGGAGGCCGTCACCCCGCCGGTCGTCGGATGGGTCAGAACGACTACGAAGGGCAGGCGCGCCTCGCGCATCATCTGCACGGCGATCGTCGTGCGCGGCATCTGCATCAGGCTGAGAATGCCTTCCTGCATCCGCGCGCCCCCGGCGGCCGCGAACACCACCAACGGCGTTCCATGCGCCACGGCTGTCTCGGCAGCCTTCAACAGGGCGTTGCCGACGGCCATGCCCATCGATCCACCCATGAAGCTGAAATCCTGTCCGGCGCAGACGACTTCGAGTTGGAAGATCTGACCCTGCACCACCAGCATCGCCTCGGTCTCGCCGGTCTTGCGCCGGGCGTCGCGCATGCGTTCGGTATAGCGCTTCTCGTCACGGAACTGCAGCGGATCGGCAAGCGCCTCGTCGACCTCGATCTCGACATAGACACCGCCGTCGAACAGCGCGCGGAACCGGTCGCGCGGCGTGATCGCCATGTGGTGGTTGCACGTCGGGCAGACGTTGAGGTTCCCGGTCAACTCGCGGTGGAACAGCATCTGACCGCAAGATTCGCATTTCAGCCACAGGTTCTCTGGCATGTCGCGCCGCGTGAAGATCGACTTGATCTTCGAGGGCACATAATCGGTGATCCAGTTCACTTAGCTCGTCTCCCGGACAGGTTGGCGCGTAAATAGTCGGACGACGCGCCGGGCGCAATCCGTCAGGTGCCCTGTTCCTGCGCAGGCAGCGACCTCGATTTGCCGGCATCGTCCAACGCGACGAAGGTGAACTCGGCCTCGGCAACCCGTTCCGGCTCGCCCCAGATCTCGCGCTGCACCCAGACCTCGGCGCCGATCCGCATCGAACTGCGGCCCTCGCGGATCAGCCAGGCATGGTTCGACACGAGGTCTCCGACGCGCACGGGTGCCTGGAAATCGATCCCATGACAGGCGACGGTCGCGGTTCGGCACCGCGCCCGCTGACGGGCGACCACCGAGGCGCCGAGGTCCATCATCCCCATCAGCCAGCCGCCGAACATGTCGCCGCCGACATTCGCGTCGCCGGGCATCGCGACCGCGCGCAGGGTCAGCTCTCCCTTCGGCTCTGTCCCGTCCGTCATCTGCGCACTGTTAGGTGTTCAGCACGTAGACGTCGTCGACGCCCAGCGCCTCGACCCGCTGATAGCCCTTCTCACGCATGAGCGTCGGGATGTCCGTCCCGCCGGTGTTGTTCTCGACCGTCCATGCGGTCACCCGGATCCGCTCGAACGGAAAGCCCGAGAGCACCGCCATCTCGCCGCCTTCGACGTCCAGCGAGATGTAGTCGATCTCCTTGAGAAAGTTCTGGTCGAGGATCCCCGGCAGCGTCTTGGTCTTCACCTTGATCAGTTCGCCCTTGTGGCGGGGGTCGCTTTCCACCGTCTCGCGCAGCTTGGAATCGTAGCTGGCCGTCAGCCCGGACATCTGGCTGTAGCCCTCCTGCACGTCGAGGAATTCTGCCTCGCCCTCCTCGTCCGACAGCGCCACTTGCATGCACGTTGCCTTTCGAAACGCCTCCGCCTTCTTGAAGAACGTCGGCGACGGCTCGATCAGCAGGCCCTTCCAGCCGCGCAGAAGCTCGAAGAACAGGCAGTTCGAGCCGGTGATCCCGTCATACCCGCCGATCTCGACAAAGGTGCCTTCGCGTTTGCCCTTGAACACCCGCTCGTCAAGAAACGCGTCCTGCCCGGACTGGCTGAAGAACATGTCGCGCCGACCGTTCAGCTTCTCGCAATCCCAGATCTGCTGGTTGATCTGGCCGCGCGTCCGCGCGTGCTTGATCTGGCCGGAAAGCTGGCGCAGCAGTCGGTGGCCCTCGGCCATGGCCTGCTTGCCGCGTCCGATCACCTCGCGCGCCCGGATGTATTGGCGCTGGGCTTCGTCGCTGGACTGGTCGGTCATGTGTGCTCCGCCGTTCTCGGCGCCTAGCCGAGGATCGCTTTCAGCTTCCCGCCGACGACGCCGAAATCCATCTGTCCGGAATACGCGGTCTTCAACATGCCCATCACCTTGCCCATGTCGCGCAGGCTTTCGGCACCGCTGTCGGCGACGGCCTTGGTGATCGCCGCGTCGACCTCATCCTCACTGAGCTGTTTGGGAAGGAATTCGCGGATGACTTTCTGCTCCGCGCGCTCGCGCTCGGCCAGTTCCATCCGTCCGGCTTCCTCATAGGACCGGATCGAGTCCTCGCGCTGTTTGATCATTTTCGCGAGCAGCGAGATGATTTCCTGCTCGTTCAGTTCATCGCCGCCGTTCGTGCCGCGCTTGGCAATGTCCTGATCCTTGAGCGCCGCCGACATGAGGCGCAGCGTCGACAAGCGAATACTGTCCTTCGCGCGCATTGCGTCCTTGACGGCTTCCTTGATGCGGTCACGCATCCGATCCCCACCATGTTGCACCACCTCCGGGCGGCAATGGGCGGCGACACTAGCACACGGCTTCCAGCATCATCAACACGGTCGTATCTCGCTAAATAATTGATTTCATTGAAAAATTATATTAACCGCAGATCTTGACCGGCTCGCGGCTGCTGCCTAGCTTGCGCCGGGTCCGTGTTGCGATTCTGTGATCTTTTCGGGCCCGACGGAAAGCTACGCACGGAAAGTACGTTCGATGGACAGCACTGCCTCCCCTTTCGCAGATATCTTTGCCCCGTCCCGGACCTACACGGCCGCCCTGGCGCTTGCCGACGGAACCGTTCTGCGCGGCATTGGGTTCGGCGCGACCGGAACCGCGGCGGCCGAGCTCTGCTTCAACACGGCGATGACGGGATATCAGGAGATCATGACCGACCCGTCCTATGCCGGACAGATCGTGACCTTCACCTTCCCCCACATCGGCAATGTCGGCACGAACGCCGAGGACGAAGAAACCGCCGATCCGGTGGCGCTCGGCATGGTGGTGAAGTGGGACGTGACCGATCCGGTGAACTGGCGCGCGAGCCGGCATCTTTCGGAGTGGCTTGCGAGAACGGGGCGGATCGGCATCTCCGGCATCGACACGCGGCGGCTGACCCGGTTGATCCGCGATCAGGGCATGCCGCACGTTGCCGTGGCACACGCGCCCGATGGCGAGATCGACACCGAAGCGCTGGTGACCGCCGCCCGCGCCTTTCCGGCAATCGACGGGTCGGATCTGGCCAAGGATGTGACCTGTGCCCAGAGCTATCGCTGGGACGAGATGCGCTGGGCCTGGCCTGACGGCTTCCCGAAACAGACCGCTCCGCGGCACAAGGTCGTGGCCGTCGACTTCGGAGCCAAACGGACCATCCTGCGCTGCCTCGCATCGGCCGGGTGCGACGTGACCGTCATGCCGGCGACCGCCACGGCCGAGGAGGTCCTGGCGCACGGCCCAGATGGCGTCTTCCTGTCGAACGGCCCCGGCGATCCCGCGGCAACGGGCGAATATGCCGTGCCGATGATCCAGGGCGTGATTGCGTCGGGCAAGCCGGTCTTCGGGATCTGCCTCGGTCACCAGATGCTCGCGCTCGCACTCGGCGGGCAAACCAAGAAGATGTCGACCGGACACCACGGCGCGAACCATCCGGTGAAGGATCTCGAGACCGGAAAGGTCGAGATCACCTCTATGAATCACGGGTTTACAGTCGATGCGGCCTCTCTGCCCGAAGGCGTCATCCAGACCCATGTTTCGCTGTTCGACGGAACGAATTGCGGTCTGCGCTGCACCGACAAGCCGGTCTTTTCGGTCCAGTATCACCCGGAGGCATCGCCGGGACCGCAGGACAGCTTCTATCTGTTCGAACGCTTCGCGACGGCGATGGACGCTGCCAAAAGCTGACCGGAGCCCTGTCTTTTAATCCTCAGCGGCCGGTTTCGCGCGACCGGCCTTGATCGCACCGCGACGCGTTTTTTCATCCATCCGGCGGCGCTTCGATCCCAGCGTGGGCCGCGTGGGGATGCGTCGTTTCGGCCGCTCGGTCGCCTTGCGGATCAATTCCACCAGCCGCGCGACGGCGTCCTCGCGGTTGCGCGACTGACTGCGGTGTTTATCGGCTTGGAGAACGACCGCGCCGTCGGTTGTCCAGCGCCGCCCAGCCAGCCGCTTCAGGCGTGCCTTGACGTCCGGCGGCAGGTTCGGTGAGCGCTCGGCCTCGAACCGCAAGACCACGGCCGTCTCGACCTTGTTGACGTTCTGACCGCCCGGCCCGGAGGCACGAGTGAAGGTCTCGGTGACCTCCCAGTCCTCGATCGAGATGCTATCGGTGATGCGGATCATGCCGCGAACCGATGTCGACCGGCTCGCGGGGTGAGGTCAGTGACCGGTATCGGCCTTCGCGAAAGCGGCCTTCTGGGCGTCGGTCGCCTCCGTCTGGTATTTGTCGCGCCACTCGTCATA
>JBCDAV010000074.1:0-5359 GCA_039184865.1 Pseudomonadota bacterium | reverse complement strand
TGTCGAGCAGCACCTCTTCAAGCCGGTGGGTGGAGACACCCGCCGCGGGTTCGCGCAGCCCGACTGGCCTGCAGTGCACCGCGCGCTCAAGCGCAAGGGGGTCACGCTGGCGCTGGTCTGGGAGGACGATCGAGTGGCCCAAAGGCGGTCGCCTGAGAGAGGGCTCGCCCTTCCCTAAGGCCCCCGCACACCCTTTCACTGGACCATACAGTGACCAAGCACTTCAACGCGGTCGCCGAGATGCCTCCTTCCCATTCTGGTCGCAAAGGACGGCGGTCGAGGGCATTTTGACGTGCCAAGAGGTCAAAGATACTGGGGGAGTTCTTCGTGGCCGGCTGTTTATCGGGACGAGCTTGTGGAAAACGGAAAACGAGCGGAGCGTTTCTCTTTTGATAGCCTTCCCGAACCTGCCATTCGCCTGAGGTCGGCTTCGTCCGCATCGCACCACCGGCGAGCCGTTCGATGCTGCGCCCAACACGAATGACAGGTATGGGGCAGGCAATCGCGAGATCAGCGCCTCTCGCGGAAGTCCGTGGGCCGCTTGCTACTGGAGGTTCTGGAATACAGCTCGTGCATCCCCGATATGCCTGGCGAGGCATTCGCGCGCCGCCTCTGCATCGCGACGGCGACAGATCTCCAGCAATTCCCAGTGCTCCTCGTCAGATTTCTGGCGCTGTTCCGGAGGAGCTTCTGCAATACAGAGATATCGATCCGCCGCATTGAAGAGATTGTCGATCTGCGCAAGCAGACGTGGCCGGTTGGACGGGCGATAGAGCGTCATGTGAAAGGCCTGGTTGTGCAGGCCGAAATCCAACGGATCAGCCCCTTTCAGCGTCTGCTGTATGCCCGCGGCCTCCTCGATCTGTGAGTTTGTCAGGTAGGGCATGGCGGCCCGAATGGCGATGCCCTCCAACGCAACCCGCATGTCGTAGATGTCGATCAAGTCTTCGAGGCTGAGCTCGGCAACGCGGGTGCGTTTATTGCCCTCGATGGTCACGATTCCCATGGTCTCGAGATGTCGGATCGCTTCGCGGATTGGCATTCGGCTCACGCCAAAGCGATCGGCAAGGGCCTCCTGCCCGAGGGTCGCCCCTGGAGGAATAGCGCCTGTCACGATGTCGTTTCGCAACCGCAAGACGATATTCGTGACCTGCTCGCTTGCTGAGCGGATCGGCGGATAGCTGGCGATGTCTCGGATCACGGGCGGCATTGGAATAGTGTACTCCATTGCTTCGTTGACAAAAGTAAGTTTTTGTATCCAATTATGGCCTATGGATACAAACAGGTGGATAACCCGACTCGCGACTCTGTGCCTCCCGCTCGTCCTTGCCGCACCACAGGCGGACGGCCAGCCAACCGAGCGGGCCTTCTGCATCGAGCCGCCGCACGACCAAATCTGCCCGACCTTTCCGCAGGACCAGACGGATTTTAGTCGGTTCTTCGAGTACCGAATCGTGAATGACACCGCCCAAGCGCCGTTCGACGAATACGCTTGGCAGGCCTTCGTGGCGCTGCACTGGGCGGACCTGGGTTTGGGGCAGGAGACTGAGAACTGGCGGCGGTTCGCGCGGAAAGCGGATGTGCTCGATCTTGAGCTCGGCCCCTGCGCGGGCAGAGCCGATGGTCGGCAGTTTGTCGTTGCGTCGCCGAAGCAGTCGGACGGGACGCAGCTGATCGACCAGAACGGGAACTTTGTCGTCTATGAGACGCGACTGAACAGTGTGGCCGAACACTACCTTGTCGAAAATGCCCTGACGACCGCATCGGGCCGCGCAAAATTCGATCAGCCGATCAGCTTTCCGCTTGGCTCGATCAATGATCATGCCGCGCCGATATTGTTGAAGCTCGCCTGGCAGATCCTGCCTGAGCAAACGCCTGACATGATCGGGGCAAACGGTCTCGTTCCAATACCGGCGAACCAAAGCGTCGACGGAGATGCCCGGTGCCTCCCGGTCAAGCTGGGCCTCGTTGGCATGCACATCGTCACCAAGGTCGAGAGCGGCCACGGCGACAAGTGGATCTGGGCGACGTTCGAGCACGCCGACACGGTGCCAACTGCTGCAAACGCCAGGGCGATCAACTCGATCTATGACAGGGATCTCTTCCCCGATGGTTGTGCCGCGCCGAATGAGGGCAATGACCGAGCCTACCTGCTCTATGATCCGTCCTGTCCCGACTGCCCGCGCAACACACCTCCAGAGGAGGAACTGCTTTGGGCCACTGAGGCCCCTTTTGCAGTCACCGCATCTGGTATGCCGGCACCGCCTTCGCAGGTTGTCCGGTGCTGGAAGGTCTTCAAGCCGACCCGCGAAACCAACGGCGTATGGCAGGCAAAGCTGAGAGAGGCCCCACCGGAGAACTACATTCTCATCTCGTCCCAGTGGCGCGGGGCCAACCCGGATCCCCTGTTTCCAAACGGCGAACTGCCGAGATACCTCAGCAACGCGACCATGGAGACGTACATCCAGACCGATCCCATTGGGACGTGTCTCGGCTGCCATGCCAACGCCCGAACGGCGGAGGGCGACCCATCCGATTTCACATTCTTGTTGAGGTGAGGCCATGAAGTTCTCGATCGCCATCGCGCTGGGCACTGCCTTTCTGCTCTCCCTGGGCATACCCGCCTCCGCCTCGGAAACGACTTGCCAGGCCGAGTTCGAGATTGTCACCGACGCGGTCCACGGCACCTTGCCGAAGGGCACGCTCCTGACGGGAGAGATGACTTACAACGAGGGACGCGCCCTGAAGATGGGTGCCGAGACGGTTTCGTACCTGCCTGACGGCAGCATCACGATCGTGGCTGCAGATGGGACGCGGATCGAGGCGAGCTTGCGAGCGATCCACCTTGTCCGCACCCCGCATTTTGCCGACTACGCATCGTTTGACGCCAAAGACGTGTCGGGCGATCTCGGTGGTGTCATCGAATACGAGGATCCGATGTTGCTCACGCTCTACGCCCCGCGTGGATCGCTGGAGACCTTTGAGCTCCCGAGAGACACGATCGCGTGGAAAGCGCTGAACAAACGACGCGACTTCCAAGTTCATACGCCTGACACCATGCAGACCTTGCCGGGTGAAATCACAGCCTTCCAGATCAGGTGCAACTGACCATTATGTTTGTCGGAACCAACGCCTGACCTCTTAACACGGCGCATATGGCAATTTGCTTTAGTCCGAATCGTCCGTATCGAGTCGGCACCAATCCGCTCGATTCTGCTCGGCACCAATCCGCTCGATTCTGCGTCCGGCGCTAACGGCAGCTTCCGAGCGCTGCGGTTGCTAAGTTAGCGCGGAACACCAATGTCGGCTCCGGTGAAGTTGCAACGCTGCATCGGACCATCCGGCCTATGTCTCTTCAGGGCCGCTCGCACCGCCGAGGTCGATCCGAGATCTGGCCGATGCCGCGCTGCGGAACATGACCGGAACGAGCCCATCTCGAACCTGCCGAGACTTCGCTGCACGCGCACGCGCCATGGCGAGCGCATTCACATAGCCCCCGCTCTTTGCTGCGATGCCGTTGGCAATCCCGCCCTTCGCTGCGATAGCGTCGTGGTCGTTCACCCGGCTGACCGTGTCGCGAGTGTTAGAGCCATAGAACAATCATCGGCTCTCCGCTCAAATGGCGCGTGGTCCTTTCCACTCGGGCAGAATGGGTCTCGGCTGCGAGGTCAGCGCACACGGCGGGCTGACAGCCACCGTGGCCTCGCTCATGGTTTCGGCCGGATCTTGTTGACGGGGTTTTCGCCGAAGCGCGAGCAGAGTGCGAGACGGGCGCTGAAGTCAGACACGGCGCCATATCCGTGACAGCGTCGGGTGGCCGATACGGCGGTTCTCGGTGTCCGCACCAAACGGTTTAAGGAAGCGCTTAACAACTCCTTCCTAAGCTCCGCCCCGAACTTTCGGCTTGGACAGCCGCCGAGCGGTCTCGGTTTGCAGAACGCGCTGAACTCGGCGTGGCCATCCGGGCGATCGGCAAAGGAGCGTTCGCGTGGTTAGCAGTTTCGCCCGTTGTGGATCTCGAGACGGGACCGGCCCGCCGGTCATGGCACGCGCCGGGTGCCGAGCCCGCACTGCCCGGTCGGGCGCGCGCCACCGGTGAGCTGACGCGGCGTCTCCTTCTCCGACCAAAACCCCAATCACAGCATCGCTGGACAAGATCATGGCGCTTCCGATCTCCGCTAATCAGACGACCAACTACAATGGCCTTGGCCTCTCCGATACTGCCGTGGTCGCCAACGGCACCGCGATCGATGATCTGAGCTATGACGGCTGGCGCTTTAACGGCTTTTCTAGCGAAACTGGGGTCTACCCCAATGCAACCAACCTGACCAACAACGTCAACACGACTGGGACGCGCATCTACACGTCCGATTCGTCGAACTTCGAGTTCCAGAGTTTCGACTACATTATCGACACGGCTGGCAACCCGGCCAACGCGATGGTGACCTTCTATGGTTTCCGCGACGGGGTGCAGGTTGAAAACCAGGGCTTCGTCGCCGCAGACACCACGTCCGGAACTTGGACGCTGAATTGGGATTCAGTCGACGAGGTCAAGCTTACCGCCAACACGAACTTTGTGTTCTTTGACAATTTGAGGGTCGGGGCGGAGATCGCTGCGAACGTCAACCCGGTCGTCTCCCTCAGCGACACCGGTCTCGCTTACACGGAAGGGGCTGCGGCAACCCAGATCGACGGCGCTGCCACGGTCAGCGACGCGGACGGTAATGCAGAGTGGAATGGCGGTTCGCTCGAGATCCAGATCACTGCAAATGCCGAGGCGGGAGACCGGGTCTCCATCGTCGACAGCGACGGAGACGGCACAGCAATCACAATCTCCGGCACGAACATCTTTGCCAACGGGGTGGATATCGGAGATCTCTCTGCCTCCAGCGGTATCGTAACGGGCGGCACCAAGCTGACCATCACTTTCGATTCGGATGCCACCAACGCTAATGTTCAGGAGGTGCTGCAGTCGGTGCGCTATGACAGCACCACCCAGAACCCTGGCACCGCCAACCGAACCGTGACGGTGACGGCGACAGACACGAACGCGGGCTCCGCCTCCGACACCCGAACCATCGCTGTTACGGCGGTCAACGACGAGCCGACGCTGACCGCGAGTGCCTCGAACCCGGCCTTCACCGAGGGTGGCACGGCGGCGAGCCTCTTCTCCGGCACCAATCTCAGCACGGTCGAGAGCGGTCAGACGATCACCGGGCTCAGCTGAGGACCTCTATCAACTCGGTTTGCGCCGTGGCTTTGAACGTCAGACGTCGGTTCCCCGGTGATTGGGGCGCGGCGGAATGCTGGCGGTGATGGTCTTCGGGGTCGTTCTCGGTGTCAGGCCATCTCGGCCTTT
>JBCDAV010000073.1:0-6800 GCA_039184865.1 Pseudomonadota bacterium | reverse complement strand
GGCCTCGAAGTAATCAGCCAGTTCCTGCTCGGTCGGCTGCATCGCCCCGGCCACGGAGTCCGTCAGGAAGGCCATCTTCTGGCGCAGCCGGTTTCGGATCACGGCATCATTTCGGTCGAGCGACAGCGCCTTCGCTTCGCGGACCAGCACTTCTTCACGGATGAATTCGTCAACCAGCAGCGCCTTTTCCTGATCGGTCGGCGCGCGCCGCCACGTCACTTCGAAGTTCGCCGCGAGCTGGTCAGAGGTCGCGCGGGTGACAACGATCTCCTGAAGCGCCGCAGTTTCCGGTTCGTCGTCGAGCACCGAGAACGCCAGGAAAATGAGCGCGCCGATCGCTAAGAAGTGGACGAGCGGTTCTCGAAGAAACGACTTAAGCGGCAACATGAGCGCGACCTCCACCCGTCCCGCGGACGACATCAATCGAAGTATGACCGGTCGCGTCCACGCCAGCTTGGGCGTCAGCGACAGGTCTGCGCACAATCCGAGGCATGCGAGATCCGCCGACAGCCGCCGGGCTTAGATCCGTTGAATTCTGCACGTGGAGCGGAAAGCGGGCAGTCACCCGTACCACGTCACTCGGCCGCCTGCGCATAACTCTCCATTGGAGGACAGGTGCAGGACAGGTTCCGGTCCCCCCAGACATTATCGACGCGGTTCACCGGCGGCCAGTACTTGTCGATCCTGAAGGCTCCGGGCGGGAAGCACCCCTGCTCACGCGAATAGGGCCGGTCCCATTCGCGGATGAGATCTTCCATGGTGTGCGGGGCGTTCTTCAGCGGATTGCTGTCCCGGTCCATCCGGCCGTCCTCGATCTCGCGAATTTCCTCGCGGATCGCCAGCATCGCGTCGCAGAAGCGGTCAAGCTCGGCCTTGGTTTCGCTCTCAGTCGGTTCGATCATCAGAGTTCCGGCGACCGGCCAGCTCATGGTCGGGGCATGAAAGCCGCAGTCGATCAGCCGCTTCGCGATGTCCTCGACCGTGACACCTGCGGATTTTTCGTAAGGTCGCGTGTCAATGATGCATTCATGCGCGATCCGGCCTGTTCGCCCGGTGAAGAGGACTTCGTAGGCGCCGGAAAGCCTCCGCGCAATGTAGTTGGCGTTCAGAATGGCGACGCGCGTTGCCTGCGTGATCCCTGCCCCGCCCATCATCAGGCAATACGCCCATGAGATCGGCAGCAGGGACGGAGACCCGTAAGGCGCTGCGGAAACCGGGCCCTCGTGCCCTCCGGTATGCGGATGCCCCGGCAGGTACGGAGCCAGATGGGCCTTCACGCCGATCGGCCCCATGCCCGGGCCACCGCCACCATGGGGAATGCAGAATGTCTTGTGCAGGTTCAGGTGGCTGACATCGCCACCAAAGTCGCCGGGTCTGCTGAGGCCCACCATGGCGTTCATGTTGGCGCCGTCGATATAGACCTGACCGCCCGACGCATGCGTGATCTCGCAGACTTCGCGCACAGTCTCCTCGAACACGCCGTGGGTCGAGGGATAGGTGATCATGCAGGCGGCCAGCCGATCACCGGCAACCTCGGCTTTCTCTCGGAAATCGACGAGATCGATGTCGCCGTTTTCGGCAGACTTCACGGCGACGACATTCCAGCCGACCATCTGGGCCGAGGCCGGGTTCGTCCCATGCGCCGAGATCGGGATGAGACAGATACTTCGGTTCCTTTCGCCCCGCGCACGGTGGTAGGCCCGGATTGTCAGCAGCCCGGCATATTCGCCCTGAGCCCCGGAATTGGGCTGCATCGAAATCGCATCGTAGCCGGTCACGTCGCAGAGCTTGGCATTCAGATCGTCGATCAACTCTTGGTAGCCCTCAGCCTGATCCGCCGGTGCGAAGGGATGCAGAAGCGAGAATTCGCGCCAACTGACCGGCATCATCTCGGCTGCGGAGTTGAGCTTCATGGTGCACGAGCCCAATGGGATCATCGCGCGATCAAGTGCGAGGTCCCGATCGGCGAGGCGCCGCATGTAACGCATCATCTCGGTCTCGGCCCGGTTCATGTGGAAGACCGGGTGAGTCATGAACGCGCTCTCGCGGATCAGCTTCTCCGGCATGTGGTAGTGCGGCGTGTAGTCCTTGTCCTGCCGGTTGATCCCGAAGGCGCGCCAGACGGCTTCGATGGTCGAGGATCGCGTCCGCTCGTCCAAAGTGATGCCGACCCGGTTATCACCGACCTTGCGCAGGTTGATGCCTTCGTCGACGGCCGATTTCATCACGGCGGCCTGGAGTGGCCCGACGTCGACCGTGATCGTGTCGAAGAAGGTAGCAGGCGCCGTCACGAAACCAGCCTCGCGCAGCCCCTCCGCCAGCCGCGCCGTCTTGCGGTGAATGCGCTGCGCGATGGCCTTCAGGCCCTCGGGACCGTGAAACACCGCGTAAAACGACGCCATCACGGCGAGGAGCGCCTGCGCTGTGCAGACATTCGACGTCGCCTTCTCACGGCGAATATGCTGCTCGCGCGTTTGCAACGCCAACCGGTAGGCCTGGTTGCCGTGACTGTCGATCGAGACGCCGACGATGCGACCGGGCAGTGCACGCTTGTAAGCTTCCTTCGTGGCGATATACGCCGCGTGAGGGCCGCCGTATCCAACGGGAACGCCGAAGCGCTGGGTCGAGCCGACGGCGATATCCGCGCCCATCGCCCCGGGCTCCTTCAGGAGCGTGAGCGAGAGCGGATCTGCCGACATCACGCCGATGGCCTTGGCTTCGTGCAGCGCGGCGATCTGATCCGTGAAATCTCGTATCCGTCCATGTGTCCCGGGGAACTGGAAGATCGCACCAAAAACCTGCGAAGCATCAAGGCCCTCGGGATCGCCCACGATAATCTCGATCCCGAGCGGGGCCGCACGGGTCTGGGTCACGGCGATGTTCTGTGGGTGGCAGTTCTCATCGACAAAGAACGCCGTCGCCTTGGACTTCGCCACGCGCTGCGCCATCGTCATCGCTTCGGCACAGGCGGTCGCCTCGTCCAGCAGCGATGCGTTCGCGATCTCGAGCCCCGTCAGATCGCTCACCATCGTCTGATAATTCAGCAGCGCTTCGAGCCGCCCCTGGCTGATCTCGGGCTGATACGGCGTGTAGGCGGTGTACCAGGCGGGGTTCTCGAGGATGTTGCGCTGGATCGCCGGCGGCGTCACCGTGCCATGATACCCCTGCCCGATCAGTGACGTGAGCACCCTGTTCTTCGCCGCCGTTGTGCGCATGTGGAACAGAAGTTCGCGCTCCGATTTCGGCTTGCCCCAGTCGAGCGGTTCAGCCTGCCGGATGCTGGCGGGAACCGTCTCGTCCACCAGCGCATCAAGACTTTCCGCACCAACGACGGCGAGCATGTCGTCCATCTCCGCAGGAGAGGGTCCGATGTGGCGGCGATTGGCAAAGTCGTAGGGCAGGTAATCGGTCGGCTTGAAAGGCATCTGAAACCTCGTGCGCGAAAGTCTTTGAACTTGGTTTGGAGCTCGCCGGATCAGCCGATGAGCGCCTGATACGCGGCCTCGTCCATGTAGGCGTCCATCTGGCCCGGATCCGATGGCTTCATCTTGAAAAACCAGCCCTTGCCCAGAGGATCCGCGTTCACGCTTTCAGGCTCTTCGACAATGGCCTCGTTGACCTCGACGATCTCGCCGTCGAGCGGTGCCAGGATATCGGACGCGGCCTTGACGCTCTCGATCACCACGACCTCGTCGTCCTTTTTCACTTCGGCCCCGACTCCCGGCAATTCGACGAAGACCAGATCGCCTAACTGCGTCGTGGCGTGCTCCGTGATGCCGACAACGACGATGTCGCCTTCGCTGCGCAGCCACTCGTGCTCCTCGGTAAATTTCATTCCTATCCTCCCTTTGTTTTATCTTTTGAAACCCGGCTTCGTGAACGGCAGGGGCGCCACATGGACCGGCAGCCGTTTGCCACGCAACTCGCCGTAGAGACATGTGCCCTGCCCCGAGAGCACCGATGGCACATAGCCCATGGCCACGGGCGCGCCGATCGTCGGACCGAAGCAGCCTGATGTCACTCTGCCGATCGCCTCGCCGCCTTCTGCGTCTGCGAACAAGGACACCCCGGCGCGCATCGGCGCCCGGCCTTCCGGCTTCAGACCGACGCGGGCGTGCGCCGCGCCGGACTCGAACTGAGCGAGGATCTTCTCCGCGCCCGGAAACCCGCCTGCGCGTTCACCGCCTGTGCGCCGGGCCTTCTGGATCGCCCAGGTCAGCGAGGCCTCGACGGGCGTCGTCTCCGCATCGATGTCATTTCCGTATAGGCAGAGCCCGGCCTCCAGCCTCAGCGAATCCCGCGCTCCGAGCCCAACCGGTTCGACCGCGTCATGCGCGAGCAGTTCGCGGACAAGGTTCTCCGCGGCATCCGTCGGCACGGAAATCTCATAGCCGTCCTCTCCGGTGTACCCGGACCTCGAAACCCAGCACGCCGCGCCCGCCAGATCGAGCGTCGCGACATCCATGAACTTCATTCCGGCAGCATCGGCATTCAGGCGTGACAGTGCGTCCTCGGCCATCGGTCCCTGAAGTGCGATCAGCGCACGGTTCGTTACCGGTTCAACGGCAATCTCCGGTTCGAGCGCTGCCTTCATGCGGGCGATATCCGCCTCCTTGCAGGCCGCATTGACAACGACGAACAGGTGATCGCCACGATTGGCGAACATCAGGTCGTCCTCGATCCCGCCTGTCTCGTTCGTGAAGAAGCCATAGCGCTGGCGACCCTCGGCCAGTCCGGCGACGTTCATCGGGATCAACCGCTCAAGCGCAAGCGCGGTTTCGCGAACGCTGGGACCGCGCAGGATCACCTGCCCCATGTGGCTGACGTCGAAAAGCGCGGCTGCACTGCGCGTGTGCAGATGTTCCTTCATCACGCCCAAAGCGTATTGGACCGGCATATCGTATCCGGCGAAGGGGACCATCTTCGCACCAAGCTCCAGATGCAGACCGTTCAGCGGCAGGCGCTGAAGCGCGGCGTCAGTCACATCCGTTCTCCCTTCACCGGGGCCGGAAGATCCGATTTGGAAGCAATCCGGCGTCACCTTCCACGCGACGACCGTGCCGCGCCTGACGCCCCCTCTGTCCGTTTGCCTGAGATCGTTATCCCTTCGGCGGGCGCTGTCACGCCTCTCTCCAGAGTCTGTCGACCGATTGGTCCTGTTGCCTGAGAGTTTCCGGGGCGGTTGCTCCTTCGGCGCTGGAATTCACCAACTCTCCCGCACGGTCGCGACCGATACTGCCTCGGAGTCGCATCGAGGACAAGGATCGATTTTGCGTGCTTGAACGCTTCGGCTGGCATTGATGGACGGTGCGCTTCGAACTGGACGGAGCGAGGAAAATCGGCCGCTATCCAGGCGAAACCCTTGCCCGATTGCGTGACACCGGTTCGCTCAGCGCCGCCCGGTCAGCCATTGCCTCGGCGTTTGTCCGAACCGGCGCCGGAACGCTTCGGCAAAGCGGGCGGGATTGCGGAATCCGACCATATTCGCGACGTCGATCACCTTGGCTTCGCGGTCCGCACTGAGCGAGGTGGCGGCATGGTCGAGCTTCAGATCCAGGATGAACTGATAGGGCGACCGTCCCGTCGCCGCGCGGAACCGGCGCGAGAAGTGATAGCGGCTGATCCCGACATGACGGGCGAGTTCCTCGACCGAGATCGTTGCGTCAATCCGGCCCTGCACATAGTCCGCGATTGCCTCGATCGTCATTGCCGGAAGCGGATGAGCATCCGACTTTTCCGCGTCGACCGCCGGTTCGGCAGGCGTCTCCAAAAGCTGATGCACGACCATGTGCGCCGCGTGCAGCAGGACACTGTCCGAGATGCGTCCGGCATGGGTGTAGCCGACCTGCATCATCGTGGCTTCGACCATCGGATCGCGCACCGGCTTGGACAATACCTCCGGCCGCAAATAGACGGGCCAGTTGCTGCCGAAACTCTCTGTCAGGGCACGAACTTCGACGCCGAAACCGATCACCCGCATTTCCGGAGTGCTCTCGAAGCCTTTCGAGGCGGGCGCGGCGATCCCGACATCGCCGGGTTCGATGATGCTGTCCATGACGTGATTGGAGACGCGCCTGACGATTCGACCGCCGCCCGACATGCACATCAGGGCGAACAGGGCCGGAATGCTGCGGACCTCCGCCTCGCGCTCGGGAAATGAGGCGTCGAAGACGAGCACCGAACGGTCCGAGGAAACCTGAAGGCTGTGGACCTCGGCGTCCTGCGACCGGAGCCGTTCCATCAGCACGGAATCTGGTGGTATCGGCATCTCGGAACCCTTCCTGACTCCGGAAACCCTAGTGAAAGAGTCAAAAAAGCACAAACCGCAATTCTCACGGCACGAATTGGGTAGACGCACGATGCCGCCACCGCGCTTGAATGCGCCATGACGCGCGCGCATCGAGGAGGGGGCTCGTGAAATTACAGCAACTTACAACGCTCACCGCATGCTGTTGGATGGGAGCTTTTCAGCTTGCTGCGGCCCAGACCGTGTCCGACCCGGACTTGGGTTCTGACGAACTCGTTGCGGACGAGATTATCGTGCGCGGCGACAAGATCCAACGTTCGCTCGGTGATGCCACCGCCGGGACCACCATCATTTCTGGCGCAGAGGCGCAGCGGCCGATCAACACCGATATCGACAAGGCGGTCGGCGGACAGCCGAACGTGCTTGCGAACGAGGGCTTCTCTTTGCCGTCGATTCGCGGGATCGACAGCACCAGCGGGGCGCGGCCCGGGATTACGGTCGGATCGCAACCGCGCACGCCGATCGTGGTGGACGACGTGGCGACCCCTGCGGG
>JBCDAV010000072.1:0-6873 GCA_039184865.1 Pseudomonadota bacterium | reverse complement strand
TGTTCCCTGGCTTCCCTCTGCCCGCTCCTTACATCCACCAGAACAAAGGTTCTTCAGATATGGGTAAATGTCTGACTAACCTGGCTGCTGCCAGCCGCACCGGCATTGGCATCCAGTCTCTGGAGAAGGTTGACGAAGGTCGTACTAACCGTAACAACTTCAAATACCTGGCTATCGATGGCGTTACCTCGGACCATCAGATGGGCGAGGTCGCCTACAAGCTCTCCAACGCGCTCGAAGCCGTGCTCTAGGCGTCGCAGCCGCGCCGAGACTGACGGGCTCGACTGCGGCGGCGGATAGATCCGATTGCTGCCGTGCCCGTCAAGAGCAAGAGCGCCGTTGCCGGCAGCGGGACAACCCCGGCCGATCGCTCCACGAGCAGGGGCACGGCATTGATCGGGCCAGAACCCGTGACCGGAAATGGCAATACATTGAAGCAGCCGAAGGGAAAACAACGCTCAACCGGCGGCCCGACAAAGGCGAGCGAAGCGAAGAGGCTGTTGAAACTCGCCGACCCACCGGTCACGCTCACGGACACATCGTAGACCAAGCCGCTCACCAAGGCTGGGTCGATCACGCTGCCCGCACCACTCCCGATAAGCGCAGTACCGCCCGAGGAGTTCACGAAGGTCTCGTCGATCAGCACTGTGCCGTCGGCGTTCGTCGCCCTGATCCGAAGGGCTTCCCCGGGGTTGATGGGATCTGCGCCGAGATTGAAGGCGATGCGGAGAATGTTGGCGACCGCATCCGGAAATTCCGGCGGGAACGAGGGCAGGGGGAATTCAACCCGGGCCTCCCAGATCTCCCCAGTCTGGATCGTGACTGCCTGAGCCGGACCTGCCCCGAGCAGCAAAGACACGAGACCAAATGCCCCAGGCAACCAGGTCATCCTCCATCGTGAAATCAATCTACCCCGCATCGCGTCTCGAACTCCCCACCACTGTCCATCGCTTTCGACGATGATCTAGCAGGTCAGCACTAGTCCAGCATTCCTCATTTGCCATCTCGCAAAAGAGCTTGCGGGCATGTCCGAGCCCGATCAAGCGGAAAAACGCCCATCCGGTGCCGCCAGAACCGCGTTTGATGCCAATCCGGTGACAAAAAGGGCGCGGCGGGATAGCATCGGCGCGGTTGTTCTCGGAGGCGGGGCCTAGCTTTCCTTTCGCCGGCTGTTTGTCCCGTCGATCTGGCGCGAGCCCCGATCATGCTGATGCTGCCACGGCCGGCGGCCCGCGCAGGCCGCTGATCAGACCGAGCACACCGGCGAATACCTCGCGCGGCAGGGCGGCCTCGGTGAGCTGGAAGACGGCGTAGCGGGCGTGCCGAACCAGCCGCGCGCCGGTCTTGACCAATCGTTCGCGCAGCGAGGTCAGCGACCAGGTCTCGATCGCCTCCGGCGTGACCAGCGTGCGCAGGAAGTTCGCCAAGTTGTAGGCCAGCACGTGCAGCTGCAGCCGGACGGCGTTGGCCGCGAAGCGCGTGCAGGAAAGCCGCGTCCATTTCAGCGCGTTCTTGCCCTCCTTGATGTGCTGCCCGGCAGTCCCGCGTTGGTTGTAGAAGGCGAGCACCCGCTCGTTCGGCAGGCTGCGGTTCGTGACGATGAACCCGACGCGCGGGAACAGCTCGCCGGGTTGAGTTTCCACCTTGGCCACAATGCGCCACGGCTTCGACCAGCTCTTAGCGCGGTTATGGAAGCTCGTGTAACGGCGCACGACGCGGTATGGCAGCCGGCCGGGACCGCGCTTCATCAGCCACGAAATCTGGTCATAGAGCTTGGAGTTGCCCTTGATCCGGATCGCGTAGTCCTAGCCCTCCACCTCCAGCAAATCGAACAGGGCTGGGGAGGCGAAGGCGGCATCCGCACGGAACCGGCGGCGCGTGATCGAGGGCCTGACCCTAGCCGAGTCGCGCGCCAGCACGGGGCGCAGAACGTCTTCCCAGCTGTCGGCACTGTACACGTTGCCGGGCCGAAGCACGCAGCGTTCCAGATCGCCGAACTGGTTGAACACGAACAGCGGATGCAGACACTTCGACTGGAAGTGGCCGTTCCAGGCCGCGCCCTCCTGGTCGCCATGGACTGGGCTCTCGGAGCCTTCCATGTCCAGCCTGACGACCTTCGGCGGCCGGCGCTTGTGGACGGCGTCGATCCAGCGGCCGGGCAGATCTGCGAGAACGGCCAGGTTCTCTGGCCGCGCCAGCATCGCCGTCTCGAACCGGCCCAGGGCGCTCGCCGACGCTGCACCGCCTGACCACCGACGAACTCGCGCACACCGGGCCGCGGCGCAGCCGATCAGCGTCGTTGACGTCCTCATAGCCGGCAAGCCGCGAGACGATCGACTGGCGCAGGAGCCCGACAAGGTGGTGCCGGCCGTTCTTCCCGACACGCGGATCGGCAAATGGACTCGCAGCCGGGTCCGGCAGTCCAAGGGCATCGTCCAGTTCCCGGTGCAGGAGCAATCCGCCGTCGGAGCTGATCGAAGAACCGCAGAACCCCAGCTTCACCGAGCGGTCGAACGTCAACCGCAGCGGGCCGGTTTGCTCCTCACCCACCGAGTTCGTTGCCAAATCCTCGCCCCATCATCGTTAAGCCATTGGCATCGTGAGCCTATCACGCTTCCATGTCGGCCCGAAGCGGTCTTCATCTGCGGAATGCGGGGTAAAACAAAGCCGCAGCCACCGCCAGGCCTCGAAACGGGGGCGCATCGCCGATTGCCTACCTTCATAGGTTTCCGCGCTGGCTGAAGCGAGTAGCCGTGAACCTTGCCTTCACGATAGGCCCGTTCAGTTGCTCTTTCGCACCCAGCCATGAAAAGGCGGGGCCCCGCTCGTGTTTTGGTTAAACTCCCATCACGTCATCGTAAGTATGGAGGGTCTATATGTTTGGCGTCGAAGTGAGTGGGCAGTGGACGGGCGTTATCGATACGCGGACTGCCGGCGGCACGGTCGTGGCGCCAGAGGCGTTGGGCATCGACGGTGTTGCAGCGTCGGTGTCGGGTTTCGGGACAGCGGCGCTGGAGTGGGGCCTGGACGACGTTTCCTCGATGCGTGTGGGCGTCCGGCGAAACTCCAACCTTGAAGTCGGCGAGGACTTCGGGTTCGGCAGTCTGCGCTTTGTGAACGACCCAAGCCCGGTTGCGGCCTTTGGCGGCGGGATCCTGGAGCTGGCCGTCTCAGTCACCGACCCGGAGGCTTCCGATGCCGAGCCTTTTGTGATCACCGCCACACTCGAGATCACCTGGCAGGACGGAACCGGAAACGCCAACGACCCGGTTACCGGCGCGGACGACCGGATCACGCTCACCGTGCTGGGCATAGAGGTGCCCGAGGGCAGCCCGGTCACCCTCGCGCTCGACGGCTTTGACGATCCGGGCTCCGACGAAAGCGTCGACACGGTCACGGCAACTGAATTCGACGACGTCACGGCCTCGATCATCGGTCGGTTGGAGGGGGCATCGGCCGGAGAGGCCGACCTTGTCGTAGACGCGATCACACAGCGCGGCGGCGCGACTGGCATAGGGATCGGCGACCCGATCCCTTATGATGTTGTCGTCCGCAATGCCGGGGACGCCCCCGTCGCGCCCGATGTCATCGAGGTCGACCTGCGCCGGGCCGATGCCCCATGGCTCTCGGAAGGCAGTCTGGATCTTGCCAGGGGCGAACTCCTGCTGACCGAGCCACTCGTGCCCGGTGAGAGCGTTATCGTGCCGATCTCCGGCACGCTGAGCGATAGACAGATCGGGGCATTCGGTCTCGGGACGTTCGCCATCGAAGCCCAGGTCGACCGCGGCGACCTTTTCTCCGAAGCGAACGAGACCAACAACACTCTGATGGGGCCCAACATCACGCTCGTCGGCGATGGCCGTACGGAGGTTGTCGTGACTGCCGAGCCGGTCTCAACGGAGGTTCTCGGTTTTGACGAGAGCACAGCCCTGGTAGCGGAGGCGACCGTCTGGAACATCACGGATACGGTGACCCCATTCCGGGTCAGCGTCCGGACAGTACTCTCGAGGGACTCCCAAGCAACTTTTTTTGACCGGGTCGTCGAGTCCGAGTCGCTCTCTCCGATCCCGGCGAACTCCAGCGTCATGGTGCAGCAAACCCTCGATCTGCCCGAAAGCCTCAGCGGTGTGCCGGACGGGTTCTACACCCTTTTTGCCTGGGTTCCGCCGTTGAGTGGAAGCAGCAACGCCGGACCAAGCGAGTACTCCGACAGCAACAACCAGGCCCTCCTTGCCCGGGTTCTCGTGTCGGAACAGCCGGCGATCGTCGTCGAGCAGGGCCTGCCAGCGCTCGGCAGCCCGGCATTCGATTTCTTCGTCTCGGTCTTGGCCGGTTCAGAGCTCGACGGGCGCGATGGCTTCGACACTGCCCGCTATGCTGTCAAGCGCCTTGGGATCACGGAAAGCGTGATGCCCGACGGGTCAGTTGAGATCTCGGCGGCCGACGGCAGCGCAACGGACACCCTCACCTCGATCGAGAAGATCGTGCTCGACGATGGCGCCTATCTCTACGATCTTGAGGGCGAGGGGGTGCCGTTCAGCTATCGTCTGTATTCCGCCGCCTTCGCGCGAACGCCGGATGAGGGAGGTCTGCGGTTCTGGAGCGACCAGCGCGAGGCCGGTGCGGGCGACCGGCAGATGGCCAATGCCTTCATCTCGAGTGCCGAGTTCGAGGAAAAGTTTGGCGAGGATCCGACCGACGAGGCATTCATCGCCGCGCTCTACCAGAATGTCCTTTTGCGCGAGCCCGATGCTGGCGGACAGAGTTTCTGGCTCGACGTATTCGCGGCGGGTACGCTGGATCGGGCTGACATGCTGCTCGCGTTCTCCGACAGCGCCGAGAACATCGAGCGAAACGCCGCAAACTACGATGACGGGATCTGGGTGCTTTGATCCGGCTGTCTCGGCCCCGATCCGGCCTTCCACCATGACATGGCTGCTGCGGACGCTTTCTCGTTTTCTGGTCATTCGCGCCAAATGCGAAGAGCTCGCCGGCGCCAATTCACACTGTGCGGACAAGGACGAAACCGCTCGCACGGCAGGGGCTCGCTCCGTCGCCA
Source organism: Pseudomonadota bacterium (assembly GCA_039184865.1). Classification (GTDB taxonomy): domain Bacteria; phylum Pseudomonadota; class Alphaproteobacteria; order Rhodobacterales; family Rhodobacteraceae; genus Thermohalobaculum. The sequence goes on along the minus strand of JBCDAV010000072.1, from coordinate 1,814 downwards.
AAGCCGGTCGGATATCTGGCCGATGCCGCGCTGCAGAACATGACCGGAACGAGCCCTAAGGAGACCCGCCTCTACTTTGCTGCACGCGCTCGCAACGCGGCGAGCAATGGCGAAGCACCAGAGTAAATGCTGCGGCCGCGTCCGAAGAGCAGCCGTTCTTTCCCACAAGTTCCTCCTTCAAGCTCCGGAAATTCGCGTCGGCGACATAACCTCCTTTATGCACCCTTTATGGGCTCAGCGCCGTCGCCCACAGCTGACACTTGAATGATTATCTTTCGCATGAACTGAACCGCTAATTTGCGCACCAAGGCTGAACCGTGACCTGTTGGCCCAGAAATGCAACGTTGGGCGTGCAAGATATCGATCCAAAAGGTGCGCAATTTACACAGTATAATGAAAATTCCCTCCGGGAGCGGTCTGTAGTTCCTCCTCGGCAATCGCCTCAACGAAGCTGCGCACTCGGATCCGGACGCCATCCTCGATCGGGTCGTCCACAACGTCGTCCGCGCTCGATTGAGTGACCTGAGGACGCTCGCCAATGAAGGCCCCAAAGCGTACAAAGACAGTTTCGAACTGGTCCCTAGGGGCGGGGCCGTACGATCGAACGCGGTCTGGCGGGCCGATCATCCGCGCCTCGATCTTCTCGCTCTGCGCCCCGACGGAGTAGAAGGTCGCTCCTGGATCACCGTGAACATGTACGCCCACAGCCGCGCCGTCGCCGCGTTACTTTCTCCTAGGATGCACTTTGGGCCGCCGTCAGGAGGCAAAGGACTTGATCGCCGTCACTGTGCCGGTCAACGCCTTGACCACAGACGCGATCTCGGTCGCAGCGCCCGTCAGGCGCTGCAGGCGCGAGGCCTCGTCCTTCAGCTTGCGCGCCTCCTCTTCGGCGACGATCTTCAGCGATAGAGTTAGGCTAACCTCACGGCGGAGCGCGACGAGGTCCCGCAACTCCTCGGTTAACGCGGTCCGCTCGTCTCCCGAGGCAGCATCTCGGGCATCTCCCGCGATCAGGATCAGAGCAAAGAGGCGCTCGCGCAGGCGCTCCAGCTCGGCCCGGATTTCTGTCCGCCCCGGCGTCTCCGCCCGCTCGCGACCCGTGCTGCCGACGGAGTTGAGTGGCATTGCTGGTTCTTCATCGTCTGAGGGCGGCATCGTCATCCGTTCGATCGCCCTGCCGAGACCGCCGCCATCCTGGCGCCCAAGTGCATAGGCCGTCAGCGCGAACAGCGTTACGAACCCCGCGAAGGGCCGCTGCGTGCGACCGGGCAGGGGTCGAGGACGCTCGACTGCACGACCTCAAGCATACTGCGGTGACGTGGGCGTTTCAGCGGGGAATGACCCTCGAGGGGGCGTCCAGTTACTTTTCGACCTCGCCGGCTACGCTTGAGCGCGTCTACCGCCACCACAGCTTGCACTATCAGGAGTCCGAGCGAGAGATCATGGGGCGCGTTAGATGATCCAATCTGTAAGGGAAACTTTAAGTCGGCGTCCGTCGTCGTCTCAAGAAATCGCCGTAAGTGGCGGAGTGGATGGGATTCGAACCCACGAGACCCTTTTGGGGCCTACTCCCTTAGCAGGGGAGCGCCTTCGACCACTCGGCCACCACTCCACCGCCGGGATTAGCGGTTGTTTCAAAGGGTTGTCAACGGCGTTGTCTGCACTGAGAAACGTCCCAATGGTTAGTGCCCGACTCGAAACTCGGTCAAATATAACAGTACCTTGCGATGCGTCGGGTTGTGAGGCGGATGTGGGAGACGTTGATCCATGCCTCGGCTGAGGCGATGGATTTCTCCCAGTCCTTGGCCAGCCTG
>JBCDAV010000071.1:0-7891 GCA_039184865.1 Pseudomonadota bacterium | reverse complement strand
GGGGGGGGGGGGGGGGGGTGGGGGGGGCGCCGCGGGTGGCACGGCGCGGCGTCGCCCCGAACGCATCGCAGGGGTCGACGCGCCAGGCCGCACCGACCTTCCTGTCCTGAAACCCTTCGATATCCACGCGGTTACTCCCGACGGTTACACGCTCGCCCGATGGGTTGCGGGCCTGCCTTGGTGGACCCCAGTTGTTATCGTTCTCTGCGCGGTACTCTGGCCGGCAATGGCCTATGCGCAATCCGGATACTCGACCCTGCAGGCCTTCGACGCGCTCTGGCGTTGGGCGCCGTTCCTGCTCTGGTCGGGCTTCTTCTTCAATGTGCTGATCTCGGTTCTGGCGATGCTGATCGGGACGCTGGCAGGCGCCGCCCTCGGCCTCGCCCAGATCTCACCGACCCGCTGGGTCCGCAACACGGCGTGGTTCCTGACGCAGGCCTTCCGCAACTCGCCCTGGCTCGTGCTGCTTTTCATTGTGCTGCTGGCCTTCCCGTTCGAAGTCGTGATTTTCGGCGTGATCATCCCGATCCCCGACTGGATCAAGGGCGTGATCGGCCTGTCGCTCCCGATTATGGCCAACATATCCGAAGTCGTGCGCGGTGCCGTCCAGTCCGTCCCGACCGCGCAATGGGAGGCCTCGGAAAGCCTCGCCTTCACCCGGCGCCAGACGCTCTGGCAGATCATCCTGCCGCAGTGCTTCAAGCGGATGATCCCGCCCTGGATGAACTGGTACGCAATCCTGACCATGGCGACGCCGCTCTGCACGCTACTGGGGATCGAGGAACTGATCACGCTCAGCCGTCAGGCAATGGAGGCCGAGGACAACCATCCGGAGCTGCTGGTCCCGTTCTACGGGTTCGCGCTGATCCTGTTCTTCGCCTACTGTTACCCGATCGCCCGTTGGACGATCGCGCTCGAACGCCGATATGCAGTGAAGCTGTAGAGGAGGTGTGACGTTGACAACCGACCCCGAACTGCTGCCGCCCGAGGCACCTGACCCGGACGCGCACGACGTGACGCCGGGCATGATCGCAAGGAACCGCGTCTGGATCGAGCGGGCGCGACATGTCGGCCGGGCGGCCATCCCGTTCACGCCGCCACCCGTGCGCCTCGGCCTCGCCTGCGCGACCGTCGCGGCCGACATGGTCCTGCTGGCCGACGACATGCGCCGCCGCCGCATCGAGGAGGGCAAGGCCCACATGGAGGCCGGTGCCCTGGTGCTCGAGGCCGTGAGCATCGCCGCGATGAGTCGTTTCGCACCCGCCCGCCTCGCCGCCAACCTGGCCGGGATCGAAGCCTTGCGCGGCGCGCTGGCGAAGGCTCGAACGACCTGATGGAACTCCAAAGCGTCGCCAAGAACCGAAAGGGCCAAGCCGCGAAAGCGGTACGCTTCAAACCCACGCCCAGACCGAAAGATCCGCGTGTCATGCAGGCACTCGGCGCGGGTTCACTGTCGCGCCCGGGCTTCTATTTACCTACGGCCGGGGCGTCTGCCAACTATTACGCCGGCGCGCGAACGTACCGGAACAAGAAGCTCCGCAAGCTCGCGAGGGCCGGACTGGGCCTGACCGGCAAGCTTCTGCTCGAGAACGGTGGCAAACTCGGCGGATTTCTTGGCGGCGTTGCCATCGTCGCGGGCGCCGCAGTCGCCGTCTACGATGCGCTTGAGGACGGCCAGGTCACGGTCGGCGAAGCGATCGACCTCGCGGGCACGGGCGTCGAATTGGCCAGCACGGCACTGCCCTTCGTGATGCCTGAAGCGCAGCCGCGCGCACTCACCGAGGCACTGGAATTGACTGATCTCGCGGTCGGTGTCCTTGCGCAGACAGGCGAAGGCTATCAATCAGCAATGGTCGTGCCGTCCGTCTTCGAACTGGGTGCGCAGGATCACGATAAGTCCTTCTCCGCTGTGAAAAAAGCTCTGGGGCCGGCCGCCGGATCGTATGGCGCGGGATTGGACATTCTTGAAACCCTCACGGATGAGATGCTCTGGAAATCTCTGAAGGCCGTGGACGCCCGGCCGAGCGCGCGGGATCTCGGGTTCTAGGGTCGGCAGTGCGGACCGTGCATGCAGCTCGTGTTGACCCTGGAAACTGCGTGGCCGACGGAGCAACGGATCATCCGGAAGGAACGTGCGATCGTCGCGACAACTTAGGAGACCACGATGATGCAGATCGATGACGCGCATCTGATCACCGATCGCGCTGCCCTGCGTGCAATCATCCCCGAGGCCGGGCCGCGCGCGGCCGTGAAGGTCATCGATCATATCGACACGAATTGTGCCCGGTTCATCGCGGCCTCGCCGTTTCTCGTGCTGGGCACCTACGGGTCGGACGGATTGGTCGATCTCTCACCCAAGGGCGATCCGGCGGGCTTCGTCTCGGTGCTGGACCAGAAGACCCTGGCCGTGCCCGACCGGCTCGGAAACGGCCGGCTCGACAGTTTCGAGAACCTCCTCGAGAACCCTTCCGTAAGCCTGATCTTCGTGATCCCGGGCCACAACGACACGCTGCGTGTCGGTGGGCGCGGCCGGCTGACGACCCAGCCCGACATCCTGCAGCGCCTCGCCGTCAACGGCCGCGCTCCGAACCTCGCCCTCATCGTCACTGTCGAAGAGGCGTATCTGCACTGCGCCAAATCTATGGTCCGTGCGCGCATGTGGCACCCCGACGCCTGGCCCGACACCAGCGACGTGCCCACGATGGCCGAGGCAATGGTCGCCCATGGCAGGCTGGTCGAACAGGGCCTCGTGCAGGACACTGCCGAAATGCAGGCGATCATCGACAATGATCGCGAGAACCGGCTCTACTGACCCCGAGGACATCCATGACCTGGACCGCAGACCAACCGATCATCTCGCTTAAGGAGGTTCGCAAGTCCTTCGGCGACCTCGAGGTCCTGAAGGGCGTCACCTTCGATGTCATGAAGGGCGAAGTGATCTGCATCATCGGCCCGTCCGGCTCGGGCAAGTCTACGCTGATCCGCTGCATCAACGCGCTGAACGACATTCAGGCGGGCTCGATCACCGTCGAAGGTCAGGAGGTCCACGACCCGAACCTCGACAAGCTGGAGCTGCGCAAGAAGGTCGGCATGGTCTTCCAACAATACAACCTGTTCCCGCACAAGACGGCCCTTCAGAACGTAATGATGGCGCCGGTTCTCGTGCTCAAGCAGGACAAGGCCGAGGTCGAGGATCGCGCCCGCAAGCTGATGGCCAAGGTCCGGTTGCAGGGTAAGGAAGACAGCTTCCCGGGCGAGCTTTCCGGCGGCCAGCAGCAACGTGTCGCCATCGCGCGGAGCCTTGCGATGAACCCCGACGTGATGCTGTTCGACGAGGTCACGGCGGCACTGGACCCCGAGACCGTCAAGGAGGTGCTCGTCACCATCCGTGAACTCGCCGAGGACGGCATGACCTGCATTCTGGTCACGCACGAAATGGGCTTCGCTCGCGAGGTCGCCGACCACATCTACTTCACCGACCGCGGCGTGATCGTCGAACACGGCCCGCCGGCAACTTTCTTCACGGAAGCCTCGGACCCCAGGACGCGCGAGTTTCTCAGCCAGATCCTCTAGCGCAGAAAAAGGTGCCGCTCTCCAGGGAGAAAAGAGCGGCACCGATGCGCCAGCGCGGCGTTACAAGACGATGCCACAGGGCACCCGAGTCGCGCGCCAGAACTTGTCTCATCCTCGAACATGGATGTGATTAATCCGCTTCACTCTGTTGCCCGCAGAACACAGCCCATCGGTGACTTGACGCCTCTTGGGTCACGTCAGATGGTCGATGCATGAACGCGCTCCGAACGCTTTTGGCCAACCTGCTGACTGCTGCTTTGATTGTCGCCGCTTCGCTCGCGAACGCTCAGATTCTGACGCCGGAAGACCTCGCAGCGAAGATCGAGCCACCCTACAAACTCGGCGAGAGGCTGACCGAAACCGGCGTCTGGTCGATCCTCGATCTCTCGGGCGACGAGGCCGGGTTCGTATTCGAAACTGGCCCGCTTGCACCGCTGCCCGGCTTTTCTGGCGCACCGATCCACGTGCTTGTCACGCTGCAATCCAACGGACGGCTTCTGCGCGCCGAGTTGCTCGACCACAACGAACCGGTCTTCGTCTCCGGCCTCGGCGAGGCACCGTTCCACGAATTCATGCGTCAGTACCGGGGCCTGTCGATCTTCGACTCGATCACGATCGGGGTACCGTACGGCGCAGGCGACCGCGCGGCATCCGGCCATGTCTATCTGGACGGCGTCACCAAGGCGACCGCGTCGGTCCGCATCGCCCACGAGTCGATCCTCGCCGCCGCGCTCGACGTGGCGCGCAACCAGATGCAGGGCCTCGCCGCCGGTCCGGCACCCGACCCGGTGCAGGACGGCAAAGCAATCGCGTGGGACGACCTCGTGGCACGCGGTCTCGCACAACGTCGGCTCATCCTGAACCGCGAGGTTCAGAAGGCATTCTCGGGAACTCTCTGGGAAGACGACGACGCGGAAGCAGCCGAAGATCCCGACGGCATCTACCTCGACCTCTGGATCGTCGACGCCGGGCCACGCGCGCTTGCAGCAGGCGTCCTTCACGCCGACACCCTGGCCGAACGCGACCAGTTCATGTCGATCGCCACCCATGACGAACCGATCCTGCTACTCGCCAACGGGCGGCACGGCCTCGTCTCCGAAGATTTCGTACGCAACACCGCGCCGGATCTGGTGTTCGCGACCCAGGACGGTTTGCCGATCGCCCTGCGCGATGCCGATTTCGAGATCGAACTGGCCGACGGCGTTCCGGATTTCGAGCACATGCTCATGCTGCGCACCGACCGGCGCCTCGGCTTCGATCCGACCCGGCCGTGGACTCTGAACATCCGTGCCGTGCGCGCCCACGGCATGTTTCATCCCGAGCTCGGAACGCAGGACTTTTCCGTGACCCTTGCCACCGACGAGAGTTTCTTCACCCGGCCCGAGGTGTCGGCCCCGCTGCCCGTCTGGGCTGAAAGCCTGTTGGCACGGCTGGCCGATCTCGCCGTTTTGGGTCTGGGACTGGCGATCCTGCTGCTCGTTCTGGCGCGCGTTCTTGTCCGGTTCGCGGCGATGTCAGGATTTCGAACCCTCAGGCTGGTCTTCCTCGCAGGCATGGTCTTCTTCGTGGGCTGGTGGGGTCAGGGACAGCTCTCGATCGTCACTGTAACCGGCGTTCTGCGCACTGCCTTGGACGGCGGCAGCTTTACCTTTCTCCTCTATGACCCGTTCAGCCTGATGATCTGGGGCGTGACGCTCGCGGCGCTGGTTGTCTGGGGCCGCGGCCTGTTCTGCGGCTGGCTCTGCCCGTATGGCGCCCTGCAGGAACTGGCTCATGCGCTCGGCCGCGCGATGCGCCTGCCTGAAATCAACATGAGCCACGACTGGGACCGCCGCCTGAAACGGGTGAAGTACGCCGTCCTCGCCACCCTGATCTGCGCCGCTATCTTTGCGCCGGCGGCGAACGACGCACTGGCCGAGGTCGAGCCCTTCAAGACCGCGATCACCACCGGTTTCGACAGGGAATTGGGCTATGTGCTCTACGCCGGGTTCTGGCTCGTGCTGGGTCTCTTTCTGTTCAAGGCGTTCTGCCGATATCTCTGTCCGCTCGGCGCGTTTCTGGCAATCGGCGGCCTGCTGCGCCGCTGGGACTGGATCCCGCGCCGGGTCGAGTGCGGCAGTCCGTGCCAACTCTGCAAGGTGCGCTGCAACTACAATGCCATCGGTCGCGACGGGCGCGTGCGCTATGATGAATGCTTTCAATGCCTTGACTGCGTCACCATCCACGAGGATCAGCGCACCTGCGTGCCGCTTGTCCTTGCAGCGAAGCGCAGGGTGGCGGCATGACAATTTCGCGCCGGAGGTTCCTCGCCATCTCAGCAGCGGCGTTGGTCGGATCCCGTGTCATCGCCGCGCAGATTCACCGGATCGGCTTCCGTGCCCTCGGTGCGGACTGCGAGATCACGCTGCCCGGCGACGCGGAGCGCGCTCACGCAGCCGTCGCAGAGATCCAGGCGGCACTTGGCCGGATCGAACGAAGCTTCAGCCTGTGGGACGCCCGATCTGAACTCTCGCGACTGAACGAGACTGGAATTCTCACAAACGCGAGCCCGGAATTCCTGCACGGTTGGAAGATGGCGATGGAACTCTCTCGGCGAACCGAGGGCAGTTTCGACGTCACGGTCCAGCCGCTGTGGGAAGCCGCGGCGAACAGAACAGAGATAACGACCCCGATTGGCTGGCACAGGGTCCAAATGACCAGAAGCTCAGTCGGCTTTCGCGACCCCGGGATGCGCGCCACGTTCAACGGTCTGGCACAGGGGATCGCGGCCGACCGGGCCATCGCCATACTCGAAGCGCATGGCTATGTCGACGCGCTCGCAAACCTCGGCGAGTACAGGGTCCTCGGAGACCATCCCGACGGACGGCACTGGCAGATCGGCGTCCATGACCCGATCAACGGCGGTATCGCGGCCATTCTGGAGCCGGACCCGCATAGGAGTGCCGTCGCAACCTCTGAACCCCGTGGCACACTGATCGCTGGAACACCGCACATCTTCGATCCGTTGCGTAGAACCGGAGACCGCTGGGCCAGCGTCACCGTGCTTGCCGCGACTGCCGCATGGGCCGACGGTGTATCGACGGCAATCGCTGCGGCACCGATGGACCACGCGAACGATATCCTCGCCGGAACCGGCATCAACGATGCCGTCCTCATCGACCGGTCAGGACAAGTGCGCCACTGGCGCGGATGAACCCAAGGCTCAGCGGTTCAGAAGCGGCAGGACCTCGGCTTCGATATCCGGGAACAGGTGGCTGACCGAACGCTGAAACTCCTGCGGCTGCGCCCCAAGCGTGGCGAACTCTTCGGGAAGCGGTTTCTCCATGATCTCGACCATGTCGAGACCGGTCTCGGCCCCGTCCCGCAACGTCGCTTCGAGCCAGTCGAGATAAGCGCGCGTCTGTCGCAGCGAGTCGCCCGTGCGGTCGAGCGGCCCATGACCAGGTACGATCGCGCTGGCCCGCAGACCCTCCAGCGTATCCAGAGACTGCCGCCACCGCGGCAGGTCGGCATCAGGCGTCGTCGCAGCGCGATCGAGGAACGCCAGATCGCCGGCGATCACCAGACCCGTTTCGACATCGACAATGGCAAGATCGGCCTCGGTGTGTCCGCCGAGCGGCAAGGCCCGCAAGGCGCGCCCGCCGATGGCGAAATCGCCGCCTGCCAGAACCTTGTTGGGCGGCGTCACCTCGGTTCCGCGCATCCAGTCGCCGAGGATCCGGTACATTGCATCCGAATAACCCTCGCCGTGGCTGCGCGCGTATTTGCCGGTCTCGGCGAGCGCGCGAATCTCGACATCCGCGAATGCAAGATTGCCGAAGAAGTGATCGGGGTGATGGTGGGTCAGGATCACGCCCGCGATCCCGCGCCCGGTCATCTGCAATGCGACCTGGCGCAAGGCCTCGCCGTAGCGCAGGGACGGGCCGGTGTCGATGATCACCAGACCGGCATCGGTCTCGAGCATGACGATGTTCACGATCGCGCCGCCGTTCTCCATCGAGAAGTAGTTGCGCGACCCTTCGATCATCCAGATCCCGGGCGCGACAGACGCCGGCTTGAGGTCATAGGCCAGCGGGGCGCGGGCCAGCACGGGACCGGCTGCCATTGCGCCAATAGCCGACATCGCCGTTCTGCGCGTCATTCGCATCGCGGTCCTCCCACCTGCGACCACTCCATTCCGTTGCGCGGCAGTCCCCGCCCTGCGGGCGGCATCTGCCTTCCAATCAGGCCCGCCACCACCCCCGCCTCCGCCCAAGTGCGGCGCCCCGTGGGCGGGGCGGGGGGGGGGGGGGGGGGGCCGGGGGACCGCGGCCGGGGG
>JBCDAV010000070.1:0-9405 GCA_039184865.1 Pseudomonadota bacterium | reverse complement strand
GCCGAACGTGCTTGCGAACGAGGGCTTCTCTTTGCCGTCGATTCGCGGGATCGACAGCACCAGCGGGGCGCGGCCCGGGATTACGGTCGGATCGCAACCGCGCACGCCGATCGTGGTGGACGACGTGGCGACCCCTGCGGGCGATTCCTCGACCATTTCCCAGGTCACGCTGTGGGATGTCGATACGATCGAGGTCGCGCGCGGGCCGCAACCGACCAGCACCGGCCGCAACGCGTTTGGCGGCGCGATCCGGATCTACACCAACGACCCGGTCTTCGAGTTTGAAGGCGCTGCCCGGACCGGGTACTTCAACGAGAGCGGCACGGTGAACGGCGCCTTCATGGTCAACGCGCCGCTGGTCGAGGACGAACTGGCAGTGCGCATCACCGGCGAGGGCAGCGTCGGTCAGAGCTATGTCAACATCCAGCCCGTGCTGCCTGCCGGGTTCGATCCCGAAGACGAGATCTTCAATCGCATTCGGGGCAAACTGCTTTGGGAACCGAAGGCGCTGGACGGGTTCAGCCTGCTGCTGTCCGCCGACCGGACGCGCAGCGAGAAGACGCTGGAGGGCTTCGTCTCGGACGTCGACGGCATCACCATCGATAACAGCTTCCCCGGGCTCTACGCGTTCCGCAGTTCCTACGAAGAGGTCGACCAGATCACGACGCAGGCCAAGGCAACCTATGACATCAATGACAACGTCTCGCTGGTCGGTCGCTTTGCCTGGCAGGAGAACGAGCTGCTGTTCGTCGATACCGGCGAGAACTTCTTCGGCTTCTCGATCGGCGCGACCGGCTTCGATAAGCGCCAGTTCGAGGGCGAGGCCTATGTTCAAGTCGAAGATCTCGGAATTCTGGAGCGCGGTGTTTTCGGGGTGATCCACAACACCGAGGACGAGGAAGGTTTCAGCGACGGTGATCTGGCGTTCAGGCTGGACGGCGAGATCCGGAACACCGGGATCTACGGCGAGGTTGAGCTCTCCGCCGACGCCCTGCTGCCAGGCCTGACGGTGATCGCAGGCGGCCGCCTTGAGATCGACGACAGGACGCGGGCAACCACCTCGCTCGGGTTTCCAGCTTCGGACGCGAGCTTCAACGAGACGGTGTTTCTGCCCAAGGCCGGGCTGCGCTATGACCTCGACGACCAGACGACCGTCGGTTACACCTATGCCCGCGGCTTCCGGAATGGCGGTCTGGACGTCGACTTCTTCGCCTTCCCGGTGTCAACGTCGGTGATCCAGCCCGAGTACATTGATCAGCACGAGGTCTTCGTCCGCACGAGCCTGTTCGACGACACGCTCGATCTGTCCGCGACCGGATTCTTCTACAACTGGACCGATGCGCAGATCCCGGGGTCATCGGCCGTCACCGACGCGAACGGGGCGCGGCTGTTCGGCAACGTACCCAAGGCGATCGGCTACGGCGGGGAGTTCGCGGCGACGTTCCAGCCGGTTCCGGAACTTCGGTTCGAGGGATCGGTCGGGCTGCTTCACACCGAGATCACCGATGCCGGGTCGATCGTGCCGGAATTTGAAGGCGCAGAACTACCGCGCGCACCGAACGTGACAGCCTCGGCCGGGATCACCGTGCTCCCGTTCGACGGGTTCGAGACGACGTTGAGCGTGAACTTCGCTGGCTCGACCCGGTCGGCTCTGGATCAGGCCGTTATTGACTCCTACGCGGTCGTCGACTTGTCGGCAGCCTACGAGTTCGAGGCCGGGCCGACCTCGGTCCGCGTCGAGGGTTTCATCAGCAATCTCGGTGACGAACGCTACGTGACCTTCGACGAGGCGCTGCCCGCGGGCTTTGGCGGCGGCAGCCTGACGGCGGTCGGCCGACCCAGAACCTTCGGCGCCGCGGCAACGGTCCGTTTCTGATCGGTGCCGGACAGCGAGGAGCAAGCCATGGCGGATATGCAGCAAGCGATGTCGGGGCCTGTAATGACAGGGGGCAGGCAAACGACAATGCGGTGGCGGATTCTGTCCGTCGTCGGCGTCCTGTATGCCGTTCAGTTCATTCCGTTCTTCTTTGCCGTGATGGCGCTCCCGATCATTCTGCGCCAGGAAGGGCACTCGGCGACGATGATCGGGATGGTTCAGCTCGCGGGAATCCCATACATTTTCAAGTTCCTCTGGGCGCCACTGATCGACCGACACAAGCTCGGACGCAATCGCTACAAGTCATGGATCGTGATCCTGTCGACGCTGCACGTTGCAGGCATAGTCGTCCTTTCAATGTGTGATCCGGGCGGGTCTCTGGTACCGCTGTTCATCGCCTTGTTCATCGCAGCACTCGCCGTCAGCACGCAGGATGTCGCGGTCGATGCGCTGGCGATCTCGCTTTTGCGGCCGTCTGAGCGCACGATGGGAGCAACCTTCCAGAACGCGGGCGCTTATGGCGGCGCGATCGTGGGCGGCTTCGGGTTTCTCTATCTCTACGACCAGATCGGCTGGACGGTAGCGTTGTTGATCCAGGCGGTGGTGTTCGCCGTGCCGCTGTTTACGCTGTTGCTGGTCAAGGAGCCCGCCCGTCTGCGCGGCGCGCCGCCGGTCAATTATCGGAACGCCCTGAAGTTCTTTACGCAAGCCAGGATCGGGCGGTGGCTGGCGATCCTGGGGACCATGCGGCTGCCGCTGATCATGACCATGCTGCCGATGCGCCTGATGATGGTCGACCAGGGCATGAGTACCGAGGAGATCGCGATCTGGTTCGGCCTGTTCGCAATGAGCGCGGGGGGTGGTGCCACCGCCATCTGCGGCCCCCTTCTGCGCAATCTGCCCCGCGTGCGCGCGATCTACATCGTGGGCCTGATCAACATTCCGGTGCTGATCGGGATCGCCTATATCGCGGCGGCGCTGCCGGACAGTATCCGCTACGCAATCATCCTCGGCTGGGCCGCCATCGCGACGACGGACATCGTGATGTTCCGGGGCGCGATGGACAAGGTACGGCCCGAGATCCCGGGCTTCGACTTCTCTGTCCAGATTGCGATCTACATGGTCCTGGCCGGTTTCGCAGACCCGATCGTCGGCTATGTCATCGACCATCACGGCTATCTGCCGGCGTTCTTTGCAGCGATCCCGCTCGCGCTCGTGCCGATCGGCATCCTCTACCTTGGATTCGCATCATTCCGAAAATCGGATCGGGGTCTTGACGGTGAACGCGCGATCTCGACCGGCACGATGGCGGTTGCCGATCCGAAAGCGCTTCTCGCATTCTGTGACGAGGAATTCACCGAACACGGCATCACCTGCACGTGGCCCAAGCCCGGCCTGCTGCGCATGGAGGAGATGGGTTGTCTGGTCGAGATGAAGGCGGAGGACGGCGCAGTCGATGTGCTGATCGACACGCCGAGCGAGAACTTCCTCGTTTTCATCCGCGACGAAATCATCGAGCACGTCGAGGAGTTCGACCCGGAGGCGGTGCGGACAATGCGCTGGACGGGCGGGATCAAGGTCGGCGAGTTGCCGTCGAATTTCCGCATCTTGCGCGCCAAGGCGCGGCGCGAGATCTTCCCCGGCCTGATCCGGGTCACTCTGGAGGGCGTCGACGTGCAGGCGCTCACGAAGGACGGCATCCACATCCGGGTGATGATGCCCGAGACGCGCGGGCGCACACCGGTCTGGCCAGTGATCGCCGAGAACGGCGCCACCAGTTGGCCAGAGGGCGACGACAAGCTGCACGAGCGCTTCGTCACGATCCGCGAGATCCGCGTCGATGCGCGCGAGATCGACATCGACATCGCGCATCACGATGGCGGTCTGATCTCGGACTGGGCGGCCTATGACGGGGACGAGCAACAGGTGGGCGTAATGGGGCCGGTCGGCGATCCCTATCTCGAGCACACCGAGAACGTGGTTCTCGCCGCCGACTACACCGGTCTGCCGTCAATCGCGCGTCTGATCGAGAGTGTCGGCGGGCGTGCGACAGGCCACGTCTTTGCCGCGGCGCCCTCGCAGGAGGCACTGGATGCCTACATGCCAAAGTCCCAGATGAAGGTAACGGCGGTCCCGCCGGAAGAGTTCACGGCGAAAGTCGCGGATTTGGTGCGCGGCTGCACCAACGAACCCGTCAGCTACGGCTGGTTCGGAGGCGAATTCACTGCCGCCCAGGCCGTGCGCACGGTCTTCAAGAAGAACTTCGGCCTCAACAAGAAGACGCAGTTGAGCATCGCGTTCTGGCGCGAAGGCACACCCGGCCACAGTTCCCGAGCGATGTAGCCCGTCGACAAGTCACCGGGCTGATCACGCGAACCACATGAATGGAAGGAAGGTTCAGCGCAGACGCGACCGACAAAGCGCCGCCGCCAGCTTAGGCTGTATCGGCGCAGCGCACGGAATGGCTCGATGCTTCGACAGACGAGCAAGCGCTCCCAAGCGGGAAGCGCTGATCGTGGCAGACGGCATGTGCCGCGAATTAGTCTCTGAACCCTCTATGAAGCCCGCTCGGTCAGCTTTCCCGCTGGGGCGACAGATCGGTCAGCGGCGAACTTTTTGGGCGCATCCGGTTCCGCAGGTTCTCCCACAGCTTCGCCATGCCGAGCGGCTCGTAGATCATGAAGACGATGATCAGGACACCGAACACAACGAGTTCGATCGATGAGATGATCGTCGCGTCGATCGCGCCATGAAAGACGTTGTTGCCGATGCTGTTTAGCAAGACCGGGAACAGCAGGATGAACGCCGCGCCGATGAAGGCTCCACTGATCGTGCCAAGGCCGCCAAGGATGACCATGAACAGGATCTTGAACGACAGCTTGATGTCGAAGGCTACGGGTTCCATCGATTTCAGGTAGGTGAACGCGAACAGAGCCCCGGCGACGCCGCAATAAAACGCACTGATTGCAAAGGCCTGCAGCTTGGTCTTGAGAAGCGAAATGCCCATCGACTCCGCCGCAATATCCATGTCGCGCACGGCCATCCAGTTCCGCCCGGTGCTGCCGCGGGCCATGTTGAGCGCCATGATCGTCAGCACCGTCACGACGACGACAATCACGAGGTACATCTCCATCGGCGTGGTGAACGGCTTGCCGAAGATCACGATATCCTGCGCGGTGATGATCCCCGACGTGTCGTAATTCTTGAACCAGCCGAACTTGTCGATCATCCAGATGATGAAGAACTGCGAGGCGAGCGTTGCGACCATCAGGTAGATGCCACGCACGCGCAGGCTGGGCAGGCCGAACAGGATGCCGAACGCCGCAGCGATCAGGCCGGACAGGGCCAATGCGCCGAAGAACGGAAGATCGGGCACCCGCAGGATCAGGTTGTAGCAGGCGAAGGCACCTGCCGCCATGAAGCCTGCCGCTCCGACGGCCAGCTGGCCCGCGTAGCCCATGACGACCTGTTGGCCAATGGCCGCCAGTGCGAGGCACAGCCACGGGATCAGGATCGACGAATACCAATAGTCCGTCTGTATGACGACGGGGATCACGCCGAAGGCGACGATCATCAGGATGAAGAAGTTGACGATGTCGCCTTGCGAGTATCCCAGGAAAACCGGTTTGTTGCTCACGTCAGATCCCCCCTAAACCCGTCTGATGATCTTCTCGCCAAACAGGCCCTCGGGCCTGTACAGCAGGAAGAAGATCGCCAGCACGAACGGCGCCCAGCCTTCGATGGCACCGCCGAAGAACGGGCCGATATAGACCTCTAGCACCTTTTCGGTCGCGCCGATGATCAGACCACCGATGATCGCGCCGGGGATCGACGAGAACCCGCCGATGATCAGCACCGGCAGGGCCTTGAGCGCAAGATCGACCAGCGCGAACTGAACCCCTGCCCGAGCGCCCCACATCATTCCAGCGACCAGTGCAACAACGCCCGCCGCGGACCACACCATCAGCATGATGCTGGGCAGAGGAATGCCGATCGAGCTCGCCGCACCCGGATCATCCGCCACGGCGCGCAGGCCGAGACCGACCTTGGTGTACTTGAACAGAAGTGCGAGGCCGATGATCAGGAAGGCGGCGACCATGCCCGCCGTCAGATCGAGCGCACTGATGAAGAGCCCTGTGGCGTCGATGATCCACGGGATCGGGAAGTCGCCGATTCCGAGATCAAGGCGACGGACTTCGACCCCCCACATGGCCTGCGCGAGACCCTCCAGCACGAAGCCGAGCCCGATCGTGGCCATCAGCAACGTGTCTTCGCTCTGGTTCATCAGTGGCTTGAGCACGAGACGCTCGGTGCAGAAGCCGACCCCGATCATCAGCAGGATCGTCACGAAGAACGCCGCGACGAAGGGGATGCCCAGCTCCATGAAGCCGACAAAGGCGAGGACGGCGAAGAACACCATCGCGCCCTGGGCGAAGTTGAAGGTCGACGACGCCTTATAGATCAGCACGAAACCCAGCGCGACCAGCGAGTACATCGTGCCCGCAAGCAGCCCGGCCACGACGACCTCGATGAAGAAAAGAAGCTCAGTCATGGGCCACTCCGAGATAGGCGTCGATCACGTCCTGGTTGGTTCTGACCTCATCCGGCGTGCCGTCAGCGATGATCTTGCCGTAGTCGAGCACGACGACATTGTCGGAGATGTCCATAACCACCCCCATGTCGTGCTCGATCAGCACCATGGTGGTGCCAAGCTCGTCATTGACCTTGAGGATGAAGCGGCACATTTCGCGCTTCTCCTCGACGTTCATCCCTGCCATCGGCTCATCGAGCAACAGCACGTCGGCCTCGGTGGCCAGAGCGCGACCGAGCTCGACCTTTTTCTGCAATCCGTAGGGAAGTTTTCCGACCGGCGTGTCGCGGATGTGCCGGATCTCCAGAAAGTCGACGATCTCTTCGCAACGCTCGCGGTTTTCCTTCTCCTCGGCTCGCGCTTTCGGAAGCTGCAGCGCGACCGACATGAAGTTGGCGCTCATGTGCAGCTTACGGCCCACAAGGATGTTGTCGATCACCGACATCCGCTTGAACAGCGCGAGGTTCTGGAACGTTCTGGAGACACCGGCCTGCGCGATGGAGTTCGGGCTGATCTTCTCCAGCACCTCGCCCTTGAAGGCGATGGTGCCTTCCTGCGGTTTGTAGATCCCGTTGATGCAGTTCAGCATCGAGCTCTTGCCAGCGCCGTTCGGGCCGATGATCGCCCTGATCTCGTGCTCCAGCACACTGAACGAGCTGTTCGTGATCGCCTTGACGCCGCCGAAACTCAACGAGATGCCCTTCACCTCGAGGATTGGCGCTCCAATCGGAAAATTCCGTTCTTGCATCATGTCACCCCCCTATCCCAACTTCAGATCAATGGTGATGCAAGTCTGCGTGGGATGCGCTTTCCTCGCGCAGAACATCCCGGAAGTTCTTCCGCCCCTCTTTCGAGATGCCGAGATAGAGCTCTTTCACCTTTTCGTCGTTCATCAAATCCTCTGCGGTGCCATGAAGCATCACGTGGCCTGTCTCGATGATGTACCCGTAGTCGGCATTGCGCAGCGCCACGTTGGTATTCTGCTCGGCCAGCAGGATGCTGACGCCTTCCTTCTGGTTCAGTTCCTGCACGATGTTGAAGATTTCGGCGACGAGTTGCGGTGCCAGTCCCATCGACGGCTCGTCCAGCAGCAGCATTTTCGGCTTCGCCATCATGGCGCGCGCCACGGCGACCATCTGTTGTTCGCCGCCTGATGTGTATCCGGCCTGGCTTTTCCGGCGTTCCTTCAGGCGCTGGAAATAGCCGTATATCTTGTCCAGTTCGTCCTTGATCTCGGGCTTCGAGAGCTTTCTCGAATAGGCACCCGCAATGATGTTCTCCTCGACGGTGAGGTGTCCGAAGCAACGTCTGCCTTCGAGAACCTGCACGAGCCCGAGCCCGACCATGTCCGCGGGCGTCTGGCCCTTCACGGCGACGCCGTCATAGGTGACAGAGCCCCGCGTGACCTTGCCGCGCTCGGCTGCGAGCATGGTCGAGATGGCCTTCAGTGTCGTGCTCTTGCCGGCACCGTTTCCGCCCAGCAAGGCGACGATCTTTCCCCGTGGCACGGACAGGGACACATCGTGCAGCGCCGCGATGACGCTGTCGTAGACGACCTCGACATCCGTGATTTCCAGTATGTTATCAGAGGTCGCGCTCATGTTCGTTCCGTCATCACTTGCCCGTATGCGTGCGCCCGGGATCCGCATGGACTTTACGGACCCCGGGCGGATGGATCAAAGGCGACGTTGAAGCCAATGCCGCCTTTGACCTTACCGTATGGTCAGATTTCCGCCGTTCGTCAGGAGCACGACTTCGGCGTGATGTTGTTCTCACTGGCAAACTTTGCCGCCGAGTCCTCCACCAGCTGACGGATATATGCGGGATCAAGCGGGGCTTCCCAGCCGGTGATCTGTTCGAACTTTTCACCGTCCCACTGCATCACCGCGAACTTGCCCGCACCCTCGTGGTTCTCGCACGAGATCGCGAACGGTGCGACCATGCCCTTGATGCCGATCTCGCCAAGACGATCCTCGGACATGTTCAGGGCCTCATAGCCATCACGGAATTCAGCACCGGTGACGGCCTTGCCGACCTTGCCGTGCATCTCCTGCGCGTTCTTCAGCGCTTCGATCCACATCACGGCAGCGCCCAGACCCCGGTTCCAGTAGACCGAGCCGACACGGCTTTCATCGGCGAGGTTGCCCTTGCCCGAGCCGTAGACCTGCTCCTTGATCGCGGCGACCAGCGGGAACGAATCTCCAGGCAACGCGTTGGCAACCGCATAGGTGCCGACAGCCGCGTCACCTGCCGGGTACATGTCTTCCTCGGCTGCGCCGAAGGTGACATACATCATCCGGTCCCGCGGGAAGCCGACGCGCGCGGCGTTGGTCATGGCGGTCGAGTTCATGCCAGAACCAGCGCCCCAGAACGTGACCCAGTCAGGCTGCTCACGACGAATCTGCAGCCATTGCGACTGCTGCTCCAGGCCGGGCGGCGGGATCGAGATCTCGACCAGTTCGACGCCCCAGTCCTCGGCGATCTTGCGCATCGCTGGCAGCGGCTCGCGGCCGTAGGCGCTGTCGATGTGCAAGTGAACGATCTTCTTGCCGTTCATCTTGTCGATGCCGCCTTCCTGCTCGGCCATGAACTTCATTTTCACAGCGATCTGCGACCAGGAGTGGCTCGCTGCGTTGAAGACCCAGGGCCAGACGCGGCCATCGGCGCCGTCGGTGCGGCCGTAGCCGTACTGGGCCAGCACGACGTTATCTTCGGCCATGCGGTTGATCACGGCATAGGCGCCGGGGGTGCCCAGCGTGTCAAAGACAACGATCTTCTGGCCGTCTTTTTCCAGCAGGCGCTGATAGCACTCGACCGTCTTGACCGCGTTGTACTCGGTTTCGCATTCCTGCCACGTCAGCATGACGCCGTTAACGCCACCGTTCATATTGACGTAGTTCATGTAGTCTATCTGAGCGCCGTAGTAGCCCGTGCCCAT
>JBCDAV010000069.1:0-10392 GCA_039184865.1 Pseudomonadota bacterium | reverse complement strand
GGGGGGGGGGGGGGGGGCCGGGGGGGGGGGCTTGTTCAGATCCGAATCCCCCCAAGGTCACAGAAGGTGCCCGCTTTTCGCTGCCTTGGTCGCCAGATAGGCTTGGTTCTGGGCGGTTTCGCCGACCTTCAGGGGAACGCGCTCGGTCACGGCGACGCCCGAGGCCTCCATCATCGCGATCTTGCCCGGATTGTTCGTCATCAAACGGACCGAAGAGAAGCCGAGCGCCTTCAGGATCTCGGCGCCGAGGCGGAAATCGCGCTCATCGTCCTCGAAGCCGAGCCGGTGGTTGGCTTCCACCGTGTCGTAACCCTGGTCCTGCAGCGCGTAGGCGCGCATCTTGTTGGCCAGACCGATGCCACGTCCTTCCTGGTTCATGTAGAGCAGCACTCCGGCGCCCTCATCGGCGATCTGATCCATCGCCGCCGCTAACTGAGGCCCGCAATCGCATTTGAGCGAGCCGACCACGTCTCCGGTAAAACAGGCCGAGTGCAGGCGTGAGAGTACGGGCGCGTCGCGGTCCGGCGCGCCCACTTCCACGGCGTAGTGCTCCTCGCCGCCGTCCTCGGGCCGGAATACGTGGACGCGGCCCGCTTCCGTGAACCGGGTCGGCACGCGCGCGCCGGAGACGCGGTGCATCTTGATTGCCGCATCTGCCGCCCGGTGCACCAGCATCTCGTCGAGGATCGACAGGCCGTTGCCGCTGGCGAGTTCGTGCGCTTGCGCCAGCGAGACCGGCACCAGAAGTGCGGCAGGCAACAGCCGCGCCTGCTTGCAGAGTGCGATGGCCAGCCGATGCAGATCGGCCGATCCGTCCCGTCGCGTCTGGTAGGGGCCGCGCAAAGGATGGGTGAGGTCGAGCGACGGGTCTGCCGTGGCCAAGATCCAGTTCAACCCGACATCGCGCGGGACGGCGACGCGCGCCACATCGCCATCATAGGCGCGCGCCCGCAGGGTTTCGGCGCGGCGATGGGAGATCGCGAGATCGACGTCAGCCGACAGGACGCGCGCATCTTGCAGCCGCGCCGCAGAAAGGGTTTCCGCCGCCAGCATGATGGCTCCGCCCGCCGAGGACACCAGTGCGACCGGCGCACCAATGCGCAGATCAGCGCGCGCCCGGGCGACCCGTTCCTCGTCATTCAGCTTAAGCGTCACGGCAGCCTCGTGTTACGATCAGGCCCAGCCATATAGTAACAATTCGCGCTTTGTGCTCCAAAAATGGTAACAGTCGCCCACGCAAAAACACGAGACGGTGAGTGCTTGAAAAGATTTCTGGTTTCCGCTCGTCCCGTCCCCAAGTCACCGGCCACAACACAATAATGCGACTTGTCGAGAAGAGGGGATACGCATGAGCGTGGCGAAAAAGATCCTTCTGGTGGACGATGACGGCGATCTGCGCGAGGCGCTGGCCGAGCAGTTGATGATGATCGACGACTTCGACGTCTACGAGGCCGAGAGCGGCAATGGCGGCCTCGAGCGCGCCAAGACCGAGATGCATGATCTCGTCATCCTGGATGTCGGACTGCCCGATCTGGACGGGCGCGAGGTTTGCCGGATGATGCGGCGCACCGGCGTGAAGTGTCCGATCCTGATGCTGACGGGCAACGACTCGGATGCCGACACGATCCTCGGGCTGGACGCGGGCGCCAACGACTACGTCACCAAGCCCTTCAAGTTCCCGGTTCTTCTGGCGCGCATCCGTGCACAGCTTCGCCAGCACGAGCAGTCCGAGGACGCGGTCTTTGCGGTCGGCCCCTACAGCTTCCGTCCCGGCGCGAAGATGTTGGTCGACGAGGCCGAGAAGAAGGTCCGCCTGACCGAGAAGGAAACCAACATCCTCAAATTCCTTTACCGCGCCGGCGGAAGAACGGTCGAACGCGACACGTTGCTGCGCGAGGTCTGGGGCTACAATGCCGGGGTCACGACCCACACGCTGGAGACGCACATCTACAGGTTGCGCCAGAAGATCGAACCCGATCCGGGCAACGCTCGCATACTTGTGACCGAAACCGGCGGATATCGGCTTGCGACGTAGCGTCCTAGATCTTGAAGAGTTAATTCCTCCGACCCATCTCATTGAGCAGGACGGCGGGTTTCCCCCCCAAGCAAACCGTCGTCTAACGGGCGGCACTCCCCCTCAGCCGGCCCAAATCGGCCTCTGGCCTGCGCCCGGTGTTTCCCCGCACCGGGCGCATACTTTTCTCCCCCTGACTTTAGACGCAGGTACACGCTGAGCGCGAAGTTTGCGGTCTGGGAAGCCGGAGATTGATTGCGCCGCGATGTTCCGGGCATTTGCGCTGGCAAATGCCGGTTGCTTGCCGTTCTATACGGCGCTGTGACGGAGGAGCGGAAAATGAGCGACGGCTTGGGAAAAGGCGATCATCTCTATCTGGTTGATGGCTCGGGCTACATTTTCCGGGCCTACCATGCGCTGCCGCCGCTGACGCGGAAATCGGACGGACTGCCGATCGGCGCGGTCTCGGGCTTCTGCAACATGCTGCACAAGCTGGTGATCGGCGCAGGCACTAAGGGGGCCACGCATCTGGCCGTGATCCTGGACTATTCCTCGAAGAGCTTCCGCAACGAGATTTACGACGGCTACAAAGCCCAGCGCCCGCCCCCGCCCGAAGATCTGGTCCCGCAGTTCCCGCTGATCCGCGATGCGACCCGCGCGTTCGGCCTGCCCTGCATCGAGATGGAGGGCTATGAGGCCGACGACCTGATCGCGACCTATGCCGATCAGGCGGCCGGGGGCGGTGCTACGGTCACGATCATCTCGTCCGACAAGGATCTGATGCAGCTCGTGGCGCCGGGGATCGGCATGGTCGATCCGATGAAGAACGTCGAGATCGGTCCCGATGAGGTCGAAAAGAAGTTCGGTGTTGGGCCGGAGAAAGTCATTGATGTTCAGGCACTTGCGGGCGACTCGGTCGACAATGTCCCCGGCGCTCCGGGCATCGGTGTGAAGACCGCGGCGACGCTGATCCATGAATACGGTGACCTCGACACGCTGCTGGCGCGGGCCGAGGAGATCAAGCAGCCGAAGCGCCGGCAGACCCTGATCGACAACGCCGAGCAGATCCGGATCAGCCGCGATCTGGTGACGTTGAAACGCGACGTTCCGGTCGAGGTTGCGATGACCGAGTTCTCGCTGAATGCGCCGGACCCGGATGTTTTGTTGAACTTCCTCAAGGAGATGGAGTTCCGCACCCTGACCAACCGGATTGCCGAGGCGTTCGGGGTCGAAGCGCCCGTGGTCGGCGCGGTGGAGACGGAGGCGAAATCCTCAGCAGCGCCTGCCGGTGACTGGGTGCCCGGCGCGAAGCGCGCGCTGGAACCGATCGAGAAAGCCGCCTACCGGATCGTGCGCGATATGGACATGTTCGCCGCGATCATCGACGAGGCCTACGAGCACGGCCTGTTGTGCATCGATCTCGAGACCAATTCGCTGGACGAAATGGTTGCCGAGATCGCCGGGTTTGCACTGGCGGTGACGCCGGAAACCGCGGCCTATGTGCCTGTCGCCCATGTCTCCGGCGACGGCGATCTGCTGGGCGCCGCAATGCGTGTCGAAGGGCAGCTCGAGATCGACGCCGTGCTGAATGCGCTGCGGCCGATCCTTGCCGATCCGTCGATCATCAAGATCGGCCAGAACCTGAAATACGATCTGAAGGTGCTGGCCCGCTATGAGGCTCTGGTGGCGCCGATCGACGATACGATGCTGATGTCCTACGCGCTGGATTCGGGGCTGGGCGGGCACGGGATGGACGAACTGGCCGAGCGCCACCTTTCCCACAAATGCGTTTCAATCAAGGAGCTTATCGGTTCCGGGAAGTCGGCGATCACGTTCGACCGGGTCGATGTCGACAAGGCTGCGCACTATGCCGCCGAGGACGCGGATGTGACCCTGCGGCTGTGGCACGGGCTCAGGCCCCGGCTGGCGGCCGAGCGTGTCTCGACCGTCTATCACACGCTCGAACGCCCGCTGATTCCGGTTCTGGTCGACATGGAGCGCAACGGCATCAAGGTCGACCGGGATGCGCTGGGCAGCATGTCCAACCGGTTCGCGCAGAAGATGGCCGAGTACGAGGACGAGATCTACGCGCTGGCTGGCCGCAAGTTCAATCAGGCCTCGCCCAAGCAGCTCGGCGAGATCCTGTTCGACGAGATGGGTCTGGAAGGCGGCAAGAAGACCAAGACCGGCGCCTGGGGCACGGGCGCGGACGTTCTGGAGAGCCTCGCCGCGCAGGGCCACGATCTGCCCGCCAAGATCCTGGATTGGCGGCAGCTTTCGAAGCTGAAATCGACCTACACCGACGCCTTGCCGACCCATATCAACGGCGAGACCGGGCGGGTGCACACCTCGTTCTCTCTTGCCGCGACCTCGACCGGGCGGCTCGCGTCGACCGATCCCAACCTACAGAACATCCCGGTGAGAACCGAGGAGGGCCGCGCGATCCGCACCGCCTTCATCGCGGAACCCGGTAACATCATATTATCGCTGGATTATTCCCAGATCGAGCTGCGAATCCTCGCCCACATCGCCGATATCCCGGCGCTGAAGACGGCCTTCCGCGACGGGCTCGACATCCACGCGATGACCGCCTCCGAGGTTTTCGACGTGCCGCTGGACGAGATGACGCCGGATATCCGGCGGCAGGCGAAGGCCGTGAACTTCGGCATCATCTATGGGGTGACGGCGTTCGGGCTGTCGAACAATCTGCGGATTCCACGGGGCGAAGCGCAGGACTTCATTGACCGGTACTTCGCCAAGTTCCCGGGAATAAAGCAGTACATGGAGGACACGAAGGCCCATGCGCGGGAGAAAGGTTATGTCGAAACCCTGTTCGGGCGGCGCATTCACACGCCGGGGATCACTCAGAAAGGCCCCGGGCGCGGGTTCTCGGAGCGCGCGGCGATCAATGCGCCGATCCAGGGCACAGCCGCGGACGTGATCCGGCGGGCGATGATCCGCATTCCGGACGCGATCGACGCTGCAGGGCTGGACGCGCGGATGCTGTTGCAGGTGCATGACGAGTTGCTGTTCGAGGTGCCCGAGGATCAGGCCGATGCCACGGTCGAGACCGTGCGCGCGGTGATGGAGAACGCAGCGGCACCGGCGGTCGAGATCGCCGTACCTCTGGTGGTTGACGCGGGCCGTGGTGCAAGCTGGGAAGAGGCGCACTGATCGCTGCTGGCGATGAACCTCAAGGTCGATAAAACCGCGCCCGCGAAAATGCCCTCAAGGTGGGCAATTAGGTGGGCAAGAATTGTTTAAGTCGATGTCCACATGGGCAAAGGCGATCGATCGATGACCGATCCCAAAATCAGCGAAATGCTCGAAAAGGGTGCCAAGCTCTATGCGGGCGGGCACACGGCGGCGGCTGCACAGGTCTATCGCGAGGCGCTGAAGCTCGCGCCGCAGGATCCGACCGTACGGCTGCGCCACGCGATTGCGATCTGGCATGGCGAAGACCGGGCCGAAGAGGCCCTGACCGAGATTCGCGCGCTTGGCCGTCAGTACCCGCAGGCGACGATCTTCGCGCATGAGGGTCTGATCCTGAATTCACTCGGACGGTTCGACGAGGGAGCCGCCGCTGCGCGCAAGGCCGTGCAGGTCGACCCGGGCTACTCGAGCGCCTGGCTCGATCTGGCGACCGCCGTCAACGCCAGCGAGGCTGATGATCTGGCGGACGAACTGCGCGCCATGCTGGCGAAAGATCCCGAGCCGAAAGTCGCGCGCGATCTGAACTACGCGCTGGCCACCGTCCTGCGAAAGCTCGGCGACGATGACGGCGCCTTCGATGCCACGGGCGAGGGCAACCGGCTGTCGCCGATGCGATGGGATGCGCCGCGCGAACGCGCGATGCAGGATCTTTTGCGCTCGGTCTTCGACGCCGGTCTGATGGAACGGCTGCGCGGGCACGGGCTGGCGGACGAGCGCCCGGTCTTCATCACAGGGATGCCGCGATCCGGGACCACGCTGCTCGACCGGATGCTGGCGGCGCATCCCGTGATCGCCTCGGTTGGCGAGACGACGACGGTCGGAATGATCTTCAACCAGTTTCTGGCGCAGGCCGGACGCGAACCGGCGCGGCTCAAGCAGGTTCTGACGCCGAAGGTGCTGGGACAGATCGCGCGCGCCGTGCTCAAGGGCATCACCGACCGCGCGGGCCAGCAACCGGCGGCGCGGATCATCGACAAGATGCCGCCGAACACGCTGTTCTGGCCGCTGATCGCCTGCATGTTCCCGAACGGCCGCATTCTGCACATGCAGCGCCATCCGCTCGGGACGTGCCTTTCCTGCTGGGAGGCGAGCTTCGCCTTCGGGCTCGACTATGCCACGGACATGACGGCGCTGGGTCAGGCCTGGCGGCAATATGCGGATCTGACCGATGACTGGCGGGCGCTTGTCGGCGCGCAGGTCCACCCCGTGCTCTACGAGGATCTGGTGACCGACGCCGAGCCCGTGCTGCGCGGTGTCCTGAACCACCTTGGATTGCCGTGGGACGCGCGGTGCCTGACACCGGACCGGTCGGGACCGGTGAAGACCGCGTCGGTGGCGCAGGTCCGGGCGCCGGTCTCGTCCGGGTCTGTCGCGCGTTGGCGCGATTATCGAGAACGGCTGCAGCCCGTCGTCGATGCGATGGGCGGAGACGATTGGCTGGCCGCGCGATGGCGGGCGATTCAGGCCGAGTGCCGGGCGCCGCGCGCCGAATAAGCAATTTTCTTGCGCCGAAATTCCGCCACGCGGCGTTGCCAAGCAGAAGCAATCGGGTAACGTGTCATGTTGCAGCGCACCATTCGCGCAGGATAATCACGGGCGGTCCACCGCCCGGAGACTGGGGATACGAGGATGACGAACATCCGCTCGGTCGGCGTGATCGGCGCCGGACAGATGGGAACAGGCATTGCGCAGGTCTTCGCGCAGGCCGGGTTCGACGTGCTTTTGAACGATGTCGATCAGGAGCGTATCGACGCCGGGCTGGCCGGGATCGGCAAGCAGCTCGACAAGGCCGTCGCCCGCGAGAAGATCTCGGTCGCCGACCATGGTGCGACGATGGCCCGGCTGAAGGGGACGCTGGACCCGGCGGAACTGGGGGCCTCGGATCTCGTCGTCGAGAGCGCCACCGAGAACGAGCAGATCAAGGTGCAGATCTTCGCAGGCATCGCGCCGCACCTCGGCGAGAACACCCTGCTGACGACCAACACCTCGTCGATCTCGATCACCCGGCTGGCGAGCACGACGGACCGGCCCGAACGTTTCATGGGCCTGCATTTCATGAACCCGGTGCCGGTGATGCAACTGGTCGAGCTGATCCGGGGCATTGCCACGGACGACGAGACCTTCACGACGATGAAGGGCGTTGTCGCGACGCTGGGCAAAAAGGCGGCGGTGGCCGAAGATTTCCCGGCCTTCATCGTCAACCGCATCCTGCTGCCGATGATCAACGAGGCGGTCTACACGCTCTACGAGGGCGTCGGCACGGTCGAGAGCATCGACACGGCGATGAAGCTCGGCACGCGGCACCCGATGGGGCCGCTTGAACTCGCCGACTTCATCGGGCTGGATACCTGCCTCGCGATCATGAACGTGCTGCATGACGGGCTGGCAGACACCAAGTACCGCCCGTGCCCGCTGCTGGTGAAATACGTCGAGGCCGGATGGCTCGGGCGCAAGGCCGGCCGCGGGTTCTACGATTACCGCGGCGAGACGCCGGTTCCGACGCGCTGACGGCGGACTTCAGGCGAGAGATCGCGGGTTTCAGACCCGGAAATTGAAGTTCTTGTAGGGATCGAAGCGGTGCGTATTGGTCGATGCCTCCGCCTGCGGCTCTTCCGCATCCTTCACGCCAACCGACAGGTTCAGGACGAGCCCGCCCTGCGCGCTATCCAGGTCCGTGTCGGCGACGGTTTCGGGCGAATTCTCCCGCTCTGACATGCTGCGTCCTCCGATTGATCGACGGCGCAATCCTGCCTTGTGCGATCACGAAGATCTGTACCGATTGCTACAAGATATCTGCTGAAGTGCGTTCGTCTTTGCGGCAGCCGCAATGATCCTTTACTGTAATGTGACTTTTTCCGAATTCAGTGCACCCTAAGTTGATCGGCGTCTGAACACCGGAACCGCGTTCCACAAAGGAGATACCGATGCGCCTCTCAGCCCTCATTGTGGCGGCAGCACTTGCTGCGACGCCGCTGGCCGCGACTGCGGCACCTTACGTGCTCGACAAGAGCCACGCACACGTAACCTTCACGGTCGGGCACCTCGGCTTCTCGAACGTCCACGGCCAGTTCCGCACGTTCGACGCCGAGATCGACTTCGATCCGGGCAATGTCGAGGCCACCAAGGTCAGCTTCACGATCGACGCCGCATCGGTCGATACGTTCTGGGAAGCCCGTGACAACCACATCCGCGGCAAGGACTTCTTCGACGTCGAGAACCACCCGTCGATCACCTTCGCGACCACGTCGGTAACGCCGACCGGGTCTGAGTCGGCCGACGTGACGGGCGACCTGACCATCCGGGGCGTCACCAAGCCGGTGACCTTCCAGGCCACGCTGAACAAGCTTGGACCGTCGCCCTTCAACCCGAACCAGACCATCGCGGGCTTCACCGTGACCGGCGAGATTGACCGGACGGAGTTCGGCATCACCTATGCGGCACCGGCTGTCAGCGCGATCATCCCGATCCAGCTGGAAATGGAAATGAGCCCGGCGCAGTAACGCGTCTGCCATCGCCCTGCGCCGGAGCGCGGCGCGGGGTGCGTGAAATTGGCGGAGCCGAGGACGACCCCGAGCGTTTCAGGAGACCCGCATGATCTGGCAGACCACGATTCGATCTTTTGTGCCCGCAGCCTTGTTCTGCGTGCTGGCCGGCGCCTACGCCCCGATGGCCCATGCAGCGCAATGGGTCGTGCAACCGGCTGCTTCCGAGATCGTCTTTGAGTACCAGAGCGACGGCAATCCGAAGACCGGGATCTTCTCGCGCTTCGAGGGGACGGGCGAGTTTGACCCGGACGATCTCGGCACGGCGGACCTGAGACTGACGATCGATACCTCGAGCATCGACCTCTACGATGTGCTGGCGAGCAGTTTCGCTCAATCGGCCGAATGGTTCGACTCGAAGAACCATCCCGACGTGATCTATCGCCTGATCAAACTCACGCCGATCGAGGGCGACCGCTACGAAGCGAAGGGGCAACTCACGATCCGCGGCGAGGAGAAGCCGATCACCTCGGAGATCGAGCTGTCGATCGGTGACGACGCGGCAGAGGCGAAGGGATCCTTGATGATCGTGCGGCTCGACTATCTGCTGGGTGTGGGACCGTCGGCGGCGTTCGTGGAGATCGGCCCGGAAGTCGTCGTGCGTTTCGATCTCCGCGCGGTGCGCGCAGAATAGGGACCTGACATGGCTCTTCGCAACACGGTGACCGGATGGGGGTGGCTCGCGCGGCTGCTGCACTGGTCGATGGCGATCGTCATTCTCGGCCTTCTGGTCATGGGGTTCTACATCGCGCA
This sequence comes from Pseudomonadota bacterium, assembly GCA_039184865.1. GTDB lineage: Bacteria > Pseudomonadota > Alphaproteobacteria > Rhodobacterales > Rhodobacteraceae > Thermohalobaculum. Next base: position 870 of record JBCDAV010000069.1, on the reverse strand, counting down.
GATCCTGACGGGCACGGACTCGGACACGCTGCTGGCGAAGTTCAACCTGACGCAGGATCACAAGAGCTGGGGCTTCGTCGCATTTTCGCTGGCGCTGCTGCGGGTGATCTGGCGGGCGGTGAACCCCGCACCCGCGCTGCCCGACGGCATGAAGCGGATCGAACGGGTGCTGGCGCATGCCGGGCACTGGGGGCTCTATGTCTGCATGTTCGCAATGCCGATCACCGGATGGCTGATGGCCTCGGCCTCGCCGCTGCAGGATGCCTATGGGATCAAGAACAAGGTGTTCGGCCTGTTCGAGATGCCCGATCCGTTCGTGCCCGGATCGCAGGAACTGGTCGATCTGTTTGCAACGATGCACGCGATCACCGCGATCAGCCTGGTCGTGCTGCTGCTCGGGCATATCGCTGCGGCACTGAAGCACCACTTCGTGAATCGGGACACCGTGCTGCGCCGGATGATCCGCGGATAACGCGGTCGGCGTCGGCTGCGCCCGAGGCAGCCGAATTCCTGCTGATCCGGAAGGCGCGCTAGGCACGGCGAGAAACTGGTTCGCAACGCACAGCGACGCGGGCGGTACGTAATCCCGACCCCGAAAGCTTGCGGCCTCAGTGCTCTAAGTCGATGATTCTCGAGTGGGTCGAATATGCGCCACAAATTGACGTTGGCCGCAAGTGCAGCGAACTCACACTTTGAGCCAATTCTGTTCTCTAATGGGTCAATGACCGGCTGTTCTCTAATGGGTCAATGAGCGGCTGTATTTTCCTGAGCTGATGCGTCGGCCCTTCGGGTGACTTCGTTCTCTGCGAGCTCTTGGGCTCTTGATGGGGTCTGCTGGGGCCGGGCGGCTAGGTTGAAAGCGCAGTCGGC
>JBCDAV010000068.1:0-10696 GCA_039184865.1 Pseudomonadota bacterium | reverse complement strand
CGCTGCTGTCCTTCACGGTCTGGCTGCATCACTTCTTCACCATGGGGTCGAGCGCCAACGTCAATGCCTTCTTCGGCATCATGACCATGATCATCGCCGTGCCGACCGGCGTCAAAATCTTCGACTGGCTGCTGACCATGTATCGCGGCAGTCTGGTGATGACCGCGCCGATGTACTGGACCGTCGGGTTCATCATCACCTTCGTGATCGGCGGCATGACCGGGGTGCTGCTGGCGGTGCCGCCGGCGGACTACGTGCTGCACAACAGCTTGTTCCTCGTCGCCCACTTCCACAACGTGATAATCGGCGGCGTGGTCTTCGGCATTTTCGCGGGCATCAACTACTGGTGGCCCAAGGCCTTCGGGTTCAAGCTGAACGCCTTCTGGGGCAAGGTCAGCTTCTGGGGCTGGCTGATCGGCTTCTACCTCGCCTTCATGCCGCTCTACGTGCTCGGCCTGATGGGCGTGACACGGCGGCTCAGCCAGTTCGAGGACACGGTCTACGGCACCTATTTCGTCGTCGCCGCCGTCGGCGCGGTCTTCGTCGCAATCGGCATCGGCGCGTTCCTGGTGCAGATCTACGTCTCGATCCGCGACCGCAACACGGTCGAGCTGCGCGATGCGACCGGCGATCCGTGGAACGGGCGCACGCTGGAGTGGTCGACCGCCTCGCCGCCGCCCTACTACAACTTCGCGTTCACCCCGCGCGTCTACGAACTCGACGCCTGGTGGCACATGAAACAGAACGACTACCGGCCGAAGACCGACGGGTTCGTGCCGATCCACATGCCGCACTACACGGCGACCGGCGTCGTGATCTCGGCGATCCTGACGGTCATGGGCTTCGCGCTGGTCTGGCACATCTGGTGGCTGGCAGCGGCGACCTTCCTGGCCAGCCTCGCCTACGGCATCGCCCACACGTTCAACTTCAACCGCGACTACTACGTGCCGTCCGAGGAAGTGCGCGAGATCGAATCGGCGCGCTGGCGCAGCATCGCGGGGCCCGCCGAATAATGGCAGGCCCCCCGGCAGAAACCGCCTTCGTCGGCGACTTCGATCCGCCCGAGCGCCCGACCGCCACGGCCGAGGTCTACGAATTCCACGTCGTCGAGGATCCCCACGACGGCGATCATCATCACGAAACCGGAACCATGCTGGGGTTCTGGCTCTACCTGATGAGCGACTGCCTGCTGTTCGGCATCCTGTTCGCGGTCCACGCCGTGGTCGGGCAGAACTACGCGGCCGGACCGTCGCCGGCGGATCTTTTCGAGATCGAGCTGATCCTCGTGGCGACCTTCATGCTGCTGTTCTCGTCGATCACCTACGGCTTCGCGATGATCAACATGCAGCAGGACAACGTGCGCATGATGGTCGTCTGGCTGATCGTCACCGGCCTCTTCGGGCTCGGCTTCCTCGCGATCGAACTCTACGAATTCCAGCACCTCTGGCACATCGGCGCGACGCCCATGGCCAGCGCCTTCCTGTCGTCCTTCTTCGTTCTCGTCGGCACACACGGGCTGCACGTCACCGCCGGATGCATCTGGCTCTGCGTGCTGCTCGCGCAGGTCGGCACCCACGGGCTGACCCACGAGAACCGCCGCCGGATCATGTGCCTCAGCCTGTTCTGGCACTTCCTCGATCTGATCTGGATCGGCGTCTTCTCGTTCGTCTACCTCACCGGGGTCCTGCTATGAGCGACCATTCCCACGACGCCGCGATTTCCTACCGCTCCTACCTGATCGGCTTTGTGCTGGCGGTGATCCTGACGGTGATCCCGTTCTGGATCGTCATGGCAGAGATCGAACTGAGCCTCGGCTGGGCGCTCTTCATCATCTTCGGCCTCGGCGCCGTGCAGATCATGGTCCACGTCTACTATTTCCTGCACGTAACACTGCGGGCCGAGGACGGCTGGCAGGCCATGTCGCTGATCTTCACCGGCGTCATCCTGATCATCATCCTCGCCGGATCGATCTGGGTCATGTTCCACCTGCACGAAAACATGATGCCCGCGCACGAACTGATCGACCGGGCGCGCAACCTGCCGTGACCGCGCGGCGGCGGCGACCGCTCTGGCTCAACGCCATTCTGCTGGTGCTCGCCGCGATCGTCTTCGTCACCCTGACAGGCCTCGGCATCTGGCAGCTTCAGCGCCTCGACTGGAAACTCGACCTGATCGAGGCGGTCGAGACCCGCGCCTACGGCGCACCGGTCGCACTGCCGGACGGCCCGGTCAGCGCCGAACGCCACGCCTATCTGCGCATAGCCGCCAACGGGCAGTTCCGCCATGACCTCTCGCGCCGGGTCAAGGCGATCACCGAGCTCGGTCCCGGCCACTGGGTCCTGACGCCGCTGCGCACCGCCACCGGCCATCTCTGGGTCAATCGCGGCTTCGTGCCGACCGGCACCGATCCCGCCGACTGGCTGTACCCGGACGGCCCTGTCACCGTCGAAGGGCTGCTCCGGGTCACCGAACCCGGCGGAACCCTGCTCGAGCGCAACGATCCGGCGGCGGACCGTTGGGTCTCGCGCGACATCGCCGCTCTTTCCGCCGGCGCGGACCTCTCCGACGCGAAGCCGTACTTCATGGACGCCGACCATTCCGGCCCGGCCGACGCCTTCCCGCGCGGCGGGCTGACCATCGTCGATTTCCGCAATCCGCACCTGTCCTACGCGCTGACATGGTTCGCCATGGCCGCGGGCTTTCTCGCCGCGATGATCTTCGTGATCCGCTGGCACATCTCGCCGCGCGCGCCGCAAACCGAACCGTGAACGACGCCCCACGCCGACCGCCGGTACATCGAACCCGGTCAGCCCACGGCACCCCGGACCCGCCAAACGGAGACGGGCCGCCGATGTCTCCACCGGCGGCCCGCTGTTTCCGGCCCGAAGACCGGTCGAAACGTCAGATCAGTCGACCGCGGCCAACTGCTTCGGCAGCTTGAAGACCCAGACGGAGCCGCCCTGGTTCAGGTACTTGACCTGCTTGGCAACCTCGCCGCCCCAGAGCGGCACGGCACCGCCCCAGCCCGACGTGACCGAGACATACTGCTCGCCGTCCATCTCCCAGGTGACCGGCTGACCGACGATGCCCGAGCCCGTCTGGAACTTCCACAGGAGCTCGCCCGTCTCGTCATCCAGCGCGATCAGGTGGCCTTCCGGCGTCCCGGTGAAGACCAGACCGCCAGCCGTGGTCATCACGCCCGCCCACAGCGGAGCCGCGTTCTTGTACTCCCACTTCAGCTCGCCGGTGTCTGGGTCGATCGCCTTCAGCGAGCCGATATGGTCCTGATAGTTCGGCTTGATGGTGAACCCGGCACCCAGATAGGCCGCACCCTTCTTGTAGGTGATCGGCTCGTTCCAGATATCCATGCCCCATTCGTTCGACGGGACGTAAAAGTTGCCGGTGCGCTGCGAGAACGCCATCGGCATCCAGTTCTTGCCGCCCAGGAACGACGGCGACGCGAAGATCACCTCGCCCTTCTTGCCATCGGCCGCTTCCGCCGGATCGCCCGGACGGTTCTCCTCGACCCAGAGCGGACGGCCGTTCTCGTCCAGGCCCGAGGCCCACGAGATGTCCTTGACGAACGGCACACCGCGCACGAAAGCGCCGTCCTCGCGGTTCAGCACGTAGAAATAGCCGTTCCGGTCGGCGGTCGCCCAGCGCTTCTCACCGGCGCGATTTGTGTAGGCCACGACCTCGTTGACACCGTCATAGTCCCAGCCCTCACGCGGGGTGGTCTGGAAGTGCCACTTGATCTCGCCATTGTCCGGGTTGATGCCGATCCGGCTGGCGGCATAGAGGTTGTCGCCCGTGCCGTCATCGTTCTGGCCGGCATCGCGCAACCACGAGTTCCACGGCGCTGGGTTGCCTGCACCGAAGACCAGCGTGTCGGTCTCGGCATCGTAGGAGCCGCCGAGCCACGTCGCGCCGCCGCCGGTCTTCCACATGTCGCCCGGCCAGGTCGCGTTCAGCGTGCCGGTCATCGTCGAGGGCTTGCCCTTGTAGGTGCCCATGTGACCTTCGATCACCGGGCGCTCCCAGACCATCTCGCCGGTTTCGGCGTCACGCGCCTGAACCGCGCCGATGATGCCGAACTCGCCGCCCGAGTTGCCGGTGATGACCAGCCCCTTCACGATCAGCGGCGCTGCCGTGTAGCTGTAGCCCGCCTTGTAATCAGCGATCTTCTTGCGCCAGACGACCTTGCCGGTGTCCTTGTTCAGCGCGACGATGCGGGCATCGAGCGTGCCGAAGTAGATCTTGTCGCCGTAGATCGCCGCACCCCGGTTCACGACATCGCAGCACGGCAGGATGCCTTCCGGCAGGCGCGCATCGTACTGCCACTTCTCTTCGCCGGTCTTCAGATCGATCGCGTAGATCCGCGAATACGATCCGGTGACGTACATCATGCCGTCGTGGATGATCGGCTGGGCTTCCTGACCGCGCTGCTTTTCGCCGCCGAAGCTGAACGCCCAGGACGGATACAGGTTCTTGACGTTATCCTTGTTGAGGATGTCCAGCGGGCTGTAACGCTGTAGATGACGCCCCATCCCGTTGGTCAGAACGCTCGACGTGTTCGCCGCATCGCCCGCCAGATCGGCCTCGGTGATACCGGCGGCCCAGCCGGTCGTCGAGGCAAGCGCGGCAGCCGCCACGCCCATCAGTAGCTTCCTCATTGCGTCCTCCCGAATTCTTGCGCAAGTTTATGTCGCCAAGCACGGCATTCGCCGCCACTTGATTTCATAGTGTTTGAACTCAGCGGGAACGGCAAGCCGATCAATGGTCGTATATGTGATGGAATTTCGCGCTGAGGGTTCGTGCCACAATGAGGTGTAAATACCTGATTTATCTGTGCCTTTTGGCCTCAGCCGGGATGGCCGAAGCCACCGATACCCGTGAAATCCGGCTCCACGGAACGGAATCGGGACCGATCGTTGCCGGTAACCTTCAGGTTGAATCGGATGGCAGCTATGCGATCCAATGGGATGACAGCAAGTTCGGCGACTACTTTCTGTCGATGCGCCCGTTCAAGTGCATCGCGGGCACCGAGAAACTGTGGTGCCGCATCGACTACCCCTACGCCAACAAGCGCCGGATCTCGGACGGCGACCTGACAGACCTCGAATACGATCTGCTGTTCGTCTGGAAAAATGCCGCCGACTACGGGATCAACATGTGGAACGGCGTCTACTACCAACTCGACGACCGGGACGGTGTCCTGACCGGCGTGATGCACGAAATCGACATGGACGTGCTCGCCGCCCCGCCCGAGGACGGATCGCTCCGGCCGATCTCCGAGGACATGCTCGACGAGGCCGATCCGGACAGCCACTGGCTGCCGCGCCTGACGATCGAGTGACGCTCGCGCTGGTGTCGCCCGGTCGGTTGCAGCGGGAATTCGCGTGGATGACCGGGACGTTCCTCGACCGACCCCGAAGCGGCGTCGAACGAACCGATTGTTACCGATAACAATTCGACTGCTTAGCCGTTAGAAATCTCGGCAATTCTCGCGTCACAACCGAAGACCCGCGCCGGATTCTGACGCCCAAAACGCCCGTATCTCCATGCGAACATCAACCTGCGCAAGTCTTGCCCAGCTCAATACTCACCTCGGCGGGCGCGGTTTACCCACCTCCCGCCACGGCAGATCAGCATAGCTTAAAATCGCACTCCGTCGGACACGCGGCTACCCGCCCGAAGGTCCCCACCAGAACCCCAAGGCCGAGAAGGGTGGGCACATCGCCCACCCCGTGGGCGGATCAGAACAGGCCTTCGATCTCGCCCGCGTCGTTGAGCATGATCGTCTCGGCCGCGGGCACGCGCGGCAGGCCCGGCATGGTCATGATTTCCCCGCAGATCGCGACGACGAACCCGGCCCCGGCGGACAGGCGAACCTCGCGCACCGGGATGTCGAACCCGGTCGGCGCGCCGCGCTGCGTCGGGTCAGTCGAGAACGTGTACTGCGTCTTCGCCATGCAGACCGGCAGGTTGCCGTAGCCCTGGTCTTCCCAGGCCTTGAGCTGATCGAGGATCTTCTTGTCCATCACGGCTGCATCAGCGCGGTAGATCTCGGTGCAGATCGTGTTGATCTTGTCGGACAGGCTCATCTCGTCGGGGTAGAGCGGCGCATAGTCGGCTCCGCCAGCGTCGATCAGATCGACGACCTTGCGGGCGCAATCGGCGATGCCCGCACCGCCGTCGGCCCAGTGCTTGTTCAGCACCGCATCGGCGCCGACCTCGGCGCAGTAGTCCTTGATCGCCTGCACCTCGGCATCGGTGTCGGTGTAGAAATGGTTGATCCCGACAATCGCCGGGACGCCGTATTTCTTCATGTTTTCAATGTGCCGGCCCAGGTTCGCGCAGCCCTCGACGACCGCTGCGACGTTCTCGGTGCCGAGATCCGCCTTGGCCACACCACCGTTCATCTTCATGGCGCGGACAGTGGCGACGATCACCACCGCATCCGGGCGCAGACCGGCCTTGCGGCACTTGATGTTCATGAACTTCTCGGCGCCGAGGTCGGCTCCGAAACCGGCTTCTGTCACCACGTAGTCGGCCAGCTTCAGCGCGGTCTTGGTGGCGACCACCGAGTTGCAGCCGTGCGCGATGTTGGCGAACGGGCCGCCGTGGACGAAGGCCGGGTTGTTCTCCAGCGTCTGCACGAGGTTCGGCTGGATCGCGTCCTTCAACAGCACCGCCATGGCGCCCTGAGCCTTGATGTCCCGGCAGAAAACCGGCGAGCGGTCGCGGCGATATGCGACGATCATGTCGCCGAGGCGCCGCTCCAGATCCGCCAGATCGTCGGCCAGACAGAGGATTGCCATGACCTCCGAGGCGACGGTGATGTCGAAGCCCATCTCGCGGGTGAAGCCGTTGGCAACGCCGCCCAGCGGGCCTGCAATCTGGCGCAGCGCCCGGTCGTTCATGTCGAGCACGCGGCGCCATGCGACGCGGCGGGTGTCGATCTCGAGCGAATTGCCCCAGTAGATGTGGTTGTCGATCATCGCCGACAGCAGGTTATGCGCCGAGGTGATCGCGTGGAAATCGCCGGTGAAGTGGAGGTTCATGTCCTCCATCGGCACGACCTGCGCGTAACCGCCGCCCGCAGCACCGCCCTTCATGCCGAAATTCGGGCCGAGCGAGGCCTCGCGGATGCAGATCATCGCCTTCTTGCCGATGTGGTTCAGGCCATCGCCCAGACCCACCGTGGTCGTGGTCTTGCCCTCGCCCGCCGGGGTCGGGTTGATCGCGGTCACGAGGATCAGCTTGCCGTCCGGCCTGTCCTGCACCGACTTGATGAATTCGGCGCTGATCTTGGCCTTGTCATGCCCGAAGGGCAGCAGGTGATCCGTGGGGATGCCGATCTTGTCGCCGATTTCCTGAATCGGCTTCTTGTTGGCCGCGCGTGCGATTTCGATGTCCGACATGGGCTGTCCCTTTTCCCCTTGGCTGGATCAGTTTCCGAGTTCCATTTTCACGGCCAGACCTGCGCTCGCGGCCCATTCGGCTGCCGGGATCTTTCCCTGTCCAGCCGGGCGCACCCGCGCGATCCTGATTCGACCGCCGATGCACTGTAGGGTCACGCCTTCGTCGGAAATGTCCATAATGCGGCTGGATATGCCGTCTCCCGCGACACGTTTGCAGTCGAAGATCCCGACTTCCTCGCCGTTCAGGGTCGTCCAGGCGCCCGGCGCGGGGTTGGTTCCGCGGATCAGATCGTAGACCTGAGCGACCGGCTTGTTCCAGTCGATCTTCGCGTGCTTCTTCAGGCAGCGGCGCTCATAGGTCGCCTGCGCCTCGTCGGCCACGATGCGCGGCGGATCGCCGGCGCGGAACAGGTCGCAGACCTGCAGGACGCTGTCGACGCCCGCCGGATAGATCTTCTTGAAGTAGAGATCGATCACCGTGTCGTCCGGGCCGACCTCGCACTCCCACTGCAAGAGCGAATCGCCCTCGTCCAGCCCGTCGCTCGGATAGAACCACGAGAAGCCGGATTTCGTGTCGCCCATGATGATCGGCCAGTTGACGGCCGAGGGTCCGCGATACTTCGGTAATAGGCTCGGGTGGAAGCAGATCGAGCCGAGTTTCGGCGTGTCGCGCGCGGCTTCCGGCACGAAGACATTGACGAAGGCCATGACCATCAGGTCGGCGTCGAAACTCGCCAGCCGGTCCAGGGCCGCCTGATCCTTGAAATCGGCGGGCTGCTCGACGGGCAGTCCCTGCTCCAGCGCGAATTCCTTGATCGGATCGGCGGGCTTGCCCTCGTTGTCCGGCTCGCAATAGACGGCGACGACCTCGTCCGTCCCGGTCTCGATGATTTTCGCCAGACAATCCTTCCCGAAGGCCTGCTGGCCCATCACGATCACTCGCATCCGTTATCCTCCCCTGGGCGGTTCCCGCCGCGCGTCTGTTTTGTTCTGTTATGCGTCCCTGCGACCCTCTCGGGCACCGTGGGCGATGTTACTTGCCCCAGTCGATGAATGCGCCGCCAGCCTCGGTCGCGGCGGTCGATGTGCCGGCCCGACCCGGGCAGCGGACTTCGAAACCGATGCTCCCAAAGGGCGGCCGCCCGGTCTTCCACGCGCCTTGCAAGGCGTCAGGCGACGAGACATCGATCCGGTGCGGTCCGCAGGACACCGAATGCCCGCCCGCGCGGTCGGATATCTCGCCGTCGAACAGGGCGGACAGAAACTCGGCTGCCTTCGCCGGATCGGCAGCGGAAAGCGACACTGCGGTAATTTCCTCCGCCCCGTTGGCGTGCGACTGAAACTCGGGCTTCCAGAACAACTCCTCCATCTGGTTGTGGCAGACGAAGAAGATCGTATCCGGGACGGCCTCGGAGGTGACGAAGCCAAGCTCGAAGCGCACCGTCACCTGGCTGCCGTCCGGCATCGTCGCGAGGCGCTCGAACTCGAACGGCGCATAGGTGTCGAGACCGCGTGCATTCCATGCGGCCAGATCGGCGTCGCGGTCCTGCGTGCGGAAGACGACGAGGCACATGCCCTCGCGGCGCTGCAGCATCTCCTTGGCGAAGTGGCCGAAGCCGACATGGCCGGGCTTCGGCGGCAGGATGCCGTCCGGGCGGTCGACCTCGATCAGTTCGATGAAGTTCCGGCCGGTGAATTGCACGAGCTGGTTCGACGTGCCCATGTGGTCCGGATGATAGGCCCGCGGCGTGAGGGTGAAGCCCATGCCCTCGTAGCGCGCCACGAGGCCGTCGAGATCGTTCGAGATCAGACCGATATGGTCGAGAGCGCGCCCGGTGCTCATACCGGGCTGCCCGCGGTTGCTAGCTGGCGAGACCCGCGAGCGGGCTGTCGGTCAACTGACAGGCCTGCAGATCGCTCGACCAGAAACCGCCCTTGCGGTCGCATTCCAGAACTTCCGCGCTCGGGCGAAATCCGGGCACGTAGACCAGAGCCAGGATCGTCACGCAAAGCGCCACGATCGATACCGCCATCGCAAAACCAGTCGTCATTCGCGCACCCGATTGTTCTACCGTACGCGAGGTAGATCGCCGGTTTGGTTAAACAATGCATGAATGACCTCCCTGTCGGCCCGGTTCCTGCGTTACTCCGCCGCTTTCGGCAGCTCGCCGACGGCACCCGAGGCATAGATCCCGGACACCTCATCGGGCGAATACCCCAGCACCTGCGAGAGAATTTCCGCCGTGTGCTCGCCCAGCAGCGGAGAGCGCTCGACCTCGACCGGGCTGTCCGACATCTTGATGGGGCAGCCGACGGTGTAGTAGTCGCCGCGCTCCGGATGCGGAACCTTGACCACCGTGCCGGTCGCCTGCAGGCCCTCGTCCTCCATGATCTCCTTCATCGACAGGATCGGGCCGACCGGGATGTTCTTCGGGTTGCAGATGTCCATGACCTCGAACTTCGTCTTCGTCTTGGTCCATGCCTCGATCGCGTCGAAGATCTCGTTCAGCTTGTCGAGCCGGTCGGGCGGCGTCTTGTAGCCATCGGTGTCCTTCCATTCCGGCTTGCCGATGATGTCGCAGATCTCGCCCCAGACCGCCGCCTGCGTGATGAAATACGTGTAGGCGTTCGGGTCGGTCTCCCAGCCCTTGCACTTCAGGATGCGGCCCGGCTGACCGCCGCCGGAATCGTTGCCCGCGCGCGGCGTCGCCTCGCCGAACGGAATGCCCGCGCCGAACTGCGAATACTCCTTCAGCGGCCCGGCATCGAGGCGCTGCTGGTCGCGCATCTTCACCCGGCAGAGGTTGAGCACGCCGTCCTGCATCGCCGCCAGCACCTTCTGGCCGCGCCCGGTCTTCTCGCGCTGGAACAGCGCCGTGACGATGCCGAGTGCGAGGTGCAGGCCGGTGCCCGAGTCGCCGATCTGCGCGCCGGTCACCATCGGGATGCCGTCGAGATCGCCCGTGGTCGAGGCCGAGCCGCCAGCGCACTGCGCGACGTTCTCGTAGACCTTGCAGTCTTCGTACTTGCCCGGGCCGAACCCCTTGACCGAGGCCATGATCATGCGCGGGTTGATTTCCTGAATGCGCTCCCAGCCGAAGCCCATGCGGTCCAGCGCGCCCGGCGCGAAGTTCTCGACCAGCAGGTGCTCACCCGGCTGATCGAGGAATGCGACGTGCTGGTCGAGAACTTCGCGCCGGGTGCCTTGGACCGCATGGGCTTCGGCTGGGAGCGCATTCAGGAGATCAACCCGCGCATGATCATGGCCTCGG
>JBCDAV010000067.1:0-11918 GCA_039184865.1 Pseudomonadota bacterium | reverse complement strand
GTTCGCAAGGGGCACCCCTTGCTCGATTGCGGCATGAGCCTTGAACGCTATGCTGCCACACCTCACGCTCTGCTGAGCATCACGGGACGCGGCGGCAGTCGGATTGATGACGTACTGAAAGAGCATGGTCTTTCGAGAACCATTGCCCTCAGGATCACCCAGTTCATGACCCTCAGCGCCGTGATCGCCCCGACGGACCTGATCATCACCGTGCCAGAGGCTTTGGCCAAACAAGTGATGACCGACGATCTCAGGTCCGCGCCGCTCCCGAAAGAAATAGAGGCACCCGCGTTCACTATCTCCCAAATTTGGCACGAGCGATTCACGAAGGACGCCGGTCACCAGTGGCTTCGCCGGCTCATCAAATCAGCGTGCAACGACCTGCGCTGAGTCCGCTCTGAAGTGTTGCATCGCACTCAGGTAACCGTCCGCCAAAGTCGGCATTGGGCCGAGACCGAAAGATCTAAGCGCCGCTCGCGTCTGACCAGGTTAGAGTGTAGCGATCGAGGTATTTTCGTAACCGATCGGCATCGTTGCTGCTGGTCTTTCGAGCGCGCGAGGCGGCAAAAAGCGTGCGGCCGGCCTCGCTGAGCGTGTTGGATGTGCGGCAGACGCGGATGACGGCCGCGAGTTGGGCAAGATCGAAGAGATCGATGTCGTCGACGGCCGTGCCAAGCAGCGTTCGCGCGAGCGCCTTGTCGCTGTTGTCCGCTGCGCCTGCCCACTGTGCGTTGAGGGTCTCAATCTCTTGTTCGACCATGGCCACCGTGATCCGCCCGCGCGGTGCAAGCGTGCACATTCTGAGCACGGACGCTCCAAGATCGCGGAAGTTGCCGGGCCAGAGCGTGCCCGGATGCAGTGCAAAGGCCCGGTACCGCTGAGCAGCATCCCCATTGAACCCAAAGCGCGCGCCAAGCGTGCGCTCAGCCTTGCGAAACTCGTGCTCGAGATTGGGCTCTATATCCTCGCGCCGCTCGCGCAGACGCGGCAGCCGGAAGGTCCACAGGTTGAGGCGCGCGAAGAGATCCGCGCGGAACAGGCGATCCGACACCAGCCGCGCCAGATCGCGGTTCGCGCCGGCGATCAGCTGGAAATCACTGGTCACTTCGTGGTCGGAGCCGAGCGGTAGGAATCTTCCAGCTTCCACTGCGTGAAGCACCATGGCCTGTTCGTCGAGCCCGAGCGCTTCGATCTCGTCGAGAAAGAGAAGCCCGCCATGGGCCTCGCGCATCAAACCGCGGCGCTCTGGTGCACCCGATGCCGCGCCCCGACGGTTGCCGAACAGTGCCGCCATCCCTGCCTCGCCTCGCAGCGTGCCGCAATTGACGTGAACGAAACGTCCGCGCAGGCGCCGCTGTCGGAGTTTTAGTTCGTAGATCCGCTCGGCCAACGCTGTTTTGCCGGTTCCAGTCGCCCCCAAAAGCAGCATCGGGGCGTCGGAATTGGTCGCCACGCGCTCGATGCGGTCGATCAGATGGTTGAAAGCATGGTTGCGGGTCTTGATGCCGGCCTTCAGCAGATCGGTCGAGGTCTCGCTCGCCAGGTCAAAGCGTTGCTGGAGCGCGTTGTAGCGGCTGAGGTCAAGGTCGATGATGTCGATGGTGCCGTTGGGCGTCTCGTCGCCGCGGGTCGGACCGGTCTGCAGCAGCCGGGCCGGCACATGGCGCGACTCCGTCAACAGAAACCAGCAGATCTGGGCCACATGGGTGCCCGTAGTCAGGTGTACATGATAGCGCTCGCGGTCTTCATCGAAGCCATAACCTTCGGCGAAGTCGAACAGCTTGCCATAGACCTCCTCGAAATCCCAAGGATCGGTAAGATCGAGCCGACGCAGCAGCACCTCCGTGTCCGGCGAGGCGCGCGTCATATCTGCCGCGACAGCGTTTGCAAGCCCGAGGAAGCGTTCGTCATAGAGCAACTCGACCCGTGCGATCGGAAACCCCTCATGTGCACAGAGTTGTACCGAGGGGCGCCATTTGCGCTTCTGGCCACCGCGATCAAGGCTGGTCCCGAGGAAGCCGATAACGACGTTCTGCACTGCCTTATCTCCATAGATACAGTCCGATAGGAAGAGATAATAATTCACGAGAACGCAACTCACTAGAATTGAATTATGTATTTGAAATCAAATACTTACTCAAGTTCACTCTTTCCCTCGGACGGATCAGAGAATCAGCGCATTGTCTCCCTGCAACCAAGAGGAGACGGAGCCATGGCTGACAAAAGACTGTTCGCTTCGGTGCGTGGCCGGCGTCTGCCGAAACCCGACACGACCAATGCCGAAGGGGCACCTGCTTACGCCTACACCCCTGAGCACAAACTCGCGCAGGTCGCGATGACCGGCACTCTGGGTCAGCTATTCTATGCCTCGCCCGAGGCGGAGCTTGCCACTGCGGTCGAACTGGCCGAGCGGGTGGACACGGCCTTCCTCGCGAAGGCAGCGATCCATGCGCGTGCCGCAGGCCACATGAAGGACATGCCGGCGGTGCTGCTGGCAGTGCTAGCGCGGCTTGATGCGGTGCGCTTCCGTCAGGCCTTTGGCCGCGTGGTCGACAACGGCAAGATGCTGCGGACCTTCGTGCAGGTGATCCGATCGGGACAGACCGGTCGCAAATCGCTCGGATCGCGACCGAAGGCGATGGTGGCGGAGTGGCTGAACACGGCGTCCGATTGGGCGATCCTGCAGGCCAGTATCGGCACTGATCCGTCGCTCGCTGACGTGATCCGGATGGTGCACCCCACGCCGGTGAGCCCGGAGCGTGAGGCCCTGTTCGCGTGGATCATCGGCAAGCCGTGTGACGTTGCGCTGCTGCCTCAGGCGGTGCAAAACTGGCTCGTCTTTAAGGAGACCGGTCGGGGCAAAGTGCCGGATGTGCCGTTTCAGATGCTGACCCAGCTGCCACTGGACCGGCATCAGTGGACCGAGATCGCCGAGCGTGGATCGTGGCAAATGGTTCGGATGAACCTCAACACGTTCCAGCGCCACGGGGTATTCCAGCGCCCAGAAATTGAGCACCAGGTCGCAGCGAATCTGCGGGACCCGGCGCGGATCGCCAAGGCGCACGTGCTGCCCTATCAGCTGATGATGGCGGCAAAGGCGGCCTCGGACACGCTTCCGTCCGAGATCCGGACTGCCCTGCACGATGCTATGGAAGTGGCGGTTGAGAACGTGCCGGCCTTAGACGGAACCGTGGCGGTCTGCCCGGACGTCTCAGGCTCGATGAACAGCCCGGTCACGGGGTGGCGGAGAGGGGCGACGACGGCGGTTCGCTTCGTCGATGTGGCGGCGCTGGTCGCAGCAGCGGTGCTTCGGCGCAATCCGGGCGCTCAGGTGCTGCCATTCGACCACGACGTGCATTCGCTTCGGCTGGAGCCGCGTGATACGGTGCAGACCAATGCCGAACGCCTTGCGGCTATCGGCGGCGGGGGCACGGATTGCGGTGCACCGCTCGGTCTGCTCGCGCGACAGCGCAAGGCGTTGGATCTGGTAATCTTGGTCTCGGACAACCAGTCCTGGATCGGGAGCCCTTCGAACCGCGACACGGGCGTGATGCGGGCCTGGGCAGAGTTGAAGCGGCTCAACCCGCAGGCACGGCTCGTCTGTGTTGACATCGCGCCCTATGGCACGACGCAGGCCCGCGAGCGGGCGGATGTCCTGAATGTCGGCGGCTTCTCGGATGCGGTCTTCAAGCAGATCGCAGCCTTTGCCACCGGGCGTATGGGACCGACCCATTGGGTCGGCGAAATCGAGAAGGTGCGGCTCTGAGGGGCCGCACCACCCGTAGTCCCCGGGAGGTGCTAGTGGGACGACATCGGAGACACACGATCCGCAGAGCGGTTGCTGTGTGGCGTCCCTGGACCTCCCGACCGAAATTGAAAGGACAAACCTCGGCGAATGCTCGCGGAACTACATCGTTCATCCACGACCAGGTTGCGGGTTCGAGTCCCGTCGCTGCCTCGACTTTGGCAGCGTAGCTCAATGGTAGAGCAGGCTGTTTCGCACCCACTTGTCGCCGAGGCCCATACTCAGGGGGAATGCCAGCAGGACTACATCGACAGAATCTCGGTGTCTTGCGCTCACCTTGTCCCCCGCCCCGCCGGGCATGCCCGCGGACCGATCGCAAAGGATGTGAGGATGACGAACGACACCGATCGCCCAACCATCACGGGCAAGGACCTGATCGACTGGGGGCACCAACCCGGCCCCAGGTTCTCGACGTTGCTCGAGAAGGCAAATGCCGCGCGCGCCGAGGGCTATGGACTTGTACGGATCCGCGAAATCTTGGCCGAGGATATGCCACCTCCGCCGCCGCCCAAGCGCGGCTTGCGTGACCGAGGTGCCGTGCCGTTCCACGTCAACATCGAAGCGGAGGGGCCGGACGAGGGAAACAACATCGCCTCGGTGACGGCCACCATGACAGAGCTGATGCGCACGCCGACGATCTGTGCGGGCGCGATTATGCCAGATGCCTGTCCGGCAGGGCCGGTCGGCACGATCCCCGTGGGCGGCGTGGTAGCGGCTGAGAACGCGATCCATCCGGGCATGCATTCGGCCGACATCTGCTGCTCAGTGATGATGAGTGATCTTGGCACTGCAAACCCCAAGGCTGTACTCGATGCTGCAGAAGGCGCCACCCATTTCGGGCCCGGCGGACGGCGGGAGGGCGGATTCATGCCGGTCGCCGCCTCTCTACTAGAGCAGTTCCGCGAAAACCCGTTTCTCAACGAGGTCAAAGCTCTGCGCATGGCAGAGAGCCATATGGGCACGCAAGGCGACGGCAACCACTTCCTGTTCGTCGGTCGCTCGCGCGCGACGGGCCGGACGGCGATGATCACGCATCATGGATCGCGCGGTCCCGGGGCGCGCCTCTACCGCGCTGGAATGGCAGTGGCCGAGCAGTACCGCCGCGAGATCTCGCCCGAGACACTGCGCCAGAACGCCTGGATCCCGGCCGATACCGAGGATGGGCGCGCCTACTGGTCGGCGCTGCAGGCCATGCGCGATTGGACCAAAGCGAACCACGCGGCGATCCACGACGCGACGGCTGCGGCTCTTGGCATCGGCGCCGCTGACCGCTTCTGGAACGAGCACAACTTCGTCTTCGAGCGTGGCGGCGTCTACTATCACGGCAAAGGCGCCACGCCCGCGTGGGCTGAGTTTGCAGCAGACGCAACTGCGCACACGCTGATCCCGCTGAATATGGCCGAGCCCGTGCTCGTGGCGCGCGGTTTGGATGCGCGCCACGGTCTCGGCTTCAGCCCGCATGGCGCCGGCCGCAACTTCTCTCGCTCCGAGCATCGTCGACGAATGGGGAAGCGGACGCCTGCGCAGCTTCTCGGTGCAGAAACCGAAGGATTGGACGTGCGGTTCTATGCAGGTCGTGTGGATATCTCGGAGCTCCCGTCGAGCTACAAGCGCGCAGATGCGGTCACGCGTCAGATCAAGCACTATGGCCTCGCAGAGATCGTCGACTACATCGATCCGTATGGCTGCATCATGGCCGGCGACGTCCCGCAGCCCTGGCGCGAGAAACAAGCATGAGGTGTTGAGATCGGTTGCACGCCGATCTCGCTGATTGCGTTGATCCCCGATCTGCCCATCGTCGCCAGATTAGACGCCGTGTGAGTCAATCATGACTCGATCGGCAGCTATAGTTCGCTAGGCGACGCCTTTTGTCAGGAGATGTCGCAGAGCAAATGGATTTCGACCTCGGCGGTGCTGCGCTGCGGCATCGCCCGCTCGCCAGAGTGTCTCGAATGGGCCGAGACTGACTTTGGAAGGCCGTTCAGCGCCTGGAGGCATTGCGCAGCGGAGAATGTCGGCTCGGAGCCTCGGTCTCCTCTTCGGTGGCGTTTGGCCACATCACGTCAAGAGACCTCGAGCCCGGCCATGGCCAACGGCCGCGCTATGTGGGCGCTCCGCAGCCGTCCATGGCCTCCTCAACCAACCGCTCCCTAAGGTGCTACGGTCCCGAATTCGTCGCAGAGAGAGAAGGTCAGGACCTGGATCGACGCCGTCAGCGCCAGATATCGCGATGGGGTAGATCATCGCCCCGGTCTGACGATAATGCGAGACAAGACGTTAATCAGAGTCCGAGCCGACGCGCCGCCTTGTAATTATAAAAATTTTCAGTAATGATTCGTCAGTCGAGTTTGACTAGTTCCATTTACCTTGCCGGGCACGCCGTTCTGTCGCGTATGTGTGTTGATCAACAGCGCGCGGCATCTGGGGGCGTTCATGGAAGATGTTCCGGTTATTACTGGTGAGTTGAAAGAGTGGCACAAAATCACAGTTGATTTTGGCTCAGAAGAAATATTCACAGAATCGCCAGAGACTTTTCGCGATTATCGCTTAAATGTAATCTTTACAAATCAGACTACGGCTGAAACTTTTGAAGTGCCGGGCTTCTTTGCCGCCGATGGTAACGCAGCCGAAACCGGCGCGACCTCTGGCAACATCTGGAGGGTCAATTTCACGCCGCCGTCAGAAGGCAACTGGGACTATACAGCGAGCTTTCGTACAGGCACTGACATTGCGGCCACTATGGACGCAGCTTTTGGTCAGGATGTGGGCTTTCCGGGCGGAGTCTCGGGTACGTTCGCGGTGGCGGCGACGGACAAAGCCGGTGAGGATTTCCGCGCCAAAGGCATGATCCTCCAAGGCGAGGACGAGGACGGCAACCAGACCCATTATCTTGAGCACAAGGGCGACGGCGACCACTTCATCCGTGGCGGACCTGGTGTGCCCGAGAACTTTCTCGCGAGCGCTGACTACGATGGCTATCGACAAGCCTTTGATAGTGCCACCGATCCGAACCCTGGTGCTGAGCGAGACGACCGGATCGCGCGCCACCAATTCGATGCCCACACAGACCATTTTGCCGGGACGTCTGCCGATCTCTGGGCGACCGATGACGAGAATGATGGCGATGGGACCAACATCCTGGGTGCGATCGACTATCTGGCCGATCAGAATCAGAACACGATCTACCTGCTGACCAACACCATAGGCGGCGACGGCCGCGATGTCGGTCCATGGGTGGGCAAGGAGATCTATGGCGTCGGCCAGGACGCGACCAGCATTTCGGATGCCGGTCTCAGCAATGACGTTGTCTCGACCTACGATGTCTCCAAGCTCGATCAATGGGAACGCACGTTCGACTACATGGACGAGCGCGGCATCTACAAGAACGTACTGTTCCAGGAGACCGAGAACGAGCGTCTGCTGAACGGGGGCACAAGCGATCCAGACGACACGTCGCTGTCGGTCGAGCGCAAGGTCTACATGCGCGAAATGGTAGCCCGTTTCGGCCACAACAACGGCATTCAGTGGAACCTCGGCGAAGAGAACAACGACCAGTCCGATCAAGAGCGGGCAGACATGGCTGCGTGGACGAAGACGGTCGATCCTTACGACCACTTGGTCGTCATCCACACCTATGGCGGCCCTTGGTATGACCGCATCTACACACCGCTGCTCGATGATGAGGCCTTTGACGGGCCGTCTTTCCAGACCAGTGCCGGTTCGATCCGGAGCCAGACCATCGAGTGGCGCGAGAAGTCCGCTGCCAGTGGCGACCCGTGGGTCCTCGCTTGGGACGAGGATTCGGGCGACAACGCAGTGATCGATACGGGATCAAACAATCCCTATGGCAACAGTGAGATGGCGCTGCGCAAGGGCATGTGGGGGCACCTCACGGCCGGCGGCACCGGAGTGAACTGGTATTTGAAGGGGAATGGTTTCGGCAACCACTCCTTCGACCAGAACCTCGATGATTTCACGGGGTTCACCTCGCTTTGGGGGTGGACTGCCGCGGCGGTCGAGCTCTTCAACACCTATCTTCCGGTCACCGAGATGGAGACGCTCGATAGCGCCACCACCGCGGGCACTGATTACGTGCTGGCGAAGGACGGCGAGATCTATGTGATCTATCTGCCCGAAGGTGGTGGTGCGGAGCTCGATCTCTCTGGCCACACCGGCAGTTACTCGGTCAGTTGGTTCAACCCCGTCACAGGCGGTGCGTTCCAGGCAGGGACGGTGCAGGAGGTCTCGGGTGGCGACAAGGTCGATCTTGGCCAACCACCGCAACTGAGCGCCACCGAACAGCCGCCCGATGGCATTGCCGCCGATTGGGTGATCTTGGTTGAGGCCGACGGCACGGTCCTTCCCCCACCTCCGAGCAACGAGGTAGAAGACGTCTTCGTCGAGAGCAACGGCATCGTCGTCATCGAGATGGAATCGGCGGCCGATTTCGGGCCTCTGCCGGAGAATTGGGAGACCGCCGACACCTACGACTCGAGCCAAGACGGCGGCGCCAGCCGGGTCGACAACCCCGGCGATGCGACCGGCGGGGATTTCATCCTCTGGCAGGGTGATCAGTTCTTCGGCAACCAGTCCAACGGGCACATCACTTATAAGGTGAAGATCACCGAAACTGGCACCTACCGGTTCCAATGGCGCAGCCAGGTGGGTGAGGGCATTCAGACCTCGGAGCACAACGACACATGGCTTAAGATCGGGGGCGATGCGTTCTGGGGTGAGAGATTTGGTGGCGGCAGCACCGTCCGTCCGCGCGGCGTAAGCCGCGAGGAGAACGATTGGCCCGACGGTGCTGAACTGCCCGAGGGCAGCAGCGGCAACGGCTTCTTCAAGATCTACCACGGTACTCAGGACTGGAATTTCGGTGGCTTCACCAGCGACAATGACGGGCACCTGATCTATGCGCGCTTTGACGAGCCGGGGATCTACGACATCACGATTGCGGCACGGTCGTCGCACCACGTGATCGACCGCATGGTGCTGAGCCATGAGAGCTATGACGGCAATCCGCGTAGCCTGGCTTTGGGCGAGTCCGAGCGGACCGTCGACACCCGCGGTGGCGACCCCGTCGATCCCATTGATCCTCCCGATCCCATCGACCCTCCCGATCCGATGACCGCCACGATCTTTCTGCTCGATGCCGACAGCGACCTGCCCATCGAAGAGATCTCGAATGGCGAGGAGATTAACGTCTCGGTGGTGAATGGCGCCGCCTATAGCCTCCAAGCGATCCCAAGCGACCCGGATGCGGTCGGCAGCGTCACCTTCTCCTATGACGACGGGCAGCAGGTCTTCACGCAGATCGAAAACGCCCCGCCCTATGCGGTCTTCGGCGACACGAGCGGAGACTTCAGTGGGGAGACCTTGGTGGCCGGCGCGCATAGCGTGACGGTCCGCATGTACGCCGGCAACGATGGCACCGGCACGTTTCTCGGCGAGACGACGGTTGCGTTCACGGTCACGCCGGCTCCGGTCGAGGACGGTGCGGTCGAGGGGTACTTCTACACCGATATGGACGAGGACGGCGTCCGCGACCCCGTCGATCAGGACCCGCCCACCGTCGGTCACCAAGTCGAGCTTCGCCAGGGCGACAGCCTGATCGCAACCACCACGACCAACGCGAACGGCGCCTATCGTTTCGAGAGTGTGGCGCCCGGTACAGGTTATACGGTGCGCTTCTATCACGAGGACGCCGCCACCGATTTTGCGCCGGCGCCGGGCCAATCGGTCGGCTCGGGCGGTAATCTCAACTCGGCCCCCTTCGCGGTAGTCTCGGGCGAGACGGTCAGCGACGTCAATGCTGCGCTCGAAGCGCCGAACCAGTTGCCGAATGTGACGGGCGAGACGGCCTCGATCCAGGCCGGCACCACTGAGACGGTCGATGTTCTCTCGAACGACACCGACCCCGATGGCGACTCGCTCACGCTGACGGATGTCGTCGCGCCCGAAGGGCTGACCGCCTCGATTGTCGATGATGCGCTGAGCATTTCGGTTGGGCGCAATGTCACGGGGACCGAGTTGGTCACCTATTCCGTGTCCGATGGCAATGGCGGAGAGGTCGAAGGCACGCTCACGGTCAATGCGGATCCGGCCAACGGCATCGATGACAACGAGGCCCGGGTCTACCGGGTCGAAAACGGCTGGGTGAAGATCGAGGCCGAGTCCGGCACGTGGCAACTGCCGAGCAGCGGGTCGCGGAACAATTGGCTCGAGACCACGGAATTCGTCTTTGACGGCACAAGCCAGGACGGAAAGGCGCCCTTGCCGATCGAGGATCAAGAGGGCGATGGGCCGACCGGAGACGGCGCGCTTGTCTATGTCGGACCTGACCGTTTTGAAGAAGCAGATAAGGGCCTCGCCCGGACCGCACCCGTCCTCTATCGCTTTGAGGTGGGCGAGGAAGATTTGCCCGAAGATGGCTCGCCAGTGACGTTCCAGCTCAAGGTTCGGGTGATCAAGCCCGAGGGCGCCGGCGTGAATGGCGAAGACGCCGCCAACGACATTTGGTTCAAATGGGGCCAAGAGCGCACGTTCGAAGTTGGCTCGATTGAACCAGATGGCTGGTTCAAAGCCCATGTGAAGCCCTTCGACAACCAGGGCAATCGCGACGAACACGAACCGCTCGAATGGTCTTGGCTCGGTCATCGGGCGCAGAACGGCGGCGATGTCCCAGTCCAGATGCAGATCAGCGAGCCGGGGATCTATGAGTTCGCGATCGGCGCGCGATCGCAATTCGTGGCAATCGATCAGATCCAGATCGTCTCGGCGACGCCCATCGTCAGCCCGGTGGCGGACCGTGCGGAATCGCCCTCTGTGGTTTACACGCCAACCCCTCTGAATCAGCCGCCGAACGTCATCGACGAGACCGAGGCGATCACAGCCGGCACCACCGAGACGGTCGATGTTCTGTCGAACGACACTGATCCCGATGGCGGCGTCCTAGAATTGACGCAGGTCAGCGCGCCGACGGGAATGACTGCGATCATCGTCGCGAACAAGCTCGAGGTAACGGTCGCCGATGACGTGACAGGAAATCAGCAGGTCGCCTATACCGTCTCGGACGGCCAGGGCGGTGAGACACGCGGCACCCTCACCCTGACTGTGAGCGCGCCCCCGCTTAACCAAGCGCCGTTGGCGGCGGATGACGTGGCCTCGACGCCAGAGGATATGCCGGTCACCGTGGCGGTGCTCAGCAACGACACCGACGCCGATGGCGATGCGCTGACCCTGTCGATCGAGGGCTCGCCCACGGGAGGAACGGCGTCGGTCGACGACCTGAACCGGATCGTGTTCACGCCGACGCCAGACGTCGCCGGGCCGGCCTCGGTGGACTACCGCGTCTCGGACGGCAATGGCGGGACGGACACGGCGACGCTCGCGATCACGGTCGACGCGGTAAACGATAGGCCGGTGGCGGTGGACGATGCGGCCGGTCCTGTCGTCGCGGGATCTATCCTCGCCCATGATGTCCTAGCGAACGACATGGATGTCGAGGGAGGGCTGCAGGTTACCGCGCTCACTGTGCCGGATGGCGTCACGGCCGAGATCGTGACGAACGCGGTAGAAGTGACGACGAGCGCGGCCGGCTTCGGCGACTTCACGATTGGCTACACCGTCGAGGATGATGTCGGCGCGACTGATATGGCGAACCTGGTCGTGACCGTCGTTCCTGGTGCGCCGCAAGCGGCCGATGACATGGGCGCGCTTGAAACGTCGCAGACCGAGCGGTTCGCGGTGCTTAGCAACGATGTGCCCTGGCCGACCGACACGCTTGAGCTGGTTTCGTTGACGCAGCCGGCATCGGGTAGCGCACAGATTGTGGGCAGCGAAATTGAGGTGACGGCCCCGGCATCTGCTAGCGTGCTGGCAATTGACTATACCGTCCGCTCGATCAATGGCGGCGGCATCGACACAGCGACCCTGACGCTCGAAGTGATGGCTCCGGCCGGCGGCGGCGGTCAAGTGGAGCCAGACCCACCGGCTGACGACCCACCGGCTGACGACCCACCGGCTGACGACCCACCGGCTGACGACCCACCGGCTGACGACCCACCGGCTGACGACCCACCGGCTGACGACCCACCGGCTGACGACCCAC
>JBCDAV010000066.1:0-12869 GCA_039184865.1 Pseudomonadota bacterium | reverse complement strand
GGCTGCCGTCATCACGTCGCTGCGGTCGGTTCCCTGCATCGAACCCGTGGCGAGATGCGTCCCGCGCAGGGCGGCGGCGTTCTTGCCGGAGCTTGAGATCCCGTTCAGGCCCGCGAGGATCTGCTGCATCGGGGCCGACAGCGCCTCGAACGCCCGGTACTGGCAGGCAAAAACCGTGTCGCCCCCGGCTTCGGGTGTCTCGCGGCAATAGAGCATCGTCGCCTTGGGCGGCTCGGGCTTGTAGGTCGTGTCCGAGTGCCACATGCCGCCGAAGTTCGAGGTCTGGTGCGGCTCCTTGATGATCACTGTGATCTCGGGGTGTCCGGCGATACCCTCGGCGAAGGGATAGGGAACGGGCGCGCCGAAGCGCTGCGCAATCTCGAGATATCCCGCGGCGTCCAGCGACTGATCGCGGAAGACGAGGACCTGGTGTTCCAGAAAGGCGTCGTTGAGGTGACGAAAGCCCTCATCGGAAACTTTCGCCAGATCCACATCCGGGAGTTCCGCGCCGAGCGCGCCGGCCAGCGGTCGCACCGCGAAGGAGGTTTCGTGCATCCCATCCATGATCGCACCTCGCTGTTGCTGCCGAGTTCAGCGCCCGCCCTTGTCTGGACAGGCGCGCCGGTTAGGATAGGCCGGGGGCCGCCGAGAGGCCATCGGCAGCGCGATCAGGGAGAGGATGATGCCGCACAAACCCGCGTCCACGGCGCTGGATCACATCCGGGTGCTCGATCTGACCCGGGTGCGGTCGGGCCCGACCTGCGTGCGCCAGCTTGCCGATTGGGGCGCGGACGCGATCAAGATCGAGATGCCCGAGGCGATGGAGGCGGACGGCGCGCTGGGTGCCGGGCGGGCAAGCTCGGACTTCCAGAACCTGCACCGCAACAAGCGCGGCCTGACGCTGAACCTGAAGGATGCCGAGGGCAAGGCGGTGTTCCTGAAATTGGTAGAGACCGCCGATGTCGTGGTCGAGAATTTCCGGCCGGACGTGAAGATGCGGCTCGGGATCGATTACGACACGCTGGCCGGGGTGAACCCGCGGATCATCCTGGCGAGCATCTCGGGCTTCGGACAGGACGGGCCCTACGCGACGCGGCCCGGCTTCGATCAGATCGCCCAGGGCATGGGCGGCCTGATGTCGATCACCGGCGAGCCCGGGCGCGGCCCGATGCGCGTCGGCATTCCGGTGGCCGACCTGACGGCGGGGCATTTCACGGCGCAGGCCATCCTGATCGCGCTGCTTGAGCGGGAAAAATCCGGTCAGGGCCAATGGGTGCATTCCTCGCTTCTGCAGGCGCAGATCGCGATGCTGGACTTCCAGGCCTCGCGCTACCTGATGTCCGGCGAGGTCGCCGGGCAGGCCGGCAACGATCACCCGACCTCGATCCCGACCGGGCTGTTCGAGTGCAGCGACGGCGCGGTGAACATCGCGGTGTCCGGCGAGGTGATCTGGCGCCGCTTCGCAGCGGCGATCGGGCATCCCGAATGGTGCGAGGACGAGCGGTTCGCGACGGCGCGCGGGCGTCTCGACAACAAGCACGAACTGAACGCGGCGATCACCGAGGTGACCCGGACGATGACCATGTCGGACGTGGTCGAGCGACTCGTCGCGGCGGGCGTGCCCTCGGGCCAGGCCTACCGGATCGACGAGACCTTCGACGATCCGCAGGTGCAGCATCTCGGCATGGCGGCGGATATCGACACCCTGCCCTTTGGGCCGTCGCGGATGGTGTCCCAGCCGATCCGCATGTCGCGCACCAATACCTCTATGGCCGCGCATCCGCCGGACCGGGGCGAGCACACCGACGAAATCCTGACAGAGGCCGGATACGACGCCGACGCCATTGCCGGGATGCGCAATCGCAACATTATCTGACCGACGCCGCGGAGCGCGGCGCCCGCGCCATGTGCGCGGGGCTCGAAGGGACCGACCTGAATGACTGAAAAGATGCTCATGCGCCGGGACGGCGCCATCGGCCACATGATCTTCAACCAGCCCGAGAAACGCAATGCGGTCTCGCTGGCGATGTGGGAGCGCGCGCAGCAGATCATGGACGAGTTCGAGTCCGATCCCGAGATTCGCGTCGTCGTCCTGTCGGGTGCGGGCGGCAAGTCCTTCGTCTCGGGCGCCGATATCTCGGAATTCGAGGCGCAGCGCGGCACGGCCGAGGCCCAGCAACACTACAACGCCCAGACCGGCAAGGTTTACGAGCGGATCGAGCGGTTCCCGAAGCCGACCATCGCGATGATCAACGGGTTCTGCATCGGCGGCGGGCTCAATCTCGCCTGCGTCTGCGATATCCGGATCTGCTCGGACAAGTCGCAGTTCGCGATGCCGGCGGCGAAGCTGGCGCTGGGCTATCCGTTCGCGGCGATCAACCGGCTGAAGAACATCGTCGGGATCGCCAATGCGCGGCACCTGATGTTCACGGCGGCGCGGATCGATGCGGCGCACGCCCAGCAAATCGGTTTGGCGCAGCAGGTCGTCGCCGAAACGGATCTGGAGCAGGTCGTCACCGACTATGCCGGCGGCATCTCGGCCAACGCGCCGATGACGGTCGCCGCGATGAAATTCATCTCGAAACAGGTGCTGGCCGATCCGGCTGACCGCGATCTCGCGGCCTGCCAGAGCATGGTCGATGCCTGTTTCGCCTCCGAAGACTACAAGGAAGGCCGCACGGCATTCCTCGAAAAACGCAAGCCAGAGTTCAAGGGCCGCTGAGGCGGTCTGCAAGCCCGACATCGAACGGATGCCTTCTCGTGTTCCGGAGCCATTCGATCTGCCGTCCAACGATCTGGACGTGCCGGGCGCGCATGTGAGAAAGGCCAGCCAATGAACAAGTACGCGACATTCCAGGGCCGGATCGAGGACCATCGTTTCGTCACCGGCGCCGGACACTACGCGACCGACCTGACTGCCCCGGGCATGGCGCACGCTGCGGTCGCGCGCTCCGACGTGGCGAACGGGCGGATCGTTTCGATCGATGTCTCCGAGGCGCGCGAAGCGCCGGGCGTGATCGCCGTCTACACCGCCGCCGATCTGGTCGAACTGGGCGCTCCAGTGCGCATGCCCGCAGGCCCCAACCTGCCGATGACCAATGGCGAACCGGCGTTTCAGGCCCATCGTCCGCTGCTGGCCTCCGACCGCGTGCGCCATGTCGGGCAGGCTCTGGCCTTCGTGGTCGCCGAGAGCGAGGCTGAGGCGCGGGATGCGGCCGCACTGGTGTTTCCCGAGATCGAGGACGAACCGGCCGTGTCGCGCTCGCTGGATGCCCGGGCCGAGGGCGCGCCGGTCGTGCATCCGGAGGTTCCCGACAACGTCGCCTATGTCTGGTCGCGCGGCGATCACGATGCCGCCAAGGCGGCAGTCGCGGCAGCACCGCACACAGTCGAACTTTCGTCGCAGGTCAGCCGCATCGGCGTCCACGCCATGGAGCCGCGCGCCTGCCTCGCACAGATGGATGGCGAGCGGATCTTCCTGCAGAGCTGCTCGCAGTCACCGCACGCGATCAAGGGCCAGATCGCCGGGATCTTCGGCCTCGATCCCTCGCTGGTGCGGGTGATGACGCACGATGTCGGCGGCTCCTTCGGCATGAAGATCACGGCCTACGCCGAGGATGTTCTGGCCATCATCGCGGCGCGGGCGCTGGAGCGTCCGGTGAAGTGGACGGCCGACCGCACCGAGGCCTCGCTGGTCGACGATCACGGCCGCGACATGCGCTTCGACGGCGTGCTCGGGTTCGACGACGCGGGCAATCTGCTCGGGCTGCACGTCCACTGGGACATCAATATCGGGGCGTTTCTGCAGGGGCGGTCGCTGGGCGGGCTCGGCAATCTCGGCGGCATATCCGGGCCCTACCGGATCGGCCCGACGGCGGCGGATGCCTTCGGTGTCTACACCCACACCCACACCACGGGGCCCTATCGCGGGGCGGGCCGGCCAGAGGCGACCTATTGCATCGAACGGCTGCTCGATCTCGCGGCCACGAAGCTCGGGATGGACCCGATCGCGCTGCGCAAGAAGAACCTCGTCCCGCCGGAGGAGATGCCCTGGGACACCGGCTTCATGTTCGAATACGATTGCGGCGAATTCGAAGAGAACATGAATGTCGCGGCAGAGCGCGCTGATCTGGAGGGATTTTCCGCGCGGAAGGCGGCATCCGAGACTGCGGGAAAACTGCGCGGGATCGGCGTCTCAAACCCGATCGAGGTCGCGGGCGGGCCGTTCACCAAGCCCGGCGCCGACCATTGCCGGGTGACAGTCAACGATGACGGCTCGGCTGTGATTCATCCCGGCGCGATGTCGGTCGGGCAAGGTCTGGCGACCGCGTTCTCCGAGATGCTCTCGGAGCGGCTGGGCATTCCGATGACCGCCATCGACTATCGGCAGGGCGACACCGACGATCTGCCTGGCGGGCGCGGATCTGGCGGTTCGGCCTCGGCGCCGACGGGCGGGTCGGTGCTGACGCTGGCGATGGACAAGGTGATCGCCAAGGGACGGGATCTGGCGGGCGACCTGCTCGAAGCGGCACCGGGCGACGTCGAGTTCGATGCGGGCACGTTCTCGGTTGCGGGAACCGACCGGCGCGTCACCTTGCCCGAGGTCGCGCGGGCCGCGGCGGAGCGCGAGGAGACGCTGGACGGTCAGGGCCACTTCGAACCGGGCAAGGTCACCTTCCCGAACGGCTGCCATATCTGCGAGGTCGAGATCGATCCCGAGACCGGTGAGATCAGCGTCGAGCGCTACACGGTCGCCGAAGATGTCGGCAAGGCGCTCAACCCGACGCTGCTGTCGGGCCAGATGCACGGCGGGATCGCCCAGGGTGTCGGCCAGTCATTGCTCGAAGACATGGTGTTCGACCCCGAATCCGGTCAGGTTCTGACCGCGAGTTTCATGGATTATGCGATGCCGCGCGCCGATCTGCTGCCGGATCTCGACTTCACGATCCGCGAGGTGCCAACCAAGGTGAACCCGGTCGGGGCCAAGGGCGTCGGCGAGGCAGGCTCGGTCGGTTCGATGGTCGCGGCGATCAACGCGGTCTGCAACGCGCTGGCGCCGCTGGGCGTGAAACACGTCGAGATGCCGGCGACACCGCACCGGATATGGCAGGCAATTCAGGATGCTAAGGGAGGAAGCTGATGCTGTTCGACGTACGGACCTATCGCTGCAAGCCGGGAATGATCAACGCCCATCTCGAGCTTTACGAGAAGATGGGAAAACCGCCGCAGTTCCGCAATCTCGGTGAGCCAATCCTCTACATGAAGACTGAGACCGGCGACCCGAACGAGTACGTTCACATCTGGGTCTACGAGACCGCGGGCGATCGCGAAGCCAAACGTGCCAAGCTGTGGGCCGACCCGGAATGGCTGGCTTACACGCGGGCCTCGGCCGAGCTGGGGGCGCTGGTAAGCCAGTCCAACAAGCTGATGAACCCGGTCAGCTTCCACACGCCAAAGGTCTGACACTGGGTAGGATGGGTCGAGACCCATCCTACTCGGTGCGGTGACCGAGGGGTCTGAGAAACGTCAGTGCAATCGAGGCGACGATCAGTGCCAGCGCCGTCAGCTTCTGCCAGGTCGGGGCGTCGCCGAGCAACGCCATCGAGGACGACACCGCGACGACCGGTGCCAGCAGCGTTGCCAGCGCGGCGACTGATCCGGGCAACCGGCTGACCAGCGTCGTCCAGAGCGCGTAGCAGAGCAGCATCGGCCCGAGGATGTGAAATGCCAGGACCCAGAGCACCGTCGGCGAGAGGGTGGTGATCGCAGGGACGGGCTCGAACAGCGCGACCAGCGGCCAGCAGAGCAGCGCCGATGTGCCGAGAAACCAGACCGCCTGTGCCGCAGGGCCGAGGGTCCACGTCCGCGCCTTGCTCGCAACGATGCCGAGCGCCCAGGAAATGGCCGAGCCCAGCATGATCAGCGGCCCGAGCGGATTCGCGATCAGATAGGCGAGGTTTTCCGAGGCCATGACGCCGACACCCGTGACGGCGAGGACCAGCGCCAGCACGCGGTTCGGTCCGAGCCTTTCTCCCAGGAATATTACCGATAACATCGCCGTCAGCGCGGGCATGATGTAGGCGATGATCGCGGCGCGCGAGGTCTCGGTCAGGATCTGCCCGAAGGTTACGAGGATATTGAAGCCGAAGACCGTCAGCAGGCCCGCGAGCACGAGCGGCCATGTCTCGTCCGGCGCGGGCCGCAGCCTGTCTCCGCGCAGCCAGACCCAGAGCCCGAGCAAGATCGAGGCGACGGTGAGCGACACCGCCCGGATCGTGATCGGCGGCATCTCGCTCAGCAGCGTTTTCACAGCCGGCCAGTTCAGCCCCCATAGGAGACCGATCAGGGCGACGGCAGCGAGGGTCGATGCACTGGCGCGCGCCATGGCGCGAAATCTCCCGGTTGGCTTGACCCCGGTCTAAGCGCGCGGGAAGCGATGTCCAACCGGATACGAGACGGAGCCGATCATGACGGTGATTGAGCGGTTTGCGGCCTTTGCCGCCGAGATCGATCCGCAGCCCGAAGCGGTGGCGGCAGGAAAGCTCTGCCTGCTCGACTGGATGGGGGCAGCGATCGCCGGGTCGCAGGAAGCGCCCGCGACAATGCTCAGGCGCGCCTTTCCAGGCGATGGACCTGCCCGGCTGGTCCCTGACGGCGAAGGACGGGATCCGCGCACGGCAGCACTGATAAACGCGACGGCGTCGCACATCGTCGAGGTCGACGACATCTACCGCAGCGGTCTCTACCATCCCGGCGTGGTCACGATCCCGGCGGCATTGGCGCTTTGCGAGGCCGAGGGCCGAAGCGGTACGGACCTTCTGCGCGCGATCATCGCGGGCTACGAGGTTTCGAACCGGATCGCGCGGGCCGTCAATCCGGCGCACTACGAGTACTGGCACACGACCGCGACCGTTGGACACTTCGGGGCAGCGGCAGCCGCGTGCTCGGCGCTCGGGCTGGATGCGGGTAAGACTGCGCACGCCCTGGCGACAGCGACGACCTTTGCCGCGGGCTTGCGCCATGCCTTTTCATCGGACGCGATGTCGAAGCCGCTGCATGCCGGACGCGCGGCCGAAGGTGGCGTGGCCGCAGCCTTGATGGCACGCGAGGGCGTGACCGGGGTCGCCGACATGCTCGAGGGCCCACGCGGCTTCGGCATGGCACTGGCGCGCGATGTCGATTGGGACGGACCGATGGCGGATCTCGGCACGCACTGGACGATCTGCGAGACGACACCGAAGGCATATGCGTGCTGCGGGCACAATTTCGCGGCGCTCGACGCCATTGGCGAACTGATGCAGGAGCATGACCTCGACAGCAGCGGGATCGCCGAGATCCGGATTGCAAGTTATCGCGCGGCGCTGGAGATCTGCGGCAATCCAGATCCTCGAAGTGCCGCCGAGGGCCGGTTTTCGCTGCCTTGGTGCGCGGCGGTGATGGCGTCTCAAGGGTCCGTCACGCCCGATGCCTTTACGCCCGACGCACTCGCAGATCCGGTTTTGCATGCCTTGGCCGCCCGCGTGGTCCTCGAACTCGATGAGGAAGCCGAAGCGCGGTTTCCGAATGCCCGCAGTGCCACCGTCACCATCACACTGACAGACGGCCGGGAATTCGAGCGCTACCGGCCGACGCGCAAGGGCGATCCCGACGATCCGATGAGTGCCGATGATCTGCGGAAAAAGTTCCTCGCCCTCACGCGACCGGTCCTCGGCGAAACGCCAAGCGAGGCGCTGGCCGATCACCTGTTCACAATCGAGCGGATCGCGAATCTGCACAAGATTCCAGTTGGACAAGCCTGAACGTCAGGGTTAACGATGATTGAATGGTGCGACGTACGTACAATCATCGCCTGAATTGAGAGTCTGATCCGTCTTGCCAGATCCATCGATCGAAACGTCCTATTACGAGGTGTTCCGCGGCGCCTGGACGCGGTGGTGGGACGGGCTATCCTCGAACATCCGCGGCGGCCTCCTGTTCATCCTCGGCTCCCTGATGTTCACGATCATGATCGCCCTGATCAAGATGGCCGGCGAACGCCTGCACGTCACCGAAATCCTGTTCTTTCGACAGCTGACCATGACGGCGATTGCAGCGCCGGTGATCATCGCCGGCTGGCCGCAGAGCGTGCATTCGGCGCGCCCGAAACTTCAGGTGCTGCGGGTGATCATGGCGTTCCTCGCGATGACGCTGGGCTTTCTGGCGTTTATCAAGCTAACCATGGCCGAGGCGACCGTGATCGCCTTCTCGAAGACGTTCTTCACGACGATCCTCGCCATCATTTTTCTGGGCGAGATCGTGCGGGCGCCGCGCTGGATCGCTCTGGTGCTCGGGTTCATCGGCGTCGGCGTGATCGTGTGGCCGGATGAGCAATTCGGACTGAACGTCTGGCACATCATGTCGATCGCGAGCGCGGTCTGCGTCTCGGTGGTGATGATCATCATCCGCATTCTGGCGCGGCTCGACAAACCGGTGACGATCCTGACCTATCAGGCTGTGGGCGTCGGCGTGCTGATGATCCCGCCGACGATCTGGTTCTGGAAGACGCCGACGATGACGGAGTGGCTGCTTCTGTTCGCCATCGGCGTGATTTCCGCGATTGCGCAGTATCTGAATATCCTGTCCTTCAAGCACGGTGAGGCAAGCGCGCTGGCTCCGCTGGAGTACACGCGGCTGATCTTTGCCACGCTGCTGGGCCTGTGGCTGTTCGCAGAGTGGCCGGAGCAGCAGGTCTGGGTCGGCGCGGCGATCATCGTCGGTGCGGCCGTCTACATGATGCATCGCGAACAGCGGGCCGGATAGCGCGGGCAGCCCTGCCTGGAGATATGTATTCATCCGCGCGTCAAGATCTGGTATGCTCACATCAGTGAGATCGGGGGATCTTGGTGATGACTGGTTGTAACGAAGCCGGACGTGAACGCGAAACCAATACAGTTGGTGGCTTTGACGCGTCAGATATGAACGGAATGCGCAAGGCAGCGCCTGACCGCTACCGGTCCGAAATCATCGGGCGCGGGCGACGGGATAACAGGTTGCATCCGGCACGCCCGGCCACCTTCGAGAGCTGGCAGCAGGCCGTCGTGCTGGACGGGCTGTTCTAGTCCAGACCGCTCTCAGGCGAAAACACCGACCTCCGGCAGATCGAGAAACCCGTCGGGCAGTTCTTCTTCGGTGAAATAGAAAGACTCCTCCGTGATCGCGCCACCCTGGCCGAACACGACCGCGCGTCCGAGCCACGGCTCACTGTCATCGCCGTCGAGGATGTGACGCCCGGACAGCGTTCCACCGTCATAATAGGTTCCGACCGCATCACCATCGTCATAGTCGAGCAGCGTCGCCTGGATCGCGCCCGAGCCGTCATAGAAGGTCAGGAAGTGGAACCAGTCGTGGGCGCCATCGTCCGCGCCGTCGCCGTCGCTCCACAGCGCGAAGACCCTCTGGCCGTCGATGAAGTCCTCGATCTGGATGCGACCGTCATCATAATCGGTCTGACGAACGACGATCTGCCCGGTCGCGTCATATTGCGTTTCGATCCGTGACCAGGGATTTGCGCCCTCGCCATCGGGCCCACCGGTCCCGTCTATCTTGACGGTGAGCTGACGCACGCCGTTTTCGAACGCGTTCACGACGACCGAGCCGTCGTCGTTCACGGTCGTCCGCTCCGCGACGCGCCCTTGCCCGTCATACGAAATCTCGATCGTCGACCAGGACTTCGCACCGAAGAGCGTGCCCGAGACCCCGGGCTCTATCGAGTCGAAATGGAACGTCTGGAACCGCTGCCCGTCGATAAATGCTTCCAGCTTGGACGTGTCGTTGTCGAAGAGTGTGAAGCGCTCCTGCACGCGGCCGTTCTGATCGTAGCTCGTGTCGATCAGCTCCCAGCTCTGCGCATCCCCGAACTGGTCGAGCTGCTGCGTGAAACTGCGGACACCGCCGTCGAACGTTTCGGTTTTCAGGACGCCATCGTCGAAAACGGTCGTGCGGGCGGCAATGGTGCCTTGGAGGTCGTAGACCGTGACAATCTCGTCCCAGATCTCGTCGCCGGCCCCGTCCGGTCCGTTGATCGAGTCGAGCTGCTGGACCTCGCTGCGCACTCCGTCGATGAAGAATTCGGTGAGGATGGCCCCCGAATCCTCGACGGTCTCGCGGAAGGCAAGCTCGCCGGCTGCGTCGTATTCTATGATGATGGTGTCCCACGGCATCACTCCGAAGCCATCGCGGCCGGAGAAGTCCGTGAACTCGGTTTCGGTCCGGATGCCATCGAGCGAGAACAGGTCCAGGCGCTCAGTCAGATCGTCGAAGATCGTCAGGCGCTCGACCAGCACGAGGCCGGACGCGGTCTCCTCCAGAGTTTCCTCGATCACGTCCCAGTCGAAGAGATCGTCCAGATCCTCGAACACCCGAAACTCGGTCATCGCGCGTACCCATACTGTTCTTCCGGCCGGGACTATCGGGCCGTTCGACTAAGGACGTGTTTCCGTGGGCGCGGAAACTTCCGCGAATACCGATCAAATGCGCGGGAAAGCCCCGGTGTCAGTTCTGCCCGGAGATGGCCGCCAGCACGGCGTCGGTGATCTCGCGGGTCGATGCGGTGCCGCCGAGATCGTACGGGCGCGGATCGCCCGCGGCGGTGACCTGTTCGATGGCGGTCAGGAGCGCGCGGGCGGCGACGGTCTCGCCGACATGCTCGAGCAGCATCGAAGCCGACCAGAACGCGCCGATGGGATTGGCGATCCCCTGCCCCATGATGTCGAAGGCCGAGCCGTGGATCGGTTCGAACATCGACGGGAAGCTGCGTTCCGGGTTCAGGTTGGCGGTCGGTGCGAGACCGAGCGATCCGGTGAGCGCGGCGGCGAGGTCCGACAGGATGTCGGCGTGCAGGTTGGTCGCCACGACCGTGTCGATCCTGCCGGGCTGCAGGACCATCCGGGTCGTCATCGCATCGACCAGCACGCGGTCGGTCTCGATGTCCGGGTAGTCCGGGCGGATCGCGCAGAAGACGTCGTCCCACATGACCATGCCGTGGCGCTGCGCGTTCGATTTGGTCACGAGGGTCAGATGCTTCGCGGGCCGCGTGCGCGCCAGTTCGAAGGCAAACCGCTGGATGCGCTCGACGCCCGATCGCGTGAAGACCGAGACATCCATGCCGACCTCGTGGTCGTGTCCCTGATGCGCCCGCCCGCCAGCGCCGGCATACTCGCCTTCCGAGTTCTCGCGCACGATGACCCAGTCGAGATCGCCGGGACCGATGTCGCGCAGCGGGCTTTCGAGCCCCGGCAACACGCGCGCCGGCCGGACATTGGCGTACTGGTCGAACGGCTGGCAGATCGCGAGCCTGAGACCCCAAAGCGAGATGTGGTCCGGCACCCGCGGATCGCCGGCGGAACCGAAGAAGATGGCATCGAGAGGGCGAAGCTGCTCCAGACCGTCGCCGGGCATCATCGCGCCGGTGGCGAGATATCGCTCCGAGCCCCAGTCGAATTCGGTCACATCGAGTGCGAAGCCTTCGCGTGTGGCGACGGCCTCAAGCACATCGAGACCAGCCGATATGACCTCGGTGCCGATGCCATCTCCGGGAATGGCGGCGATGCGATAGCGTTTCATGCGAGGTCCTGCGCGCGGATGGAGCGCCCCGGGACCGAATGCTCAGGCCACCGATGCGGTGAAGATCACCTCGTAGAACAGGCCGAGCGTCGCAATCAATCCCGTCGCAAAGGCAAGCGTGCGCAGGAACGGGATGCCGAGCCAGTAGATCACCGCGTGTGCGAGACGCGCGAGGAAGTAGATCATGGCCCAGAGCGCTGTCATCTCGGTCGAGATCCCGGCGAGATGGGCGATCAGCACGAGGACGGCGAACGGCGCGATGCTTTCGACGGCGTTGATGTGGGCGCGGTTGCAGCGCTTGACCCAGGCCGGCAGTTCCGGCGGCGTCGGATCGCGGAAGCTATCGGCGGTCACGGCACCCTTTACCGCGAGGCCGACAGCATAGGGCATCCACAGGAGTGCCGTCAGCACGGCCGTATAGGCCAGATAGGTCAGTTCCGGTGTCATGGCGTTCCCCTTTCTCTGTCCGTGCGCGGGGAAGCTTACGCGAGAAACGCCGGACTCAACAGTCGAGCGCGTCTGCGATCCCTTCGATGCTGTCGGTCACGATATCCCAGGGACCCGTCGCCTCGGTGTCGCGGTCCTGATCGGGCCCGTACTCGGTCGGGCGATTGATGTAGGCGGTGTGCAGTCCGTGGCTGGCGGCGGCTGCAAGGTCGCTGTTGTGCGCGGCGCACATCATGACCTCGGTCGGGGCGAGACCCATCATCTCGCAGGCACCCAGATAGGTTTTCGGATCGGGCTTGTAGCCGCGCGTGGCGTCCGAGGACATGATCACGTCCCAGGGAATGCCCGCCCGCTTGGCCATGTTGACGAGAAGCGGCGTCGATCCGTTCGACAGCGGCCCGATGATGAACTTTTGCGCGAGGCGGCGCAGGCCCGGGATCGAATCCGGCCAGGGGTCGAGCCGGTGCCACGCGAGATTGAGATCCCTGCGGTCCGTCTCGTCGAAGCGACCGGCGACGCCGAACTCCTGCAGGATCACGTCGAGGCGTTCGCGGTGGATCACATCGATCGGCGTCCAGGGCCGCTCACCCGAGATCACAGGCGCCATGCCCGGGAAATATCCGGCACGCCAGGCGCGGGCGAAAGCGTCTGCATCAAAGGTCTCGATGCCCTTCTCGCGCGTTGCCCGGGCAGCCTGCCGGGCGACCGAGCCGCGCCAATCGACGACCGTTCCGACATGGCCGCAGTGCAAAAAAACGCACTGCTGAACGATGATGCCTACTTACCGCTGGTGAAGATTCACGATGTTACTGGCCTTGATT
>JBCDAV010000065.1:0-13397 GCA_039184865.1 Pseudomonadota bacterium | reverse complement strand
GCGCCGGACAGGATTTCAGCTTCATGGGCGGGTCGATGGGCATGGCCGTCGGCAACGCGCTGTTGAAGGCTGCCGAGACAGCCGTGGCGCATGGAACACCGTTGGTGGTGTTCGCTGCCGCCGGGGGCGCGCGGATGCAGGAAGGCATTCTCAGCCTCATGCAGATGCCGCGCACGACGATCGCCGTGCAGATGATGCGCGAGGCTCGCCTGCCCTTCGTGGTCGTTCTGACACATCCGACGACCGGCGGTGTCACGGCCTCATACGCGATGCTCGGCGATGTCCACCTCGCCGAACCGGACGCGCTGATCTGTTTTGCCGGGCCACGCGTGATCGAGCAGACGATCCGCGAACAGCTGCCGGAAGGGTTCCAGCGGTCCGAGTACCTGCTGGATCACGGGATGATTGACCGGGTCGTCAATCGCAGCGAGATGCGCGAGGAACTCGGCCGCCTGCTGCGGCTGCTGATGCGCAAGCCTCCGATGAAGCACGGCGATCTGTTGCCGCCGAGCGAAGACCCCGAGCCTGAGCCAGCAGAGACCGGGGAGGCCCCAGGCGATGCGGATGCGGATCAGGCGGCCGACGCCGATCCGGTAACCTCCAACGAGAAGCCGGGCTGAGGGCGCGCCGGGCATGAAGGATACCGTTACCAGCGACGTGGTGCTCGAACGCCTGCTCGCGTTGCACCCCAAGAAGATCGATCTGGTGCTCGACCGGGTGTGGAGGCTGCTGAGTGCGGTCGGCAATCCGGAACTTTCGCTCCCGCCGGTCGTGCACATCGCCGGGACCAACGGCAAGGGCTCGACTCAGGCGATGATCCGCGCCGGGCTCGAGGCTGCGGGCAACCGCGTTCATGCCTACACCTCGCCGCATTTGGTCCGTTTCCACGAACGCATCCGGCTCTCCGGAACGCTGATCGACGAGGACGAGCTTTCGGCGCTGCTGGAAGATTGCGAGACTGCCAACGGCGGGGAGCCGATCACGTTCTTCGAGATCACGACCGTGGCGGCACTTCTGGCGTTCGCACGGCACGAGGCGGATTACACGCTCCTCGAAGTCGGCCTCGGCGGGCGACTGGACGCAACCAACGTGGTCGAGAAGCCGGAGCTCTGCGTGATCACGCCGGTTTCGCTCGATCATCAGCAGTTTCTGGGTGAAACCATCGAGCAGATCGCCGCCGAGAAGGCCGGCATCCTGAAGCCCGGCGTTCCATGCATCGTTGCAGCACAGACGGACGCGGCCCGCGACGTGATCGAGGCAAGAGCCGCCGAAGTCGGCGCGCCGCTTTCGATCAGCGGTCAGGACTGGACCGTTCACACCGAGCACGGTCGGCTTGTCTATCAGGACGAGCGCGGTCTTCTGGATCTCGATCCCCCCGTCCTGCCTGGCGCGCATCAGATCCAGAACGCCGGAACAGCGATTGCCGCGTTGCGTGCGTTGGGTCTTGCGGACCAGCCCGCTCAGGCCGCGCTGTCCAACGCCGATTGGCCGGCGCGGATGCAGCGGCTCCGTACCGGACCGCTGGTCGATCTCC
Source organism: Pseudomonadota bacterium (assembly GCA_039184865.1). Classification (GTDB taxonomy): domain Bacteria; phylum Pseudomonadota; class Alphaproteobacteria; order Rhodobacterales; family Rhodobacteraceae; genus Thermohalobaculum. The sequence continues at coordinate 11,863 of JBCDAV010000065.1, read as the reverse complement.
TGCCCGATTCCTTCGAGCTCTGGCTCGATGGCGGGCACAACTCTGCGGCCGGAGAGGCAATCGCTGCGGTGCTCGACGATTGGCACGCGAGCAGGCCGAGGCCCGTCCATCTGGTGTGCGGAATGCTCGACACGAAATCGGCGGAGGATTTCCTCGGCCCGTTGACGCCGCGCACGACCTCGGTCCAGACGGTCGGAATCCCGAACGCGGAAGCCTCGTTTAGCGCCGAGGATCTCGCTGGTCTGGCCGGGTCAGGCGCGACGCCAGCAGGATCCGTCGAGGACGCCCTGGAAGATATCGCAACCCGGCATGACGATCCGTGCCGCATTCTGATCTGCGGGTCGCTTTATCTCGCGGGGCACGTCCTGGCGCTGAACAGCTGACGGTCACACCGTCAGTCGATCTGGCGCTCGGGACGCTGCGCGAAGGCTACTCCGATGCCTCCGCGACAAGTTCCTCGGGCAGAACGAGGTTCAGCACAATCGCAATCAGCGCCGATGGCAGCAGGCCCGAGGTCATCAGGATGCGCAGCGTGTCGGGCAGGTACTGTACCGCCTTCGGGTCCAGTTGCAGTCCGAAACCGACCGAAAGCGATATGGCGAAGATCACCATGTTGCGGCGGTTCCAGTCGACATCCGCCAGCATCCGCGCACCGGCCGCCGCGACCATGCCGAACATCACGATCACGCCGCCGCCGAGCACTTCGATCGGGATGGTGCGCACGACGGCCCCGACCTTCGGAACCAGCCCGCACACGATCAGAAAGATCGCGCCGATGGTTACGACGTGGCGGCTCATCACACCCGTCATGGCGACCAGCCCGACATTCTGGCTGAACGAGGTGTTCGGCAACCCGCCGAAGATCCCGGCGACGGCCGAGCCGACACCGTCGGCAAAGGTCGCTCCCTCAATCTCCTTGTCCGTCGCCTCGCGTCCCGCACCGCCCTTGGTGATGCCCGAGACATCCCCGACGGTCTCGACTGCCGAGACGAACGACATCATGCAAAAGCCGATGATTGCGGCGGTGCTTAGTTCGAACCCGTACTTGAACGGCACCGGAAGGGCGAATGATGCAGCGCGCTCCCAACTCGTCCCGATAGCCTCGACCGTCACCATGCCGATCGCCATGCCGTAGACGTATCCGGCCAGAATGCCGAGCAGAACGGCGGAGACCGACAACATCCCGCGCGTGAAGAATTTCAGGAGCAGTGTGACGACGATGACGACCATCGCCGCCGACCAGTTCAACAGGCTGCCGTATTCCGGCTTGTCATAGGCCGGGATGCCGCCCGCCGCGTACTGGATGCCGACCTTCACGAGGTACAGCCCGATCATCAGAACCACGAGGCCGGTCACGAGCGGCGGCAGGGCAAACCTGATCCGCCCGATGATCAGCCCGAGCGCACCGTGGAAGATACCGCCGACAATCACCCCGGCGAACACGGCCGACAAGGCGTCGACCCCTTTGCCCGCGACCAGCGGAATGAGGATCGGGATGAACGCAAAGCTTGTCCCCTGGACGACCGGCAGCCGTGCGCCGACCGGTCCTATGCCGACCGCCTGGATCAGCGTCGCGACACCGGCGAACAGCATCGACATCTGAATCAGGTACAGCAGTTCCGGGAAGTCCGGCGAGTTCGACCCGAAGCCAAACCCCGCCGCTCCTGCCACTATTATGGCGGGCGTCACGTTCGAAATGAACATCGCAAGCACGTGCTGGATGCCCAGTGGCACCGCCTTGTGCAGCGCCGGCGTATAATCCGGATCGCGAAGCTGTTCGGGAGTTCCGATCGACGTGTCGGTCATGGTTTCTCCTGTCCCTGTCTAGGTCTTCGTGGGTTCGATCTCAATCGGCGCATCGAACCAGTGCTCCTGCAGATTGTCGCCGGGACCGATCCGGTCGATGACCGCGAAGAGCCCGCTGCCCGAGGTTGGTGTCAGGACCGCGTGCCAGGTATTCCGGCGGTAGTTCACTGCCTGCCCCGCATGTGCCTGAAAGGCTCGGACCGTGCCGGGCCGCCCCGCATCGTCGGGTGCCACGGCGACGATGTATTCGGACCTCTCCAGGGGCACGAAGCACTGCGACCCATCGGGATGGCGTTCCATGAGGTCAATCGCGTACGGCGCCGTCCGCACCTCTGCATGAAACAGGCTGATCCCGGCCCGTCCGTCGGAGAAATCGAGGCCGGCCAGATCGTGGAACCGGCGGCAGCGTCCCTGATTGATCGTCTTGAATGGCCCTTCGGAGAGCTCGATCACCTCCCCGAATGGCGCAAACGCCTTCGGTGTCAGGGGCGCGGCGCGGATCATCTACCGCCCCCGGATGCGAGATCGAGGCGTGGATGGCGGTTGACGTCCTTGTAGAGCAGATAACGGAACGGCTCGGGCCCGCCCGCATAGCACGCCTGCGGACAGAATGCGCGCAGCCACATGTAGTCACCGGCCTCGACCTCGGCCCAGTCCCGGTTGAGCCGATAGACTCCTTTGCCCTGCAGCACATAGAGCCCGTGCTCCATGACGTGGGTTTCCTCGAACGGGATCACGGCGCCAGGCTCCAGCGTCACGATGGTCACGTGCATGTCGTGGCTCAGATCGTCGGGGTCCATGAACCGCGTCGTTGCCCAGCGGCCCCCGGTATCGGGCATGGCGAGCGGCTCGATATCCTGATCACGGGCGAAGATCGGCGACGGTGCTTCGAGCCCTTCCACCCGATCGTAACGTTTGCGCAGGAAGTGGAAATGAACCGTTTCGGACCCGGTGTTCTCGACCGTCCAAGGCGCGCGCGGCGGCAGATAGGCAAACCCGCCCGGCTCAAGGACATGGGTCGTGCGGTCCAACTGGATCGACAGAGCCCCCGATGTCACGAAGATCGCGCCTTCGGCCTCGCCATCCGGTTCCGGCTGGATCGAGCGACCGCCCGGCGCCATCTCCATCACGTAGTGGCTGAAGGTCTCGGCGAACCCGGTCATCGGGCGCGCGATGATCCAGAGCCGCGTCTTCTCCCAATGCGGCAGAAAGCTCGCCGTGATGTCGCGCATCGTACCGGCAGGGATCAGCGCATAGGCCTCGGTGAACACCGCCCGACCCGTGTGAAGCGCCGATTGCGGCGGCAGACCGCCGGGCGGGATGGCATAGGTCCGGTCAGTCATCGCGGCAGCATGTCCGTCAGGCGGTGGTAGGCGATCCGCTCGACCTGGCGGCAGGCCTCGTGGAACTCGGTGTCGCGGTCGTTCTGGATACGCGACTGGAACTGTTTGAGGATGCCCGGCTTGTCGTGGTCGCGCACGGCGATGATGAACGGGAAGCCGAAGCGGCGAACGTAGGCCGCGTTCAGATCGGTGAAGACGGTGCGTTCGGCATCCGTCAGAGCATCGAGCCCGGCGGAGGCCTGCTCCGAAGTCGACTCCGCCGTCAGGCGCTCTGCGGCCGCCAGCTTCCCGGCGAGGTCGGGGTGCGCCTGCAGGACGCCGAGCCGCTCTTCCTCGGTTCCGCCCCGGAAAGCGCGCGCCATTGCGCCGTGCAACCCCTCGGCCCTGTCATTCGCCGGGCCGAGCTCGAACGCGAAAGCGCGCTCGGCCACCCAGGGCGAGTGCTCGAAGACACCGCCGAACCGCGCCATGAAGTCTTCGCGAGACAGGCGCGACGGCGCCGCCGGATCGAACGCGGGCGGATGTTTCCGTATCCAGTGTTCGGCGATGTCGATGCGTCGCGCGAACCAGACATCCTCGTGACCCTGCGCGTATTCGAGAAACCGGCGTAGTGCTGCGATGCGCCCCGGCCGTCCGACAAGCCTGCAGTGCAGGCCGATCGACATCATCTTCGGCGCTCCGGCGACGCCTTCGACATACAACTCGTCGAAACTGTCGCGCAGATAGGCTTCGAACTGATCGCCGGAATTGAACCCCTGGGGCGTCGCGAACCGCATGTCGTTCGCATCGAGCGTGTAGGGCACGACCAGTTGATCCCGCTCCCCCACCCTGATCCAGTACGGAAGATCGTCGGCATAGCTGTCCGAGACATAGTCGAAGCCGCCATCCTCGGCGATCAGCCGCACCGTGTTCATCGAACACCGCCCGGTGTACCAACCGCGCGGCGGCGCGCCGGTCACCTGTGTGTGGATCGCCTTCGCCTCGGCGATGTGGGCGCGCTCCTCGTCCTCGGAGAAATCCTTGTATTCGATCCACTTCAGCCCGTGGCTCGCGATCTCCCAATCGGCATCCCGCATCGCCGCCACCTGCTCCGGCGAGCGCTCGAGCGCCGTGGCGACGCCGTAAACGGTGACCGGGATCTCCATGCCCGTGAAAAGCCGGTGCAACCGCCAGAACCCCGCCCGCGCGCCGTATTCGTAGATCGTCTCCATGTTCCAGTGGCGCTGGCCCGGCCATGCGGAGGCACCGACGGTCTCAGACAGGAACGCTTCGGACGCCTCGTCCCCGTGCAGCAGGTTGTTCTCGCCGCCTTCCTCGTAGTTGATCACGATCTGCACGGCGATCTTCGCGCCACCGGGCCAGTCGGCGTGCGGTGGAGCCGCGCCGTAGCCGATCATGTCGCGTGGGTACCGGTTCACGTCTGAGCCCCCTGTCTCGCACGATCTAAACAGAAGAAGGGTGGGATTTGTCAGAAATTTTGCACAAGATCGGGTTTGACGCACCTTCGTTACGAATCCTGGAGGAAGGCCCGGTCATGAGCGGATATCTGACGACGCATGTGCTGGACACCAGCCGTGGGTGTCCCGCCAACGGTCTGAAGATCGTGCTCTACCGTCTCGGACCGGATCGCACCCGCATCGCCGAGATGCAGACGAACGCCGATGGGCGAACCGATGCGCCGATCCTGCCCGCCAGCGATTTCACCACCGGCACCTACGAACTGGAGTTCCACGCCGGCGACTACCTGCGTGCCAATGGCGCCAGCGACGCCTTTCTCGACGTGGTCCCGATCCGCTTCGCGATGGCCGAGGACGCGCACTTCCATGTGCCGCTTCTGCTTTCGCCGTTCGGATATTCGACCTATCGCGGGAGCTGACCGAATGCCCGCCCCACTGGGATCGCGCTGATGGATCAGGTCATCCTGATGGAGTGGATCAGCTTTGCGGTGCGCTGGCTGCACGTGATCACGGCAATCGCCTGGATCGGCTCGTCCTTCTACTTCATCGCGCTGGATCTTGGCCTGAACCGCCGCGTTCCCGGCCCGGCAGACGGCGAGGAATGGCAGGTCCACGGCGGCGGTTTCTACCACATCCAGAAGTACATGGTCGCGCCCGCCGACATGCCCGAGCATCTGACCTGGTTCAAATGGGAAAGCTATTCGACGTGGCTTTCCGGCGCTGCCCTGCTGGCCGTGGTCTACTGGATGGGGGCCGAGCTTTACCTGATCGATCCGGAGAAGGCCGATCTTGCCGTCTGGCAGGCCGTGCTGATCTCGGCAGGCTCGCTGGCGGTCGGCTGGGTGTTGTACGATCAGCTCTGCAAGAGCGCACTGGGCGACCGCCCGACGACGCTGATGCTGATCCTGTTCGCGATCCTCGTGGCGATGTCCTGGGGCTACACGCAGGTCTTCACGGGCCGCGCCGCGCTGCTGCATCTCGGCGCGTTCACCGCGACGATCATGACGGCCAACGTCTTCCTGATCATCATCCCGAACCAGACCGTCGTCGTCGCCGATCTCAAGGCCGGGCGCACGCCGGACGCGAAATTCGGCAAGATCGCCAAGCTGCGCTCGACCCACAACAACTACCTGACGCTGCCGGTCATCTTCCTGATGTTGTCGAACCACTATCCGCTGGCCTTCGCGACCGAGCACAACTGGATCATCGCCAGCCTCGTCTTCCTGATGGGCGTCACGATCCGGCATTTCTTCAATACGATGCACGCGAAGGGCGGGATGCTCTGGTGGACCTGGGGCGCGACGACGGCGATCTTTCTGGCGATCGTCTGGCTCTCGATGCCGAGCGCCGAGGTCGCGGATGACCTTGCAGAGGACGAGGTGCCAGCCCGCCTCGCGCATCTGGTCGAGGACCCGCATTTCGAGGAAGTCCTCTACATCACGCTGTCACGCTGCGCGATGTGCCACGCCGCCGAGCCCGCTTGGGACGGGATTGCGACGGCACCCAAGGGCGTGCGGCTCGAGACCGATGCCGAGATCGCTGCCCATGCGCGCGACATCTATCTGCAGGCCGGGGTCAGCCACGCGATGCCGCCTGCCAACATCACTTACATGGAGCCGGAGGAGCGCGCCATGATCGTGGCGTGGTATCGCGCGGTCGGTCCTTGAAATGGCGCCTTGATTTTATCGGGGCAGCCTTCGGGACCGTGAAGCCGGCCCCAACGCCTGGACGCGCCGAGAGGCTCAGGCCGCCAGCGCGCCCCGAATTGCATCCAGCGCCGCCTCGCCGCCCGACGCATCCGGTCCGCCGCCCTGCGCCATGTCCGGACGGCCGCCGCCGCCCTTGCCGCCGAGCTTCTCGACCGCCAGCCTGACCAGATCGACCGCCGAGAGCGTGTCCTTCAGATCGTCGGTCACGCCGACCGCTGCTGCCGCCTTGCCATCGGCATCGGCGATCAGCGCGACGACGCCACTGCCCAGCGAGGTCTTGTGCTCGTCGATCAGGCCACGCAGATCCTTCGGGCTGATCCCGCTCAGCACCTGCGCGATCAGCTTGGTGCCGCCGATTTCCTCGACCGCCGGGCCCGCCGCCGCTCCGCCACCACCAAGCGCCACCTGCTTGCGCAGATCGGCGACTTCGGCCTCCAGCTTGCGACGCTCGTCCATCAATGTCGCCACGCGGTCGGCGACCTCTTCGGGGCGCGCCTTCAGCATGGACGCCGTCTGGGCCAGCCGATGATCCTGTGTCGTCAGATAATCGTAGGCCGCCTCGCCGGTCAGCGCCTCGACGCGGCGGATGCCCGCCGAGGATGCGCCTTCACTCGTCAGCACGAACACGCCGATCTCACCGGTCCGCGCGACGTGGGTGCCGCCGCAGAGCTCCAGCGAATAGGTCGAGCCGGCCGGTCCCGTCTCGCCCTCCGGGCGCTGCCCCATCGAGACCACGCGAACCTCGTCGCCGTATTTCTCCCCAAACAACGCCCGTGCGCCGATCTCCTGCGCATCGTCGGGCGTCATCAGCCGTGTCGTCACCTCGGAGTTCTGCCGGATATAGGCATTGACCTCGCGCTCGACGGTTCCGATCTCGTCGAGGCTCATGCCCTTCTGGTGCGTGAAGTCGAAGCGCAGTCGATCCGGCGCCACCAGCGAACCGCGCTGCGCGACGTGGTCGCCGAGATGCCCGCGCAGGGCCTCGTGCATCAGGTGCGTTGCCGAATGGTTCGCCCGGATCGCTCCACGGCGTGCCGTATCGACCTGCAAGGTCACGGCATCGCCCACGCTCAGCGACCCCTGGTCCAGCGTAAAATGGTGGGCGAACACGCCCTGCTTCTTCTGGACATCCGAGACGAAACCCGAACAATCGGTGCGCGAGGCCTCTCCGTCCGCCACATTGATCTCGAGACGACCCTGGTCGCCAACCTGACCGCCCGACTCTCCGTAGAACGGCGTCTGGTTCAGCACCAACCAGCAGTCTTCGCCAATGTCGGCCTTCTGGACGATTTGCCCATTCCTGACGATGGCCAGGACCTGAGCGTCCGACTGCTCGGTCTCGTAGCCGAGGAACTCGGTTGCGCCGTGCTTCTCTGCGATGTCGAACCAGATCACCTCGTCGGCGGCTTCGCCCGAGCCCTTCCAGGCCGCGCGAGCCGCGGCTTTCTGCGCTTCCATGGCCCTGTCGAAGCCTTCGGTCTCGACCGTGCGGTCTTTCTCGCGCAGCGCATCCTGCGTCAGATCGAGCGGGAACCCATACGTATCGTAGAGCTTGAACGCGGTTTCGCCCGCCAGCGGAGCGCCCTCGGCCAAGCCTTCCAACTCGGCATCCAGCAGCTTCAGCCCGCGATCCAGCGTCGTGCGGAAGCGTTTCTCCTCGCTCTCCAGCGTCTCCTCAATCAGCGCCTGAGCGGTGCCGAGCTCCGGGAATGCCTGTCCCATCTGCGCGACCAGCGCCGGGACCAGCAGGTGCATCACCGGATCGGACGCGCCCAGCAGGTGCGCATGCCGCATCGCACGGCGCATGATCCGGCGCAGCACGTAACCGCGCCCCTCGTTCGACGGCAGCACGCCCTCGGCGATCAGGAACGAGGTCGCCCGCAGGTGATCCGCGATCACCCGGTGATGCACCTTGCCCTCGCCATCCGGAGCACCGTCGGTCGCGCTTGCAGACGCCTCGATCAGCGCCCGCATCAGGTCGGTGTCGTAATTGTCGTGAAAACCCTGCAGCAGCGCGCCGATCCGCTCCAGCCCCATGCCGGTGTCGACCGAGGGCGCGGGCAGAGGCTTCGAGTCCCCGCCGGGGAACGTCTCGAACTGCATGAAGACGAGGTTCCAGATCTCGATGAACCGGTCGCCGTCCTCCTCGGCCGATCCCGGAGGGCCACCCCAGATGTGGTCGCCGTGATCGTAGAAGATCTCGGTACACGGACCGTTCGGCCCGGTATCGCCCATGCGCCACCAGTTGTCATCCGAGTCGATGCGGATGATCCGGTCATCCGGCAGCCCGGCGATCTTCGACCAGAGACCCGCGGCCTCCTCGTCGCTCTGGTGCACGGTCACGAGCAGGCGGTCCTTGTTCAGGCCGAACTCGCCGGTAACCAGCGTCCAGGCCAGCTCGATTGCCTGCTCCTTGAAGTAGTCGCCGAAGCTGAAATTCCCCAGCATCTCGAAGAACGTGTGGTGCCGCGCGGTGTAGCCGACATTGTCGAGATCGTTGTGCTTGCCGCCGGCGCGCACGCATTTCTGCGAGGTCACTGCGCGGTCGTAGTCGCGCGTCTCTAGCCCGGTGAAGACGTTCTTGAACTGCACCATGCCGGCGTTCGTGAACATCAGCGTCGGATCGTTGCGCGGGACCAGGGGCGAGGACGCCACGATCTCGTGCCCGTTCTTTCCGAAATAGTCGAGGAAGGTCGAGCGGATATCGTTCAACGAGGCCATGGGTCGGTGTCCGTGATCAGAGGCGAATTTCAGCGCGCCCTCTTATCCCGGTGTGGCGGCGGGAGTCCACCGGTGCGCGATGCGTGTTCGGATCAGAGGTGTAGGAACGCGCCGCAACGGCGAACGGGCTTCGGCGTCCTATCCGTGCGCTGACGGCATAGTGTCGTTTGTTGAGACTCTCTCAGGGCGGATCGGCAGAGGAAAAGGTGCTAATGGGGCGAACTCGTCACTCGTCCGTTCGCGACCGGGTTTGGACTTTGATGTCTATCGCTTCTTCCTATCTCCCCGCTGCGTTTGGCTCCGCTGGAGTCCGCACGGTTTCGAAAGAAATCCGCTCAAACGCCGTGAATCTCAGGCTCAGCAATAAAGTGTTTGCTTTTCAGATGCCGAAAGCGTGCAAGGGTCGCGCGCGAATCGGACGGAAAAGACCAGAAAGATAGGAGTGGCGCCGTTCGCAGCGCCACTGCAGTAGCAGCAAGATAGAGGGACGAACCGGACAATTCAAAAACCGTTCTGAACGTCGGCAGTTGATTTTTCAGTATGTCAACGTTACCCGGATTGCCTGTCTCAACCCCGAACCCACGGAAGACCGATGTAATCGCGGCGCACGTTTTCGAACCAACGCTCAGGTAAATCGTGCCGGGTGTTTTTGTGCGACCAATCGAAACATCATGAGACTGTTGTGAGTATCCAAAAGTACCCGCGTACGCGGCACATTGAAGGTTCTCGCCTTCAGGTGGGCGATATGGCGGATGACAAACCAATCAAAGAGCTTTCATGCCAGCCCCTGATTGTCGAAGAAAAGCTCGACGGGGCCAACTCCGCCGTATCCTTCGACTTGGATGGCAACCTGCTGCTGCAAAGCCGTGGGCACTATCTGGCCGGCGGTGGCCGAGAGCGCCACTTCTCTTTGCTCAAGACCTGGGCTGCGGCTCACGCACATGTGCTGCACCCTGTGCTTGGACACCGCTTCGTCATGTACGGCGAATGGATGTATGCCAAACACACTGTGTTCTATGACCGGCTGCCGCATTACTTCATGGAGTTCGATGTGCTGGACCGGGATACCGGCCTGTTCCTGAGTACGGCGGCTCGTAGGGCTTTGCTGACCGGATTGCCGATCATGCCGGTGCCGGTCGTCCATAAGGGCGAAATCAGATCCGTCGACCAACTAGTCAGCCTGACCCAGCCCTCGCCGTACAAATCGGAACGATGGCGTGATGCTCTGGCAGCTGCAGCAGAGCGGTCCGGAAGCCGTCCTGACATGGTTGCCCAACAGACAGAGGACAGTGACCTGGCCGAAGGGCTGTATCTGAAGCAGGAAAGTGCAGACCGCGTGGAGGACCGGTTCAAGTTCGTCCGCGCTGACTTCTTACAGGCCATTGAAGCAGCTGACGGGCATTGGCACGACCGTCCGATCCTGCCGAATGTCTTGGCCGATGGTATCGATATCTTCGCGCCCATGCTGGGTGTGGAGGGTGCCTACGATGCCTAAGCCCATCAAACACGCCGTCACTCATGAAAACCTGCTGGCCTTGGTCCCCTCCGGTCCGGTCTGGCAGGTGGACTGGACCGAGATTTGGCCACTATGGCCGGAGCTTGCCATCCTCGACACCTGTCCGCAGGACCCGATCCATCACGCCGAAGGTGATGTTGGTACCCACACACGAATGGTCGTCGAGGCGATGGTGGCGAACCCGGACTGGCAAAGCCTTCCGGACATGGACCGGGCTAACCTGTTCTGGGCAGCGACACTGCATGATATCGGCAAGCATGATGTTACAAAGCATGAGGACGACGGACGCATATCCTCCCGTGGTCATTCCCGTGTGGGTGCATCCATTGCACGAGAACTGTTGTGGTATGCCGGTTCACCCTTCGCATGGAGAGAAGCATTGTGTGGGATCATCGCCCACCACCAGCTGCCGTTCTGGCTGATCGAACGGCCTGATCCGCAACGTATGGCCATCGAGACATCATGGCGGTGCAGACCGGATCATCTCTGCCTCCATGCCAAGGCCGATGCCATGGGTCGGATATGTCAGGACCAGCAAGCAATCTTGGAGAGTGTCAGCCTTGCAGCACTGACGTTCCAAGAGGCCGATTGTTGGCATCATCCGTTCGCCTTCGCCAACGATGAAAGCCGGGTCGCTTTCTTCGAATTGGAAGGTCGTGACCCGCACTATGCGGCTCATGAGGCGTTCCCCTGCACCGTCACTGTCATGTCTGGCTTGCCTGGTGCAGGGAAGGATACCTGGATAGCGAAGCACCGCCCAAAACATCCAGTGGTCAGCTTCGATGTCATCCGGGGCGAACTGGGCGTCTCTGCCACCGATAACCAGGGCCAGGTCATCCAGGCGGCACATGAACGGGCGAGAGAGCACCTGCGGGCCGAACGTGATTTTGTATGGAACGCAACCAATGTGACACGGCAGAACCGATCACGGGTTCTGCGACTATTGCGTGACTACGGTGCCCGGATCGAGGTCGTGTATATCGAAGCTAGCCCAGAACAATTGCGGCGACAGAACCGGGATCGACCAGATGCTGTCCCAGATGCTGTGATTACGCATCTGTCCAAAAAGCTAGAGCCGCCGCAGTTGTGGGAAGCGCATAGATTAAATCCGATATAGCAACCCTGTGAGAATGCGCACATTCAAGCGTGGCGCAGCATTTGGGAGGTATGGGCGGAATGGTGTTGAAAAACCCGGCCTTGAAGCAGCTGTGAGCGCCTGATTCAATCGATCCAAGACCAGGAGGATCGAGCGGATGATGGGGCCGAGGCAGGTTGCGCAAGGGTCGCTGTTCTACGAGTTCAGGATCGAGG
>JBCDAV010000064.1:0-13633 GCA_039184865.1 Pseudomonadota bacterium | reverse complement strand
GTTGTAGACCAGCTCGTCCGGCAGATCCTTGTGCACGACCATGTTCACGACGATGCCGAGCGAGTTCAGGTCCTTGTCAAGCGACTGGTAGACGCCGGCGGGCATGGTGCCTTCGATGTAGCCCGGATTGGCGGCGATGATTGCTTCCTGGTCCGCTTTCGGCAGGCCGATGAAGCGGATGCCGGGCGACTGCTCGAGTTCCAGGAAGCTCGCCTGCGGCATGTTCGTGGCGGCCATGAAGACGTCGATGTGGCCGTCCTTCATCAGGGCGACGGACTCGGTGTAGTTGACGTGGTGCACCGTGCCGCCGTTCGCCTTGATGTCGTCGAAGGTGATCCCATAGTGCTTCAGGATCGACTCGGCAAATGCCGTGCCGGTCCACTTGGCCTTGCCGGGGCTGATATTCTTGTCCTTAAGATCGGCGAAGGACTTGATGTCACTGTCCTCACGGACCGCGACCTGGAACATCGAGCCATAGAGCGTCGCGAAGTGGCGCACGTCGGGCTGCTTCTTCGAGAACTTGCCGACGCCGTTGAAGCCGTTCGCGGTGGTGTGGGCATAGGAGAAGCCGACCTCGGCGTCGCCGCCATTGACCGAGAGAACGTTCGAAATGCCGCCGCCCGAGGTGTTCGACGTGGCGATGCCGTCGATGTTCTCTTCCATGACCTGCATGATCTTGGCGCCGAGCGGGTACCACGACCCGCCGGACGGGCCCGAGACCATGCGCACGAACTGGTCGGCGCTGGCCGCCGTCGCGGTGAGGGTGAGGGCCGCGAAGCCCGAGACAAGCAGACGTGTAGTGTGTTTCATGTCGTCCTCCCTGGGAATGTTGTGGCAGTCACCTTATCCGGGCGCGACAGGCTGTCCAGCGTTGCGTGAGTGCACATCAGGCGGTGACGTGGTTCATCCGATCGGCGATCTGCAATCTTCGAGCACCGGGTAAATCAGCGACGTTTTGTGCTGGAGCACGATCTACAGAGAGTGGAAACCAAGTGTTGCCGTCGATCAAAATCGTGTTGCGAGATTGTCCAGGTGTTCGTCCGGAAACCAGTGCTACGGATTCGACGCGGGCCCGGGACGGGTACAACAAGTGAACCGTTGCTCTCTTGGCAAGAAGACAAGGAGATAGATTTCATCAACTTCTGAAGGATGTTACCATCCTGCGTCCGACCTTTGCATCCATAGAGTGTGTTTCCGTGGAAACTTTTGCGCAGAATGAATACTCCAGCCATCCGGGATGGCTAAGGCTGGTGCTCACAAGGCGTGTTGAACCGCGACGAGTCTGCAATGTGTGCTGCCATCGCAGGCGATTATACAGTCTCGTGTTTGGTACGCTTCTTCTTTTGGTGAGCGCTTGTTCAGCCAAGGCCGACATTGAGGCAGGTTGCAGACAGGATGCCGACCCCAAGCTGAAACTCAGTCAATGTTCGGCGGCGATCGACTCCGGCAGATGGTCCGGCAAGGATCTCGCATGGGCCTATGACAACCGCGGATCGGCTCATACATCTTTGGAGCGTTATCGGCCCGCGATTGTGGACTATGATCGCGCCCTTCAGCTCGACCCTGGAGTCGGTAGAACCTACTTCAATCGCGGGAAGCTGTATCTTGGCGCCGATCAGTTTAAGAAAGCAATCGCCGACTTCGATCGCGCAATCGAGCTGGAAGCGGATTTCTCTGAAGCGTACGAGGAACGTGGTTTCGCCAATTCGAAACTTGGCCGAGATAATCTCGCTTTAGATGATTACAATCAGGCACTTAGGCTTGGCGAGCAGAGTGCAATTACATACCATCGCCGAGGTATTGTTTACAGGAAACTCGCTCGACACGAGGACGCGTTTTCGGACTTCGAACAAGCTTTGGTTCTCGCGCCGGGTCTTGCAGCAGCCTACGTCGATAGAGGAATATTGTCCGATCAACTCGGTCAACATGATAACGCGATCGACGATTTTGATCTAGCACTGGAACTAAAGCCGAACCTAGCCAGGGCGTACTATCATCGTGGACGTGCCTATCGGAGCCTTGGCCAACCCGAAAGGACGTTTCGAGATTGGGAAAGCATGATCGGAACCGACAGCGCAACGTGGACTTACTGGTGGCAAAATCGCCTGGCGAGAAAAGGTTACTACAGCAACCCGCTTGATAGCTGGTACGACGATAGTACCCGCTCCGCGCTTTTGGCTTGTGCGCGGGATCCCGCATGCTGATCAAGCTCGCTTCGAGGTTCGTGTGCCTGCTGGCGACTTAGCGGCGTTGGAGATTCCTCGAATTCGTCCCATGAGTCTCGGAAAGTCCAGTGAAACGGAAACAATCCGAATGCTTTAGGTGTTTAGGGGCCAAGCCGAGGAGTGCTCTCAGTTGCACCGCGACGAGAAACTTGTCGATCTTCGGGCAAAAAATGCGACAACGTTCGCACCATGGCCGAAGCCCGTCCCACGCGCGTGACCTTCCTGCTGATCGAGGCGTTCTCAATGCTGAGCGTTGCCTCAGCGCTGGAGCCGTTGCGCCAGGCCAACCGGTTGCTCGGGCGCGAGGCTTATGCGTGGAAGCTGATCAGCCACGACGGCTCGCCGCTGGCCGCCTCGAACGGGATGCGCGTGGCGGCAGAGGGGGCGCTGACGGACGAAGGGAAACCGGACTTTCTGTTCGTGTGCGCCGGGCTGGATGCCGATCCGCCTTACCGGGCCAGGTTGAACGCTGGGCTCCAGAAGCTCGCACGGCATGGCGTCATCCTCGGCTCTCTTTCGGCCGGAACCTTCATCCTCGCCCGCGCCGGGTTGCTGGATGGTTACGAATCCACTGTCCACTGGGAGTTCCAACCTGCATTTCAGGAAGAGTTCCCCGATCTGGTTTCCTCGCCCGGTGTCTATGTGATCGACCGCGACCGCTGGACCGGATCCGGCGGGATCACCGGGATGGACATGATGCTGGGATTGATCGAGCGGGATCACGGCGAGACCCTCAGCCGCTCCGTCGGCAACCAGTTCCAGATCGATCAGATCCGCAATTCCGCGGTGCATCAGCGGCCGGGACATCTCGAACGCCTCGAGACGCTGCCGGAGGTGGTCCAGCAGATCGTCAACCTGATGCTGTCGAATATCGAGGAGCCGCTGCGCATGGACGAGATCGCCAATCTCGCCGGGTTGAATCTGCGCAGGATGGAGCGGATGTTCAACGCCAATCTCGGATGCGCGCCGGCGCAATTCTATCGCCAGCTCAGACTTGAGAAAGCGCGTGATCTGCTGCTGCACACCAACATGCCGACATTGGAGATCGCCTGTCTGACCGGGTTCTCGTCGAGCTCACATTTCGCGATGGCCTATCAGCGGCAATTCTCGATGCGCCCCACCGAGACGCGCCGCAGCCGCAAGGGCTGAGGCTTCCGTCCCACAAGTACCGGGGCGTCAAAGCGGACCATCCCAGGACGCAAACCAGCTCAAGGCTCCGTTACAACACCGTCGGCCACGCGCGCGTGACTGGACAGCCTCTGAGCCAGCGCGTAGCGATGAGCCTCCGCATATCGCGCTGTTCCATCTACGCCGTCATGACCCGTCGCAGCTTCTCCATCGCCGTCCTGATCATCAGCCAGATCGCCGTTCTGTCGGTCTGGTTCTCGTCTTCGGCCGTGCTGAGCGAGATGGCAACCGAGGCCAGCCTGAACACGGCCGATCTCGCCTGGCTTTCGACCGCAACGCAGGTCGGCTTCGCCTTCGGCGCAATCCTGTTCGGGTTGGCGGGCTGGGCCGACCGGTATGACCCGCGCAAGGTTTTCGCAATCTCGGCGCTCATGTCCGCGGGTGCCAATGCCATGTTGCTGTACGCGCCGATCGGAGGCTGGGAAGCCGTGACGCTGCGCGCGCTGACCGGAGCATTTCTGGCTGGAGTCTATCCGGTCGGCATGAAAGTTGCGGTCGGCTGGACGATCCGCAACCGCGGGCTGCTCGTCGGCTCGCTCGTCGGGGCGCTGACGCTCGGCTCGGCGGCGCCGCACCTGATCGCGTTCTCAGGAGGCGCCGATTGGCGGATAACGATTGTGGTCTCGAGCCTGATCGCAGCGTCCGGCGGGATCGCCATGCTGGCGGTCGGCCTCGGTCCGCACCACGCCCGCGCGCCTCGGCTCGATCTCTCCGCCATTGGACTGGCGTGGACCAACCCGCGCATCCGCTACGCGATCCTCGGCTACATCGGCCACATGTGGGAGCTCTATGCGTTCTGGGCCTGGGTCGGCGTGATCGCCGGCACATCGTTCGCGATCTCGGGAGCCGATCCGGATGGATCGCTCGCGAAGCTGACGGCTTTCCTGGCAATCGCGCTCGGCGGTTTCGTCTGCATCCCGGCGGGCGGCCTCGCAGACCGGTTCGGCAAGGCGTCGGTCGCGGCAATCGTCCTGATCCTGTCGACCGGTTCAGCGCTCGCAGCGGCGCTCGCCTATGGCGGCCCCGTCTGGCTGATGATCACGATCCTAATCATCTGGGGCCTCACGGTCATCCCGGACTCAGCCCTGTTCTCAGCGCTTGTCGCAGACGCGGCACCGCCGGAGCGCGTCGGTTCGCTGATGACGCTTCAGACCGCGCTCGGTTTCCTGCTGACGGCATTCACCGTGCAGATCACGCCCCTGGCCGCAGAACTCTTCGGCTGGCCCATCGTGCTCGCAATCATGGGTATCGGCCCGGCCCTCGGCGTCATCGCCATGCGCACCTTGCAGCGTCTGGGTGGACAAGCCTGAGCCGCCCGGCCAATCTGCCGAAAACGGGGAGGGAAGCGAGCATGGCGCGCACAATTGTCATCACCGGCGCAGGTGGAGGGATCGGCCGGGCGCTGATCCCGATGCTGGCAGGCGAAAGGCTTCTCCTGATCGACCGCGCGGAATCGGGCGTGATGGAACTCGCGTCCGAAGTCGGCGCGACCGGCGTCGCGGCGACGCCGCTCAGCGCCTCCGAATGCCGCGACACGCTCCAGAGCATTCAAGGCACCATCCACGGACTGGTTCACCTGGCCGGCACGTTCGAGCCGGATCCGGATCTCGGAGACGATCCCGTGATCTACGAGCGAACGATGCAGAACGGGCTGGAGAATGCCTACAACTTCGCGACGGCAGTGCAGGATCGGTTGCCGGCCGATCAGAGTGGCCGGGTCGTCTTCATATCGTCCCTCGCCTACCGGCGCGGCGGCGGCGACCACGTCGCTTATTCCGCCTCCAAGGGCGGGTTGGTCGGCCTGACACGCGCACTCGCCCGGCGCTTTGCCCAACGCGCCACCGTAAACGCGCTGGCGCCCGGGATCATCACCACCACGATGCCGGCGAAGATCATCGAGGAACGCGGAGACGCCCTGAAGGCGTCGACCCCGATGGGTCGGTTCGGCGCGCCCGAGGAAGTGGCCTCTGTGATCGCGTTCCTGCTGAGCGACGGTGCAAGCTACGTCACCGGGCAGACGATCAACGTGGATGGCGGCACGTCGATGGACTAGTAGGACGGGCCAAGCCTCATCCTGTCTTTAGCCCCGAAGGATCGCGAGATGACCGAAGACCCGCGCTCGATCGTGCGCCGACAGTCCGTGCCTGCGTCCGTTTCGCGCCCCGTCGTGACGCCTATCTATCCATCCGTGGTGTACAGATCGACTGACGCGGATGAGCTTGATGCCCAATACGAGGGCCGCGCGTCTGGGTACACCTACGCGCGCGAAGGCCATCCGAATGCCAGTGTGCTCGCCACGAAAATTGACTGGCTCGAGGGCATGGACCCGGCATGGGGCAAGGGTACCGTCACCGGGTCCGGCATGGGCGCGATCTCGGCAATGTTGCTCGGGGTCCTGAACGCGGGCGATCACATCGTTGCAGGAGACCAGCTTTACGGTCGGTCGCTGCGCCTGATGACGAAGGACCTGCCGCGCATGGGGTTCGAGATCACACTCGCCGATCCGACCGATGCCGCGGCGATTGCGGCAGCCATCCGGCCCGAGACGCGGATGATCCTCGTCGAAGTCGTCTCGAACCCGACCTTACGCGTCGCAGATATGGAGGGGATCGCACGCATCGCGCGGGAGCACGGTGTGCTTCTCGTCGTCGACAACACGTTCACGACGCCGCGCGCCTTCCGGCCCTTCGAAAATGGCGCCGACATCGTCATCCACTCGATCACCAAGCTGCTGGCCGGGCACTCGGATGTCACGCTTGGCTGGGTCGCCGCGCGCACGCCCGAACTCAACACCGCGATCTACGATGCCGCCGTCACCTGGGGCATGACGGGCAGTCCGTTCGACTGCTGGCTGGCCGAACGCGGTCTTCACACGTTCGAACTGCGCTTCGACCGGGCGCAGGAGAACGCGGGACAACTTGCGCATGCTCTTGTCGCGACAAAGGGCATCGAAAGCGTTCTCTACCCGACCCGAATGGATCATCCCGATCACAACCGGGCAGCGGTGTTGCTGAACGGCCAGGGCGCCAACATGGTCAGCTTCCGCTTGTCCGGCGGCCGCGAGACCGTGAACCGTTTCCTCCACGCAGCCGAGCACATCGCCTTTGCGCCGACGCTGGGGGACATCGGGACGACCCTCTCGCATCCCGCGTCATCGTCGCATCGCGGCCTGACCGACGACCAGCGCCGCGCGTTCGGGATCACCGAAGGCTTCATCCGCTGCAGCGTCGGTTGCGAGGACCCGGACCAGTTGATTGCAGAGATCGTGCGCGCCGTCGAAACCGCCACCTGAGACCTCACAGTCATCTTGATTGACGTGTGATGCCCCGACGCCTACGCCGTGGCCAAGTCATGGGATGGAGTATGGAGCTATGGGTCGGATTATCGGGAAACTGGCCGGGGCAATGTGCATTGCGATGGCCCTGCAAGGATGCGTTGTTGCCGTCGGCTACGCGATCAGCGAAGTCGTCGAAAACGAGGAGAAACGGCTCGCCGAAATCTCGCAATGGGAAAGCGAAATGGCGGCGATGGACTGCACGCAATTGACCGCGGAACACGCGAACCTGGTGGCGAACAAGGACACCTACTTCGTCGATTTCGATCAACGCGAGGACTCCGTGCGAGACAAGCTCAACGAAAAGGGCTGCGAATTGCCGGAAGCGCTACAGAGTTGATCCGGCCGAGGTTCAAGGGCCAATCGGCCTAACACCGGCACGTAACCCTTTCGCGCTCTCTCATCACGTGACAGTCTGCTTTCGCAAGAGGCCCGCGAGGAGACATCAATGAAGGATGAGCAACAGGCTCTCGCGAGATGGGGCATCAACAACGATTACGCCAAACTGCACGATGTGCTGCTCGGCAAACCTGAATTCTACCGGTGGGTCGAAGCCGGGCCGCTGATCGGGCGCACGTTGGCGAACGCCGACAAAACCGGGCATCGGTTCGATCTGCAACTCGCGATGAAGCAGCACTCCGAGATGGTCTCGATCTACGAGCAGAACGGCGTCACCTGTCACTATCTCGACGCCGATGAGGTGCTGCACCGGAACTTCTTCGCGCGCGACAGCTCAGCGATGACTCCGTGGGGCCCGCTGGTCTGCCACATGCAGCTCAAGTGCCGCCGCGCTGATTATGCGACAGTGGTCAAATTCTACCAGGATCACGGCATTCCGATCTGGAAGTTCGCCACGGCGGGGCACTTCGAGGGCGGCGATTTCAACATCATCGAACCGGGCCGGGTGCTGATCGGCTACTGCGGCGAACGTTCCGAAAAGGAGGGCAGCGAACAGGTCGCCGATTTCGTTCGGACCGAAGGATGGGAAGCCGTCGTCGCGCCGATCAGCCGCGAATTCGTGCACATGGACGGGCTGATCGTGCCATTGGCCGAAAAGCTCGCGGTCGCCTGCATCGACGCGATGGAACCCTGGCTGGTCGAAGTGGTGCGCGGCTGGGGGATCGAGATCGTCGATGTCTCCTATCGCGAGGCGAAAAATCTCGGCGTGAACCTGGTCGCGCTCGGCGATGGAAAAGTGCTGTCGATGGCGGGCGCCGAAGACCTGAACGCCAAGATGCGCGCCCTCGGCTTCGAAGTCTACGATCCCGACATGTCGATGTTCACGCTCGGCGGCGGCGGGGTTCATTGCCTCAGCCAGGCGCTTTGTCGCGAGGATGCCTGACGCTTCCACCCGCCTTGCGCGGCTAAGAGATTCCTCCTATATCCTCGGTCGAGAGGTTGGCGCGGGCGAGCGCCTCGCCAACCCGGTCAGGTCCGGAAGGAAGCAGCCGTAACGAGCCCCGCTTGGGTCGTTGTCCAGCCTCTCACCCTTTCCAATCCTTTTGGTATCGGAACAGGTTGAAGGATATGCCTTCCGACGGTTCGAACCATCCTTCAGGAACTCACCCGAGACAGAGTTCCGGCGAGAACCGCGTGCCTCGGTCAGTCCGCAGAACTGCAAAAGCGAATGCGGGACATCGCCGATCAACGCCACGCGCTCGCAATTCCGAAGACTGTAGCCGGCCGCGCTAAATCAGCTCTTCTTCATGCGCGTTCCCAGCGGATCGAACACGGCGCTCTCATGGACAGTACCGCGAACGCGGCGCGAGGCGATCTGGACATCCACGACTGCGCCAGCCTCCGGCACCGATCCGGGCGCAAACATCACCAGCGCCACCGGACAACCAACGCGGTGCCCGAACGCGGCCGACGTCGTCTTCCCGATGATCCGGTCGCCAGCCCAGACCGGTTCATCGCCAATCGGGCAGGCATCCACATCCTCGAGGATCACCGACTTCAGACGGTTTTCGCGGCCAGTCTCCCGCTGTCGCTCCAGCGCCTCACGCCCGAGGAAGTCCGTGTCCCAGCCGATAGCGAAGTCCAATCCGACGTCGAGCGGAGAAGTGTCGGTGTCCATGTCGTGCCCGTAAGACAGAAAGCGCTTCTCGATCCGCATCGAAGTCTGGGCATAGAGCCCCGCCGGGATCGCACCTTGACCTCTCAGCAGATCCCAGAGCCGCACGGCGTCGCCAGAGGCGCAGGACATTTCCCATCCTGCCTCGCCGACAAAGGACAGCCGCGTTCCGCGAACGGGTATGCCGCCGATCTCATCCTCCGCAGACGTGAAGTAGCGAAGCCGTAGGAGGTTCTCTGCCCCCAGTCGCCTCAGGACCTCTACGCTGTCCGGCCCCATCAGCCCGATCGTCGCGATTTCCTCGGTCCGATCGCGGATGACCACATCGAACTCTCCGTGATGCCGCTTCAACCAACCTACGTCCCGCAGCACCGCACCACTGCCGAGCGAGAGGCGATACCGGGTCTCCCAAATCCGAACCGCCGTCAGATCGCTCTCGATCCCGCCCCGGTCGTTGAGCATCTGCGTGTAGACCGCGCGCCCCGGCGGACGATCCATTCGGTTCGCACAAACGTGATCGAGGAATCGCGAAGCTTCCGGCCCCTCGACGTCGATCGTCCCGAAGGTCGACAGGTCGAACAAAGCGGCTCCCGTGTGCGCCGCCTTGACCTCCGATGCGACCTGATCGAACCAAGGCGGGCGGCCGAATGTAAGCGGTGCGTGCGCTGCATCGCCGAATGCCAGAGGCCGCTCCCAGCCATAGACCTGGCCAAGGAGCGCGCCGTCCTGCCGAAACCTTTCCGAAAGCGGGTGCCCCCTCAAACCCCGCGCCGTCGTCCATTGCCGCCCCGGATAGGCAATCTCGTAGTGCTTTCCCAACACTTCGGGAGCCCTTGCCGTAAGCGCGTCTGCCGTGAAGACGCCCGGCGGGAAGCGCGCCGGATGCACCTCGGAGAGATCGAACGGCGGATGCCCATCCACGATGGTCTTCGCCAGCGCCATCCCTGCCCCGCCGCCCGTTGCGACACCGACCGAGTTCATCCCGCAACCGAGATACAGGCCCGGCACCTCCGGCGCCTCACCCAGAATGAAGCCACCATCCGGCGTGAACGATTCCGGCCCGTTCAGCAGCATCTTCACTTCGGCCTGCTCAAGCACCGGCAGGCGGTGCAGCGCGTTGGTCATCATCGGCTCGAAATGATCCCAGTCCTCGGGCAGCAACTGGAAGGCAAAATCCGGCCCGATCCGGTCCGGATCGATCGGCTTGCCCATCGGCTCGAAACATCCGATGAGCAGTCCGCCGGAGTCGTCGCGGATGTAGAGATGCCCGTCATGGTCCGACAGCGTCGGCAGATTGCCCTCGGCGCCCGGCACGGGCTTGGTCAGCAGATAGAAATGCTCGCAAGGCCAGACCGGCAGATCGACATGCGCCATCAGGCCCGCCTCCCGCGACCAGAGCCCGGTGCACAAAACCAGCGCATCGCACTGAATGACACGTCGGTCCGTCTCAACCGCGGCAATCTTGCGGTCGCGCGTCAGGATGCCGGTAACGCCTGTATCCTCAAAGATCGCTGCACCCCGCGCCCGGGCGCCCTTGACCAGAGCCGCACACAGGTCGGAGGGACTGACCCGGCCATCGCCTGGCGACCAGACGGCACCGATCACGTCCGACGCGTTCATCAGAGGCCAGCGCTCCTCGGCTGCACCTCGCCCGATCACCTCTGCCTCGACGCCGAACAGTTGCGCCAGTGCCGCCTGACGCTCGATATGCACCATGCGGTCCGGGGTGGTCGCAATCGACAGCGACCCCTTGTTGATCCAGCCGGTCGCCTGCCCGGTTTCCTCCTCCAGCTCGGCATAGAGCGAGATCGAATATCGTATCAGCTCGGTCAGGTTACGCGACGACCGCAATGCCCGCACCTGTGCCGCCGAATGCCAAGTCGTCCCCGAGGTCAGCTTGTTGCGCTCCAGCAGGATCGCGTCGGTCACGCCCAACTTCGCCAGATGGTAGAGGACCGAGCACCCCATCACGCCGCCGCCGACAACAACGACCGAGGCATGTGCTGGCAGGCTGGCAGAGGACATCGCGGCTTCCAGATTGACGCATTCACGGGGCTGTGATCCACTTTTGCCCGTTCGCGGAGATCTGTCGAGCCACTCCGGCCCGGCCTCCGCACGCCAAGACCTTTCGGCCCGGGCAACGAGCCCGGCAACAGGGAGAGACACATGTTCAAGACACTGTCCGCCACGCTCGGCGGCCTCACCGTCGCCGCACTGATGAGCTCGGCCGCATTCGCCGACGGTCACGCCTGCACCAACGACACCTGGAACAAGGTGATGGAACGCGGAAAGATCGTGATCGGCGTCAAGGCCGACTACAAGCCTTGGGGCTTCCGTGACGAAAGCGGAGCCCTGGTCGGCATGGAAATCGACATGGCCATGGACGTGGCCGCGAAGATGGGTGTCGAGGCCGAACTCGTGCCCGTCCAGTCCTCGAATCGGATGCAGTTCCTCGAGCAGGGCAAGGTCGACATGTTCATCGCGACAATGTCCGACCGTGCCGACCGCCGCGAGATCGTCGGCATCCCGGGCCCGAACTACTACACCTCGGGCACCAACATCATGTCGCCCAAGGCGCTGAGCTTCACGCAGTGGGAGGATCTCAGCGGCAAGAAGGTCTGCGGCAAGCAGGGTGCGTTCTACAACAAGATCGTCGAGGAACGCTACGGCGTTGAAATCGTTGCCTTTACCGGCAATGCCGAAGCCAAGCAGGCGCTGCGCGATCGCAAATGCGTCGCCTGGGTCTATGACGACTCCTCGATCGGCTCGGACCTCGCATCCGGCAACTGGGACGAGTTCGAAATGCCGCTCAGCTCCGAAGACGACAACCCTTGGGGCCTTGCCGTCCCGCTGGCCGAACAGTCCTGCGTCTTCGGCAACTTCATGTCGGGCGTGCAGTACAACTGGCACCGCAGCGGCGCGCTGATCGAGCTCGAAGCCAAGTGGGGCATCAAGCCGACCGAGTTCCTGAAAGCCCAGGCCGAAAAGCACGGCGACTGGATCGAGTAATCTGAAACCGGGGTGGGCAAACAGCCCACCCTGCCTCTCAAAAGGTTGCAATCTTGCTTCGCTTATTGGTCGGCGTCCTTCTGCTCTGCATCGCGGCATGCACATCTGGACGCACAGATATTCCCGCTGCACAGGCAGGCCTGCTGAGCATCGAAGAATTCTCCGCACGTTTCGCTGAACTTGCACGGCAGAGTCTCCCGGACGCCACCGTCGATCTGCTTGGAGGTCCCAAGGTAAAGGTTGCGAGCGGAGCGGGAGCGTCCAGATCGACCTGGTTCCCGGACAACGCCTATCGAGAGTATCGAAGAGATCCTGCTGACCTCGACGATATTTTCGAACGGCAAGTGAGTTCGCTCGAGGAATTCTTCCGCGTCGATATTCGCCCGGACAGCGACAACCTTCTCGCATGCGTCCGTGCCAAGTTGGAAGAGATCGAACCTGCTGCGGTAGAAATGAATCGTGCCGCAGTGCCGATCGCCGGAGATCTCCACCGCTTCGTGTGTCGGGACAGCCCGAGGAACATTGCTATCCTGAACAAGGATGCGGTCGCGGATGCCCGCAGTGGGATTCCGGACTTCGACAATCGCATCATCGATAACATCACGCGCCTGTCCGGTCCGGTCGTGTACCGGGACCTCGATGGACTGACGATGGTTACATCTAGCGGCAATTACGAAGCGAGCCTGATCCTCGTCGATGCGGTCTGGGCCGAACTGGTGCGGATCCATGGTCCAGACTTGGCGTTCACATTGCCGTCGAGAGATCTCTTTATAGTGACGTCCCGGCTGAACAGCGAGACACTCGAGATTCTGCGCACAGAGGCCGCCAAACGCTTCGACCGAGTGAGCTACTCTATCTCCCCGCTCGTCTACGGCTATCGCGACGGCGAGATTTCTGTTCTACGCGAATGACGCGGGACTCCGCTTCGACCATCTGATCCGATAGTCCAAAGCGCCATTCCTCTGGACATTCCTTCGCAGGCGCAGCACCGTTCGAACCGAAGTTGCGAGGAACCTGATGGAAGACTTCTTCCGCCAGCTGGCCGAGGACGCGCCGCGCTGGAATTTCATCTGGATGTACGAGGACCGCCAGCAGGGCAAGATCCTGTCTGGCCTCTGGATGACCGTTCAGCTCAGCATCTTCTGCCTGTTCTTCTCAGTCATCATCGGCCTGATCGGGGCCTGGATGCAGGGCGCTCGGTCGGCGCTGGTTCGGGCCATCGTTCAGGGCTACATCCAGTTCTTCCGCAACACGCCGCCGCTCGTGCAGCTGCTGTTCTTCTATTTCGCGCTCGGTCAGTTCACGCCGGTCGTCACCGGGGCCGATGGCTGGACGGTCGAACCTATCGTCTCGAATGTCGGATGGGCGATCATCTCGCTCTCTTTCTTCGCCGGCGCCTTCAATGTCGAGATCTTTCGCGCAGGCATCGAGGCCGTCCCTGAAAGCACCCAGGAGGCCGCCGAATCCCTCGGATTCTCGCGGCTTCAAACCTACGTCTACGTGGTGCTGCCACTCGCCTTTCGCGTCTGCCTGCCCGCGCTGAACAACAATCTGGTGAACCTCGTCAAAACCACCACGCAGGCCTACGCCATCGCGGTGCCCGAGCTGCTCTATCACTCGGTCAGCATCTGGAACGACTATCCCAGCGCCCAGTACCCGACCATGCTTCTGGTCTTCGTGGCCTACATCGTGCTCGTCGCGATCCTGGTCTTCGGCATGGACCGTTGGGAGCGGGCGATGAAAATCCCCGGATACGGCACATGAGCGCGAAGACCGCCAAGCCGCGCCGTCCCGGAGGCGGCG
>JBCDAV010000063.1:0-13893 GCA_039184865.1 Pseudomonadota bacterium | reverse complement strand
GGTTCGGAAATCCGGTACTGCACCACCCACTCCACGAGCGCGGCGTTGAGATCGCCAGTCACCATCTCGGTCTCGCGGCGACCGTCCGTCGGGCTCTGATAGGGATCGGAGGCACCCGGAGTCGTGAACCCGAACTCTTGTTTCAACTGGCGCTTGACCGGGACCAACGTGGTCACGTCGATCCCGAACGGGATCTTGAAGTGCAGCCCCGGAGGGACCTCGGCCGCGTACTTCCCGAACCGTTGGACAATCGCAACAGAGTCGCTCGGCACAGTGTAATATGAGGACCACGCCCCAAACGCCGCAAGCGCAATGGCGGCCCCGATTGCAAGACGCTTCACCGGTGGCAGACCGTCCGGCAGGATGCCGTGCAGCCGATCCCGGCCCCTCCTGAGAATTGCGTCAACCTCAGGGGGAACGCGGGTCTGCTTGTTTTTCCAAGGTCCGCGATGTTCCGGTCCATTGTCATCAGATGGCATCGCAAGCTCCTATCTCAGTTTTGGCACTCGGGGCGATGCCTGGCTCGCGCGTTTGACGGTGCGAACCGTTTTGCGCCATCACATCGTCGGCTCTGAACAGCATGACCTCAGAGTTCCAGTTCCTTCAGGCAGGCTTGCGCAATGTCTCGGTCTGGGGCATCGGTTCCTGGCATCGTCGCCCAGCCGGCTGTCATGAGAGCGTCGCGCCTCTGGTAGGTTGAGGCTGCCCGGATCGTTGCAAGCTTGTCCACCCGAGCCGGGTCTGACCGCGCCATGTCGAGGCAGACCGGTACCATTGAGGCGACGACATCGTTACGGGACATCGCCACCGCCCGGTCATTCGAAGTGCCGCCGGTCACCCAGCCACCCCATGTAAATCCGACGACGCCGACAAAGACAGCACCGATCACGGCACCATAGATGCCAGGTTTGAGCCATTCGGGAGTATTCATTTCAAGTCCTCCTGCGGGAAAAGCGCCGCCTCGCTGTGATTGTTCGTTTCGCTTGTGGTTGCATCCCGGCTCAGCGCCGCTTTCAGGTCGCTGTCGGAAATCGCCCGTAATTCTGTACGTCCCGCATGACCGCCCCTTCCGCGCACCGTCAGGTAGGTCGCCGTCCGGCGATACGCCTCAAAGCTGAGCCCCTGGAGAAGCTCTTCTTCGACAAGAATTTCGTAGTCGCCCGCAGGCAAATCGCCCGGGTATCCCGGCAAGGTGAAAGGGTTCGAAAACGTCACCGTCGATTTGGTCGACCGCATGGTCATCTCTGATCTCCGCGATGTTGGCAGATTCGTCGCTCATCACTGTCGAGGGCACCTTGGAGACCCGGCCTGACCAGTCGAACGCTTTAGTGTCTTGTACATCGGGATCGTCCGACTGGCGCTGACGCATGTTAGTCCCTGGCACCGAACCTGCTGCGACCTTCCCGGGGTGCAGTCGCGCGCACTGACCTGTGTAAGGGCGGGGAGACCGACCCGCGCGTATCCTTTGGCAAACAGGGGCGATCTGCGTTCCTGCAACCAAGGAATGGAAATACAATGGCCGACCCCAATGTACTCAACCCGCACCCACCCGAGTTCGAGCGATTTCTCTATGCATCGGTCGGCGAGGACCGAAACGGATATATCGTGACGGTCCTCTCCACGCTCGCGCGGCTTGGCCTCGATCCATGGAAAGAAACCGCTGAACTGGTCATGCTGGGGCGCGACGGCGCGCGGGCACGATTGGGAACGCTGCTTTCCGGATTTCGGGACGTTCCTGCGCTCGCCAGCGATTACGGCAGGATCGCACGAGACCTGAGCCAGCTGCTTCCCGAAGGACCGACATCAGGTGCCCTGCAGCGCGCTGCCTCGACGGTGGCCGATGGCCGCCCGGGAACAAGCGGAGCGATCTGGGCGGTGCTCGCGATCATCTTTGTGCTATTTCAGACGTTCATGGTTGGCGGGTCGGGGTCAGGCGAATGACCGTATCAACCGCGACCGAGAGGAGACCGGCACATGCTGCGCACAAGTCTGGTACGCTTTCTCCACACGAACAGGGCATACTCTGGGACATGGAGGAGCACTTCTGGACCAGTGGCGCCGAGAACGCGCGGGCAACGACAGCGACCAACGCCGTCATGGTGTTCCCCTATCCGCCCGGCATCCTCCAGGGCGACCAGATCTGGACCCATCTTCGGGAAAGGACAGGCTGGCGCACCGTTGTCATGGCCGAACGGCGCGTCACGCGGTGTCGTGATATCGCAATTCTCACCTATCGCGTCTCGGCAGAGAAACCCGATGTGCCGATCTACAAGGCCCTCTGTGCCTCAACCTACCTCAACGATGACGACAGATGGCTGCGGATTTCCCACCAGCAAACTGCAGTGAATTGAGAAGCGCATGGGCAACCGACCTGCCGCAGGCGTCGGGGCTAACCTGCGTCAGTGCGGCGGGGCGCCGACTCCGTTTAGGTGAGACGTGCCGCCGAACATTCGGTGGTGCATTTTTCCGAGTACCCGAGAAGCGTGTGGGCGTGTCGATCTCCAAAGGACGGCATGTCGACACGCTTCTTATTCTCGGAGCGTCCAGGAAAGGACAATTCCAATGACTCCCGAACAGAACAAGACTGCCGAGAAGATGAAGTCCGTGAAGGCCGCGTGGGACAAGGCGCCCTCCGGCCCGAAGAAAGACGCGGCGCTGAAGCACTACCAGGCAGCCGAGAAGGCCCACACGGCGAAAAACGACGCCGAGACCAACAAGGAACTCGATGCGGCGAAACACGCCCTCGCTTAACCTCCGGCGTCTGATGTGATCACCGGGGCCGCCTGCCGAGCAAGAGAGGGCGGCCCTCTCATTTCAGGAGCGGCCCGGCGGTCTGATCCAGATATGCCGGATCGAACTCGGCAAGTTCCACCAGCCCGCCATAGTCGTGAAACGTCACGCGGCCGTCCCGAAAGGTCACCAAACCACTCTCGCGAAGCTGCCGTAGGACGCGGTTCACATGGACCGCGCTCAACCCCAGCGTATCGGCGAGGTGATACTGCGTGAGCGGGCAATCGAACCCTTCCTTGCTGCCTATGCCGACCAGCGCAAGCCTCGATTTCAGTTCCAGCAAGAAATGCGCCATGCGGGCGTCCGCATCACGTCGACCGATCCCGACGAGATGCTCCACGACCATCGCCTCGTCACGCGACGCCGCCCAGAGGATGGCCGTCGCAAGACGCGGCGTCCGTGCGAAGGTACCGAGAAGATCGCTCGCCAGCACTTCGGCGGCCTCGATGTCCACGATAGGTGCGAAGCTGTGATCCGACGTGCGCAACAGGACGCTGCGCAGTCCCAGAAAATCCCCCGGCACCTGGAAATCGACGATCTGCCGGGTCCCGTCGGCCTGCAGCTTGTAGGAGCAGACCCAACCCGACGACAGAATGTATGCGGCCTGGGCCGATTGGCCCTGATGCACCATATCACGTCCCGCGACGAAGGAGCGGCGACGCTGGTGCAGTCGCTCAAGCACGGCCAGTTCGACCTCCGACAGAGCGACGAAGGCCGAGAGCTTGCGGGTCAAAGGGCTGTGTTCTGCTGATGCCATGGAGGCTCCTGGCGTGTCGCGACCCAAGAGCGGAAATCGACTCGGACACTGCTCTGGATCAGTCCAGCATAGAGCACTTCCTGCGAGAAGTACGGATGTATTTGAACCTCACATTCCCGAGGGTTCACGATATCAAGGAAGGAAACCCGGATGTCCACCGCGAGCGAACATGCAGGTCGGGCCGCCCTGTCAATCTGCGAAGCGCTCCTGCTTGCCATGAACGATCTCGGATTGCTGTCGGAGCACGAGATTGTGGGGGTTCTTCGCGACGCCGCGGCGACCCATGAGAATGCCGTTGGCACCGAACTCGAAATAGAAAGCCACCGGGCCGTCGCCGAATTGATCAACGCGATCATCGCTGGCGGAAACTCGGTTCGACGCTCGTGATGCAATACCGCGGCGGTCTTGATCCGCAATCTCGAAGAATAGCCCCACCAGGTTGTCGCCGCCTTGCGCGCATCCAAGCCGGGCATTCGAACAAGGTACTTACGCCCGACAATCCTCGACAAGGAGCACGTCGATGTCATTCACTCCCCTCCACGACCGGGTGCTCGTTCGCCGCATTGAAGGCGACGAGACGACCAAGGGCGGCCTCATCATTCCCGATACTGCCAAGGAGAAGCCTCAAGAAGGCGAAGTTGTCTCCGTTGGTGCGGGGGGAAGGCGCGAGGACGACGAGCGTATCCCGATGGACGTCAAAGCCGGCGACCGGATCCTGTTCGGAAAATGGTCCGGCTTAGAGATCAAACTCGATGGCGAAGACCTTCTGATCATGAAGGAGAGCGACATTCTCGGCGTGATCGCCTGAGTCCGAAACCTCTCACATCAACCTCAGTCTCAGGAATTCACATCATGCCCGCAAAGGAAGTTCGATTCAGTACCGACGCCCGCGATCGCATGCTTAAAGGCATCGACACGTTGGCCAACGCCGTAAAGATCACCCTCGGCCCCAAGGGCCGAAACGTCATTCTCGATAAATCCTGGGGTGCGCCGCGCATCACCAAGGACGGTGTGACCGTCGCCAAGGAGATCGAGCTGTCGGACCATTTCGAGAATATGGGCGCCCAGATGGTCAAAGAGGTCGCGCAGCGCACGAACGACGAGGCTGGCGACGGAACCACCACGGCAACCGTACTCGCCCATGCGATTGTCCGGGAAGGCATGAAGTCGGTTGCGGCCGGCATGAACCCGATGGATCTCAAGCGCGGGATCGACAAAGCCGTCGCTGCGGTCGTGGCCGAGATCAAGACCATGTCCAGACCGGTCGGCGACAGCGAAGAGATCGCCAAGGTCGGGGCCATCTCGGCCAATGGTGAAGCCGAGATCGGTCGGCAGATTGCCGACGCGATGGCCAAGGTCGGCAAGGAAGGCGTGATCACCGTCGAGGAAAACAAGGGGTTGGAGACTGAAACCGAAGTGGTCGAGGGCATGCAGTTCGACCGCGGCTATCTGAGCCCTTATTTCGTCACGAATGCTCAGAAAATGGTCGTCGAGCTGGATGACTGCGTCGTCCTGCTTCACGAGAAGAAGCTGACCTCTCTCATATCCATGGTGCCGTTGCTGGAGGCTGTGATTCAGGCCGAGAAGCAACTGCTGATCGTGGCCGAGGATATCGAGGACGAGGCGCTGGCGACGCTGGTCGTCAACAAGCTGCGCGGCGGATTGAAGGTGGCGGCCGTCAAAGCACCAGGCTTCGGGGATCGCCGCAAGGCGATGATGGAAGACATCGCCGTGCTGACGGGCGGTCAGGTGATTTCCGTGGAAATGGGCACCAAGCTGGAGAATGTCACCATGGACATGCTCGGGTCCGCCAGAAAAGTCACGATCACCAAGGATGACACGACCATCATTGACGGTGCCGGCGACAAAGGCGCGATCGCGGCGCGCGTGACGCAGATCCGGGCGCAGATCGAGAACACCACCTCGGACTACGACAAGGAGAAGCTGCAGGAACGGCTGGCCAAGCTTGCCGGCGGCATCGCCGTTATCCGGGTCGGCGGGGCAACCGAGATCGAGGTGAAGGAGCGCAAGGACCGCATCGACGATGCGCTCAATGCCACCCGTGCCGCAGTTCAGGAAGGTGTCGTGCCCGGCGGCGGCGTGGCCCTGGTTCATGCCGGCAAGGTTCTGGCATCGCTGAAGGGCGAGAACGGCGATCAGGATGCCGGCATCAAGATCGTCCGGCGCGCGATCCAGGCACCGCTGCGCCAGATTGCCGAAAATGCCGGGGTCGACGGATCGGTCGTTGTTGGCAAGGTCATCGAGAACGACAGCCGGAGCTTCGGTTTCGACGCGCAAGCCGAGGAGTACGTCGACATGCTGAAGGCCGGCGTTATCGACCCGACGAAAGTCGTTCGGATCGCACTCGAAAACGCCGCGTCCATTGCCGGGCTATTGATCACGACCGAGGCGATGGTCGCGCAAAAACCCAAGGAGGGCGGCGCCGGTAACGAAATGTCCGATATGGGTGGAATGGGCGGAATGATGTGAAGATCTGCGTCCCTTGGTCACGAGCCTCAGGACGCGAAACCAAATTCTTGAAGGACTTGAACACGGATCAATTCGTTAAGCAAATCCAGAACTAGGAGAAACTCAAATGACCAAAGGTGACAAACGACGTGGCAACCGTGAAGCGAAGAAGCCTAAGAAGGTGAAGGAAAAGGTCGTTGCAACAGCCGACTTCACGAAGGGCAAAACCTTGACCAATCTAGGCGAGCACAAGAGGAAATAGGTAGAGGGCCAAATGATTGGCTATCACTGAATACGGAGCCTGATGGCGGCGGGACACGACGCGCATAACACTTTGGCAGAGCTTCCGCTGCGCAAGGCTGCACCTCTGAGACGAGAAGCACTGGAGATTTCTTTCATTCGCGGAGGCCCGGACGCTTGCCGCCTGAGCCGTACGCGACGCGGCTGAGGCGCCGGCAACTGCTTCTCGCGGTCAACGCATCCGCTTTGCGATGACAAAGACTCTGTCGACCCCAAAAGGTATGCTTCTCCCGTGATCGATACTCATCAAGGCCTGCCCCACGAGGCAGCAGACAGCATAACGAAACCCTTCGCACGCTTCCTGAAGATCGAAGCGGCAGCTGGTGGACTCCTGCTCCTGGCTGTTCTGCTGGCTTTGGGGCTGGCCAACTCACCTTGGCAAGAAGGCTTTCTGAGCTTCTGGGAAACCCCCATCGGTCTCACATTCGGCTCGTTGGATTTCACCCGCTCTCTGCGGCACTGGATCAACGACGGTCTGATGACCCTTTTCTTCTTCGTGCTTTCTCTGGAACTCAAGCGCGAGTTGGTGCTGGGCGAATTGCGGAACCCTCGACAGGCCGCCCTGCCGTTCGCAGGCGCCTTGGGTGGCATGGTCGTGCCGGTCTCTCTGTATCTTGCGCTGATGTCCGGCCAGCCCGGCATACATGGCTGGGGAACCGTGATGGCAACCGATACGGCCTTCGTGATCGGGTGCCTGGCGCTCTTCGGAGGCCGGATCCCGCCCACCTTGCGATTGTTCCTGCTGTCTCTGGCCATCTTTGATGACGTCGGTGCAATCCTCGTGGTCGCCTTCGGTTACGGTGAGGCGTTAAACTGGTCGGCTCTCGGATTGGGCTTTCTGGGGATTGGTATCGTCGCAGGCGCCTCGCGACTCGGGATAAGAAGCGTACCGGTCTATTTCCTTCTGGGAGCGGCAGTCTGGTTATGCTTCGACGCTTCCGGCGTCCACGCGACTATTGCAGGCGTCATTCTGGGCCTGATGACACCAACGCGCATATGGGTGAGCGATGCCCGCCTGCGTGAGATCCTTGGGCGAGTACTCGCCGTTCCGGCCGGCGATCGTCGACAAGGAGATGCCGCAAGCCACCGCGACCTGCGTCAAGCCGGCAGAGCGGTCACGGAGTCGCTCTCACCAGTCGAACGGCTCGAGATGATGCTGCACCCCTGGGTCGGCTTTGCAATCATGCCGATCTTCGCACTGGCAAATGCCGGCATCACGATTCAGGGTGTCGATTTCGTACAACCGGTCTCGCTGGCGATCATTGTTGGCCTCGTGTTGGGAAAACCGATCGGCGTCCTCGGGTTCAGCTGGTTTGCCGTACGATCCGGCCTGGCGCTACTCGCGCCGGCCTTGTCGTGGCCCTTCATTCTGGCCGGCTCTTTTCTGACGGGGATCGGTTTCACGATGTCGTTGTTCATCGCAGGCCTCGCATTCGACAGTTCCGTCCTGAATGCGGCAAAGTTGGGTATTCTCGGCGGATCGGCGCTCTCGGCGATACTCGGCATCTCGCTTCTGATTTGGCTCATATTGCGAATGAGGTGACGAAAATACTTAGCCGATGCGCTGCGCGACCTCGTTCATGTACCCTTACTGTCCATCGTCGATTTCGACGCCGATCAGTTCTGAGATGCTTTGCTGCCCAATGTTGCTGCAACAGCCGACGACGCAGCGCAACGTGCAGCAACTGCCCGCAAGGAAGGGAACACGAATTGGAACGACACGGGAACCGGTATGGGCCTTGGCTGGCTCTGCGCCCTGCTGATCCTCGTACTGGTGATCTTGGCCATAGAGGCACCGATCAAACTTCTTCGACAATAGGCGGAAGCCGGAAAGGGCGCCCCGCCGTCCAGACACCGATCCTATGCTATACTGCGCATGCAGTAGTGAGGCCTGTTTATTAGGCGACCCTTAGGGGTGCAACCTAGGAGGACGAGAAGATGAATTGGAACGACATGGGCTTCGGAATGGGTTTCGGAATGGGGTTTGGCTGGCTGTTCGGCCTGTTGATCCTTGTGCTGGTGGTTTTGGCCATAGCGGCGCTGATCAAATATCTTCGGAAATAGGAAAAAGGACTTCGCAATGACCTACACGATCAATCGCGTGATCTCCGGCGCAGGTATCGACGACATTGACTCTCGCGCGCGCAAGGCGCTGGCGGATCAGGGTTTCGGCGTTCTGACCGAAATCGACGTCAAGGCGACGATGAAGAAGAAGCTCGATGTCGAGATGCCGGCCTATCGCATCCTAGGCGCCTGCAACCCGAAGATGGCCTATCAGGCCATTGGGATCGAGCCGCGTGTGGGTGCGATGCTGCCCTGCAACGTCATCCTGCGCGAGGTGGGGGGCGGAGTGGAAGTCAGCGCCATCGATCCGGTGGCTTCGATGCAGGCGATCGAGAACGCCGAGCTGACGGCCGTCGCGGGCGATGTGCGAGACCTTCTGACCAAGGCCGTCGCGGCAATCTGAGATGAGCCTGCGCGCCTCCATTCTCACGGGCCTTGCGATTCTCGGGATCGGACTGCTCGGTGTCTGGCACTTCGCGCCTTCGGTGTTCAGCGAGGCACGCGACCTTCTGGAGCCAGAGCGCCTCGAGATGCTGGTGGCGCGCGCGGGTCTCTGGGGGCCGGTCCTGATCGTCACGCTCATGACCCTTGCGGTCGTGGCCAGCCCGATCCCGAGCGCGCCGATCGCACTGGCGGCCGGAGCGGCCTACGGACATCTCTGGGGAACCGTGCAGGTCGTCATCGGCGCGGAACTCGGGGCACTGATCGCCTTCGGTCTCGCACGGGTTCTGGGGCATGATGTCCTGCGGCGGATCTTTGGTGACCGCGTCGATGCCGGGCTGCTCGGCTCGCAGACCGCGTTGACCGCGACGGTTTTCGCCAGCCGCCTGATGCCGTTCGTGTCTTTCGACATGATCAGCTACGCTGCGGGCCTCAGCCGCCTGCACGTCTGGCGGTTCGCCCTCGCCACGCTGGCCGGCATCATTCCGGCAAGCTTCCTGCTCGCGCATTTCGGAGGCGAGGCGGTCAGCGGAGACCTTGGCCGAGCGACCTGGGCAGTGCTCGGCCTCGGGCTCGTGACAGGCCTTCCGCTGCTTTGGGCCGCCATGCGGAGAACGCCTGAAGCAGGCGCTCGCGATCAACATCGAGAAGGGACTTGAGCTTCCAACAGCTGGAGGCCGCAAGCTGAAACGAATTACAAAAGGCAGACGGAACATGGAGCACGATCGTCATCATGCCGCGCCCGACATCGCTCCGGGCGCCGAAACCGCGACAGATCCGGTCTGCGGAATGACCGTCGAGATCAAGGAGGGCACCCGCAGCCGCGTCCATGGCGGCGAGACGTTTTACTTCTGCTCGGCCGGTTGCCAGGAAAAGTTCGGTGCAGACCCGCATTTCTACGCCTCCGGAAACGCCAAGAAGACAGGGCAGCGGGCGCTGCCGGGGACGCAATACACCTGCCCGATGCACCCCGAGATCGTCCGCGACGCGCCGGGCAGTTGCCCGATCTGCGGCATGGCGCTGGAGCCGATGGTGCCGTCGGACGAGCCGAGCCACGAACTTGTCGACTTCACCCGCCGCATGTGGATCTCGGCGACGGCGGCGGTGCCGCTTATCGTGCTCACCATGGGCGAAATGGTGGCGCTGCCGGTGCGCGACTGGATCGGACACCAGACGGCGAGCTACGTGGAGTTCGTGTTGGCGACGCCCATCGTCCTCTGGGCGGCGCTGCCGTTTTTCCGGCGCGGCATCGACTCCTTCCGCAATGCCTCTCCGAACATGTGGACGCTGATCGCACTTGGCGTGGGTGCTGCCTATCTCTACTCGCTGGTCGCGACCTTTGCGCCAGGTATGTTCCCCGACGCGTACCGAATGGGCCATGGCGTTGGCACATACTACGAGGCCGCCGTCGTGATCGTCGCGCTGATCTTCTTGGGTCAGGTGCTCGAATTGCGCGCGCGGGAGCGGACGGGCGATGCGATCCGCGCACTTCTGGATCTGGCGCCGAAGACCGCACGGCGCATCCTACCGGACGGCTCGGAATATGACGCACCGCTCGAGAACATCGTGGAAGGCGACCTCTTGCGGGTCCGACCGGGCGACAGCGTGCCGGTGGACGGCGACGTAGTCGAAGGCCGCTCCTCGGTCGACGAGAGCATGATCACGGGCGAGTCGATACCGGTTGAGAAGGTCGAAGGCGACCGCGTCACCGGCGGTACGATCAACAAGAACGGGACGCTTGCTGTTCGCGCGACCAAAGTCGGTGCCGAAACGGTCCTCTCGCAGATCGTCGAGATGGTTGCAGGGGCGCGGCGCTCGCGGGCACCGATCCAGGGTCTGGCAGATAAGGTGTCCTCGATTTTCGTGCCGACCGTGGTTCTGGTGGCCATCGTCGCCTTCGTCGTCTGGCTCTGGGCCGGGCCCGAACCGGCGCTGGCCTTCGCCATCGCCTCGGCCGTGTCGGTCCTGATCATCGCCTGTCCCTGTGCTCTGGGGCTTGCCACGCCGATCTCGATCACCACCGCCGCCGGGCGCGGCGCGCAGGCCGGGGTCCTCATCAAGGACGCCGAGGCGTTGGAGCGCATGGCTCGGGTCGATACCGTGATCGTCGACAAAACCGGAACGTTGACCGAAGGCAAGCCGCGTCTGACCGACGTGGTGGCGCTTCAGGGCGACGAGGCGGAGGTACTGGCCCTCGCCGCAGCGCTCGAGCGTGGCTCCGAGCATCCGCTCGCCGAGGCGATCGTGGCCGGCGCCAAGGACCGCGACCTGTCGCTCGGTACAGCCGAGGATTTCGAGGCCGTGACCGGCAAGGGCGTGCACGGCACGGTCGGGGGGCGCAAAGTCGCGCTCGGCAATGCCGCCATGATGTCGGATCTCGGTCTTGCGACGGACGAGGCCGAGGCGGACGCCGATACGCTCCGCGCCGATGGCAAGACCGCGATGTTCGTCGCCGTCGATGGCGCTCTGGCCGGGATCGTCGCCGTGGCCGACCCGATCAAGGAGACGACGGCGGCCGCGATCCGCGACCTTCACGCTCTCGGCCTCAAGATCATCATGGCCACCGGCGACAACGAAAGCACCGCACAGGCGGTTGCTGGCAAGCTCGGCATCGACGAGGTGCGCGCGGGCGTCCTGCCGGAGGACAAGCAGAAACTCGTCGAAGAGCTGCGCGCGACGGGCGCCTCCGTTGCGATGGCCGGCGACGGCGTGAACGACGCCCCAGCGCTGGCTGCGGCCGACGTCGGTATCGCCATGAGCACCGGGGCCGATGTGGCGGTGGAAAGCGCGGGGATCACGCTCATGCGCGGCGACCTCGTGGGGCTTGTCCGGGCGCGGAAGCTGGCGGTGGCGACACTGAGGAACATCAAGCAGAACCTGTTCTTCGCCTTCGTCTACAACGCCGCGGGCGTGCCCATCGCCGCCGGGGTTCTGTATCCGTTTGTCGGCCTGTTGCTGTCGCCGATGATCGCCGCCGCCGCTATGAGTCTGTCGTCGGTATCTGTCATCACCAACGCGCTGCGCCTCAGGCGGATCGACCTTTGAGACCGACAGCCCTATATCAGTTTCCATTTGGTAAAGGAGAACGGCATGAACCACGAAAGACCTACCCGTCGCGAAGTGCTGGTCGGCGGCGCGGCGCTCCTTGCAGCAGCCCCACAGGTATCGCTGGCCCAATCCGCCGGACCGGCGGTACATGTTCTGAAGGATCCGAACTGCGGCTGCTGTTCCGCCTGGATCGAGATCCTGGAAAGCCACGGCTTCGAGGTTACCACCGAGAACAGCTTCGGAACGCTGCTGATGCGGTACAAGTCCGACAACGGGATCCCGCAAGAGATGGTGTCCTGCCACACGGCCCGGATCGATGGCTACATGATCGAGGGGCACGTCCCTGCCACGGATATTCGGCGTCTCCTGGCAGAGCGGCCCAATGCGGTCGGTCTGGCCGTCCCGGGCATGCCTTATGGCTCGCCGGGGATGGGGCCGGAGAGCGCGCGCGAAGCCTACGACGTGTTCCTGATCCAGCGCGACGGTACGACAGAGGTGTTCGCCCGCTATGAGGCTGCCTGACACCTCCTCGGATCGACCATCATTGATGCCCGGCACATGGTTTCATGGTCTGGGGTACGCCCGCACCTGTTCCCGCATCACGATGTAGTCGCTCAGCATCTCCACAGCCGCCGACTCCTCTGGCATCAAAGTAGGTTCCTCGGCAGCCCGCATCTGGAACTCCCAGCTGTACTCGACGGCGGGCGGACACGCCCTGTGCCGATATCAGTCAGAAGCGCCCGTCGCGCCGCCGCTTAGCCAGACCGTCGCGAGAACGAGAATGATGCGCCTCGGCCTCATTAACCCTGCTTCTTTTCGGGCGCGCCGATGCCTGAGAGGTCAGCGCCCAAGCGAGGTCATTTTATTCGCCTGCGGGCTAAATGATCGTACGTGACTCCGCTCATGAGGGCGGGTTGCGACAAGTGCGACGGGACACGAAACTGCGCGATCGAAACATGAACATCACTGCACACGCTGTCACGTAAACCTCTGAAAAGCAGCGCTAATCGCGACCATCCATCACTGGACAGTCTATACGCCATCAGCTTTCCACATCTTAAACCGCGCCTGCCCCGTCATCTCACGGATCAAACCGCTTTCTTCCATCCGCGTCAGATTGCGCTGAACCGCGGCGCGACTAGCTCCGGTCATGGCCTCAGCCATTGGGGCGGACACCAAGGGCCACTCAGAGAAAGTTTTTCGCAAGGCGACCGGCGTGCGGCCAGACAATTGCGCCATGACGCTTTCTGCTCGCCCGGTCCACGCTTCAATACCATCAAGTGTTCGCATCGCCGTTAAAATCCCGTTGTTCATCCCATCCAACCAGCGGGCCAAGCGTTCGGTTGGCGAGCCCGAGACACGCAGCCCCCCTGCCCCGCCCATAGCGAGCGGTGCGAAGATGGCGCCGCTTCCGTCGCTGGCCGCGATCCTGGACGCGGTGACTGCGGCTTCCATACGGTCGCCGTGCTGTCCGAGGCCCGCCAGGCTCCAGAGATGAAAGCCCATGCAAGCCCGCGTGATTGGGTGGAAATCACATGCAGCTGCCATTACGTCCAGCCATCCGCCCGCGCGATCTTCGAAACGCTCAGTGCTGTCTTCAATGTTCTCGGGATCGCGGCGATCTAGGAAGGCGGCCAAGTCACCCTTTGGTCCGGGACCGCCTGTCAGGCGCCGAACAGCCCATCCAACTCTTGCCAGGGCATTTGGGTCATCCTGCGCGCCCGAGAGCCGCATCGAAACCCAGAGCGCAAGACGATCAGAACTCACCCGATCCCCTGCGAACCAGCTGAGGTCCGCTGCCTCGATAAGAGCGAGACGATGCCGCCAGCCTTCCGGGCCACGCAGCAGCCGGTCATCCAGAGCCCCCAGGCGTCCAGCCACTCTTGCCAGTCGCGCAGCGTGAACGCCTTCTGCCTTTACCCAGTCTTCGATGACAGCAGTGTCGGGCGGTTCCGCCCGTGGCCCTGGAGGCAAATCATCCGGTTCTTCTTCTAGTGACTCAGGTAGAAACCAGAGATCGTCTT
>JBCDAV010000062.1:0-15591 GCA_039184865.1 Pseudomonadota bacterium | reverse complement strand
CAGGCCCAGGTCGTGATCGACATCTGGCGCAAGCAATACAACGAGCTGCGGCCACATCAGGCCCTCGGCATAAGCCCGCCAGTGCCAGAGACAATCTAGAGAAAGCTCGAAAACGTGGCCCAATCACAGGGGGATTTACAATACTTTCCAACCGCGCGGCGATGTTTACGGTGTCGCCAAAGATGTCGTCGTCCTGGCGCACAATATCGCCGATGTGCACGCCAACGCGCACTCTCATGGCGCCTTCTATCGCGACTTTCTCCTGCATCGTGATCGCGCAGTTCACAGCATCGACAGTAGACGGAAAGGTAACCAGCCAGCCGTCGCCCAGACTATTGATGACTTCGCCTCGGTGGCTCGTGACGAGCGGCTCAAAAAGAGAGAGGCGGAAGTCCTTGATCGCCGCCAATGTTCCGAGCTCGTCTTTGCCCATCATCGTCGAATAGCCGACAATATCGGCTGCAAGGACGGCTGCGAGTTGACGGTCCACATGCCTTCGCCTCTCCTTCGAAACAGCTGAGTCGCCTTAATAATCTAGGCCAAATTGAGCTCGAACTTTGCATTGGAGCAAATGCAAGGGATTGCTGGATCCGAGAACCGAAGGCAGCCTTTGACCAAAAAATAGACCAGACTAATCACTGCGCGAAAAACGACTGAACTGAGCTCGGCGCAGACACTGGGCCATGCGCATTTCTACAGCCGGAGGGTGAGCGCCTCAGAAGTTCGATTTCCGAGAACGATGGCTGAGGGTCACTTCTTGTGCTTCGTGAAAACGGCACACGGGTCTTCGCGGTCTGCAGGCGGAACGAACCAGACGAAATCATAGGGCAAACCGGCCTCCGCCACCGCATCGGGAGCGATCCCGGCGTCCGATTCGAGCACGCCGAGCGAGAGAACGGACAGATCGTTATCCAGATAGGTCCCGACGCCGCGATCGGTCCGCGTGTGACCGTTTCCGGCGATCACCACGATCTTTCCGTCGCGTGCCGCGCGGGCGCGCAGCACCGCCGCGGCGAGCGCCGCATCGCGCAGACGCTGCGCTTCGATCATGCCCGGCGCCATCTCTTTCGGCAGGTGCCCGCAATGGGCCACGACCATCTCTTCTTCAAGCGCCGACTGGATCTTCGGCGCCAACGGCCTTGACAGGTGCTCCGACATCGGCGGGTCGAGCACGATCGCGGCAGCACCGTCCGTCATCGAGCGCCGGACCTCGGCCCGGTCGAGCGCCGCACCCTTGATCACGCCAGGCGTGAAGTATTTGAAGACGGGGCGATAGATCTCCCAGGCTGGCCATCCAAGCGAGTCCCACGACACCGCCTTCCCGATCCCGACCGGCTCACCGCCATTGGCCAGATAGGCATTCAAGTCTGCTTCGCGCGCGGTCGGTATCATCTCGACCGCTAGACCGACCGGCTGCAACAGCCGGACCAACGCGCCCTGCGCCATGTGCGCATCGGCATTGTCGTGCACTTCGCCGAGCAACGCCACATCGGCCTCGGCCAGCGCCTCGACCAGCGCTGCGCGATCGATCTCCTGGCCCGAACGCAGATCCCAGATCCGATGCTCGAGCGCCGACCCGTAGCTCTCGGCCTCGGCCAACCCGGCTGACAGAATGACCAGCAGAACCGCAATCCATCGCATTTCGAGCCCTCCGAAGGCCATGTTTGCCACAACACAGTCATTCGCGCGCTAAACGCCGGACATTCAGTGCCGCTAGCGTAACCATTGCAAACGCATTATCTTGCGCTGCGTAACGATGGTCCAGAATTCCGGACCGGCAAGGCGAACGGGGGCCACATGCAATCGTCCTGGATCGGCTGGGTGGCATTCCTTGTGCTCGGCGCGCTGATAACCATGACCTCGTGCCAGGCTTATGTCGGTGCCGAAGCTCCCGCTACACAGGCGAGCACGAACTGATGGCCCAGCGCTTTGGAGGAAAATACAGCCCCGGCGCAGGCAAGCCCGCGAACGAAGGATCGCCCGGTCCGACGCCGCCGTCGAACCGGTTCCGCGGCCAGAGTGCGAGTTCGGTCGATGTGCGCTCTCTCGCGATGTTTGTCTTTCCAACGCCGCTTCTCTTCGCGGCATTGGGCGCCGTCGGCGATAACGCCATCCGCATGGCCGCGTTTCTGCTTGCCTATGCCGTCCTGATGTTCGGCGCATTCCTGTTGCGCGAAGGCCAGAAGGCACATGCGGCCTATGACGCGCGGTCGATCGCCAAGGCGCCGGCATTTCCACGCAAGATCTGCGCCGCAGCACTGGCCGGCATCGGGGTCTTTCTGTCGACCTGGATGGCGGCGCCGGCCTCGGATGGAGGCGCTCTGGCGCAAATCGCCTCGTTCGGCGGCAACATGGTCAATGCCGTGATATTCGGCGGGATCACCGTCGGCGCTCATCTCGCCGCCTTTGGCGTCGACCCGATGAAGAACAAGGGCGTCGAGGACTCGAACATCCATCAGGCCGAACTGGACCGCGTGACCGAGGCGCTTGAAAAAGCAGAGTCCAAGCTGAAGTCTATCGAGGACCTCGCCCACACGCTCCGCGACCGCGAAATCGATGCAAAGGTCGGGTCGCTCAACGCCACCGTGCGCCAGATGATCAAGCTGGTCGAGGAAGACCCCCGCGACCTGTCTCGTGCGCGGCGCTATCTCGGCGTCTACCTCAAGGGCGCCGAGGACGCGACGCGCAAGTACGCCACCAACGCCGAGCGGCTCAACGACCCGAAGCTGCGCGAAGATTATCTGGCCCTGCTGAGCGATCTCGAGGCCGGGTTCCAGCGCGGCAAGGAAAGCCTTCTCGCCGATGACCGCGCCGATCTCGAGGTCGAGATCGAGGTGCTGCGCGAAAGACTTGAACAGGAAGGTGCCTGACGGCGCCCACCCGCACGAAATCAACCGAGGAGGAGTGAACTCATGGACGCTCAAGCGGAAAAGGCGACCAAACTGGCCGAGGAAGTTTCGGCCGAGGTTGTCGAAGTGCTGCCCGATCCGGTGGCCGATATCGTCCCCTACGAGCAGGCCGACCCGGAACTGAAATCCGAGATCGACCGGCGCGTCGCCGAACTGGACATGACCAACACCCAGACGATCATAAAATTCGGCTCGGCCTCGCAGCAGGAACTGACGGCGCTGAGCGATCAGATGCTCGACGGTGTGCGCAACAAGGACCTCGGCCCGGCTGGCGACGCGCTGCGCGACATGGTCGGCACGATCCGCGGCTTCGACACCTCCGAGCTCGACCCTGGCGCCAAGAAAAGCTGGTGGCAGCGGCTCTTCGGCGGCGGTGCCGCAATCCACGACTTCGTTGCCAAGTATGAAGGGGTGCGCGGCCAGATAGACTCGATCACCGACAATCTGCTCGAGCACGAGACGACCTTGCTCAAGGACGTCAAGATGCTCGACAAGCTCTACGAGCGCAGCCTCGACTTCTACAATGAGCTCGGCCTCTACATCTCGGCGGGCGAGACCAAGCTGCACACGCTCGACACCGTCGACATTCCCAAGGAAGAAGCCGACGTCGATGCCGAAGGCTCCGACGCTGTCCTCGAAGCACAAGAAGTGCGCGACCTGCGTGCCGCCCGTGACGAACTGGAACGCCGGGTGCACGACCTGAAACTGACCCGTCAGGTCACGATGCAGTCGCTGCCATCGATCCGGCTCGTGCAGGAGAACGACAAGTCACTGATCAACAAGATCAACTCGACTCTCGTGAACACCGTTCCGCTCTGGAAGAACCAGCTTTCGATCGCGCTTGCCACCTTCCGATCGCGCGAGGCAGGCAAGGTCGTGAAGGAGGCGAGCGATCTTACGAACGAGTTGCTAACCTCGAACTCCGAGATGCTGCGCCAGTCCAACGCCGAGGTTCGCCAGCAGATCGAGCGCGGCGTCTTCGACATCGAGGCGGTCAAGAAGGCCAATGCCGATGTTATCGCTACCATCGAGGACTCCCTGCGCATCGCGGACGAGGGCAAGGCCAAGCGCGCCGCCGCCGAGCAGGAGCTGGTCAAGATGGAAGACGAGTTGAAGCAGACGCTCGCATCTGCGCGGGCGCGCGAGCAGGCGGCACCCGAACCGGCCGCCTGAACACGTCTGTTTTTTTGATTGCCCCGGCGCAGGTGAACCCTCGCGTCGGGGCACGTCGTTTCGCGAGCATTAATGCTCTGGAGTGGCTCCGATTTCAGCTCGGCGGATGATTCCTGAAGGTCTTCACGCGCGGTACCGTCTGCCTCCGGCAGTTTGAGCCGGGCTTAGCCGCGTCGGTTTCGCCGCGGATCAAAGGCCAAGCCCGACGGGTTCAATCAGTTCCGGTCCGTTGTTCGAAACCTTACCGACAGCGCGGTCAACCTCGTGGATCTGGACGCGAGCGTCCGGAATCGGGCACATCAGTGTGGCCGCGTCGATTTGGCCATCCAACCATTGCTGTGCCTCCACCTCGTCGAGCACAACCGGCGAGCGCGGGTGCAGATGCTCTGTCGCCTCTCCGGCGGCGGTCGTGAGAACCGTGCAGGAAACCAGAGATTCGCCCCCGGGTGCCGCTTCGGCCCAGAGGCCAGCGAACCAGAAACCCGGTGTGTTTCTTTGCATCGAAATGAACCAGGGGGT
Source organism: Pseudomonadota bacterium (assembly GCA_039184865.1). GTDB lineage: Bacteria > Pseudomonadota > Alphaproteobacteria > Rhodobacterales > Rhodobacteraceae > Thermohalobaculum. The sequence continues at coordinate 10,990 of JBCDAV010000062.1, read as the reverse complement.
CTTGTTGCCCTTCTTCCCAGACCACTCGTAATAGCCGATCGCGGGGATCAGGCAGCGGCGCCGTTTCCAGGCGTCGCGGAACATCGGCTTGGCCGCGGCTTCCTCCGAACGGGCGTTGAACGTTGTCGCCTTGAATTCGCTCATCGGCTTCTGAAACCAGTGCGGGACAAGCCCCCACCGACCGACACGGCAACGCCTGTTGCCAGACATATTCTCAATGAATCCAATGGCCTGCGTCGGCGCCACGTTCCAGTTGGCGGCGGGCCAGTCAGGCGGCGGCCAACCTTGCTCGGTCTCGATCGCGAGCCAGTCAACCCAGTCTGATCCCGCAATATCTCCAATTGCAAATCGTCCGCACATCTTTTGCAGAACTCCGGACTTCTCTCACTGCTTACCTTTGGTTAAGCATAAACACCTAAATCGTTAAAGATGAACGGTCGTCTGGTGGGGAGTTAAAGGCGATGACGCATCTGTGTGCTCGAACTTTCGCTTTCGCGGCAAGACTCGCTTCGTTGGGAGCCATCCTCGTTCTATCGGCATGCGCCGGCAATGTGAGCCCCGAGGCCTACATGCGGCTCGCGGAAAAATTGCAGTCGAAGGGGCACCTCCGGGTGGAGGCAGCGCCAAGCGACGTCTCTTATGACGTTGTGTCGCTGGCCCGTAGCTTTCGCGACGTCGCCTTCAGCTACGAGTTCCATTTTCAGGGCAAACGACTGGTCAATGAGCGTCTCGAGAAACCGCTCAAGCGCTGGCACGGCGTGATCCGCTATAAGATGGATGGCGACGGTGTGACCGACGCGGATCGGGACGAGGTTGCGGCGTTGACCGCGCGCCTGAGCGCCCTCACCGGTCTCGCCTTCGTGCCGAGTTCCACTGACCATGACATGCTGATCACGATCGCGAGCGCCGCCGACCGCGACCGGATCAGCCGCAATCTCTCCGAACGCGACCACTCTGCCTATCAGGAACGCTACGATATCTGGCGGGCGACGCCCGGCTGGCTCTGCGGTGCGACGCTTTCCTCCAGCGATGCCGACCCAGGGCGTCTCGTATTCGCGCATATCTTCATCGCTGCGGAGATCACTGGCGTCCTGCGCCGCTCCTGCCTGCACGAGGAAATCACGCAGAGCCTGGGGCTAACCAACGACAGCGAAACGGCGCGACCATCGATCTTCAACGATGACCACGAGTTTGCCGTGCTGACGCGCCATGATGAGACGCTGTTGCGCGTGCTCTACGATCCGAGACTGGACCCGGGAATGTCGGCGGTCGAAGCCATGCCTATCGCGCGCCGGATCCTCAACAGCATGGAGTCCGCGCTGCACGATCTGTGAGCCAGACACAACGGTAGCAAAATGGGACGGTCACTCGCTGCCGCCGCAAACACTGGTTGAGCCGCAAGTCTCCTCTACCGATTGCACGCCGCCTCAGATGATTTAACCCTTCGCAACCCGCAATTTCGCCTGTGATTCTCTTCTTGGGGCAGGCATCATTGCGCTGACGCAATGCGTCGTGTGGATTGGTGTGCGAAGGACGAATTCAACCTCATGCTGACAGTTTTCCGGGCAATGTGCCGAGGATCGGCGGTTGGAATCATGACCGCCGTCTTCTTAGCCGCATGCACGGTCCAGGACGGACCAGAGCGTGCGAGCGTTGCGGTGTGCGAGCCACAGGCCTTCGACGTCGAAAGTGCGTCGCTGATCGAAATGTGGAGGCTCTACGAGGCTGAACAACGCTCGGCAGGTCGCCTTCGCATCGATCGAAAGCCGACGGATGCGGACTACTCGAACGCCGACCTGCTCGAAACCTTCCGTGAGATCATGTTCTTCGACGAAGCCGTCGTTGAAGCCGTGTCTTACCGCACGGGCCGACGCGAGCGCCGCCTCGAGAAGCGGCGCGATCCGGTCCGTTATGCCGTGTTCGGCACCGGAGTTACGCCTTGCGACCGGGCGGACATCGAGGAAATCGTCGAACTTGTAAGCGAAGCGACGGGCTTGAGCCTGATTGAAGTATCCTCGGAAGCGGAAATCGAGATCATGCTCCTCAATCGGCGCGAACGCGCCTCGCTCGCGTGGAAGGTCCGTCAGGCCGGGGCCGCAGCGATGGCGAACGATCTGGCAAACGGCATGGAGGGTCTGGTCTGCGCCGCGTATCTCTTTCCCTCCGAGCGCAAGCCGGGTCTTGCCGACTACACCATCGTGATTCCGGACGAGGTCAGCGGTGTCCTGCGAAAATCCTGCATCGAGGAGGAGTTCGGGCAAGCGTTTGGCCCATCTGCGGATTACGCCGGCGCGCGCCCGTCGATCTTCAACGATGACGAGGAGTTTGCGCTTTTCACCGACCACGACGCCTGGTTGTTCCGGATCCTCTACGATCCAAGACTCGCGGATGGAATGAGCCAGTCCACAGCCATGCCGATCGTGCGAAAAATCATCGAAGAATTACGACCGGGCGCATGAGAACGCCGGTCCGCTGCATCGCGGCTCTGGGAATCTTTGCTCTTGCGGCCTGCACGCCAGTTCGGGATGCGGACTACTGGTCGAGCTATGAGGATCGCCAGCTTGCGCGCGGTAACCTGCGCGTCGAGCGTGCGCCCAGCGACATCGAGTACTCGAACGAAGATCTGATCAGGAATTTCCGCGAGATCATGTTCCGCCGCGAATACGTCCGGACATCCCGGGGCTTCGTCCGAGGCCGCGCACCGCGCGACCTCTCGAAGCCGGGCGGACCGATCAGATTCTCTCTCGGAGAAGGAGTCACCGACGCCGACCGCGTCCTGATCGAAGATATGATCGACCGCCTTCGCCGGGTCACACGTCTCGAATTCGTCGAATCGGACGACGAGCCACAACTCCGGGTCGAGATCCTCGACAAGGCTGGGCGGGAGGCTCTCGGACATGAACTGATGCGCTTGCCGCGCTGGCGGTTCGCCGGACGGCATCTGCTCAAGGGCTTTCCCGGCGTCGTCTGCGCCAACTACGAGTCGCGCAGCCGGGAGACATCCGGCGAGGACAAGAGCATCGTCCTCATCCCGGCGGAAGTGTCCGGCACGCTTCGGCGCGCCTGCATCGAAGAGGAAATCGGCCAGGCGTTCGGACCGTCGGCGGACTATGACGAAGCGCGCCCGTCGATCTTCAACGACGACCAGGAATTCGCGCTCCTCACGGAGCACGACGAATGGCTGTTCCGCATCCTCTACGACGAGCGCCTGCGCAATGGCATGACCGAGCAGGTCGCGATGCCCATCGTCCGCCGAATAATCGCCGAATTGCGCCCCGAAGGATGAACACGAACCAACGGGGCTGGTGATTCACCTGCCAGAATCCGATATGGGTGGCTGCACCCATGCGAGTACGGAGACCGACATGATCTGGGACATGCTGAAGGGCGAGTTCATCGATGTCATCGATTGGACCGATGATACGCGCGACACCATGGTGTACCGCTTCCAGCGCCGCGACAACGCGATCAAGTACGGCGCAAAACTGACGGTTCGCGAGGGTCAGGCCGCGGTGTTCATTCACGAAGGCCAGCTCGCCGACGTGTTCCAGCCGGGGCTCTATCAGCTCGAGACGAACAACATGCCGATCATGACCACGCTGCAAAGCTGGGATCACGGCTTCTCATCGCCCTTCAAGTCCGAGATCTACTTCGTCTCCACGCGCAGGTTCCAGGACCTGAAATGGGGCACCAAGAACCCGATCATGATGCGCGATCCCGAGTTCGGACCGGTGCGGATGCGGGCGTTCGGCACCTATTCCATCCGCGTCGCTGATCCGGGCCTGTTCCTGCAGGAGGTCGTCGGCACCGACGGCGAATTCACGGTCGACGAGGTTCAGTTCCAGCTCCGCAACGTGGTTGTTTCGCGGTTTTCCAACGCGCTGGCATCCTCCGGTATCCCGGTGCTGGATCTCGCGGCGAACACCGATCAGATGGCCGACTACCTGCAGAAGCGGATCGCGCCCGAGATCGCCGCCTACGGGATCGAGATCCCGGCATTGCTGGTCGAGAATGTCTCTCTGCCCGAGGCGGTCGAGCAGGCGATGGACAAGCGCACCTCGATGGGCGTGATCGGAGACCTAGGGAAATACGCCCAGTTCCAGGCCGCCGAGTCGATGCGCGCCGCGGCCGAAAATCCGGGTGCAGGCGGCAATGGCATGGGTGCGGGCCTCGGCATGGGGATGGGCATGGCGATGGCCAATGCCATGGGTGGCAGCTTCGCCTCGCCCTGGGGACAGGCGCCGCAACAACCCCAGCAACCGGCTGCGCCCGCACCGGCAGCAGCCGCTCCGCCACCGCCACCTCCGCCGCCGGTCGAGGTCGTCTATCACATCGCCGAGAATGGGCAGACGACCGGACCGTTCAGCCTGGCGCGGCTCGGCCGCATGGTCGGCGAGGGCACGTTCAGCCGCGAGACGCTCGTCTGGTCGGCCGGCATGGCCGGTTGGACCGCCGCGGGCGAAGTCGATGCGTTGGCGCGCCTGTTTACAGTGGCGCCTCCGCCCCCACCGCCTCCTGCTTGATCTGTGCGTGCGGCGCCCGCGTTCCCTTCGGCGGTGTGCCTGTGATCTTTGTTGCGGCGTTCTGAAGTTCAATCCCGCAAGCCAACTGCTGGCTTGCGAACATTGCGGATCGGCCCGTCAACCGACCCGTAGAGACAGGGCAAAGCCATGGTCGCGCCGCGCTCCGATCAAGGTGCGACCGCTATCATACTGGTCAGCCCCAAACCTCAAAACGGCGGATGCGCCGGACGAAGCTGTCCATTGCTCCGGTTGCGGCGCCCTGCACATGATCGACGCCGCCGCGGAATCCGCCTGTTGTTTCTGCGGCGCGACTCTCGCTTTGACTGAAATCCATCACGTGCGGCACGCCGAGATACAGGGCGTGTTGCCGTTTGCGATCGAGGAGGGCGCCGCGAAGCATGCGATCCAAGAGCAGCTATCCGGGATCTTTGGCTTACCGGATGCTCTGCGGCGCCTTGCGGATGTGCCGCCACGCTTGACCGGCGTTTTCGTGCCCGGCTTTACCTTCGATGCTGAGCTATAGGGCAGATACGTTGTTGAAATAAGGTCAGGCCGGTCGATTTCCCGCTCCTCAGGTTCGGCCAATGCAACGGTCGACGATGCCGTGATCCCTGCGGCGGACCGAGTGGGGATCGCCGCTTCCGCTGTCGAGCGGGCCGAGTTGGCGTTTTCACCCTCGGCGCTGCGCGCGTTCGAACCTGGGTTTCTCGCAGGTTTTCATGTGACGCTTCCCGCATTCGGAATCGGCGAAGCACGGGCGCTCGCCCAGACATCATTTGCCCGACACTTTCACGCGGCTGCTTTGCAGGCACATTCTGGGAGCCAAAACTGGGGAGCGACCGGGGTCAGAGTCGTTGAGGCGGACTTCAACGCCTCAAACATCATGGCCAGACTGGTGCTCCTGCCATTCTGGTTCGGGCACTACGTTCATCGGGGTGAGCGATACTGGATCGCAGTCGACGGCCACGCAGGGCGCGTGTCCATAGAGCACCCTGGTCACGGCAACACTCCTTGGCTGATCGCGGCTGGTGCTCTTGCTTTGGTCTTCACGTATCTAGCGCTGGCGCAATTCGATAAAATTCGATTTGGCGTATCTGAGAATTTTCGCAACGGCCACCCAACGCAGCACGACGCGCAACATCAGAGGCAGACCGCTAAATCGGAAACTTGGTGCTCCGCGTCGCTGGGCGCACTGTATCATTCGCTACGGATGCCGGGGGGCTGGGTATGGCAACATGCAACCGCGAAAATCCGAGGAGGCAAAGATGACGAAGGAAAAACCCTTAACAGAAGCGACAGAGCTGGGCGAAGCAGAGCTTGGAGGCGCCAAGGGTGGCGGCGGCGTCATCGGCGGCTGGCTCGGAAGTCAAAGTGATCTGGGCAGGGTGCAGTTCTCGGCCCGGAACTTCCGTGCAGTCTCCAGCGGGCCGTCCGTTCCTGGCATGAACCTCATGGAAGGCGAAGAAGACGAACTCCAGACACGTCCGAGTCCTGACCTCACCACAAAGACTGTCACGTTCGGACCGCGCGTTCCCGGCATAAAGTGATCTTAAGTCATGATCGTGCGGGCCACGGAACGACCGCCCGGCTCGTACGTGTCTCGTCGCTGCGGTAGTATCCGCCGGCGAATCTGGCGATGGGGCGAGGCATGGCCGAAACAAACGAACTTCCGTGCAGCGAGTGCGGAGCGCCGCTGACCTTTCAGCCCGGCGCGGGCAAGTTGGTCTGCCAATTCTGTGGAACCGAGAACGAGATCGAAGGGTCTGGCCAGCAGGTCTCTCCTTGGGGTGAGAAGACCGGCAAGGGGCCGGAGATCAAGGAACTCGACTACCACGCAGCACTCAATAATGCGCTGGATGAGACTGAGATCGAAGAAACGGCGACCGTCAAGTGTCCGGGCTGTGCTGCCGAGGTCTCGCTCGACGCATCGACGCTTGCCGATGAATGCCCGTTCTGCGCCACGCCGCTCGCGCGTGAGGCGACGCAATCGCATCGGCATCCCAAGCCCCAGGGCGTCCTTCCTTTCGCGTTCGGCGAGCGCGACGCACGGCAGAAGATGGCGGATTGGCTTGGTTCGCTCTGGTTCGCGCCCAACAGCCTGAAGAAGTACGCCGAGGCCGGGCGGCCACTCGCGGGCGTCTACCTGCCTCATTACACGTATGACGCCATTGGCGATGCGGATTACCGGGGTCAGCGCGGCGATGCCTATTACGTGACGCGCACCCGGACCGTGATGGTCGACGGCAAACCCCAGCAACAGACCTACCAGGAACGTCGGATCCGATGGAGCCCCACCTCCGGTCGCGTGCGCCACGTGTTCGACGACGTACTCGTGCAGGCGTCTGATACGATGGGGCCGACCAACCAGGCGGCCGAATATGGAGGCCGGTCTTGGGACCTCGCGGCATTGGAGCCTTACCGGACCGAATATCTGGCCGGTTTCCGCGCCGAAGCACCGAGCGTCGCGCTGGACGAGGGATATGGCCGCGCCAATGAGGTGATGGAGCAGATGCTTATCCGCGACATCAAGTTCGACATCGGCGGCGACGCGCAGCGGATTGACGAGATGCGCGCGCGATATTCCGACATCACGTTCAAGCACGTGCTGCTCCCGGTCTGGCTGGCGAGTTACCGCTGGAACAACAAGCCATTTCGGGTCGTGGTGAACGGGCGGACAGGCCAGGTCAGCGGCGAGCGTCCCTATAGCTGGTGGAAGATCGCATTCGCCGTGCTTCTCGGGCTGATCGTTGCCGGAGCCGTGGGATATTTCGTAGCCATGAACCAGGGCGCGGGCGGCTTCTGATTGTCTGGCGGCGGCCAGGACAAGATACACGAAACTGTGGATAACTAACGAGGCGTTAACCTTCTGTTGTGAGTCGCAGCGGACCATCTTCACATAACGTGAGGAGCCTGATGTCGATTCCGTTCGTTGTTCACAGCCATATCCCCAAGACCGGCGGCAGCGCGCTGAACCGACGGTTCTTCTTCGCTCGTTTCGGCCAGGAAAACGTCTATCAGCTCTACCGATACGTCTTTGAGACGGCCTCGCGGTTGCCGCGCCGCCATGTTGCCCGGGCCATGCGCAGCTATGCGGCCGCGGGCCACGTTCCCTTCGGATACTTTCATGAACTCTATCCCGATGCCGTCTATGTTTCGATCTTCCGCGAGCCTGTTTCGCGCTTCGTAAGCTTCCTGAATTTCGTTTTGGCCAATCCCAAGCACGCCATGCGCACCCGGTTGCCAGCGCATTTGTTCGACCGCGCGGCGGACGATCCTGATGCGCTGATCGAGGCCGTCCTGTCCGAACCGCGCCTCGCGATCGTGCACTCCAACGCGCAGACCCGGTTGGCGAGTGGAGCCTCGCGGCTCGGCAAACTGCACATCGCGGAGGATCACTTGCGCGCCGCATTGCGCAACATTGACCAGCCCCGATACCTGACCGGGCTGCAGGAGGATCTTCCGGGCCTGCTCACGCGCCTGCATGCCGAGTATCCTCAGAAGGCAGGACGAACGCTGACGCAAAACAGTTCGCCGATACTGGAGAAACGACTTCCGCGCGCTTTCAGAGTTGACGACCTCAACCGGCGCAGCATCGAACGGATCACCGACTCCAATGCCCTGGACCTCAGACTGTATGCGTCCATCGCTGCAGCGCCGTCCGCCGGGATCGCTCGAGCTGCCTGAGGAATTGAGGATCTAAATGCCCACGCGCCGCAATGGGTTGGGTGACTGTGAGACGATCCTGAAATGCCGCGAAGCTATGCTTCCGAGCGAATGGAACGGCACAGCTGACGTTCTCAAAAGGCAAGGTCTCCGGCCAAACCCAATGGTCCGTCGCTGAGCCATCGGGTCAGCCGGATCGTCAGTCGTCCTCTTCAACCGGATCGCGCGTCACCTGTTCTCCCGCAGGTGACGTCCGAAGAACGATCAGGACGAGCCCAATAGTCACGACCAGCAGAACGATCAGAAACGGGTTGAATTGAGAAACGTGTACCCGGTCGAGGCCGGCGACCCAGCCCGCACCGACAAGAAGGAAAACCAACAGCCAGTGGATCGGTTTTCCGAGAAAGACTTTGCTCATCGCGAGGCCTCCGTTGCCGCACTGCGCGCTTCGGTGATCCGCGGCGCGATCACGATGGCGGTGAGGACAGCGCCAATGCCCGACACGAGCCAGCCGTCGAGCCCGAACAGGGCGTGCGTCGGCGGATAGAGCAACAGGAACGACGCCACCAGCAAGGCCATCCGGCGCCCCGCATCGAGAGCGCCGCGGTACCAGCCTTCAAGCGCCATCGACAGCACCCAGAGCCCGGCAAGCGCCAGCAGCGACGAGACGACCGTCATCCAGAGAGGTCCGACGAACAGCAGCGACGGGTTGTAGACGAAGATAAGGGGCGCGAGGTACTTGGCGATGCCGACGCGCGTCGCCTCGACCGCTGTCGCCATGGGCGGCGTCTTGGCGATCGCCGCGCCTGCGAATGCCGCCAGCGCCACCGGCGGGGTGATTGTGGAAACCACACCGAAGTAGAAGGCGAACATGTGCGCGGCGATGGGTTCGATCCCGATCTTGACCAGCGCTGGCACGATCAACGCGGCCACAGTGATATAGACTGCCGTGGTCGTGATCCCCATGCCGAGGATGATCGACGCGACGCCGGTAAGTGCGAGCAGGATCAGGAGGTTGCCATCGGCAAGCTCAATGACCGACTGGGTGAACTTCAGGCCCAGACCTGAGACGAAGACCGAGCCAATAATCAGACCCGCACAGGCGCAGGCGACCGATACCGGGACCGTGGCCCGTACCCCGGCCTCGAGTGCCGCGAGAAGATCCACCGGGCTCATCCGGGTCGACGCGTTTATGAAACTGAGCGCTACCAGCGCCGAGAGCCCGAAGAAGGCCGACTTCATCGGCGTATAGCCGTAGAGCAGGAAGGCGATCAGGATCAGCAGCGCGATCAACAGGTGCCAGCCTCGGCGCAGGACATCCCAGGTGCGCGGCAGTTCCTCTTTCGGGATCGAACCGATGCCGTTCTTGTCGGCTTCGAGGTGGACCATGAAGTAAACGGTTGCGAAGTAGAGGACCGCCGGAATGATCGCGGCGATGATGATCTGGACGTAAGGCACCGCCAGGAACTCGGCCATGATGAAGGCGGCCGCGCCCATGATCGGCGGGGTGATCTGGCCACCCGACGACGCGCAGGCCTCAACCGCGGCGGCGAACTTGGCGCGGTAACCTACGCGCTTCATCAGCGGGATGGTGAAGGAACCGGTGGTAACGACGTTCGCGACGGCCGAGCCCGAGACAGTGCCCATGAAGCCCGAGGCCACTGCCGACGCCTTTGCCGGGCCGCCGATCTTGTGCCCCGTCAGCGAAACGGCGAGGTCAATGAAGAACTTGCCCGCGCCCGAGCGGATCAGCACGGCGCCGAAGATGATGAAGAGGATGATATAAGTCGCGCAGACATGCAGCGGGATGCCGAAGATCCCGTCCGAGGACATGAAGAGGGTGTCGACGAATTTGCCCCAGCGCACCGGCGGGCCGTAGAAGAACCCGAAGAACTTCTCGGCGTTCAGCGCATGGAACATGAAGAAGCCGGTGATGATCACCATCGCCCAGCCGACGGCGCGGCGGGTCGCCTCGAACACCAGAAAGATCAGGATGCCGCCGACGATCAGGTCGGGCGGGTCTTTCTCGCCGTAGCGCATGTGGAAAGCGTCAATGTCCCAGATCGTCCAGAGCTGGACGAACAGGATCAGCCCCACGAGGACCAGATCAATCCCCAAACCCAACGCGCGGAGCGCGTTCTTGGGGTCGCCCGGGATCAGCACCGCATCGCGCATCGACTTGCGGAACAGCGGATACATCAGCACCGCCAGCGTCAGGATCACCGTCAGATGGACCGAGCGGAACGAACGGCCCTCCGGCGTTCCCCAGACAGCTGCAAAAAGGTGGAAGATCGCTAACGCGATCGAGATGACCGCGCAGAAAAATAGCAGCCCGTTCGCGAAGGTGATGCGCCGGTCGAGCAGCAGGCGTTCGAGGAAGCCCAGCTCCTGTTTCTCGTGGTAATCGAGAACGCCCGAGTTCGTGTCGGTGCTGGCCATTCGCTCACCCCCGTCGATCCCCTCCCCAGAACGGGGAGAGGAGATGTTTCAGCAGAGAGTGGACCTTACGACGCCTTTGCGACGCCCAGTTCGTCGTAGCACTTTTGTGCGCCCGGATGGACCGGGATGGCCACGCCGTCCAGCGCCTTGGCCTGCTCGACGCGGTTCCAGACCGACTTCACCTCGGCGAAGGTGCCGTGGTTTGCCCAGAAGACCTTGCACATGTTGTAGACCAGCTCGTCCGGCAGATCCTTGTGCACGACCATGTTCACGACGATGCCGAGCGAGTTCAGGTCCTTGTCAAGCGACTGGTAGACGCCGGCGGGCATGGTGCCTTCGATGTAGCCCGGATTGGCGGCGATGAT
>JBCDAV010000061.1:0-16714 GCA_039184865.1 Pseudomonadota bacterium | reverse complement strand
GTTCGACAAACATCGTTCCGCAGACATCGGCGATAAAGCCGATCACCGGCCAGTGGCGGCACGATCCGCATTCCGGTGCATATGATCGAGACGATCAACAAGCTGGTGCGGACCTCACGGCAGATGCTGCATGAAATCGGCCGGGAGCCGACGCCGGAGGAGCTGGCCGCCAAGCTGCAGATGCCGCTGGAGAAGGTCCGCAAGGTGATGAAGATCGCCAAGGAGCCGATCTCGCTGGAGACGCCGATCGGCGACGAGGAAGACAGCCAGCTCGGCGATTTCATCGAGGACAAGAACGCGATCCTGCCTTTGGATTCGGCGATCCAGTCGAATCTGAAGGATACGACGACCCGCGTGCTCGCCTCGCTGACCGCCCGCGAGGAACGCGTGCTGCGGATGCGCTTCGGCATCGGCATGAACACCGACCATACGCTGGAAGAGGTCGGGCAGCAGTTCAGCGTCACCCGCGAGCGTATCCGCCAGATCGAGGCCAAGGCCCTGCGCAAGCTGAAGCACCCGAGCCGGTCCCGCAAGCTGCGGAGCTTCCTGGATAATTAGCTGAACAGGCGAAAGCGACCGCCGGAAAGTGACGACGACGACTTGGACCCCATGGCCTGTCCCGTCGATCGGGGCCCCAAGCCGTTTCATCCCCCGACCGCGGCGGCGGCGAGCCCGCCAATGCCGGGGGCCTAGGCTCGGTACGGGATACAAGTCTCCATTGTACCAGGGACACTTCTTGCGTGAGCGTCGGCTTGCGGTGTGACCGCAGATCATGCGCGGGGCGAGCCGGGTCGCCCCAGCCGGTCCCGGAACCCACGACCTTTTCTATACCCCGGACGATGGATGCGATGTTCCGTGCTCCGTCGCAAGGGCTCAGCCCGTCGCTTTTGCGATCCTGAAGACACACCGTGAAGAAGTAACGGCCAACCCTTGATCCGGAATCGCCTGTAGTTGGTCATCTCGGGAGTTCCGCCCTGCGGAGTTAAGGATGGGTTGATACCCATCCTACGAAGTCCTGGGGCTGGCGCCCTCAGGCCGGGCGGATTGCCCGCACCATGTTGAGGACGTTTCCAACGGTCAGACCGTCGCTGCGGCCATCGAAGTAGAGGGCTCGGATGCGGAGAGGATCGAAATGGTCGGTCTGCCCGAAACCTGCGTCGAGCAGGATCGTTCTGATCTGCTCTGGCGTGTAGTGGCTGACAAACGGCTCGCCTTTCTCGGCGCTTTTCTCCGAGATTGACCGGACGGCAGCGGCGCTGGCCTCGGGCAGGGTGTCGACCGGCGGGATGAAGTTCAGGATCAGTTCGCAGTGCTTCGTTGCCAGCGCAGTGGTGCGCGCGGCGAGATCGCGGAAAGCCTTGCCCGAGATGTACTGGGACACGCCGAGCAGTGAGAACACCGTCGGCAGTGCACGGTCGAAGCCCGCGACGAGAAGCTTGTCCTCGAACGACTCGGTTTCGAAGTCGACATCGATGAGCGTGGTGTTCTCGGGGATACCGCAGCCGATCTCCGCCAGCTTCTGCCGCTTCCAGAGCTGCGTCGATGCATAGTCGATCTCGAAGACGGCGACATCTGCCAGCGCGGCGGGTCTGCGGTAGGCGAAGGTGTCGAGGCCGGCGCCGAAGATCACGTATTGCAGTGGCCCCTTCGCGGCGTTCCCGGCGACGGCGTCCTCGACGATGCGGCTGCGCACCGTCATCGTGGCCCGGGTGCTGGGTGACAGAAACTGGCCGAGCTGGTCCGCGGTCCCGGCCGCCAGCTGCTCGGGCGAGAACCCGGACAGCGCGTCGGCGTAGACGTCCTGGAGGATGTATGGCGGCTGATCGAGGCGCAGGTGCGCGCCGCGGCTTGCCGCGCAGAGGCGCGCCGTCATGCTGGGTTCTCCGGCTTTCATGCGCGCACCTCGCGACGACTGGCCCAGCGGAGACGCTATGAGACCGGGCTTCGGACTGCAAGCGGTGCGGCGGTCAGCCCATGGCCTTCGGTGAAGTTCTCTTTAACTGAAACTTATCCACACGGCAGGTGGGCACCGAGGTGGGCATTTTTTCTTCAGGTCGATGTTCACATGGATATTCGGCCCGCATCGACGGGCGACGGGTGGTCAAGGGCGCGCGGCGGGGTTTCGCAAGGATCTGTCGTCCGCGGGCAGATGCCACTGTTGCGCCAGATCGCGTTTCGGACGACGTGCGCACGCTGATCGGGGATTGACTCAGTTTTCCTTGCAACGTTCCGGAGGGGATCTCGTCACGGCTAAACCGTTGCGGAGAATATATTATCAGCGCGCGGCCGGTGCGCGAAACGGTATGTTAACCATCAAAGTGAGTTAAAATTTTACCATCATGTAGCAGGTGATACAGATTCGCGGCGGGCCGAGGGCTAGGGTTTCCTCATCGCGGACGGTTGGCGTTCGCACCAACCGAAGGAAACCATTTCGATGACGAACCAACTGACCCCGATGGAGATTGCCGACGAAGATCTCGACGCCGTGGAAGGCGGAGCCGCAGTGGCCCTGCTGCTGCCCGCAGTCCAGCAAGCCCACGAACAACAGGCCAAGCCCGCGGCCCGCCGTCTGAGCTGCGGCAACAATCTCAAACAGCTCGGCTAAAGCCCGGCAGGGCGCCTTGCGGCGCCCCTTGCCTCATGCGGCGCGTCTGGCCGCGCGCCGGTCAGCCCGGCCCTGCGCCTTCGGGTCGTTGTCGAACAACGCTGCGAGCTGTTCGGTGATCGCGCCTGCAAGCTGCTCGGCGTCGGTGATGGTAACCGCGCGGGAATAGTACCGCGTCACGTCGTGACCGATACCGATGGCGACCAATTCCACGGCGCGGCGTTTCTCGATCATCTGGATCACATCGCGCAGGTGCCGTTCGAGATAGTTCGACGGGTTGACCGACAGCGTCGAGTCGTCGACCGGCGCGCCGTCCGAGATGACGACCATGATCTTGCGTGCCTCGTGCCGGCTCGCCAGCCGGCGATAGGCCCATTCCAGCGCCTCGCCGTCGATATTCTCCTTCAACAGGCCCTCGCGCATCATCAGGCCGAGATTGTTGCGCGCCCGGCGCATCGGCGCGTCGGCCTCCTTGTAGACGATGTGGCGCAGGTCGTTCAGGCGGCCCGGGTTCTGCGGGCGGCCGCTGCCGAGCCAGTCCTCGCGGCTTTCGCCGCCCTTCCAAGCCTTGGTGGTGAAGCCGAGGATCTCGACCTTGACCTGGCAGCGTTCGAGCGTGCGCGCCAGAACGTCCGCCGAGATCGCCGCGATCGAGATCGGACGGCCGCGCATCGAGCCGGAATTGTCGATCAGCAGGCTGACAACGGTGTCGCGGAACTCGGTGTCCTTCTCCATCTTGAAGCTGAGCGGGGTCGTCGGGTTGACCACCACGCGGGCGAGGCGGCCGCAATCGAGCATGCCTTCCTCGAGATCGAACTCCCAGGTCCGGTTCTGCTGCGCCTGCAGGCGGCGCTGGAGCTTGTTGGCGAGCCGGGAGACAGCCCCCTTCAGCGGTTCGAGCTGCTTGTCGAGGTAGTCGCGCAGGCGTTCGAGTTCTTCCGGCTCGGACAGTTCCTCGGCCAGGATCTGCTCGTCGAACTTCTGGGTGTAGACCTTGTAGTTCGGGTCGGCGTCCGAGATCGGCCCCTGTTCGGGCCGGTCGGGCGGGGGCATCGAGTCGTCGGCCTCCATCGCCTCCATCTCGTCCATGTCGACATCCGAGTCGTCCATGGAGACTTCCATCTGCTGGCTGTCGTCCTGCTCGCCGCGCATGTCGTCGGGCAGGTATTCGTCCTGCTCGCCCTCGTCGTCGCCGCCGTCCTCGCCGTCGGTCTGCTGGTCGTCCTCGTCCTGATCGGGATCGCCGTCCATCTCGTCGGGCTCTTCCTGATCGGGATCGTCTCCGAGCTGGTCGCCGTAACCGAGATCGTCGATGATCTGCCAGGCCGTCTTCGCAAAAGCAGCCTGGTCGTCGAGCGTGTCGCCGACCTGAGCCAGCCCCTCCTCGCCCAGATGGCTGTCGAAGAAGCCCTGCCAGATGTCGAGCAGATGCTCGCACCCCTCGGGCAGTTCCCGCCCGGTCGCTTCCTTGCGCAGCAGCAATTGTGCCGCCTCGTGCAGCGGCGCGTCGGTGGTCGAGGTCATGCCCGCCCAGTTCTGCTTCTCGGCGGTGTTGGCGAGCCGGGCGTCGAGATTGTCGGCCACGCCGGGCATGGCGCGCGCGCCGACGGCCTCGCAGCGCGCGGTCTCGAGCGCGTCGAAGATCTGCCGGGCGACCTCGCCGCGCGGCATGTAGCGCGCGTTGGTCTCCGGGTTGTGGAAGCGCTCGCGCAGCGCGTAGGCATCGGCCGTACCGCGCGCGAGCAGCACCTCGGATTTCGTCATCCGGCGCGAGACCTGCGGCAGCCGGAACCCGGTCGCGGTCTTGCCCGAGGGATCGGCGGAATAGGTGATCTCGAGCTCGGCCTCGTTCGACAGTGCGCGCGTCGCCTCGGCGAGGGCCTTCTTGAACGGCTCGGCCGGGTTGTCGGTTTTCTTGTTGCTCATGCCTGTTGCCTCCGGCGCGCGGTCTGCGCCCATGATCCGGTCGCCCGGTGCCGATCCCAGTCCCGACATGCCCTCCACTTAGCGGGCAATCGCTGCAAGTTCCAGTGCGACGGAGGCGCAGATCGGCGCGATTTCAGGCGTATCCGGGAGCGCCCGCCCGGCGCCGGATTGCGATGCCCTTGACTCGTCCGCGCATCTCACCGACCCTGAAGCCACTTTATTTCGAATACCGATATTGAACATCATTGGAGATTAGACATGCCACTTGAAAGCATGGGCCATTTGAATGGCAAGTGGGGCATCTGCGGTTTCACCAGCGCGCTCTACGCACTTTACGCACACAGCAGTGTCCTGAAACACGGCAAACTCTCGGCGCTCGGCGTGCGCGACTCGCTGATGCTGGCCGAGATCAGTTCCTATTTCGAAGAGCTGTTCGCCCATGGCAATCCCAAGCTGATCGCCGAAATCGGTGATTTCTGCCGCAGCTTCGACGGGTACGAGGGCTTCTCGGTCGTGGACTACATGAAACGCGCCAAGGCCACCGCAGCGACAGCGCGGGGACCGGTCGCCGAGGATTTCAGCATCGGCCTGCCGCCCCAGGCGGTGGTCGACTATCTCAAGCGCCGGTGCGGCCTGCGCAATGCCCGCGTCGTCCAGGCGCCGGGCGGACCGCAGGAGATGGCGCTGCTGGTCGATCCGTCGAAGGAACTGATCATCGGCGTGGTTGACCCGGACATGACCATGTATGGCGGGCTGTGCCACTGGGTCTATCAGGACGCCAACTCGCGCGTGCACAGCTGGGGCAACGTCTACAACAACTACGATTGCGACGGCAAGTTCTCGGACTATTGCGTGGTGATTTCAGTCAACGGCTGAGCGCCCTTCAGGCGGCGGTCTGGTCCAGTCCGATGCGGCCCGTCGCCAGGCGCGCCAGCACGCCGACGTGCACGTCGAGCGCGTCGATTACCCGGTAGGGCGTCGGCCGCCCGTCGAAGGCGAGATTGAGATCGGTGCCGCCGAGGACGACGGCGTCCGCGCCCGTGTCGGTCAGCCGCTGCGCCGCATCGAGGAAGAAGGCGCGCTGGTCCTCGGTGCAATGGCCGGCGACGGCCATGTCCTGATAGGTCTGGCCGATCGCATCGATCTCACCGTCCAGCGTGACGGGTCTGGTCTTCTTCAGGTGACCGTAGAAGCCGGTGCGCTGGACCACGCGCGTGCCGAGAATGCCGACGGATGTCAGGCCCTCGGCAGCGAAATAATCATCCAGCGGCGCGACCGCCGAGACCAGCGGCAGCGAGGACAGCCGTTTGGTTTCCTCGAAGCAGAAATGCCCGCCGAGCGAGGTGATCGCCGCGCAGTCGGCCCCCGCCGCCTTCAGACGGTCGATCAGCGGGGCGTAGATTTCGGCCTGTTCCTGCCGCAGATCCTGCGTGTTGGTGCGGACGAGATCGTCGACCTGCGCGTGGACGATGGTGCATTCAAGCTGCGCGCCCATGGCCGTGACTGCAGCGGTGAGGCGCTGGTAGTAGACCAGAGTCGCCGCCACGCCGATCCCGCCGATCAGTCCGATGTGAAGAGGTTTGGTCATGAGCTCTGTCTATCACATTGATGGGTTGGCACCCATCGTACGCGCTACTATCGCTGATTGATCCGGAATGTTTTCAGAAAGAGCGAAAGTCTGCCACGCTTTCTGGCAGTTCCTCAACACTGATCGGTGTCGCTTAGTAACAACGAACATACGCTGGAACCAATCAGACATCCGAAAGTCGTCATCGAACTGATTCCGACTACTCCGAAAAGATCACGTTACCATCCGCTGCAATCAAGCCACTGTTCCGCTCAGTCCAGGAGAACGGCTGGATTCGCGTCAAAGACCAGTTCCACTCGCGGTAGGGCATCAACGGAAAGTCGAACTGGATCGGTGGCAGACTCTCGAAGACCAGATCGATGTGTTTGGGCACAAAGCTGAAGTCGACCAGCTTTTGCCCAATCTTACCGATCAGGCAGCTTAGCAGTTGATCAAAACTCTCGCTGACAGTTGCGTTACTCCAGCGCTCCACATCCTCTAGAAGCGGGACGGGATCGCTCATCGCAACATAGATGGGGCATTCTGGGCCCGAGAACCTGAACGTCAGATTACCTTGGATGTGGAGGCTTACTTCCCAAAAGTCCGAGGCCCTCAGGTCATTCAAGAGCCTTTCTGACTTCATCAGATCCGGCGTCTGGGATGGCCTAAGAACCGCAGTCACCCCAGGCTGACGCTCGCCGCACTTTCCGGCAGTTCCTCGCCAAAGCACTTCTGGTAGATCTCGGCCACCAGTTCGCGCTCAAGCTCGTCGCACTTGTTAAGGAACGTGAGGCGGAAGGCAAAGCCGTAGTCGCCGGCGAAGATCTCGGCGTTCTGCGCCCAGGTGATCACCGCGCGCGGCGACATCACGGTCGAGAGGTCCCCGTTCATGAAGGCGTTGCGCGTCAGCTCGGCGACGGTGACCATCTGGCCGATGATCTTCTCGCGCTCGCCGCGGTACTCGGGGCACTTCGACAGGACGATCTCGACCTCGTCGGCATGCGGCAGGTAGTTCAGCGTCGTGACCACCGACCAGCGGTCCATCTGGCCCTGGTTGATCTGCTGCGTGCCGTGGTAGAGACCCGTCGTGTCGCCCAGACCGACCGTGTTCGCCGTGGCGAAGATCCGGAACGACGGGTGCGGGTGGATCACCTTGTTCTGGTCCAGCAGCGTCAGCTTGCCGTCGACCTCGAGCACGCGCTGGATCACGAACATCACGTCCGGCCGGCCCGCGTCGTACTCGTCGAAGACGATCGCCGTCGGGGTGCGCAGCGCCCAGGGCAGGATGCCCTCCTGAAACTCGGTGACCTGCACCCCGTCCTTCAGCTTGATCGCGTCCTTGCCGATCAGGTCGATCCGCGAGATGTGGCTGTCGAGGTTGACGCGCACGCACTGCCAGTTCAGCCGCGTCGCGACCTGTTCGATATGCGTCGACTTGCCGGTGCCGTGATAGCCCTGGATCATCACGCGGCGGTTGTGGGCAAAGCCTGCGAGGATCGCCAGCGTGGTGTCATGGTCGAACTTGTAGCCCTCGTCGAGGGTCGGCACGCGCTCGGACGGCTCGGCGAAACCCTGCACAACCATGTCGGTGTCGAGACCGAACGCGTCCCGCACCGAGATATCAACCGTCGGCCGCTCTGCCGTCATCTGAGTACCATCTGCCATCTGTCATCCTCACATCGCCGGACCGTCTGAACCATAAGGCGGCGCATTGCAAGGGCAACGCGGCAAGTTGGACTGGTCCTGCGATCACGTGGACGATAGCGCCAATCGGTAGGCAAGGATTCCGGGCGCATCCGGCGCGGGAGTAATGGCGCGCAGTGCCGCCGTGTGTCCCCCGATCGGCCCTACGGTCGGGCGATTTGGTGTCCGTGGACCCATAGTTTGGAAAGAGGGAGGCGCGAGAGCTTTAAAGCCGGAAAGCTCCTTAGAGTTCCTACGAACTCAACAATCTGCTCAGCCCGGAATCAGGGCACGCAGCGTCGCCGGGCCTCGACTGACCGAACCCACAGTCGGGCGATTTGGTTCCATCGACACACAGCTTCGACCGAGGGAGGCGGCAGAACCACAAAGCTGCCTGTCTCCTGATCCCGCAAACGAACTCCGCAACATGCCTGGCCCAGAACCAACGCGCGCAGCGCCGCCGGGCCTCGCCCGACCGATCCCACGGTCGGGCGAATGTGTGTCCACGAACGCAAAGCTCGAACCGAGGGAGGCCGGAGAACCACAAAGCTGCCTGTCTCCCGAGCCCGCCTACGAACTCCGTAATCTGCCAGGTCCGGAGGCAAGGCGCGTAGCGCCGCCGGGCGTCGACTGATCGACCCCACGGTCGGGCGATTTGGTGTCCGTGGACCCATAGCTTGGAAAGAGGGAGGCGCGAGAGCTGTAATGCCGGAAAGCTCTTTAGAGTTGCAATGAACTCCAGGTTCTCCCCGGCCCGGAACCAAGGCGCGCAGCGCCGCCGGGCCTTGCCCGACCGACCCCACGGTCGGGCGAAAGTGTGTCCACAGGGGCAAAGCTCGAACCGAGGGAGAGGAAGCAACCATAAAGCTGCATAGCTCCTGGATCGCTTCGCCCGCCCTCGGCCGGGCTCGCCCCTAACGCACCGCGATGCACACCGCCTGCGCCAGCGTGATGGCCACCACGGTCCAGCCCGCGCACGCGGGTGCGCCGAAGATCAGAGTTGCCGCGAGAACCGCGGCGAGAGAGACGTAGAGTCCGCATTCGATCATCTTCACCATTGCTGTTTCCCTTCCTTGGAAGGGCTGGCGCCAGCCGGTTGAGGTTCGTTTCGTCGTGTTGTTAAGATGCGCGCGGAGAGAGATCGCTTCGATCCGGGTTCGTCCGGACCGGGTACGGGTCTTTCCGGGTCGGATACGGATTGGTTACGGAATGCTCGATTTCGGCGTGAGGTTCGGAGCACTGGTCCGCCAGAAGCGCGCGGTCGAGGGACTGACGCAGGAGCAACTCGCCTTCAAGGCGTTCGGGCCCGGCGGGCGCAAGGCGCAGATCTCGGATCTGGAACGCGGCAAGATTGCCAATCCGCAAGCGAAGATCGTCGACGCGCTGGTCGTGGCGCTGGAGATTTCAGACGACGACCTCAGGGCGTGTCGCGAACCGGTCGAGCTGCCATCCGGCGAGGATCGGCCCGACCTGCCGCCGCTGCTGCTGGAAAACCTCGCGATGCGTTTCGGGATTGCGAGCCCGGATGCCCCGGCGGCGGAACTCGAAGCCTATCTGCGCGAGGCGGCGAAGGATTACAAGGACATGAAGGCCCGGCTCGACGCGCTGGCCGAGGCCGACGGGCGCATCGCCAACCTCGTCGGCGCCGCCAAGGGCGCACTGGACCAAGGCGATTTCGACGAGGCCGATGCCCGCCTCGCCGATGCCGAGGAAATCCAGCAGACCGAACACACGTTGGTCCAGGTCCGCAAACAGGCCGAACTGCGCACCGAACGCGGCAAGGCTGCGTTGATGAACTTTGATGTCGAGACAGCCTATGGGCACTTCTGCGAAGCGGCTGCGTTCTTCGAGCCGTTCGACAAAGTCCAGTCCGGCCAGCAGCTCTATGAGAAGGGCATAACGGTGTACTACCACGCAGAGCGCTTCGCCGGCGATGGTTTGCAGCGTGCAATCGATCTTTGGATTCGATGTGAGCGCGTTTGGTCAAGAGAAGCCAATCCGGAAAAGTGGGGTCGGGCACAGAATGCTCTCGGCAATGGTCTTCGATTGCTCGGAACACGTTCCCACGGACAAGAAGGGATAGACGCTCTTGCGCGCGCCGTCACTGCCTATCGCGCGGCCCTGGAAGTCCGCGCGCGAGAGGCGATGCCTGCGGACTGGGCCATGATCCAGAACAATCTCGGCGCAGCACTGCAGAACCAAGGCATCCGCGCGGAGGGAGAGGCGGGCCTGGCCCTGCTGGCCGACGCCGTCGCCGCCTACCGCGCAGCACTCGAGGTCTACACACAGGAAACGATGGCGGTGCTATGGGCCGCGACCCAGAACAATCTCGGCAATGCGCTTGCGAACCAGGGCGGACGCGCGGAGGGCGAAGCGGGCCTAAAACTGCTGGCCGAGGCGGTCACCGCCTATCGTGCTGCGCTGGAGGTCTACACGCGCGATGCGATGCCGGTGGACTGGGCCATGACCCAGAACAATCTCGGCAATGCGCTTGCGAACCAGGGCATCCGCGCCGAGGGCGAGGCGAGCCTGAAACTGCTGGCCGAAGCCGTCATCGCCTATCGCGCAGCACTTGAGGTCCGTACGCAGAACGCGATGCCGGTGGCCTGGGCCGAAAGCAATGAATGTCTGTGTTGGGCTTTCCAAGCGATGGCCGAGAGGGACAAAGAGACGGCCGAGTCGCATCTGGACAGCGCTTTGAGCCATATCGATCTGGCGCTGGAGGTCTATGACCCCGAACACATGTCATATCGATTCAATATCGCGACTGGATTGCGCGAAAAAATCGTGGAGAGCCTGGCCGCGTTGGGGGATGGCTAGCGCTGGCTCGGTCCCGGATCAAGTCCGGGGCGGAGTTGAAGGGATAGGCGCGACCCCAGCGCGGGCCAGGATGAGAGTGCCGAGCACCCTGATGACATCGCGCGGCACGAGGCGGTCCGGGTCTGCGGAGCAGCATTTTATGCTGCACCGCGCTCGAAACAGCGCTGCTTGCGGGACGCGCCGCGCGTTACACTGGCGGGCGTCTCACCCGTCCGGCAAGGCCAGCCGGATGACTCCGCGCGCGTCTTCCGGCGAGATGACCTCGCCCTTGCGGCGGATCTCGAGACGCCCTTCGCGCACCATGGACTTCGCGACCTCGCGCACCGGGGTCATCAGGCGACGCCAGTGGTCCGGGTCGAGCCTGCGCGCGGCCTCGGACGGGCAGATGGTCTTACCGGGATCTCGCTCGGCCAGCACGCCGAGGATCGCGGCGGCGATCTCGTCGGGCGAGGGATTGCGGGGTTTCGGCGTGCTGCGCGGGCTGCGCCGGCCGGGCGTGCTCAATCGCGGAACCCGCGGCTGCGCTTCAGGATGTCCCAGGCGCGGATGACCCGGCCGAGCCGCGCCTCGTCCGTGCGGTTGCCGCCGTTGTTGTCGGGGTGCAGGTCCTTGACCAGTTCGCGGTAGCGGGTGCGGACCTCGGCCCGGGTCTCGACCTCGTGCGGCAGGCCGAGCGTGTCCATCGCGCGTTGCTCGTCCTTGGTCAGCAGCTTGAACCGGCGCTTGCGCTGGGTCTTGTCGCCTGGGTTTTGGGTTGCGTTCTCGCCGAGCACATCGTGCGCGTCCTTGAAACCCCAGCGGTTCCAGGCATTGCCATTCGCATGAGGCGACTGGCCGGGATGGCGCTGCCCGTCCTTCATGTTCCAGGTCGGGCGCTCCCAGGTCCGGTCGGCGACCATCTGCGCTTCGAGATCCTCTTCGGTCCAGCCCGAGAAGAAGTTCCACGACTTGTTGTACTCGCGCACATGGTCGAGGCAGAACCAGCGGAAGTCATGTATCCGGTCCGGCGATTCCGGCGCGCGATAGGCGGCCTTCTCCTCACAGCCCGGCCACTCGCAGGTCCGCGTCTGACCATCGACCGCGCCCGACATGCCACGACGCCGCGCACGGCGCGCCTTGTCCGCCGTGACGGAGATGTCGTAGTCAAAGATCGAACGTGGTGGCATGCGCGCGGTTTCTCCTTCCGATTCCTCCAAATGTAGCCGATGCAGTTTAACCAGCAACTTCAAAGAGGGGGTTGACGCGGCAATGAACATGAAAGCGCAGATCGAATCCAAGCTGGCCGAAGCGTTTTCGCCGGTCATGCTGGAGGTCATCGACGAGAGCGAGCAGCATCGCGGACATGGCGGCTGGCGCGAGGGCGGCGAGACGCATTTCCGCGTGCGCATGGTCGCGGCCTCGTTCGCCGGGCAGTCGCGGGTGGCGCGTCAGCGCGCGGTCAATGCCTGTCTGGCCGAGGAACTGGCCACGACCGTGCATGCGCTGGCAATGGAACTGGCGCCGCCGGATGCGTGAGGTCCGCGCGTTTCACCGGGAAAGGAGAGTGCCATGCGCCTGAGACTGATCCTGCTGACCGCGCCGGTGCTGCTGTCTGGCTGCGTTGCCGCGACGGTGGTGGGCACGGCAGTCGATGTGACGACGACGGTGGTCGACACCGGCGTCGATGTCACCGCCGGTGTCGTGGGCGGCGCCGTCGATCTGGTGACCGGCGACGACGAGGACGACGACAAGGATTGACGCCGGGGGCTATCCGAGCCCCTTCGGCGCCCGCAGGGCCTGGGCGACGACCGGCGCGGGCTCGCCCGGTTCGTCCCGGCTGGCGGCCAGACGGAAATCACCATCGGCCTCGGATGGCGGCGTGTTCTGCTGGACAGGCGCGGGTTGCGGCACAGGCTCCGGCGCAACGGGCTCGGGCTCGGCGGCGACCGGCTGAACCGGTTGCGGGGCCTGGGGCACGGGCGCGACCATGGCCGGTCCCGGGCTCACGCTGTCGGCGCGCAGCGGACGGCTCTGCATCGCTTCGGGCTCTCCACGCCGGAAGATCAGCACGGCGCGGTGAACCTCGTGGGCGCGGCTGAAGAAGCCGTTCTTCTCCTCGACCGGGATCAGATCGGTGCGCAGGTATTCCCAGCCGCCGACCGCTTCGGCGGCGATGATGTCCTGCATGGTCGCGGCAACCCGGTCGCTGCGTGTCTTGGCGCCGCGGCGTCGCTTCGCCTTCTCCGGCGCTCCGACGCACTTGTACTCATAGGCCATGTGCCCCCCGGTCTTCCCGTTCTGCGACTCGCCCCACTCCAGTGCCCCCTATTCAGCAGATGCCGCGCGATGGCACAAGGGGCAGGCGCAATCTGGCCCGAAACCTGCGGGAAACTGCACGAAATCCGCTGAACGGGCCGCGATAGAGCGGTGGTTCACGCGAGGTTAAACGTGTTGTGGTGTCTGGGGAGTATGAGCTTCATGCGCTTCTCAGCGGCGCCCGCGGGACGCCTGAGCGACCGGACCTTGCCGTGGGTGATCTTCGGCGAGCGGCCGGACTATCCCGACGGGCTCGAGGACAGCGCGCTCGCCGGGATCAACCTCGCGCAGATCGCGTCCTCGCCCGGCGCACCGATGTTCGAACCGGAGTCGCTCTTCGGCGCGCACATGGCCGGGCAGGATCTCGGCTTTGCCGAGAAGGGGCCGGTGGTGATCTTCGTGCACGGTTTCCAGCACGAGCCGCGCCGCCCGGTGCAGGCGCGCGTCCACAGCGACAACCCGCACCGCTGTCTGTTCCATTTCGACGAGGCGCCCGGCGGGCCGGGATCGCGCGAGGAGCGCAAGGGCCGTCTGACGCCGTGGTTCGCGCGGGCGATGCTGCGCAAGGGGCGCGGCAAGCCAGAGGGCTGCACCGGTCTGGCGGTCGGGTACTCTTATGCATCCTACGGCGGCTGGCCCGATCCGTTTCTGCCGGACCTGAAGACGCGGCTGATAACCAAGACCGGGCTGAAGCGCCGGCTGCAACCGCCCGAGCCTTACGTGAACGCCTATCGCGATGCCGAGAATGCCGGGTTCGGACTGGCCGCGGTGATCACGCAGTTGCGGGCGCGTCTGGACCACGCCGGGCTCGATCAACGCCCGATCGACATCGTCTGCCATTCGTTGGGCGCGCGGGCCGTGATGTCGGCGCTGGCGATGATCGCCTCGCGCTGGCCGAACGACACGACGCTGGGGCGGATTGACCGGATTCTGGTCATGGGCGGTGCGTGCTACTGGGGCCAGGCGGCGGTCGCCTTGGCCAACATCACTTTCGCGCAGCCCGATTTCAAACCGCAGATCTTCAACTTCACCTCGCGCAATGACGATGTGCTGAACCTGCTGGCATCGCGCTCGACGGCGCGGTCGGCGCGCGACGAGGCGATCGAGGATCTGAGCCTCGAATGGCCGGACACGCGCCTGCTGATGGGCGGGCGCACGATCGGCCGGGACGGGATGCCGCCGCACAAGCTCTACGAGTTCTTCGGCGACCCCTATCCCGATTGGATCGACATTCCGCTGGACAGCGGACGCGTGCAGCGCTGGGCACGCCGCAGCAAGATCAATCTCAAGGGCAAGCGCGGATTTCTCGGCGATCACTTCGTTCAGTACAGCCATCCGGGCAACTGGAAGCTTTTCCGGAACATTCTGCATGACCGCGAGGACTGGACGGTCGCGCGCTTGCAGCAGGAGCTCGGATAGGCGTCAGGAGCCGCGCCTCTGCGGTAGCGCCAGGGGCAGGCCCTTGCTACCCCCCGCGGACCGACACAACCGCCGGTTTCACTTCCCAAATCGAGATCGTTGCCGCATCATCGCCCGGCTTTCGAGAACGGGCGATTTGACCATGGCGGTACTGCGATTTTCTGCTGCACGAGACGGCGCGCTCGGCAACGCGCTGGCTCCCTGGAAACTGTTCGGCGAGGACACGCCCGGCGTGCTGGAGGGCGATGCCCGCAAGGGTGTCCGCCTCGATCAGATCTTTCGCCAGACAGGCGGGCTGGCCTTCAGCGACCAGCCTGCGTTCAAGGAGAACGCCCGCCTCGCCGCCTATTTCGATGCGTTGCCGGACAGCGCACTGGGCGATCCCGATGGCCCGGTCGTGATTTTCGTGCACGGGTTCATGTTCGAGGTCAGGCGCAAGCTGAAAGCCCGTCTCGACAGCGACAACCCGCATCGCCGGTTGTTCCATTTCGACGAGACGGGCGATCCGGACGATGAGCACGACACGAGAGCGACGCCCTGGCTGGCGCGCGCCCTGTGTCCAGGCGGCATCGGAGATGCCTCCGACGCGCACGGCCTCGCGGTCTGCTTCGGCTACGCAAGCTATGGCGAGACGGTCAGCGACGAGAGCCCCGGGCTACTCGATTTCCTCGACTCGATCGTCGACTTCGTCAATCCGCAGGGCCGGCCGGCCAACTTCTACGCGCTGGCCTATATCGACGCGATGATCGCCGGGCACGCGCTGGCCGCGGTGCTCGTGCATCTGGCGCGCAGGCTCGAGAAGGCGGGTCGGCCCAATCAGCGGATCGACATCATGTGCCACAGCCTCGGGGCCCGAACGGTCATGAAGGCGATCGAGGCGCTGGCCCTGCGCTATCCCGCGCCCGACAAGGTGCTGGAGCAGGTCGGCAAGGTGATCCTGCTGGCCGGGGCCTGCCTCTGGGAGCAGGCGGGCAAGGCACTCGACCGGATCGATCAGGCCGATCCGCAGCGACGTCCGGAATTCTTCAACGTCCTGTCGCGGGCCGACGAGGTCGTGCGCGTGCTCGGCTCGCGCGCATCGCTTCGAGTGGCGCGCGAAGAAGCCGGCCTCGAAGTCTGCGACGTCGACCGCACGCTCGCGCTGATCCAGGGCGCGGGGCTGCTCGGACGCGAGGGCAAGCCGCCGCAGAAGTTCTATCCGAGTGCGGCATCGGCCTATGCCGACTGGGTCGATATCGACCTGCACAAGGACTCGGTGAAGTCCTGGGGCCACATGAACGGGTTCCAGCTTGACGGCGACCGACCCGTTCTGAAGGGCGATCACTGGGTGCACTTCACCCACCGCCCGAACTGGGAGCTCTACCGCAAGATCCTCGCCGACGATCCGGGCTGGAGCGCCCGGGAGCTCGCGGCCTCGATCGGTTAGCGGGGCCGCGAGACCTGCGCAGGCTTACTCGATCCCGAGCTTTGCCTTGACGATCTGCTGCACGGCCTGCGGGTTGGCCTTGCCCTTCGACGCCTTCATCACCTGACCGACGAACCAGCCGGACAGCGTCGGCTTGGTCTTGGCCTGTTCGACCTTGTCCGGGTTGGCCGCGATCACCTCGTCGACCACCGCCTCGATCGCGCCGGTGTCGGTGACCTGCTTCATGCCCTTGGCCTCGACGATCTCGGCGGGAACGCCGCCCTCGGACCAGACGATCTCGAACAGTTCCTTGCCGATCTTGCCGGAGATGTCGCCCTTGGCGATCAGATCGATGATGCCGCCGATCTGCTCCGGGCTGACCGGGCTGTCATCGACGGTCTTGCCGTCCTTGTTCAGCCTCCCGAACAGCTCGTTGATCACCCAGTTCGCAGCGGTCTTGCCGTCGCGCCCGTCGGCGACCTGCTCGAAATAGGCCGCGTCCGCGACATCCGCCGTCAGGACGCTGGCGTCGTATTCCGTCAGGCCGTAGCTGTCGACGAAGCGCGCCTTCTTCTCGTCCGGCAGTTCAGGCAGGGCATTGGCGATCGCGTCGACCGTGGCCTGTTCGATCTCGAGCGGCAGCAGGTCGGGGTCGGGAAAATAGCGATAGTCGTGCGCCTCCTCCTTCGAGCGCATCGACCGCGTCTCGCCCTTGTTCGGATCGTAGAGCCGGGTCTCCTGATCGATCGCCCCGCCGTCTTCGAGGATCGCGATCTGGCGCCGCGCCTCGTAGTCGATGGCCTGCTGGATGAAGCGCATCGAGTTCATGTTCTTGATCTCGCAGCGCGTGCCGAGATGGCTGAAGTCGCCGGTCTCGCGGTATTTCTCGTACTGGCCCGGCTTGCACACGCTGACATTCACGTCCGCGCGCAGCGAACCTTCCTGCATGTTGCCGTCGCAGGTGCCGAGATAGCGCATGATCTGGCGCAGCTTG
>JBCDAV010000060.1:0-16850 GCA_039184865.1 Pseudomonadota bacterium | reverse complement strand
GTCTGACCCGATGAAATTTGAGAGCGAGTATCGCTGGGACTGCGACGGCGACGGGATCATCACGATCACATTCGACGCCTCGGGCCAGTCGGCCAATACCATGAATGCCCGCTGGGGCCAGGCGATGGACGAGATCCTCGGACGGCTGCGAGCCGAGGACGGCGTGATCGGCGTGGTGCTCGCTTCCGCCAAGAAGACCTTCTTCGCTGGCGGCGATCTTGACGAGTTGCTGGCAGCCGAGGGCTCGGCAGAAGATCTGTTCGCGTGGACCGAGCGGGCGAAATCCCATTACCGGGCTCTGGAGAAACTGCCGGTCCCCGTGGTTGCGGCAATCCACGGCGCTGCATTGGGCGGCGGCTACGAGATGACCCTGGCGTGCAATCGCCGGATCATCGTCGACGATCCGAAAGCGGTGACTGGCGTTCCCGAGGTGACGCTGGGCCTTCTGCCGGGCGCGGGCGGTGTCGTGCGGCTGCCCTGCGTGATCGGTTTGGAGAAGGCCCTGCCGATCCTGCTGGAGGGCAAACCGCAGAAGCCCGCTCAGGCGTTGAAACTGGGCATGGTGGACGAGATCGTTGCAAGCGCGGACGAGCTTATCCCAGCGGCCAAGGCGTGGATCACCGCGAACCCCGAGGCGCACACCCAGCCCTGGGATCAGAAGGGATTTCGGTATCCGGGCGGCGATGCGACGGCGCCCAACGTCCGGCAGACGGCGACGATGGCGCCGACGATGCTCTACCAGAAAACGCGCGGTCTGATGCCCGCGCCGGAGAAGATCCTCGACGTTGCCGTCAATTCCATGCGAATGGGCTTCGACTCCGCCCTGCGCGCCGAAACCCGTGCCTTCGTCAGCCTGCTCCGCGGGCCGCACTCTAAGGCCGCGATCTCGACCTTCTTCTTCGGCATGCAGTCGATCAAGTCAGGGCAGCATCGCCCGGCCGGCGATCGCTGGAAGGCCGGGTCGTCGGCCATTCTCGGGGCGGGCATGATGGGCGCCGGCATTGCCTGGGCGCACGCATCGAAGGGTTTGGCGACACGTCTGAAAGATACGGAACTCGCGAAGGCTGAGAAAGGGAAGTCCTATTCCGAAGGGCTGGCAGACAAGGCCATTGGCCGGAAGCGCATGACGCCGGAGCAGAGGGATGCGCTGCTCGCCCAGATCACCCCGACGGATAGCGATGACTATGACGGCGCTGACCTGATCGTCGAAGCGGTGTTCGAGGACATCGACCTGAAGGAACAGGTGATTGCTGCGACCTTCCCGAAGCTCTCGCCGGACGGGATCTACGGGTCCAACACCTCGACGCTGCCAATCTCGATCCTGGCGGAAGCCTGCCCGCAGCCCGAGCGCTTCATCGGGCTGCATTTCTTCAGTCCCGTTGACAAGATGCGGATCGTCGAGATCATTCTCGGCGAGAAGACCTCGGACGATACGCTGCGCAAGGCCTACGATTACGTTCAGCAGATCGGCTACACGCCCATTGTGGTCAACGACCGGCGCGGCTTCTTCACCTCCCGCGTCTTCGGCACCTATCTCGACGAGGGCCACGCGCTGATGATCGACGGTCTCGCGCCGGTCTCGGTAGAGCGCGCGGCATGGCTCGCCGGAATGCCGGTCGGACCCTTCGCGGTGCATGACGAGGTTTCGATGGTGCTCTCGAAGAAAGTCCGCGAAACCCACGAGGCGCTGGATGCGCGACTGGGGATCGAGAAGGGCTTTCCGGCAGAAGGCCAGCACGCCGAAGAAGTCGTCAACGCGATGGTCGAGATGGGACGTGGCGGGCGCCACTACGGCGGCGGGCTGTACGATTATCACGCGGACGGATCGAAATCGCTCTGGCCGGGGCTTGAGAGGTTCAAGCGCGGCAATGGCGGGATCTCGATCGACGAGGCGAAGGATCGGCTGCTTTACCGTCAGGCGATCGAGGCCCTGCGCTGTCTCGAAGAGGGCGTTTTGCGCACCGAGGTCGAGGGCAATATCGGCTCGATCCTGGCGATCGGTTTCCCGGCCTGGACCGGCGGCGCGCTGCAATTCTGCCGCTTCCACGGACTGGATGCTTTCAAGGCGCGTGCCGATCAGTTGGCGGAGACCTGGGGCGAACGCTTCCGCGTCACGGAAGCGATGATGGAGGCACTGCGGGGTGCCGAACGGGCCGCTGCCTGACGACTAACGGCGGTGACTGCGCCCATGTCCCTGTAAGCCGGGAGCGGGCGCGTCCCGACTATTCAGTTGAGATCGATCACGACTGCGACCGGTTTGCCGTCTCGCAGCACCGGCTTGTCGTGCTGCTCGACCGCGTCGTTGCCGAATTCGTACACCTTCGCGACGCCGGTATCGAGATGCAGCATCGCCATCACCCGCTGGCCTGAGGCGATGGACTTGCTGAGCGGCACGCGCACGGCACTGCTGGGACCGGCGGGCACATAGACGTTTCCGATCGAGGCCGGGACCACGGGCGCATCGCCGTCCATCTCGTGCACGACAACCCATCCGGTGCTGGGCATGCCCACGCTGTCGACGACAATGCTCGACCCCGCCGCCTGTGCCGAGGCGGCAATCGTGCCCTTTTCGTAGGACGCCGCCGTTGATTGCGGGACCTGATAGCACGCCGCCAGTGCAAGCGTTGCGGACAGGCAGGCCGCCGATATCAGAATGCTACCGTTGCTCATGAAATCGCCCTCTCGACTGTCATGACTTCGCTGGGCGCAAGTGTCCCAAGAATCGGAGCGTTCTTCAACCGGTCGCTGGCGGGTCCGCCGCGGCCAGCGTCAGGCGAATGAGAAACGACGTCCCCTTATCAGGTTCGGAGCGCACCTGGATCGTCCCGCCCATCGCATCGACAAGATTGCGCGTGATCGCCAGACCCAGCCCCGCCCCGCCGTATTTTCGCGTGATCGTTCCGTCGACCTGAAAGAACCGGTCGAACACCTGCTCCATCCGGTCGGGCGCGATCCCGACACCGGTGTCCGAGACCGAAATCGAGACGGTGATGCCCTCCGGCCCGTCCATGTGTTCGAGCCCGATCTCGACATGACCCTGGTCGGTGAACTTGACTGCGTTCGCCAGCAGGTTCAGCAGGATCTGCTTGATCCGGACCATGTCGCCGGAAAGTGCCGGAACCGCCGAGACATTTTCGGGCCAGATCAGGTCGAGACCCTTCTCTTCGGCGCTCGGTCCGATCAGCGCCACGCATTCGCGGACAACGTCCGACATCCTGAAACGGTCCTGCACCACCTGAAAAGTCTCGGCGTCGATGCGGCTGAGATCCAGGATATCGTCGATCAGCCGCAACAGGACATTGCCCGAGTTGCAGATCACATCGACCAGCTCGCGCTGGCTTCCCGACAGATCGGATTTGTCCAGCAGCGCCGCCACGCCGAGGATTCCGTTGAGCGGCGTGCGCATCTCATGGCTCATGCGCGCGACGAATTCCGACTTCGAGCGCGCCGATTCCTCCGCCTCGCTCCGCGCCGTCATAAGATCCTGCTCGCGCCGAAGCTGGTCGGTCATGTCGCGCGTGGTCATCACGCAGCCGCCGCCGGGCAGATTGGTCTTGTTGATGTTCAGCGTGCGCCCGTTGCTGAGATGGCGCCGCGCCGAGGTCGCGTTCGGATCGAAGGCGAAATCGCGCCGCAGCTTGATCTCCGCCCGGCGCTTCTCCTCGGACATGCCGGCGAGGTCGCCCAGCTTTTCGACGAAGGTCTCGTAATCCATGCCCCAGTGAACGCTCTCGGGATCGATATCGTAGAGCCCGAGAAACTGGTCGTTGAACATCGCGAAGCGGCCCTCGCGGTCGAGCAGCGCAAGCCCGTCGCTCATGTTCTCCAGAAGGCTTGTCATGTAGATCCGCTGGCGCTCGATCTCCTCCTCGCTCTTGACCGCACTGGTGACGTCGACATGGACGGCGACCACCTCGTTGGCGAGGGTCATGGACCGGTTGATTTCAAGAATGCGGCCGTTCTCGAGAAACCTGCGCTCGAACCGGCTGTCGGCCGTGCCCCAGGTCTCCATCCGTCTCTCGACGAACTCGTCCACCGATCTGTCGCCCATCGGGCCAAGCAGACCCTTCGTCGCGAGATGCCGGAGCGATTCCACCAGATGATCGCCCGGCGCAATATCGTCCTCGGTTATGCCGAGTTGCTCGTAATAGGTTGGATTCGCGTAGAGAATCCGAAGGTCGTTGCCAACGACGAGAACGCCATCCCGCAGGGTGTCGAGGATTCCGCCGACAAATCCCTGTTCGTCGGATCTCTCCACCGCACCCGCACGCACCTGTCGACTGTCGAAGAGTCGCTTCACATCAGCGCGATGCAGCGGCAATGACCCCTCCCGGTCAGAGTGACCTTTAAGCCTTCTCAACTGGGGACAATCCTACTTGTGGCACCGTTTCAATGCAAATCAGCGAGACGCTACCGGGCGTGAGTTTCGGAATCGATAAGTCATCGCCATCCGCGCCGCGCCGTGGCTTGCCAAGCCCAATGCGATCGCGCAAAACGCCGCCGGAACAGAAAACTCGGTTCGAGGGAGCAACCCATGTCTGCGATGAAACTGCTGATCCTGGCCGGTGACGGCATCGGCCCCGAAGTGATGGCCGAAGTCCGGAAGGTCATCGACTGGCTTGCGGCCAACCGGGGACTGGATTTCGAGGTCGAGGAGGATCTGGTCGGGGGTGCCGCCTACGACGCGCACGGAGCACCGCTGTCCGACGAGACGATGGCCAAGGCGCAGGCGGCCGACGCTGTTCTGCTGGGTGCCGTGGGCGGGCCGGCCTATGACAATCTGGATTTTTCGCTGAAGCCCGAGCGTGGATTGTTGAGGTTGCGCAAGGAGATGGACCTCTACGCGAACCTGCGCCCGGCTCAATGCTTTGACGCGCTGGCGGATTACTCCTCGCTGAAGAAGGACATCGTCGCCGGGCTCGACATCATGATCGTTCGCGAGCTCACCAGCGGCATGTATTTCGGCGAGCCGCGCGGCATCCATACCGAGGGCAACGAGCGCGTCGGCATCAACACCCACCGCTACACGACCTCCGAGATCCGCCGTGTCGGGCGTTCGGCGTTTGAGCTGGCGATGAAGCGCGGCAAGCGCGTCTGCTCGATGGAGAAGGCCAACGTCATGGAGGCCGGGATCCTCTGGCGCGAGGAAGTCGAGGTGATCGCCAAGGAATACCCCGAGATCGAGCTCAGCCACATGTACGCCGATAACGGGGCCATGCAGCTCGTCCGCAACCCCAAGCAATTCGACGTTATCGTCACCGACAATCTGTTCGGCGATATTCTGTCGGACTGCGCGGCGATGCTGACGGGTTCGCTCGGGATGCTGCCATCGGCGTCGCTGGGCGCTCCGATGGAGAACGGACGCCCGAAGGCGCTGTATGAGCCGGTGCACGGCTCGGCGCCCGACATCGCCGGTCAGGGCAAGGCGAACCCGTCCGCCTGCATTCTCAGCTTCGCGATGGCGCTGCGCTATTCGTTCGATCTGGGGGCCGAGGCCGACATGCTGGAGGCTGCAGTGAACGACGTGCTCGATCAGGGCGTGCGCACGCCCGATCTGGCTCAGGCCGAGGGCGCCACACCGGTCAGCACGGCCGAGATGGGCGACGCGGTCATCGCGGCGATGGCAGCGCAGGCGGCCTGACGACGTGGATAAACTGCCCGCTTTGGACGCGTCGCCAAGGTGAACATCAAGGTGGGCAAGACTCCCGCACGCTGATGTTCACGTGGGCATTCGGCACTTCTGAACGCTGAATCGCGTTTCCTAACCGGCACGGAGTTGCCGGACGGCCTCGGCGATGGCCATGCCGGCGGCGATGGCTATGTTGAGTGAGCGCGTACCCGGCGCCATGGGGATCACCAGCCGCGCGTCCGCTGCCGCATGCACGTCCTCCGGCAGGCCGGCACTTTCGCGGCCCATCAGAATCGTATCGCCCGGCCGGAACTCGAAGTCCCAAAGCGCCTCGGCAGCATGGGTCGTCATCGCCACAAGACGGCCCGGCGACCTGTTTTCACGGTAGTGCTCCCACGAAATGTGATCGGTAACATCGGCCTTGTCGCCGTAATCCATCACCTGTCGCCGGACCGCGCGCAACGAGAATGCGAAGCCGCACGGCCCGATCACGTCGACCGGCACCGCCATGCAAGCGCCCAGCCGGATCACGGCGCCGACATTCGGGGCGATGTCGGGCTGAAAGAGCGCGAGCCGAAGGCCGTGCTCGCTCGCAACGGTGCTCTCGGATTCACCCATCCGTAACCATACCCGGTGTCTTCTGTCCCAAATGCAGGAGGCGGCGATGAACCTCTACCATGTCATGATCGATCTCAAGGACGACGCGAAGGCGCTGGCGTTCGCGCGCGCGCTGGATCAATGGCTTGGCTATCTGCAGAGCGCTGGCAAGATCGGCCCGTGGCGGCTGATGCGGCGCAAGCTGAATCTGGCGTCAGGCGAGTCCCGCGATTTCCTGCTCGAGATCGAGGTGGAGCGTCTCGCTCAGCTGGACGATGCGTTTCAGCACGTCTCGCAACACTCCGACGAGGTCGACGAACTCTACTATCCGGTGCACGGGATGATTGCACGGGCGAGCTATGCCCTTTACCGTCCGTTCCCGGACAATGATCGCGCAGAGCGTGTAGCCATCCTCTGACAGCTATGCTCGACGATTGAAAAGAACGCGGCAAAGACGGCTTTCCGCGGGCGATGCGGCGCGTTGTCCGCTGGCCGCAATATTCATCATGCACTAACTCCAACGTCAGATACCGAGGTGCGCGCGGCGAACTGCGCGCCGATGCTGTCGAGGCACCCGGCAACGAAGTCGGGTGTAGCCAAGGGAGAGACACGTGTCTGGAGATGGAAACCGCCGCGATTTTCTTTATGTCGCGACCGGAGCCGCCGGGGCCGTAGCGACAGGGGCTGCCGTATGGCCGCTGGTCGATCAGATGAACCCCTCGCGAGATGTGCTGGCACTGGCTTCGATCGAAGTTCCCGTGGGGGATATCGAGCCGGGATCTCAGATCACCGTGAAATGGCGCGGAAAGCCCGTCTTCATCCGCCGCCGGACGGAAGACGAGATCGCCGAGTCGCGCAACGTCGCGCTCGCCGAACTGCCCGATCAGAGCGCGCGCAACGCCAACGAACCGGACGCGGACGCTGAGGACACAAACCGCTCGATCGATCCGGACGGCGAATGGCTGGTGATGATGGGCGTCTGCACGCACCTGGGATGCGTGCCGCTATCTGACGCAGGCGATTTCGGAGGGTGGTTCTGTCCCTGCCACGGTTCGCACTATGATCTGTCCGGGCGGATCCGTCGCGGACCTGCGCCAGAGAACCTTCCAGTCCCGACGGCATCCTTCGTCGGCGACGACGTGATCAAGCTGGGATAAGGACAGAGCAATGGCCGGTATTCCGCACGAACATTACGAGCCGAAGACGGGAATCGAGAAGTGGCTGCACCGCCGCCTGCCGATCGTTGCCATCGCGTACGACACGCTGATGATCCCGACCCCGAAGAACCTGAACTGGATGTGGATCTGGGGCATCATCCTGACAGTCTGTCTGGTGCTGCAGATCGTGACCGGCATCGTCCTGGTCATGCACTACACGCCGCATGTCGACCACGCCTTCGCGTCGGTCGAGCACATCATGCGCGACGTCAACGGCGGCTGGCTGCTGCGCTATGCCCACCAGAACGGCGCGATGCTGTTCTTCGCAGCCGTCTACCTGCACATCTTCCGTGGTCTCTACTACGGGTCCTACAAGGAGCCGCGCGAGGTCACATGGATCATCGGCATCCTGATCTACCTCGCGATGATGGCGACCGCATTCATGGGTTACGTGCTGCCATGGGGCCAGATGTCGTTCTGGGGCGCAACCGTGATCACCAACCTGTTCTCGGCGCTGCCGTTCATCGGTGAACCGCTGGTCGAGTGGCTTTGGGGCGGGTTTGCGGTCGATAACGCGCTTCTGAACCGCTTCTTCTCGCTGCACTACCTGTTGCCCTTCGTGATCCTCGGCCTCGTGGTCGTGCACATCTGGGCCTTCCACACGACGGGCAACAACAACCCGACCGGCGTGGAAGTCCGGCGCGATTCGATCGAGATCGCGAAGAAGGACACGGTGCCGTTCTGGCCGTACTACGTCATCAAGGACCTGTTCGCGCTGGCCGTGATCCTCGCGCTCTTCGTGATCATCGTGTTCTTCATGCCGAACTTCCTCGGCCACCCGGACAACTACATCGAGGCGAACGCGCTAGCGACGCCGGCCCACATCGTGCCGGAGTGGTACTTCCTGCCATTCTACGCGATCCTGCGCGCAATCACCTTCGACATCCTGTTCATCGACTCGAAACTGGGCGGCGTGCTGGCGATGTTCGGCGCGATCGTCGTGATGGCGCTGGTGCCGTGGCTCGACACCAGCCGCGTGCGCTCGGGCCGTTACCGTCCGCAGTTCAAGTGGTGGTTCTGGATCTTCGTCGCGAACTTCTTCGTGCTGATGTGGTGCGGATCGCAGCCGGCCGAGGGTCTCGTCCCGACGATCTCGCTGCTCGGCACGATCTACTGGTTCGGATACTTCCTCGTGATCCTCCCGCTGCTCGGCCTCACCGAGAAGCCGTTGCCGCGTCCGGCAACGATCGAGGACGACTTCGACGAGCATTACCCTGTCGATGGCGGTGGCGCGACTGCTTCATCGTCGGGCGGACGGATGCCCCCCAGCACCGTCGCGACACCGGCCGAGTGACGCGACACGCAAGGAGACGAAAGATGTTCAGGAAAAGCATCATGGCCCTTGCCGTCTCGTTGGCGCTGGCGCCCGCAGGGGCGCTGGCGGCAGGCGGAACCGGCTATGTCGACGATATCGACTTCAGCTTCGAGGGACCCTTCGGCACGTTCGACAAGTACCAGTTGCAGCGTGGCTTCCAAGTCTATCAGGAGATCTGCTCGGGCTGCCACGGGCTGAAGTACCTGGCGTTCCGGGATCTCGGGCGCATGGATGGACCGGCGTTCCCGCCCGCACAGATCAAGGCCATCGCCGCCGAGTACACGGTACTGGACGATGAGGCCGAGGACGGCGAGCGCGCCGGTCTTCCGTCGGACCTGTTCCCGGGCAACGACTCCGCCGGCGCACCGGATCTGACGCTGATGGCCAAGGCCCGCGCGGGCTTTCATGGACCGTCGGGCCTGCTGATCAACCAGCTCTTCAAGGGGATCGGCGGACCGGAGTACATCTACTCGCTGCTCACCCACTACAACGGTGAGGAGCAGGAAGTCGGCGGCTCGGTGCTGTACGGCAACGACACCATGGCGGGCGGCTGGATTTCCATGTCGCAGCCGCTCTATGGCGACGATGTCGAGTTCCTGACCTACACGGCGACCGGCACGGAAGCGGAAGACTACGACGGCTACACGCCGCCCGAAGCGACGCAGGAGCAACTGGCCGAGGATGTGGCGGCGTTCCTGATGTGGGCCGCCGAACCGGCGATGGTCGAGCGCAAGGAAGCGGGTTTCCGCAACCTGGTGTTCGTCATCATCCTAGCGACGCTGCTCTACTTCACGAACAAGAAGCTCTGGGCGCCGATCAAGCGCAAGCCCGCCTGACACGCGGCCCTTTGACCGCTGACACAATGGCCCGGCCGTCGCGCCGGGCCTTTTTCTTTCGGCACAGATCCGCTATCCGCAGCGGCAGCTAGACCAACCACTCGGCGCACCGCATGTCCTTCAACACGTTCGGCCACATCTTCCGTGTCTCGACCTGGGGCGAGAGCCACGGGCCCGCGCTGGGCGCGACCGTGGACGGCTGCCCGCCGGGCGTGGCGCTGGATGCGTCGATGTTGCAGCACTGGCTGGACCGCCGGAAACCAGGCCAGAACAAGTACACGACGCAGCGCCGCGAGCCCGATGAGGTCGAAATCCTGTCCGGCGTCTTCGAGGGCAGGACCACAGGCCACCCGATCCAGCTGATGATCCGCAACACCGATCAGCGGTCGAAGGACTACTCCGACATCATGGACAAGTTCCGGCCCGGTCACGCCGATTACACCTACTGGATGAAATACGGGATCCGGGATTACCGCGGCGGCGGGAGATCCTCGGCGCGGGAGACGGCGGCGCGTGTTGCAGCGGGCGGCATCGCGCGCGCGGCGCTGGCTCATCTGCTGCCGGACCTGTCGATCCGCGGCTGCATGGTGCAGATGGGACCGCGAACAATCGAGCGCGGCAACTGGGACTGGGACGAGGTCGACCGCAATCCGTTCTGGACCCCCGATAGCGCCGCGGCCGCCGACTGGGCGGTCTATCTCGACGATCTGCGCAAGTCGGGAAACTCGGTCGGCGCGGTGATCGAGGTCGTGGGCTCCGGCGCACCGGTGGGTCTCGGCGCTCCGATCTACGGCAAGCTCGATACCGATCTCGCGGCAGCGATGATGTCGATCAACGCCGTCAAGGGTGTCGAGATCGGCGACGGGTTCGCCGCTGCCGCGCTGACGGGCATGGAGAACGCCGACGAGATGGCCTGGGGCAACGATGGTGCGCGCTTCAGTTCGAACCACGCCGGCGGCATCCTGGGCGGGATCTCGACCGGTCAGGACATCGTCGTGCGCTTTGCCGTGAAGCCGACGAGCTCGATTCTGTCGTCGCGCCAGACCATCGACAAGGCTGGGGACGAGACCGATATCGTCACCAAGGGGCGTCACGATCCCTGCGTCGGCATCAGGGCCGTGCCGGTGGGCGAGGCCATGATGGCCTGCGTGCTGCTGGATCACGTGCTGTTGCACCGGGGCCATGTCGGCGAGAATCAGGGCTCGATCGGCGGGAACGCCTGACGCGACCCGGGACGATGCGGCGCTAGTCGACCATTTCCGCGGCCTGCCGGGCAATTCTCTCGCCGGTTTCGCGCGGGCAGTTCAGGAACCAGCAGAGATCGTCGACGTTTTCCTCGTGCGGCCGGTTCAGATCGTTGCGGAAAATCCGTCCCCGGAAGGCATGGCGCAGTTCGCGGTTCGCCTCGCGCAGTTCCTGTAACAGGGCGCGCTTGGCCTCACGCCGTTCGAACTCGCCGCTGGTCTCGGAGATCAGTCCGGCGCGGCGCGCATGTCCCTCTACATATTCGTCGCTGAGCGTGCGTTCGACGTTGAGAATGCGCGCGGAGCCGACCATTTCGGCGAGATCCTCGATCACGTCCTTGCGGGTCGGGTCGATGGCGATCAGAAGGCGCTGCTCGTTCGCGGCATCGATGATCAGGTTCATCATCGCGCGGCGGTGCTGGCCGCGTTTGAAGAGCCCGGTTTCGAGATTGCCGAGCGGCAGGTCGATCCGGGTGTCCTCGTCGAACACGTAGGACATCCGGCGCAGGCCGGTCGCCTCGCCAATGGCTGCCTCGACCTCCTTGCCGATGTGCCAGAGCCGCGCGGTCACGATCAGAAGTTCGGCGTCGCGGCGCTGGCCGATCGCGTCTTCCCAGAAGCGTGTGCGGTAGCGTTGGCCGGTGCGCCCGCGCCATGTCAGGTAGTGGTAGAGGTTGGTGTTGCCGCCGCCCTCGACCCGGTCGCTGTCGCGCTGGCGGAAAATCTCGAGCAGGCGATTGCGCAATCCGTCGGCGTGCGGCGAGATCTTGCGCGCCATCGGCTTGTCGTTTGCCCGAAGCAGATCCTCGTGATCGCCGTGGAAGACCACGGGCAAGCCGTAATCCGAGAACAGCAGATGCGTCGGCGGCTCGCGCCGGATCTGGTCCGCGGGCGTGACGTGCGCCACCAGCGTCTGGAAGAAGGTCTCGTCCGGGATCCACGTCGTCTTGAAGAAGCGCTTGAGGTCCCGGCGCTCGCGCAGCAGGCCGAGAACGGCGTTCATCGTCTGGGCGCGCAGAACCCACCATTGCGAGCCGATGCGGATCTGTATGCCTTCGGGCAGCGACTTGCGCCAGCGCAGATAACGCTGGATGTCGAGCGAGGCGTAGAACAGACGCTTGTACTTCCGCTCGTTGAACCAGTGTCGGTAAACGAGCCGGTCTTCGCGCAGGCCGGTGCGGATCCACTCGCTCTCGAAGAAATCGTGCGTCTCGATGATGTCCCGGTCGTCCTCGAGCATCCGGTCGAAGTAGCCGCGTGACTTCGTCGGAAAGCAGTCGCCGGAGATCAGGAAGTAGTGCGTCACGCCCTTGAAGCGGGCGCGCGCAGCCGAAATGATGTTCAATGTCGCCTGCACCAGCGAGTATTCGCCCCAGCCGCTTTTGACGCGGCGCGCCAACGCGACATTGGGGTTGGACGAGAGTGCGGACCGGATGCGCGAGAAATCGGACTCCTTGGCGCGGGCGTCGTAATGGATCGCCACGCAGTCGCCATGGGCCGTCAGCGTCTTCGCCTGCTCGATGACCCAGTCGGGGTCCTTGTGAGCCAGCAGAAGAAACGCGATCTTTGCCATGTTCCGAGATTTGCCCTTCTGGCCCGAGCGACCGGAGCGGCCCCCACGCGCGACTGATGCCGCAAGCCCAGGCACTTCGCAAGCGCACGGACTTCGGGTCGCCG
Source organism: Pseudomonadota bacterium (assembly GCA_039184865.1). GTDB lineage: Bacteria > Pseudomonadota > Alphaproteobacteria > Rhodobacterales > Rhodobacteraceae > Thermohalobaculum. The sequence continues at coordinate 4,335 of JBCDAV010000060.1, read as the reverse complement.
CGCCTTTCTTGACATTGCACAGTTTTCACATTTGTTAACACAACTCGTCCAAAACGATTTCGTCTGAAAGGCGGAAGACCGATGGAATTTCCCGGCGTATGGGTGAATACCAGCCAGACTCTGATCTACAGGGTTGTTCCGAAATGTGCCTGTTCGACCATCGGCCAGATCCTCCACTACAGCGACCACGGGCGGTTCTACGACGGCGATATTCACGACGCCAAGGACGGGCTGTGGAAGTGGAACGGCAACTCCGATCCACAGCATGCGCGCGACGTGATCGTCGACACGGTGACATCGCGCGAGGCGGTGACCTTCACCTGTGTGCGCAATCCCTATGCCCGGGTCCTGTCCTGCTTCCTCGACAAGATCGCCGGTATCCAGCGCAACGGGAAGCGTTACCGCGGCGACATGGTCGCGATGATCGCCCAGCACTACGAGATGGAAATCGGTGAAACGCCGGAGGACGCATTCGACCAGATCAAGGCGTTCCGCAAGTTCCTGCTGTTCGTGCGCGACACGATCAAGTTCCGCCATCCGATGCATCCGGACATTCACTGGGCACCGATGTCGGGTCATGTCGCGACCCTGCTGAACAACGGCGGAAACTACGACCACGTCTTCGCGACCGAGACCTTCAACGACGGCATGGCCGACATTCTGACGAAGGTCGATCTCGCGCATGATGCGGATCTGGAGAGCCTGCCGCGGTTCAACGAATCCGAGGGACACGGTCCCAAGCGCGCGCATCCGATCGAGGACTATTTCGACGACCTCGCGATCCATATCGTGACCGACATCTATCGCAAGGATTTCGAGGTTTTCGGATACGCGATGGAGCCCGGCCGCGACGGCCCGGACGGCCCGATCGACATCGAGCGCGTCAATTCCACGCTCAAGCGCTGACGCGTTCCGGCGGCGGCGGTGCCCGGGCTTGACGGATCGGTCAGCGTCATCGACGGTCCGTCTCCCGCAGAACAGCCCACAGATCGCGTCCATGCCGAACACTCCGAGATCACGGACAAAGCACCCGAGCGCGTCAGGACAGGCGGCGCCTCGGTGGAGTGCCGCCTGATGCACCGCGGACCGCTCGCCTTTCCGGGACAGCGGATCGGCCTGCTCGGGGGGTCGTTCGATCCGCCGCACGGCGGGCACCTGCACATAACCAAGCGCGCGATGAAGGCCGTCGGTCTCGATGCGGTGTGGTGGCTCGTCTCGCCCGGCAATCCGCTAAAGGAGAACGGTCCTGCCGATATCGAACGCCGGGTCCAGGCCTGCCGCGCCATGATCGATCATCCGCGCGTTCATGTAACCGATATCGAGCGCAATTTCGGGTCACCCTACACCGCCAACACGCTGTGGCGCCTGTCCCGACGCTACCCGGGCGTTCGTTTCATCTGGCTGATGGGGGCCGACAATCTTGCCAGCTTCCATCGCTGGGAGGACTGGCAATGGATCATCGAGACCTATCCGATCTGCGCGCTCGCGCGGCCCGGTGACCAGGTCCGCGCCGGCCTGAGCCCGGCGGCGCAACGCTATGCGAACACTCGCGTTCGGGCATCCGAAGCCGCCCGTCTGGGACGCGGAGGTTTGCCGGGCTGGTGCCTGCTGACCGGGCCGATGTCGGATCAGTCCTCGACGCGCCTGCGCGCCGACGGATTGTGGGCATGACTGGCCATCGCGCCTTGCGCGGGAACGGGCGATCTGCGACTCTCGATTTGCACGTATTCCGCGAAGGGTGACATTCGATGCGCGCTGGCTTGATACTCTCGATTGCGGTTGTTTCGGTTCTCGGCGCGGTCGACGCCAATGCACAGGCCAAGCGCAAGCCCATCGGGCCGGTGGTCCAGTCGGGCACGCAGATCAGGTCCGAACTCGGCCTGACCGGCCAGTCGGGCTGGATGCTGGTCGATCTGAAGACCGGCGAGGTCCTCGACCAGAAGAACGGCGACCGGGCCTTCGTTCCGGCATCCGTGGCGAAGCTCCCCACTGCGGCCTTCGCGCTCGACGCGCTGGGACCGGACCACCGCTTTACGACCGAGGTTCTGGGCACCGGGACGGTCAGCGATGGCCGGCTGAACGGAGACCTGATCCTGAAGGGCGGCGGCGATCCCGAGCTTGATACCGATGCCCTGCAGGTGCTGACCGAGCGCCTGCGTGCGCAGGGCGTGCAAAGCGTCTCTGGCCGGTTCGGCGTCGATTCCACGGCGTTGCCGCATGTGCCGCAGATCGAGGTCACGCAGGCGGTCGATGCCTCGTACAATCCATCGGTTTCCGGGTTGAACCTGAATTTCAACCGCGTCCACCTGAAGTGGGATGCGCGCAACGGCCGGCAGAACCTGTCGGTCGAGGCTGCATCGGAAAGGTTGTCGCCGCAGGTCGACGGCGTGCGTGTGGCGCTCAATGACAGCCCGAATGCACCGCTGTTCGAATACCGGCAGAGTGCCGCGCGCGAAACCTGGCTGATGGCACGCCGTGCGTTCCGGGGACGTGCCGCGCGCTGGCTGCCGGTCAAGGATCCGGCCTCCTATGCGGGCGAGGTCTTTCGCACGGTGGCGGGTCAGTCCGGGGTCACGCTGCCCGTCGCCTCCGACCTGCGGGGACCTGACGGCGCCAGGGTGCTGGCCCGCCATCAGAGCCGCCCGGTCGGCGACATCGTGCGCGACATGTTGCGCTACTCGACCAATGTCACAGCCGAGGTGACGGGAACATCGGCGACCCGCGCCGTCGGGATCGAGGCGGGTGATCTGCGCGACTCGGCGAAGGTGATGAACTCCTGGGCGTCGATCGTGGCCGGGTTCGATATCGGCGATCCCGGCTTTGCCTTCGTCAACCATTCTGGACTGACGCTGCAATCGCGGGTCTCGCCGCGGCGCATGGTGGAGTTGCTGACCACGCTGGCGCGCCGGGCGCCCGATCCGGGCAAGGCGCATGGCCGACTGCCGGGCGGGATTGCGGGCTACCTGCGTCCACACAACGTTGCCGCGAAGTCCTTCCCGCTGAACTATGACCGGCTCGCGGTCGTGGCGAAGACCGGGACGATGTCCTATGTGCGCGGTCTGGCCGGTTACGTGGCGACGCCCGGCGGCCGGCAGTTCGCGTTCGCGATTTTCTCGAACGACCTGGCGCGCCGATCCGGTGGTGCCGAGAAGGTCAATCGCCGCTGGATGTCCAGGGCCAAGGGTTTTGAACGCGCGCTGATCCGGAACTGGGTCCTGAAATTCGACCGTTAGCGCCCGTTTTTAGCCATCTTCGAACAGATCCGACTGGCCCGGCCCCTTGGGCGGCGTCAGGCCAAGATGCGCCCATGCGCCCTGCGTGAGAACACGGCCGCGCGGCGTGCGGGCAATCATCCCGATCTGCATCAGGTAAGGCTCGATCACCTCCTCGAGCGCGTCGCGGGCCTCGGACAGGGCCGCGGCCATGGTCTCGATGCCCACCGGGCCGCCGCCATAGTGCTCGGCGAGTTGGTTCAGGTACCGCCGGTCGGCGCCATCGAGGCCCTTGCCATCGACCCCGAGCCGCTGGAGCGAGCGCGCCGCCAGCGCCTGATCGATGCGCCCGTCGTTCTCGACAATGGCGAAATCGGCGACGCGCCGCAGCAGCCGGCCCGCGATGCGCGGTGTGCCGCGGGCGCGCCGGGCGATCTCGCTGATGCCGTCCGGCTCAGCCTGCAGGCCCATCAGCCGCGAGCCGCGCGCGACGATCGTGCTGAGTTCCTCGAACGAGTAGAATTCCAGGCGGATCGGGATGCCGAAGCGGTCGCGCAGCGGCGTGGTCAGAAGGCCAAGCCGGGTTGTGGCCCCGATCAGCGTGAACGGCGCGAGATCGATCCGCACGGTGCGCGCCGCCGGCCCTTCGCCGATCACGAGGTCGAGCTCGAAATCCTCCATGGCCGGGTAGAGGATCTCCTCGACGACCGGACTCAAACGGTGAATTTCATCGATGAACAGGACATCGCGTGGTTCGAGGTTGGTCAGAACCGCGGCAAGATCACCGGGCTTGGCAATCACCGGGCCCGACGTCATGCGGAAGTTCACGCCGAGTTCGCGGCTGACGATCTGAGCGAGCGTCGTCTTGCCGAGTCCCGGCGGTCCGTGAAACAGCAGGTGATCCATTGCTTCGCCACGTCGGCGCGCCGCTTCGATGAACACCGAGAGGTTCGCGCGGGCCTCGGCCTGGCCAGTGAAATCGTCAAGGCGCTCGGGCCTGAGCGCACGCTCCGGTGCGTCCTCGGAGAGCGGATCGGCTCTCAAAGCGGGATCTGGCTGAAGATCCGTCACGTCAGGCCCCCAACGCGTCCCGGGCAGGCCAGCGCCTCCGGGTGGGCGGGTG
>JBCDAV010000059.1:0-18092 GCA_039184865.1 Pseudomonadota bacterium | reverse complement strand
TTTCAAGCAGTTCACCAAGCGCGGCGGCAAGCTGATCGTGATGGATCCGCGCGGGCACGGCATGAAGCGTTTCGCGACTCACATGCTGCAGTTCCGGCCCGGCGCCGACGTCTCGATGCTGAACTCGATCATGCACGTCATCGTCGAGGAGGATCTCTACGACCGCCAGTACATCCAGGCGATGACCGAGGGCTTCGAGGACATCAAGGAGCACCTCAAGGGTTTCCCGCCCGAGAAGATGTCGGAGATCTGCGGGATCGAGCCGGAGGTGCTGCGCGACGTGGCGCGGACCTTCGCACGGTCCGAGGCGGCGATGATCTTCTGGGGCATGGGCGTCAGCCAGCACATCCACGGCACCGACAACGCGCGCTGCCTGATCTCGCTGGCGCTGATGACGGGCCATGTCGGGCGCAAGGGTGCCGGGCTGCACCCGCTGCGCGGTCAGAACAACGTCCAGGGCGCCTCGGATGCCGGGCTGATCCCGATGTTCCTGCCGGACTACCAGTCGGTCATGGATGACGGTGTCCGCACGGCGTTTAACGAGGTCTGGAACTCGGACGAAGACTTCTCGGACCAGAAGGGCCTGACGGTCGTCGAGATCATGCACGCGATCCACGACGGTGACATCAAGGGAATGTATATCCTCGGTGAGAACCCGGCGATGTCGGACCCGGATGTCGAGCACGCCCGCGACGCGCTGGCGCTGCTGGATCATCTGGTGGTGCAGGACATCTTCCTGACCGAGACCGCGAACTATGCCGACGTGATCCTGCCCGCCAGTGCCTGGGCCGAGAAGACCGGCACCGTGACGAACACCAACCGGCAGGTGCAGATGGGCCGTCCCGCGGTGACGCCGCCGGGCGATGCGCGCGAAGACTGGTGGATCACCACCGAGCTCGCGCACCGGCTCGGCCTAAACTGGGGCTACCAGCATCCGAGCGAGGTTTTCGCCGAGATGAAGCTGAACATGAAGTCGCTCGACAACATCACCTGGGACCGTCTCGAGGCGCAGAACGCAGTGACCTATCCGTCGCTGTCGCCAGAAGATCCCGGTCAGGCCATCGTGTTCGCGGAAGCATTCCCGCGTGCCGAGGGCCGCGCGAAGTTCACACCGGCCGAGATCGTGCCGCCCGCCGAGGCGCCGGATGCAGAGTTCCCGTTCATCATGACGACCGGGCGTCAGCTGGAGCACTGGCACACCGGTTCGATGACCCGCCGGGCCAGCGTTCTGGACTGGGCCGAGCCCGAGGCCAATGCCTCGATGCACCCCAAGACGCTGAGGAGACTCGGGATCGAGGCGGGCGAGATGATGCGGATCGAGACGCGCCGCGGCGCCATCGAGATCATGGCCCGCGCCGACCGGGCGATTTCGGAAGACATGGTCTTCGTGCCCTTCGCCTATGTCGAGGCTGCGGCCAACGTGCTGACCAACCCGCAGCTCGATCCCTACGGCAAGATCCCGGAGTTCAAGTACTCCGCCTGCCGCGTCGAGAAGATCGGCGGCATCGCGATCGCGGCGGAGTAGCCCAAGCGAGCATCCTGACGCAGCAAAGCGTCTGCAGTGGGTGCCAATCCTTGGCTATTTCTTTGGACGGGTGGGTGCGGCCCGCTCGGGATCAGGCTTTGGGCGCCGCGTCTAGCGCGTCAGGTCCGCAACGGCGCTCCGATCGATTTTCGAAGACCGTCGATCACCTGTGCGACGTTCTCGCGAGACAGGCAGAGGGGCGGCACCATCCGCAACACCGATTGTGACGGGCCGGATTTCGAGAGGATTATCCCCTGCGCGCGGCAGGCTTCGAACACCGCTGCGGCCGTTTCGCGATCCGGAACCTTTGTCTCCCGGTCCTTGACGAACTCGATGGCGAGCATCAGGCCGCGGCCGCGCACGTCCCCGATCGCGGGGAACTCCTGCTTCAGTTCTTTGAGGCCCGCCAGAAGCTCGGCGCCGACCACGCGAGCGTTCTCCTGCAGTTGCTCGTCGCGCATGACCGCCAGAACGGCGCGCGCGGCCGCCGTCGATGTCGGGTTCGCACCGTAGGTGTGGAACATGAAGCGCTCGGCCATCGGTGCCGCGATCTCCTTGCGGGTGACGACCGCGCCGATCGGGAACCCGTTGCCGAGCCCCTTCGCCATGACGACGATGTCCGGCACCACGCCGTCGGCCTCGAACCCCCAGAAATGATCGCCCGTGCGCCCGAAGCCGGACTGCACCTCGTCGGCGATGTAGAGTCCGCCTGCTGCGCGGACCCGCTCCGCCGCACCTGACATGTATCCCGGCGGCATCTCGATGATCCCGCCATAGCCCTGGATGCTCTCGACAAACATCCCCGCGACGTTGCCGTTCGTGGCGGTCGCGATGGTCCGGTCGATCTCGTCGAGATAGGGCTGCGTGCCCGGCCCGAAGATCCCGCGATACTGGTTCGGCTCCGGTACGAACGACACGTGCCCCGGCATGCCCGGATGGCGCCATCCGGCGATTCCGGTGATCGACTGGGCCGCGGTCGTCGGTCCGTGATAGGCCGTGCGCAGGGCCAGAAGATCGAGATTGCCCGTGTAGGTCCGGGCCATGACCATGGCGAGGTCGATGGCCTCGGCACCCGAATTCGTGAAGTGCACGACCCAGTCAGGTCCCTCGGGCATCGTGGCCGCAAGTTCCTCGGCCAGATGGGCCGGGGTCGGATGGTGGAACATGGTCGTGCAATGGGTCAGTTCCTGCGCCTGCGCCATGGCGGCGGCGACCACGCGGGGGTGCGAGTGCCCGACCGAGATGCACACGTTCATGCCGAGGAGGTCGATGTATTCGTTGCCCTCGCTGTCCCAGAGGTACTGGCCCCGGCCCTTGCGGAACACGATCGGCTCCCTGAACGGCGTGAACCGGGTCAGCGAGGCCGCATAGTAGGAATCGCGCCGGGCTGCGGTTCCCTCATACGTCCAGTCGGTGTGAAGCGGGTGTTCGTTCATCTTCGGTCTCCCAGGCGGAGGCGGGTGTTGTCGGGATCGAACGGAGGCCGGTCGAGGATGCGGACAGGAACGCGCCGACCGAGGATATCGACCGTCAGATTGTCCCGCGCCGTGCGATCCCGGAGATAGGCCAGTGCAAGCACCATGCCGGTCCGGTGGCCGTGAGCAGCGGACGTCACGATCCCGACGCTGCGATCTCCCTGCCACAGCCCGTGGGCATAGAATGGATGCACGTCGGCGCTCCGGATTTCGAGCAGCACCATCTCCCAGTCGTTGGCGCGATCCGTGACCGCCTTGCACGAACGCTTCAGAAACGGAGTGAGTCCGGCCTCGATGGGGGAGCGTTCCGTGGTCAGATCGCTGCCCCAGGCGCGGTAGCCCTTCTCCAGCCGCATCGAGTTGGCGGCGTAAAGACCGTAGTGCCCGATATCGTGCGGCGTCCCGGCGGCGAGAAGCGCAGCGTAGACATCCTGCGCGCCTTCGCGGTGAACGTGGAGCTCCCATCCGAATTCTCCGATATAGGACACGCGCAAAGCCCGGACCTGCCGCTTTGCGATCTCGATTTCGCGGCAGGACAGCCAGGGAAAGTCCAGTGTGTCATCGGTGCAGGCGTGCAAGACCTCGCCCGCCAGTGGACCCATCAGCCCGATGACGGCGATCTCCTCGGTGACATCGCGAACGCTGGCCCCTTTTGAAGCTACCCGAAGAACATCGAAGTCGATTTGCCGGGCGGCAGCGGCGGAGGTCAGATAGGCCCGATCCTCGGCAATCCGCGTAACGGTGAACTCCGAGAGCAGACCACCCGCCGGTGTCACCGCATGGGTCAGTCCGATACGCTCGACGGCCGGTGAGCGGTTGAGGCCGATCCTCTCCAGGAAGGATTCCACGTCGCCGGTCACCTCGAACTTCGAGAACGCAGAGAGATCCGCGAGTGCTGCGCGATCCGTCGCCGCCGCGACCTCACGGGCGACCTGATCGAACCAGCCCGGTCTGCCGAAGGTCTCGGGCGTTGCGCCGCCGCCGAAGTGCAGCGGTCGCTCCCAGCCATAGGCAAAGCCCATCACCGCACCGCGATCCAGCATGTGCGCGTGCAAGGGGGATTGGAGGATATCCCGCCCGGCGGGCCGCTCCTCGAACGGATAGTGCACGCCGAATTGCAGGCCGAAGCACTCGACCGCCTTAGCCACGCGATAGTCACGGTTGGCCCACTTGCCGAACCGGCGCGAATCCACGGCCAGGGCATCCATTGGCGGAGCGCCGTGCGTCATCCAGTATGCGAGGAACCAGCCCGCGCCGCCGCCTTCCATCACGCCCATCGATGATCCCGTCAGCAGCCAAGCGTTCTCCAGACCGTGGGCGGGACCGATCAGCGGGTTGGCATCGGGCGAGAAGGTGATCGGACCGTTGATCACAGATTTGACACCGCCGGTTTCCAGCGCCGGGATCCGGGCCATCGCGGCTTCGATGATGTGTTCGACACGGTCGAGATCGGGCGGCATCAGGTCGGCACCGAATTCCGGAGGCACGCCGTCGACGGACCAGATCTGCGCTTCTTTTTCATACGGCCCGAGGATCAGGCCGTCGCGCTCCTGTCGCACATACCAGCTTTCTTCCGGGTCGCGGATGATCGGCAGTTCTGCTGCTCCGTCTGCGAGCCGCGCGGCGATGGCGGGAACGGTATCGGTGACGAGATACTGATGCAGAACGGGCACCGAGGGGATGTTGAGCCCCATCATCTGCCCGATCTCCCACCCCCAGGTGCCGGCCGCATTGACCACGTGCCGGGCGCGGATCGGTCCCTTGGCGGTCTCGATCAGCCAGCAGCCCGTTTCGCGACGGATCGCGGTGACCGGCGCCTGACGCCAGATCATAGCATCGCCACGCACGGCAACCTGAGCCATGGCATTGGTGGCGAGGCTGGGGTCAACGTGGCCGTCATCGGGCTCGTAGATCCCGCCGAGCAATCCATCCAGCCGGGCAAGCGGGTGCAATTCGGCGATCCGTTCCGGCGTCAGGACCTCCAGCGGATAGCCGGTGAAAGCGGAGAGCCCGGCGACGTGGCGAAACTCGTCCATGCGATCAGGGTTGCGCGTGATCCGCATGGCGCCCGAGCGGTGGAAGCCGCAGTCCTGCCCGGTCTCTTCGGGCAGGATATCCCGGTAGAGCCGGACCGAGGTGGCGCGCAGTTCCTGAATTGTCGGGTTGTGGGCGAAGTGCGTGCAGAGGCCCGCCGCATGCCAGGTGGACCCATGGGTGAGGTCGTTCTTCTCGACGAGGATAACCTCGTTCCAACCGGCCTTGGTCAGATGATAGAGCAGCGAGACGCCCATGGCGCCGCCGCCGATGATGACGACCTGGGCTTCGGTCATGCGCGCATCCTCGTGCCATCGGGATCGAATGGCGACCTGCGAAGCGGCATCGCCGGATAGTCGCGCCTGGCCACGCGGACCCAGAAACGTCGATCGTGCGTCTCGTGCAGCGTCTCGCGGAGATCCACGCTGACAAGGCCGAACGCGAGGTTCAGCCCCGTCCTGGGTCCGCGCGCGCCAGAGGTTGTCAGGCCGACAGGGATGCCGTCTTCGTAGATCGGCTCGTCATGCAGCATCAGCGCCTCGCCTTCGATCTGCATCAGGATCAGTCTCTGTTGGATGCCCTGACGTCGCTGTGCCTCAAGCGCGTCCTTGCCGCGAAAGTCCTTCGACCAGTCTATGGTGAAGCCCAGCCGTGCTTCCAGCGGTGTTATCATGGGGCCGATGTCGTGACCCCAATGCTTGAATCCTTTCTCGATCCTGCAGCCATCCAGCGCGTAGTGCCCCATCGGGCGCGCGCCCGCAGCGATCAGAGCGTCGAACACCGTGGCTGCCCCGGACGTGGGCATTGTCAGTTCCCAGCCGTATTCGCCGACGAAGCTGACCCGCGTGGCCAGACAGCGGGCCGTGCCGACCGCGCATCTGTGGACGGAGCCATAGGCTCCGGCCCAATCCCGATCTGGTGCCAGCCCTTGCAGGATCGCTCGCGCCTGCTGTCCCATCACGCCGATCGTGCAGAAGTCCTCGGTCACGTCCCGGATCTCTGCTTCGGCAAGGTTTCTGCGAAGATAGGCGAGATCGCGCCTGCGCGTCGCCGCGCCCGACGTGATGCGAAAGCGGTCTTCGAGCCGGGTGATCGTCACGTCCATCTCGATCCCGCCGCGGGCGTTGAGAAGCTGGGTGTAGACGGCGCGCCCCACGGGAACATCCATCTGCGCTGTCGTCAGGCAGTTCAGCGAGGCGAGCGCACCGCTGCCCGAGATGTCGATCTTTGTGAACGGGCTGAGGTCAAGCAGCACCGCGCCGTCGTCCATGCGCCCGGCCTCGCGTTCCGTGATGGGCCACCAGGGCTGCGCGCCGGTCGCGTATGGCAGTGCCCGTTCCGCGGGGTTCTCCGCGTACCAGAGCCCGCGCTCCCAACCCGCGGTCAACCCGAAGACGGCACCTTGCGCCGTCCACCGGTCATGCAACGCCGAACGCCGGAGATCCCGACCAGCATTGGGTTGTTTGTAAGGCCAATGGAGGGCGAACTGATCCGAAACCGCCTCGCGCATCCGATCGACCATGTGTGCGGGCCGCGCGGCTCGCGGATCGACGCGGGCGACATCGACCTCCCATGGGTCGATGGGCGGGTGTTCATCCATGATCCAATCAGCCAGCAGCCGACCGATCCCGGCCGAGGACATGACGCCGACCGAGTTCATCCCCGACGCTACGAACAGCCTGTCGAGCTCCGGCGTCTCGCCAACCAGCGGGCGTGTATCGGCGGTGAAGCTCTCGGGCCCGTTCATGAAGTGCTGAATGCCGGTCTTCGCGAGCCCCGGCATCAACGCCAATGCGGCCTCCATGAAGGGGCCGAACTGATCCCAGTCTTCGGCCAGTTCGAGGAAAGGTCGGTCGCCATCAGGCCCGTAGGCGTCCCAGCATTTCGCGTCCGCCTCGAACCCGCCGATCACGAGCTTGCCGGCATCGCCCTTGATGTAGATGCCGCGGTCGAGATCGCGCAGAACCGGGAACGGGTCGGGGAGCCCCGGTATGGGTTCGGTGACGACGTACATGTGCTCGACGGCCTGCAACGGCAGTGCCACGCCAGCCGTGGCGGCCAGTTCCCGCGACCAGGCACCGGTGCAGAGCACCACGCGGTCGGCCGCGATGTGACTGCCATCGGTGAGCGCGACGCCGGCAGTCCGCGTGCCCTCGGTCAGCAGGTGCGCTACGCTGGCGCCTTCGCGGATGTCGGCCCCGTGACCGCGCGCCGCGCGGGCATAGGCCATGCAGAGGTCCACGGGGTTGACGTTGCCGTCCTCGGGCACGTGAAGCGCGCCCGCGAGGCCCGAGCGATCTAGGCCCGGCACGGCAACCGCGTCTGCCGACACCATGAGCGGGGACAGGCCCTGTGTCACGCCGAGATCCGCGATGCGGCGCAGCTCGTCGAGCCTGTCGGTTTCCCGTGCCAGCCAGTAGCCGCCCGTGCGGCGATAGCCGGTTGCCATGCCGGTCTCGGCCTCGATCCGCGGAAACAGCTCAAGCGCGTGCGAGGCGAGCCGCGTCATGTTCGGGGTCGCCCGCAGCGGTCCGACGATCCCGGCTGCGTGCCACGATGTGCCCGAGGTTAGCTGGCTCCGTTCGAGGAGCACGACGTCCTCAGCTCCGCGCAGACCCAGGTGATAGGCAACGCTCAACCCGATCGCGCCGCCGCCGATGATTATGGTGCGGCTCACAACAGCCCCCCGGATTGACCCGATGCCTGCGGGGCGGCACGGTCGCGCGGATGCAGATCCACGCGCTTTGGTGCCATCCCCGGTCGATGTCGACTGCCGTCGAGCGCATCATGCGCGAGCGTGGCGATCTCGACGTGCTGCACGAGCCCTTCATGTACGCGTACTATATCGGCGAGGGACGGAAGAAGTTTGCGGGCTTCGCGCCGGACCCGGGCCACCCTGTCACCTATGACGGCATCCGCGCGATGATCCGCAAACGTGCACGGGCGCGTGCGGTCTTTCTGAAGGACACGGGTTACTACGTTGCGCACAGACTGCCCGGCGACTGCGAGTTCGCCCGGCAGATGACCCACGCCTTTCTGGTGCGCGACCCCGCCGAGGCCGTGGTCTCCTATGCGAGACGGCAGCACGACTTCACCTCCGAGGAGGTCGGGCTGGAAGCGTTGTGGGTGCTTTATTCGGCTCTGAAGGCGCAGGGTTGCCTTTGCCACGTTCTTTCGAGCGACGCCATCCGTCGCGACCCGGCCAGGGCCATGGCAAAGTACTGGACGGCGGTCGGGCTCAGCGATTGCCCCGAGGCGCTCAGTTGGGATGATGCGGTGCCCGACGGATGGCGCGCGGTCGAGACGTGGCATCGCGAGGTGCTGGAAACCCGGGCCATCCTGCCGCCGGATCAGGGGCGAGACGTCGAGGCCGAACTGGCCGCGCTTGGCGCGCCCTTCACGGACTACGTGGCGTATCACCGGCCGTTCTACGATCGCTTTCTGTCGGAGCATCAGAAGTAGTCCCTGTCCGGCAGGCTCGCCTTCGTTCGCGCCATGTAATCGAGCAGTTCCGCGTCGATCTGAGGGTCGAGCCCGGGGTCCTGATACCCGGCGAGCGTCTCTTTCCACAGGCGATTGCCGCGCAACGCCGCGTCCTCGGCGCCTGCCGCCTGCCACTGCTCGAACGCCGTGTCGTCTGGCGTGAGCGGCCGGAACAGCGCGGACATGAAGTTCGACTGCGTGTGTTCAGATCCGAGAAAGTGCTGCCCCGGACCCGTCGCGGCGATCGCCTCCATGGCTTGGGCGTTCGAACTGAGGTCGATACCTTCGAAGAAACGCGCAACCTTCCCGCAGAGATCGTGATCGATCACGGTCTTCTCAAACGAGGTCACCAGCCCGCCCTCGAGCCACCCCGTCGCGTGATTGATCAGGTTGGCGCCTGCAAACATCGACATCATCAGGCCCCAGGCTGCCTCCTGCTGGCTCTGCGCATCGGGGACCTTCGAGGAAGACAGCGTGCCCACCGTATGCAGCGGCACGCCGAGGCGTCGGGCGAGTTGACCGGCGGCCAGCACCATCAACCCGGTCTCGGGCGTGCCGAATGTCGGCGCACCGGTCTTCATCGACATGGTCGAGGCGAAGCTGCCCATGAGACAGGGCGCGCCGGGAGACACCAGTTGCACGAGGGTCAGGGTGGCCAGCGCCTCGGCCAGCACCTGCGCCAGCGTGCCCGCGACCGTCGATGGAGACATCGCTCCGGTCAGCACCCACGGCGTGCAGGCGACCGGCTGACCCGCAAGCGCATAGGTCTTCAGCGCCCCCGACATATGCGCGTCCATCGTGAGGGGCGCGTTGGTGTTCGAGACGCAGTAAAGGACAGGGTTCTGATTGACGAACTCCGATCCGAAGACAATCCGGGCCATGTCGATGGCGTGTTGTGCGCGTTCCTCGCCGATGAAGGCTCCCATGAAGGCCCGGTCAGAGTGACGGATATGGGCGTAGAGCATGTCCAGATGACGCTTCGGAGCGGGCAGATCGACTGGCTCGCAGACCACGCCGCCGGAGTGGTGAAGCCATGGAAGGCTCTGGTGCAGCTTCACGAGATCTATGAAGTCCGCGTGGCTGGCGTAGCGCCGCCCGCGGTCGAGATCGTGCACGAAGGGCGGCCCCCAGGATGGACAGAGCACCGTCGCTTCCCCTCCGATCTGCACCGTGTTGGCAGGGTTGCGTGCGTGCTGCTTGAATTGCGAAGGTGCCGTTGCCTGAATGGTCCTTCGGCAGAAACCCCGCTGGAAACGCACGCGCACGCCGTCCACGTCGCATCCTGTTGCTCGGAAGATGTCCAGAACCTCGGGGTCATCGACGAAAGCCATGCCGGTCTCGGCGAGGATCGTGTCGGCGTTTTCCTCGATGAGACAGAGACCTTCGTCATCCAGCACGCGGAAAGTGCCCAGCCGCCGCGTGATGAACGGTGCTCGCGGTGGCGCAGCGTGATCGGGTTTCGCGCGCCGGCGTTTTCTGGTGCGTGCCCCCTGCATGCTTTCCAGCGATGCAGAGGACCTTGTGCCTCGGCAATGAAAATGCATGAGTATTAGAAAAACTGATACTTAGGTGACGCAGATGGCAGATCTCCGCCAGATCAGCCCGGGCCTGATCCGTTCGCTAGAGGTGCTGGTCGCGGTCGCCGAGACCGGCCAGATGCGGGCGGGTGCGCGGCTCTTGGGCCTGACGCAACCCTCGGCGTCACAGCATATCGCCGCGCTCGAGAAGGCCTTCGGCGAACGGTTGCTCGACCGCAGTACGCGTCCTGCGCGGTTGACCCATGCCGGCCTCAGACTGAATCAGCAGGCACAGAACGTTCTGGCAGCGATGAACATGCTCGAGACCGAGATGCGGCGCGGCGGGCGGTCGCCGATCGGCATTCTGCGGATCGGGCTGCAGGCCTCGATCGCGACGACCCTGACCCCCGATCTGGTCGCCCTCACGCAGGAGAAATACGATGTCCGCGACCTGACCTTGCACGCCGGGCAGAGCGGCGATCACGAACGTCTTCTGAGAACCAAGCGCGCGGATCTCGCGATCACGTCAAACCCGTTTCTGGATCTCGACGGGCTGGAACGCCATCCGGTCATCACCGAGGCCTATCTGCTGGTTCTGCCGCGCGATTACGATGGGCCGTGCGACGATCTGGATGCCGTGCAGCAACGCCTGCCGCTGGTGCGGTTCTCGGACACGACCAATGCGGGGCGTCAGATTGCGCAGCACCTGCGGCGGCTGAGGTTCGAACCCGGCCGCGTGATCCAGGCGGACCGGTCCAGCATGGTGACATCCTGTGTCGCCCAGGGGATGGGCTTCAGCCTGCTGACCCCGACCCTGCTAATCGACGGGCTGGTCGAGCAGATGCCCATGCGCATCCTGCCGCTGCCGGTGCGGGGTCTGTCGCGCACCCTGACCGTGGTCGCGCGCATGGGCGAATTGCATGACCTCCCGCAAGACCTTGCGACAAGGTCCGCCGCGATCCTGCGCGCGAAGATCGGCGAAGTGATCGGCGCCGTTGGAACATCCGCGCTGCGGACTGCGGGTCAGGCGTAAGCGGAGTCGTGTGAGGCTCCGCCGGGGTTGCGCAAGCCCCGTCGTATCGCGGGAACAGCGCCGGGGCTCGGTAACTGTCCAACCTGATCATGCCGTTTCCTTTAGGCCGACCGGAGCCGTGGCTTTGTCCGGGTCAAACCCGCGGCGGAGGCATGTCGGCGGGATCAAGACAGAGCTCGATCAGGACGGTTCCCTGCCGCTCCTCCAGCGATGAGATCGCCGTGTCGAGTGCGGCCTCGGAGTCGACCTTGTAGCTCTGCGCCCCGAAGGCAGTGGCCAAGTCAGTGAATTCCGGCCACTTCAACACCGACTGGGCGGGATCCATCTGACGCCTGGCGAACTGGATGTGTTCGGCCCCGTAGGCCGAGTCGTTCGCAACGATGATGATGCAGTCGAGCTCTTCGTTGATCAGAGTATGGAACTCGTTGAGAGAGCCCATCATGAAGCCGCCATCCCCTGCGAACAGCACGAGAGTACGGTCGCGCGCTGCGACCCCGGCTCCAATTGCAGCCTGCAGGCCGAGGCCGATGCTGGTGAAGTTCGTCGTCGGCACGAAACTCTGCGGTCCGGGCGCAGAGATCCGGCACCAGGCCTCGAGCATGAAGCGCCCGACATCCGTCACCAGTATCCGGTCCTTCGGCAGCGCCGTTTCCAGCCGCTCGAGCGCCTCGACATAGTCGATGGTCCCGTCCTTGGTCTTGCTCGCCGTAACCGGATAGTGCGTCAGCACGGCGGGATCGAGTTCGGGCGTGAAACCGCTGGGCGCGGCCTCCGCCTGATCCAGCCAGTAGAGAATCCTGTCCGCAGCCTCGCCCGCATCCGCAATGATCGCGGCGCCAGGGTGCAAACCGCCGCCGATGGCCTTCGGGTCGACGTCGATCTGGATCACCCGCTTGCCCTTCATCAGCTTGCCGTGGTCAGTGGTGTAGTCCGTGAGGCTGGCGCCAAAGCAAACGATGCAATCGGCGACGGCCATCGCTTCGTAAGCTGCTGGCGTCGACAGGGTTCCGAAGAAGCCGATATTGTAGGGGTGTTCGCGGAAAAGATCCTTGCCCTTCAGGGTCGTTGCCAGCGGTGCTTCGAGACGGTCGGCGAGCCTGATCAGCTGATCCTTCGCCGCGACAGCGCCTCCGCCCGCCAGGATCAGTGGGCGCCGCGCCGAGGCGATCATGCCGATGGCTTCGTTGAAGACATCGCTTTCGGCGGCACCGCGCGGTTCCGAGAACACGTCGAGGACGCGGTTTGCGTGCTCGGTCGTCTCCCACATGAAGTCGACCGGCATGTTCAGCACGATCGGACGCCGCTCGACCTTGGCCCGATAAAAGGCGCGCGCGAGATCCTCGGCGGCCGTCGCCGGGGCGCGCATCTGTTCGAACCCGGCACCGGTACACTTGATCAGTTCCCGCTGATCGATGTTCTGGGTGTGGCGCGGGTACGATGCGGGCGTATCGCCGGCCAGGAGCACCATCGGGCTGTGGCCGCGGACGGCCTCAACCAGCGGCGTGATGCAGTTCGTGACGGCCGGGCCGTGGGTCACCGTGGCGACGCCGATTTCGCCGGAGATATGGGCGTATCCCATTGCCATAAGCACGCTGCTTGCCTCGTGGGCGGCCGGTACGAACTTGCCGCCCAACTCCCTGACATAGTGGTCCACCATGAAGAGATTGGCGTCGCCCATGAGCCCGAACAGCGTGTCCACACCGTGATCGGTGAGGGCACGGGCAAGCGACTGATGCACGGGAATCTCGGAAGTCATGGGCAAACTCTCCATTTCGGCTGCCACGGGACTTCGCTAGGGAGATTGGCGCTGCCGCGCCAGATACCTTGGATTGGGCTAGTCCAGCGTTACTGGGTGAGCAGAACCTAGCAAACGGGATGGAAATTGCGATGGGAATGTTGGTGTGCGAGCCATCACGAAACGTGATGCATTCTGCCGTCCTCGCCTATGTCGGTTCGATCGTTGTGATTGTGCGTCTGGGGACTTGATCATCGATAGAGCGGGGATCTGGCTGGCGCAGAAATCGCCGTTCGATTTCTTTATTTCAGATGCGTTGTCCGGGCGGCCCGGCTCTCCTGCACTGAGCGCCTGTCCGACCGAAGGAACCTTGCTTTCCCGCCGTGCCAGGATTTCAAACGTGGGCTCGAATGCGCTTGACCGCGACGATCACGAAGTCTGCTGCAGGGCATACGAGCGAGCAATCTGCCCAGTTCATCGTGCGCTTTATGAGAGGGCGAACAGAAAAGAGCGTGTCACTTCACAAGCCGGAGCCTTTGCGGGGGCATCGCTGTCGCTTCTGGAGCATGACACCCGTTGCAAAGCTCCGGGTCCGCGGTTTGATTTGATCGCTCGCCCGGCTCGGTGCGACGGGTGGCGCCTGCCGCATGAAGCGCTCCCACGAGATCTTCGGTTTCGGCGCGCGTCAATACGTGCCGTGCCTTTGGACCGTATCCGCTCACCGGGTCAGCCTTGACGCACGGAAACAGCTTTTCCACCGCACGGCGATTGGCGGCGCCGATCATGCCAAGCGCGGTCCGTCCGGGGTAGAAACTCTCCGACCACGCACCGTTGGCGCGTATGATTTCATGTCGGTCGCAGAGCAGGCTGTAATACGTCACCTCGCGCTTGCCGTTCATTGCACGGACATGGTCGAGACCGACGAGACCCTTGGCGAGCGCCAGCACCTCGCGCTCTCCAAACATCGCTTCGACAACCGGACCGCCGAACAGCATCCGGTGCTGGGGCGAGACCATCAGCCGGCGCTCGGGGGTGTTTGCGCTCAGTGCGCCTCGCTTGATTTCAATCGGTTTTTGCGCATTTGGCCCCTCCCGAAATGTCAACCGGCGGCTGCCGATCCAGCGAACAGTCTGAGCGCCGTTGTCGAGCGTGATCAGGCGGTCGCCAACGGCAAGCTTTTCCACCGGCACTTCGCCAGTATCGGTCAGAACCAGTGTCCCTGTGGCGTAGCAAACGAATTCTGAATAGGTGAAGACCGGATCACCGGCACTCGCGTCCGGTTCGTCGGAATAGTCGAGCACGGTGTAGGAGCGACCTGGCACCAGCGGTCGTTCCGAAAGCGTGTATTCGCCGGATGCGCTTCCATCCTCGACCTGAAACTCGACGACGTTGAACGTCTCGCCGGTGACATCGTCGCGGATCAGCCATGCCTTCTCGGCATCGATCTCGGAATTCAGGGACGTCTGCCCACCGATGGTGACGTCGGCGACGGCGTCGTCTCCTTCGTCGTCGAGCGTCAGACCACTGCTTCCGGACCCTGTATCGGTGATCGTTGCGGTGCCTTCGGCGGTAGCAGGGCCCGTATAGACAAACGTTCCGGACGTGCTGAACCCGTTGTCGTCGGGTTCGCCATCGTAGAACGTTACGTCGACCGTCGGCATGCCGGGCACCTCCAGTGCCCGCGGAAATAGGCGGACATGGATAACGGATCGTTAGGATCGTGGTTGGGGACCACATGCGGCGGGCGTTTGAGCGCGGTCGGGCAAGCGGCCAGATGCGCGGTCGGTCATCAGGCCGCTCTTGGGTCTGTCTTGTCGCGACTGCATAAAGGACCCGCGCGCGATCCCTCTGCATCCATAAGTGTGATGCGTGATCCGCGGATTTGCCTACCGGTCAGACCGAAACGTTTTTTTCTGTGCACCGCTTTGAACCGGCGCCGACCCTGACGTCTCTACTGGTTTTCTTTTGACGGCGTATATGTCGCCACCAGAAATCGTGGAAACATCAGGTCTTCGCAGTGCGTCAGGGAACAGACATGCTTGTCGCGGCGCGCGGGGTCCGGATGTTGCCGCTGGTTGCCCATCCCGGCCCCGTCGAATGGTCATTGATCGATTTCACTGACGTAATCTTCAGGAACTCGGACGTTGCGCCGACGAGCGCATAGCCCTTGGGCGCGATTGCATTCACGCCACGGACGGATGAGAGCTTTTCGAAAAAGCTCCCGCCGCCAGTGTTACACGACAACAAATAGAAGGGCACATCGTAGTGACTGAGGATGGCTGCGAGCTTCGCGATCTCTTCGTCGGTCATGTCGCTGCCTGCTTGTCCCTTGACCATAAGCGGACCGCTGGTGTCACCGTGACTGTAGAGCACGAGAACGTCGTCCTTGCTCAGACTGCCGACGGCCTTCCAGAAGTCGGCGGGATCGGCGGTGAGAGCGACGCAGTCGTAGCCTTTCCCGCGGAACATGCTGACCGTCTCTGCAGTCACGGAGTCGGGGCAATACAGGAAGAGCTTTCTCTGCTGTGCAGAGGTCGAGGGTAATGCAGCCATGTTTTCAGGTCTCCAATCGAAGAGGCCCGACACCGCTGACAAGTGTGTGGCGGAAGCCCACGAGGATCAAGCAGCTCGTTCTATTTGTCTCTGGTTCCCAGGCTCCCGGCGGTTGCTTTGGGGGCTCCAGAGACTCAGATGGGTCACGCTCGGGCGCCGGCATGAAACAGTCCGGAGCAGGATGGTCGCTTCAGGTCGATGGCACGGATTGCCCAACGATGCTGAGCGGTGATAGTGCGGCGTCAGCGGCCACTGCCGCGTGCGCCCGCCGGAGCAAGACCGGGGCGTTTTCCCGGAACCGTGGTCAGGAACCTCTCATGCCCGTGCTGTCGCTGCCCGATCTGACTGTGTTGATTGCCGGGATTCTCGAGCGCCACAAGACGGACCCTGCGACGGCGCTGGTCGTTGCCCGCGCACTGGTGGCGGCTGAGGCGGACGGGCAGAAGGGGCATGGAGCTTCCCGGGTCCCGTCCTATGCCGGTCAGGCGGCGAGCGGGAAGGTCGACGGGTACGCAGAACCTTTGCTGGAGCAGTTGGCTGCGCCGGCCGCAGTGGTTGATGCGAAGGCGGGGTTTGCCTATCCGGCAATCGCCATTGCGCAGACCTGGCTCCGGGAGGCCTTGCGCGAGGCCCCGGTGGCCGCTGTGGCGATCCGGAACTCGCATCATTCCGGGGTGGCGGCTCACCACGTCGAACCCTTGGCCGAGGACGGTTTTCTGGCCTTGAGCCTCGGCAATGGTCCGCATGCAATCGCGCCCTGGGGCGGAAACAAGGGTCTGTTCGGGACGAACCCGCTGGGGTTTGCGGCGCCTCGCGATGGTGCTGCGCCGCTGGTCATCGACATGAGCCTGTCGAAGGTCGCCCGTGGAAAGATCAATGTGGCCGCCCAGGCGGGTGAGACGATCCCCGAGGGCTGGGCGTTCGATGCATCTGGCGCGGCGACGACGGATCCGGAGGCAGCGATGGCGGGAACCATGGCGCCCATGGGGGATGCCAAGGGGGCTCAGCTCGTGTTGATGGTCGAGATCATGGCAGCGGCCCTTTCGGCATCCTGCTTCGGCTATGAGGCGTCGTCGTTCTTCGCCGCTGAAGGGACTCCGCCGCGGGTCGGGCAATTTCTGCTGGCGATCGATCCAAGGCCGTTCTCAGGCGGCATGTTCGGAACCCGGCTGGAAGATCTGATCGGGGAGATCGAGGCGCAGCCCGGTGCGCGTTTGCCGGGATTGAAGCGTCTTGCGGCGCGGGACGCGGCGGCGCGGGACGGTGTGACGTTGCCCGACGCGCTGCATGCGGAGTTGGTGGCTTTGCGACAGGAATAGGATGCGATTTGAACCCTGGGTGTGGGAACACCGAATTTTCGCTCACCATCCGTTCGGACGTCCTTACTGACGGCCGCCTTGGCGGTTGATGCCTTTAAAGCCCCGGTCGTAACAGCCAGGCTCTCGTATTTTCGTGCATGTTTCCACGCCTAGAGTTCAGTGTGAAACGGAGGATTGGGCGTGCAGGAAGATGAGAGCTGCGGCTTGGTCTCCCGGTCATCCAGCCCTCTCCTGTTTGTGCGGGCGGACCGGAACCTGCAGCACCGTATCAGACCGGTTGACCTCGGACTCTCCCAACCTCATCATCTGGCTCGGTTCACAGGGTTGGAACGGGAATGACAACGATACGTTCGGTGATGTGTATCGCTGGTGCGCTCGCATTGGCGGGGTGCGATGAACCCACTGTCATCAGTGACGTCGACCGGCTGCCGCACATGACCCTGAAGGATCTCTGGACCATGCAGGACGGGCGCGGCATCCCGGTCGAGATCCATGGCAAACCGTACCGCGTCGCGACGCATCGTGACCTCGCTGACGCAATACGACCGCCCGACGGGTCAGCGCAGGGTGTCACATTCTATGCGACGCCGGTTGGCTCGTGGACCGAGGGCCACGCCTGGCGCATGGTGATGCACTTCAATCCGTCCGGGCCGCCGAACGCGTATCAGGATTGCAAGAGGGACAGCGAGGCGGTGACTGCCGAACGGCCTGAGACCGGCTACTCAGTCAACGTGAGTTTCTGCAAAGAGGACGAGTGGCAGGCTCATGGATATCTTCAGGTGCTCAAGTCCACCGAGGGCGACTATGAGAGCTATACCGACGCCATCGCGACGCTGCTGTCGGCGATCTTCCGCGAAGACCCCGGCGATCAGCGATAATCGGCGGCCCTTGCAATCGCGGCGCCGGTTCGCTATCTCCACGGTTCATTTTGGGGGTGTATAGCTCAGTTGGTAGAGCAGCTGACTCTTAATCAGCGGGTCCTAGGTTCGAGCCCTAGTACACCCACCAAATAATACATAAATTCAATAGTTCTACGCGATTTTCCATAATGATGTGTTTGAGGTGTCGAGCCGTATCCGAACTGTATCCGATAAACGCCACGGGTGCGATAAGGATTTGCATAGCGCTCAGAAGCGTCGACTGGAGCGGCCGGGTTGTTTGCTTCCCAGTGCTACCTCGAAGTTGCGGAGGTGTCGTGGACCCTCAAGCCGTGGAGTATGAGATATCCCGCTCGGGCTAGTTCTCGAAAGGAGCCTCTTTATCGCCCTCGTAGACCACAGCTTGGAAGGCTGAGGTCTTACCACTACACAACGCCCGCGTTGATATTGTTCGAGACTTTTCAGCGCTTTAACCGCATCCGATCCCGACGCGCTCAATTACCAAGTTCCCACGGGCGACGCAAGCCTGAGAAACTGCTC
>JBCDAV010000058.1:0-18113 GCA_039184865.1 Pseudomonadota bacterium | reverse complement strand
GGGGGGGCCCCCCCGCGGTCCGTTCGGAGAACGGAAAGGCAGGTCGCCCCTGGAAGGGCTGCGCGTGCTCGATCTCAGCCGCGTGATCTCGGGACCGATGATGGGACGAACGCTCGCCGAACACGGTGCCGAGGTGCTGCGGATCGGCGCGCCGCATCTGCCGTTCTTCGAGGGCCTGGTTATCAACACTGGCTTTGGCAAGCGCTCAGCCCATGTCGATCTTCGGACCGAGGCGGGCCGTGAGACCCTCGCGGACCTGATCCGAGAGGCTGACGTCTTGATCGACGGCTTTCGGCCGGGTGCGATTGCCGGGCATGGCTTCGGGTTGGATGAGCTCCAGAGACTGAACCCAGAGCTGATCTATCTGACGCTCTCGGCCTTCGGAGAGACGGGTCCCTGGGGCGGGCGGCGGGGCTTTGACACCTACGTGCAGTGCGCCACCGGCCTCACAGCGGATGGCCCCAACGGTCCGTCCCGTCTGCCTTGCCAGCCTTTGGACTATCTCAGCGGGTACTTCGGTGCCGCGGCAGCGATGGTGGCGGCGCGGCGTCGCATCGCCGAGGGAGGTTTCTGGCGGATTGAACTCGCCTTGGCGCGGACGGCCATGTGGGTCTGGGAAATGACGGATGGGCTCCCACACGAGAGCGACCCGCCAACGGCAAACCCTTCGCTGGAAGAGGTCGCGCCGATAATGCAGGAGATGCAATCGGAGTTCGGCAATCTCCGCGCCATGCGCCCGGCCGTCAGCTTGTCCCACACACCCCCTCAGTGGCGCAGCCCACCGGTTCGACTCGGAAGTTCCAGTGCCGTCTGGATGGCCTAGACTGCGATCGGATCACCCCGAGCCCGACATGCCTTTCAGAAGACGTTCAGCAAACGGAGCGCAGGTGATCACGAGAACAACCCGTGTCAGATGATGGGTCACGACATAGGCCATGTCAGCGCCCGCGATGATCGCCAGCAAAACCATTTCAGCCTGACCTCCCGGAGCGAAGGCCATTATCGCTTCAAGGGGTGCGGCGAGACCGGTCTGGATCACGATCTCCGCGAAGATGACAGACAGCACGGCCAGGAGCAGGCAGTATCCGAGCGACGCGGCAACGTAGCGCCGCAATTCTTCCGCGGTGATCCCTGCATATTTCACGCCGATGCCGAGACCGAGGAAGAACTGGGCGAACTGCATCACCTCGGCGGGTGGGCGATGATGCAAGAGGTCGGTCATCGCGGCGATGCCAGAGACGATCATCGGTCCGAGAATTGCTCCGCCGAAGAGGCCGATCCTGCTCGCAAACCACCACCCGGAGATGCCGCAAAGCGCCATCACGACGAACTCGTGCACGGGCACGCTGGCCGCCGGAGCACCCGGCGGGCCCGTCAGTTCGAGCCCCCAGATCAGCGTCAGCAGAATCGGCATCAACGAGACGATCACCAGCACACGGGTCGCATGCACGAGCGCCAGGGCGCGAATGTTCCCGCCCGCTTCCTCGCCGAAGATCGCCATATCCTGCAGGCCACCGGGTACGGCGCAGTAGTAGGCGGTCGGATGATCGAATCCGAAGCGCCGAAAGTAGGGATATCCTGCCAGCACGATCAGCACCGTAAAGACCGGGATCAGAGCAACCGAGAGCGCCATCTCGTCGAGCCGACTGAACAGCGCGGGCGTCAGCGAGGCGCCAACCGCGATGCCGAGCACCACGCGCATCGCATTCGAGACTGGCGGCGCCCCTTTCATCGGCATTCCGGCCAGTGCTGCGATCAGGCAGGCAAACATCGGTCCGAGCAGAAGCGGCAGGGGGAGAGCCAGAAAATCGAACAGGAGCGCGCCGCCGATCGAGATCGCGAACGTCGCCAGACGCCATGGGTGGAAGATCGAGGAGACCTGCATGCAGATGCAATCGGTAGCCAATCGAGCGGGTGAGGCAAGCCTGGGGTGGCCATTGATTGTCAGCGTGATCCGTGCGGGTTAGCGTTGTGGGAATGCAGCCGCCTCGTATGCGTTACAGTCACCGGAGGGCCTGATGGAGCCAGCGAACAAGGACCGGATCAGCGCGCTTCTGAAGAGTATCGAGACCGGAGATCCCGGGCCGATCGCCGTGGTGAACGAGGCGAAGTACATTCAGCACAATCCGCAGACGCACGAGGGCAGCGACGGGCTCGCAGTCCTCTTCGCACGGCTTTCAAAGACCAATCCGCGCGTGAACATCGTGCGGGCCTTCGAGGACGGCGACTTCGTCTTTGCCCATACCGAGTATGACTTTTCGAGGCGAAACATCGGGTTCGAGGTGTTCCGGTTCGAGGATGGGCAGGCCGTGGAGCACTGGGACAATATCCAGCCGAGGCTGGGGCCGAACCCATCTGGCCGCAGCATGGTTGACGGACCGGTTGAAGCGACCGATCTCGACGATACAGAAGCCAACCGGGAGCGCGTAAGGGAATTCATCGACACCGTGCTTATCGGCAGAGACCTGGACCGTTTGCAGGATTTCGTTTCGCCCGACTATGCCGAGCACAATCCTGGAATGCGTGACGGGCTTCCCGAACTTCGTCAGGTGCTGTCGGCAGAGGGCGGCGGGCGGCCGTCAGTCCTGTACGAACGGCTTCACCGGGTTCTCGCTGAAGGCAGCTTTGTTCTGTCCGTATCCGAGGGACAGCGCGACGGCGTCCACACGTCGTTCTACGATCTGTTTCGCCTCGCCGACGGAATGATGGTCGAGCACTGGGATACGACCGAGAAGATCGCACCGAAGAGCGAGTGGAAGAACGACAACGGCAAGTTCTGAGGCAGCTGTTACTACGCGAGCATCAACCGCGCTTTGCGCAATCGCCGACCCTATCCGCAAGAATGCGCAGGCGCTAGTGGTCTGACTCAATCGCTTCGATCCCGCGCGGCTTGAGCCAGATCAACCCTTGGCCGAATAGGCGAGTCCGAATACAGCAATACTTCCTCACCCGATGGCCCCATGGTTTAGCATCCTTGCGAGGGCAAGGGCGTTTTTGGGGCAGAACCTCTGTTTCGGCACCGGCTGACGTGGCGTCCGCGGTTTGGTTTTCTCCCGGAGCGTTGATGGTTACCGCACCCCGTTCAGGGTACGGGCACATATTGGGGGGAGTGAACGGTGCAGGTGAAACTTTTCGCAGCCGCGGTGATGCTTCTGGCCGCCATCTGTCTCGGATCACCGGACCGGGCCCATGCCGCATCTTTCACGTTCGAATTCACCAATGACCCGGCAATTGGAGTCTCGGTTGGGGGTACTCAGGTTCCAGGCACCGTGACGGGCCTGATCGAAGGGCTCGCAGACAGCGGAACAAGCAGTGCGACCTCGGTGACCGTGACAAGCATTCCTGCCGGGTTCTCTTCTCTGAGTGGCCCGCTTGCGATCGATTTCGCAGCTGGTGGTAACGGAATCCAAAACAGCTTTACCGTTAGCGGCGGGACCATAACCGATTATAGTTTTCTGGGTTCCGAAGGCAGCGTCGGACTGAACCTTCAGAGTTTTTTTCTTCCGAATCATGTATTCCTCACCGATAACTCCTCCGGCACACTTCGCGAAGTAAGCACGGCGGCCAGCAACATCACCTTCACGCTTGTTCCGGGCCCCGGCGGAGGAACCGGGGGAGGCGTGGGCACAGTCCCACTACCCGCAGCGGCGTGGCTCCTGCTGTCCGCTTTGGGCGCCCTGTTCGGATTGGGCTGGGCGCGCAGACGTCGGGCAGTCGCACACGTCGCTTAGACCGCCACGCGCCCACCCGGTCCATCGTCTAAGGAGCGCCCTGAGGGGCTGGCGTTCAGCCCTGCATCCCCAGTGCCTGAAAGCCCCTGCTTCAGCTGGCAATGATGGCATCCGGATCTGCCCGCCAGACGAAGGGTTTTGCCTCGGTCGCGTTGTGCTCTGCGATGAAGCGATTGATCGCGGCCTGCAGGTCAACGACGGAATGAAAGACACCGTGCTTCAGTCGACGACGTGTGAGCTTGGCAAAGAAGCCTTCGACGGCGTTCAGCCAGGAGCTTGACGTGGGCGTGAAGTGGAATGTCCAACGGGGATGACGGTCGAGCCAGGCGCGGACCTTAGCGTGTTTGTGAGCAGCGTCCGCCAAAGGCCTCGGACCGATGGCGGCCTCCACGGCGGACTTGTCGAGAATGACGTGAACGACCTTACCTGCCGGGATGTCCTTCTCCAGCGCGTTCAGGAACCAGATGAACTCTTGGTGGCGATGTCGCTGCATGTTCCGCCCGAAGACTTCCCCGGTCAGCACGTTCAGAGCGGCAATGAGCGTGGTCGTACCATGGCGCTTGTAGTCGTGGGTCATCGTTGCGCCTCGGCCCTTCTTCAGCGGTAAGCCAGGCTGAGTTCGGTCGAGTGCTTGGATTTGCGTTCGCCACGGCGCTCGGACCGATGGCGCGCTGCGCGGCTCACTCTCGTCGACCGATAGCACAACGGCATGAGCGGGTGGTGCAACATAAAGGCCGACAACATCGTGCAGCTTCTCCACGAAGGCTGGGTCTTTTGAGAACTTGAACACACGCCAGCGATGGGGAGCCAGCCCGTGTGCCGCCCAGATGCGCTGCACGGTTGCCACACCGAGCCCTACCGCCTTCGCCATCGCCCGGGCTGTCCAGTGAGTTGCTTCGTGCGGTGGCTGCGCCTGCGTCAGGCGAACTACCTCCGCCGTCTTATCTGACGATATCGGCGCCTTGCCCGGCGGGCGGGTCTTGTCGGACAGCAGACCCTCGACCCCAGCCTCGGCAAACCGTTCCTGCCAGCGCCAGACCGTTGTCTTCGACGTGCCCGTGGCAGCCATGGTGGCATGTGTCCCAAGACCCTCTGCCGTCAGCAGGACGATCTGTGCCCGCCAGACGTGCTTCTGGGCAGTGTTCCGATCGGCCACGATGGATTAAAACAGCCAACGATCAGCAGCAGAAACAGTTATGGAATCTCCTGAGCGCATGGCGCAGACTCGCACCTACGCAATCGGATGGGGATCCCAAATCGGACTCTCTCGTTTGGGCCGAACCACTAGTTAATGACGGGCCGAGGCGCGGGTCAAACCGGCCTCAACCAGCCTTTGCCGCTAGTCACCGGCGGCGAGGGCCTTTGCCTGCTCGACCCAGTTGTCCCTCGTGACACGTCCCTTGAAACCCTCGAGGTTCTGGTCGACCCACGCGACCTCGTCGTCCGTCCAGGCGGCGATCTGATCGAAGTGATAGAAACCAAGCGTGTTGCACAGGACGGCCAGTTTGGGTCCGACGCCCTTGATCCGGGTCAGATCGTCCGGCCCGCCCTCACGTGCCTCGGCGATCCCCTGCGGGCGTACGCCCGGATCCTCTGGCGCCGCTTCAACCGTTTCGACCACCTCGGGCTCGGGGGCGGCTTCCGGTTCCGGCGTTGGTTCAGGTTCGGGTGCTGCCTCCGGTTCCGGGGCCGCTTCCGGCTCGGCTGCGGCCACCGGCTCAGGCTCAGATGCGGGCGCCGGTTCGGGCTTAGGCGCAGGCGCCGCCGGTCTTTTGGCGGCTGCGGCCGAGACTGCCGACACGCTGCTGAGCGAGCTCAGCGACGGCTCATCCATCATAAGATCTTCCGACGCATACGCGCTCCCGGCCCGCCCGGCGTCGAGATCGTCGTCATAGGGCAAGCCCGCAGCCCGGCGGACCATCTTCGAGTAAATCCCGCAGATCAGGACGACGGTGAACAAAAGCACGCCGAGCACGAGAATAGCCTTTGCGGCTGTCGGAATGTCGGACTGAGACAGAAACAATCCCGCGATCCCGACGGCCATGATCGTGAGCACCATGCTGACGAGCGAGAACGTCCATGCCGTTCGTTCCTTGGCGTTGGCTGCGAGGTTGTGGGTCACTCCCGACCAGCCCTTGACGTCGTCACCTCTCCGCAATGACATGATGAACCCTCCCGAAATGTGCGCTGCTGGCGTTCTTTAGGATGTCTTGACTGCAGGCACGAGCCGCAGAAGATGTGCGATATTCTTAGCGAAGATGCGAAGATGCGCCAGCGGGCGTGCATGAACAAGCTTCTTGTTCATGTAGGCTTCGAAAGTCAGGCGTTGAACATCGATGTCGTGGCAGATCGAGACGAAGCGCTCGCGTCGGTCGTCCGACGAGTACCAGGTTTTCTGCATCATGCCGAGCACGCGGAAGACCTGCCCGTGCTCCTTCAGGAAACGCTTGCGCGCTTTCGCAAGCGATTTGGCATCGCCGGTCTTCAAAGCGAGCTCGGCGGCCTCGGCGGCAAACTGGCCGCCGATCATGGCGTAATAGATCCCCTCGCCGGATGCAGGTGCGACGACCCCGGCAGCATCCCCGGCAAGCACGACATCCTGCCCGTTGTCCCACTTCTCGAGGGGCTGAAGCGGGATCGGCGCGCCCTCTCTGCGAATGGTCTTGCAGTGCTCGAGACCCGAATTCCGGCGCAGCAGAGCCGTAGATTCCTTGAGGTCAACGCCTTTGATGCCCGAGCCCATGCCGACCGAGGCCTGGCTGCCGTGCGGAAACACCCAGCCATAGAAATCGGGGCTGACCTGTCCGTCATAGACAACATCGCACCGTTTCGGGTGATATGTGGCGACGTCGTCCGGCGCCTCGATGATCTCGTGATATGCGATGACGTAGGGGATGGTGTCGCCGCCATCGACCTCGGCCCGCGCGACGCCGGAACGTGCGCCGTCCGCACCGATCACCAGCTTCGTGGGCACGGCGTGAATCTCGCCCGTGGAGTCGCGATATCTCAGGGTCGTCGCCCCGGTCGCGTCCCGGTCGATCCGGGTGAAGGTTCCCGTGAAGCGATCGGCACCGGCACTCGCCGCGCGCTCGCGCAGGAACTCGTCGAAATGCTCGCGATCGACCATGCCGACGAAGCCGTTTTCGATGTCGATGTCGACCATGTTGGCCGAGGGCGAGATCATGCGCGCCGTCGAGATCCGTGCCACGAGCTGCGATTCGGGAATGTCGAAGTCGCGGATCAGGCGCGGCGGGATTGCCCCTCCGCACGGCTTGATGCGCCCGGCCTTGTCGAGCAGGGCGACACGCCGGCCCTGCCGCGCGAGATATTCGGCTGCCGTGGCCCCGGACGGGCCGCCACCGACGATCACAACATCATACATCGATCATTCCCCCGGAATATTGACCGCAAGCGGTATCGGGCGCTCTGCCTCCACAAGCGCGCGCCAAGCGAGAAGTGCCGCGACGAGGAAGAGCGTCCCCTCGAAGAAGAAGACGGCCGAGTAGGACTCGGCGAGGAGTCCGGTGGCCGCGCGGAGTGTGTCCAATGCGGCGGCTCCGAAGGCTGCGCCGATCGCAAATCCCATGGATTGCGCGGCGCCGAAGATCCCCATGCGCGTGCCTTCTCGTGCGTCGCGACCCTCGGAGGCCAGTCCCATCATCATTGCGATCGCGGCAACGGCGAAGATGCCATTGCAGAAGCCGAGCGCCATGACGTTCAGGGCGATCGGCCAGCCAGCGCCTTCCAAACCACCGAGCCCGAGAACGACGAGGCATAAGCCCGAGCCGACGCAGCCGCCGATCATGAAGGTGCGCGTGATCGTGGCGTTCTTCACGATGAGGCCGGTGAAGAAGACGACCAGCATCCCCATCAAGGCGCCAGCATGCATCTGCCCGCCCAATGCTGTCGACTGGCCGGGCGTCATGCCGAAGACATGGCCGCCGAACGGTTCGAGGATCAGGTCCTGCGTGTTGTAGGCCAGCATGGCGACGAAGACGAAGATCGCGAACATGCGCGCCTGCCGGTCACGCCAGACCTCGAGCGCCGCGGTCCGGAAGTTGACCTTCGGACGGTCTTCGCGCTGGTCCGCGCTGCCCTCGACGCCCCAGAGTGCGAGGATTGTCACGAGCATTGCGATCGTCGCGACGCCTATGCTGACCGTGATCAGGCGCGCTCCTGAGTAGGGGTCGAGCACCTGCCCGATCGTGATCCCGCTGGCAGCAAGGCCGGCGATCATCAGGATCCAGACAAGGCTTCCGGCCGCAGCTTTGCGGCCCGGTGCGACATGTGCGGCCAGAAGGGCCAGAAGGTTCGTGGCCGAGGCGCCGAGGCCGAGGCCGACCATCGCGAACGAGATCAGGGCCAGTGCGAGGCCGGGCCAGAAGGCCGTCTCCATCCAGGCCGTGGCCGTCGCGGCACCTATCGTGCCGAGGGCGAGGACCGCCATTCCTCCAATCACCCATGGGCTGCGCCGGGCGTGGCTGTCGGCACCGTGCCCCCATTTCGGGCGCAGCAACTGGAAGGCGTGATATATCCCGACGAGCATTGCCGGGATCATTGCCAGAAGCGAAAGCTCGACGATCATCACCCGATTGATGGTCGCGGTGCACAGGACAACGATCGCGCCCAGCGCGGTTTGCACCAGACCGACCCGCACGATCGAAATCCAGGACAGCATCAGATCCCTCCCAACCCGCGCAACGCGAAGGCCGCAATCATCATGCCGGTGACGTAAAGAACGATGCCGGTCGCATTGTACCAGGGCGCGAGCCGCTTCGGATCTCCGAGAAGGCGGCGCATCAGGACGACCTGCGCTGCAAGGACGGCCAGAACGCCCAGAGCATGAAGCGGTCGATCCCAGGACCACAACAGGCCGACAACCACAAGCTGCGGCAACGCCATGACCCAGCAGGCAAGCCGGGCCGCGCGCTCCGGACCAAGCATGACCGGCAGCGAGCCGAGCCCCATGATCCTGTCACCATCCAACGCCTTGAAGTCGTTCAGCGTCATGATGCCGTGCGCGCCCGCCGCATAAAGCAACGCGACCACGATGATCGTCGCATCCGGCAGGGTCGCCGACATGACCGCGGCCGCTGTGAACCACGGGACGCCTTCGTAGCAGAGTGCGCAAACGGTATTGGACCACCAGCCGTTTCGCTTCAGGCGAAGCGGCTCGGCGGAATATGCCCACGCACATGCGACCGCAAAGACGGTCGCTGCGAAACCCCAGACGCCGAGCATGGCACCAACCGCGAGCGAGAGCGCCGTCCACGCCAACGCGATCCAGAGACCCCAGCGCCCCGGCATCCGGCCGGACGGGATCGGGCGCTGCGGTTGATTAATCGCGTCCACGTGCCGGTCGCACCAGTCATTCGCAGCCTGGCTCATGGCGCAGACGAGCGGGCCTGCGAGCACGACTCCGAGAAGCACCTCGTCCCAGCGGCCTGCGACGGGCATTCCGACCGACACGATTCCGCACAGATACGCCCACATGGGCGGGAACCAGGTCACCGGTTTCAGAAGTTCCAGTACGGTCGCTGGATCAGGGTGCGCGCGCTGTGAGGTCCTGACAGACATGCTGTCAGTAAAACATGACAATATTGACTTGTTAAGTGTAAACTAACATTGACTACGTTGGCGTCAGTCGCGATCCTCGCCAGCGGTAACCGATTGATAAATACGGCTGATTTCGTTCAGAAGGCCGAGTCGAACGAGGTGCCGGATCGCTGCCTCGCGCGAATCGAGGTCGTTTGCTTTTCGCCACCCCTCAACTGCGGCGAGCTCCTCGTCGCTGAGCGGCACTACGATCCGTGATATTGATGTTTCGTTACTTCGACCGTCCATTACAGGACCCCGGCGATTTTCCCTTTACGGACGTCTTGCGCGGCCGCTTCACCTATGCGTAACGCGCGCGTGATGTGGGGTGGTATTTCGGAAAAACCCCTATGCGGGGCAGCCCGATCATCCAGAGGCGCGTTGAGCCTTTAGCGGCTCAGCGCAACATCATGATTAGGTCTGAGATCCCGCGTGCCTGCATCTTTTCGCGCACGCGCGCCCGATGGATCTCAACGGTTCGTTGACTGATCCCGAGCGATTCCGCGATTTCCTTGTTCAGCTTCCCGAGCACCAACTGGTCCAGAACTTCCCGCTCGCGGTCTGTCAAGGATTGAAGCCGGGAATGAACTTCTTCCTGTGGCACCGTCCGGCGCGGCTTGTCGCGCAGGATGGCGCGGGCTTCTTCCAGCGCGGACAGAAGTGCCTTTGCGTCTGCCGGCTTCTCGATGAAGTCGATGGCACCGGCCTTGATAGCCTTCACGGCCACCGGGACATCGCCGTGGCCCGTGAGCATTATGACCGGGACCTGAATTCCCCTTTCAGCCATGTGTGCCTGAAGCTCGAGACCGCTCATGTCCGGCATGCGAATGTCGAGGACAACGCAAGCGTCTTCCCCAGACTTGTAGGCTTTAAGAAATGCGGCAGCAGATGCGCACGGGGTCGCTCTGAAACCATGCGCTTGAAGAAGAATAGCGCACGACCGGCGAACCGCCGCATCATCGTCGACCACATAGACCCGCAAGGAGCGCCCCTATCCTGTGCCCCCACCATCCAGTGGAAGCGTGAAATCGATCACCCCGCCTTCGGCGCTTTCTGGTGCTTCGATCCGACCACCGTGAGCCTCTACAATGGATCTGCATAGCGTCAAGCCAATTCCCATGCCGCTCGTCGTCGTAGAGTGGAAAGGCTCGAACAGCGACGGACGCATCTCGGGCAAGATACCAGGTCCTGTGTCGTGGACTCGGACGCGGACAATACGGTCTTCGAGTCGCGCCGAGATCGTCAGGATCTTCTGCTCCTCGGCGCGCATGGCCGTGATCGCGTTCATAGCGAGATTCAGGATGACCTGTCCGACCTGGATCCGGTCGATCCAGATTGGCGGAAGATCGCGAGGCACATCGACGACCAGGTCCGGGCGATCGGTACCGTGTGCGACCATCGCGAGTTGCGCGCCCTGCCGGATGGCCTCTTCCAGCGAGGACTGCTCGAGTTGCAGCGCCCCTCCTGCAATGAAGTCGCGCAGGCGCCGCACGAGATCGGCAGCGCGCGAAGCCTCAGACACCGCGTCGAGCATCAATGCGTCGAAGCCCTCGGGCAGCGAAGCATCGAAGGTCGAAAGCTGCGCCCGGCAGGCGTTGATGTAATTGGAAACAGCGGCGAGCGGTTGATTGAGTTCGTGCGCCAATGCAGAGGCCAGTTCCCCCATCGACGTCTTGCGGGCAGCGTCGAGCAGAACCAGACGTAGGCGCTCCTCTTCCGCCTCGGCCTCCTTCTGTGCGATCCGCGCGGCCTGTTCCCGCTCGAGAGAGTTCAGGGCGAAGAGCGCGCGCCGTACGATGCGAAGTGCCTCGAGATCGGTCTGATCGAACGGCTTGGACTTGCCGTGACGTTCCTGTCGCCAGAGAGCGAACGAGGCGCGCGGGTTGAGGCGGGTCGTCCCGTCGGCCAGCTTTTCGGCGACGGTTTCAGGCTTGCCGGCCCAGTTCACGACATCCTCAAAGTGCTGGCGCACCAGAACGAGGTAATCCTGACCGTCGCCGGACAGTTCCATATATCCCGCACCGGCAGCACGCTCCACCTGCCGATTGTCGAGATCGACGACACTGCTCAAGTGTCCAGTCGCCGTCACACCTTCCGTGAGTTGCTTTCTCAGTGGCTCATAGCGCAGGCGTGGTTCGGGTACCGCGCCAAACTCTTCAACACGCCCGGACTGTCGGAAGACAACGCCTTGAGCGTCGAACAGGCGCATGAGTTCATCTGACCACTGCGCCACGACCTCGGACAAACCGGTGCCTGCGCGTCCCTGCTTTTCCATCGCGAATGCAATGCGCTCGGCCTCGATCGACCGCGTGAGCTGCATCCGGTTCTCGATCCCCTGGAGCAGCGCGGAAATCGTGCCCGCGAGCAATTCGGCGAACCGGAGCGTTTGCAGCGGGACCACCCGTGGCGTGTAGTTATGACAGGCGATCAAACCCCAAAGCTTGTCGTTGGAGACCAGCGAGACCGACATGCTGGCCTTCACGCCCATGTTCTCGAGGTACTGAAGATGGGTGGAGGGCACGGCGCGCAATACCGAGAAGCTGAGGTCCAGCGGACACTCTCCCATCACAGGCACGGCTTCGGCGTGAACGTTCCCGATCGCCCGAACGACGTTCAGGACGAAATGCCTGCGCGCGGGTTCAGGAATGTCCGAGGCCGGATAATGCAGTCCGAGATAGCTGTCGGAACGGTCGGTCGACTCCGCGATGACTTCGCCGTGGTTGTCGTCGGCGAACCTGTATATCATCACGCGGTCGAAGCCATTCACGCGACGAACGATTTCCGCGCTCAGATCGGCGAGTTCCGCGAGCGTGGTGGGTCGCACGAGGTCGGATATGATCTGGCGTCGCAGATCGTCTTCCTGCCACCCCTCTCGCGCATCCTGCGTAATTGGGAAAAGTTCGAGGTACAGTCTCTTCTCGTGTTCGTGCGGCACACACTCGAAGACCTGCCCCGCCAGCCTGAGACGCACCGCACGCAGGACCTTGCGAGTTCCTGCGGTTTCGGCGGCGGCGCGCACGGCCTCGAGATCAGCGGGTTCGATGATTTCCGGTAACGGCGCACCAAAGCTTACAGGCGCGTTCGCGCTGGCATGGGTAACGCGCAGATCCTCGCAATCTATGACGACCAGTGCCCCGTGGGGCTGAACAGAACCGATCAAATGGATGTCTTCGGTGTCGCAGGGCGACCGGGTCAGTCCGTCGGCACTCACCCCGAAAGCTCCTGAACGTGTCCTTCGAAGTCGTGCGGGGTGATTGCTTTGACATTGATGACGATGTTCGCACTTGGCTGGAAAGGCAGCCTTGCAGGGTCTTGTAGGGACGCGCACGATGTATCGTGCGAGTACTCCCAGCCTTCGTTCCACCGATCGCTCGCCGTCTCGAAATCCTTGAACAAACCACTGGTCTGGACTGCAATTTTGTCGTGGCGAGGGGACAGTTGCATGGGCGTGCTTTGAGCGACTCCGGCGAGACTGACGCGACAGTACGTAGCTTGCGAGCAACGCCTGACTGTCATAATTGCACCAAATAGCACAAAAACTATGCTAAGCTAATGCGACGGTCATGAAGATCGGGAAGCCGTATGGACCAGTCTGTATCGTTCGAAAATCTGAGCCGCGCGACAATGGCGATGTCCACACAGGCCATCATCGCATCTGCCGATATCGTCGTCGTGCTGTGGCCTGATGGAGAAATTGCAGACCTCACATTCGGGAAGAAGACCAGGCTTCGTGCCGAACCGGATGCCCTGCGGAATCGCATGGTCAGCGAACTCGCGGAGCAACCCGACCGGTTGGCGCTAGAGAAGATGGTCGAGCAAGCGCGCAATGGCCGCGCGACCCAAGCAATCCGCATTCGCCATTCGCCTTTGGTCGGGGCAGATACGACCGCGAGTTATTCCGCGCACCTCGCCGGAGATGGCAAGAACATCATCCTCATCGGCAATCTGAATGGCGGCGGGCTGCAGCTTGCAGAACGCGTGATCGACGCCGAAATCACCCGATCGCGCCAACAAGCGACGCAAGAGACAGAAGCGCGCTATCAGGCCTTGTTCAAGACGTCGCGCGAGGGTGTGCTGATCGTCGATGCCGTCTCCGGACGGATCGAAGAAGCCAACGGTCCGGCCGCCAGTGTGCTCGGGACCAATGTTGGCTCTCTGTCGGGAACGCAGCTGGATACCCATTTCCTGGAACCGGAGATTGCCGAACAACTCGCCGATGTCGCCGCGACGCCGGAAGTGTCGCTCGAACTTACAACGGCGGCGGGGCGCGCTTGCCGTCTTGTGAGCCGAATGGTTCGGACCATGGATCGCATGGTGCTGCTGGTCCGCATTGCGCTGACGCACATTGAAGACGATGACTGGCGCGAACCGTTCTCGCAGGGCGCGTCACAGCTTTTGCAGAGAACATGGGTCCCGATTGTTCTGACAGATCCGGGTGCAAGAGTTCTCTGGACGAACGCCGCGTTTGACGCGCTTGTGCCGGACCGCAGAACTGTTGGAGCGCTTGTGTCGGATCTTTTCGACCTGTCGCAGCACGCTCTCGAGATTGCCATGCGGGAAGCAGATGAGCATGGCCGGCTCATGACGTCTTTGACTGCGCTCGACAGCGAAACCCAGGACCTGGACGACGTTCACATTTCAGTGGTTGCCGTGCCCGAAGAGGCGCCGGTCGGATACGGGTTTGTAATGCACATGCCGCGCGAGGCCGATGCGGACGTCCCGTCCGG
Organism: Pseudomonadota bacterium; assembly: GCA_039184865.1. GTDB lineage: Bacteria > Pseudomonadota > Alphaproteobacteria > Rhodobacterales > Rhodobacteraceae > Thermohalobaculum. The sequence continues at coordinate 4,060 of JBCDAV010000058.1, read as the reverse complement.
TGTCGCCGCGCCTGATGCGATTGAAGCATCGGCATTGGCGGAGTTGGTCGGACAGGCATCCATGAAAGATCTCGTCCGACGCTCGACCTCGGAGATCGAAAAGCAGTGCATTGAGTCCGCGCTCCGCCTTACCGGGAACAATCGGACCGAGGCCGCCGAAGTCCTCGGGCTGAGCCGCCAGAGCTTCTACAAGAAACTCCACGAGCACGAGCTGCTTTAGGCAACCCCGGACACAGCCTTGCGGCCTCTTCGGTTTGATCTGGCGTGATCCAAATCAAGATCCGGCACGTATCCCTTCGCACATGCACACGAAAATTCGACCGTACGCAAAGGGCGCACATGGAATTCCTGGCAGGCTACATAGCGGCGCTGATCCTCTTCATCGTTCTTGATCTCGTATGGATCAAGTTCGTCATGCGACCGATCTTCACCCAGACACTTGGTGATCTGATGCTGGAAGACCCGCGCATGATGCCAGCGATTGTGTTCTTCATTTTCTATCAGATGGGCATTCTCTACCTCGCGGTCGTTCCGGCGATCGAGGCAGACTCGTGGGCGACGGCAGGATTGCACGGCGCACTGATAGGTCTGATTGCTTATGGAACCTACGAGTCGACGAACCTCGCGACGCTGAAGCGCTGGACCTCGCGCATGGCGGCAATCGACGTCTCGTGGGGGGTCGTATCTTCCACCATTACCGCGCTGTTCGGGTTTATGATGGTGCGCTCGCTCGCCTAGCAAGGCGCGTGTCAGACGATAGAGCATGACGCGTCTACGCGCGTAGAAACGAAACTCACTGACAGCTACGTCTGCATCTGATTCTCTTGGAACCGTGGAATCGGTGCTTCCTTTGGTGCAGACTCTCGCCACGCCATTCGTCATATGAGCGCATCGTATAGCGTTCTTAATGGCGCGATGATCTTCCATCAGGTGGAAATATCCCGCAGATACTGGTGCTTGCGCGATCCAACGAATCTCAATGCTCATTGCGCCAGCAGAGGTCGTAAGTTTATATTTACGCTTGAAAATGTCAGATTTTAGTGACAATAATTCCCACTATGGGCCACTGATTTCCGCAGAGTGGAATTATCGTGGGCCACCCGTGAGGGCCCTTCAGACCTTTCCTTGATCCGTCGGGCCGGAAACTGAAAAGGACTAGGGAGGCGACCATGTCCGACCACGATCCAGATAAAGTATGGCCTACCGGTCTTACACTGCGCGAAGCAGAGGAACTTCACAGCTACATCATCGACGGAACACGCGTGTTCGGCTTCCTCGCGCTGCTCGCACACATCCTTGTGGCGTTCGCAACGCCCTGGCTGGGATAAGGAGGCGCCAAGATGATCAATTCAAAAATGTGGCTCGTCGTGCAGCCGACCATCGGAATCCCGCTGTTCCTTGGCGGTGTGGCCGTCGGTTCTTTCGCCGTGCACCTCGCTATCGTGTCGAACACGAGCTGGGTCGGGGACTTCCTGTCCGGCAAGGAAATGGGTTCGACGCAAACCGCGTCCATCGAAGCCCAGGTGCAACCGGCAAGCGCTCCGTTGGCTGACGCAAAGGTCTATCCCACGTCCAGCGACGAAATGATCGTCGTGCTCCCGGACGGGCGGATGGGCAAGGCGGTGCTGAAGACCCCGCTTGCGCTCGGATCGTCACCGAGTACCGATTAAAGCGAAGACCAGCCCCTGCACGGGGCTGCGTGCGAGAGGCCGGATGACGAGCTTTCCGGCCTCCTGCAGCCTGTTGGCACAGGAGGCGTGAGCACATGTTCAACATGAAGAACTACGCGCTCAACACGCTTGTGCATATTGGCCCGAGATACCTGCCATTTGCGGATGTCGCGACACAGGACGTACCGCTCTCGCGGCTCCTTCGGCTCTCTCTCTTCCAAGTTTCCGTCGGCATGGCGCTGGTGCTGCTCGTCGGCACTTTGAACCGCGTCATGATCGTCGAACTCAACGTACCGGCGACGCTGGTCGCCGTGATGATCTCGCTGCCGCTCGTCTTCGCGCCTTTCAGAACGCTGATCGGCTTCAAGTCGGACACGCACAAGTCTGCATTCGGCTGGAGGCGTGTGCCCTATATCTGGAAGGGCACAATGCTCCAATTCGGCGGCTTCGCGGTGATGCCATTCGCGCTGCTCGTCCTCTCCGGATATGGCGAGTCGCATGACACGCCCCTGTGGATCGGCCACGGTGCGGCGGCAATCGCTTTTCTGTTGGTCGGAGCAGGCGTCCACACCGTTCAGACCGTGGGGCTCGCGCTTGCAACGGACCTCGTCAAACAGGAAGACCAACCGAACGTCGTCGGATTGATGTACGTGATGCTGCTGCTTGGTATGATCGGCAGCGCCCTGATCTTCGGCTGGCTGCTCACCGACTACACGCCCGGCAAACTCATCCAGGTTCTCCAGGGCGCGGCCGTCGTCACCATCATCCTGAATGTGGTCGCACTCTGGAAGCAGGAAGGCCGCGACCGGGCTCGCGCGGCCTCGACCGAGCCGGCGCCCAACTTCTGGGACGAATGGTCCAAGCTGATCAGCGGTGCAGGTGCCACGCGTCTGTTGATCGTGATCGCGCTCGGAACCATGGGCTTCGGCATGGCCGACGTGCTGCTGGAGCCGTATGGTGGCCACGTCCTGGGGCTCACGGTTGCCGAGACGACCCGGCTTACCGCCGTTCTGGCGCTCGGCGGACTTGCAGGTTTCGCCCTTGCGTCCCGCGTCCTGAGCCAAGGCATGGACCCGGTCCACGTAAGCTTTCTCGGGGGCATGATCGGCGTGCCGGGGTTCGGCGCCATCGTCGTCGCTGCGACGGGCGATGCCCATGCGCTTTTCATCACCGGCGTCCTGGCGATCGGCTTCGGCGCCGGTCTCTTCAGTCATGGAACCCTCACGGCCACAATGCGCCGTGCGCCCAAGGAACAGATCGGTCTGGCACTGGGCACATGGGGCGCCGTGCAGGCGACTGCGGCAGGCGTAGCGATAGCGATCGGGGGCGGCCTGCGGGATGCCGTGCTGATGGCGCCCGGTGGAGGCAACGCCGCGACGCCCTACATCACAGTCTTCGGGATGGAGATGGCGCTGCTTTGCGTCGCGCTGGTTGCCATCATCCCGCTCCTGGCGCCGCGGCGCAGGATCGAAACCGTGGAGAGGCTCCGCGAGATGAAAGAGAGACCATTGGAGGAAGCATGACCACGATCATCACGAGACTATATGAGGATGAACAGACCGCGCACGGCGTCGTGCAGGCGCTCCGCGATCACTCCTTCCGTGACAGCATGGTGGATGTCATCACGTCCTCCGGCGACGCGCAGGCCGCCATGAGCGAGGCAGGCGTGCCCGAAGACGCTCACGATGCCTACGCGCAAGCGATCGCGTCGGGAAATGCTCTCGTTGCCGTTCGCGCACCGTTCGGCGGTGCCGAGAAGGCCTACATCCTGATGGACAAGACGCCGTCAGTCGACATGGGCGGACTCGCGCAGACGAGTTACGTGGCCGAGGACCTCGCGCTCGAGTATCGCTCGTCTTCCATCATCAAGGGCGCACCAAGACTGATGTCCAGCCCGATGTTTCCGTCGATCCGGCGCGGGCGGTCGTTGCTCGCGACGATGTTCGGCAAGCCTCTGATGCGCAAGCGGCTGAACATCGACAATTCGATCTATCGCGGAACAAAATACTTCGCGAACTTCCCGATCCCGCACCTCAAGAAGAAGAAGGCCAAGATCGACAATGCGATCTACCGCGGGACGAAGTACTTTGCGAACTTCCCGATCCCGCACCTCGTGGATCTGAAGCGCGATCCGTCGCTGCACTGAGCCGACTGATCTGAAACCAGAAGGCGCCGGGTAATGCACCCGGCGCCTTTGTCGTTTTTGTCACCGTCGGGCGCGCCCGCAGGCGCACCTAGATCGCTTCGAGTCAAGCGACCTGTCTTGCCAGCGCGCACTGGGACCAGAGGTTGGAGAGTGCGCCGACGAGGTGGTCGATATCGGCCTCGGTGTGCAGCGGGCCCGGGGTGAAGCGCAGCCGCTCGGTCCCCTTCGGCACCGTCGGGTAGTT
>JBCDAV010000057.1:0-18847 GCA_039184865.1 Pseudomonadota bacterium | reverse complement strand
GTGCGGGCGGAGGCCGCGGTTAAGAACGCGCAGTTCCGCCTCGCCGCGCTCACCAATGCGCCCGAATTGACCCAATCCCAGGCCGAGTTGGTTACCTTGTCGCCGCCGGATGCCGTATCGCCCAAGATCGGCCGGGATGTGATCCTCGATCAAATGCTCGAACGGCGCCCGGAAGTGCAACAAGCGTTTCTGCAATACGAGGCGTCGGCCCTGCGCGAAGGGATTGCGGCGAACGAGCAACTGCCTGAGCTCGACCTCGTTCTGGAAGGCGTGTTATCCGGGAACAGCGATGACCGCGACTTCGGCGGGGCCGCGACCGACAGCGAATTGGGCGGTCTGATCGGGGTGCGCATGTCGATCCCGCTCGGCTATGATGAGCGCGACGCCCGCTATGAGCGCAGGCGTCTGGAGACGATCCAGCAGCGCCATCAGACCCGGTCGGCGCTGTCGACCGTCGTGCTGGAGCTCGAAGTGTCGGCCAGCGAGTATGCCGTCGCCGCAAAGGATCTCGATTTCCGCCGCCGCGCGCGCGTCGATGCGCAGCGAGAGCTGAGCGCCCTAAAAGTGCAATGGGAGGATGGCAGCGGGACCGACACGCCATCGACCACGCTCGAGTCTCTGATCGGCGCCCATGAGCGTGCCGCCGACCAAGAAAAGGCCGTGGCGGAAGCGCGCGCCACACTCGCCGTTGCGGCGGCGAATTTCAGCCGTGCGCGGGGCGTGTTGCTCGACCGTTGGGGCATCGACATCGCACCGACGGATGGCGTGCGCGACGAGTCGATCTATCGCCTCAACGCCGCCCTGCAACAATAGCGGAGACGCCCGGATGCGCCCATTGTTGGAGAAGCTGGAAGACCGGATTCTGCTGACCGCGGAACCCACGGTCACCGTAGATGGTCCAGATACGGTCGAGCTCGGCGCCCAGGATGTTAGCCTTACGCTGACCTTCGACAACACTTCGGGCGACGCCACGCCTGGCGACCCCGCGGATGGCGATGTGGGCTTCGTTCCCTTCATCAATGTTGTGTTGCCGACCACGGGCGCAGACGGTGCCGGTGCCGAAATCGATGATGGGGTGACCTTCGACAGCGCCACCTTCCTTGGCACAACGGTTCCAACCACCGAGGTGGTCTTTGACGCAAGCGGCGAGGCGGAGCATCCGCTCGCGGTGGAGACCAATGGCGATCCGCTGGTCATCACAGGCACGCCGGGCGACACGCTCCTGGTCATTGAATTGCCCTATGGGTCTTTCACGCCGGAGCAGGTGCCCGTCGAGGTCGAGCTGACGCTCGATTTCTCGGACCTGGCCGATGTGGGCACGCCCCTCAGCTTCGACATACAAGGGGGCTTTGCGCTTGGGGACGATCCGCTCGACAACCCCGATGCCGATCCCTCGATCCTTGGCGCGGCCGTGCAGAAAGACGTCACGCCGACCCTGCTAACGCTGACCAAAACCAACACCGGTTCCGAGAGCGAGACGGCGACAGGTCCGAATTTCCCAAGAACCTGGCAGATCACGCTGGATGTCGCGGACGGGCAAACGCTGACCAATGTGGTGGTCGACGATGTCCTGCCAATCAATGTCAGCTATCTGGGCAACGTGCAAATCACCGGCGGCGTCGGCGGTATGGTAATCGACCAGCCTGCAATCGGCACCGTCACGCCGGGCGACCAGGATCTGCAAGTGACCTTCAGCAGCGTCACCGGTGGCACGCCCGTCGTCATCGAATTCGACTACTTCATTCCGGAAACAGACGGCCTCGGCAACGCTGTCATCAACCCGCAAACCGGTGACGACCAGACCGCGATCAACGATGTCATCGCGGCGGGAGACTTTACCCCGACCGACCCGCGCGACCCGGCAGAGCGGTTGGTGAGCGACGATGTCGCCGCAGACGATATCTTGGATCTTCGCTCGATTGCCGTTCAGAAATCGGTCGCCATCACCGATGACCAAAACGTCGCCGGCCTGACCCCGGGTGACGAACTGACCTATACGCTCGAGGTGCAAGTCTCCGACTTTTTCACCATGGGCGACATCGTGCTGACCGATGTCCTGTCCGACGGCCTTGCGTTCGCAGGGGGCAGTGTCACCTTCGGCGTGACGGAAGCCGATGGCGACACTATCGCCAACGGCACCGGTTTCGCTGCCTCAGCAGTTACGGTCGACGCGGACACGCCGGGCCTTGGCGAAACCACCCTGGCCTTTGACCTGTCGGCCGCGCTCACGGCGGCCGGGGCGGCCGATGGCATTTTGGCGGGCGACCTTATTGACGGGGCGCAGGAAGGCGCCACAACGGCGACAGTCGTCTACCGGGCAACAGTTCTCGACCAATTCAGCAATCCGAACGACGATGCCGAGGTGAGCCAAGGCGACAATCTTGGCAACGCCGTCACAGTCGCCGCCACCTTGCGCGAGAATGCCAATCCAACGGTCGGCACCGGGTTTTCCGAGGAGGACACCAGCGCCACCAGCGTCAGCGTCCCCTTCGGTGAGATCACCGACAAAAGCATCGTCGCGATCAATGGTGCCGCGCCGGTGCCGGGGGAAATCATATCGGCCGGCGACACGGTCACCTTCAGCGTCAGCTATCGGGCGCCGATTGGCTCTTTCGAAGATCTGAGCATCGACGATTTCCTGCCCGTGCCCGTCTTCGACGCGACCGAGGTGACAACCTTCGGGCCGGGAACCGGCACTGCAACGCCGCCAGCTGCAGGGACAGCCGTCTTCGGCGCCGGCACCACGGGGAACTTCTTCACCGGCGGCGGGGCGGCGCCATCGATTGCTACGAATGCCGGGTCGAATGCGCTGTCCTTCGAGTTTGCCGACGTGTCCATCGACCCGCGGGCCGCGGTCGAGATCGAGTTGTTGTTCACGGTGACGGTCGTCGATGCCGTCTTCGCCGACGGCCTGCTGCTGACCAACCAAGCCTCGGCGACCGAGGAGAACACCGGCGACGACCCGGTCGTGACCACGGAGATCACTCAATTCAATTTCGGCCAGCCGGAGCTGTCGATTACCAAGGGCGTGATCGCATCCACCGCTGGTGATTTCGAGGGGTCGGTCGGCCCGGTCGGGTTCGAGCCTCCCGGCACATCCGGCCAACGGGCGATGGGGGCAATCAACTCGACCAATCTCGGTGCAAGCCCTGTCGACGCGGATCTGGAGGATGTGGACGCGGGCGACACGGTCTCCTTCGCGATCGTCGTCGAGAACACCGGCTCCTCGCCCGATGGGGCGTTCGATGTGCTGATCCAAGACACTTTGCCCGTGGGGTTCGAGATCGGCATGTCCGGCCTCAACCTCGATGTGCGCAACGGCGCCGGCGCTGCGGTCGCCTTTACCGGTGCGGATACCGACCTTTTCGGCGCCGGGATCGAGTTAACCGACGGCGCGACCGGCGCGATTGCCGATTTCGACGCCACCGCCGGCGACAATATCGTGATCATCACCTATGATCTGGAGGTCGCAGACACCACCGGCCCGCGCGAGGACATCACCAATACCGCCGCTATCGCCAGTTTTGCGGCGTTCGATGGCGGCATCAACCGGGTGCCCGCAGCGGGGTTGGATGACGATGCGGTGGTGGAGACTCTCGACCCGACCATCGAAAAGACCTTGGTTTCCACCACCGTCAACGGCGATGCGAGCAACAGCGTCCTGGTTGGGGAAACGCTGACCTACGAGATCACGTTGACCCTGACAGAGGGAACGACCGAGAATGTGGTGATCATCGACCGCTCCGTTTTCGCGAATGTCGGTGTGGACCCGAATGGCGGCACGCTGGAACTGCTGAGCGCTGAGGTAAGCGCGATTGGTGGCAATCTGACGCTGGAGAACGCCTTCGCCATCGGGGATGGGCCGAGCACCCTGCCCTTCGACAGCAATTCCGACAGCTTCAACGACCGGCTGCAGTTCAATTTCGGCGATATCTTTAACGACCCGGACAATTTCGAGACCATTGATGATGAGATCGCCATAACCGTCACCGCCCTGGTCAACGCGACCGAGGCAACCGAGGGCGGCGACCTTTTGCGCAACCGCGGCATCGTGCGGTTTGAGGGGGCGACCCGAGCAGACAATGCCAATGTGCGGGTTGAGGAGTCGAATGTCACACTCGAGAAAACTGCCGACCCGACCACTGCCGACGGCGATGACGAGATCACCTTCCGGGTCGAGGTTACCAATGACCCGCTGATCGTCGACGGTGCAAACCGCTCCGCCAGTGCCTTCGATTTGGTACTGACGGACCTGGTCGACGACCCCGATCTGATCTTTGTCGAGGGCTCGGTCAGCCTCTCCGGCGATGCTTCCGGCGATGCGGTCATCGTCTCTGGCGACGATCTGGGCGAGTCGACTATCGAGATCACCCTCGACGAACTTACCACCGGCGACAGCCTGATCGTCGAATACCGTGCGACCGTCGCGAGCGATGTGCAGTTGGGCGAGGTCCTGGTGAACACCGCGGATCTGACCTACGACTCGCTGCCTACCGACGATGATCCAAACGAACGAGACTATGATCTGAGCGACGAAGCGGAGATCGCGGTCGATGCGCCGCAGCTGAGCAAGACGGTTTTCTCGACGTCGCTCACCGAGACGACGGGCACCGACGTGGCCATAGGCGAGACGGTGGTGTTCGAGCTGGTAGCCACGATCCCAGAGGGCACAGGCGAAATCGTCATCTCCGACACCTTGCCGACTGTGCCGGGCGTTTTGTCGTTCGTCTCCGCCGAGGTAACGGATATCGGCGAGGACCTGCTGGCCTCCTCCGCCCTGGCGGTCGGCGCCACCGCGGCTCCCGTCGGCGGCGTGATCAGCTTCGATTTCGGCCTGATCGAAAACGCACCGGATGCCGATACGCTGGAGGAGACGATCACGATCCAAGTGACAGCCTTGGTCGAGGATCTGCCCCAGAACGAAAGCGGCGACACCCTTGTGAATGCCGCGGTGCTGAGCTTTGGGCCCGATGCGGACGACACAGTGACAGCGGAGGCGTCGATAGATATCGTCGAGCCCACGATCACCATCGACAAAACCGCGCCAGCGGGCCCAGTCGATGCCGGCGATGTCGTCGACTATCAGATCGATGTCGAAAATGCGGGCCCTGGCCCTGCCTTCGATCTGGTCATCAGCGACCTCCTCGCCGATGCGGGGTTGGCGCTCGTCCCGGGCACTGTGGCGGCGTCAGATGCCGGTGCCACGATCACACCGGTGGGCGACGGCTTCACCGTGGAGAGCGATTTCCTGGGTATCGGTGACACACTCACCATTACCTATCAGGCGGAAGTGCAGGACGCGGCGTTGTTCAACAGCGCGGTCCCAAACACCGCGACGGTCGAGCAATTCGACACCAACCCCTCCGACGATCCGACGGACGACGGACGCACCACTGAATTCGACCCCGACGACCCGGACCCTGATCTGTTCGATACCGAAGAGGTGCCGACCGTCGATCTGACCCTTACGAAAGACGCGACGGCCGCCGACACCTCGCAGGGAGAAACAGGCACCGGCCAACTCGACACCGGGATCGTCGATCTCTCGGTTGGCGAGGAAGTGACCTACACGCTGACCATCTCGGTGCCCGAAGGGACCGGCCTCGTCACCCTCACCGATGATCTGCCCCTCGGGCTTCAGGCCCTGTCTGCCGAGGTGATTTCGCTCACTGGCATCACATCGGCCAATCTGGCAGCGGGCGATGACGAAGGCGCCGCCGCAATCACCATCGCCGCCGACGGCTCCTCGGTGGTGTTCGATTTCGGCGAGGTGACTGTGGCGGGTGTCGACGACCCCACCGGCCCCGACGATTTGCAAGATATCGTGGTTGAGGTGACGGCGGAGGTGGCCGATGTCTTTGCGGCCACCGCGGGCGCGCAACTGACCAACACGGCGACGGTGCAAGTCTTCGACCCCGACAACCCAACGACGGAACTGACCGACCCCGACAACCCGACCCAAGCCACCGAAACGGTCGAAGTGGTCGAGCCGGTGGTGGTGATCGACAAATCCGCGCCCGTCGCCGTCGACCCAGGCGAGACGATCACCTATTCGGTGACGGTCACGCACGATCCGAGCTCGACCGGCCCGGCCTTCGACCTTGTGGTAGCGGACACGCTGATCGACCCGGATCTGGCCTTCAACAGCGGCTCAGTCACGGTCGCAGGCGTAACGGGCGCGATGGTCTCGGAGGTCGGCACCGGGTTCGAGGTCACGATCCCAACGCTCGATATCGGCGAGACGGCAACCATCACTTACACCGCTACGCTGGCCCCCGATGCAGAGCCCGCCGAAAGCTTCCCGAACACCGCGACCCTAACCTTCGACAGCAATGCCGGGGATGGCGGGCGCGTGCAGACCGACGAAGACGACGCCATCGTCGCGACCGTGCCGGTACTGGAAAAGACGCTGATCGACACGAGCTTCGCAGAGACCACAGGCAATACCCTCGGCCTCGGGGAGGTGGCGACTTACGAACTAGAGATCGTCCTCGCAGAGATACTCAACGAGGACACGACCATCACCGATACCCTGCCAGCCGGGCTGACGCCCCTATCGGCCACCGTCACTTCGGTTGGCGGGCAGCTTTCGGCTGCTGGGACGGTCACCGACCTGACGATGCCCAATGTCACGATCCTGGGTCAGACGCTGACAATCGGTTTTGACGACGTCGCCAATGCGGCCGACCAAAGCATCGACGGTGGCGATACGATCCTGGTTGAGGTTGAGGCGGTTCTCGACGCGGATCTTGCCGAAAACCTCGATGGCGAAGTGCTAAAGAACACCGCGGTTCTGACCATAGTGGCAGGCGGAGATACGCTTTCCGACGACGGGTCGGCCGATGTTTCCGTCGTGATCCCGGAGCTGACGCTGACCAAGACCGCCGATCAGACCGAGGGCGTCGATGCCGGCGATGTGATCGACTTCACCATCGAGATCGAGAATTCCGGATCCGGTCCGGCCTATGACCTCGCGGTCGAGGATTTGCTGGCCGATGCGGGCTTGTCGCTCGTCTCTGGCAGCGTGGCCTCCTCCGACGGAAGCACTGCCAGTGAGGTCGCCAATTCAGACACGACGCTGGGCTTTACCCTCGATGTGCCGGTGCTCGATGCGGGCGAGCCCCTGACCATCACCTATCAGGCGGCGGTGACTGACGCAGCGGAATTCCTGGGCCAGGTGGAAAACACCGCGATAGTCGCCTCCTTCGACACCAATCCAGGCGAACCCGGCGATCCAGGGTTCGTCGAGGAGCAGGAGTTCACCGCCGATCCGGGCGATCCCACCGACCCACTGGTCGATGGGGAGACCGTCACCACCATTGGCCCCACAGTCTCGAAAGCGACGTCCGCTGCAGATACCGGTCAGGCGGAGACCGGTACCGCCGAGTTCGACCCGGATGTCGTCGATCTCTCGGTTGGCGAGGCGGTGACGTACACGCTCACCATCTCCGTGCCGGAGGGGAGCGGCATCGTCACTCTGACCGACAGCCTACCGACCGGGCTGACGGCCATAGCGGCCGAGGTGGGGAGCCTCGCCCCCGGGATCACCACCGCCAATCTGGCCGCGGGGGACGACGAGACGAACGCCGCTATCACGATCTCCGGCACCGGCGAGAGCGTCGTGTTCGACTTCGGCGAGGTCACCTCGACCGGTGTGGATGATCCGACTGGGGCAGGCGATCTGCGCGACATCACGGTCAGCGTCACGGCCGTGGTCGCCGATATTGCTGCGGTAGAGGCGGGCGTCCAGCTCTCCAACACCGCCACTTTGCAGGTCTTCGACCCGGATGACCCGGGCACCGAGTTGACCGACCCCATCGACCCGATCGTGGCGGAGGAGACGGTGGAGGTTGTCGAGCCGATCCTAGAGATCGAGAAGACCTCCCCGGTCGCCGCGGGGCCGGGCGAGCAGGTCGACTATCAGGTCGTCATCACCCACGACACGCTGTCTACGGGCCCCGCCTTCGACCTGCTGCTGACCGACACGCTGGCCGACCCGAACCTCGACTTCGACAACGGCTCGGTTACGGTCGGCGGCGTTGCCGGTGCGATGGTGACCGAGGTCGGCACCGGTTTCGAGGTCACGATCCCAGTTCTCGATCTCGGCGAGACCGTGACTGTTACCTACACCGCCACTCTTTCCGCAAGCGCGCCGGAGGCTACCAGCTTCCCGAACACGGCGACGCTCGACTTCGACAGCAATGGCGGCCCCGGAGGGCGGGAGCAGATGGTCGAGGACGGCGCCAGCGTCGCCAGCGTACCCGCCATCGGCAAATCGATTGTCAGCTCGACCTTCGCGGAGACCGCCGGCAACGAGCTGGCCCATGGCGAGGTCGCGACTTTCCAGATCGAGTTCTTCCTCGCCGAGGTCATCAGCCAAGACGTGGTGCTGACCGACACCCTGCCCGATGGGCTGACACCCCTGGCGGCGCGAGTGGTGTCCGCGGGTGAGAACCTGACGGGCATTGGGACGGTCACAGATCTGACCGCCCCGGTAATCGACATAATGGGCCAGACGGTCAGCTTCGACTTCGACGATATCGACAACGACACAGACAACATCGTGGATGGCGACGACGCGATCATTGTGGAAATCGACGCGGTTCTGGACCCGGATCTGACTCAGAACCCGGATGGGACGGTGTTGACCAACACCGCCTCACTCACGGTGACCGAGGGCAGCGCCACTTTCACGGTCGAGGACGCCCAGGAGGTCGAGGTCGTGCTTGCCGATCTGGAACTCACCAAGACCGCGGACCCGGTCGAGGGCGTCGATGCTGGCGATTTGATCGACTTCACCGTTACCATCGACAATTCGGGCGCGGGCCCCGCCTATGACCTGGTCATCGAGGATCTTATGGCCGATGCGGGCCTTAGCCTGGTCAGCGGGAGCGTAACCGCCACTGACGGATCGACGGCAGCAGAGGCCGCCAATGCCGATGGCACGTTGGGTTTCACACTGGATGCGCCAGTCCTCCTCTCCGGCGATCGATTGACGATCACCTATCAAGCCGTTGTCACCGATGCCGCCGAGTTTAACGGGCAAGTGGAGAACACGGCCCGGGTCGTTTCCTTCGACACCAATCCTGGCGAAGCTGGTGATCCTGGGTTCGAGGGAGAGGTGGAGTTTACCTCCGACCCCGATGACCTCACTGATCCATTGGTCGACGGCGCCGTGGTTGCAACGGTGGGCGTCGAGCTGATCAAGGTCACCGATGTTACTGCGACGAGCCAAGCCGAGACTGGCGCCGGGCAGTTCGATCCTGATATCGTCGACCTCTCGGTGGGCGAAGAGGTTGTCTATACCCTTACGATCTCGGTCCCCGAGGGCTCTGGAGTCGTGACCCTGACCGATGCACTGCCCGCGGGACTGCAGGCTCTGTCTGCCGAAGTCACCGCGTTCGAGACCGGTATCACGGCTAGCAATCTGGCGGTTGGTGCTACCGAGAGTTCCGCCTTCATCGCAATTACGCCCGCAGGTGACAGCGTGGTCTTCGACTTCGGCACGGTGACCTCAACCGGCATCGCCGACCCCGCGGGACCCGACGATTTGCGCGAGATCGAGGTGCAGGTGACCGCGGTGGTCGGCGACGTGGCCGCTGCTGCGGCAGGCGCACAGTTGACCAACACGGCAACGGTGCGGGTCTTTGATCCCGACGAGCCCGGCACCGAGTTGACCGACCCGAGCGATCCGACCAATGCGACAGAAACCGTCGAGGTGGTGGAACCCGTTTTGGTCGTCGACAAATCCGCACCGATCGCCACACAGCCGGGCGGCACAGTGAGCTATCAAGTGACGGTCGCCCATGACGCCCCCTCGACCGGGCCGGCTTTCGATGTCACGGTCAGCGACGCGCTGTCCGACCCGTTCCTGACGCTGAACCCGGGCTCCGTTTCGGTCGTGGGCGTCACGGGGGCGGTGGTCACCGAGACCGGGGACGGCTTCTCCCTGACCTTCCCCACGCTTCAGCTCGGTGCGACCGCGACGATCACCTACACCGCGACGCTCTCACCAGATGCCCCGGCGGCGGAAAGCTTCGTCAACACCGCCGAGGTAACCTTCGACAGCAATGCGGGCGATGGCGGTCGTGAGCAGACCCAAAGCGACGACGCGACCGTCGCGACGGTGCCTGGCTTGGTGAAAGAGCTCGCGAGTTCGGGATTCGCGGAAACGGCCGACCCGCAGCTCGGCCTCGGTGAGGTCGCAACCTATTCTCTGCAGCTCTCGTTTTCCGAGGTGCTCAACGAAGATGTGGTCCTGGTCGACACATTGCCGGAGGGATTGACCCCCCTCGCGGCCCGAGTCACGGCAGTTGGGACGCAGCTCAATGCCGTGGGCGCGGTGGCCGATTTGACCATGCCGGTGACCAGGATTGCCGGGGAGACGGTTACGCTCGACTTCGGCGATGTGCTGAACATACCGACGGGCAGTTTCGACGCCGATGATAGCATCTTCGTCGAGATCGACGCAGTGGTCGACCCGAACTTCACGGTGAACCTACCGGGCGAAATGCTGACCAACACCGCCGTCCTGACGTCAACCGAGGGCGGGATCGAATTCACAGTCGAAGATTCGGAAACCGTCGAGGTGGTTGTCCCGGACCTCGCACTCGACAAAACCGCTTCGCCGGCCGGCGATGTCGACGCGGGCGATGTGATCGACTTCACCATCGAGATCGCCAACACGGGCGATGGCCCCGCCTTCGACCTAGAGATCGTGGATCTGATGCAGGACGCAGGATTGTCGCTCGTCTCCGGCAGCGTTATGCCCTCAGACGGCTCTGCCGCGATGGAGCTGGCAAATGCCGACGGCACCCTGGGCTTCACCGTCGCCGTGCCTTTCGTCGATGCAAACAGCGTCCTGACCATCACTTATCAGGCGGTGGTCACCGATGCCGCGGAGTTCAATGGCCAGGTCGAGAACACTGCCCGAGTCGTCTCCTTCGATACCAATCCGGGCGAGCCCGGCGACCCCGGCTTCGAGGGAGAGGCCGAAGTGACATCAGATCCGGGGGACCCGGACGACCCGCTGATCGACACCGTCTCGCTCGCGACCGTCGACGTGGCGCTGTCCAAGGCGACCTCAGAAGCCGACACGAGCCAGGCGGAGACAGGGTCGGCCCAGGGCGATCCCGGCAACATCGACCTCTCCATCGGCGAGACGGTGATCTACACCCTCACCGTCAGTGTGCCGGAAGGAAACGGGATCGTAACGCTGGAGGACACGCTGCCGACCGGCCTGCAGGCGTTGACGGTTCAGGTGGTTAGCATCGGCGCTGGGATCGCGGCGGCGAACGTGGCCGAGGGCGACACCCAGGCAACCGATGCGATCACCCTTGCCCCACCGGGCGACAGCGTGTTGGTTGATTTCGGCGAGATCACCTCGACGGGCGTGGACGATCCCGCCGGCACCGGCGATCTGCGCGACATTACGGTGCAGGTGACGGCGGTGGTCCAGGACCTGCTCACCAATATCTCCGGCCAGTCTCTGACCAACACGGCGACGGTTAGGGTCTTTGACCCTGACGACCCCGGCACCGAGCTGACCGATCCGAGTACTCCCACCCAAGCGACCGAAACGATCGACATCGTCGAACCGGAGCTCGCGCTCGACAAATCCGTCGGGGTCACGGGAACGGTCGATGCGGGCGACATCCTGCCCTACACCCTGACGATCGTGAACAGCGGCACCGGCCCGGCCTTCGACGTGATCATCGAGGACGCGCTCGCCGATCCGGCCCTGAGCCTGGTACCGGGTACCGTGGTCTCCTCGGACGGTTCGGCCGCGCTGGAGGTAACAAATGTCGACGGCACCATCGGCTTCGTGATCACGGCACCGCTCCTTGATGCGGGCGAGACCCTGACGATCACCTATGACGCCGAGGTCACCGCCGCTTTCGTCATCGGTACGACAGTGGAGAACAACGCCCAGGTCTCGTCGTTCGAAAGCAACCGCCTCAACCCGGACGATCCGATGGGCGTCGACCGGCAGATCACACCCGATTTCACCGATCCGGATGACCCGCTGATCGACGGCATCACCCTGGTGAGCGGCGCACCGCAATTCGAGAAGGCGGTCTTTACCACCTCGGTCCAGGGTACCGGCACGGCAGCCTTCGATCCGGTAGTGGCAGACCTCGCGCTCGGCGAAATCGTGGTCTACCGCTTCCAGACCTTATTGCCAGAGGGGACGGCGCCCCTGACCCTAACGGACCAATTCCCGACCGACGGCGCGTTCGAGCTGGTCGACGTTGTCGTAACCGACACTGCCAATATCTCGGGCGCGCAATTGCTAACCCCGGTCACCGAGTTCACGGACACGAATGCCGATGGGCGGCCGGATCTGCTGACCATCGATCTCGGCACGGTAACCAACGCGCCCGACAACATCGCCACAACCGACGACGTGCTGACCGTCGACGTGCTGGTGCGCCTGCAGGACAACCCCGTCAATGCGTCCGGCGATAGCTTCACGAATATGGCCGTGCTCGATTTCGGCACCGGTGCCTTGGAGGATGACGCCACCGTCGAGGTGGTCTTACCTGTCATCGCGGTCGACAAATCCGTCGATAACCCGACCCCTGTGCTCGGTGAGGTGATCACGTATACCGTCGTCCTCAGCAACGACGGGGCGGCAAGCGGCCCGGCCTTCGATCTGACGCTGACCGATGCGATCCCTGAGGGTCAGATACTCGCCGGAGCGGTGACGCTCTCCGACCCGACGCTCGCCACTGTGCTGTCGGGCGACGGGGCGGGCGATTCGGCGCTGACAGTTATGGTGCCGGTCCTGCAGCCGGGCGAGAGCGTGCAGATCAGCTACGACGTGACTGTCGACTTCCTCTCGCCCGTCCTGACGGCGATCACAAACACAGCCAGCGTCACAGGCGGCACCGTGCCAACCTTGGGGGATCCGCCGCCAGAGTTTCCAGGGCCGCCGACACTCGGCGACGGGCCGGGTCGACCGATTGTCGTGGATGGCTCCGCCCAGATCTTTGCCAGCGCCACCTCCAGCGGCAGCATCGACCGGATGCCGTCCTTTTCCATGATCGACGACGCGGAGTTCCGCCCGGTGCTACGCATCGACCCGATCTTCACCGGCGCCACCGAGTACGGCGCCTCGCTAAACCTCTCCATCTTTACGACCCAGGGCGGCTTCCTGTTCGACCGAGACGTGCTCGCCGATGCGGCGGGCCAATGGATCGCACGCTTCCCGCTGATCGAAGTCGGCGAGCGCGACGATGACTTCGGTGCGTTCTTTCGAAAGAGCCGGATGTTCGACGATCCGACCGGGTTGGTCGAGCCCGACGATCCCGGCCTGCTCGGCCTCGGCTTTGAGGAACGGATGGTCCGCATCGGCACCTTCCTCGGCGACGAGGCCTTCGTATTGCAGGTCGAGGACGATGCCTCCGCCAGCGGACCGCAGAGCGAGGCGACCTTCAACACCCGCGTCAGCTATGTGCCAGCAGTGATCGGCCCGGGCTTCGTGACCGACACGGTGCTCGACGTCTCGGAGGTGTTTGAGGACATCGCCGATGTGACGGTGGAGCGCCTGTTCGACGCGGCGCGCACACCCTTGGAAGCTGGGCTGAACCGATTCAATGCGGAGTTCCTGTCGTCGGCCGCAACCATCTCGGGGCGACCCTAAGACGAAGCCGCTACGAACCAAGCAAAGCGCGCAGGTCCGCAAGTATCAAGAACGCCAAGGTTGGGTTTGGAGATCCGGTCGTTCCCGCTCTGCCGCATTGTCGGCCTCTTCGATGCGGCGGGTCACACTTGGGGTCGTTTGCGGGAGGGGGCGAAATCCTACGTTATGGTCCAAGTGTACTTTCCGGTGAGGATGATCTGCTCCCAGCCGAGCGGTGAGACGTGCCGCAGGAGTTCCGGATCAGGCGGATTTCCGGCCTCGATGCGCTGAGCGACGATCTCGCCGAGCTTCTTGGTGCTCCAATAGATGATGATCGCAGCCAGTAGGTTCATCCCGGCGATGCGATAGCTTTGTGCCTCGGCAGTGCGGTCGCGGATTTCGCCGCGACGGTTGAAGCTGATCGCGCGTTTCAGGGCGTGGTGGGCCTCACCCTTGTTCAGCCCAAGCTGGGCACGGCGCTGCAAGTCGGTGTCTGTGATCCAACGCAGCATGAAGATCGTGCGCTCGATACGTCCAACCTCGCGCAGAGCGATGGCCAACTCGCTCTGGCGCGGGTGCGCGGCCAGTCTCCGCAGGATTTGGCTGGGGGCGACAGCCCCGGCGGCGGCGCTTGCCGCCAGGCGAAGAATGTCGGGCCAGTTCCGTTCGATCAGCTCGATCTTGATCTTGCCGCCGATCATCGGGCGTATGTCCGGGGACGCAGATGATGGATCAAAGAGATAGAGCCGCTTGGAGGCCAGATCGCGAATGCGCGGGGCAAAGATGTATCCCAAGATGGCGCTCAGAGCGAAGACATGATCGGTGAAGCCGCCGGTATCGGCATAATGCTCGCGGATGTTCTGCCCCGCGTCGGTCATCAGCAGCCCGTACAGGATGTACGGCGCTTCGTGGACGGTCGCCGGGATGGTCTGCGTTGCAAAGGGAGCGAACCGGTCGGAGACGTGGGTATAGGCTTTCAGCCCTGGCTCGTTGCCGTATTTCGCGTTGACCAGGTTCAGCGCCTCGCCAGTGCCACCTGCGGGAAAGAACTGCCCATCAGATGATGAACTGACCCCGCTGCCCCAGAACTGCGCCATCGGCAGGGCGGACTGCGCCTCGAGCACCATGGCCAGGGCACGGGCGTAAGCCTCTTCCTGGACATGCCATCGGGCGAAGCGCATCAGCTCCCAAAAGCTGTGGCCCTGGCTGGCGGAGGCCATCTTTTTCAGACCGAGATTGATGCCGTCTGCCAACAGCACCGTCAGCAAGCCAACCTGATCGCGACACGGATTGCCGGTACGCAGATCGGTGAAAGCGTCCGTGAACCCGATATCGGCATCGGCTTGCAGGAGGATGTCGGTGATCGGCGTGGGGGTCATGTCGCCATAGAGCGAGAGTATAAGGTCATCGGTGTTCGCCGGAACTGCGCCGTCCGGACGGCCAGGTTTGAACGAAGCCTCGGAGGCACCTGTCATTTCTGCCGCCTGCAGGGCTGCGCTCATGGCAGCGCGGCGATCCTCGGTCCAGGACGCGGCATCAATCGGGACAGCCGCCGCTCAACTTTCGGAACGGCGGTGGCCGGGATCAGATCACGCGCCATATCGCGGTAGTCGTGGGAATGGGTGAGCCAGACATCTCTGGCGTTGAAGGCGTCGCGCAGCGCGAACAGCACGGCTGTCTCCCAGGTTTTGCGGTCAGGACTGGCCGATGGCTGAAGCCGCAGGCGCCATTTCGGACGGGCAAAGGAAATCGGTGCGCCCTTTGGCAGGCTGGTGTCTTTGTGGCGGTTCAACTCGCGCAGGACATTGACCGCCTTTAGAAGCGGCGCGGCGGCAGGCCCACCCTGTATATCGAGCATCGCCAGCATCCGCTGTGCGTAGCGCCGGAACCGGGCATACCCGACACCGAGGAACTCCATCGGATTGGCGCTGATTTTCTCTGTCAGCCCGGTCGCCTTCATCACCAGGTCTTCGAAGCTGACCCAGCCGCCAGACTGATCGATGACGGTGTTCAAGTCAGCGCCCGCATCCTTTGCCGCGATCATTTCGGTGCCGATCCGGGTGAATGCCTGCAAGGCTTTGGCGACGGCTTTGCTTTCGTCCTTGATCTGCTCAGACGCCAACCGTTCGGCGGTTCGCTACAATCGGCCCGTGATGCGGTTGTGGGTCTCGATGATGGCGTCGGAGAGAGTAGCGCGCCATTCGATGGCACAAACCGCCAGGATCGCGAGCCGCCGATCTTCAGGCACATCTCTCAGCCCGTCTGCAAAGTACCGCTCGCCTTGCTTGCGCAGCCGAGCGATCCGGTGCGGCGGGATGCCTTCAAGGACATTCGGGCTGACATCCAGGTCTTCGATCCATGCCAGGCGATCCATCAAGTCATTGGCCAGGCGGGCATTGCGGCCTGGTTCCGCCTGTCGCAGCCAGACGAAACGGGTCAGTGTCCCATCCACGGTGTCGGACAGCAACGACTTCAGCCTGATCCGCGCTGTGGGGTCGAGCCGCGATGCAATCTGATGAACGATCCTGCGTTCAGCCGCAACGAGGGCATCGGCGCAGGCGCGCCCCAATGTGCTGGCGGCAGGCACGATGATCTGCTGTCGCCGCAGCTCTGCCGTTGCGATCTCGGCAAGGCCGTCATTGGTACGGGCCAGAACAGCGGGATCGGCCAGCCAGCTTTCGAACTCCCGACGCGCCATGCCTGTGAAGGGCCGATACCCATAGAGCTTCTGCAGCCGCGCCGAATGTTCGTACCGGGTCTCCGACCGGGCCGCATAGGTCAGCAGGGCATCACCGATAATCCCCAGTCGCGCCCCGATGAAGGCCAGCATAGGCGTCGGGATCAGCTCTCCCGGCTGAAGCAATCGGCCAGGATACCGGAGTGCGCAAAGCTGCAGGGCAAAGCCGAGCCGGTTCTGGTTGCGTCGTCTCCGGGCAACATGAGCGAGGTCGTCATCGCTGAGAACATATTGCTGGAGGAAGGTCGGTTCATCGGAAGGCAAGCCGTACAGCGCATCGCGCTGCCGGGCGGTCAGGATTGTCCGTCGGGGCATATCGTTTCTTTTTCTGGAGAGGGTCTGCGATGAATTGATTTAGATAAAGAAAAAGATATGCTCTGGGCAAGCGGTCAGGCGGTTCTGACAACTACATCACAAACGAACGTTCACGACACACATGCTGATTGGATACGCCCGCGTCTCGAAAGCCGACGGCTCCCAAAGCCTCGATCTACAGCGTGATGCGTTGACCGAAGCCGGGGTGGACACCGCGTCAATCTATGAAGACGAAGTCTCCGGCAAGAAAGATACCCGCCCCGGCCTGGACGCTTGCCTGAAAGCGCTGCGTGAGAACGATATCCTGGTCGTCTGGAAACTCGACCGACTGGGCCGTGACCTGAAGCATCTGGTCAACACCGTGCAGGACCTCTCTGACCGGGGCATCGGCCTGCGGGTACTGGCGGGCCAAGGCGCGCAAATCGACACCACCACACCAACCGGCAAGCTGATCTTCGGCATCTTCGCCAGCCTGGCCGAGTTCGAGCGCGAGCTGATCCGCGAACGCACCATGGCAGGCCTCGCCGCCGCCCGCGCCCGGGGCCGCAAGGGCGGGCGCAAGTTCGCTCTGACCAAAGCCCAGGTCCGCCTCGCCGAGGCCGCCATGGCCAACCGCGACACCTCGGTCACGGACCTGGCTGCGGAATTGGGGGTCAAACCCGTCACGCTCTACCGGTATGTCGGCCCAAAGGGCGAGCTGCGCGAGAACGGCAAAAGGGTCTTGGAGGCATAAGACCTTGGTGAAACAAAAGACATATCCCGACTTGTTCACCCATCGGCGATGCTCAATTCTCCCTGAGGCGGTTCAAAAGGCCGTTCGCGAGCTTAACGGCGTTGCTGGATCAGTCAGGGGTGAGGCCAGTCGGATCGAAGCTTACCGCGCGGCACTAAGCAAACTCGACCCCAGCATCGTGGCGCAGGCGAGCGCCGAAATTCGAGAGATCGGGGAGCTATATCGGCATCATAGACCCCGAAGACTGAGGCTGGTTCCGTCAGCTTGGTTCGGCGGCCAGTACGACGCTTCTGGATGGTTCCTTCAATTCCATGGCAATGGTTTTGAGCGAGAGAATGCGGTCAGGGCGTTAAATGATGCACCTCGATCCCCATTCGAGTTTGTAGCCATTGTTTATCGAATGAACGATTGGGCCATCCAGGTGCGGAACGCCACTTTCGAATACGCTGAGTAGTATTTCCCGAAGACAGAGCCCGAGACCATCGGGAAGGCCGCGTTCTTTCTGCTCCAACAGACGCGCCTGCTTGCGCGTTGGGAGCCAAGAACTGCCAAATTCGTTGAAGATACCGTGCACGATGAACGGGCTTTGTCGGTTATCAAGGATCGACTTCTCCACGTCGCGGAAGGTCCAGTTGTTCGTGTGCTCAGGGCTGCCATGCGACGTCCTGATCTTGACCCGTTCCTTCCCGAGTTGGCGTTGAACGCCAAGTCAGCCGCAATACGTGCCTGCGCGGTGGACCTCTTGCTGAATGGCCGTGCGCAATGGGCGAATGGGTACAAGCGCGTCTGGGTCAACAAGGTCTACGGGATCAGTCGTCGAGAACCAGACTTAGAGCAAAGGCCTCTGACGATTGCGGTCGATATCCACGAGCACATGGATGCCGCATCAAAGGACAGATCTGCTCAAGTCCGGCGGATCGCCGCTTCCGTTCTTACGCAGCAATTCGACAATCGCCAACCTTGGCATGCTGAGATTGCTGCCCGGCTGAAAGACGACAAGAACCCAAGTGTGGCCTCGCGAATGGACTTCTATTTCCGGAAGCAGGCCATGGCTGGTCCTTAGCTTAGCGTAGGATTTCGCCCCCTCCCGCAAACGACCCCCACTTGTCGACGAAAGACCAGACGCCAGACGGACCGGCGTTAACGCCGCACTGGCGGCCAGGCCTTTGACGATCCCAAAACAGGCGATGTCTAGATCGGTGTCGATCAGATCCCGGATTAAGGCCTCTGGCGCATTCCGATTGGCGTCCCGCCTCTGCCCCACGCGCCAACACTCCCCGTCAATCGCTTGAATCAGCGTAATCGGCCGTTATACACCGCCTTGACCTTCTGATTTTGTTCTGCTGCCCAGTTCCATGGCAGGAGTTCGTCGAGCCTTGGGTTGATGTGGTCGGCAATGCGGGCGAGGACGTCGGCGAGGTAGGCTTCCGGGTTGAGG
>JBCDAV010000056.1:0-19012 GCA_039184865.1 Pseudomonadota bacterium | reverse complement strand
GGCCGCAGGCAACTGCGTCGTGCTGAAGCCGGCCGAACAGACCCCTGCGACGGTGATGGTGTTTGCCGAACTGATCGGCGATCTCCTGCCGCCGGGCGTGCTGAACGTCGTCAATGGCTTCGGCCTCGAAGCGGGCAAGCCTCTCGCATCGTCGAACCGCGTCGCCAAGATCGCCTTCACCGGCGAGACGACGACCGGTCGTCTGATCATGCAGTACGCCTCGGAGAACATCATCCCGGTCACGCTGGAGCTTGGCGGCAAGTCACCCAACGTGTTCCACAAGGATGTGTGCGCCGAGGATGATGCCTTCTTCGACAAGGCGATCGAAGGCTTCGTGATGTTCGCGCTCAACCAGGGCGAGGTCTGCACTTGCCCGTCGCGCGCACTGATCCACGAGGACATCTATGACCAGTTCATGGAGCGCGCGCTGCAGCGGACGAAGGCCATCGTTCAGGGCGACCCGCGCGTCATGGAGACGATGATCGGCGCCCAGGCCTCGTCGGAACAGTTCGAAAAGATCATGAGCTATTTCGATATCGGCCGCCAGGAAGGCGCTGAGGTTCTCACCGGCGGCGAGGCGGCGCAATTGGGCGGTGACATGGCGGGCGGCTACTACATCAAGCCGACTGTCCTGAAGGGCCACAACAAGATGCGCGTCTTCCAGGAGGAGATCTTCGGGCCGGTCGTCTCGGTCACCACGTTCAAGGACGAGGACGAGGCACTGACCGTCGCGAATGACACGCTCTACGGGCTTGGTGCCGGTGTCTGGAGCCGCGACGGAAACCGGGCCTACCGGTTCGGTCGCGCGATCAAGGCGGGCCGTGTCTGGACCAACTGCTACCACGCCTATCCGGCCCACGCGGCTTTCGGCGGGTACAAGCAGTCGGGGATCGGGCGCGAGACCCACAAGATGATGCTGGACCACTACCAGCAGACCAAGAACCTGCTGGTCAGCTACAGCCCGAACAAGCTGGGCTTCTTCTGATTCGCACCGGGTCCTTGTAACGAAACGGGCCCGCCACTCCTGGCGGGCCCGACGCGTTTCATAGCATAGTCGATGATTGCCCGACCGGTCAGGCCTTGTTCCCGCGCAGCGCGAAGTAGAGGCCGCCGACCAGCAGGAGGATGTGGAACTGGTTGCCGAGGAACAGATCCAACGGCGGGGCCCAATAAACCACAGCCAGCACGCTTGCCACGATCATCGCGAGCGCAGCACCCCCGGCCCGCGTCACGAGATCGCCGATCCACGTGCGGCCGAAGCCACCTGCGATCAGCGCGATCCCTGCTGCGACCTCTCCCACGGCGGCCATGATCCAGAGGATAAACGGCACGTCAAAGCTCGCCGCATCCGAGGCGGCAAGCGGGAACTTGGTAAGACCCTGATAGGCGATCATTGCGGCAAGCGCTGCGCGCATCAGCCAATGCGCAGACTGGATGTCAGGCAAGCTTTGGCCGGTTCGAAGCAGAGCGGTCATCGTACTCATGTTCATACTCCTGTTTCATCTGTCTTGCTTGGAAGCATCTGGTTGTCGGCTGGACGGGCTACCCGTTCAGAGCGGCCTCTGCACCGGCGCAATGCGGCGCGCTTGCGTCTAGCTTTCACGCAAAACGAAGTGTTGCGACCGCATCGAAATACGACCCGTTGCGACAACTTGTGCAGCGCACCATGGTGAAGAAACTTGAAACGGTGTGTGAAGCGGCCACCTTCTCGCAGAGAGCAAGCGGATCTTTCAGGGCTGCTTCGCAAAAGCTACTTGGAGGTTTCTTGTGACGGCACCCATCGCTTCACTGATCAACGCGGCTGTACTCATCATTTGCTCGGCGTGGGCGTATCTGACGGCCGAGACAGGATCGCTCACCATCCTGATACCGGCTGCATTCGGCGTCGCGCTGCTCGCCTGCAATCCCGGGGTCAAGGCCGAGAACAAGGTGATTGCGCACATCGCCGTGTTGCTCACGCTCGTCGTTCTTGTTGCGCTGATCATGCCGCTGAGAGGTGCGATCGGACGAGGCGACGGGCTATCAATCCTTCGGGTCGTCGCTATGATGGCGACGTCGGCGTTTGCGATGGTATTTTTCGTGAAAAGCTTCCGGGACGCACGCCGCAGCCGGGCCTGAAATCAAAAGACAACAAGGGGATCAGACCATGAATGACACACATATCGCCTGCGCCACCGACGCTGACGTTGTCGATGGCACCGATGCCCTGGCCCGCGTCACGGCGACGCCCGAGGCGCGCAGCTTCATGCAGGAAATCAGATCCGACCACGGTGACATCCTGTTTCACCAGTCGGGCGGATGCTGCGACGGGTCCTCGCCCATGTGCTATCCGGTGAATGACTTCCGCATCGGGTCATCGGACGTGAAGCTCGGCGAGATTGACGGCACACCGGTCTATATCTCTGGCCCGCAGTTCGAAGCGTGGAAGCACACGCAGTTGATCCTGGACGTCGTTCCGGGACGTGGCGGGATGTTCAGTCTGGATAACGGCCGTGAAAAGCGTTTCCTGACCCGGTCGCGGGTGTTTTCGGATGCGGAGATCGCAAGTCTGGACATGCCGGCATAGCACCGGAACGGACACCCCTGACAAGCGGCGTCGTTCCGTAGACTGGATCGCCAAGGCATGAAGAGAAGATCGTTTGTCGCCGGGATCGCGGCGTCGGTGTCTGCTTTTTCGGCATCGAGATCCTTTGCGGGCGGCAAGTTGCATGTGGTCGAGATGATCACCGAGGACGGCCAGAAACTGTTCTCGCCGGATCTTCTCAAGGTCGATGTCGGCGACGAAGTTCAGTTCATCAACGTCAGCGGCAACCACAACACCGAATCTGTCGAGGGTATGATCCCCGACGGCGCGGAGCCTTGGCTCAGTGAGCTTCGCGAGACGTTCACCGTGAAGATCACGCACGAGGGCGTCTACGGCTACAAGTGCACACCGCACCTGAAGAACGGCATGGTCGGTGTGATCGTGGCCGGCGACCCGACTGTGAACCTGGCCGAGGCCCGCGCGGTGAAGACCTCAAGGCGTGCGGATGAGTTGTTCGGGATTCTCTACGGCCTGGTTGGAAAGTAGTGCTGCGATCGCGCCGGTGGCTCGAAAGGCTGAAATTTTTTGAGCATGTTGCGTCGTTTTTTCAAGCACATGCACTGCCGGCCCACACCACTCTAAGAACATCTCGACGCGCGATGTTTTGAGGCCCCGAATCCTGTCTGACTGTCAGAGTACCGGAGACGATCGGGCGAAATGCTCCTCGCCCGCGGCCCCCTCCGCCAATGAAAGCTAATAGAGACCGCGCCCCTCCAGAGACGCAGGTCCGCTCGTTCTCTGGACCGATCGGTCGATCTCTTGGGTCGCGGCAACGTGGGGCTTTTGATCGCCCCACTTGCTCTTCGATTCGCTTTATTCCCAGCCGCTTACAGACTTGACCTCGAGAAAGTCCTCAAGACCCCAGACACCGCCCTCGCGACCATTGCCGGATTGGCGATATCCTCCGAACGGAGCGCCCGCACCGCGAGATTGCCCATTGATCTCGACCATGCCAGAGCGGACTTCACGCGCCACGCGCCGGGCCTTATCAAGATCCTGCGTCTGCACGTAATTCGTCAGGCCATAGGACGTATCGTTTGCCATCTGCGTCGCTTGGGACTCGTCATCGAACGGCGTGATCGCCAGCACCGGGCCGAAGATCTCCTCTTTCCAGATGGTCATGTCG
Source organism: Pseudomonadota bacterium (assembly GCA_039184865.1). Lineage (GTDB taxonomy): Bacteria > Pseudomonadota > Alphaproteobacteria > Rhodobacterales > Rhodobacteraceae > Thermohalobaculum. The sequence continues at coordinate 15,302 of JBCDAV010000056.1, read as the reverse complement.
TCGTTGACGTCGGCGAAGACCGTCGGGCGCGCGAACCAGCCGCGGTTGAGACCCTCGGGCCGACCGGTGCCGCCGGCGACAAGCTTTGCGCCTTCGTCGATGCCCTTCTGGATCAAGCCCTGGATCTTCTCCCACTGCACGTCGGACACGACCGGGCCGATCTGGCGTCCGTCATGATCGGCCGCTGCGACTTCTGTCTGTTCGGCAACACTGCGCGCCGTCTCGACGGCTTCTTCGTACTTGGAGCGCTCGACCAGCATCCGCGTCGGGGCGTTGCAGGACTGACCCGAGTTGTTGAAGCAATGGCGCACGCCGCGGGTCACAGCCTTCTCGTCAGCATCGGCGAAAATGATGTTCGCGCCCTTGCCGCCGAGTTCGAGGGTCACGCGCTTGATCGTGTCGGCGGCGTTCTTGGTGATCAGCTTGCCCGCGCGCGTGGAGCCGGTGAAGCTGACCATGTCAACGTCCGGATGGACCGAAAGCTGCGTGCCGACGCCCGGCCCGTCGCCGTTGACGAGGTTGAACACGCCGGCAGGCAGATCGGCTGCATGGACCATCTCGGCGAAGAGATAGGACGACAGTGGCGCCACCTCGGACGGTTTCAGAACCACGGTGCAACCGGCCGCCAGCGCAGGCGCGACCTTGAGCACGACCTGATTCATCGGCCAGTTCCACGGCGTGATCAGGGCACACACGCCGATGGGCTCCATGAGAATGCGAGAGCCCGGCGTGTTCTCGTCCGTCACGTGCTCGAACTCGAACTCGCTCAGCGTCTTGATGGCGTCCTTGAAGTGCGCCATCCCGGCGCCGACCTGAGCGGAACGTGCAAGCGCGATGGGCGCTCCCATTTCCTGGCTGATCGCCTGAGCCATCTCCTCGGAGCGTTCCTTGTAGGCGCCGTAGAGCCGCTCAAGTGCCGCAACCCGTTCTGCCTTCGGTGCAGCTTTCCACGACGGGAAGGCCGCTTTCGCCGCAGCAACCGCTGCGTCGGTGTCTGCCTGACCGCCCAGGGAAATCGTCGCGAACGGCTCTTCGGTCGACGGGTTCATCACCGTCAGTTCGGTACCGTCAGCCGGGGCCACCCAGGCTCCGTCGATGTAGAATTGTCGTGCGTCCTGCATCAGATTTTCCTCCACGGCGGGCTGAACGGATCGGGCCGGCCTTGTCGATTGGATTGTTCGGATAACCCGCGTGTTCTGGTCGGATGCGCGTCCAGCGCGGGCTGTCTGCCGCGAGACTATGTGCAGATGTTTGGCATGTCCAGACGGCGCAGCGGTTGTGTAGGGCGCACGAAATACTGAGCGTTTTTGAGAAGCAGGCGCGGATCTTCCCACGAGACGCGCTTAATTGGCGAGGCAGCCAGCTCAAAGTGGAAAATGCCGTCAGGAAGACCGCCGCGAACCGCAAAAACCTGAAATCCCCAAAGAGCAAAACGGAAAAGTCACTTGCGCGAAACCCGTTCGACATGAAAGGCTTATCGGCAAGCGGCGGTTTAAGCATCGTCCCCACGCGCGCCATCAGGTTGCATCGAGGCAAGACCGGCGGAGGAACGTCGGAAAACCTTTGGGCTGCCGTGCAATCGGGGTGCGCCTGCCGGCGCGGAGCGTCGAAAAAAGAAGGAAATCGGGGAGATAGACATGAAGCGATTACTGGTTCGATTGGCACTGGCGACAACCGTGGGTGCGTTCGCACTCATCGGCGTCGATGTCGTGGAGAAAGACTCGGCGAGCGGGCCGAGCGAGGATGCGATCGGCATCACCCTGACGCCGAATGCCGCATCGGCGCGTCCTGCCCGCCGCGTCGCACGGCGGACCGCGCGCAGAACCTCGCGCCGCGTGAACCGTCGCCACAACTATTACTACGCGCTGCCGACGGGATGCGCCTGGCGCGCGCCCTATCACTACTGCGGCGGCGTCTACTACGAGAAGCAGGTCGTCGAGGGCGAGACCGTCTACATCATTGTGTATCCGTAACGGCACTGCAGGGAGCTAGAGACATGCTGAGAACCTTTCTGGCGGCCACTGCGCTGCTGTCCGCTTATTCCATCGCCGGTGCACAATCCGTCCTTCAGAGCTGCGAACAGGACATCGCGGCTTACTGCGCCGAAGTCGAACCCGGGCATGGCCGGATCGCTGCGTGTCTGTACGCGCATGAGATGAAGATCTCGGACGGTTGCGATGCCGCCACCGGCGAAATCGGGGATGTCATCGACCTGTTCTTCAGCCGGATACAGGACGTTCACGCGGCGTGCAGCGAAGACGCCGTGAAGTTCTGTTCGGACGTCGATGTCGGCGGCGGGCGGCTGCTGAGTTGCCTGCGTGAAAACAAGTCCGGGCTCAGCCAGAGCTGCACCGGTCTGGTCGATACGATCCCGGTGCCGGAAGGCTGAACAATCGGATCTAACCGAGAGATACGGTCTGGCTAACCGCAGCCGGGCCGCGAGCGATCAATCAGGTGCGGCCGCGACTATAGAACGACCAAAAGTCACGTGCATCATTCCCGCGTTTGATCAGGGCGTGAAATCGGGCGGTTTGTTCTGCCAGCGGTCGCCCGCCAAGCCGAACTCGTAGCCGAGATCAAACAGTGCTTTCATGTAGACCGGATCGAACGGCTCCTCGGCCGTCAGCGAGAACGTCTTCGGGATCGAGAGAACCTGCAGATCGATATCGTCGCGCTGGGCGATGGCGAAGATCTTGTAGATATCGCCGGTGCCCGAGCCGCCGATCAGGCTTCCCGCAGCCGCACCGGCAATCGACAGAACCCGCGGCCTGACCGGGTTGTAGGGCTTCTTGAGCGAATTGTTGATCAGCACGTAGATCTGGCGATTGAATTTGACGCCGAGGGCCTCGTCGACCCATTTGATCGGGAAGCTCGGGTTGAAGAACATGACCTGCTGTGTCGCGCCGCCGTCCACATGCATCTCGTCATAGGTCGTCCCGTCTGAGGCCGTTACCGGGATGATCGCGGGCGGAAACGCCGCCGGGATCGCAGAGGAGGCCAGGATGATGTCGTGGATCAGCCGCCGGGCATCCGGGTGGCCGCTTTCCGCAATGCCGCCGATGCTCCAGACCACGGGCCTTGCCGCATCGAGATTGGTCGTGCCGATCAGGAGCGCCCTGCCCCGCCGGTGTTGGCGCGCGATCTCGGCGACGACCTCGTCGGTGACGTATTGCTCGATCAGGCCGCGATAGCCGCGCGTGTCCGTGACCGCAGTGCCGCCGGTCAGCGCCGAGAAGAAGGTCGGGATCAGCAACTGATCCGTGGTGTAGGTCGTGTAGATCTCCTCGAGCGCCTGATCGTAGTCGGGGCCAAGGAAAGCGAAGAGCCCGACGATCGCACCGGTGCTAATGCCCGTGACGATAGTAAACTCTGGGCGATCGCCTCGCTCGGTCCAGCCCTTCAGCACGCCCGCGCCGAATGCACCGTCTGGGCCACCGCCCGAAAGCGCGAGGCTGATTTCCTCGATCGGTCCGCCAGCGGCGATTTCAGCGGCCTTGACCCTGCGTAGCCGATCGGTCCAGCCGCGCAGGATCGTGGAACTCTCCTCGTCCGAAAGGGTATCGCCCCAGACCCGGAGAATTCCCGCATCACGGATGCCGTAGGGCGCGGCCGTCTGTATTTCCTCTTCCGGCACGGGCGCGCGCACCAGGACGGTTGTGCAGGCGGAGACGATGATTGCGGCGCCCAGAACAACGACCGCTCGAAACATCTTGCGACAGTTAGTCCGAAGCTCTTGCGCGTCATGGCCGATGTTTGAGCTCATCTTTTTCCCCAGGCGCTGTTTTCGTTCTCTGGCGACGGTCAAGGTCTGATCGCGGGAGGATCACTAGGCTTCGACGCCGCGACGTCCGAAATCCTCTTGTCAGATCGGTCCACGTCTATGGCGATAGACCGCCGTCATCTCATCCCTGAATTTCCTCGACCGATATCGCGATGGCCTGTTCGATCGAGACCTCGATCCGGTCACCGGATTTCCGCGCGGCTGCGAACTCCCGCATCTTGGGATGGATCCGTGCGGTCTGGACGCGGCCATCCGGCGTCGCGAAGGTCGCGATCGCTGTGGCGTCATCGTAGGAAATGAAGTCGAGAACGAGGTTTGAGGCAGCGGCCGCGGCAACACCGGGCTTGTCTCCGAGTGCCGCGCGTTCCGCTTCACCAAGCACGATCGCGCCGCCGGGATCGTCCGGGCTGGCGATCCGCGCCGCGACGGCTTCGTAGTAAGCCAGACGGACAACATCGCCGGCCTCGATCTGAACGAGATTGCGGACCTCGGGACCGGCGACCATCGTCACGCGGTTCCCTTCCTGTCCGGTCATCAGAATCTGGCGGCTTTCCAGATCCACGGTTTCCACGACGGCCTGACGAACCAGGACATCGGCGCGCTCGGCGCTGTCCTGCTTGGCCGGTGGTGCCGCGCACGCAGCCATGAAGAACAGCATTCCCGCCATCAAATACAAGGTCCGTGCCATGTCCAAATTCTCCTGGAAACCGTTCGCAGTGCCATCTGCCGAGACGCGTTACATCGTTACTTGCCAATTGTCAGCAGTCGAGTGGCGCACGTTTGCGTTTCACGGATTTCCGGAATGCCGGGCTAACAGCACAAGAGAGATGCAAAGCTTTCCCGTCCGAGCTTTGCTGAACGGTGTTTGCTGTTTTCGGCTCCGGCATCAAGATTTGAAAACCTTATCACGTTCGGTTCCAAGGCGCCGAGTTCCCAAAGCCTGGAAAACGTCGGGCGAATGGGCAGCAGACTTCGAGTGACGCAACATTCCACAATAAATTTTGGGGAGATCACGATGAAATCGATTTTTGCCCGCGCCCGAGGCCTTAAAGGCCGGCGCGAGTTCGCCCTGACCAAAGCTCAGATCTGCCTCGCCAAGGCCGCGCTGGCCAACCGCGCGGCCTTGGCACCGAAGTTTGCAATGACCTTGGCATCTGCGCCATCACGCTCTAGCATAACGTCTAACCCACAGGCGAATTGCGCGAAAATTGGAAACGGGTGTTGGCGGCGTGATGAAGTCATTTAGAAAGTTCAAAAAATTTCGGGTACGCGGCCTCTTTTATCCATCAATCCTATTTATGTTGTTGGGCGCTGTCATTATAATTATCGGAGACATCTTAAAATCGGCAATACTCGGGTTTGCAGGATTCGTCATATTTGTTCCTGCGACACTCGCATTTTTTATCACTTCGATAGTTCTAGGCAGTAATTGGCATGAGGACATAATGAGCAAATCCGCGATATATAACCCTGAGAGATCAAAGAAAATTTGCGATGAGAAGTAACGATGGCACAGGATGGATTGTCCGTGCTAGTTTAAAACCCACCGTTCGCAGTGCACTCTGCCGAGGCGCGTTACATCGTTAATTGCCGATTGTCAGCAGTCGAGTGGCGCACGTTTGCGTTTCACAGATTTCCGGTAACCCGAACCCATCGCACAAGCGAGATCCAAATCCTTCCCGTCCGAGCTTTGCTGAACGGCGTTTGCTTTTTTCGGCGCCGGCATCAAGCTTTGAAAACCTTTTCACGTTCGGTTCGAAGGCGCCGAGTTCCCAAGACCTGGAATGCGCCGGGCGAATGGGCGCCAAACCTTCAGCAATGGGGCATTCCGAGAAAATTCAGTGAGAGCACGATGAAATGGACTTCCATTGCACACGCATCAGCGCTTTTCGCCTCGACTTCACTGGCCGCCGATCTGGGCAGGTCGAACGCCGGGGTTCTGAAAGGCCCGTATCCCGGCAAATCATACGCGCCATGCGTGAAAAGACCCTTCCCAAGCCAAGTCTACCGGGGCGAGACCCACCTGCACACGGGTCTTTCGATGGATGCCCGGATGTTCGGCAATGCAGTCGATCTGGGAGCCGCAAACTGGACCAACACCATCGGTGCTTTGGAAATTGCGGCGGTCTGTACCGACCCGGCAGAGCATGCATTCTACTACGCCCGGCGGATCGAGATCGCAACGCCGCGCCGGGTCACCTACGACAAGGTGTACCTGGGAACCGAGCTCCCGCCCGAGTCAGAGTTGATCGGTCAAGAGCGTGCCTAAACCTCCCCGATCTGGTACACGCCGGAATAAGTTCGAAAACGGGGATAAGAATGAAACTTCTGAACGCGGCGCTGATTGCCATACTGGCCGCATCGGTGATCTCAGGCCCGGTGCTGGCTCAAGACGATGCCGGCTCGGGACCTGTCGACAAGTCCGACAAGTCCGGCACGAACCCGATCAACTTCACGAACGATATCCGCGCATATTACGAGTATCAGGACCTCGAGAACGGGACCGGTCACGTCGGAACGCTGGAAGCGCGCACGCCGGTCTACGACAACAAGGTCCAGATCCGCATGCGCGTGCCGTTCAAGGGCATCGACATCTCGCAGGGCGGCTTCAACCTGTCCGAGTCCGGTCTGGGCGACATCAATGCGCGCTTGCTGACGGTGCCGTATCTCGATCTGAAGAGCGGGACGGCGATTGCTGTCGGGCTCGAGTTCTTCTTTCCGACCGCGACGGACGATGCGCTGGGCGATGGCAAGTTCTCGCTCGGGCCTCAGATCTTCGGCGTGAAGTTCAACCCATTCGGCATCAAGGGCAGCCTGGTTGCCCCGGCCGTGCAGCAGGTCGTCAGCATCGTCGGGGACGACGACCGCCGGGACGTGAACCGCACCCAGTTGGATCTCTTCATCCTGAAGCAGTCGGACGACAAGAAAAGCTACGTGCTGCTGGATCCGCAGTATGTGATCGACTGGGACAACCAGACTGAATTCGGCCTCGTCGAGGCGGAGGCCGGATACGTTCTCGATTCCGGCGTCAGTTTCTACGGACGGCCCGGCGTCGGCTTTGGCGGCGACAGCGCCATCGACTTCAATCTGGAATTCGGTGTGAAGTATGTCTTCTAGACCGGTGGTGGTGCTCTCCGCCCGTCAGTGCGATCAGACGTCTGCGGCGATTTAAGCACGAGGGTTGTTAGCGTTAGCCACCGGCAACGGGCGCCGGTGGCTCGGTCAAGACTGCTTTCGCGCCGGTTTCAGAACCGAAAAGCCGAACCGATGATCGGTCCGTGCGCGACGACGTCCCATGCCAACAGGGTCGAGCCCGATCCCTCGGAGAAATCCTGGCCGAGTGCGCGGTAGCCGAAAAACGCGGTTGCATCGCGCTCGCCGAAAGCACTGAAATCGTACCCGACGGCACCGATGAAGTTCCATGAGAGGTCCGAGCCAACACCGAAGCCTCCGATGTCGGCCATTGCGACGCCGCGCCAGCGACCGGCGATCTTCCAGTTCGTCTTCAGACCGACAATCGGGTCGGTGAACTCGAAGCGCGTTGTGGAATTGATCGCCAGAAAGCGTCCGGCAAATTTCACGTTCACGTCGATATTGGTGTAGCGACCGCCGACATAGGGCTCGAAGCTCACGCTGGGAACCGCGCCCGTTCCGTCATCGAACCCAAGCGGAATCGGGTCGAACCGGTAAGACGCCCCGAAGTCGATGAAGGACAGGCGCATGTCGAGATTTGCCTGTGCCGCAAAGCGGCCGACCGTCCCGTCGATGGTCGCCGTCGCACGACCGAGGACACCGTTCAGGAAGAAGCCGAAGTTCTTGTATTGGAGGCGGACGTCCGCCATCCCGCCGCCGGTAAAGTTCTCCAGCAAGGTCCCGAAACCAACATCGACCTCGGCCGTATTGCCCGCGATCGCGGTATCCCCGCTGAACGATACGCCCCACCCGTAGAGCGTCGCGGACATCTCGAAATCGTCGTCGCCAGCGGCGTGGTCATCGGCGAACGCCACCTGCTCGCTACCCAGCATGACGCTGCCCGCCAACATCGCGCGAGAGACCCAGCGCAGCGCGGCGGTCGGATCGAACATCGGTCTCTTCATGAACATTGCACCATCCCCGGTTCTTACGTCATTTTCGTTTTATGTTCGACACGGTCACACGAGAGGGCGTGCCTGTTCAACCGTTCCGTCACAGCCATTGACGGCAACGCAACTCTTGTGACGTCTCCGGACCTTACGACCAGTTTCGGTCCCGATTGATCCGGCTTTCTTCGATCCACGCAATTTTGTCGCAAAATGGTAACTGCCATCTCGTCGGCCGTTCCGAGCGATCGGTTCTAAGTCTTGGAAGCCATCAGCGGTTTGCTTCTCCTGCCTGCAATCCTCCGCTGCCAAGATGCCCGCGCCGTCGCGGCCAGCGAAACCCGCCGCGCGCGGCTGATCGGCCAAAGCCAGAGGCTGCCGTCCGAGAAACGTGACTGCAGCACTGATCATCTCAGCATTATTTTCAGATGTATATCAGTATTTTATAGCGCTATTTTCCCTCGAAAGATCTGATTTGTCGGCGTTCGAAGCTCGAATTCCGAAGACAGTTCTGCCTGCCAAGTAGCGCTACGATGCGCATCAGGGCACCAGCTTAGAGCCGCTCTCCGAGCTTCGGAAAGATGGAACTCATCACGGTTCCGAGCGCGTCGGCACGCAGTTCAGGGTCGGCGAGGTCGGCAAAATAGGTCGGTCCATTCATCGCACTTCGGTCGCCCAAAACCGGAAGAAACAACCTCCGCTCAAATTTCTAGAAATTACGAATCTTGTGTCGCCGCGCCAACCACGGCAAACTCGGTCCAGCAAAAAAGCAGTTTGCACTCAAAACCGGGCCGGCGCGAAAGCACGAGACACCGGAGCAAATGTCCAAGGGGAGGACGCCCAAAATGAAAAACGCAACAGCGTTCGCAGTTGTCGTCGGCCTAATGTCATCATCCGCAATGGCAACCGACGGCGGTGCACCAGACCCGGGAAAGACCAACGAGCTCTATCCCGGCAAAACATACTCGCCCTATGCCAAGCGGTCCTTCCCCAGCAATGTGTTTTGGGGAGACACGCACGTTCACACGGGCCTGTCGCTCGATGCCGGTCTGTTCGGCAACACGCTGGGCCCGGAAGATGCCTGGGCTCTGGCCAAGGGCCGCGAGGTCGTCTCCTCCACCGGTCTGCCGGTCAAGCTGGGGAGACCGCTCGACTGGATGGTGCTGACCGACCACACGGATCTGATGGGCTTTGCGACCGATCTGCAGAACGGCGCGCCCAATGTCCTGGCCAACGAAAAGGGCAACGAGTGGTACACGGGCTTCGTCCAGGGCGGCACGGCCGCGGGCGAGGCAGCCGTCGATCTGATCACCAACTTCTCGCAGGGCACGCTGCCCGAGGAGTTTCTCGAATCCTACAGCACCGGCGCACAGGCCTATGATCGGGTATGGGAGCGCATCGTCGATGCTGCAGAAGATGCCAACGATCCCGGCAATTTCACCGCATTCATCGGCTTCGAATGGACCTCGGTTCCCAAGGGCTTCAACCTCCACCGCAACGTGATCCTGCGCGATGGAGCTGCGAGCGCGCTGCAAGTGTCACCGCCGGTCACGCAGAAACCCTATGGCAGTACCGATCCGTTCCACCTCTGGAAATGGCTCGAGGACTACGAGGACCGGACCGGCGGCACGGCCATGGCGCTGGCCCATAACGGCAACCTCTCGAACGGCTGGATGTTTCCGACCGAAGACACTTATCACGGCGGCAAGGTCGACGAGGAATACGTCAAGCTGCGAGCGCGCTGGGAGCCGCACTACGAAATCACCCAGATCAAGGGTGACGGCGAAGCACACCCGCTGCTGTCCCCCGACGACGAATTTGCCGATTACGAGAACTGGGACGTTGGCAATCTCGACATCACCGAGTTGAAGAAGCCGGAGATGCTGGGTGGCGAGTACGCCCGCGAAGCGCTGAAGCGCGGCCTCGCACTCGAGGAAGAGTTTGGCGTCAATCCCTACAAGTTCGGCGTCGGAGCCGCCACCGACACGCACACAGCACTTCCGACCGCCGAAGAGGAGAACTTCTTCGGCAAGTCGACGAGCGTGGAGCCGTCGGCCACCCGGATCGGCCACCCGTTCGTGAAGTCACCGCTTGGCGCGATCGAGGGCTATCAGTTGCTCGCCTCGGGCTACACCGGAGTCTGGGCGCAGGAAAACACGCGGCGAGCGATCTTCGACGCCATGCGGCGCAAGGAGACCTACGCGACGACCGGTCCGCGGATGGTCGTGCGCTTCTTCGGCGGCTGGGAGTTCACAGAGGACGATCTGCGGTCACGGGCGCCCGCCTTCATCGGCTACGAGAAGGGCGTGCCGATGGGTGGCGACATGGGGAAGCAGACCTCGGATGCGCCCAACTTCATGATCGTCGCGCTGCGCGATCCGATCGGTGCCAACCTCGACCGCGTTCAGGTGGTCAAGGGCTGGCTCGAGGCGGACGGTACGTTGCAGGAGAAAGTCTACGACGTCGCCTGGTCCGACGGGCGCGAGCCGGGTGCGGACGGCAAGCTGCCACCGGTCGGCAACACCGTCGATCTCGAGGCAGCAAGCTGGACAAACACCATCGGTGCCTCGGAACTCGCGACCATCTGGACGGATCCCGACTTCGACCCTGCCGAGCGCGCGTTCTACTACGTCCGGGTGCTTGAGATCCCGACGCCGCGTTGGGTCGTCTACGACAAGCTCCGGTTCGGCGCCGAGATCCCGGAGGAGTCCGAACTGATCGGCCAGGAACGTGCCTACACGTCTCCGATCTGGTTCACGCCGGAGGGGTGAACCCCTGGGCATGTTGATGAGAACCGCATTGGCGGTCGCGATACTCGCGGTCGCCAGTTCCACAGCGCTCGCCTGCACGGTCTGCTTCCCCTATCCGAAAGCGACCGGGGTCGATTATCTCGATGATGCCGGGGTCGTCGTCCTGGCGCGGGAGAACCCGGCGAAGCGGTTCAGCTTTCTCGCAAAGCAGGTGCTCAAGGGCGCGCTGGCCGTGCCGGAGGTTGACCTGTTTCTGAACTCGTCCGATCGCCGGAAACTCACTGTCGACCCTGGGCGTGCCGCGGTTCTGGTGCATGGGCGCTTCCACGAGCCGGTTTCGCCGACCGGCGTGACGCAAGACGCACCCGCGACGGAGGACGCCGCGCCCGCATGGCGGTCCCTCGGCGTCGCGAGCCTGCGCCAAGAGACCCTGATCAGGGACGTGCTCGAACGTCTCCCGCAGTGGAATGCGGCGGCGAACGGCGATGCGCAGCGCGCCGCTTTCTTCATGCCGTATCTCGCAGATCCCGAGCGCGCGATCCGGGATCTCGCCTATCTGGAGGTCGGACAGGCCGACTACGATCTAATCCTCAAGGCGGACAGGTTCGTGACGTCCGAAGAGGTGCAGGCGTTTCTGAACGACCGGCAATATCTGGAATGGCATCCGCTCTACATCCTGTTGCTCGGGGTCAATGCGGACGAGGCGGAACGCGCCTACATCCGGCAACAGGCGCAGACCCGCCTAAGTCTGGGGCAAACGATCAACCTGTCCGCATGGATCACGGCCTATATCGAAGCGGACGGTGAGACGGCCATCGACTGGATTGAGCGGACGCAGTTGAACCTGCTATCAGCCTCCGGCGAGGTTGTCGTCCAGATCTTCGACGCGCTCTCGGTTCATGGGAACCGGACGACGCCCGTGCTGCGCGACCGGATCACCCGCAGCTACGACGTGGCCCTGAGCAATTACCCGGTCCTGGCGGGACGGATCGCCAAGGATATGGCGCTCTGGCGGGACTGGACGCTAGCGGAGACTGTCCGACGGGTCAGGACTGAGTTCGCCGATCTCGACAACGCTTCGGCCTACGCGATCGACTACTATCTCGGATCGGCGGAGACGAACTAGGAGGCACCCAGACCATGGCTCACGCACGCAGAACAGCCGGCTTCGCCGCATTCGCGCTGGTTCTCTCGCTCCCCATCGGGGCGCTTGCGCAGGAGGGCGGCCCGCACAGTCTCGTCAACCAGGACGCCGTCCGAGATTTCGACACCGGGAACTATTCTCCCTATGCCGGCCGGAATTATCCGACGCGCCCGCTCTGGGGCGACACGCATCTGCACACGTCTGCTTCGCTCGACGCCTTCGGCTTCGGTGACAAGCTCGATGCGGACGCGGCATATCGGTTTGCCCTGGGCGAGGAAATACGCACGTCCTCGGGCCAGAGGGTGCGCCTGTCGCGCCCGCTCGACTGGCTGGCAATCGCCGATCACTCGGAATTCTCCGGAATCGGCGTCGCGCTCTACGAGGGCAATCCGCGGGTGATTGTCGACGATCAGACACGGCGCTGGAACCAGATGATGCAGCGCGGCGGCAAGGATTCGATCCAGGCCGTCATCGAACTGGTCACGGCCATGGGCAAGGGCGAGGCGCCGCCGGTCTTCTTCGACAAGGATCTCGGCCGATCGCTCTGGCAGGACCACCTGAAAACCGTCGAGCAATACAACGACCCGGGCGCCTTCACGGCGTTTGCGGCATACGAATGGAGCTCGATGCCCAAGGGCGACAACATGCACCGGGTTGTCATCTTCCGCGACGGTGCCGACCGCGTCGGACGGATCGTTCCGTTTTCCGCCAACGACAGCGTCGACCCCGAGGATCTCTGGACGTTCCTCGAAAGCTACGAGAGCGATACGGGCGGCTCGGTGCTGGCCCTTGCGCACAATGGCAACCTATCCAGCGGATTGATGTTCGACACCAAGACGTGGACCGGGGAACCCCTGTCCAAGGACTATGCCGAGCGCCGCATGCGCTGGGAGCCGCTCTACGAGGTGACGCAGATCAAGGGCGACGGCGAAGCGCATCCGCTGCTCTCGCCGGACGACGCGTTTGCGGACTATGAGACGTGGGATCGCGCGAACCTGGACATGACGAAGTTGACCGACCCGGCGACGCTCGAGGGGCAGTATGCCCGGTCCGGGTTGCGGCGTGGTCTCGAACTTGGCGCCAATCTCGGTGCGAACCCGTTCAAATTCGGCATGATCGGGAGCACGGACAGCCATATTTCCCTCGCGGCGGTCGAGGAGGAGAACTTCCTCGGCAAGTATACCAACACCGAGCCGGAGCCGGAGCGCTGGAGCCACGTCTCGATGCAATCCGCCGATGGTGCCGTGAAGCTGCTCGGCTGGGAGGCCGTGTCGTCCGGCTATGCCGCTGTCTGGGCCACCGAAAATACGCGCGAAGCGATCTGGGACGCGATGAAGCGCAAGGAGGTCTATGCGACCACCGGGCCGCGCATGCTGGTGCGTTTCTTCGGCGGCTGGGATTTCGACGCGGCAGATGCGCGTGGCCGGCTTCCCGCCGATGCCGGTTATGCCAAGGGCGTGCCGATGGGCGGCGACCTGACCGGCGCGCCGGACGGCAAGGCACCGACCTTTCTGGTCGCAGCACTGCGCGATTCCTACAGCGGCAATCTCGACCGGATCCAGATCGTCAAGGGTTGGCTCGATGCTGATGGCGAAACCCGGGAGAAGGTCTACGACGTCGCGTGGTCCGGCGACCGCACGCCGGACGCGGACGGCAAGCTGCCACCTGTCGGCAATACGGTCGATGCTGCAACCGCAACGTGGAGCAACACCATCGGCGCACCTGAGTTGATCGATGTCTGGACGGATCCGGAATTCGATCCCGCCCAGCCTGCCTTCTACTATGCGCGGGTGCTCGAAATCCCGACGCCGCGCTGGACCACGTATGATGCAGTGCGCTTCGGCGTCGAACTGCCGCCGGAGGTCCCGCGAACGACGCAGGAACGGGCCTATACGTCTCCGATCTGGTACACGCCCGGCTGAGGGCCGCTCAGAAGCCTGCGACCCGGTCGAGAAACCAGAACGCCGATATGCCGCCGATGGCGTAGGACATCGCGCCGGACACGATGCTTTCCGGTGAACGGATGGCTTGCGCCGCCTTGGGGAGCAGACGCAGGAGCAAACCGCCGGCCAGCAGGACCGCGCCAATGAACAGGATCTGGCCTGCTTCGACACCGAGATTGAAGAACAGAAGCGCAAGTGGCACATCGCCTTGCGGCAGTCCGATCTCCTCCAGCGCGCCGGCGAACCCGAACCCGTGCAGCAGCCCGAACGAGAACGAGACGATCCAGGGATAGCGCTCGGAGAGCCTTTTGTTCTCACCGTCGCGTTGAGCGAGTTCGGACGCCAGAAACATGATGGAGAGCGCGATGACTGCCTCGACGGGTGGTCCGGGCAAGGCGATCCATCCGAGCGTTGCTGCCGCCATGGTGATGCTGTGCGCGACCGTGAAGGCGGTGACGGCACCCAAAAGCCGCCAGCGGTCCGGGATCAGCAGGAGAAGCGCGAAAACGAACAGCAGGTGGTCGATCCCCTCGAGAATGTGATCGACGCCCAGTGTGAAGTAGCCGCCGATAACGTCGAGCAGGCTCGGCGTTTCCGGGATGACGAACGACGCGACATCCGGTGTGAGCCGTTGCGCCTGCCCCTGACCGTCGGCGCTTTCGTAGCGCACCAGAACATCCGTCCGTGTCTTCTCGAGGCCGGGGATGGCGATCGTTCCGCCAGCCAGTCCTCCGGGGCAGGCAGCGATCCATTGCGCAACCCAGGCGGCGCCGTCGAAGGTCGATGGCGGCGGCGATGCAGTCTCACAGGTATCGGGAAGTCGCACGCTGATTGCCATGGGCGCGCCCCTAACGGTAGGTTTGCGCCAGAAGACCCGGAAGTTGTCGCTGCCGATCTCTTCAAGCTGCAGATACCCGGGCTCGAGCGCATGCGCATTTGCCTGATGCGGTTGGGCGAGGATGGCCGCGCACAGGGTCAGCAAAGAGATCAACGCCCTCACGGTTGGCTTTTTCCCGAGTTCGCGTCGGCCGGATCGGGCAGCCGGATCACGTAATTCGCCCGAAGCCGCTGAAACTGAGCCTCGGCGATCTCGTTCGCCTTCTCGCCTCGCCAATCGCGTATCACCGTCTCACGGATCTCCTCCAGCCCGGGGACATCGCCAGTCGTTCTTGACGTCACCCTCACAACGTGAACGCCATATCCCGATCGGATCGCCGAGCGCCAGGCATCCGGCTCAATGTCGATCAACTGTTCGAAAAACCCTTTGCCAAAAGCACCGTCTATCGAAGACGCCTGCGAGGGCGGGATCGAAGGCGGTAAAAGCGTTCGCGCGCCGAGCTCGGCCGGGTTTGCTCCGGCACCCAGCGCGGCGGTAACTTCGGCGATCTCGGCTTCGCTCGGGTTTTCTCCGACGAAGACCTGTTCGAAACCGATCGTCGGTTTCGGTTTGTATTGGTTCGCGTTGGCCTCGAAGTAATCAGCCAGTTCCTGCTCGGTCGGCTGCATCGCCCCGGCCACGGAGTCCGTCAGGAAGGCCATCTTCTGGCGCAGCCGGTTTCGGATCACGGCATCATTTCGGTCGAGCGACAGCGCCTTCGCTTCGCG
>JBCDAV010000055.1:0-20418 GCA_039184865.1 Pseudomonadota bacterium | reverse complement strand
GGAGACGCTCCTCATGACATCGAAAGTCCCGCGTGGTGTAATCCGCATCTGGTCCATCACTGAGCCGGATCAATTCCGGTGAGCGCATCGCGCGATCTGCGGCATCCCGCAGTGCCAGAGGATCGTCGATCCGCTTCACCAACTCGCGCAGCACATCTGCACGGGTGAAGCGGGCTTTGGTTTTCGAGACATGCACCAGAATACGGGCAGGATCGCGGAGCAGCTCCGCCTTGGTGAGCGCCAGATCGTCGGGCGGGGAGAGGAGGGGTTGGACCGAACCTTCTTCGGTGCTGGCATGGAGCGAAGCTCGCAGACCGGCCTTTGCCAGATCGCTCGAGAGTTCCCGGCGCTCCACGAGATGTCTTGCGATCAGTGCCTGCTGTTCCTCTCGGTCGCGGTTCCGCGCAGCGAAAGCCAATGCCTCGGCTTCACGCATCACCGCCTGGTATCGGCCTGTTACATGCAGGAACGCGGCCTTCAGACCTTTCGGCGTGCGCCTCTGGCGTGCCTTCAGATCTTCAATCCGCCGAGCCTCCTGAGCCTTCAGAAGTGTTGCACGTTCTTCGCGCTGGTGTTTGACGAGGTTCGCACGGCGTTGTTCCAGAACCGGATCGGGTCTGACTTTATGTGTACGCGGAAGGACGACGCCCTCGGCGAGCACGTCTTCGATGGAAGGCAGGTCAGCTTCACTGCCAAGCCGTGCGCGCAGATCTTTGGGCTTTACCCCGCACCAACGCGATAGGGACCAGACCTTGCCGTCCGCATCGATGGCAACGAAGCCACGCCGGTCGCCACGTGCCAGCAGGAACCCTTCTTCTTTGAGGGCTGCAGCAAAGGCAGCGCGGGAATCTGACATCTGCCAGCACCGGCGGAACATCGCCTTGAGCGCCTTGGGATCGCGCTCCGCACGCTTGGCCTGCTGAGCTTCCGGACGGCTGAAAGTGTTCGGGTCACGCTCGGCCGCATCGCGCAGTCCGGCAGGCATCTCCCAGTTGTGGTGCAGGAACAGTTCGCGAGAGACATCGCAGAGCTTGCGCTTGTAGTGCGAGAGGTTGATCGCACGCATCGTTCCGGCATCGATCTTCGACCAGACCGCATGCGCGTGCCGCCGCCCGTTCTTCTCATGGAACACGATGGCGCGGGGCTGGCCGGTCAGGCCCAGACGGCGCTCGGCCTTCCCGATCGCATCTTCGAAATCTGCGACGGTCGGTGTGGCCTCAATCGGCGGGTTCACCGACAGCGAGAACAAATACTTAGAGCATTGTGTTGCACCGCTGATAGCCTCTGCCTCGGCAAAGGCGCCGTGCAGATCTTCGGCGAGGAACCCGTCCACCGCATGGATCGAAACGTGATCGTTCTGGCGCACGTTCTGCAGGTGCTGCGCCAGATCATCGCCATACCCACGCTCATTGCCTTCCAGGATCATGCCGATTTGCCCAGCGCCGTCATGAGCAAGGTCCGAATGGCCTTCAGATGCGCGTTCGCCTCTTCAATATGCGCCTTCTCCGCGGCACCCCACCAGAGCTCTCCGATATTGGCGTGGTAGGCGAGCTGGTTGAGATTGCTGGCAATGCGCGACTGGCCAAGTAAAGCCAGCGCCTCGGCTGCGGCCCGCTTATCCGCGATCACATCCTTCGGGCGCTTCTTGCGACGTTTGCTTTCCTCGGCAAAGAGCACACCCCGGACATAGGCGCTCAGCGTCATGCCAGCAGCCAGTTCCTCCAGCTTCGTGCGTTCCTCTGCGGTCAGCCGCAAGGTCAGTGGCGAAGGTCGCGCCTTCGTCTGAGGTGTATCCTGGGCTGCAACTGCGAAGCCAGACGTCAGTGCTGGCGCATCCGTGATTGGCGAAAGCTTCATGGCGAAGGCTCCCAATCGGGCCCACGCCGCCGCGTCCGTTCCGGACTGCTACTGACATCCTTCCCAGATGTTCCCCGAGCCGCTGCGGCAAACTCTGCAAGCCTGTGGATAACTTCCGGATCGCTATTGAGTACCGATCCCCATTCCTCTAACTCCTCAAGAAGAGAAACAAGCTCTGCAGGTTCTAGGTTTGTCCTGTCGCCTGCACCAAATTCACGTTGGAAGACCAGAGACTTCTCCGGAAGGGTCCGGAGGCTGAGAGGACCGAGATGCAGGTGACCGAGACCAAGTCCGAGGGACTGAAGCGCGCATATGCCATTACGGTGAGCGCGTCTGACCTGGATGCGAAGACCAACGAGAAGCTGAACGAGGTCCGCAAGGACTTCCAGATGAAGGGCTTTCGCAAGGGCAAGGCACCGCTGCCGCTGCTGAAGAAGATGTTTGGAAAGTCCGTCCTCGGCGAGGTCGTGCAGGAGACGGTCGAAAGTTCGGTCTCGACGCATCTGCAGGAGCAGGGACACCGCCCGGCGCAGCAGCCGGACATCAAGATCCAGAACGAGAACTTCGAGGAAGGCGACGACCTCAGCGTCGAGATCTCCTATGAATGCCTGCCCGATGTGCCGGAAGTCGATTTCGGAGCGATCAAGCTCGAGCGCAAGACGGTCGAGGTCGAGGAGGATGCCGTCGAGGAAGCGCTCGGCCGCCTGGCCGACAGTGCGACGGAATACGCCACGGCGGAACGCGCTGCGGAGGACAAGGATCAGCTTGTAATCGACTTCCTCGGCCGGATCGACGATGTTCCTTTCGAGGGCGGCGAGGCCGAGGATTACCCGCTCGTGCTCGGGTCGAATTCGTTCATCCCCGGTTTCGAGGACCAGCTGATTGGCGCGAGTGCAGGCGACAAGAAGGATGTCGAGGTTTCCTTCCCCGAAGACTACGCCGCCGAGAACCTGGCCGGTCAGGCTGCGGTCTTCGAGGTGACGGTCAAGGAGGTCAAGGCGCCGACGGCGGCTGAGGTCAACGACGACTTCGCCAAGAAGTACGGCGCTGACGATGTCGAAGGTCTGAAGACGAACATCCGCGAGCGCATCGGTCAGGAGTTCGCCGGGGCAAGCCGCAATCTGTTGAAGCGTCGCCTTCTCGACGCGCTCGACGATCTGGTGACATTCGAACTGCCACAGGGCTTGGTCGATGTCGAAGCAAAGTCGATCGCGCATCAGCTTTGGCACGAGGAGAACCCGAACCCCGAAGGCGATGACCAACCGGAAATCGAGGCGACGGAAGAGCATACCACGCTGGCCGGTCGCCGTGTGCGCCTCGGCCTTCTGCTCGCCGAAATCGGCCAGAAGGAAAAGGTCGAGCTTTCCGAGACCGAGATCGGTCAGGCGATCATGGCGCAGGCCCAGCAATATCCCGGTCAGGAGCGCGAATTTTTCGAGTTTGTCCGCAACAATCGCGAGGCTCTGGAGCAGATCCGGGCGCCGCTGTTCGAGGACAAGGTCGTCGACCTGATCATCTCGAAGTCGGACATCACCGATGTTCCGGTGTCGAAGACCGATCTCGAGGCCGAGATCGAGGCGCTCGACAAGGAAGACGAAGCCGCGGAAGCCTGACCCTCGCGCGACCCGCAATCGCAGCAAGGTTCGATCTTTGACGATCGAGCCTGCGCCGTGGGCGGGTGGGCTTCGTTAGATGTTTGCGCCCGCACCGCTCTCGACTGGGAACGTCGCAGGCTCGCGTCAGACGTTTGCCAGCAGCGGCGCCTGGGCCGGGCCCCGAACTGTCGGCAGAAAGATATGTCCCCAGGGGCTCGGATAACGTTCGGGCGTCGACATCTCGACCACGGCGGGTCCATCCTGCGCAAACGCTTCCTCAAGCGCCGCTCGCAGGTTCTCGGATCCGGGCTTGGACCGGATGGCGAACGCCCCGAAACTCTCGGTGAATTTCACGATGTCGGGATTGTGCAGGTCCGTCGCGATGGTCCGGTTATGTCCGAAGCGCTCCTCCTGGATCCGCTGCACATTGCCGTAGGCGTTGTCGTTGTAGACCAGCGTGACGTGCGGGATCTTGTGCTTGACCGATGTCGCGAGTTCCTGCGCGCAGTACAGGAAACCGCCGTCGCCCTGCACGGTGATCACGCGCTTTCCGGGGCTGGCCAGTGCCGCGCCCAATCCTGCCGGCATTCCCCAGCCGAGTGTCCCGGCGTAACCGGCGCAGACATAACCGCGCGGCCGGTGGACGGGCAGGATATAGCGTGCGGCATAGGCGACCTGGGTCAGATCGTCGACGAAAAGGCCATCCTCGCCGATAACCTCGCGGATTACCATCAGGTCGTCATAGGTCGGCTGTAGCTCGCGGACCCGCTGATCGAACGAGGCTTTCAGGTTCTGGACGTGCTCGGTGCGGTCCTCGACGCGACCAAGCCGCGTTGCCAGCGCGTCGATCAGGGCGGGAAGCACATCTTCCGCCATTGCACAGATCGGAACGGCGACGTTGCCACGGCGATTGATCTCGCCGGGATCGGCGTTGATCTGGATGAGACTGATATCGTCGTCGACGCCCCAGACCATCTCGTGCCACATGAAGCGCGTCCCGATGCCAAGCGCCACATCCGCTGTCTTCCAGATCTCATGGGCAACCGGCCCCATGACCGCGAGCGGCCGCGCTTCGTCATAGGCGCCCTTGCCCTGGCGGAGCGCCGAGACGGGTGCCTTGAGCATGTCCGCAATTTCGCCGACTTCCTCGGGCGCATCATGCGCACCACCGCCCAGCACGATGATCGGGTTTCTGGCGCTCGCCAGCAAGTCGGCGGCCCGATTGACCGCGTCCAGATCGACTTCAGGGCGCGCTTCGGCGACCGGATCGAGCGGCTCGGCCGGCGTGACCCAGCGATCCAGCGGACACTCGACCGAAACCGGAGCGGGGTGACCGCTGATCAGCGCCCCAAGAGCCGTCTGGATCTGCGACCGTGCCGAGGCAGGGTCCATCAGCGTCTCAGTGTGCTTCGATATCTGCGAGACGATGCCGGTCTGGTCCGCCAGTTCGTGCAGCTGCCCGTGCATGCGGCCAATGAAGTGCGACTTGTTTTCGCCGAGCAGTGCGAACACACGCGATGCCGTCGCGTAGGCCGTCGAATGACCTGCACCCGCGTTCAGGACGGCCTGTCCGGGAACGACGCAGTACGCCTGCGGCTTGCCGGAGGCCTGTGCCGCACCCGCGGCCATGTAGGAGCAGGCCTGTTCGTTGCGCGTCGCCACCGGCTGGATCTCGGGATAGTCGACCAGCGCGTTGAAGAAGTCGTCGTTCTGCACACCCGGCAGGCAATAGAGCCGGTCGATCCCGACCTCCTTGAGTCCCTGGCACAAGAGATGAGCAACGGTCGTGGTCATGGTGTCCTCCGGCTTTCGGGCCCTAACGTTAGCCATCCCGATCCGGGGCACAAGCACGGCCATTGACCGATTCAATCGTCGCCCGTATACGCCGCGAAAGAAAATTTCCTTCGCACTTGCAGCACGGAGATCGGCATGTCCTTCAACGTCCAACCCGCCGCGCCGGGCCGCCCCAACCGCTGCCAGTTGTTCGGTCCGGGATCGAACACCAAGCTGTTTCCCAAGATGGCTGCGTCGGCGGCCGACGTGATCAATCTCGATCTCGAAGATGCCGTGGCACCGGCCGACAAGGAGCAGGCGCGCGAGAACATAATCGAGGCGCTCAACACCATCGACTTCGGTGCCAAGACGGTTTCCGTCCGGATCAACGGGCTCGACACCCAGTACTGGGTCGATGATGCGATGCAGGTGATCGAGCGCGGCGGCGATCGTCTGGACCTGATCATGATCCCGAAAGCCGGCAACGCATCGGACATCTACGCGGTCGATGCGGTTGTCTCGGCAGCGGAACAGAAGATCGGAAAGACCAAGCGGGTCGGGTTCGAAGTGATCATCGAGACCGCTCAGGGTGCCGCCAATGCGGACGAGATCGCCGCCGCGAGCCCGCGCATGCAGGCGATGAGCTTCGGTGTCGCCGATTACGCCGCCTCAATGGGCATGCAGGTCACGGGGATCGGCGGGGAACAGGAAAGCTACTACGCGCTGGCACCCGGCGAGGCGGACAGCGATCGCGCGGTCCACTTCAATGACCCGTGGCACTGGCCGATCGTGCGGATGGTCGCCGCCTGCCGCAAGCACGGCCTGCTGCCGGTCGACGGGCCTTACGGTGATTTCTCAGATCCCGACGGCTACCGG
Source organism: Pseudomonadota bacterium (assembly GCA_039184865.1). GTDB lineage: Bacteria > Pseudomonadota > Alphaproteobacteria > Rhodobacterales > Rhodobacteraceae > Thermohalobaculum. The sequence goes on along the minus strand of JBCDAV010000055.1, from coordinate 14,317 downwards.
GCACAGGCGCTGCGCGCGCGAACGCTCGGATGCGTCGGCAAGTGGGCGATTCACCCGAACCAGATCGCACTGGCCAACGAGATCTACACGCCGTCCAAGACGCTGGTCGAGCGCGCCAATCGCATTCTCGAAGCGATGGCCGAGGCCGATGCAAAGGGTCTGGGTGCGGTGACGCTTGACGGAAAGCTGATCGACCTCGCCTCGATCCGGCAGGCGCAGGTCGTCGTGCAGCAGGCGGAGTTGATCGCCGCGAACACCTGATGCACAGTCTGCATCGCATGAGACGGGGAGGGTATCGTGCGGTCGGGAACTCTGGTGTGCGGACTCGTCCTGCTGGCGGCATGCGGATCGTCCGAGACGGATGTCGTCTCGGAAGCGCCGCAGCCGGAGCTCTACAGCACGATCATCGAGGCCGACGGAGTCCCGTTCGAGGTGTCGTGGGACCGGCGCGACCGGACCCGCGCGACGGCACGGATCTTCGGGGTGCCGGAGAGCCAGACCTTTGACCCGACGATCGTGATCCAGCAGGCAACGGGGTGCCGCGTGAGAGAGCGTCCGAAGCGCATTCCGGCCGAGGGCACGGTTCCGACATACATGGCGGCGATCGATTGCACGCCGGGCCGCGGCCTCGACGATGCCGAGGCCGTCCGGTCGCGCGAGCTGGCGCGGGAAATCGATCTGGCGTTAAACGCGATCGCGGCGGAGCCTGCCCGCGCGGTTCAACCCGCTGAGCCCACAGCAACACTCGAGCCTCCGAGGCCCGCGCAGACATCAGCCGCACCGGCTACACAACAGGCCACGGCACCGCTTCCCGTTTCGATTCCCGTGGCGCACGTGCTGTTCGAAGGCAGCGCCTATGCGCAGTTCAATGCCACGGACATGGAGCGATATTGCGCCGAGACCTGGGAGACGCGGCTCGCTCCGGACGGTCGCACCGAATACAATCCGTGCCTGCGCAGAGACGCATTCAAATAGATCAAGATCCGTGTTGTCGTGCAGAGCGCGTGCGCCACGCTGACTGAGCGGCGCAGGAAAGCTTCGCGCCGCCGCCCGGACTGGACCATGCGAAGGGCCCGCCAACATCGCGCCTCGGTGACACCGGGTGTTGAACGGCGGCGCACAGCTTTTGCCGATGCGAATTCGGGCGCGGCATTCTTGCCGCGCGCCGCCCCCAACCCTCGAGCCGGAACGTTCCTTCGGATCTTCAGCCGAAGAGGAACATTCCCGAGGTAACCGATTGCGAGTCGATCCCGGTGAGCAGGACTACATCGCCCGTATCGTACGTGATCGAAGCCGAGCCCCGGAAGTCGGAAATTACCAGATCGCCGAAGCCGGTCACATCGACGAACCGGATGCGGTCCGCGGTCAGGTCGAATGCGTTGATCCTGTCGATCCCGTCATCCACCGCGAAGACGAACTGGTCGGCCCCATCGTACCCCTGCAAGATGTCGTTGCCGCCATGCCCGGTGATTGTATCATCGCCCGCGCCGCCGCGGATCATGTTGACACCGTCATCGCCAGCCAGGTCGTCGTCGAAATCCGATCCCCAGAGAAATTCCAGATTGATGAGCTGGTCGGTCGCCGCCCCGTCGAAACCTTCTCCATCGAGCAGGCTGACGCTGACGCCTGCCGTCGCGTCGGTGTAGCGGATCCAGTCGTTTCCGCCGCCGCCGTCGACGACATCGGCGCCCTCGCCGCCATAGAATGTCTCTGCAGCGTTGGAGCCGATGAGCTGGTCTTCACCCTCCTCGCCGTGGACGACATCATTGCCGCCGTTGGTGTTGACGATGTCGTCGCCCGCGCCGGCCAGAATGATGTTGCGCCCCGCACTGCCGAGGATCACGTCGTTGAAGTTCGAGCCGCGCACGTTCTCGATCGAGACGAGCACGTCGCCTTCCGCCTCGTTGTGGCTGCCGGTCCCGTTAAACAGATCGACATGCACGAAGCCGCCATCGTTGTATTGCACCCAGTCATCTTCGGAGCCGCCATCAAGCAGGTCCGCGCCTGCGCCGCCGCGGATGACGTCGCGCCCGGTGCCGCCGTAGATCCGGTCGTCACCGTCCTGACCGAGCAGGAAATCGTGCCCGCCCCCGCCATAGATGTCGTCATCACCGCCATTGCCGTAGAGCCGGTTTGCCGTGGCGTGATCTCCGGTCAGATCGTCATCGTGCTGCGATCCGTAGACGTGCTCGATTGAAATCAGCACGTCGCCCGCGGCCTCACCGCCTGTTCCCATGCCGGTCAGGAGGTTCACCGCAACGCTTGCGGTCGAGACGTTGTACCTCGCCCAGTCCTGACCGTCGCCGCCGTCGATCAGGTCCGCCCCGCTGCCGCCATAGAAGATGTCGGCCCCGTCGAGGCCGGTCAGCGTGTCGTTGCCGCCATTGCCGGTCAGAACGTTGTTCGCGGAATTGCCGAGGATGACATCGTTGCCGCCGCCGGTCGTCGCGAGCTCGATCGTCACGCCATAGGCAATGGCGACGTTGTCGGTCAGATGGCCGACCGAGGAGAACGCGCCTTCTGTCAGGTCGATCCGCTGGTTCGTGTTCCAGCCCGATGCGTCGATCTTGTCGATCCCGCCGGCATCCCAGATCGCGATCACCGGATTCGTGTTGATCGAGAAATCGAAGGCCACGCGGTCGGTGTTGGTGTTGAAGCCGTAGACCGTGCCGCCGGTCCGGGTCGTCATGTCGGCGCCGTAGATCTCCTGCAGCACCATGATGTCGTGCAGCAGCGGCGTCGCGCCGTAACTGCGTCCGGCGGTTCCGATGTGGTCTGTACCCGATCCGTTCTCATGGGCATTGAAATACGACATCACGGTATAGGCGCGGGTGTCCTGGAAATGCGTCGCGTTCGAGCCGTACCCGGCGCTGCCGTTGTAAGGTCCGGGATGGCTCAGCCCCAGGGCATGACCGATCTCGTGCAGATAGGTCAGGATCCCGTAGCCGCCGGGCACAAGATCGCTTTCCTGATCGTGGGTCCACCAGCTGTCGGCGAACCAGAGATCCGAGTCGTAGAGCGTGTTGCTTGCGCGCCCGGGAATGGGGGTTCGGCTGTAGCCGTACTCGGCATAGGTGCCGTTGTTGCTGGCGGAGGTGTAGTTGAAGCTGATGTTCGCCGCCGGCGTATTGGCGAGTTCGACCAGATCGACGGCAATTACCTCGTCCCACAAACCGAACGCATCGCGTGCGACGGCTTCCATGCCGGCGGACATGGCGACGTATCCGTTGTACTCGCTCTCCCAGTAGGGCTGGCCCACCGTCAGCGGTCCGGTGCCGATAGAGTAGGTGATCGTCTGTCCGGCCCAGCCGACCGAGCTGTACTGACCATCGGCCGTGGTCAGGGCGCTGCGGATTTGGCTGGTCGTGTAGATCGGCTTGGTGGCACCGCCGCTTCCGGGCGGGGTCGGGGTGTCGCTGTCACTTGTGGATTCCTGCGGCAGGCCAAGGCAGCCGGCGCAGCAGCACCCGTGCAAATGCAACTCTGACATACGCTAAAACCTGACGCGCCTGCTTCGCAAACGACTTGAACGGACAGCTTCGCAATCCGGGCTACACACATCCCATTCGGGGATTCGGGAGGACCCTAGCCTATCGTGGTAAACGTACGATTTAGCATACCGTCCGGGGCGTCTCGGAACAGGCGAAGCCGGGCGTTGCATAGCCAGCGCTTCCGGCATACATCGCTGCGAAGGGTGCGGGCGGACGAACCGGGAACGGGATGACACACTACCTCGACTTCGAGAAAGGACTGGCCGAGCTTCAGGGCAAGGCCGAGGAACTGCGCGCTCTGGCGCGTCAGGATCCGAACATGGATGTCTCGTCCGAGGCCGATCAGCTCGAGACCCGCGGCGCCGAACTTCTGCGCGAACTCTATGCGAAGCTGACTCCATGGCAGAAGTGCCAGATCGCCCGCCATCCCGAGCGACCGCACGCCATCGACTATGTCCAGGCGCTGTTCACCGATTACATGCCGCTGGCAGGCGACAGGAACTTCGCCGAGGATCACGCGATCGTCGGCGGGCTGGCGCGGTTCGGCGATCGGCCCGTCGTTGTCCTCGGTCACGAGAAGGGCCACGACACGAAGACCCGCCTGCACCGCAATTTCGGCATGGCCCGGCCGGAGGGTTATCGGAAGATCCAGCGGCTCATGGAGATGGGCGACAAGTTCGGCCTTCCGGTGATCACCCTGATCGACACGCCCGGTGCCTATCCCGGCAAGGGTGCCGAGGAACGCGGGCAGGCCGAGGCCATCGCGCGCTCGACCGACACCTGCCTGCAACTCGGCGTCCCGTTGATCTCGGTCGTCATCGGCGAGGGCGGGTCGGGCGGCGCCGTGGCACTGGCGACCGCGAACTGGGTCATCATGCTCGAGCACTCGATCTATTCCGTGATTTCACCGGAGGGCTGTGCGTCGATCCTCTGGAAGAACGCCGAAAAGATGCAGGATGCGGCAGATGCGCTGCGGCTGACTGCGCAGGATCTCGAGCGTCTCGGCGTTGCCGACCGGATCGTGACCGAGCCTCTCGGCGGTGCGCAACGCGACCGCGAGAAGACCATCAGCGCGGTCCGGCACGCCATCGAGGACTCCCTGCGTGCATTCGAGAACATGCCCGCGGACGATTTGCGGGCCGACCGCCGCCGGAAATACATCGAGATGGGAACCGTCGCTCTGCACTGAGCGCAGTCGCCCTCACCGGAGAAATCTGATCTTCATGCCCGTTTAAGTGGCATACGCCCGCGCGATCCCAATCAGATCGGCGAAACAGCGACAATTCGAGCCCATACCGACTTGGCGCTCGATTCATTCTCCGCTAGCGTCCTAACGCATTTCGCTGCAACCCGTCGCGCGGGGGGCTGCGAGGGGGCAACAAACAAGAGCCGAGTGACCCGTTAGAGAGGCACCGGCCTGGGGAGGACTAAATGGAAGAGCAACTCGCCGCACTCGCGGCCGAGGTCGAGGCGTTGAAAGCGCAGGTCGCCGCCGGAGGCGGCGGCAAGACAAACACAATGTTCGCCGAGACCTACTACTACCTCACCATCCCACTGATGGTGATCATTCACGCCGGATTTCTCGCCTACGAGATGGGCGCGTCCCGTCTCAAGAACGTGCTCGCGTCCGGCATCAAGAACATCCTGGCCTTCGCGTTCATGGTCCCGACGTTCTACTACTTCGGCTGGTTCTTCTACTGGTACCTGCAGCCCGGACCGATGGAGTTCAGCTGGCAGACCGGGATCGACTTCGCCAATCCGATCGGCGCGGTCATGGGACCGAATCTGGCCGACAACGCGACGGGGGTCTTCTGGGGCGCGTTCACGCTGTTCGCGGCAACCACGGCCTCGATCTTCTCGGGTGCCGTGATCGAGCGCATTCAGGTTGTGGGCTTCATCATCCTCGCCATCGTGCTCGGCTCGTTTGCCTGGGTCGTCGGTGCAGCCTGGGGCTGGTCGGCCGGAGGCTGGCTGGTCACCGACTGGGGCTATCACGACTTCGGCGCCGCCGGTCTGGTGCACGCCATTGCAGGGTTCTTCGCCCTCGGCGTCCTGATCAACCTCGGTCCGCGCATCGGCAAGTACAACCCCGATGGCACTGCCAACGACATCTCGGGCCACAACATGCCGCTGACCTGCATAGGCCTGATGCTGATCATCGTCGGCTTCTGGGGCTTCCTGATGGCGTGCGTCATCGTGCCGGGCGAGTCCTGGTCCTGGTACACCGACAAATGGGCGACGATCTACGGCACTCCGATGACCCTCGGCGCGCTGTCGTTCAACATCCTGATGGGCTTCTCCGGCGGGATCATCGGTGCCTGGATGATCACCCGCGATCCGTTCTGGATGATGTCGGGTGCGCTTGGCGGGATCATCTCCTGTGCGTCCGGTCTCGATATCTGGCAGCCAGCACAGGCCTTCGCAATCGGCTTCGTCGGCGGTGCGGCCCTGAAACCGGCAGCACAGGTGCTCGAACGCATGGGAATCGACGACGCTGTCGGTGCCGTTACGGTTCACGGAACCATCGGTATCTGGGGCGTCATGGCTGTCGGCATCTTCGCGACAGGCTACCCGGCCCTTCAGGGAGCCGCGGGCGAGGTCGCCACGACCAGCTTCGTCGGACAGCTTGTCGGCGCGGTCGTGATGTTCCTGCTCGGCTTCGTGCCGGGTTACGTCGTGTCGTTGATCCTCAAGATGGTCGGCCTCCTGCGTGTCGGCGAAGCGGCCGAGATCAACGGTCTCGACCCGACCAAGGTTCCGGCGATGGCCTATCCCGAGGGCATCGGCGCTTCGACGACGCCAGCCGAGTAATATCAACAAAGGAGATACACCATGGGATGGCCATTTGATGCCGCAAGCTGGGATGTCGCCGAAGGCGCATACTACTCGGCCGTCGGGTCTGAATTGATCTGGCTGATCGTCAGTGTTGTCATGTGCCTCGCAGCGATGTTCGTGGGCTCGAAACACGAACTCGACGCCTATCGAAAAGCGGAGGACTGAACCGCTCCGCAATCGCAGAGCGAACTGAACATGGGGCCGCCCGGCATGGGCGGCCCTTTTTCGTTGCCGGGAGCCGCAGCGGTCCGCACAGAATATGCCTATCTTGTTGTCGTAAACGCTTAAATTTTGTCTAAATTATAGGCAAAAATATGATCAGATTTAAAAAGTAATCAAAAATGCTTGCCCCTTCTGACACGCGGCGTAGCCTCTTGCCGGGGAGTCCTGTGCGTCCGACAGGCTCGTTGGGGCTCCGGAGAATGACGAAACGGCAGATGGCGGCGACGCCAACCGGTCCGGAAGCAGGAGGTATTTATGGAAGACCAGATGACGTGGACGACCACGATCAACATGGAGGTGTACTACTGGTGGTGCACGGCCTTCATGTTCATCATTCATGCCGGGTTCCTCGGCTACGAGATGGGCGCCTCGCGTACCAAGAACGTGCTCGCCTCGGGCACCAAGAACATCCTCGCGTTCGCGTTCGTCATTCCGACGTTCTTCTTCTTTGGCTGGTGGTTCTACCTCGCCTCGCCCGGCGGATTGCCGGACTTCTCTGCGGAAACCGGTGGCGCGCCCTGGTCGCAAGCGATGGGGCCGAACCTCGCCGACAACGCAACGGGCGTCTTCTGGGCGGCGTTCGCGCTGTTCGCCGCGACAACCGCGTCGATCTTCTCGGGCGCTGTCATTGAACGCATCAAGGTCTCGGGCTTCATCATCCTGGCGATCCTGCTCGGCTCGGTCGTCTGGATCATCGGTGCCTCCTGGGCGTGGCACGGCGACGGCTGGCTGCTGACGGAATTCGGCTGGCACGATTTCGGCGCGGCGGGCTGTGTGCACATGATCGCCGCGTTCTTTGCCTTCGGCGTTCTGCTGAACCTCGGCCCCCGCATCGGCAAGTTCAATCCGGACGGTACGGCGAACGAGATCAAGCCGCACAATGTGCCGCTCTCGGTCTTCGGCCTGATGGTGCTGTTCGTCGGCTTCTTCGGCTTCCTCGGCGGCTGCATCATCTACAATGGCACCGGCCAGTGGACGACGATCTTCGGCAACCCGACGACACTGTCGGCCGTGGCGTTCAACACCGTGATGGCATTCGGCGGCGGCATCATAGGCGGCTGGGCGATGACCCGCGATCCGTTCTGGATGATGTCCGGCGCGCTGGCGGGCGTGTTCGCGACCGCGTCGGGTCTCGATCTCTACTGGCCGCCGCTTACGTTCTGCCTTGCGGTTGCAGGCGGTGCGCTCGCCCCGATCGGTGCTGCGTGGCTCGAGAAGACCTTCAAGATCGACGATGCGGTCGGCGCGGTGTCGGTCCACGGCATTTGCGGTCTCTTCGGCGTGCTGATCTTCGGCATCGTCGCTGCGGGCTATCCAAACGGCGACTACCCGGACACTAACTTCATGGGTCAGCTGATCGGTGCAATCTCGATGCTGCTGTTGGGTTTCATCCCGGGTTATGTCGTCTCGTATGTGCTGAACATGTTCGGACTGCTGCGGATTCCCGAGCAGGTCGAGATCCTCGGCATGGACATCGTCAAGATCCCGGCGACAGCCTATCCGGAGGGCATGCAAAGTGCCCTCAAGGGCGCCGGCGGTGCAGCGGTGCCGGCCGAATAAGGCCGCGCCTCCAGATCACTCGAAAACAGGAGAAACATCATGGGTTCACCAATCGACAGCTGGGAAGGCGCCGAGGCCATCTATACCGGCGCCGGAGGCTTCACGCCGACGCTCTTCCTGATTCTTGCAGTCGTGCTCTGCGTGGCGTTGATCGTCCACGGCGCGCGGCACGAGGAAGACGCCTACAAGGAGCACAAGTAGGTCAATCGCGATTAGAGTGCGTGTGTGCGAGTGTGGGGTGGAGGCCGGCCTTCGGGCCGGTCTCTTTCTTTTTGCGCCCGGTCCATGGCAACGTGCGCGAAAGGAACGGGAGGATCAGTGATGGACATGGGCATTCGCGGCCGCAAGGCGATCGTCTGCGCGGCGTCGAAGGGTCTGGGGCGCGGCTGTGCGGAAGCGCTGGCGGCCGAAGGCGTCGATCTGGTGATCACGGCGCGGACCGAGTCGGAACTCAGCCACACAGCACAAGAGATTGCCACTGCGTATGGCGTTAGCGTCACGCCGGTCGCGGGGGACGTGAAGACCGAAGCGGGCAGGTCGGCGATCCTCGATGCGATGCCGGAGCCCGACATCCTCGTGAACAATGCTGGCGGTCCGCCGCCCGGGGACTTCGCGGATTTCTCTCTCGAGGATTGGCGCGAGGCGGTCGAGGGCAACATGATCACGCCGCTCGCGCTGATCCGGGCAACGGTCTACGGCATGGCGGATCGTGGCTTCGGCCGGATCGTCAACATCACGTCCTATTCGGTGAAAGCACCGGTCTCGACACTGGAGCTTTCGAACGGCGCGCGGGCGGGGCTCACGGGCGCGGTCGCAGCACTCGCGCGTAAAGTCGCTGACCGGAACGTCGCGATCAACTCGCTCCTACCCGGCCCGTTTGCGACCGACCGATTGGTGAAGACGTCCCAGGCGATCGCTGAGAAGACCGGGCAGAGCTTTGACGAGGTTCACGCCGCACGCGCCGCCGAACTGCCGACGAAACGCTTCGGGACCCCGGAAGAGTTCGGCGCGGCCTGCGCCTTCCTGAGCTCTGCCCATGCCGGGAACATCATCGGCCAGAACATCGTCATGGACGGCGGCAGTCACGTCTCCACGCTGTGAGATCTGTGTGCTGAAAGAAACCCATCAGCCTGCCCGTTCCCCGGGCAACGCGTCTGGAGAAATCAGAGGCCGAGGCTGCCGGAGCCGAGTGCCGGGAATGCGTCTGACGGAAGCAGATCGTTGACCGAGGTGACCGCGCCATAGGCGCTGCCACCGCCGATCACGCGGTCGAGATCCATATCGTCCAGCTCGACCTTGTGATCGAGATCTTCAATCTTGATTCGCGCCATCATCATGTCTTTCACCAATCTTAAATTTCAAAGTGAATTTCAGATATGGCGAAAATATGGCAGGTCAAGGGGTGGGATGCAAGTTCCTCGATCACACTTCCGGTTCAAGCGGAATTTTGGCATCCGCTTCGGCCAGTTGCTGGTCGATCCACTCGCGAAAGATGGCTTCTCTCAAGGCGTTACGGGTCGCCTGATCGAGGTTGGGCGAGCGGCTGGCGAGCACCCGGATGATCACGAAAATGTCGCCGATTGGAACCGGGCCGATGATGTCGCCCGCCTCGCTGGCGAGGATCCGGTCAGCGAGATCGGGCGGAAGCGACCGTCGCGAGCGCCAGCCGATATACCCCCCGGCACCGCGGGTGTCGAAATCCTCCGAGAACTTCCGGGCGGCTTCGAAGAAGTCGAGCGCGCCGGTGTCGATGGTCCGCCGGACGAGCGCTGCCTCGTCTTCGTCGAACAGCACGATCTGGCTCAGTTCCGCCGCGTTGAACGCCGCGCCCTCGCCCTGGAACCTGCGCGCCACCTCGCGGTCGCCGGCGACGTGGTTGCGGATCCGCTCGGAGAGAATGCTGTATTCCAGCGAGGACTCGAAGTCCTCGACACTGCGCCCCTGCGCCTCGAGCCAGGCCATCGTGTCCGCCGCCTTCTGCAGGCCGTTGGAGTCGCGAAACGAGTCGGCGGCCTCCTGAAGCTCGTCCGTGGTGATCCCGAGCCCGAGCTGATCGGCCTTGCGCAGGGCAATGGTATCCGCCAGCGCCTTCTGGATCGCGTTGAACGTTCCCGCGGCCTGCATCGTCCGGAAAACGTCGGCCAACGTCACCGCCACACCATCGAGCTCGGCGACCTTGATCTTGTCGATCGACATTGAGTGTCCCTCTGTTCGCATGTCGGTGCGACCTTCATGCGATGCCATATAATACCGGTGCCGGCCACGCCGACAAAAGGAAAACCGAACCGGTCGCCAATTCGTCAATGACGGCTTGAACCGGTCTGCGGGACGGCGCAATAACGCGGCACATCAAGAAGCGAGTGTAAATGTCCCAACTTCTGGTTCAGATCGGCGCCGGATCCCTGCTGATCACCACCGCGACGGCAGTTCAGGTGCTGACGATCTCGGCAATGATGGCGTTCGGCCAGCCGGTTGCGATCAAGCTGGCGCGGGCCGGATTGCTGCGCGTCGTTCTTGCCATCGCCGCGTGCGGTCTCTGGGTGATCTTTGGCCAGTTGCTGGGCGTCTGGGTCTGGGCGGTAGCGCTGCTCTATCTGGAGGGCTTCCCCAACCTCGAAACGTCGCTCTATTTCTCGCTCAGCGCCTATACGACGCTTGGCTTCGGCGACGTGCTGCCCCCGAAGGACTGGAGGATTCTGGGCGCCCTCGTCGGTGCCAACGGGATGCTCGGTTTCGGATTGGCCACCGCGGCGCTGGTCGAGTTCATCGGCCACATCCGGAACTGGCACGAGTAACCCGGGGGCTCCCGACTCTGCAAAAAGAAAGGGGCGGACCGAAGCCCGCCCCCATAGACTTGGTCTCGAGCGACCGATCAGGCGGTGCCGAAGATATCGACTTCCACGAAGAGCGGCAGATCGACAATGCCGTCGCCATCGTCGTCGAACTGGACCACCAGCGACGCGCGGTTCGCATCGCCCAGATCCGATGCCAGGCCGCTGAGCGTAAGATCCAGCTCGAGGCCGAGCAGCGTTTCTACAAGGTTCGGGTTCGCCGGATCGTCCGTGTCGCCGGGCACATCGATCTCGATCGCCTGAACGAGCGTCCCGAAGACGTCCGAGTCGTCGAAAATGAACAGATCCGCGTCGATGACGGTGCCCTCCGGGATCGGCGAGCCGAGCAGGGCCGCCGACAGGTCGCTGGCAAGGCTCACGGATTCCGCACCACCTGTGTTGTCGATTGCATCCAGGAACTCAAAGGCATCGGCATCGCCGATTTCGAAGGCTGAGACCTGCGCGATGGCTTGCAGCGGTACTGCAGCCGCGGCGACGTCGGCTTCAGTCAACCCGCCTCGGTTTGGCTGACCATCCGCCAGGAAGTAGACGATGTTGGTCTCGGTGTTGCTCGGATCGAGCGTCGTCAGAACATCCACCGTCGCGTCGAGTGCGTCGGTGAAGTTGGAGAAGCCACCGCCAGTCAAGTCATCGAGTGCATCGTTGATATCATCCACGTCGGTTGACGTCGTATCGTCCGTCACGTCGAGCACGAAGGTTGAAACCGAATCTCCGGTGAAATCCGGAGCGGCCGTGTTCGAGAACGGCACGATCGAGATCGAGACCGAACCTTCCGCGAAGCCCTGTGCCGCAAATTCGGCCGTGAGCGACTGAAGCGCGGCCTTTTCGATATCGAGAACCGAGTCAACCGTGCTTCCCGAGGTGTCGACGACATAAACAACGTTGATCTGCGGCTGCAGCTCAGCGCCGAAGTTGATGTCGATTTCGGCATTCACCGTTCCGTCGGACGTCGTCGAGTCGGTCGTCAGCGAGATCGTCACTTCCTGGCCGGTGTTCGGCGTGTTGGCGGTGAAGCTCTCCGACACGGTCGCCGGCCCGTCGCCGACAACCGTGATGGTCGCCGTCGCCGTGTCCGTGCCGCCGTTGCCATCACTGATCTCGTACGAAATCGTAACGGTGTCCGTCTCGCCTTCCGCAAGAGTCTCGAATGCGCCGACCTGATCGAAGGCAACATTCAACACCCCGGCGCTCGCGACGATCGCGGCTCCCTCACGGCCGCCTGCGGACGTCACGTTGAAGACGGCGCCGGTAACCGGATCGACGGTGTTGCCGTTGGCCGTGGTGATCGTCAGCACATCGGTGGCATCGACATCCGTGTCGTTACCCAGCAGGTCTTCGACCAGAAGGGCACCTTCATCGACGCTGAACGCATCGTCTCCCGCCACCGGGTCGTCATTCTCGCCATTGACGGTGATCGTTGTCGTCGCAGTGTCCGACCCACCGTTTCCGTCGGATATGACATAGTCGATGGTCAGGGTGTCGGTCTCGCCCTCGGCGAGATCCTCGAAGTTGCCGATCGTATCGATGGCAAGATTCAGATCACCTGACGGAGCGACAATGCCTGCCGCGCTGCGACCGCCTGCCGACGTCAGATTGATCAGCGTGCCAACTGCCTGACCTTCCGCTTCGATGATTTCCAACGTATCGGTCGCGTCGACATCGGTATCGTTGCCGAGAATGTCGAAGGTTTCGAAGGCGCTCTCGGTTATGTCGAAGGCTTCGCTGACAGCCACCGGGCCATCGTTCTCCCCGTTGACAGTGATCGTCGTCGTCGCGGTATCCGACCCGCCATTTCCGTCCGAGATGACATAATCCAGGGTCAGGGTATCGGTCTCGCCGAGTGCGAGATCCTCGAAGTTGCCGATCGTATCGACGGCCAGATTGAGCATGCCGGATGGTGCCACGATCAAGGCCGCCAGACGACCGCTGGAGGAGGTGACATCGATCTGCGTGCCGGTGGCCTGTCCGCCCGCCTCGATGATCTCGATCGTGTCGGTTGCGTCGACATCCGTTTCATTGCTGAGAATGTCGAAGGACTCGAAGTCGCTCTCGCCGATCGCGAATGCTTCGCCGGCAGCCACCGGGCCGTCATTCTCGCCATTTATGGTGATCGTCGCGGTCGCTGTATCGGTGCCGCCATTGCCGTCCGAGATCGTGTAGCTGACTGTGAGCGTATCGGTCTCGCCGAGTGCCAGATCCTCGAAGTTGCTAATCGTGTCGACGGCGAGGTTCAGAGCACCGGACGGGGCGACGATGCCGGCCGCCGAGCGGCCACCTGCCGAAGTCAGGTTGATCAGCGTGCCGACTGCCTGTCCTTCGGCCTCGATGATCTCCAGCACATCGGTACCGTCGACATCCGAGTCGTTGCCGAGAATGTCGTCGACCAGGACGTCGCTCTCGCCAATGGTGAAGCCGTCATCGACTGCTACCGGCCCGTCGTTCTCGCCCTCGACCGTGATCGTGACGGTCGCTGTGTCGGTGCCGCCATTGTTGTCGGTGATATCATACGAGAAAACCACCGTGTCGGTCTCGCCCTCGGCGAGATCCTGGAACGCTTCCTGCGGATTGAAGGCCACGTTGAACCCGAAGTTCTCGGTGACAACGATCTCGGCATTCCGCCCATCGCTGGACAGAACGTTGAAGAGCGTCGCACCGCCCAGTGCCGGATCGATTGCGTTGCCGTTGGCGCTTGTGATCTGCAGGACGTCTGATGCATCCACGTCGCTGTCATTCAGCAGCAGATTTCCGACCGAGATTTCCTGCTCGGCAAAGGTGAATTCGTCATCGACCGCAACCGGCCCGTCATTCTCGCCGTTGATCGTGATCGTCGCGGTCGCCGTATCGGTGCCGCTGTTTCCGTCCGAGATCGTGTAGGTGATGGTGACAGTGTCGGTTTCGCCGACCGCGAGATCCTCGAAGTTGCTAATGGTGTCGACGGCAATGTTCAGATCACCGGATGCCGCGACGATGCCCGCGGCCTCGCGTCCGCCGGTCGAGGTCAGGTTGATCAGCGTGCCGACTGCCTGTCCTTCGGCCCCGATGATCTCGAGCACATCGGTACCGTCGACATCCGAGTCGTTGCCGAGGATGTCGTCTACCAGCACCTCGCTCTCACCGATCGCGAAGCTGTCGTCGACGGCAACCGGCCCGTCATTCTCGCCGTTGATCGTGATCGTCGCGGTGGCCGTGTCGGTGCCGCTGTTTCCGTCCGAGATCGTGTAAGTGATGGTGACAGTGTCGGTTTCGCCGACCGCCAGATCCTCGAAGTTATCGATCGTATCGACGGCAAGGTTCAGATCACCGGATGCCGCGACGATGCCGGCGGCCTCGCGTCCGCCGGCCGATGTCAGTGTCAGG
>JBCDAV010000054.1:0-21869 GCA_039184865.1 Pseudomonadota bacterium | reverse complement strand
AGCGAGATGTCGCCCGAGCCCGACATCGAGCCGATCTCGACATTCTCGGGCAGCACGAAATCGACCGAGGTCGTCAGCGTGTCCCGGCCTTCGTCCAAGGCCTCGATCACCACGTCGCCAGCATCGTCGACGAAGAACCGGTCATCGCCCGGACCGCCGTCCAGCGTGTCCGCCCCGGACCCCCCGTTCAGAGTGTCGTTGCCAGCGAGACCCGTCAGCACGTTCGACACACCGTCCCCGGTCAACACATCCCCGAACGCCGAACCCACGAGGTTCTCGATCCCAGTCAGGCTGTCGCCATCCGCATCGCCGCCAGAGCCCGAACTGCCGAGCTCGACTGTGACGGCAGTGTTCGAGGCGGCATAGGACACGGTGTCCGACCCCGGCCCACCATCCATGCTGTCATTGCCGGCGCCACCCAGCACCGTGTCGTCACCCGCGCCCGCGTCGACATCGTCGGAACCTGCGCCCGGATCGATCACGTCGTCATCGCCGAGTGCCGCGATGCTGTCGCGCGCACCGGTCCCGGTCAGGCTGTCGACGCCCTCGGTCCCGACGATCGCGGTCGGGTCGCTGCCGTTGATCGTGATCGTCGCCACGGCGGTGTCGCTGCCCCCGGCGCCGTCGCTGATCTTGTAGGCAAAGCTGTCCGTCGCGGTCTGACCCTGCCCGAGATCGCTCACGCCGTCGCCCGGCGCGTAGGTGAACGTGCCGTCCGCGTCCGCCGTAACGCGCCCGCCCGAACTCAGCACGAGCGTGCGGTTCTCGAAAGCGCCGACGCCGTCGATCTCCATGATCGTGAGACCGGCGCCTTCGGGATCGCTGTCGCTGCCAGCGCCGTTATCGGCCAGCAAGTTTCCGTTCAGAACCTGCGCGATGTCGACCGAGAACGCATCCGCGTTTGCGACCGGATCGGCGTTCGAGGCCACGACGCCGAAGGTGATCGTGTAGGTCTCGGTGCCGCTGGCGTCGAGCAGATCGAACAGGTGGAGCTTGTCTTCGAAGGTCGGCGAGCCGAGCGCCGGGAAGGTGCGGTCGGTCTGCCAGATGTTGTCGAGCGCCAGCGAGCTTCCGTCGGAACGCGTGACGCTGAGGATCGGCGAGTCGCCGAGGCTCGGATCGTCGAACTTGGCGTATCCCCATCCCTCAGCCGCGGTGAGTTGAACAGTGATCTCGCCGTCGCTGACATCGCCTTCGATCACGTTGACCGTGCCGACAGACACGGTCTCGACCGTGCCGTCGCTGAGATAGAGCGTGTCCGGCAGGAACTCGACGTCGAGCACGTCATTGACGAGGAAGTCCTGGAGCCCGTCCGCACCGGCGCGCTGATCCGAGACGATCTGCACCAGTTCGTGGATCTCAGTCTGCTTGATGAACGAGAAGTTGTCTCCGAACGCGTCGAACTCGCGAATGCCGAGATTGTTGCGCTGCTCGAAATCGACCTCGAGGCTGGTGAACACGCCCTGTAGCGAAGACTCGAGGAACCAGGTCGCGGTCTTGCTCTCGCCCGCTGCGATGTCGCCGAAGTCGGCCACGAGACTGGGCGAGAGCGAGGCGCCGTTGATCTCGGTCGCCAGGATGTCGAAATCGACCAAGAGCCCTTTGTCGTTGTCGATGATCCGCGGTTGGTGCGAGGTGATCGAGAAATCGTTCGCGTCGCCCGCCCCGTCATTGCGCACCAGAAGTGCGAGGTTGAAGGGGACGGAGGACTCGATCTCGGTGGTGAAGGGATCGTCTCCGAAGACGTTGCGGCTCTGGAAGTAATCCAGCACCAACTCGGGCTGCGGCGCGACGTCGATCTGCTGTCCGGCCAGCGACTGCGTCACCGTCTGACCGTTCTCGGTGTAGGAGAACGTGCCGCCGACCACGTAGGTCGTCTCACCGCCATTCGCGGCCTCGGTCGAGGGCAGCAGGGTCCAGAGCGCCGATCCGGTCTCGCCGCCCGCGAGGATGCCGGTCCCGTCGACCGCGTTCAGGTTGGTGAGCGTGGGGTCTGAGATCCCGAAGATCCCGGATGCCACGACACCGCCGAGCGTGTCCCGAACCTCGATCTCGACGAAGATATCGGTGATCGCATTGTCCGAGATGTTCTCGATCTCGAGCGTCCCTTCGAAGGCCTGCCGGGTGAGGACGGCCTCCTGATCGATCGAGATCCGGACGGCTGCACAGACGCCGCCGAGTTCCTGCGAATTGATGAAGTCGATGATCGCCTGCTGGCCATCGTCAATAAAGGTCTGTGCGTCGGCGAAACCGAGATCGCGCGCCTCGCTTTCGGTTTCAAGGTAATCGAAGCCGACCGACATAAGCTCCTGATAGGATGCGAAGTTTCCGGATTCCTCCGGTGCTTCTTCACCGTTGGCGAAGATACCGTCTTCGCCCATCTCGACGCTGTTGCGGATGCGCTCGACGAACCGCACGGCGTGTTCGAAGTCGAGCACGCCGTCATAGGCAGCGAGCAAGGCCGCAACCTCGTCGTCGGTCAGTCCGAGGGATCCGGATTCAGGACCTGCTGCGTCGATCACCGAGGCGAGCCAGTCTTCTGTCGGCGTGTGTCCCGCCGCCTCGAGCCAGATCCGATCGCCCATGATCGACTCGTTGAAGCGGTCCATGTCGCGGATCATCTTGGCAAGGACGATGGCGATCTGGAATGCGTCGGCGGACGCACCGCTCTCGACTTCTGGGCCTTCGGTGGCCGCAACTGGGCCCTTGGCCCCGGGGGCCGGACCGCTGCCCGGCGCAGGCTCGATCGAACCGCCGAATGCATATTCGGTGGCGCACTGCAGGATGCCGCCGGGGCCCTTCAGACCCGGACTGTCATTCAGGAAGTTGCAGACAGCGCTGTCGATGGCGCCCTCTTCGCAAACGCACTTGAGGGTGTCGGCGAGTTCGACAATCGCAGCCCAGCGCTTGATAAACGTCTTAGCGACAGCGGGTAGCACATCATCGAAGGCGCAGCGGAAGAGACCGAAGACGCTGCCGCCCCACTTGCCCTCGCCGAGTTCCTGCGAGGCGTTCAGCCCGACATTGATGAGACAGTCCACCGGGAACGGGTTCAGGCGGAACGGATTGGGGAAACAGTCGACGCAGATCGCTTCGCCGATGGTGGTCGGCACCAAAGTGCCCTCGCCGCCGCGCGCTTCGCCGACCGGTTCGGTGAAGTCTCCACCGGCGCAGTTGCCCTCGACATTGTAGAAGATAATGACCGTGGACTTGGTGACGGTGTCACCGCACTCGTAGTCCCAGCGCAGTTGCCCGGAGAAATTGCACGGCACATCGCCGCCGCCCGCTGCGATGGCGGCAGCCGCCTTGCCGTCGCCGTCGATCGAAGCGCCCGACAGGTTGCCGGTCTTGGTGACCTTGACCGGGATCGTGATCGAGCTTTTCGCGCTGAGGACTGAGAGCGAGTCGATCAACGGCTCGACCGTGTAGAGCGGGTGGGTCCCGAAATTCAGCGCGATGTTGTTCGCGGCGATCAGACCCTCGTTGGTGATCGTCATGTTGACGGTCATCTCCTCGCCAACCTGATCGAGCGAGAGGACGTCGATCGCAGGCGGGTCGATCACGACAACGGGCGCCGGAACATCGGTCACGAAGAGGCTTTCGACCGAGATGTCGTAGACGTCCTCGACGGCTGTCTCGGTCACGGTCCAGTCATACTTGACGGTCTGGCGCGAAATGAAGGCGTCGAGATCCTCGGTCTCTCCGGCATCCAGCTTGATCGTCGACCGGAACGTCTCGTGATCCGTCTTGCTGACGACGATGTCGTAGTAGCCCTCCGGCACATCGGTCAGCGTGAGCATCTGATCGACATCGGCGCTCTCGAAGATCACCTCGCCGGACAGGCTGTCGGTCACGACCACCGTGGCGTCGTCGACCTTGGGAAGCCCCTCGGCGAAGAAGCTGAATTCATCGAGGATGTCGATCTCGATCGTGCCGGTCGCATCGGAGGTCGCCCGGAACGAGTACGGCATCGCCGCATCGACGGGACCGCCGTCGATCTGGATCGTACCGAAGTACTCGGCGATCGCGAGGTCATCGTCCGGCGTCAGCGCGAGCGTGATCGAGACCGTCTCGCCCGGCGCGAGCGGCTCCAGCGTTTCCGGGGTCGCCAGGCCGAGCCACGGGAAGTCCACGGCCGAGGGCAGGATGATGTCGATAGCTTCGGATGCGACCGGGCCGGCGTTGGTCAGGTCGAACGTGACATAGGTGATGTCGCCGCGCAGCATGCCCGAGGACAGTGAGGACACGGACGTCTGCAGGTCGGCCTGCGGAACCACGGCGGTGATGTCGACCTCCGAGGTCGCCTGCGCGCCCTCCTCGCTGGTGACGATCACCGTGAAGGTTTCGGTCGTGGTGGTCGCCAGATCCGTCGGGGGCTCGACCTCCAGCGACAACGTCACGGTGCCGTTCACGCCCAACGTCGCGCCGACGGTGCTCAGGATCGTCCAGCCCTCGGGCGCGCCCTGCAGGCTGACGGCCAGGCTGTCGAGTTGCTCGGGCCCGGTGTTTGTGATCTCCAGCAGGAACGTGTCCACTGCGCCGCTGAGCGTCTGGAACACCGGTTCCGGGTCCTCGAAGACCATGCCGATGACACTGAAAGTTTCCTCGGGCGTCGCGTCCTCTTCCGGAAATCCGGGGAAGTGCGCCGAGGCGCGATAGATGCCGCCTTCGCCTTCGAGCGGCACGAACTGCGTATCGAACCGGCCAAATGCGTCGGTGAAGGCAAAGATCGACTGATCGATGCCGGAATTGTCGAGCGTGATCTCGATCAGCTCGAACTGCGCCGCGCCGCCGCCGGTCGCTGTGGCCGTGCCGGAGATCGGGATCGGCTGCCCGGCGATGTAGAGCGGATCGAGTGCATCGAGCGCCACGGAAAAGGCCGGCGTCACCGTCGTCGCCGCAGCGATCTGGACGTTGTTGTCGGTGAACGGGTTCTCGGCAATCGTGTCGGTGGCATCCGTCTGCACGAACAGGAAATAGCTGCCCGGATCGTCGGGCAGGCGCACCGGAACGGATCGCGCATAAAACTGTCCCGGCGCGAGCGTCGCGGAAAAGCCGAACTCACCGAGGAAGAGATCGTCGCCCGAAAACACGTTGTCGGTCGACAGGAAGACGCGGTCGATCCAGTCGCCCGAGACATCCGCGTTTCCGAGGTTCTCGACCTGCCAGGTCGCTTGGACCTGCTCGTCTGTCAGGCCGTCGGGAAGGGCTGCGGTTGTGACGGACAGGTCTCCGATCACGCCGCCGGTCACGGTCAGGGAGACGTCGGCGCTGGAGCTGTTCCCCTGACTGTCCGTGATCGTGTAACTGAAGCCGTCGAAGCCGAAGAAGCCCGTCGTCGGCGTGTAAAGGATCTCGCCGTTCTGAATGACCGCGGTGCCGTTGTCTGGCGTCGATACGCTCAGAAGGTCGAACGGATCGCTTTCGAGATCGGTGTCATTCGCGAGCACGTCGATCGTGACGGGCGTGTCGAGGACCGTCGTTGCGGCGTCGTCGACGGCTTGCGGCGGCTGGTTGACCAGATCGACGGTGATCGAAACGTTGGCCGTGCTGGTTCCGCCTTGCCCGTCCGAAACCGTGTAGGAAAACGTCTCAAGCCCGCCGGTGACGGGATCAATCACACTTCCGCCCGCCAGATAGGTGAACCCGCCCCCCCCCGCGATGCTGAGCGTCGAGCCGGAGGCCAGCGTGATCGCACCATCCGCCCGCGGCGCGCCGTCGATTTCGACGACCGTCAGCGTGTCCGAGCTATCGGGATCGGTGTCCGCACCGGCACCGTTGTCGTCCAGCAGGTTGCCCGTGAGCGTCTCGCTCTGCTGCATGGCGAAGGCATCGGCAAAGGCCGTCGGATCGTCGTTTTCCCCGGTGATGGCGACCGTCACCGTCGCGCTGTCCGTGCCACCGCCGCCGTCGCTGAGTGTGTAGGTCAGCGAAACCGTCTGCGACGTGCCGACGGACAATGCCTCGAACGCGCCCTGGGGATCGACGTCGATACTGCCATCTGCGGCCAGGGTCACCGCGGCACCCGACAGGTCGAGCGCCTGACCGACCAGTGCGGGATCGCCCTCGACCTCGATGATCGTGAAGCTGGCGGGCGCGTCCGGATCGACATCGGCACCGTTGCCGTTGTCGGCGAACACATCCGCCAGCAACGTCGCGCCCTCGCCGACGCTGAGAAGATCGTCCGCTGCCCGGGGGTCGTCATCGATCGGATCAACGGTGATAAACACCGACCCCTCGCCGAGCAGACCCAGCGTGTCGGAGACCAGATAGCGGAACCGTGCAGCGCCGTTAAAGTCGGCATCCGGCGTGAACGTGACGGTGGTGCCGTCAGACATGGCCGAGCCGTTCTGGGTCTGGCCGGCTACAATCCCGGCAAAGGAAAGCGCGTCGCCGTCCACGTCCGAGGCGAGCGCTACGAGATCCGCGATGGCAAAACCAATGCCCGTGTCCTCGTCCGTCAGCGCGTTGGAATCGGGCACGTCCGGCGCATTGCCGAGCACGAGATCGCCGTCCGAAAAGCGCAGTGTGCTTGCGCCGGTAATTTGGTCGACCCCGTCATTACCGTTGGACGTGTCCAGATCGGTGACGGTCAGCACGCCGCCAATGGTCTCGACCAGATAGCCGGATTGCGCGCCAGAAAAGACCACAACGTCGAGCGCGTCGCCGCCCGCATCGATGCTGTCATTGCCCGCGCCACCGGAGATCACGTCACGTCCCGCCCCGCCCAGGAGCGTGTCGTCGCCGCCAAGCCCGGAGAGGGAGTCGTCGCCGTTCAGACCGGAGATCGACTCGGCCAGCAGCGTCCCGTTCAGGGTGTTGCGGGAATTGGTGCCGTCGATGTCGGCTCCGGCGAGATCGGCGCTGCCGACACGGAAGCTGCCATCGCTGAACTCCAGCGTCTCGACAGCGTTCAGAAGATCGCGCCCGTCCGTGCCGACGGTGTCTTCCACCACCAGACTCGCCTGCGTGGCGCTGAGCGCATAGTCCGCGCGGGCGCCCGTGAACATCGCGACATCGCCTGTACCATCCCCGCCGAACAGGAAGTCATCGTCGGCGCCGCCCTCCATCCGGTCATCGCCGCCGAACGCGAGCACGCGATCCTGGCCGCCGGTTCCATCCAGCGTGTCGTTCGCCGATGTCCCGGTGATGTCGTTGATGGCACCTGGATCACTGACCACCTGCACTGCCAGTTCGGCCCGGTCCCAGACCGTTGCGTCGCTGAACTCGATGGCCTCGACACCCTGACGATTGTTCGAGATGAACTGGTCCTGAATGCGCAGAACCTCGCCGCTGGGCAGGATCAGGACGGCATCGTCGCCCTCGCGAGCGGCAAGAATGTCGGCTGGCAGAATTCCGGTCAGGATGAGCCGGTCGTTCCCGACGAACAGGTCGAAATCCACGATCGTGTAGGAGCCGTCGCCGATGACGTGAACATAGGTCTCGTCGCGTTCCGTGCCTGTCGCCGTGCCGGTGGCGGCGAGATCGTCGACCATCTCGTCGCGCATGCGCCTGCGGTCCCACTCGGCGCCGTCGGAGAATTCCAGCACCTCGATCCCGTCGCGCTCGTTCTCGTTCAGTTGCAGCCCGAGCGTCAGTATCTCGCCCTGGCCGAGATCGATCACGAGGTCATTCCCCGTCCGGCCGAGCGTGATCATTTCCTGCGTCAGGTCCGCAAGGATCAGGCGGTCATTGCCCACGAACAGGTCGAAATCGACGATCCGGTAAGACCCGTCGCCGGTATCGTGAATGTAGGTCTCATCGCGCTCAGTGCCCGTCGCCGTGCCCGTCGCCGACAGGTCGTCGACCATCTCGTCCCGGATGCGCCGGCGGTCCCACTCGGTGCCATCGGAGAATTGCAGCACCTCGATTCCATCGCGCTCATTCGCTGTCAGTTGCAGCCCGAGGGTCAAGACTTCGCCCTGGCCGAGATCGATCTCGAGATCATTCCCCGTCCGGCCGAGCGTGATCATCTCCTGCGTGACGTCGGTCAGGATCAGACGGTCATTGCCCACGAAGAGATCGAAATCGACGATCCGGTACGACCCGTCGCCCGTGTCGTGAACGTAGGTCTCGTTCAGTTCCGTTCCCGTTGCCGTGCCGGTCGCCGAGAGATCGTCGACCATTTCGTCCCGGATGCGCCGGCGGTCCCATTCGGTCCCGTCCTGGAATTCGATGATCTCGATGCCGCGACGCTCGTCATCGTCAAGCTGGGTCTGGAGCGTCAGAACCTCGCCCTGTCCGAGATCAAGCAGCAGGTCGAGGCCGTTGCGTCCGAGCGTGACCGCGCTTTCGGCGATGTCCGTCAGGATCAGGCGATCGTTGCCGACGAAGAAATCAAAATCGACAATGGTGTACGAGCCTTCGCCGGTGTCGTGGACATAAGTCTCGTTTAGTTCGGTCCCGGTTGTCGTGCCGGTGGACGCCAGATCCTCGACCATCTGGTCACGGATGCGCTGGCGGTCCCATGTCGTCCCGTCTTGGAACTCGATGATCTCGATCCCGCGGCGCTGGTCGTCGTCAAGCTGGCTCTGGAGCGTGAGCACCTCGCCCTGTCCCAGATCGAGCAGCAGGTCGAGGCCGTTGCGCCTCAGAGTCACTGCGCCTTCCAGAATGTCGGTCAGGATCAGCCTGTCATTTCCGACGAAGAAATCGAAATCGACGATGGTGTACGAGCCCTCGCCGGTTTCGTGGACATAGGTCTCGTTCAGTTCGGTGCCGGTCGTGGTCCCCGTGGACGCCAGATCCTCGACCATCTGGTCCCGGATGCGCTGGCGGTCCCATGTCGTCCCGTCCTGGAATTCTATGACTTCGATCCCGCGGCGTTGATCGTCGTCAAGCTGGCTCTGGAGCGTGAGCACCTCGCCCTGGCCGAGATCGAGCAGCAGGTCCAGGCCGTTCCGCCCGAGTGTGACGGCGCTCTCAGCGATGTCCGTCAGGATCAGGCGGTCGTTGCCAACGAAGAAATCGAAATCGACGATCGTATACGAACCCTCGCCGGTCTCGTGGACATAGGTTTCGTTCAGGTCGGTCCCGGTCGTGGTCCCCGTGGATGCCAGATCATCGACCATCTCGTCGCGAATGCGCTGGCGATCCCATGTGGTGCCGTCCTGGAACTCGAGAATCTCGATCCCGTCGCGTTGGTCGCCGTCGAGAAAGTTCTGGACCGTCAGGACTTCGCCCTGGCCGAGATCGATGAGGAGATCAGTGCCGGTCCGCCCCAGCGTCACGGCGCTCTCGGCGATATCTGTCAGGATCAGCCGGTCGTTTCCGACGAAGAAGTCGAAGTCGACGATCGTATACGAGCCCTCACCGGTTTCGTGCACATAGGTCTCATCGAGCGCTGTTCCTGTCGTGACTCCGGTGGCGGCGAGATCTTCCACCATCTGGTCCCGGATGCGCTGACGGTTCCATGTTGTGCCGTCTTGGAACTCGATGATCTCGACGCCGTCGCGCTGATCATCATCAAGCTGCCCCAGCACGGTGATCGTCTCGCCCTGCCCGAGATCGATTGTGAGATCGAGGTTCACGCGGCCGAGGGTGACGGCACTTTCCGCGATGTCGGTCAGGACCAGCCGGTCGGTCGTCCCGATATTGTTCAGATCTTCGAGGACGAAGCTGCCATCGCCGGTGGTGTGAAAAAACGTGTCGTCCCCAGATCCGCCAGTCACGGTTTGAGTACTTTGCATGGCCTGTTTAATTTTCGACGCCCCTGCGTCGGTCTCACTCGTACTCATCGCGTGCCCCGTCCGTGCTGGATGATTCTGTTTGTTCCCGCCCCGGCAGAATCAATTGCACAAAACTTTTCTTCACAAAACCGTTATTTCGTATTTTGAAAATCATCCGCGACAGATTGAAACTGTTCGGCAGATATTCTTGACAAATACTTCCCACGAGCAGGCGCTTCAAAACAGATCAAATTCATGTTGGTGAGTGGTTGACTACAAGACTCAGACATTCTTCGTTCTACCGGCAGGTGTATTCACTCAAAAATTATGGGTAATTCTAACTCCGGCGCTCGAGAAATATTATTGCGTCAGCAAAAAATTATCGTTTTTCCGCGACCCTCAAGATTCACGACTTACGGCACAAAGGGCGTAGAATATGCCCGACATCGTTATCTTTGGTTGGTCAGCGTATTCGCTTCCATCGGCGATTCCGATGTCGGACATCGTCGGCGACTCCCATCCGAACGACCCTGCCAGCCCTGACTTCTCGAGCGGCTCACCGTCGTGGATCGGCGAGACCTTCACCTACAATGGCGGCGCATCGACACCGATCGAGATCAACGACGACGATGACGATTTCGAGGATGCCTATGTCGAGACGGGCGGCGCGCAAACCCTCGCTGAGGACGTCACGATCAACGGGACAACCTATCCCGCCGGGACCGTCGTCCAGAACGAATTCGCGATGCTCGATGCCTCCGGCAAGGAAGTCTGGGTCGTCAGGATCGGCTCGGACAATGTCGGCTTCGCGTACCCGGCCGGCGATCTTCCAACGGCCGGCGACGATTTCATCCCGGCCATCGGACGCGACGGAGATGGAGCCGACAGCGGGGATGGGATCACCTCGACCGTCAGTTTCCCGTCTATGGCGCAACCTGTCTGCTACGTTCCGGGCACCGCAATCCTGACGTCGCGCGGAGAGGTGCCTGTCGAACGTCTTGAAGTAGGCGATCTGCTGATCACCGCGGATCACGGGCCGCAGCCCATTCTGCGCATTGCGCGCACGGATCACGTGTTTGAGGACGGTCCGCACAGACACAAACCGATCGAGATCAAGCCCGGCAGCCTCGGTCAGAGGACGCCGAAGCGTCGCCTCGTGGTTTCGCCGCAGCATCGAGTCCTGTTTGGCGGTGGCACTGTCGAACGGATGTTCGGGACTGGTGAGGTTTTGGCACTGGCGAAAGGTCTGGTGGGCCTCGACCATGTCAGAGCAATGAACGGCAAGCGCTCGGTCAGCTACTACAGTCTGCTCTGTGCCCGCCACGAGATCATCACGGCAGAGGGCGCCGCCTCGGAGACCTTTTATCCCGATGCGAATGCCCTGCGGATGATCGGCCCGGCCGCGCGCCGCGAGGTCGAAGTGCTTTTTCCGCGTCTGGCGGCCGATCCGGCGAGCTACGGCAAGCCCGCCCGCCGCGTGCTGACGCGCAAGGAGACCGAGCAACTGGTCACCGAAATTCGCCCGGAGATCGGGCGCGACATCTTGGGTCGCCGACCGCACACTCTATCGATTTCTTGACCGCTGAAGGCTGCGTCAATGGCCGAGCTCAGGCGTTGTAGGCGCTGCAGTGAATGCTTGAAGCGTTGACGAGCCCGTGAATGCGCAACGAGATTCTATAAAAGTGTCGGGGTACAGCCGCAGATCAGCTTGAGCTGTGCTTCGTGACCGCCGCCGCAGCGCTTCCTGTGATGCGCTGCGATCGCCAAAACGTTCACCTAGCATCGCCCTACTCCTTTCAGGGCACAGGCCAAGTCTTCCTATCGGGTTGCCAGCGTTCGGGCCGCCCGTTTGTCAGATCCCTCAGCATGTCGAGATAATCCTCGCGTCGCTGTCTTTCACCCATCAGACAATCGACAGTGGCAAGCGACGCATTCCAAATTTTCGCTTCCGGCCCGCGTGGCACAGCTTCTGGGATTCCGCTTGCGATCTCAGCAATCATCTTGCGTTGCATGGCGATCGCGAAGTCCTGCGTCGAGGCCGCGGGCAGTGTGAAGGAGCCGGGCCCGGTGGCGACACATGCGTCATAGTATGCTGTCAAGTCCTTGGGCGTCAGGTCAGAGTCCTTTG
The DNA here is from genome assembly GCA_039184865.1 of Pseudomonadota bacterium. Taxonomy (GTDB): domain Bacteria; phylum Pseudomonadota; class Alphaproteobacteria; order Rhodobacterales; family Rhodobacteraceae; genus Thermohalobaculum. The sequence goes on along the minus strand of JBCDAV010000054.1, from coordinate 10,073 downwards.
ACGCGAGTGGCAGGGCGTTCACGGTAATGCCGAGCGTGTTCAGTTTGGCCCGAGTTGCATCGACAGGCGGGCCTTCACTGTTCAACCCGTCTCCGGAAATGTCGATGAGCTGCCGGTTGGCATGAAAACCGTTGTTACGAAAGAGGGCTGCGGAGAACTCAAGCGCAGCCGAGATCGATGTCGCTCCGCTTCGCCTGATCGGCGCTTTTTCAAGATCTTCGGCGAACATGGCCGCGTCGGCACGGCTCGAGATCAGCCGCCAAGGAATCACGACTCTCTGAAAGCCAGAGTCTCCCCACTCCACATAAGTAACGGCGATCTGACCGTTCGCGCCCGAGGTCATCGCCGCCGCGATCCGCGGACTCCGAAACGCAGTGATGTAGGCTAAGCGTTGAACATCCTGTTCGTCGATCCCGATAGAAAACGACACATCAATTGCAAGCACCAACTCTAAATCTACTGCCGTATCGTATGCTAAGGCCTTTCCCGATGATCCGTCGCCTAAGGTCAGCACTAGCACTACGAAACAGGATTTCGCCCATCGCAAGATCATCGTCGCAATACTCGCTCCCGGCAGCCGGAAAACACCTTGTCCTCCCAAAATCATATGACAGACTGCCGCAGATAAGAACAAATTAGATGAATCAGGGAGGACATCATGTCGATACTCAAGAGTCTCTTATTCGGCATTTGTGGGATTGGCTTGGCGTCTGCTGCAAGTGCTCAATCACTTTCGGATCTGGCAAACGATGCCGCCACGCCGCAGGATATCCTGACTTACGGCGGCAGTTATGGCCAGCAGCGTCACAGCACATTGGATCAGGTCAACACCGACACGGTCAAACGTCTGGTTCCCGTCTGGTCCTACAGCCTGGCCGACAATCGTGGGCAGGAAACCTATCCGTTGCTCAAGGACGGCGTGATGTATGTCACGACGCACAAGTCCACGATGGCCATCGATGCCAAGACCGGTGCGCAGGTTTGGAAGTCCGATCTGGAGTATCCGGCCGAAACACCGCGCGTTGCGTGCTGCGGGATCGTCAATCGGGGGGCCGCGATACTGGACGGGACGCTGTTCCGGACGACGCTGGATGCGCATGTCGTCGCGCTGGATGCCGCAACCGGAGAGGAGATCTGGAAGACCAAGTCGATTGATTTCCGGGCCGGCTACTCGATGACCGTGGCGCCGCTGGTGGCGGATGGCGTGGTCATCGTCGGCATCTCCGGCGGTGAATACGGTATCCGCGGTTACATTGAAGGCTACGATCCGAAGTCAGGCGATCGCCTGTGGCGGACTTATACGGTGCCAGCACCCGGCGAGCCTGGCTCTGAAACCTGGAAGGACGGTGGAGATGCATGGGAACGCGGCGGTGGTCCTGCTTGGTTGACCGGGACCTACGATCCTGACCTGAACACCGTCTACTGGGGCACCGGCAATGCGGCCTCGTGGAATGCAGGCGTTCGTCCGGGTGACAACCTGTACACCTCGTCGGTGTTGGCGCTGGACCCCAAGACGGGTGAGATCAAGTGGCACTATCAATTCTCGCCCAATGATCCCTTCGACTACGACGGAACGAACGAACTGGTGATGGCCGAAATTGGCGGCAAGAAAGTCATCATGCAGGCCAACCGCAACGGCTTCTTCTATGTGCTTGATCGGACGAACGGGGACTTGCTGGCAGCGAACAAATTCGTCGATGAAGTGAACTGGGCAGAGAAGATCGACCTCGACACCGGGCGTCCCGTCCATACCGAAATCTACAAGAAGGCAGTCTCTGGCGAGCAGATCACATATTGGCCTTCGGCTTTTGGCGGGAAGAACTGGTCGCCAATGGCCTACAACCCGAACAGCGGCAAGGCCTATGTGAATACAATGCGATTGGGCATGAACTACAAGGCGGTCGAACCGCAGTATCGCGCCGGCGTTTTCTATTTTGGCGCCGAGTTTAGCTGGGACTGGCCCGAAGGTCATCGCGGGGAGCTTCGGGCGATCGACCCGATGACAGGCGATGTTGCCTGGTCCAGCCCAGTCGACATTCCGCGCATGAGCGGCGTTCTGTCGACCGACGGCGGGCTGGTGTTTACCGGGCGCCAGACCGGTGAGTTCGAGGCCATCGATGCGGCGACCGGCGAGACCGTATGGACCTTCCAGACCGGGTCGGGGATTGTCGGCCAACCCGTTGCCTGGGAGATGGACGGCCGCCAATACATCACGGTCGCAAACGGTGGCGGGGCGGTCTACGTCCTGTTCTCGGGCGACGAGCGCCTGGCCGCAGTTCCACCGGGTGGGGCAATCTGGACATTCGCTCTCATGGACGAATGATCATGGCCTGGAGGGGCCTGGTTTGCGCCCTGTCCTTCACAATTCCGGCGCTCTTCGGAGCGCCGGTTTTGTCAGACAGCATAGAGGACCAAGTAAAGAAGGGTAAAGCTGCGTACGACCAGCTTTGCGGGAAGTGCCATGGCAAGGACATGGTTAATCCCGGAACGGGATCCTTCGATCTGCGCAAGTTTCCGCTGGACCAGAAACAGCGGTTCTACGACTCGGTGAACAATGGTTGGGGCGACATGCCGGCCTGGGCGGATGTGTTGTTCGAAGGGGAATTGGACGCCATCTGGGCTTACGTCGCGACGAACGGCGGCACGCGCTCAATGCCTGATCAACAATCGAAGGCGCCCGAGGCAGCATCGGAAGTGAACCTTATGACGCCGGGGCACTTGACGGTGTGCCTTGCCAGAAATGGCGGGGCGATGTCCGGCAAGCGCAGTACGGGCGGGGTCGGTCTGGACTATCGTGTGTCTAAAGCACTGGCCGACGCTCTGGATCTGGAGCTGGCGGTGACCTGGTTCGAAACGGAACCCGAGGAGGAACACGACCCCGTCCGCGAAGCTTACGCCATGCTGGCGATCCCCTTGTGCGATTTGACCGCCGGGCACCCGCTCTTCGAAGGTACGTTCGGCGATCCGAAGTTTAGCCGCGCAGCACCGCCCCGCTGGGACGATATGCCGGACAGTTGGGGGCACAAGCAAATCGACGTTGCCCCGGTTTCGATCACCGAGCCTTACATGAGGGCCGAGATTGGACTGGTTTCCGGGCCTGGCTTTGAGGGTCAGATAAGCGTCTTAGCCGAGTTGGCGGATCGCCGTGTCGGATACCAGCAAGGCACGCTCAGCGGTGCGATCCTGACGGCCCAGGCGCCGCAAGAAGTGATCGATCAGGCTCAGACTTTCAATCCAGGGCCTACGTTCCTTTGGGAGCTCGAGAAGGGAAAGGCGGACATTGCGATCGTCGACGTCGCCGCCTACGACTTTCACCGGCGACAGAACGCGATAACAAAGCTCCGGTTGCTGGACTGGCGGCATCCGATTGGCTTCAATATCGGCTTTGCGTTGCTCGCCTCGAAGGAGACGCTCAAAGAGCAGCTCGATCAATTGATCGTGGCGCTTGTGGCCAGCGGGACGATCCGGTCACTCGCTGAGGAGGACAAGATAACTTATGCGAAACCGGTGCCGCCGAAAGTCGGCCAAGCCTTAACCCTTTCGAGCCTGAGGGCTCTGCGATAAGGCCCATTCTGCGCAAGTGGACTTGGGAAAAAGTCGCCGCTGGTCGTGTCAGATCTCTCAAGCTCGCTTTCGAGTTCTTTTGCTTTAATGCGCATCGTCACGCTAGAACTCACATAGTCAGTGAGTGAACCTCCGTTGTGCGCACACCTGTGCTTCGATCACGCCCGAAGAACGTCCGCTCCTGCATCTGGCCTCTGCGTTTGCCCGTCCAAACACCCCAATATTGGGGCTCGGAGCAGAAACCTGACGATGTAAGGGAACCCGATGCTGCGAACGTGAACCTCTGCTCACCGCTCGCTTCAGTGCTTACGTCACGCGCAAACGCTCTGGGCATCCTAACGCCTTCACACTTGTTCGGATGCACTCCGTCAGACTGGCGAAACTCAGAAGTCGCGCCCGAGCGGAGTAGGTGAGCACTCCAAGAAGCTTTCGGATAGTTGGCGCTCGGCAAGGGCTTTATCCGTGCGACTGCTCTGGCCACGACCGCAGACGCATCGCTCGCCGGAAGCAGAGATCGCCAATGCCGTGAGAGGCAACCGCGCGCCTTTGGTCGAACCTTACAAGACTGTAAGCCTGCGCCAAGGGAGGTGTGAGGTTAGCGCTCTATTTGCGCTGCGTGATCTCACGGAGTGTCCAGTGCCCAACGCCAACCTTTCGCTCGCTGCCGTATATGTGCTGGTGCATATCGCACTTGTAGCGCCCTTCGTCCCGATAGCGAACATCCTTCCAGCCGGTTTTGGCGCACTGTCGATGTCGTCCATGGCGATCAGCCTAATTCTGGCGGCGCGCTGGCGGATCGTGGATCGCTTGATGGGAGGACCCGACAAATCATACGTCGCGCATCGCTGGCTCGGTTTTTTTGCTCTCGGTAGTGCGATGGCACATTGGGGCCTGGCTTCATCGGTTGGGGCAGGTGTTCTGCCTGTGCTTGCCGAGAGCGGCGAGGATGTGGGCAATCTTGCGGCCATCGGACTGCTCCTGATGACCGCGGCAGCGTTGGTGCGGGCGATCCCCTATCACTTGTGGAAAGTAAGCCACATGCTGATGGGGCCGGTTTTCCTTCTGGCCGCCTATCACACGTTCTTCGTGGCAAGCCCCTTGGCGGTCGGAGCCGCGCCCTGGACACTCATGGCCGTGGTGTCCGTGATCGGCCTTGCAGCCTGGGGCCAAACGTTGCGGAGCAAGCTGACACCGACGAGACTGGCAACCGTAGAAACGGTCTACCCCTTCGAAGGCGGCGTGGATGTGACCCTGCGGGCCGCCGCCCCGCTGTCGCGATTTCGGCCCGGGCAATTCTCGACGCTGGCCTACAATGCCGCACGAGCCGAGGCGCATCCGTTCACAATTGCAGGGGGCGATGAGACCTCGCGGCGGTTTGTGATCCGCTCGGCGGGCGATTGGACCAATCACTTCGTGCGGAATGTCAAAATCGGCGACCAACTGCGGGTCGGCCACGGGGTCGGGCGTTTCCTGCCTCAGATCGGCTCAAGGCGATCAGAACAGCTTTGGATCGCTGGCGGCGTGGGGATCACGCCGTTTTTGGCAGCGCTGGAGAAAATGGAGCCTGACACTGGCGCACGGGTCACGCTGATTTACTGCATCCGGTCCCGTGCCTCTGCTGGTGCCATCCGCGATGTCGAGCAACATGCAGCACGGCTTCCGCAGCTGGATCTCATCGTTGCAGGCGACGGCATTCAGAACAAACTGACTGAAGCTCGGCTGACCGAGATATCGAGGACGATGGGCCCACGTGCCGAAGCTTACGTTTGCGGGCCGGAGGGGCTCAAGGATCTGATCACGGGCGTCTGGCAGGTCCTGGGAAAGAATGGGCCCATCCATGCCGAACGCTTCGACTTCCGGGGCGCTTACGGATTGACCGATCTCATCTACATTGGCCAACCTGTGATTGACGGTGCCCAGACCTTGGCAACGAAGATGATGGTGACGCCCAATGCGGCTGTTGGTTCTTGAAGATGATCTCACGCTCGGTCCGTGGACGCAGAAGGGACTGCGTGAAGCCGGCCACGTGGTGGACTTGTTTACTGACGGGAAGGACGCTCTGGTTGCTGCAATGGGACAGGAGTACGACGTGCTCGTGTTGGATCGCATGGTCCCCGGTCTGGACGGGTTATCAGTGCTGAAGGCGCTGCGGCAGGCAAAGGTGACCGCGCCAGCTATGTTCCTTACGGCCCTGGGCGACGTGGATGAAAGGGTCGAGGGCCTCCGCGCTGGTGGCGATGACTACCTCGTGAAGCCGTTTGCTTTCAGCGAGTTGGTTGCTCGTATCGAGGTCCTCGCGCGACGCCAGGGACTGACCGGGGAAGAGTCCTCCGAGCTCACATCGGGCGACGTGACGCTGGACCTGCACAAACGTCGGTGCACGCGGCAGGGGCGATCCGTAGACCTGAATCCTAAGGAGTTTCTGCTTCTCGAGGTGTTTTTGCGCGCCAAGGGGAGAGTTCAGACGCGGACGATGCTGCTCGAACGGGTTTGGGACATGAGCTTTGATCCGACCACAAGCGTGGTAGAGACGCATATCAGCCGACTGCGCGCCAAGATCGAGAAGCCGTTTGGCGATACGCTCATTCGTACGATCCGTGGCACAGGTTATGTTTTCGAGCCGGCTTAGCGCAGTTTTTCGCCTCTCTGCCGTCCGGCACATGCTTCTGCTGTTGGGCCTCTTTTCCGTGATCACGCTTGCGGCCTGGGGCGCGACCTACTGGCTGGTGCAGGGGGAAATGCTGAAGGCCGTGGACGCACGCCTGATGGCTCGGATGGACGCCGCTGTCGCTGCATTGAACTCAGGCGGCACACTACCGCCTCCAGGCGACGGCGAAACAGCAGAAATCACACAACAGCGGCTTCCCGATGGTTTTGAGACCGTTGATCTGGAAGACGACAGGATCGAGATGCGCTATCTTCTGCGCACAACGTCTCATGGTCAGATTGCGCTGGGTGAGAACACCGAGCGACAAGAGGAACTCAGGGACATCCTTGCGGCCGGGATGCAGCTCAGCCTCATCGCAACCCTGCTTCTTACTGCACTGGCCGGGCTATGGCTGGCCCGCAACGGGCAAGCGAGACTGAATGCGATCAGCGAGGGTTTGGCGGCGGTGGCCAAAGGCAATTTCAGCCGGAGGATCGACCTCGACGGGCGCGACGATCTCAGCCTGCTGGCGACGAGGATCAACGCCACCACCGAACGCCTTGATGCGGCAATGACCCAGATGCGCGTGCAGTCGTCCAATATCGCCCACGACCTAAGGACGCCACTCGCCCGGTTGCGCGCGCAGATCGAGGCAAGCCAGATCGCTGCGCTCGAGCATGGACGCCCGGTGAAGTTGGAAGACCTCGCAGCTGCTCTTGAGCAGATCGACCGCATCACCGAAACCTTTGAGTCGCTGCTGCGTCTTGCCCGGATCGAAAGCGGGGCCGGGCGCGAGGCTTTCCGTCCTATCGATCTGCAAACCCTGGTCGACGAGGTAAGCGATACCTTTGGCCCTGTTGTGGAGGACGCGGGACAGAGACTGGAGGTCGATGTTCGATCGCCCGAAAAGATCGATGGCGATCGCGACATGCTCGTTCAGGCGCTCGCTAATCTTCTGCAGAATGCACTGCGCTACGGAGCGGAGGGACAGACAATTCATCTGCGCGTGCATGGATCGCGCTTGGTGGTGAGTGACGAGGGTCCCGGTATACCTCTGGCCCTGCGCGAAAAGGTTCTGCAGCCTCTCTATCAGGGCGAGGCAACCCGGCAGGGAGAGGGCTTTGGTCTCGGGCTGTCTCTGGTCCGTGCCATCGCCGATCTTCACGGCGCGGACTTGTCCTTGTCGGATGGGCCGCACGGCAAGGGCCTGACAGTCACGGTCCACTTTCCGCAGCTTACAGATTTGTAAGCCTGCCGTCAGGCGCCTGCCAACGGCCGGGCATATCTGTCTGCCATCGGACAGAGAAAGGACTGACCATGACCCGAATGAGAGACTATGCACTCTCCGCTTTCGCCCTGATCGTTGCGCTCGGCGCGCTTGGCCTCTTTGCCAGCGTTGGGCTCGCTCTGATTGGAATGTTCGCGCTCCTCGGACTCATCGGTGTCGCCACTGCCCGTTGCGCCACAAAGTTCAACCGGAAATCCGGAACGACCAACGGTCTTTCCCATCCGTGAGGAGTTACGAACATGAAGTACTTGACGCTCTCCATCGCCTGCGCTGCGGGCCTCCTTGCCGTCTGGTCCAGCGCCACGCTGGCGCAGACAACCGATACGGCTTCCACGGCTGTGCTAACGGCCGAAGAAGCGATCGCAATCGCACTTAAAGCGCAGCCGGGCACAATCGGAGAGGCTGAACTGGACGCCTTCGACGGACGGCCCGCCTACGACATCGAGGTCATCGACGAGGCCGGTCAAGAAATCGAGTTCAAGATCGACGCAACGAGCGGCGAGATCCTGAACACTTGGACCGATGACGACCCAAGCGACGACCCGGTTTCGGGTGCTGGGGAGGAGGACAAGAGTTAACCATTGGCGCTGCGAGCTGCCCGCCCTCCGGAAAATACCCGTTCGCCTAGATTGGCCGAAGCGCCTTTCGCGCGACGGTTCAAATCAGCCGAAATCCGGAAACTCTAAGACGTAGCCGCGCGGCGCGTCGGCTCGCTTGCTGCAAATCCGCTGACAAAGCCTGGGACTATAGCTCTCTATCCGCGGCTCAGTCACAACCAGGAGCGTTGTAATGACCCGTGCCCTTTGAACGCGGCCATTCTTCCGTTCGATGTGGCTACGTTCGAAGGGGCTAGGCCACTGAGAACAAGCGGGAAATTCGAAGCCCTGGCGGCGGAAGGCCGGGTCTCAGGAAAAACAACCGACGGACTTTCCCAATGGCTGTAGGCAGGTCGGCTCGCAGTGCACCTGCCGCCCAGGCGCACCTTGGACAAGCTCGGCGTTCCCAAGACCACGCTCTACCGCTGGTACGATCGGTATCTGACCGGCGGCCCTGAGGCTTTGGAGGATCAGCCGTTGCGGGTCTGGAACCGATTTCCTGAAGATGTCCGAGAGCGGATCAAAGACCTGGCCTTGGCAGAAAGCGAGCTATCGCCGCGCGAGTTGGCTGTGCGCTTCACCGACACAGAAAAGTACTTTGTGTCAGAGGCTTCGGTGTATCGTACCCTGAATTCTTATGATCTAATCACCAGTCCGGCCTATGTGGTTCTTTCGGCGGCAGACGAGTTCAAGGACAAGACAACGAGGCCGAACCAACTGTAGCATGCCGACTTCACCTATCTGAAGGTGATCGGCTGGGGCTGGTTCTACCTGTCGACGATCCTGGAGGATTACAATAGATACATCATCGCCTGGAAGCTCTGCACCACGATGCAGACGACTTACGTGACAGGCACGCTGGGCCTGGCTCTACAAGTATTCGGCTGCGATCAGGCAAACGTCCTACACAAACCGCGGCTGCTCAGCGACAATGGTTCCGGTTACATCTCTGGTGATATGGTTGATTGGCTTGAATACCAACAGATGGATCATGTACGCGGCGCACCATATCACCCGCGACCCAAGGAAAGATGGAGCGCTGGCATCAGACGCTGAAGAACCGCATCTTGCTCGAAAACTACTATCTGCCCGGAGTCTTGGAGTTGTCCGTCGAGGCCTTCTTCGATCACTGCAATCGCTGGTGCGATCACGAAAGCATCGGCAATCCAACACCCGCCGACGCCTACTTCGGACGTGGTCAGGCAATCCTGCAACAACGAAAAAGGATCAAACGAAAGACCATCGATAACAGGCGCTCGCTTCACAGCAGATCCGCCGCATAATCAGACCAACAAGATGGGCCAGATACTCGCTTAGCTCAAGCTGCTCTTTCGCCCAAAACCTCTGACGACGGACACGATCGATGCAGCGTTTCGATCTAGGGTGAAAGCGATGGTGACCTGTTCGGACTGAACGCCAGAAGCGGTCTCCCCGAACAGGACAAGCTCGACCGTTCCGTCTTGAACTTGTGACCCCAAAAATTTGAGCCAGCGCATCGGCATCCAGCAAAAATGAGCCAGCCTCCGCGAGCAACGCTGACACATCAATAGAGTCTGACGAGTCACCTGACAGTATCCGTCCGAAAAGCTCAACGTCTGTCTGATTGCCCTTGACCTGCCCGACTATGGTTGGATCGCAGGTGATCTGGTCGGTCCCGCTCACACCGGAATCTGACTCCAGATCAACAAAAAGAGATAAAGTAGTCACGTTCCGAAAACGAAGTGTGACGCATTCAGGTCTCCCGACATCAAAGTGCCAGCGGTGTCTCAAACAATGATACGCTCACCGCTTGCCTCGTCACGGACGACGATTTTGCCAGCGATCGAGGTTATCATAGGCGGTGTTTATAGATTTGAGCAAGACGAAGATCGCTGCAAGCGCGACGATGAATCGGAAGTTCCGAGCAGCCTTCTCGCAGCGTAGCGCCACGCGCTTGAAGCGTTTCAGCTTGCCTATCATCTGCTCGATGCGGGCCCGT
>JBCDAV010000053.1:0-22022 GCA_039184865.1 Pseudomonadota bacterium | reverse complement strand
TCTAGACTCCGCAACCCGCTCAGACCCGCAAGCGCCGTCAGGTCCGAGACCTGCGTGTTGCTGAGGGATAGCGTCTGCAACCCGCTCAGACCCGCAAGCGCCGTCAGGTCCGAGACCTGCGTGTTGCTGAGGGATAGCGTCTGCAGCCCGCTCAGACCCTCAAGCGCCGTCAGGTCCGAGACCTGCGTGTTGTCGAGGTCTATCGTCTGCAACCCGCTCAGACCCGCAAGCGCCGTCAGGTTCGAGACCTGCGTTTCGTAGCCGAACAGTTCAGCCAGCGCGGTCATACTTGCGAGTGGCGCGAAATCAGCAACCATCGTGGTGTGAACGTCGAGGCTGCGCAGCGCCGTCAGTTCTGCGATCTGTGGAGGGATAGCCGATAGTGGTCGGAGGGTCTCTGAGCCCGCGCGTTTTTCGCCGCTTTGGGTGAATTCGTCCTCGTCCCCGCCAATGTTGAGGTACTTCCAGCCTTCGGCCTTGGCCTGCGCGATACGGCGCTCTGCCTCGGCGTAGGCTTCGGCCTGTTCGGCGGCCGTGAATTCGCGGGTTTCGTTTTCCTCGTCACGCACGCTGGGGGCTCCCGTGGTTCCCTGTCAGGTGGTGGGTTGCCACCCACCCTACGCGGACGGTGGTGTAGCACGGTTTGTCCCGTGTTGGGATGGTCTTGGGTGAGGGCGTGGCGGGCTAGCGCCCATCCTACGGGGATGGTCGAAGGTGTTGCTGAGAGCGTGCTTTGAGGTCCCGGGTCAAGCCCGGGACAGCCGGATGTCCACATCAAAATCTGTGCGGGGCCGATCGAGGTCCCGGGTCGGGCCCGGGACAGCGAAGCGCTCCGATCAGCGTTAGTGCGAGGCCGGTCGAGGTTTCGGATCGACGTCCGGAGACGTGCCGGAGCGGTGTGCGCGGAACCCGGCCGGTCAGCCGCGGCCCATGGCGGGCGGACGCCGCCTCATCCCGGACAGCGCGTTCAGCGCAAGGGCCGCGAGGAGGATGACGCCGCCGATCAGGGTCGGGGTCGACGGGATCTCGGACAGGATGAGTGCTACCCAGAGCGGGCCGAGGACGACCTCGGACAGCGTTAGCAGCGCGACCTCGGCGGCGGGGACGGTGCGGGCTCCGATGGTGCAGAGGACGAGGCCGAGACCGACCTGGATCACGCCGAGCACGCCTGCCAGGACGAGGTCATGGCCGGTGATCGCGAAGCCCTGTCCCGTGATCAGGCAGGCGGCCCCGGCGATCAGCGCGGTGAAGATGCCGCCCCACATCACGGCGGGCATCATGTCTCCGCCCTTCCAGTAGCGCAGGACGATGGTGAAGACGGCGAAGGCCAGCGCCGAGCCGAGCGCGAGGACGTTGCCGAGCCACTGCCCGCCCGAGATCCCGTCCCAGACCATGATGACGATCCCGACGGTCGCGACGGCCATGGCGGCCCAGGTGCCGGGACGCACGGCCTCGCCGAGGATCACGAGGCCGAGGATGGCCGAAAGGAACGGCGCGGCGGCGAACAGGAACATCGCATTGGCGACCGTGGTCATCTGGATCGCGACGACGGCGCCGGAGAAGGCTCCGACAAGCGCGAGGCCGCCGATCATGCCGCCGATGCCGGCAGCGGCGATCACGGCGAGGGGGCGCCCGGCGGACAGGACCGAGATCACGCAGAACAGGAAGGCCGCCAGCGCGATCGAGCGGTAGAACAGGATCTGCCAGGCGGTCGCGGCCTCCATGAGACGGATGCCGATGCCCATGAGCGACCAGCAGATCCCGGCGGCGAGGATCAGCAGGACGCCGCGGCGGTACGCGGCGGCATCGTGGGCCAGGGTTGCGGGGTCGGCGACGCTCATGTCGGGGGCCTTTCTGCGACGCGCCACGGTGGTGGCCGCGAAGGGCCCTGTCGCGTCCGTTCGCGACATGCGGCCGTGTCGTTGGCGGACTAGCATGGGGCGGTGTTCGGGGGTAGGGGGACGCCATGTCCACAACCCCATCCTTAAAGCATGCCAGCGGTTCCGCGGGCATCGGTTTCATCGTGCTGGCGATGATTGCGATTTCCATCAACGACATGCTGATCAAGCAGTTGTCGGGCGATTATGCGCTGCATCAGATCGTGTTCATCCGCTCGGCGATCGGGATCCTGTTTTCGCTGGCGCTGGTGCAGGTCGAGGGCGGCTGGGCGATCCTGCGCACGAAGACGCCGGCGCTGCATGCGCTGCGCGGCATCCTGATCGTGACCTCGAACCTGACCTATTTCACGGCGCTGGCGGTGATCCCTCTGGCCGATGCGACGGCGCTGTTCTTCGTGGCGCCGCTGATGATCACGCTGCTGTCAATCCCGTTCCTGGGCGAGAAGGTCGGGCCGTGGCGGATCGGCGCGGTGATCACCGGGTTTGTCGGCGTGCTGATCATGCTGCAGCCGTGGAGCGGCGAGGCGCGCGGGGTGCCGCTGCTGATCCTGCTGCTGCCGCTGGTGGCGGCGCTGACCTATGCGCTGAACCAGGTGCTGACGCGGCAGCTTGGGGCGGCGAGCAAGGCGTCGGCGCTGGCGGTCTACATCCAGGGGATGTTCATCCTGGTCTCGGCCGGGTTCTTCGTGGTGGCCGGGGACGGGCGCTTCGCCGAGGGGCTGGAGAGCCCGAGCCTGATCTTTCTGCTGCGCGCCTGGGTCTGGCCCGAGGGGGTGGACCGCTGGTTCCTGCTCGGGCTGGGACTGAATTCGGCGGTGATCGGGTACTGCATCAGCCAGGCCTACCGGCTGAGCGACGCCGCGACCCTGGCGCCGTTCGAGTACACCGGCCTGCCCTTGGCGGTAATGTGGGGCTGGCTGATCTGGGGCGAGCTGCCCGGGGCCTCGGTGACGACGGGGATCGTGCTGATCGTCGGCTCGGGTCTGTTCGTCTTCCTGCGCGAGCATCAGAAGCAGCGCCCGATCGCCAGCGGGCGGCGGGTGAACCGGCGCTACTGAGCGCCGTTCTGCTTCTTCGCGTTGGGGCTTGGCGGGCAGCAGGCGAGGATGTCCGGGTGATTGCCGCAGCAGTCGTTCAGGATGAAGGAGACGAGCTCTCCGAGGTTGTCGGTCCGGGCGCGGTAGATGATCCGTCGCGACTGCCGTTCGGAGGAGATCAGCCCGGCCCGTTCCAGATTCGCCAGATGGAACGAGGCCCGCGAGGAGATCACGCCCATCGCCTCGGCGATGTCCCCGGCCGAAGCGCCCTCCTCACCGCAGCCAACGAGATAGCGGACGATGTGCAGCCGGGTCTCCTGCGACAGCGCGCCGAGCATCGCAATTGCGTCCGGTTCGTTCATATTTCAACTTCTCTTGAAATATTGATGCAACCCCTTATTATCGTGTTGATCGCACTTGTGCAAAGGCGCCCGGGAAGGATCGTCACGATGAAGGTCATCAGCTTCAAGATCTGTCCGTTCGTGCAGCGCGTGACCGCCCTGCTGGAGGCCAAAGGGCTGCCCTACGAGATCGAGTTCATCAGCCTCAGTGACAAGCCGCAATGGTTTCTCGATATCTCGCCGAACGGTCAGGTGCCGGTGCTGATCACCGATGGCGGCACGGCCCTGTTCGAGAGCGACGCGATTGTCGAGTATCTGGAGGAAGCCTATCCGCCTCTTGAACCGGATGTGACGCCGGAGCGGCGGGCGCAGCACCGCGCGTGGAGCTATCTCGCCTCGAAGAACTACCTCGTGCAATGCGGTGCGCAGAGCAGCCCCGATGCGGCGGCGCTCGCAGAGCGCAGTGCGAAGCTGGGGAAGGCCTTCGACACGGTTGAGGGGCAGCTCGGGGACACGCCTTTCTTCGATGGCGAGCAGGTCGGCATGGTCGACATTGCCTGGCTGACCCTGCTGCATCGGGCTGACATCATCGAACAGCACGCGGGGTACGATTTCATCGGCGACCGGCCGAAGCTGAAAGCGTGGCAGCGCAACCTGATGGGGACCGGACTGGCCGAGAAGTCCGTCCCTTCGGACTTCGACGAGGTCTTCTCGAACTCCTACCTCTCGGAGAAAACCTATCTCGGACGCGGAGGCGCGGACGAACCGGCTGTGGTGACCGCTGCAGGCGTGAGGAACAAGTGCTGCTGACAGGCTTTCGCAGGTCAGATCCGCAAAATCACACTGCGGGATCGCTGACCGCTTGATTGCCATTGCCGCCCGTGCCTAGCGTTGCACGCGATCGGGCGAGGACGGGATGGCAGACAACAACTGGCGGATCGGGATCGACATCGGCGGCACGTTCACGGACGTGGCGCTGGTCGAGGAAGTCTCCGGCCGGATCGGTGTCGTCAAGGTCCCGACGACGCCGGACGATTTCGGGCGCGGCGTGCTGGAGGGCGTCCAGACAGCGCTGGTCAAGTACGGGATCGGGGCCGAGGAGGTCTCGCTCCTGTCGCATGCGACGACGGTGGTGACCAACGCGGTTTTGGAGCAGAAGGGAGCGCGGTGCGCCCTGGTGGCGACGCGCGGCTTCCGCGACGTGCTGGAACTGCGCCGGTCGTCCCGTCCCGACCTCTACGATCTGTTTCAGGACGCGCCGCATGTGCTGATCCCGCGGCGGCACCGGTTCGAGATCACCGAGCGCGTCGGCGCGGACGGGGCGGTCGTGACGGCATTGGCCGAGGATGAGATCCCGGCGCTGATCGACGCCATCCGCGCAGCGGAGCCCGAGGCCATTGCGGTGTCGCTGCTTTTCAGTTTCCTGAACCCGGATCATGAGCAGCGGCTGGGCGCGGCTCTGCGTTCGGCGTTCCCCGACATTCCGGTCTATCTCTCGTCCGAGGTGTTGCCCGAGATCCGCGAGTTCGAGCGGACCTCGACCACTGCGGTCTGCGCCTATGTCGGGCCGATCCTCGGCGCTTATCTCGCGCGGCTGTCCGAGGCGGTGGGGTCGCTCGGCCTGCCGGATCTCTACGTGATGGGCTCGAACGGCGGGGTCTTCGAGGCGCGTGAGGGCGTCGCGATGCCGGCCATGGCGGTGGAGTCCGGCCCGGCGGCGGGCGTGGTCGCGGCAGCACTGGTCGCCGAGCAGACCGGGCACCGCGACATTCTCAGCTTCGACATGGGCGGCACCACCGCGAAGGCCAGCCTGATCCGCGACGCGGCCTATGAGACGACGCCGGAATACGAAGTCGGCGGCGGCGCCAGCGGCAGCCGGACCATGCACGGCACCGGCCATCCGATCCGCGTGCCGGTGATCGATCTGGCCGAGGTCTCGGCGGGTGGCGGCTCGATCGCCTGGGTCGACCGGGCGGGCGCGCTTCGGGTCGGTCCACACTCGGCGGGCGCCGTGCCGGGGCCGGTCTGCTACCGACGCGGCGGCACCGAGCCCACGGTCACCGACTGCAATCTGGTATTGGGCTATCTCGACCAGGGCTCTTTGTTGGGCGGCGAGATGGAAATCGATCTCGACGCGGCGCGGACGGCAATCGAAACGAAGCTCGCCCAGCCACTGGGGATCGATCTGCGGACGGCGGCGGCAGGTGTGATCGACGTTGTGAACCACGAGATGGCGGAGGCCTTGCGCATCGTCTCGGTCCAACGGGGGCACGATCCGCGCGACTTCACCCTGTCGGCGTTCGGTGGCGCCGGTCCGCTGCACGCGGCAGCGCTGGCTGAGGAACTGGAGATGCGCCACGTGCTGTGTCCTCCGATCCCGGGGGCGTTCTCGGCCCTGGGGCTGGTGACGACGGATCTGCGCCGGGACTATGCGCGGACGTTCTTTGCGCGCACGGATCAGGCGGAAGCGGGCGATCTGGCGGTCGCCTTCGAGGCGCTTGCGATGGAGGGCCGCGCGATGCTGGACCGCGCCGGAGTTCCAGAGGATCGCCAGCGGCTGGTCCGCACCGTGGATGCGCGTTACGGGCGCCAGTCCTACGAACTGGTCGTGCCGGTCCCGGACCCGCCGTTCAGCGTCGATGTCATGGATCGGATCGCCGAGGCGTTCCATGCGCGCCATGCACAGACCTATGGCCATGCGCGGCCCGACGAGCCGGTGCAGTTGGTGAATGTTCGCCTGTCCGCCGTGGGCGAGATCCCGGCGATCCGGCTCGGGCAGGCACCGGGCGATGGTGCGGCCGAGACGGGAACACGCGCGGTCTGGTTCCGACATTACGGCGAGCATGCGGCCACGGTTCTGCGCCGCGAGACCATGGGTGCAGGGCAGAGCGTTTCAGGCGCGGCGGTGATTGAATCCCTGGAGTCGACCATCCTCGTGCCACCCGGCTGGACGGCGCGGATGGATGCCGACGGGTTCGTGCATCTCGATCGGCAGGAGGCATCGGCGTGACGCACATCTCGATCTGCAATCTCCGATCAACCGAACCGTTCTCAGCGGATTTCTGGAGGGACGCGCGCGACCGGGGGTGGGCGATCTGGCGCACGAGCCCGGGCGCTTTACGACCGCCAATCCTCCCGGAAGTCGATCTTTTCCGTCATGGGTGCCAAATCGCCCTCCCGCGGGCCGGTCGGGCGAGGCCCGGGGCCTGCGGCCTGTTAACCGGGCCAGGCAGTGCTGGCTGGCGGTATCTCTCGGATCGCTTTGTGGGACGCGGTCGAGTTTTCGGCGGAGAGACCGCATCATGACCGACGCCCGCCACGATCCCGCAAGCTTCGAGATCCTGAAGAACGCGCTCTACAAGATCGCCGAGGAAATGCGGGTCGTCCTGACCAAGACCGCGTATTCGCCGATCCTGAAATCGGCGGGAGACTTCTCCTGCGGGGTCTTCGATGCGAAGGGCGACATGGTCGCCCAGGGGCCGGACCTGCCGATCCACCTCGGCTCGATGCCGGACGCGGTGCGCACGATCGCGCAAACCTTCGCGGGCGATATCCACGACGGCGACGTGTTCGTGCACAACGACCCCTATGACGGCGGTTCGCACCTGCCGGACGTCAACGTGATCCGCCCGGCCTTCTGGGAGGGCACCCTGCTCGGGTTTGCCTGCCTGCGCGCGCACTGGCCCGATATCGGTTCCGCGACACCGGGAAGCTACGGGGCCGTGACGGAAATCTACGGCGAGGGCCTGCGCCTGCCGCCGGTGCGGCTGGTCAGTCAAGGCGTGCTGAACCGGGATATCGAGGCGATCATCCTGGCCAATGTCCGCACGCCGGAGGAACGGCGCGGAGACCTCGGCTCTCAACTGGCCGCGACCCTGCGCGCCTGCGAACGAATGCAGGCGCTGGCGCGGCGCTACAGCGTGAGCCGGCTGACGGCGACCATGGCCGAGGTGATGGACTATTCCGAGCGGCTGATGCGGGCGATGCTGTCGGATCTGCCGGACGGCAGCGGAGCCTTCGAGGATTTTCTGGACGGCGACGGGATCGACGACAAACCGATCTGGATCCGGATGCAGGTGCAGAAAGCCGGCGACCGGATGCTCGTCACATTCGACGGCACCGATCCCCAGGTGAAAGGCCCGATCAACGCGCCGCTGTCGGTGACGGCCTCTGGCGTCTATTGCGGGCTGAAGACGGCGATCGACCCGAACAGTCTGATCCCGCCCAACTCCGGCTGCTGGCGCGCGATCGAGGTGACGGCCCCGGAGGGCTCGGTGTTGAACTGTCAGTTCCCGGCCCCCGTCGTCTACGCCAATCACGAGATCAGCCACCGGCTGGCGGACATGACCATGGGCGCGCTCAGCGAGTTCCTGCCGGACCAGGTGATGGCGTGTTCGCAGGGCACGTCCTGCATCCTGACGCTGGGCGGCGTCGATCCGCGCAGCGGGCAGCGCTATGTCAGCTACGAAACGATCAAGGGTGGCTTCGGCGCGCGGCCGAACAAGGACGGGATCAACGCGATCTGTGCCGGGATATCGAACACCATGAACACCCCGATCGAGGTGCTGGAGATGGCGTTTCCGATGCGCCTGCTCGAGTACTCGATCGAGCCGGACAGCGGCGGTGCCGGGCGGTATCGCGGCGGGAACGGCTCGCGCCGGATCTGGCAACTGCTGGACGGCGCCGAGGCGACGGGCTCGCTCTGTGTCGAACACATGAAGTCCCCGCCCTTCGGCCTGCAGGGCGGCAAGCCAGGCGTGACCGCGACGGTGACGCTGACGACGCCGGACGGTGCGGTGACAGACCTGAACGGCAAGGGCGCGTTCGCCGCTCCGGCGGGCTCGATCGTGAACATGCGCACCACCGGGTCGGGCGGGATGGGCGACCCGGCGGAGCGCTCGGAGGATGCGATCCGCGAGGATCTCACCGACGGGTATGTGACACCCGAGGGGCTGCGCCGGGACTACGGAAGATCATGAGCACTCAGGGCGGCGACCCTGACGGGAGGGGATATCATGCGTGAGAACAGGCTTCGGACACTCTGGGCGAACGGCGAGGCCGCGGTGCTGGGCTGGCTCGGCATCCCGAGCTCGGTCAGTGCGGAGAACATGGCGCAGGCCGGATGGGACGCCCTGAACATCGACATGCAGCACGGGCTCATCGACTACCAGACGGCGGTGCAGATGCTGCAGGCGATCTCGACCACCGACACGATGCCGATGTGCCGCGTGCCGTGGAACGAGCCCGGCATCATCGGCAAGATGCTGGATGCAGGCGTCTTCGGCGTGATCTGTCCAATGGTCAACAATCGCGAGCAAGCCGAAGCGCTTGTGCGGGCCTGTCGCTATCCTCCGATCGGTGAGCGCAGTTTCGGCCCGGTCCGGGCGACGTGGTACGGCGGGGCGGATTACTTCGCCAACGCGAACGACAGCATCGTGGTCCTGGCGATGATCGAGACCCGCGAGGCGGTCGCGAACCTCGATGAAATCATGAGCACGCCGGGGCTGGACGGGGCTTATATCGGTCCGAGCGATCTGGGTCTGAGCCACGGTTTCGCGCCGAAACTGGACCGCGAGGAACCTGAGCTGCTGGAGATTATCGGGCAGATCCGCGCGGGCGCAGAACGCCACGGCAAGGTCACCGGCATCCATTGCGGAACGCCGTACTACGCGCGCCGGATGATCGCAGACGGCTTCAATCTGGTGACAATCGCTGCTGACAACGCATTACTGAATAACGCCGCGAAGGCGGCGGTCGCCGCCGTGAAATCGGATGAGAAAGCGACGACTGGCAGTTCCGTCTACTGACAGGAAGTCGTGTGACGGGGATGCGCCTCGAGGAGAGGTATCACCACCACCAGCGACGATAAGGACGACGGAAGCGGCGCGGACGGGTGCCTCCAACAAGTGCTCCGGCGGCAGCACCGACAGCGGCGCCCCGGCCGGGACGCCCGACAACTGCTCCGGCAACGGCGCCGAGGCCCGCTCCGACGGCCGCACCTCTGACAACACCTCCCGGACGATGGGCATGGCAGGCCGACAGGCCGACGATCAGCAGTATCGCGAATGCTGGCAGTGCGTGTTTCATCGGTCCCTCCTGTCGCAGCGCTCCCCTCTGCCCGATCGGGTCAGGGTCGTCACTCTATGAACGGCATACGAATTCGGCACGGAAGTCCGTCGATCGACCGGTCAGACGGTTACGCCGCCGGGACGATGCGGGTCGAAGCCCTCAGCCAGGTGCCGTGCAGTCAGGCCAGGCACAGACGCAGGCGTCGAGCAGAGCGCCCAGAAGCGTGTCGCGCACGAGATAGTCGGCAACCGCCGCCCCTACCCCGGGCGCCGATCACGCCGCCCGAGACCTCCTTCTCAACACGCCACCGTCCGCAGGCTACCAGCACGAGCGTCGCAGATACCACGAAACCCGTTCCAAGCCCCGGCATCGATCAACCTCCAGTGGTCCAAGAGGCTCCCCCGTTTTGTAACGCGATGTCTCAGGTTTCCGTCGGAGCTTTCAGGTCACCGATAGTAACCGCGGTGCCGCCAGTCGCGATAGTAGCGCCGCGGTTCAGCACCGCCGAGAAACGCACCAATCGCGGCCCCGACCGCGGCACCCCGCCCGGGACGGCCAACGATGGCTCCTGTGAAGGCGCCAAGACCTGCCCCCACCGTGGCACCACGCAGCACCCCACCCGCACGATAGGAGGAGCAGGCCGACAGGCTGACGATCAGCAACACTGAGATAGCGAAACAAGTTGATCTCAATGAACCCTCCGAACTTGAGAGTTGTGCGTGTTTGGAAGACCATAGCCGTCGATGCAACCAGTATGCCTCTGGTTCGATTGAAACGCGCCGGGTGTATTGAGTTCGCATCTATCTCTTGCGACGGTTAATCATCCCAAGGGCGAACGGATCGGGAAGCGCCGTTGATCTATGAGGGACGCGCGCGTCTGCGCGGGCCTTTGCATCTGACGCCTCATCAAAATCAACCTCAAATCGGATGACATTTTTGGTGATCACCCCAAAGAAGTAGAAAAAGCGCAAAAATAGAAGACTCAATGTTGTCAGATATACAGACGCCACCATTACCGCGTTATATTGCTTGTGCACTAAACATCCAGTCTGGGAAAAAAACTCGCAATCAACCAAATTCAGCTGTTGCGCCGTGGCTTGGATGTCTCCAAAAGACCAGAAAAGTAGGCCGATGATAATAAAGGTGCACAACATATTGCGAGAAAAATTGAAGTTCATTATGATTTCATCGAATTTCTCCTTCTTCTCCGATTGGCTCAACTTCCAAAAGCCCTGAGCAAACACATCCCGATCTTGATCACCATAGCTTGGATCTATGTTGCGCTGGTTCATCCAGTTCCGAATGCGCAGTTTGTCGGTGCTGTCGAACGGCTTCCAAACCGGCTTCCAAATCCAAAGGAGACTTCGCTTGAAAAGGTTACCGCGGAACCTGAACTCCGAGGCTTCGTCGGTCCCGATTAGGTTCAAGAAGTAATACGATGGGCGCGTAATCTCCCATCTCGTTATGAACTGTTGAAAGAACAAGTGCGCCAATGTCGAGTTCGCGTGGCCCAAAATAAAGAACACTATGACAGAGATAAACTCTGCAGCTCGGGCAGCCGGCCCGCTGGCTGCCTCGCCGCCAAGATGCAGCAATAGGGTCCCGTCATTCAGCGTCAAATCGAGAGCTGCGGCGATAAGAAATCCCTCAAAGAGATACGACAGAAACGTCAGGGTCGAGAAGAACGTCAGACGCATAATCGTTCGCCATCTGCAGGTTAAGGCGCGATGTTAACACGCCTGTCGGTGGCGCAAAAGCTTGCTCATTTTGGCCGTCCAATCACGCCGGTTGCGACGAGGCCAAAAAATCCGTCGCGAACTCTCACATTGAGCTTCTCGGCAACCTTACAACGGAATGTTGTCGTGCTTCTTCCAGGGGTTTTCCAACCGCTTCCCCCGCAATGCCGCGAACGCCCTCGACACCCGGCGGCGGGTCGAGTGGGGCATGATGACCTCGTCGATAAACCCGCGCTCGGCGGCGACGAACGGGGTGGCAAACCGGTCCTCATAGTCCTTGGTGTGCTGGGCGATCTTGTCTGGATCCCCCAGATCAGCGCGATGGATGATCTCGGTCGCGCCCTTGGCGCCCATTACGGCGATCTCGGCAGTCGGCCAGGCGTAGTTCATGTCGCCGCGAAGGTGCTTCGAGGCCATCACGTCATAGGCCCCGCCATAGGCCTTGCGGGTGATCACGGTGACCTTGGGCACCGTTGCCTCTCCGTAGGCAAACAGCAGCTTGGCGCCGTGCTTGATGACGCCGCCGTATTCCTGTGACGTGCCCGGCAGGAAGCCCGGCACGTCGACGAAGGTCAGGATCGGAATGTTGAAGCAGTCGCAGAAGCGCACAAAGCGCGCGGCCTTGCGCGAACTGTCGATGTCCAGGCAGCCTGCCAGCACCATCGGCTGGTTGGCGACGACGCCGACGGGGCGCCCTTCCAGCCGGATGAACCCGGTGAGAATGTTCTTCGCGTAGTCTGCCTGGATCTCGAAGAAATCGCCCTCGTCGGCGGTCTTCAGGATCAGCTCCTTCATGTCGTAGGGCTGGTTCGGGTTGTCCGGAATGAGCGTGTCGAGCGAGTTGTCGATGCGTGCTGCATCGTCGAAGAACGGGCGTTCCGGCAGCTCTGCGCGGTTCGACAAGGGCAGAAAGTCGATCAGGCGGCGGATTTCGGCCAGGGCCTCGACATCGTTCTCGAAGGCTCCATCGGCGACCGAGGATTTCGATGTGTGGGTCTTGGCTCCACCCAGTTCCTCGGCGGTGACGACCTCGTTGGTGACCGTCTTCACAACGTCGGGCCCGGTGACGAACATGTACGAGCTGTCGCGCACCATGAAGATGAAGTCGGTCATGGCGGGCGAGTAGACCGCGCCGCCCGCGCAGGGGCCCATGACGACCGAGATCTGCGGCACCACGCCCGAGGCCAGGATGTTCTTCTGGAAGACGTCGGCATAGCCCGCGAGCGAAGCTACACCCTCCTGGATGCGTGCACCGCCGGAATCGTTCAGCCCGATCACCGGGGCGCCGACGCGCATGGCCATGTCCATGACCTTGCAGATCTTCTGTGCGTGGGTCTCGGACAACGAGCCGCCGAGGACCGTGAAGTCCTGACTGAACACGTAGACCTGACGCCCGTTCACGGTGCCCCAACCGGTGACGACGCCATCGCCGGGATATTTCTGCTTTTCCATGCCGAAGTCCGTGCACCGGTGCGCGACGAACATGTCGAATTCCTCGAACGAACCTTCGTCCAGCAGAAGCTCGATGCGCTCGCGCGCTGTGAGCTTGCCCTTGGCGTGCTGGCTGTCGATCCGGCGCTGGCCGCCGCCGATGCGCGCTTCGGCGCGACGGCTCTCGAGTTCGCTGAGGATGTCTTTCATGGCGGCCTCCTGTCGGCGGGGCGTGTTTGCGGCAGGCTATAGGACAGCGAGGCCACGCTTGGCAAATGTCGCGGAGCGAACATTGATTTTTGGCAGGTTGGTCAGGCAGGCTTTCAGCTTCGGAACATGGAGGCGGCGATGCGCACATTGCTCGGGACCGTGATTGCGCTGGCCCTGTCGGCGACGGCTGCCATAGCGGGAGGGGCGTCGATGGAGGCGAAGCTGAAGGCCGCGTTCGAGGCGGGAGATCTGGAGGGCCTGCACTCGGTTCTGGTGCTGAAGGACGGCGAGATCTTCGCCGAAGCGCATTTCGCAGGGGAGGATGAGTCGTGGGGCGTCAGCCACGGCGTCAGGCAGCACGGCCCGGACACGCTGCACGATCTGCGCTCGGTGACAAAAAGCATCGTCAGCCTGACCTACGGGATCGCGTTGGCCGAGGGCAAGGTGCCGCCGGTGGACGCCTCGCTGGTTGCGCAATTCCCGGAATATCCTGAACTGGCCAATGATCCGGAGCGCCAGAAGATCACGGTCGAGGACGCGCTGACGATGCGCACCGGTCTGAAGTGGGACGAGACCGGTGGATATGTCGACAAGCGCAATAGCGAGATCGCGATGGAGTACGCGCCCGATCGCTATCGGTTCGCGCTGGAGCAGGAGATCGTCGGCCCGCCGGGTGCGGCGTGGAACTACTCGGGCGGGGCGACGACGCTGATCGAGCGGCTGATCAGCAAGGGCACCGGGCAGCGCTTTGACCTCTACATGGCCGAGAAGCTTTTCAAGCCGCTCGGGATCACGGATTGGGGCTGGCTCGGGCGCACACCGGCGGAGCCCGCAGCGGCCTCGGGCCTGCGGTTGAATATCCATGATCTCGCGCGGATCGGGCAGATGATCCTCGACGGCGGCAAGGCAGGCGACGTGCAGGTGGTGCCGAAAGACTGGCTCGACGTCTCGACGGCACCGCAGGCATCGACCGGGGAACTTCGATACGGTTATTTCTGGTGGATGCCACCGGGCGACGGCGCGCCGCCCTGGGTCGCGGGGTTCGGGAACGGCGGGCAGCGCCTGTCGGTGAATTTCGCCTTGAACCTCGTGTTCGTGGTTTTTGCCGGGAACTACAACCAGCCCGAGGCCTGGAAGGTCCCGGTGAAGGTGAGCACCGACTTCCTGGCGCCCGCCCTGCAGAGCGACTAACGGGACAAGATCTCGCGCAAGACCTCGATGCGCAGCGGCACGCTTTCCCCGAGCCAGACGACGTGCTCGGTGTGATCGGCCATGACATCGCCGGTTTCGGCGTGGGTGAACACCGTCAGCCCGTCGCGATTGAGCGCCAGCCACGCCGTCACGTCGGCGAATTTCTCGGGCGGCACGGTCAGTTGGCATGACCCAGTCGGGTGCGGGCCGACCGGATCGACGTGCATCCGGCCCATCTGGATCCCGAACCGGTCGCGTGTGGCCTCGCAGACTGCCTGTGCTTGCGGAACCTGATCGGCCGAGAAATAGACATGGGCGTGCCAGCCCTTGATCGTTTGCGGATCCTGCATCGCGTGTCCTCCGTGAGAAGCAGCGTGGCCGAACGCATCACCACCGACAACGGCGTTCTGGAGAAGACAGTTTTGCGCCGCGGAAAACAGCACTCCCCTGATTGCCCGCCCCGGCGAATCCCTGCATGAGAGGCGCAGGCAGGGAGCAGGCAGATGATCGACGAGTTCTCCATCACCTTCAACGGCCCGGGCGGCGCGACGCTGGACCGGGGCTCGGCGATCCGCGAGGACCCGGCGAAGGTGAAGGCGCTCTGGGATGACGCGGACGCGCGGATGACGCCGTTCTGGCGTGGCAAGCCTCTGTTCCGGCTGGGCGATGGCGGACCGAAACTGGGCTGGCTGAACGCGGACTCGCCGATCCTCGGCGAGACGAAGGAGCCTCCGGTCCTGCTCGGCCTGATGAACGGAAAGGGCCGCTTCGCGGTCGACGTTTCGTCCTGGGAAGATCCGAATGCCGACAGCGACGCGATGCGCCAATGGATCGATCCCTCGGAAAACGTTCACCCGTCATTGCCCGAGGACCACAAGTTCATCGATCTGCGCTCGATCATGGCCGAGCTTGGGCCGCAGGACGCGGCGGACGCGGCCTCGGGCAAGGGATGTTTCGAGTGGCATCGCACGCATCAGTTCTGCGCGCGGTGCGGCGAGCGATCCGAGATGGATCAGGCCGGGCGGCGGCGCAAGTGTCCGGCCTGCGGCGGGATGCACTTCCCGCGCACCGATCCCGTGGTGATCATGCTGATCCTGCACAAGGACAAGGCGTTGGTGGGCCGTCAGGCCGTCTGGCCGCCGAATATGTGGTCGCTGCTGGCGGGCTTCATGGAACCCGGCGAGACGATAGAGGCTGCGGTGCGCCGCGAGACTCTCGAGGAGTCCGGGCTGCCTGTCGGTCGCGTGCGCTATGCGGCGTGCCAGCCATGGCCGTTCCCGTCGTCGCTGATGATCGCCTGCGTTGCCGAGGCTCTGACAAATGAGCTGGATCCGGACTACGACGAGATCGAGGACTGCATCTGGGTCGATCGCCAGGACATGCTGGATGCGGTTGCGGGGCGCAATCCGAAGATCGGCGCGGCGCGCAAGGGCGCGATTGCGCGCGACGTTCTGGACGCCTGGGCTGAAGGGCGCATTCCCGATTTCGACTGAGGTTGCGCTTCGGAGATGAGGGCGTGGCGGTCATGTCGGGCGTTTCCCAAGTTCATGGGAAACTTGTGCACTTTCACTTAGGTTGAGCATGCAGGACCGGCACCAGCGTCGGATTGAGGTGAGAGCCGTCCACCCTAACCAGTTACATTTGACAATTCAGATGGTTCTATAGAGCCAACACTGCTGATTGCAGCAGTCTCTTGGGGTGGAAACTGCCGATTGGCGGGCCAGCCGGTTCCGACCCGCCAGTCTTCTTCTCGGATCAGAACTTGCCGTTGTCGTGGACCATTTCGGCCGGGGTCGGTGCGACCACGTCCCAGTGTTCGACGATTTTGCCGTCCTCGACCCGCCAGAGGTCGAAAAAGGCCCAGGGTTTTCCGCTGACAGTGGCGTCCGAGGCAACGAAGACGAAGTTGCCTTCAGCCACGACGATCTGCGGCTCGAACCTCGTGATCACATTGCCCTGTTCAGCCCAGGCCTTGATGCCCGCGAACAGACCATCCATCCCGTCGGCGAGGTTTGGATTATGCTGCATGTAGACTTCGGAATACATTGGGGCTTTTTCCGGGGCGACGCCGCCAAGGACGTCGCGGACGAAGCCAAGAACCAGCGCCTTGTTTTCCTCGGTCTTGTCGAGATCGGTGATCTCGGTCGCGCCATCGGTCATGCCCCGGCCCGACATCGTCTTCTCCGGGATGGGTTGGAGATTGTCCCAATGCTCGGCCACCTTTCCGTCCTCAACCCGGAACACGTCGAACGCGGCGAAGGTCGGCGCCCCGAAGGCGTCAGCGTTTTCAAACGTGTTGTGCAGCACGACCATGTTGCCTTCGGTGATGACCCGGTGCGTCTTGACCGTCATGCCCGATTGTTCGACGCGCGGGATGAAGCCAACCAAGCCTTCCGCCCGGGTTTCGACCTGCGGGTTGTGCTGAATGTAGTCAGCGGTCACGAGCCTGCGGGCGGCTTCCGGGTCGTGATCGATGAAGGCGGCGGTGAAGAGTGCGATGACGAGTTCCTTGGCAGACATGGTTTGATCCTCTGATTCGTATCCTCTCAATACGTAGTAGTAATTTAAAACCAACCTGCAATTACGTACTTCGAAGTGACTTGGTAGGCTCAACGCTACCACCATCAAAATCAATGAGTTGCGGGCCGCGCCGAGGTGCGCTATCTCAAGATCATGTTTTCGAATGATACCTGGAACTGATATGCTACCGATCGGCGTTGCCAACAAGGCGGAGGCATCCAACTGCTCCATCCGGTCCGTCCTCTCCAATGTGACCGGCAAATGGCGCATGATCATCATCCTGGCGCTGGAGGATGAACCGAGGCGGTTTGGAGATCTCAAGCGCTGCATCGGCGATGTGACGCAGAGCGTGTTGACCGAGAACCTGCGCGGATTGCAGCGCGACGGTTACCTGACGCGCACGGTCGATCCGGGGCCACCGGTCGCCGTGTCCTACGAACTGACGCCTCTCGGGCGCAGTTTGCTGGAGATGCTGAAACCGCTGGTTTTCTGGTCGCACGAGCAGATGGACGAAGTTCGAAAATTCCGCATGGAGTTCGATCGAGCGCAAGCGCGCTGATCTCGCCGAAGGGAAAAGAGATCTTCGAAGCGGCGCAGTTGATCTGCGCGCACCAACTGCGCGACCGCGGCGGAGTCAGACCCCGCAATCCAAGAGACGTTGCGTCGATCCCGACCGGGGCGGCACACCGAACAGGTGCCCCGCTTCAGATCTTGAAATCGGATCAGACGTCGACGAAGTCGAAGCTGCTTTCCGTCAGGCTGACCGCAGCAACGCCATCCACGCGGACAATGCCAAGACCGTAGTCAACCTCGGTGATCCCGGTCGCATCCGAAATATCGAGATCGCCGAACTCCAGTCCAAGCCCCTCGAACCGGATCAGATCGGTTCCGAGTTCGAAATCTAGGATCAGGTCGATGCCGTCAGCGCCCAGGAACAGGAACGTATCGGCATCGGAGCCGCCTTCGAGCACGTCGTTATCGGCACCGCCATTCAGGATATCCGTGCCGTCGCGACCGCTCAGCCGGTCGACCCCGCCCTCGCCCGCCAGAGAATTGTTGCCACTGTTCCCGGTCACGAAGTTGCCGAGAGCATTTCCAGTCAGATCGATGTCGCCGGACCCGGTCGCGGCGACGGTCTCGATATTGTTGGCGAGGACGAGGTCCACGATCGTATAGACACGGTCATTGCCGTCACCAACGCCCTCATTCAGGATCGTGTCATCTTCGTAGACGTAGTAGATGTCATCCCCGGCACCGCCTTCGAGCGTCGCATCGCCCGAGAAGGCGCGAAGGAGATCGTTGCCGCCCAGACCCAGGATGCGAACGGGCCCGAGAGGTTCGGACAGGATATCATTGCCCGGCGTCCCGACCACGAGCAGTGGATCGGGGGCCGATGCGGCCTCGATGAAGTCGGCCGCGCCGAGCGCCGATGCCGAAATGCCATCGAGGATCAGAGTGCCCGCGGAATGCGTGATCACCGCCCCGCTGGCACCGTCGACAATGGTCAGGCTGCTGAACTGATCGCCGACGAGGGTCAGGTCGATCTGGTCGCTGCCGAGTTCGAAATCTAGGATCCGGTCGATCCCGGTCTGCGTGGTCGGTCGAAAAACGTCCGCGCCCGACCCGCCTTCGAGGATGTCGTTTCCGTCATCGGCGACCAGTGTGTCATTCCCGCCATTGCCATCGACCCGGTCATTGCCCAGGCCACCGACCATGAAGTTGTTGCCGGAATTGCCGTTGAGCCAGTTGTCCTGATCGTTGCCGATCAGATTCAGGTTGGCTGAGCCGAGTAGGTTTGCGGCTTCGACATTCGGCGCCAAAGGATCAAGCGTGACCGAGGAAAGAATCCGGTCGTAGCCCTCGCCGGCGTCCTCGATCACCACATCGTCGGCACTGTCGACGTTGAACGTGTCGTCGCCGAGACCGCCGTCCATCGTGTCGTTGCCCGTCCCGCCGTCGAGCAGGTCGTTGCCTTCGAGACCGGCCAGGCTGTCGTCCAGTAGCCCGCCGCTCAGTGTGTTGGCGTCTCTGCTGCCCGACACAGTGTTCGACCCGGAAATGGTGCCGATGATGTTCTCGATGCTGTCGAAGAACTCTCCGGCGGCTTCACCTGAGTTATTCGCCGGATTTTCGAGGTCGATGACGAGCGCCGATCTTTCGAAGAACTGCACCGTGTCGATGCCGTCGCCGCCGAAATAGTCATCGACACCGGCGCCGCCGATCAACAGGTCGTTGTCGTCGCCGCCGTAGAGAACGTCGTTGTCCAGGCCGCCCAGCAGCAGGTCGTTGCCTTCCTCTCCGTCAAGCGTGTCGTTTCCGGCATCCCCGGCGATCGCGTCCGCGTCTGCGCCGCCGAGCACGCTGTCGTCGCCGCCGCCGGCCTGGATGATGTCGACACCGGCTCCGCCGTCGAAGTCTTCGCCGAACGCTGTCCCGGCGATCAGGTCATCGCCGCCCCCGCCGAGATAGCTGATGGCGGCACCGCCCGTGATCGATGCCGTGGCCGACGTCAGCCGGATCGTGTCATCTCCCTCGCCGCCGGAGAGAACGACACTGCCGCCGGTGACTGTGAGCGAGCCCGTGGACAGTGTCACAACATCGTCGTCGTCGCCGCCATTGATCGAAATCGACGATCCAGTGACCACCAAGGAACCGCCGTCGCTGCCCGAGACCGTGTCGTTTCCGGATCCGCCGCCGATCTTGATGTCGCCGCCCGTCACCGAAACACTGCCCTGGGAAATGACGACAAGGTCATCATCGTCGCCGCCTCGCGCGTTCAACGTGGCGGATCCCGAAACGCTGATGTTGCCCGAAGCGGACAGCTCAACGATGTCCTCGCCGTCTCCACCGTCGATCGTGAGGTCGCCTGAGGTGACCGACAGTGATCCGCCCGATCCAGTGACCGTGTCGTTCCCGGCCCCACCGTCGAGATCCAGCGTGCCGCCCGTCACGGATATGTTGTTGGTGCTGACAGTCACAACGTCGTCGTCATTGCCGCCGGATGCCTGGATCGTCGTGGACGAGTCGAGGGTGATCGTCGGCAGGAACCCGGTTCCATCGGACACCGCCAGCTCGATCACATCGGCGCCGTCTCCGCCGTCGATGCTGATGTCTCCGCCGGTGACGGATATGTTGCCGACGCCTGCGGCCGTATCCTGGCCAGAGAGCCAGATCGTGTCATCGTTGTCGCCGCCCGAGAGCGTGATCGTGCCCGACACGACCTCGAGCGCGGTCTCGGTTCCGAGAATGGTGTCGTTGCCAGCGCCGCCTTCGACTGAGAATGAGCCGCCGGTGAGAGACACGCTGGGCCCGGTGATCACGGCTAGCAGATCGTCGCCATCATCGCCGGAGATGTTGACCTGCGCCGAGCCGGTCACGCTGATGCTGCCCGAAACGCCGAAGACGCTGTCATCGTCATCGCCACCCGAGAGGTTGACCGTCGATGATCCGGAGATCGTGACGTCGCCGAGCGCGAGGGCCAGAATGTCCTCGTCAGCACCGCCGTCCCAGTCGACCTGAGCATCGATGACAAGGTCATCAGCCGAGAGGCCGAAGAGCGAGTCATTGCCGCTGCCGCCGCCAAGCGAAACGCTTCCACCCTCGACTGACATACTGCCGCTCACGAAGATCGTGTCGTTCTCGGACCCGGCGTCGACTGAAACCCCTCCGCTGCCAGTCACCGAGATCGACGATCCCGACAGAGTGATGACGTCGTCGCCAGCGTCGCCGGCGATCGAGATGGTTCCGTCAAGGATATCCAGCGTATTGGCAATCGTGATGTTGTCGTCACCCGTACCACCGTCGAGCAGAGCGGCTCCGTCGGTGACACGCACGGTCCCGCCAATCGTAATCCTGTCGTCCTCTGACCCTGCGTCGATCGTCAGACTGCTGCCCAGCCCGGCACCATTGATCGTGGTGTTACCAGAGATGTCGATGACGTCCGCACCTGCGTCGCCCGCCAGGCTGATCGTGCTTTGAGTGGCGATCAGATTGCCATCGATGTCGATCTCGTCGTCGTCCCCACCGCCCCGGAAGACGATGTTCGAGCGGTTGACGCCAATAAGAGAGCTTAGAGGTACGATTGTAAGTGCGTCTTCGCCCGATCCGCCCGAAATCGAGATGTCGGTTCCGATGGCCAGGACCGTACCGTCGTTGGTGAAGGCGTCGTTATCGGCGCCACCGACGAGCGTCGCCGATGCACTGGATACGCTCGATGTGGTTCCCAGCAGGAAGATATCATCACCTGCCTGGCCATCGACACTGTCAGCGCCGCCGGTTGCAACAATCAGGAGGTCCGATCCGCCGGACGCAGCGATGGTGTCATCAAGTGTTGTGGTACGGATCACATCGTTGCCGTTCGTGCCGGTCCGATTCAGTCCGGAAAGTCCGTCGACGATCTCGACATCGACCCGCGCACTCGATCCATCGCTCAGGAAGTCTTCGACCGTGTAGGTGAAGAACTCCGCCCCGGTTCTTGATGGCGCCTCGTAGGTGAACAGACCGGATGGGCTGACGATGGCATTGCCCGCACCGGGCGCGATTTCCAGCGAGAACGAAAGCGAGTCACCTTCAGGATCAATGGCCGCGAACGTATGATTTTCGACCGCCCCCTCCAGCGTGATGATGATGCTGTCGGTCGTGATGGGCGGCTGGTTCGTGGTAAAGGTCAACTCTGTCGGATCGGAAATCCCGGGCCACGGGTTGCCATCGAGATCGCGGATCGCCCCCGGATCGGCCGTAACGTAAACATCGGCCCCGTCGGGCAGCGCCGTCGGCGTAAAGCTTACATCGCTGCCTAGGAAGCTGACATCCGATGTGACGTCAAAGCTCTCGAGCACCGCATCGTCGGAGGCGCGGTGAATGCGGATGATCCCGGCACCCGCCTGAACGTCTTGATCGAACGTGAGCGTGATCTGGCTTGCGATCCCCACGCCAGTATCATTGTCTGCCGGCGTGCTGGACAAAAGGTTTGGCGGCGCGGAGAGTCCAATTTCGAGTGTAATGTTTTGGAACGAGCCTATCGGTGCGTCCAGAATTGCAAATGCATCGATCATCGGGATCACATCGAGATCCGGTCCCGTCAGGAGGACGAAACCACCATCGACATTCGTCGATGTGACGGTGAGCGAAAGATCTACCAGCGGCCCCGAGGTTCCCTCCTGGATGAGACGGATCGTATCACCCAACAACAGTTCCGACGGCGAGCCCGCGCCGACGATCACAAGGTCTACGTTCGCACTCTCCGATCGTCCGGTAAGATCATCCACGCCATCGTTAACACCGAAAAGACTGTCGGCCTGAAACGTTCCGCTGCCGAGTTGATCAGCAGCGATCGTGAAGAACGCATCCGGCGTACTCGACACGCGGATGTTGTCAAACGCGATGTCCTCGTCATTGTTGTCGAGGTTCTCGATGACCAGTTCGAGGTCGAGCGTGGAGCCTGTGCCTGCGATGTCCGCCGCGAAGTTCTGGAACGTGCCGGTCAGCGCCGTCCCGTCGCCGATCCCGTCGAAGTCGACGTCGAGCTGCGGGCTGATATCCGTCCCGAACGGGTTCGCGAACTGCAGCACCTTCTGGAACGCGCCGCCG
>JBCDAV010000052.1:0-27214 GCA_039184865.1 Pseudomonadota bacterium | reverse complement strand
GCTATCGGTGATGCGGATCATGCCGCGAACCGATGTCGACCGGCTCGCGGGGTGAGGTCAGTGACCGGTATCGGCCTTCGCGAAAGCGGCCTTCTGGGCGTCGGTCGCCTCCGTCTGGTATTTGTCGCGCCACTCGTCATATGGCATGCCATAGACGATTTCGCGGGCGGCGTCCTTGCCGATCTCCGCGCCCTGTTCGGCGGCCGCCTCGGAATACCAGCGGCTGAGACAGTTGCGGCAGAACCCGCTCAGGTTCATCAGGTCGATGTTCTGCACATCGGTGCGCTCGCGCAGGTGATCGCGCAGCCTGCGGAACACGGCGGCTTCGAGCGCAGTCTGATCAAGATCGGTCATGCTGTCTCCTCTTCGCTGATGCCGGGTATCTAGGGCGCGGCACGCATCCGCGCAATCGCGCGGGTCAGGATCGGCGCCAGCCGGTCGGCCCAGGCCTCCTCGCCGTCTTCGTCCGCGATCAGATCGTTTCGGACCTCGATCAGAACGTGCGGGATGCCGCGCTGGGTGCCGTGCATCCACATGCAATCGCCCGCGAGTTGACCCGAATAGGGCTCGTTGTCGCCGATGAACAGGTCGCTCTCGGCGCGCAGTTCATCCAGCAGCGGCGCGACCAGCCTGTCGTCATGGTCCCAGAGCAGCCCGACATGCCACGGCCGTATCGGGCGCCCACGGAACTGCGGTGTGAAGGAATGGACCGAAACGAGCACGGCATCGGATCCGGCGTCATTCAAGGCCGCGTCGACCGCGTGATGATAGGGCCAATAGTAGCGCTCGAGCCGGCGCGCGACCTCGGCCGGACCAACGTCACGATTGCCCGCGATGATCGCGCCGTCGGACAATTTCATCACCAGTGTCGGATCGTCAGCACCGCGATTCGGATCGATCACCAGCCGCGACCAGGTCGACAGCACCGCCGGCGCGCCGAGCCGCTGCGCAAGGCCGCGCGTCACGCCTGCTGCCCCGACATCGAACGCGATGTGACGGTTCATGTCCTCGTCCGGCAGACCCAGAGGCGTGACCTCCGGCGGGACGGCATTCGAGGCATGGTCGCATACCAGCACAAGGCCGGTGGGCCCGTCGCATGTACCGGCGGCGGCAATCCGTTCAATTGGGGGAAATTCGGTCATGGAAGCCTTAGCAGAGTAGGTTTATCACCTAGGCGAAGCAGATCTAAGTCGCAAGCTTGCAACAATATTAGCCAGCCGTTTGTTGAAACTGTCCCGTACGGACGCGATAAGCACGCCGGCATCAGAACGGATCGGCAGATAGGGGGCAGCATGCGCAGGGAACGAAACACAAAGATCGTGGCCACTGTCGGCCCTGCCTCGTCCACGCGGGAAATGCTCAAGAAGCTTTTCATCGCCGGGGTCGACGTGTTCCGCCTGAACATGAGCCATGGCAGTCACGACGATGTCCGCGAACGCCACCGCCTGATCCGCGAGATCGAGATGGAGCTGGAGCGCCCCATCGGAATCCTCGTCGATCTGCAGGGCCCGAAACTCCGCGTGGGCAGGTTCGAGGCGGACTCGGTCGAGCTGGATCAGGGTGCCCGCTTCCGCTTCGATCTGGATGAGACACCGGGCTCGGTCGATCGCGTGTGCTTGCCGCATCCCGAGATCTTCGAAGCGCTCGAGCCCGGCGCGACGCTTCTGGTCAATGACGGCAAAATCCGTCTGAAGGTGGTGACCTGCGACGCGCAATCGGCGGAGTGCGAGGTGCTCGTCGGCGGGACCATCTCGAACAACAAGGGCGTCAACCTGCCGGATGTCGTGCTGCCACTGGCGGCACTGACCGAAAAGGACCGCGCTGATCTGGCCTTCGCACGCCAACTCGGCATGGACTGGCTTGCGCTCAGCTTCGTGCAGAAACCCGAGGACGTGCACGAGGCGCGCGATCTGCTGGAGGGCGACCGGGTCGCGATCATGGTCAAGGTCGAGAAGCCCGCCGCGGTTGCCCGGTTCGACGAGATTCTCGACGCCTGCGACGGCATCATGGTCGCGCGCGGTGATCTCGGCGTGGAGATGATGAGCTGGGAACTGCCGCCGATCCAGAAGCGGATGATCCGTGCCTGTCGCAGGAACGCCAAACCCGTCATCGTCGCGACCCAGATGCTTGAGAGCATGATCGAGAACCCGCAGCCGACGCGTGCCGAGGTCTCGGACGTCGCCACCGCAATCTATGACGGCGCCGACGCGGTGATGCTCTCGGCCGAGAGTGCAGCCGGAAATTACCCGGTCGAGGCGGTCGCGATGATGGATAATGTCGCCCGCAATGTCGAAAGCGATGCCCAGTATCGCGGATCAATCGATCTCGGACCGGCCTTGCCGCGCGAGTCGGTCTCGGACGCCATCGCCGCCGCGGCCCGTCAGGTCGCCGAGGCCACGGACGTCAAGGCGATCTGTTGCTTCACACACTCAGGCACGACGGCGCTTCTGGCGGCGCGCGAACGCCCCGTCATTCAGATCGTCGCGCTGACGCCCATCGCAGGGACCGCGCGCCGTCTCGCCTTGTCGTGGGGCTTGCACTGCGTGCAGACGCCCGAGGTCGAGCGCTTCAAGCTCGCCGTCGTGCAGGCCTCGCGAACCTGCCGGCACTACGGTCTCGCGACCGAAGAGGACCGCATCATCGTGACCGCAGGTGTGCCCTTCAACCAGTCCGGAACAACAAACATCCTGCGCGTCGCGCCGGTCGACGAGCGCCTGATCTTCGACGGCGGACAGGAATAGCTGACGGCTTGCAGCCGGCGCGCGACGGACATATAAGCCGCGCCCTGCCTTCCAACCGATCTGCCCCACCGGAGCCTTTCATGACCGACGAGACCGTCTCGACCACTGCCGTTGCCGCCAGCCAGCTCAAGGCCATCGTCGAGCGCATCGAACGTCTCGAAGACGAGAAGAAGGAAGTCGCGGAGCAGATCAAGGAGGTCTACGCCGAGGCCAAGGGCAACGGTTTCGACGCCAAGACGCTGCGCAAGATCGTGAGCCTGCGCAAGAAGCCGACCGAGGAACGCCAGGAGGAAGAGGCGCTGCTCGACCTCTATCTGTCCGCTCTCGGCATGGTCCGCTAGGGACCAGACACACCATGGCGACACGCAGGCGGATCGCTACCTGGAACGTCTGCTGGTTCACGGCCCTCTTCGATCGCGGCAACAACCTGCGCCTCGGTGACGGCTGGTCGGCGATGCATGACGTGACCCGAACCCGGCAAGCGGAGGCGATCTCGTCGGTGCTGCGCCGGATAGACGCCGATCTCTACTGCATCATCGAGGCGCCCGACACCGGATCGACCCGCAGCACCTCGGTGGCACTCAGCCAATTCGTGGAGCATTTTGGACTGCGTCAATCCCAAGTGCTCAGCGGGTTCCGCAGCGGCACCGAACAGGAAATTGCGCTGCTGTTCGACCCCGAGATTTTCGGCGCGGAACACCTTCCGCTCGGTCAACCGCTCGATCCCGAGACCGCCGATCTTTCGACAACCTGGAACGAGGCGCCGCGCTTCGACAGTGTCTTCCCGCTGGATCTGGACGGCGATGGCAAGATCGATCTGCACCGGTTCTCGAAACCGCCGCTCGAAGCCGACGTCACCGATCTGGTGTCTGGCCGCGTGTTCCGGATGATCGGCGTTCACGCCAAATCGAAAGCGCCGCACGGCGCCGCGACGCCCGAGGCCGTGCAGCGGATCTCGCTGCGCAACCGTCGCAAGCAGCTTGCCCAATGCGCCTGGCTGCGTGCCCGGATCGAGGATCATCTCGATCGCGGCGACGATGTGATGGTGCTCGGCGACTTCAACGACGGGCCGGGTCAGGACAAATACGAGAGGGTATTCGGACGCTCGGGTGTCGAGATCGTCATGGGATCCGTGAGCGATCCGGAGCGTATCCTGCGCAATCCGTATGCCTGGCGCGGAAAACCGCCCTATGCGGCACGTCCATCGACGGCGCGGTTCTACAATCGAGAAACCAAGGGATTTCTGAATGCCCTGCTCGATTTTATCATGGTATCACCGGGATTTGCCGATGCTGTCGCGCCCGAATGGCGGATATGGCACCCGTTCGATGACGAAGAGTGTTACGGTGACGAAGCGTTTCAGGCAGATCTTTTGAGCGCGTCGGATCATTTCCCGGTTTCGATCGACCTGACGCTCTGACCTTCGCGCCGATCACAACGACCGGAGTCGGTCAGTTTCGTGCTCAGATCTCGCGCTTGTCGATCTGCAGTTCGTCGATCTTGCGGTAGAGCGTCGAGCGCCCGATGCCGAGGCGACGCGCGGTTTCGCTCATCCGACCGCGATAGATCGCGAGTGCCTTGGCAATGGCTTCCGCCTCGATATCCAGCAGGCGCCGGATGTGACCGTCTTCCTTGATCAGCGGATCCTTCGGGGTCACTTCGGTCGCGGGCGTCTGCCCGGCAAGCGTTGCGTGCCCCGCACGGAGCAGAGAACTCGGCGGACGCTGGTTCTGAACATCGATCCCGTGCAGGTCCGACGGTCGGATCAGGGGGCTGTCCGCCATGACGACGGCCCGGTGAATGGTGTTCTCCAACTGCCGCACGTTGCCTGGCCAGTCGGCATGGGCAATCGCTTCCATCGCCGATTGTGTGAAGCCTTCGACGCCGACCGACTCGGCAGCGGCGAAGCGCTTTAGGAACATGCGGGCGAGGCCCGGCAGATCCTCGCGCCGTTCGCGCAGCGGTGGAAGTTTCAACGGGAAGACGCTGAGCCGATAGTATAAATCCTCGCGGAAGCCCCCGGTCTTGATCATTTCTGAAAGGTCGCGGTTCGTCGCCGAGATCAGGCGGATGTCGATCTTGACGGGCTGCGTCGCGCCGACCGGATCGACCTCGCCGGTCTGGATAGCACGCAACAGCTTGACCTGCGCATCGAGCGGCAGTTCGCCGACCTCATCGAGGAAGAGCGTCCCGCCGCTGGCCTCCTGAAACCGGCCGATCCGTTTCTCGGTGGCACCCGTGAACGCGCCCTTTTCGTGCCCGAACAGGATCGACTCGACCAGTTGCGCCGGAAGCGCGCCGCAGTTCACCGCAACGAACGGCGATCCCGCCCGTTCGCTCGATCCGTGGATCGCGCGGGCAAAGACCTCCTTGCCGGTTCCGGATTCGCCTTCGATCAGGATCGGGATGTCCGAACGCGCGGATCGGCGCGCCATGGCAATCGCCTCGCGCGTCGAGGCCGCCACCGAAACCAGCTCCTCGAAGGAAAGCCGGTTCTCCTCGGTCTTCGACAACCGCCGCACCTCACTCGACAAGTCTGACATCGCCAGCGTGTTGCGGATGGACACGTCGAGCCGCTCTGGCCCGACGGGCTTGATAAGAAAATCGTTGGCGCCTGCGCGCATCGCCTCGACAGCGCGCGCGACCGACCCGTCCGACGTCATCACGATGACCGGTGTCTGGATCCCTGCGGACCGCATCGCCTCGAGCACATGGATGCCGTCCATGTCGGGCATGTGCAAATCCAGGAGCACGAGATCGGCGCGATCGGTCCCCTGCGCCTTCAGACGAGGCACGACTTCGCCGCCGCAGTCCACGCTGGTTGCGGTGTATCCGGACGCTGCTAGAACGGCGGAGATGTAGCGTCGTTGCTGGGCGTCGTCGTCAGCTACGAGGATTCTGGCATCCATGGATTCTGTCCGATTCCGAGGCGGTTTCTACCTATCAGATGATATCTAGGTTGATTTTCTGTCACCGAACGATGCAACCGAAACGAATTTCTCAGCCAAATTGGTCGAAATGGAGGCAACTTAACCCGCTCTGGGACGCATCGGACTGTTGTTTATGTGCACCTGCGTCGATAAAGTACGGATATGTAGCGAATTTCCGTCGTTGCACGATTGTGCTTAATGCACATTCATGTCAGAGGAAACAGGGTGTGCCGGATAAAACCGGTATCAAGCAATCGAGGGCGTGCGATCAACGGGCGTCCGACCGGAAAACGGAGAGAGGGATGAAGATTGTAACTCGTTTGTTGCTGGGCACGGCGGCGGTTGCTCTCGCGGGCTGCTCCCAGCTTCCCGGATCGTCGCTTGGAGCGACATTCGGCGCCGAGCGTTACCTGAAGGCCGATCATGGGGGACCGGGCTTCGAGGGCGCGCTTGCCAAGGAATACACTGAAGTCGGTCGCCGGGCTGCGTTCAAGGACGTGCGCTGGCGCAACTCGACGGCCTACATCGCCAAGGCGAAGCAGGCTGAAGCTGGTACTGCACCGGCTCCGTGGGCACCTGACCAGCTCGGTGTCGGCGGCGAGGCAGCCTCGCTTTACGAAAGCGTCGTTGCCACGATCAACGACAACAAGGCCGCACGGCCAGAGGCTTGTGCCCGCGCTCAGGCCATGTGGGATCAGTATCTCGAAGCCCTCCGCGGCGGCGACACCTACTGCATCACGCCGGCCGATGCGAAGGCTCTGCTGGACGAAGCACTGCTCGCATGCGGCCCGTCGGGTCCGGCGAACTTCATCGTCTACTTCGGCTTCAACCGCACCAACCTGACCGACCGCGCCCGCGCCACGCTGGACGAAGTCGTCTCGGCTGTTCAGTCGATGGGCGCCACGGCTCTGTCGCTGGTCGGCCACACGGACACCGTGGGTTCCGCCGCCTACAACCAAGGCCTGTCCGAGCGTCGTGCACGCCGCGTCGCACAGGGTCTGGCAGATCGCGGCATCCCGGCAGGCGCTATGACGCTTGCTGGCCGCGGCGAAAACCAGTTGGCACGTCAGACGGGCAACAACGTCCGCGAGGCTCTGAACCGCCGCGTCGAGATCACGCTCTCGAAGTAATCGCGACGGCGACGAAACAGACCGCTCCGGTGCATCGCACCGGGGCGGTTTTCTTTTGCGGACAGGCCCGGACCTTGTCTTTGCGCCCCAACGGTCACATCTTGAAGGCAGACCGAGGGAGAGCGTCGATGTCTTCGTTGATCCGAGCCTGCTTGTGCGCCGTGATCCTTGCAGCTCCCGTATGGGCGAACGCGCAGTCGATCCCCGAATTGACCCTGCCTAGGGAACTCGACAAGACTTTCCGCAAGTTCATGGAAGACCTGAAGCCGTCGCTCGACGAGACCTTCGACTAT
Source organism: Pseudomonadota bacterium (assembly GCA_039184865.1). Taxonomy (GTDB): domain Bacteria; phylum Pseudomonadota; class Alphaproteobacteria; order Rhodobacterales; family Rhodobacteraceae; genus Thermohalobaculum. The sequence continues at coordinate 20,120 of JBCDAV010000052.1, read as the reverse complement.
TTCGAGGGCTTCGACGGCATCGGCGATCCCCGCTACTACCATCTGCCCGAGGTGCTGCCGAACGGCGACATCATCATGCGCCGGCGTGAGGACGCGCCGGAATATGAAGCGCCGTCCAAGACCGACGATCCGACGCCGGGAGTCCGCACCTAAGGCCACAACACGGGCGTTCTTCCCGGGCGCCGCACGGCGCAGTGCCTGACATGTTCGACATGTGACCATGCGCGGTCTTCACCTCGATAGCGAGAGCACCTAGGTCATCGCGCAGCACGATAGAAAGGTTATCCCATGCGCGACGATCTCCGGTCCCCGGCAGCCACCTTCCTTCCCGCCGCCGACGGAGCCGCGGCCGTTGATCTCGGCGAACTGCCGGAGTGGAACCTGGCAGATCTCTATGCCGGGCTGAGCGCGCCGGAACTCGAAGCGGATCTCGAGCAGACGACCGCTGACTGCAAGGCGTTCGCGGAGAAATACGAGGGTAAGCTGGCCGATCTCGACGGCGACGGCCTCGCCGCGTGCATCGCCGAGTACGAGGATATCGACCGGGTGCTCGGGCGGATCATGTCGTTTGCAGGCCTGCTCTACCAGCAGAACACCCAGGACCCCGAACGCGCGAAGTTCATGGGCGATGCCCAGGTCCGCGTGACCGATTTGACCCAGCCGCTGGTCTTCTTCTCGCTCGAACTGAACCGGGTCGAGGAAGACTGGCTAAAGGATCGGCTCGCGGAGTCGGATCGGCTTGCACGCTACAAGCCCTGGCTCGACCGTTTGCGCGCCCTGAAGCCCTATCAGCTTTCGGACGAACTCGAAAAATTCCTGCACGATCAGTCGGTGGTCGGATCGACCGCATGGAACCGCTTGTTCGACGAGACCATGGCCGGGCTGCAATTCGACGTTGAGGGTGAGGACGAACCGCTCGGCCTCGAGGCAACGCTGAATCTGCTCTCCGACGCTGACCGGTCACGGCGCAAGGCCGGTGGCCGTGCCGTTGCCAAGGGGATGGCCGACAACATCCGGCTCTTCACGCGGATCACCAATACGCTCGCCAAGGAGAAGGAAGTCGAGGACCGCTGGCGCAAGCTGCCGGCCCCGGATTTCGGCCGCCATCTCTCTAACCAGGTCGAACCCGAGGTCGTCGACGCTCTGCGCGAGGCCGTCCAGGCGGCCTATCCGAAGCTCTCGCACCGCTACTATGCGATGAAGGCGAAATGGCTCGGGCTGGAGAAGCTCGAATACTGGGATCGCAACGCCCCACTGCCCGAGACCGACGACCGCGTCGTGCCGTGGACCGAGGCGCGCGCGATCGTGCTGGACGCCTATTCCGGGTTCGCCCCGAAGATGGCGGAACTGGCCGAGCCGTTCTTCGATCAGGGCTGGATCGACGCCGCCGTGAAGCCGGGCAAAGCCCCCGGCGCCTTCGCGCACCCGACCGTGACCGATGTCCACCCCTACGTGATGCTGAACTATCTCGGCAAACCGCGCGATGTGATGACGCTGGCGCATGAACTCGGTCACGGCGTCCACCAGCGCCTGGCTGCCGGGCAGGGGGAACTGCTTTCCCGCACGCCGCTGACGCTGGCTGAAACCGCCTCGGTGTTCGGGGAGATGCTCACCTTCCGCAAGATGCTCGACGCAGCACCCGATCAGCGGACCCGCAAGACCATGCTCGCCGGCAAGGTCGAGGACATGATCAACACGGTCGTGCGCCAGATTGCGTTCTACGAGTTCGAACGGCGCGTCCATGCCGCACGGCGCGAGGGCGAGCTGACCTCGGACCGGCTGGGTGAGATCTGGATGGAGGTTCAGGGCGAAAGCCTTGGCCCTGCGATCAACCTTCTTCCGGAATACAACACCTTCTGGGCCTATATCCCGCACTTCATCCACTCGCCGTTCTACGTCTATGCCTATGCGTTCGGCGACGGACTGGTGAACGCGCTCTACGCCGTCTACGAACAGGGCGATGCTGGCTTCCAGGACAAGTATTTCGACATGCTGGCGGCGGGAGGGACCCTTCACCACAAGGAATTGCTTGCGCCCTTCGGCCTTGACGCTTCCGACCCGGCATTCTGGGACAAGGGGCTGTCGCTCATCTCCTCGATGATCGACGAGTTGGAGACCATGGGCTGAGCCCGACGCTCACACGGCGTGGGTTCGCGGGCGCGGCACTCGCCGGGCTCGCAACCCCGGTTCTCGCGCGTTTCCCGCATACTGTTCCCGACAACTTGGTCTTCTTTGTCGGGAACTCCTTCACGCGCCAGCATGATATCCCAGCGCAGGTCTGCCGGATCGCCGAGGCCGCAAGTGTTCCGCTCTACTGTCATCGTCGCACGGCCAATGGTGCGAAGCTCTACGAATCCGTCTTTTTCGCCCAAGCCATCACGCGTGAACGCGGGTCGCCCGTCCCGGGGACGCTCGTCCTGCAGGATCATTCGCTTGAACCCGTCACGCCCGAGGGCCGCCGGCGCTCGGCCGATGCCATCGCGATCTATGCAGCACAGTTCGAGAAGACCGTCATTCAGGAAACCTGGCCGCGACGCGCGGGCCATCGCCTGTACACCGAAGCCGGGATGCCGAAGTCGCCCGATGATATGACCGCGCTTGTTCGCTCCCACTATGCCGCGCAGGCAAGGCGCACCGGGGCGAGGGTCGCGCCAGTCGCACTTGCCTGGCAGCGCGCGATTGCAGACGGTCACGAACTGCACGCCCGCGACGGCTATCACGCCAACGAGACCGGCGCACGCCTGACCGCACTGGTCCTCGCCGCAGCACTCGGCGTACAGATCGAAGCAAACGACGCCCTCGCCGAGATCGCCGCCACCACGCCCACTTGAATTACCCCCTTCTCGTGGTATCCCCCCACCGCCAAGCGCGCAGGAGACGACCATGCAGGACCTGACCCCGATCCGGGCCAAGTATCTCGACCAGATCAGCGGAGCCTCGGACGAGGCGGCGATCGAGGGCGTCCGCATCGAAGCGCTCGGCAAGAAGGGCGAGATCGCGCTGATGATGCGCGAACTGGGCAAGATGACGCCCGAGGAACGCCAGACCGCCGGTCCCGCCTTCAACGCGCTGAAGGACGAGATCAACGCGGCGATCACGGCGCGCAAGGCAGCCTTGGCCGACGCGGCCCTGGAAGAACGCCTGAAGGCCGAATGGCTCGACGTTACGCTGTCGCCGCGCCCGGCCGCACAGGGCACCATCCACCCGATCTCCCAGGTCTGGGAGGAACTGACAGCCATCTTCGCCGACATGGGTTTCTCGGTCGCCGAAGGCCCGCACATCGACAGCGACTGGTACAATTTCGACGCGCTGAATATCCCGGCCGAGCACCCCGCCCGGACCGAAATGGACACATTCTACATGGCGCGCGCCGAGGGCGATGACCGTCCCCGCAACGTGCTGCGCACCCACACCTCGCCGGTCCAGATCCGCCACATGGAGGCGCACGGCGCCCCTTGCCGCATCATTGCACCGGGTCGGGTGTACCGCTCGGACTACGACCAGACACACACGCCGATGTTCCACCAGGTCGAGGGCCTCGCCATCGACAGGGACATCTCCATGGCCATGCTGAAATGGACGCTCGAAGAGTTCTGCAAGGCGTTCTTCGAAGTCGACGGGGTGGAGCTGCGCTTCCGAGCCTCGCACTTCCCGTTCACCGAGCCTTCGGCCGAGGTTGACATCCGCTGTTCATGGGAGGGCGGTCAGTTGAAGCTGGGCGAGGGCGACGACTGGCTCGAGATACTCGGCTCCGGCATGGTCCATCCCAAGGTGCTGACCAATGCGGGCGTGGACCCCGAGGTCTACCAGGGCTTCGCCTTCGGCATGGGCATCGACCGCATCGCAATGCTGAAATACGGCATCCCCGACCTCCGCGCGTTCTTCGACTCCGACCTGCGCTGGCTGAAGCATTATGGCTTCAGGGCGCTGGACCTGCCTACGGTCCATGGGGGGTTGAGTGGAGCCTGACGATCGCGTGCTACAAAGAGGATAGGTAGGCCCGGCGGATAGCTCGCCGGTGGGAGACAGCCTCAAGCAGCGGTCGCCGACAAAGCCCGAGCCTAGGACGTTTGGTAAAATGCTGCGCTGCTTTCAAGTCCCGAAGCAATATCGCTTTTGTGTTATAGACGGCGCTGAAATGCGCCTTCTTGGAGGAGGGTCGCGCATCGCCGGGCTCCATCGCGTGATTCTGAATGAAGTGTGTTGGCGAGGCGATCGATACGCGTGGAGGCAATTCCGTGCACTGTTTCAGATTTGGCGATAACCGGGAACTTTGCGAGTACCTTACCGGCCTTGTACTTGCGGGCAAGAAGACCGGGACTTGCTGGCCGCACCGGGACGTAGCAACCGGCGAACCGATGGTCGAAGTCGGCGAACGAGCGATTTACACCGACTGGGACGGCAAAGACGTCTGCATGGTCGAATACACCAAGATCGAAGTCGCACCGTTCAACGAGGTCTCGGAAGACTTCGCCCTTTCGGAAGGCGAAAACGAGACCCGCGACGGCTGGGCACACGACCATCGTATCTACTATGAGCGCAATGGCGGCTGGTCCGAGGACATGCTGCTGGTCTGCGAAAACTTCCGCGTTGTCGAGATCTTCAAGGCATCCTGAAACCCGCTCAATACCGCACAGTTACCCCCTTGCGGGCCTGTGGAGAATCTGCCATATGCCTGCCACCCATCGGACGCGGGCGTAGCTCAGGGGTAGAGCATTACCTTGCCAAGGTAAGGGTCGTGAGTTCGAATCTCATCGCCCGCTCCAAATTCTCCAGAAGAACTGACTGAAACTTCACGGTAAAATCGCGTGCGGCGACCCGTGTATTGCGATGCGCCGTGGCCTGTGCGACGCACCGGCGCGAGACCGGATGCGTAGGGAAGACAGCCCATGTCCAAGACGAATGCAGGCAAATTTTTCGAGGATTTCAGGATCGGCCAGCGCCTCGTCCACGCGACGCCGCGCACTGTGACCGAGGGCGACCGCGCGCTCTACACGGCACTCTATCCGACCCGGTTTGCACTGACTTCGTCCGATGAATTCGCCCGCGCATCCGGGCTTGCGCGGTCGCCCGTCGAGGATCTGATCGGCTTTCACATCGTCTTCGGCAAAACCGTGCCCGACATCTCGCTGAACGCCGTCGCCAACCTCGGCTATGCCGACGGCCGCTTCGGCCAGCCGGTGATGCCGGGAGACACGCTGTCGACCACCTCGGACGTGATCGGTCTGAAGCAGAACTCGAACGGCCGCACGGGTGTCGTCTACGTCCGAAGTACCGGAACGAACCAGCGCGGCGAGGAAGTGCTGTCCTACGTTCGCTGGGTCATGGTCAACAAGCGCGACACCGGCGCCCCGGCCCCTGAGAACGTGGTGCCCGATCTCGCAAAGGCCGTCGCCGCCGACGACCTGACGGTGCCGAGCGGCCTGACCTTCGCGAGTTACGACAAGGATCTGGCCGGTAGTCCGCATCTTTGGGACGATTACGAGATCGGCGAAAAGATCGACCATGTCGACGGCGTCACGCTGGAGGAAGCCGAGCACATGATGGCGACGCGGCTCTGGCAGAACACGGCCAAGGTCCACTTCTCGACCATGGCCCGCCCCGATGGCCGCCTGATCTATGGCGGTCACATCATCAGCCTTGCGCGCGCGCTCAGCTTCAACGGTCTCGCCAACGTCCAGTGGATCGCCGCGATCAACGGCGGATCGCACACAGCACCCTGTTTTGCGGGAGATACCGTGCACGCCTGGTCCGAGGTTCTCGACAAGGCCGAGACTGCCGAGCCGAGCGTCGGCGCGCTGCGCCTGCGTCTGGTCGCGGTCAAGAACCGCGATGCCTCGGCGTTTCCGCTTCGCAGCGACGATGGCAAGTACGCCGATGGCGTTGTTCTCGATTTCGATTACTGGGCGCTGATGCCGCGCGGCGCTTGACGGGCGGCCGTTTCCACGGTTGATCTGCCTGCGACAAAGGAGACCGCAATGCCTGTCACCGCCGCCTATCTGTTCGTCGTCTCGATGGATGTCGACCCCGCGCACGAGGACCTGTTTAACGAGGTCTACGATACCGAGCACATTCCCTACCTGCTCAAGGTGCCCGGCGTGGTTTCGGCGCAGCGCATGAAGGGTGAGCCGTTCAAGGTCTCCGTCGGCGGCGTCGTCAACGAACATCCCGCGCCGTCGCCGATCTACACGGCAATCTACGAGATCGAAAGCCCGGACGTGCTGACCTCGTCCGAATGGCGGGACGCAGTCGAGACCGGGCGCTGGCCTTCGGTGCGCCCGCACACCTCGAACCGCTCGCACCAGTTGATGCGGATGCGCTGATCTCGTTGGACGCATCCATCACCCGGTGCGTTTGACTCCGGTGTTTGGCTGAGCAGGATCGCCGGGCCGAGCCAGAGGACGCGCCCATGACAGCCGAAAACGCGATCGCAGATATCCGCACGCACCTGCTGTCGATGCCGTTCGCAGACCCGCCGAAGACCGGGTTTCTGACGCTCGAGATGATCGACCTGCTGGTTGTCGAGGTCGAGTTGATCGACGGGACGATCGGGACCGGTCACCTGCACCCGCTCGCACCCGGCATCCGCACCATCGAACTCTGCATCCACGAGGTCATGAAGCCGCTGATCCTCGGTCAGCCATGCGAACCCGAGGCGCTGTGGGATGCCATGTGGAAGACCTGTTTCATCCACGGCCGCATGGGCATCACGGTGATGGCGTCCTCTGCGCTCGACATCGCATTGTGGGACGTGGTCGGGCGGCGCGCTGGCAAGCCGCTCTGGCAACTCTGGGGCGGCTCCGGCGATCCGCAGCCGGTCTACGGCTCGGGCTGCTTCCGTGGCCTCGGCCATGACGGAATGATCGAGAAGGCCGAGCGGTTCGTGGCGCAGGGGTTCAACGCGATCAAGATGCAGGTTGCGCATGTCTTCACGCTTGACGAGGACGAAGCGAACGTCCGCGACATGCGCGCGGCATTGGGCGATAGCGTTGAGATCATGGTCGACGTGAACCAGGGCTGGGATGCGGAGACTGCGATCGTCGGCGGCAAGCGTCTTGATCCCTACGGACTGAGTTGGCTGGAGGAGCCCGTTCTTGCCGACGATATCGATGGCTACCTCGCGGTCGCCAACGCAATCGAAACGCCCGTGGTCGGCGGCGAGAACCACTGGCTGACCTATGACACGCTGGGGCTGATGCGCTCCGGCCGCATCCCGATCCTGCAGCCCGATATCATGCGCGGCGGCTACACCGGGCTGCGCCGTCAGGCCGCCGATGCCGCCAGTCACGGCGTGAAGATCGCGCCGCACATGTTCCCCGAACTGTCGAGCCAGATCACCGCCGCGATCCCGAACGCCTCATGGCTCGAAGCGATGGGCTGGCATGATCACCTCTGGGTCGAACCGATCCCGGTCACGGCCGGAACCATGGCGCCGCCGGACCGTCCAGGCCACGGCATGGACTTCAAGCCGGAGCTTTTCCGCGAGTTTCCTTACCGTGCGTGACGGACCCTTCGGGCTTGCCGATCCGGTCCGGCCCACACCCTTACTGCGCGACGGGCGCTATGTGCGGATCTGGCTCGTCGGCTGGCTGACCGGCGTCGTGCGCTGGCTGGAATTGCTCGCCTTCGGCATTCTCGCCTATGACCTTACGGGCTCGCCATCGCTGGTTGCGCTGGTCGCGCTGTTGCGCTTCGTGCCGATGGCGCTCTTCTCGGCAATTTTCGGCGCGCTGGTGGATGTCGTCGATCCACGCCGCCTGATGGTCCTGACCCTGCTCGCGATCACGGCAGTCGCCATCGCGATGCTCGGCCTGCAACTCACGGGCACCCTGTCCTACTGGCACATCTGCGCGTCCGCGCTTGCCTCTGGCGTCTATTGGGCTTCGGACATGCCGATCAGACGATCCATGATGGGCGAGATCGCCGGCCCGGACCGTCTGGCCCAGGCAATGTCCTGGGACTACGCGACCTCGAACGGCACCCGCATGGTCGGGCCGCTTCTCGGCGGTGTGCTGTACCAGACAGTCGGCATGGACGGCGTCTTCATGCTGGTCATCGCGCATTACGCCGCGGCGCTCGTCTGCACGTCCGGGCTTGCAGCAACATCCGAGACGCCGCGCCCCGGCATGGCCATCAGACCGCGGGCGATCCTCGCAAGCGCCGCAGAAGCGATGCGCCTCGCACGCAGGGACAACGACGCAACCTGCATCCTCGCGCTCACCGTGATTTTCAATGTCTGGGTCTTCCCCTACGTGTCGATGATCCCGGTGATCGGCGAGGACGACCTCGGCCTCTCGGCTGCAATGATCGGATATGTATCGGCCATCGAGGGCGCCACCGGCCTCGGCGTGATCGTCTTCATCGGCATGCTGGCGCGCCCGCGCGGATATCGCACGATCTACGCCCTCGGTGTCGCCGGTTCCATGGCAGCGGTCGCACTGATCGGCCTCGTGCCCGGACTTTCATCGCTGATCGTCGGTCTGGTGCTCGCGGGCGGCTTCCTTGCTTTCTTCGCCTCCATGCAGTCGACACTGATCTATCGCGCAGCACCTGAAGGGATGCGCGGTCGCTATCTCGGGCTCGTGTCGCTCTGCATCGGCGCCGGGCTGATCGGCTTCGCCAATATCGGCCTGACGGCAGAGATCTTCGGTGCCGCCGACGCGCTTTGGATCATCGCGGCCGAGGGCGCCATTCCGCTGATCTGGGTCCTCCTGCGCTGGCGCGCGTTGCACATCGATCTGCGGCTGCGCGCTGCCTGATCCCGCTTGCGTGGCGCACGCGGGTCCGGCAGCATCCGCGCAAACCGGAACTGAAGCGGGAGAGCGGCATGGAGATCGAGCTCGACTACGGGCACCACGGATTGCGCGTCAGCCTGCCGACCGAGGCTGAACCGACCATCATCCGCAAGCCCGCGATGCCGGTGCCGGCCGATCAGCGCGCCGAGGTGATCTCGGCCATCGACTCGCCCATCGGGAGCGCGCCACTGGGTACGCTTGCGTCCAACGCGCGCTCGGCCTGCATCCTGATCTGCGACATTACCCGGCCCGTGCCGAACCGCCTGTTTCTGCGCCCACTGATCGAGCGCCTCACCTCTGCGGGCATTCCGGCCGAGGCGATCACGGTGCTTATCGCGACGGGGATGCACCGCCCGAATCTCGGCGACGAAATGGCCGAGCTTGTCGGCGACCCGTGGGTGCTCGACACCGTTCGGGTCGTCAATCACGATGCGCGCGATGACGCCGGTCATGTGTTCTTCGGGATAACGCAGACCCATCGATGCCCCGTCGGGATCGACCGGCTGTTCGTCGAGGCCGACATCAAGATCGCGACCGGACTGGTCGAGCCGCATTTCATGGCCGGCTACTCGGGCGGCCGCAAGGTCATCGCGCCCGGCGTGGCGCATCATGAGACCATCCGAACCTTCCATTCCGCGCGCTTCATGGAACATCCGGCGGCGACCTCGTGCAATCTCGAAGGCAATCCGCTGCACGAGACGCAGCTTGAGATCGTCGAGGCGATCAATGCCCGATCCGCAACGCCGGTTCTCGGCCTGAACACCGTACTCGACGACAAGCGGAATCTCGTCCACGCAACCTTCGGTGAGATCGTCGCCAGCCACGAGCAAGCGGTCGCCTTTGCCCGTCAGAGCTGCGAGGTGCCGGTCGGCGGGCAGTTCAATATCGTGGTCACGTCATCCGCCGGTTACCCGCTCGACAAGACCTACTACCAGACGGTCAAGGGCATGGTGACGCCACTCGACATCCTCGCGCCCGGCGGCACGCTGATCATCGCATCCGAGTGTTCCGAGGGCGTTGGCTCGGACGAGTTCCGCGCCGCCCAGAAAAGACTGGTCGATCTTGGTCCCGAAGCGTTTCTCGGAACTCTGACGGCAAAGTCGCTCGCCGACACCGACGAATGGCAGACGGAAATGCAGCTCAAGCCGATGCGTATCGGGCGCGTGCAACTGTTTGCGCCGGGCCTCGGCGAGGGACATGCTCTCACTGGCGTCGACTGCATCGACAATGTCGCGACAGCCGTATCGCAGGCAATCGTGCGGCACGGCGACCGGCGCGTGGCAGTGATCCCAGAAGGTCCTTACGTCGTTCCGTTCGCGCGGCCGATAGCGGCGGAATAGCCGATCCCTAGCCTATCGGCGGGTGGGCGCGGATCGCGTCTTCGTTCACCTCGACCCCCCATCCGGGGGCATCGCTCAGATACAGGTGGCCGTCCTTGATGACCGGCGGCGTGACGACGTCGTCTTTCCACGGTACGTCGTCGATATCGATTTCCATGATCCTGAAATTCGTGATCGCAGCACAGAAATGCGCCGAATGCGCGGTGCACAGGTTGCCATAGAAATTGTGCGGCGCGCAGTTCAACTCATAGGCCTCGGCCATTGCCGCGATCTTCATGCTTTCCAGAATCCCGTTCCACGGTACGTCGATGATCGCGACATCCATCGACTGATGCTCGAAATAGGGCCGGAACTCGCGCCGCCCGAACAAGCTCTCACAAGACGCGATCGGGGTCTTCGCACCCGCCCGCACCATCGCCATCGCCTGCGGGTCGAACATATCCATCTCGAGCCACATCATGTCGTGGGCATCGCAAACCTGCGCGATCTTCCGGTATCCCTCGGCCTTGAAGTTGAAATTGGTGTCGAGCAACAGGTCCATGTCCGCGCCCGCGCCGTCCCGGAATGCGGTTAACTGACGGTCAATACGCCCTTGTAAATCGCGATCGACATTCAGTTCGGGCCAGCCCGGCGTCGCCGTAAAGCCTGGCATCCACATCGCCGGTTGCTCACGGTCGAACAGGTAGAGATTCTGCTTCAGGGCGGTGAACCCGCGCTCGGCGACCTCGGCACCAAGTTCCCGCACATCCTCGAGGGATTTCAGGGGTTTCGTGCCCATCACCTCGTGATGTTCGCACCGATACGATCCGCAATGCGACCAGTATAGCCGAAGCCGGTCCCGGCAGGGTCCGCCGAGAAGTTCATAGACTGGGATGCCGAGCGCGCGTGCCTTGATGTCGACCAGTGCGTTCTCGACGGCAGCGATGGCCTGCTGGTTGATCCCGCCCGGCGCCTGCCGCGTTCGTGCATATAACTCGGCCGAGATTCGCTCGACCTGCCGTGGATCGCGCCCGATCAGGCCGTCGCATAGCCTGCCGATGACGGAAGTCAGCCCACGCGAGCCATAGCTCTCGTTGTATTCCGCCCAGCCCGTGATCCCCTCGTCCGTGCTGACCTTTAGAAACGACCAGATCCGCCAGCCCGCATCGCAATGAAGGTTCTCGATTGCCGTGATCCGCATGATCCCCCCGAGTTTTCGCAACTATGCGAGGATCGACGCGACGCAATCAAGCAGACGATGGCCGAGCGAAAGATTCCGCGTCGCCCCGATCAGATTGGTGTTAAACCTTGGAGCATGAGTGATCTGGTAATTCAGATTAAACCGCTCGGTGGGATCGCCGGTGACATGTTCGTCGGCGCCTGCGCGGCACTTTGGCCGGACCTGCGGGATCCGTGCCTAGGCGATCTGAGTGCCGCCGGGCTCCCGGAGAATGTCTCGCTGGGGTTCGACACTGCCTCGGTCAACGGCTTCGAAGCTGTTCACTTCCGTGTCGGGACCGAGGGCGGCGCTGTTGTCCCGACCGGAGACTATCAGGCAATCACCGCGCGTCTTTCTGCGAGCCAACTTGACAGGGGTGTATTGACCACCTGCTTGGAAATTCTCCGGCTTCTCGGACAGGCCGAAGCCGAGGTCCACGGGAAATTACTCGAACAGGTGCATTTTCACGAACTGGCGGACTGGGATTCGGTTGCCGATATCGTTGCAGCGGCAAGTTTCATCACCCGCTCCGGCGTGAAGCGCTGGTCCACAACATCGATACCACTGGGCGGTGGCACCGCCAAAACCCAGCACGGCATCATCACCGTTCCCGCTCCAGCGGTCGTGAAACTGCTCGACGGTTACACCTTCCACGATGACGGCATCGCAGGAGAGCGCGTCACCCCCACGGGTGCTGCGATCCTACGCTATCTCACTGCGCCGCAAGGCCAGATTGAAGCCGGGCGGCTCGCCGGATCGGGCTTTGGCGCAGGCACGAAGCGCTTCGACGGTCTGGCGAACGTCACGCAGTTGCTAGCGTTCGACGTGGCCGCCGCCGCCGAGAGCGACCGCATCACCGAGATTGCCTTCGAAATCGACGACATGACGCCCGAGGAACTCGGCGTCGCGTGCGATCGAATGCGCGCGCGGGAAGGCGTGCTCGACGTCACTCAAACGCCCCAGATCGGCAAGAAAGGCCGCGCGACTTTCCAGATCCGAGTGCTCTGTCAACCGGGAGCAGCGGCGGATACCGAATGGGCCTGCTTTGCCGAGACATCCACTCTCGGTCTCAGGATCTCCGAGTCCGTGCGGCGCGTTCTGCGCCGACATACAGGGGTGTCAGGTGGGATACGCACAAAAGGTGCGGCTCGGCCGGGCGGGAACACCGCCAAAGCCGAAAGCGATGATCTTGCCGGAATCGAAAGCCTGGATCGACGGCGTGCCGCAGCGCGAGCCGCCGAGATTGCACTGGTGCAGGAAGCGCAAGATGAGTGATCCTGCGGCGCGCCTGACCGACTGCCTAGACGCGATGGGGAACATCGCCATCGCGGTATCCGGCGGCGTCGATTCGATGACCCTGGCGCATGCAGCACATACCCGCTCGACAGCGCGGGTCGCGATGTTCCACGCGATCTCCCCAGCGGTGCCGGACCACGCGACGGCCCGCGTGCAGCACCATGCGGGGGTATACGGATGGGATCTGCACGTCGTCGGCGCGGGCGAATTTGACGATCCGGACTATCTGCGCAATCCGGTCAATCGCTGCTATTTCTGCAAGTCCAATCTGTACGGTCGCCTCGCTGCAGCGACGGACGCCATCATCTGCTCTGGGACGAACACCGACGACCTCGGAGATTTCAGGCCTGGCTTGAAAGCCGCGCGCGAACAGGCGATCCGGCACCCATTCGTCGAGGCCGAAATCGACAAGGCGGGTGTCCGGCAGATCGCGGCCGCCATGGGGCTGGCTGACCTGGCTGAGCTTCCGGCGCAACCCTGTCTCTCCAGCCGAGTCGAGACCGGGCTGCCGATTCTCGCCGACCAGCTCGCTTTGATCGATCTGCTGGAGCAGCGGCTCGTAGGGCTTCTCGGCCCCGGCGACATTCGCGCCCGTATGACCCATGCCGGCATCCGCATCGAGGTGCCGGAGCATCGGCTCGCCGACGCCGAAAGATTCGCGCCCGACCTGAAGTCCCATATCACGGCGGCGGGATACGACCTTGCGGCAATCACCCCTTATCGCCGTGGGAGTGCCTTTCTACAGGATCTGCCAACGTGAGCGACGTCCTGATGGACTGGGATCGTGCGGCGCGGACGGGCGTCCCGGAGGCAGCCTATTGCGCCTCAAAGTCGCCCGAACAGATCTCGCGAATTCTCGCAGAGGTCCAGGAGCGGCAGGCCCGCATGCTGTTCACCCGTCTCGATCCCGACAAGCTTGCTACCGCCGATCCTGGCGGTCTGATCGACTACGACCCGCTCTCCCTGACAGGAGTGTATGGAGGCTCTGTTAACCTGAGCGATTGCGGCACGGCCGTCGTCAGCGCCGGGACATCCGATGCGCATGTCGTTGCCGAGACGAAACGCACGCTGGAATTTGCGGGCGTCGAAGTACTAACCCGTCAGGACGTCGGCGTGGCGGGCCTCTGGCGCGTCATCGACGCCGCCAAGGACTTGCAGGACTGTCGGGTGATCATCGCCGTCGCGGGTTTTGAAGCCGCATTGTTCTCGGTCCTCGCAGGGCTCGTTCCGGCACCCCTCATTGCAGTGCCAAGTTCGGTCGGCTCGGGTGTGGCCGAGGGTGGTCAGACCGCACTTCGCTCTGCCCTCGCGTCCTGCGCGCCCGGTGTGATAACGGTGAACATAGACAACGGCTTCGGCGCGGCCTGTGCGGCGCTCAAGATACTGAACGCGGGCGGACACGGACCCGCGACAAAGGGAGAAACATCATGATCCCCCCGGTGATACCGATCCCTCTGCCCGGCGGGCTCGAAATGGCGTTGCCGAAATTCGTCCGCGCGCGGCAACGCTTCAACGGCGATACCGTCGAAGACGTGGCAGGTGCGGTCGCTGCCGAATTCAAGAAGTTCGCGCATATCGATCTGACGGGGAAAACCGTGGCCGTCACGGTGGGCAGCCGGGGCATCCGCAGCCAGAAACCGGTCGTCGTCGCGGTAATCGACGAGTTGCAGAAGGCCGGGGCAGAGCCGTTCATAGTTCCTGCCATGGGCAGCCACGGCGGCGGAACGGCTGAGGGTCAGAAGAAGATCGTCGAAGACTACGAGATGGGCGAAGACCAGATGGGCGTGCCGATTAAGTCGTCCATGGAGGTCGTCGAACTCGCTGAGGTCGTCGATGGGCTGAAGGTCTATTGCGACCGCAATGCCTTCGAGGCGGATTACATCGTCCCGCTGAACCGGGTGAAACCGCATACGAGTTTTCGCGGCAAGTGGGAAAGCGGCGTCTGCAAGATGATCGCTATCGGGCTTGGCAAGCACACCGGCGCGGTCGAGATGCACCGGCGCGGCATGCCGCGCTTCCCCGAACTGTTGCCGCCGATGACCGAGGCTTTCCTGGCGAAGACGAATGTCCTGTTCGGTGTCGCAATTGTCGAGAACGGTTATGAGCGTCTGCACACGGTCAACCTGATCCCGCCCGAACAGATCATCGAGCGTGACGCGGAACTGCTGGAGCTGTCAAAAAGCCTGATCCCGCGCCTGCTGATCGACAACATCGACGTGCTCGTGGTGGATGAGATCGGAAAGAACATCTCCGGATCCGGGATGGATCCGAACGTCACCGGCCGCAATGCCGCCAAGGGCAATGATTTCGGCGGGCCAGAAATCCAGCAGATCATCGTGCGCGGGCTGACCGAGGAAACGCACGGCAACGCTACGGGGCTTGGCTCGGCGGACATCGCCACGCAATCCTTCGTGCGCGGCATGGACTGGACGAAGACCTACGTGAACCTTGTAACGGCGGGTGTTCCCGGCCGCGGCAGCCTGCCCTTCATCGCCAACAACGATCGCGAGGCACTGTTTATCGCTATGCGCGGCTGCCCGATGCTTGATGGCGAAACCTCGCGACTCGTTCGCATCGAAAACACGCTGGATCTCGGCGAGATCTGGGTGTCCGAGGCTATGTCAGTCGACGTCACGGCACATCCCGACATGGAACTGCTCGGCGAACCGTTTGAGATGAGCTTCGATTCTGATGGCCAGATGGTGCCGTTCCATGGCGCCGACGTGATGGCCGCCGGATAGCGCCCGGTCAGAGCACGGGGCAGAGCCCCCCGTCGATATTGATCGCGGTCCCGGTGATGTAGGTGGCTCGGGCAGAGCACAGGAACGCAACCGCGTCGGCATAGTCCTCGGCCTCTCCGACCCGGCCGAGCGGAATGTTGTCGGCCATCTTCTCATAGAGTTCGTCGACCGGCGCATTGCCCGCGCGGCGCTCCCATTGCGCCGACTTCAGCAGGCCGATGCAGATCGCGTTGACGCGGATGTTGTCCGGCGCCAGTTCCTGCGCGAGCGATTGCGTCAAGTTCAGACCCGCCGCGCGCGTCAGCGACGTGGGAAGCTGCTTTGCCTTCGGCGCCTTGCCTCCCCCGATCGATGCCTGGACGATCGATCCGCCGCCGCGCGCCCGCATGTGCGGGATGGCCGACCGGCAGAGCCGGACAGCCGCCATGACCTTGAGATCGAAATCCGACTGCCAGTCCTCGTCGGTCACGTCGCTCAGCGCGTAAGCCGCTGAGGCGCCAGCATTGTTGATCAGGATGTCGAGCCCGCCAAAGCGTTCGACCGTCGCGGCGATCATCCCCTCGCAATCGTCACGATTTGTGACGTCGCCGGTGATCGGCAGCACCTCGCCGCCGGTCTCGGCAGCAATGTCGCGCGCGGCGGCCTCCAGATGGTCCTGCCGGCGTGCGCAGATCGCGACTTTCGCGCCCTCCAGCGCCATGCGGTGCGCCGTCGCGCGGCCCAACCCATCGCTGCCGCCGGTTATCAGAGCGACCTTTCCGGTCAATCCAAGGTCGAACATTCCCGAACCCTCCCATTGCGTCGTGCGCAGTCATGGGACAGGTCTCGCACAGCGTCAAACGCCGATGAGATGAATTGGATCAGCGCAGCTCGCAGGGATCGCGCGGCGAATTCGGCGGCTTCTTGCAGAGCGCCCGGGCCGCCGAGAACGCGCCGGCAACCTTGGCGACGTAGTCCCGGGTTTCCTTGTAGGGTGGGACGCCGCGATGCTTGTCGACCGCACCCTCACCGGCGTTGTATCCCGCCAGTGCCAGCACGGCGTCGTTCCGGAACCGCTTCAGCAGCCAGTCGAGATAGGTCGTCCCGCCGCGAATGTTCTGCGACGGCGCGTAGGAGTTGCTGACGCCGAACCGCGCCGCAGTGAACGGCATGAGTTGCATCAGGCCCTGCGCACCGACGGGGCTGCGTGCCTTCGGGTTGCCGTTCGACTCGACCGCGATCACGGCGATGAGGAACGGCACGGATACGTTGCGGCGCTTCGCTTCACGTTCGAGGAACTGGCGATAATTCTGCAAGATCCGCTGCGCCGTCGTGCGCGATCCGAACACTGCCTTGCCCTTGCGCCGTCCGCTGTCGATCACCTTCATGACCGAGGCCCATCTCTTTGCGCTGGCCGCGGCCTTCGACGGAGAAACCTCGTTCCAGAACCACTTGAAAGCGGTGCGCGTGTAGCGCCGGTAAGAGCCCGCTCCGGGGAGCGACGGATCACTGATTCGCTTGCGCGTCTTCAACCGGTTCTGCCGGGCAGCGATCACGAAACTTTCGTTCTGTTCCGCCGCGGTCTCGGGGAGTTGGAGCCATGAGGCATCCGACGCGGTCTCGGCCGCGAGTAGCGGTGTCGACCAGCCCGATTGCCGGTCATCCGCCGCGGCGGTCGCTGTGCAAATGACAGCGGCTGCGCCCAACGCGCCCAGTTTCCTCAAGGTGATGACCACCATCAAGCCCCGTCAGATCTCAACTCTGGCTCCCCGCAACATGGATAATATCACGGTCGCCCGCAGGAACAATGTAGCTATCCTGCTTTCGCATATGTGACATTGGTTACAGATCTACGATTTCAACAGCCGGCAAACAGGAAAATATGATTTTGACACTCATACTGGCTATGATTGTCGATGCGTTGCTTGGAGAAGACAGTCGTCTCCGGCTCGGATTTCGCCATCCTGTCGTCGCGATCGGGGACCTGCTGGGTTGGCTGGAGCACCGGCTCAACCACGGTGGCCACAAACGGCAGAAAGGAGTTCTGGCGCTTCTCGTCCTGCTGACCGCCGGGCTTGCCGTGCCGGTCCTCATCACGCTTTGGACCCATGGCTGGGTGCTCGAGATCCTCGGCGCCGCGATCCTGATCGCCCACAAATCGCTCATCGATCACGTCCGTGCCGTGGCCGACGGACTGCGTCACTCGCTCGACGACGGCAGGCTGGCCGTATCGATGATCGTCGGCCGCGACCCGGACAGCCTGGACGAGGCCGGCGTCGCCCGCGCCGCCATCGAGTCGGCGGCCGAGAACTTTTCGGACGGCGTCGTCGCCCCGATCTTCTGGTTCGCCGTCGGCGGATTGCCCGGCATCGCGGCATACAAGATCGTCAATACCGCTGACTCGATGATCGGCTATCGCAACGAGCGATATCTCGAATTCGGCTGGGCCTCGGCGCGGCTCGACGACGTGCTCAATTTCGTTCCGGCCCGCCTCACGGGGTTTCTGTTTGCCGCCGCAAGCACAAACAAGGCGGCGGTTACGGTGATGTTCCGTGACGCACCCGGACACCGCTCGCCCAATGCCGGATGGCCCGAGAGCGCCATGGCCGCCCTGCTGGGCGTTGCACTGGCAGGGCCGCGCCAATACGGCGACCAGATCGTCGACGACCCCTACATGAACGAGGGCGCACGGCGGGACGCGACCGCCGACGACATCGCCCGCGCGATCGACGTGCTCTGGCGGGCATGGGGTCTGATGCTGATCCTCGCGATCGCCCATTCGCTGCTGTTCTGGAGGCCGCTGTGATCATCCGTGAGGCGACCCGCGCCGACCTGCCCGCGATTGCCGCCCTGCTGGCCGATGACGGGCTGGGGCGCGGCCGGGAAAGCTCGGACATGAGCCGGTACGAATACGCTTTCGACCGCATGCAGACCCAGCCCGGAAACACATACCTCGTGATCGAGGAGAATGCCGAACTGCTCGCCTGCCTGCAATACACCCTGATCCACGGGCTCTCCCGCGCCGGGGCCAGCCGCGCCCAGATCGAAGGCGTCCGTGTTTCCGCCGCGCATCGCGGCAAGCGCCTGGGCGAGCGGATCATGAAGGCCGCAATCGACCGCGCTCGGGCGGACGGATGCACGCTGGTCCAGCTCACAACCGACCGCAGCCGCACCGAGGCGCACCGGTTCTATGAACGCCTGGGCTTCACCGCATCACACCATGGAATGAAGATGAATATCGACCGATAGTCTTTGCCGACTCCATTTGCCGGTCTAAAGTCTTCTACATGCTTGGTATTCGACTCTCGTCATTCACTTTGCGTGTTGCAGTCTCGCTTGGCCTTCTTGCCGCGCTTTCCAATTGCGGTCCGAGCGAGAGCATGAAAATCTTCGAGAAGAACAACAATCTCGCGAGAATCTCGTCTGAATACGTTGAGAATGACCGCTGGAGCGCCCTCGATTGCGCTGCATCACGCCATGCGAGAGAGAACCAGTTTCGATACTTCGCAAGAACAGAGGTCATTATGCGGGTGCGCGACGGGTTTGCTCAGGCAGGGGCGGTGCTCACAAACCTAGAGGGCAAGCGTCGGATCTTCGCCGTTTACGGTTTCTACGCCGATCCAAGTGCCTGGCGAGACGTGAAAGATGAACGTGTCGGACAGCTTTTCAGAGTTTCGGAATTTCCGGTCGACTGCTGACGCTGCAAGATCTGCATTTTACGGTTTCATCTTTGATCAAGTTCATTTCTCAATCCCATGCGCGGAAGGAAGATGAATCTATGATGACGACGCACGGATGCGGCGCTATGTAAGCCGCCGTAAGCGCAGGAGAGACCCATGAACGACGCCACACCGAACAGCTTCATGACCGGACCGGACGAGAAAGGCCGTTTCGGCCAGTTCGGTGGGCGGTTCGTCTCCGAAACGCTGATGCCGCTGATCCTCGATCTCGAGGCTGAATACGAGAAGGCCAAGGACGACCCGAGTTTCTGGGCCGAAATGGACGATCTCTGGAAGCACTATGTCGGGCGGCCCTCGCCGCTCTACTTCGCGCCCCGTCTGACCGAGGAACTCGGCGGCGCCAAGATCTACCTCAAGCGCGACGAGCTCAACCACACCGGCGCGCACAAGATCAACAACGTGCTCGGCCAGATTCTGCTCGCCCGGCGCATGGGCAAGACTCGCATCATCGCCGAGACCGGCGCCGGCCAGCATGGGGTGGCAACGGCGACGGTCTGCGCGCGGTTCGGGCTGGAATGCATCGTCTTCATGGGCGCCCATGATGTCGAACGGCAAAAACCGAACGTTTTCCGCATGAACCTGCTGGGCGCGAAAGTCGTGCCGGTGACTGCGGGCCGCGGCACCCTAAAGGATGCGATGAACGAGGCGTTGCGCGATTGGGTGACCAATGTCGAGAGTACGTTCTACTGCATCGGCACGGTGGCCGGGCCGCATCCCTACCCAGCCATGGTGCGCGATTTCCAATCGATCATCGGACGCGAGACCAAGGCTCAGATGCTGGAACGCGAAGGCCGCCTGCCCGACAGTCTGGTTGCCTGCATCGGCGGCGGCTCAAACGCGATGGGGCTGTTCCACCCCTTCCTCGACGATATGGATCTGCGCATCATCGGGGTCGAGGCCGGCGGCCATGGGGTCGATGATCGGATGGAGCATTGCGCCAGCCTGACTGGCGGCTCGCCCGGCGTTCTACACGGAAATCGGACCTATCTGCTCCAAGATCCTGATGGGCAGATCCTTGAGGGGCATTCGAT
>JBCDAV010000051.1:0-28647 GCA_039184865.1 Pseudomonadota bacterium | reverse complement strand
GCGTTCAGGCGAAAGCCGTCCGCATCGTCCCCGAAGACAGCACCCCGAACGAGAACGCCCCCTCCCACCGCGTCTTCGTCGGCCGTGCCGAGATCGGCGCCGCCTGGTCCAAGCGCTCCACCGAGGGCCGCGACTACCTGAGCCTCAAGCTCGACGATCCGAGCTTCACCCAGCCGATCTACGCCAACCTCTTCGACGACACGGTCATCGAAGGCGGCGAAGAGACCTTCAGCCTCATCTGGTCGCGCCCCAACAGCCGTCGCAACGGCGACTGACAGCAGACTGCCCCGCTCGGGATCACCGAGCGGGGCTATTTTTCTGGAGCGGGCGATTAATGATCGACGGCTCTCGAAGCCGTGCGACGCCGGAGATCGGCCCATACCGGACCTGGACTCGAAGATCGCATGCTGCCCTGCGGCTCGCTGAAGGAGACATTCGCTGCTATCGCGAGATGCTGGCCTCGATGACCGCAGCGTGTACCGAACAGTAAGCAATGCATGTGTCGATCAATCATCTCGACCACGCGTGCATTGCACTGTCTCCGACTCGAACAGATTTGGATGTTCCCTATTTGTGCACCTTGGCGTAGAGTGATGCACAAAAAACAGGATGCGAGGCATGGCACAGAAATCTGAGATAGAATGGACGGATGCGACGTGGAACCCGGTGACGGGATGCACGAAGATCGGACCCGGCTGCGACAACTGCTATGCAGAGCGGTTTGCGGAACGCTGGCGCGGAATTGAAGGGCATCCGTATGAACAGGGCTTCGACCTGCGCCTTTGGCCGTCGAGGCTGGGACAACCCACCCGTTGGAAGAAGCCGCGGATGATCTTCGTCAATTCGATGAGCGACCTGTTCCACAAGGACATTCCGAAGGCGCACATTGACGCGGTGTTCGATGCGATGGAGGCCGCGAACTGGCACGTCTATCAGGTGCTGACCAAGCGGTCGTCACTGATGCGAAATTACGTCAAACGACGGTATGAGGGCGGACGTGTCCCATCGCACATCTGGCTCGGTGTCTCGGTCGAAGATAGCGCGCACAAAGGCCGCATCGAGCACCTGCGCCAGATCAATTCGGACGCGCGCTTCATATCGTTTGAACCACTTCTCGGGCCAATTGGCGAAGTTGATTTGGCAGGCATCGCATGGGCGATTGTCGGCGGCGAAAGTGGTCCAAGAGCAAGACCAATGGAGCCTGCATGGGCGACCGAACTGCGAATTGCCTGCGAGCGCTACGATGTGGCTTTCTTCTTCAAGCAGTGGGGTGGGCCTCGTCCGAAGTCAGGTGGGCGACTGCTTGAGGGCGAGGAATGGAACGGGTTCCCGTGGCAGATCGTGCCCGAGGCAATAATGGCAGAATTAACGGGTTAGGGTGCGAATGGCGAAAAACTTCATCTGGGGGCCAGACGGTGTGCTGCCGTACATCGAAGAACATACAAAGCGCAAACTCGACGTCCTCAAGAATTACCTAGACGTCTACTTCGATACGGTCGTCCGCAACCCGGCGCAGGATCGTCTCAACATCACACTGGTCGATGGCTTCAGCGGCGGAGGTGCCTACTCGGATGGTTCAGAAACACGGGCAGGCAGTCCGCTGGTACTGCTCAACGCTGTCGAGGGAGCAGCGGTTAGACTGAACGAAGGGCGAGAGAAGCCTTTAGAGATCAACGCCAGGTTCATCTTTGTCGATGATGAACCGGAACACGTGGCAGCGCTGCGGCGTGAACTGCTGGGCCGAGGATACGCCGCCGACGATCCGCGCATTACAATCTTCGAAGGAACCTTTGTAGATCACCTGCCAACCATCATGCAGCAGATCACGGCAACGCAGCGCAAAGGGCGTTCGATCTTCTTCTTGGATCAGTTCGGGTATTCCGACGTGCCCATGTCGGCGATCCAGACCATTTTTAGGTCGCTGGACCGCGCGGAGGTGGTGCTCAACTTCGCGATTGATAGCCTGTTAAACTATTTGCAGGACACATCAGCGGACCTCTTGCTGTACCGGCAATTCGGTATTGATGCCCGGTTCATCGCTGATTGGCAGCAGCGCAAAGATGAAAGTATGGGCCGCGCGATCACGCAGCGCGCGTTGATGGCGCACATTCACAAAAACAGCGGAGCAAAGTTCTTCACGCCGTTCATGTTGTGGTCCCGAACGGATAACCGCTGGATGATGCTCGCCCACCTGTCGCAGCATCAAGCGGCGCGCGATAAGATGCTCGGCGTTCACTGGCAGGAGCAGAACAGCTTCACCCATGTCGGTTCTGGCGGGTTGTTTAACCTCGGATACGACACTCGACTGAAGGAAAGTTGCGACTCGCTGTTCAACTTCTCTGATATGGACAGAACCACTCTTAACAAAGAGTTGGTCAACGCGCTGCCTTCGGAAGTCCACCGAATAATGAACGGCGGGGAATTAGAGGTATCACGTCTGTTGTCCGAGATTGGGAACCGCACGGCAGGGACCAATGACGATATTTTTCAAGTCCTGTCGGAATTAGCGCATGCACGTGAATTGGAGGTGTTGTCTTCGAAGGGCAAACCAAAGCGGGCTGGCACGCAGATATCGGTCAAGGATCGGTTGATACTGCCAAATCAGCCGACGCTGTTCTTTCCTGCAAAATGGTAGCTTCAACCTTAGTCCGGTCCAAGGTGCCGCAGGCCTCAAGCCAATTTTTTTAGCGACGTGTCGGAGGTGACCATTGCAGGGCCCCGAGCACAACTCTTTCAGAATCAAATGAATTGCTGCCTCTTGGCAGAGATAGGCCGACATGCGCGGAACTGTACGATCTCAGCCCAGTGTATTTGGCTCGGTCGGACTAGCGGTCACGATAGATCGAGCGAGGAACCTATTTGATGCTTTACAAAAAATGGTGTGTGCCAACCAAGGAGCAAGATAACCGCAAGTATTTCTGGACCTATGTCGAGAAGGACGGTGGACGCGACGAGATCCACGATGACTTGGCAGAAACGATCCGGTCGCATTACGATCGGTTGGAGCGCATTGCCGAGGACGTGGATCGCCTCGGATACAAGGTTGCCGCGAGATACTTAGCGAGGCGATGCCGCAGACTTCTAGGGGCCGATCAGGCGATCTTGGCGAAATTCTGGCGACCGAGCTAGTTGAAGAGGAGATTGGTCTCCGTGTTCCGGTGCGTCGTCTCCGCTATAAGGACGGCCGCAATATGGCCATGCGTGGCGACGACTTCATCGGCGCCAGGTATGACGGCGAAGGCGAGAAGCTCTGGCTCCTGAAAGGCGAAGCCAAGAGTACCAAGGTGCTCGGCAAGTCTACGGTTAAGAGCGCTCGCAAGGTGCTCAACCGCGATAGCGGTCGCTGCACGCCCGACTCATTGCTGTTCGTTGCCAACCGCTTGCTGGAGAGCGACGATGCGGACGACAACACACTGGGCCGCAGCCTTCGCGATGAAGTGGGCATTAAGTCCCTCCGCGCGGATCGCATCGATCACATGCTTTTCACCGTGTCGGGCAACGGTCCGCACGCTTCGTTAAAAAAGGACCTCGAGGCGGCGGGCACTAATCGCGACCAATATGTCGTGAATATCCACATCGAAGACCACCAAGACTTCATCGCAGCCATTTACCAGAAGGCGGAAGACCTTGGAGACGGTTGATGAACTGACCACCTTCCTGACGACCGCGACCGCCGATGGTATACTCGGGCGCCTCCTGTATCGCGGCACAGCCTGGTCACTGATGCGCGAAAACGGTGTGCTGCCGCCGAATGCGCCGCAGCTCGGCACCACGATCGAAACCGATCTCGCTGAACACGGCTTCGCCCTGCTTCGTGGCGCTATGGCCTTGCGTGCTTTGGCCGGCACCTCGGAATTGACAAGCAGGGCATTCGAGCGCGCTGCGAACGCCTTCGAAGCCCTTGTTCGCAATGGTGATCCTGAGGCGCCAGACCGGGGCTTCCGCCGCACCATCGCCGCCGCAGCATATCATCTCGCCGGATTTTCAGCCGTTGCCTATTCGCTCTTCAATGAGACCGCTGGCGATCTCAACACCTCACCCGGCGAAACAGCGATCCGACATCTGATCTTGCGCGATCTCAGCCAATTGCGCAGCTTCGTTCGTGAGTGGCTGGACGACGACGCTCACAAGGATGAGCAGATCGCCGAGGCGCTACGGGGTGACGAGCCCGATGTCGATGAGGTACTGTCGACCATCCTCAACACGACGATCTGCCGGGCGCTGGCGTATTTTGATTTCGCACTTGAGACGGGCGAAACCGAGCCGATCGATAAAGCAACGGTGTTGCTCGACGCCGCAGTCAATCTTGCAGACAATGCGGAGAATGTACCCCTGTGGTGGATGTCGAACCTTTGTCGGCACCTTATCGATGATCTGTGGCAGCATTCTCTGCACGAAAACTTGCCGACCGAGCCACCGGAAGGAACGGAGGAACGATACCCGGACCTGCGCAGGCTATTCATCTCTTCGCTCTATGCTCGGAAGACTGCTGAGGTGGAGTTATGGCCATCGCAGCGCGAAGCAGCCCGGCGCTCCACCGACGTCACGGATGATCTGGTCGTCGCATTACCGACCAGTGCGGGCAAGACACGGGTGGCCGAAATCGCCGCATTGATGACCCTGTCGTCAGCGCGCCGGGCGCTGATTGTCACACCGCTGCGCGCGCTGTCGGCACAAACTGAGCGATCCTTCAGAAAGACTTTCGCGCCCCTCGGCTTCAGCGTCTCCTCTCTTTATGGCGCGAGCGGTCTTTCGGCTGGCGATTAAGACGCATTGCGCAGCCGCGAAATCATCATCGCTACGCCTGAGAAGCTCGATTTCGCGCTAAGAAGCGACCCATCGCTGATCGACGATGTCGGCCTGATCGTCCTCGACGAAGGCCACATGATCGGCCCGAGCGAACGTGAGATCCGATATGAGACGCTGGTGCAGCGCCTGCTTCGGCGCGCAGACGCTGCGAACCGCCGAATTGTCTGTCTGTCAGCAATCCTTCCCAGCGGCGATGAACTCGACGATCTCACTGCGTGGATACGTTCCGACGAGCCCGGCGATCCGGTGCTCTCAAACTGGCGACCAACCCGACAACGGTTTGGTGCGCTCACGTGGCGAGGTAGGGACGCACTCCTCCGTCTCGACCTCGACGACAACGGTCCGTTCCTTGACAAGTTCGTCGTGGAGAAGCCGGCGCGAGGAAAGGAGAAGAAGCCTTATCCGCGTAAGAACTCGCATCTCACCTTGTTCGCTGCATGGGAGTTCGCTAGCCAGGGCAAAAGGACTCTGATCTTCTCCACCCAGGCGAATTGGGTTGAAAGCTTCGGCAAGCAGGTCGTGGACCTCTGCAAGCGTGGCTATCTGGAAACGTTGTTGGAGGATGAGGCGTCGATTGCCCGCGCCCTGGAAGTCGGCAAGGAGTGGCTTGGAGAAGAGCACCCTGCTGTCGCCTGCCTGAAAGCAGGCGTCGCCATCCACCACGGTCGGCTTCCGGCCCCGTTTCTCCGCGAGTTGGAAACCCTGCTATCCGAGGGAGTCCTGAAGGTCATTGTAGCATCGCCGACGCTGTCACAGGGTCTTAACCTCAACGCCGCCGTCCTACTGGTGCCTGCGCTGTATCGAGCATCCGAGAAAATAAAAGGCGAGGAGTTCGCGAATGTCGCCGGGCGTGCGGGGCGCGCTTTCGTGGACGTCGAAGGTCTTATCGTCCACGTGATGTTCGACAAGATCAGGTGGCGGAGAAGAGAGTGGCGTAAGCTGGTTGCTTCCGCCAAAACCCATACGCTGAAGAGCGGCCTTGTCCAAATCGTCGCGGAGATCCTTGAACGCCTGGCCCGTGAGGGTGTTCTGGAGCGCGATGATGCTTGGGAGTATCTTGCCAATGCTCGCGAAGCATGGAGATCTCCTGCGGAGGAAGCCGCAGTCGCCGAGCGCTTGGCAGCTGGTGCGGAGTACCAGGCTGATGACGATAATGATGAAGACGGCGATGGCGAAGAAGAGACTATTGAAGAAGAACCGCTTTCGCAAATCGTCGAACGCCTCGATGCGACTGTATTTGGGCTGATCGAAGCACTGGATTCCGACCGGACCGATCTGCCGAAGCTCTTAGACGAGGCGCTTAAAGGGTCACTCTGGGCGCGCCAGATAGCCCGAGAAGACGAGGACATCGCGCCATTGCACAAGAAGGTGTTCGAGGTGCGCGCCGATCTCATATGGAAGACCACTACTACGCAGGCGCGGCGTGGACACTTCGCGATGGGTGTTGGGCTCGAGGCTGGCCTCGCCATTGATGCCATGGCGGACGAATTAGCCGAACTCCTAGATCGAGCCGACGTTGCTGCGCTGAGTGGCGATGTCGAAGAGCTTGTCGACGCCCTCTGCGGTCTCGGGGAACGTCTGTTGTTTATGCGGCCTTTCATCCCCGACAAGACGAACGCGCTGCCTGCGAAATGGAAGGAAATCCTCCGCAGCTGGGTTTCCGGCGAGGATGTTGGCAAGATCGGACCGCAGAATATGCGGGCAGTCGAGGAAGCCTTCACCTATCGTTTGGTCTGGGCGTTGGAAGCAGTCCGTACCCGCCGCATGTCGCTTGGCTGGTCGCCGGAGACAGTGGCGGGCGGTGCCGCGGCAACGATCGAAACTGGCGTGCCACAGTTTATGGCGGCGATGTTGATCCGTGCCGGTCTTCCATCAAGACGCGCCGCGATAGCCGCAATCGAAGATACCAATCCGGTCTTCGTTACACCCGCCGAAATGCGGACCTGGCTCGAATCTGACAAGATCACGACCTACACCGATGCTGGTGATTGGCCGACGCCCGACACAGCGGCGCTGTGGGCGCGGTTCCGAACGGAGGCCCTGAGTGGCGGCATTCAGAAATGGTCGGTCGAACACTACAAACGTCTGCTCGATGCCGCGTCTAGTCCACCCGCCGGCCTTTATCGGATTGTCACCGACGAAGGTGAAGGTCGAACTTGGCTAGCGACCCCAGACTACCAGCGGGTAGCTGCATTCAGGAATTCGGCAGTAGATCCCAAGCCAAGCCTGTTCTTTGGGCGTTCGCCGGGAAAGACTAGGCTGGTACAAGTATCGCGCGTTGGCCGCGGCAAGCTACGCTGGCCGAGATCAGAACCATAAGGGACTAGAGCCAAAAAGACTTCATTGTGGTACCAGAAACTTGCAATGCGAAGGTCCGCTTCTCGCTCGATTGCAGGATAGTTCGCTTTAGCGGCGAAGGTCCGCTACCCGCCCAAGCATTCTGTCACTCAAGTTTGGCAAGCAGCTGCGATGCCTCGACACCCAAGGCGTCCGCTACCTTTTGCAGTGTCACTATGGTGACGTTCTGCTCTTGCCGCTCCATCGCGCTGACATGGGCGCGATCGACATCCATCGCCGCAGCCAAAGCCGCCTGCGTCATGCCGCGTTCTTCGCGGTAGTGTTTGAGATTCCTTGCAAAAACCACGCGGATGTCCATCCGCGAGTAAAGAGCCTATCGCGTATTTTGGTGCGACGTATTATAGTACTCATCTGACGCGCAGCCTGACCACGATCCGTCCTTGCATGCGCATCCTGATGTGCTTCTATGGACCAAAAGCCCCGGGGGGCCAGGGGGAATCATGCCTGCCAACGGCGTCACGCCGATCCTCGACAGCGCGCCGCAAGCCGATAGTCTGACGGACTATGACCGAGCACATCTGGCGCTGTACATGCGCTTGCTAGACGCCGAAGCGAGTGGCGCCGCCATGCAGGAAGTCTGCAGCGTCCTGTTTGGGATTGATACAGGCCATGACCCTGAGCGTGCCCGCAAGATCTATGATAGTCACCTCGCCCGCGCGCATTGGATGACTGAGCACGGCTACCGAAGACTTCTGGAAGGCGGCTCTGGCTGACCAAGGTTGGGCCTTCGCGCATCGGCAGACTCACGCTCAGGTTGCAGATGTTTGCCGCTCACCACGTCGCCTCACTCACAGTCGACGCTATATTCCCACCCTGTTGATAACTCTTACGCGGAGCTTCGCCATGACCAGGGACTGGCGCGACGAAGCGGCCTACGCGCATTTCGAAAGCCTCGACATATCCGGGCTGGCCTGGGAATGCTTGCGCCGTAATTCTGACTATCGCGCTGACTACCCGCAAATGCGGGACGGACTGAAACCATCGGATGCATGGGGGTTACGATTTCCCTGTTGATCCGGATATCGAAGCCCCACATGCACCCGTGTTCTGGACACCATCGATCGCTCCCGCAGCGGTAGGGTTCGTTGCGCCGATTTTCAGCGATGACGTTTTATCGACGCGCCTCGATGCGGCTGACATCACCGTCCTCGGAACCTCTAATGACCTCATGTTTGTCCGCTTGTCGAGCGGCGCATCGATTGTATTGGATCCGACAAGCCTGCACCGTCCTGTCGGGATTCTGGTGCCACTTGACGAGCATTGGGACGCACGTCTGGAGACGCTCAAGGCACTGCGCACTCAGCTTTTGACCTCCAAAAGAACGCGCGTACCTCTGACGCCGCATCAACGTCGTCGCATTCTGTTGGCGCTTCGCACGCTCGATGCGCGCCGCGACCGTGCCAGCTACCAAACGATCGCTCGGCAAATCTTCGGCGCCGAAGCCGTGTCACGGGAACATTGGAAGACCAGTTCATTGAAGGCACAGGTCACACGACTATCGGCTCACGGTAGGCACCTGACCTCCAAGGGATATCGCTTTCTCCTTCTCGGTCGAGGTCCGACGGGACGCAACAAACCACGCAAGTGAGCCTCGCAGGACACCCTTTGCCTTGTCATTTGCGGCCGCCGCCTGCGGCCGACTAAGGGGGTGACGATTCCGCGTTTTCACCTTCGTCATCCCTGCCCGTTGTCCGTAGCTGTTTTGATGCCCTCCGACAGCCCGCGGCGCGCCGCCGCGAGACACAGCAACCGGAGACGCTCAAATGCCCGACCCCAACGAAGGATTGCCGCCCCGCTACCTCAGAACACCGGAGGCCGCCCGATTTCTTGGCCTCTCTGGCCGTACACTTGAGAAACACCGGACCTACGGGACCGGGCCGCGATACTCCAAGATCGGCGGACGTGTCGTCTATGCGGTCGACGATCTGCAAGCCTGGGTCACACGGGGCGAGAAGACTTCGACCTCAGACGAGAGCGAGAACCGCGTCCTGCCTGCGAAGCGGCACGCTGCCATTTCGCCAGCCTATCTGCGGCGGGGGCGCTGAGGCGGTGCAGACATTCGTCCACCTTACATGGATAGAAGGGCACGTAGAACGCTGGATCCGATTCGGTCGGATCGCCGGGGAAACTGTCCTGACCGGCTCGGAGAAGCGGGTCGCATTTGCCCCTGGCGCGGTCTTCGCACTCGTGCGGTGGTCGTCGAACGACTATGGCACCGTAGAAAGCCGGATTGACATCCTGCGGGCAGTCCGCGCGCAAGACCCGTGCTCCACAGTCCCCTGTGTTACGCCGGGTGGCGAGCTTCTGCTCCGCCTTTCCGGATGGCCGAAAGTCGAAGCCGTCCTGCGGTCCATCGACACTGTCGAGAGCTACGGCATCGCGCCAGAAGAGGTCTGTCCGGACCATTGGCGGCACGTTCACAACCGCCTGACCGCCGCACTGGAGCCCCGGGCCTATACCCCTGCCCGGCACGCGGCATGGCTCAAGCGCCGGATGATTACGACATGAGCGCGGCAGTGCCTACCCTCCTCGCGGCCGGCTTGTCCCTTGGTCTGCTCGCAGCGGCACAGACGGACCGTGCTCCGCGGCTGGTCTGGAACGCCTCGGCCAGCGTGCCGCTTGGACTGTACCTAGTTCGGGCTGCGGACGAGCCATCACTTGGCGACCTTGTTGCCGTTCGTCTGCCGGAGGAGTTCGCATCCTGGCAGGTTGAACGAAACTACATCGGCGCAAATACGCTGCTCCTTAAACGCGTTGCTGCCGTCTCCAGCATGACCGTCTGCCGCGACGAAACCGATATCAGCATCGACGGAACGCCTGTTGCCCAAGCAGCGCGGGCCGATCGACAGGAACGCGCTCTCCCTCGCTGGACGGGCTGCATCACTCTCGGGCCCCACGAGGTTTTCCTGCTGATCGCAGATGTGCCGGAAAGCCTCGATGGGCGGTACTTCGGTCCGCTGCCGGCGGATGCAATCCTCGGACAGGCCATCCCCCTTTGGACATATCGAGGGGCAGACGATGCGTAGCGCCGAACCTTCCCACAGCTGTCGGCACGCGATTGTCGCAAGCGCGCTTCTACTGAGCCTCTACGCGCCGATCACCATCGCCCCGTCGGCCGTGATCGCTCAGGATCACACGACTGCTGCATCTGACCGACAATCCATCGACATCCATATCGCAGAAGCCTCGCGCAGGTTCGGCATCCCGCAGCGCTGGATCCGTGCGGTCATGGAGGTCGAGAGCGCAAGTAATCCCCGCGCGGTCAGCCACGCGGGTGCCATGGGCCTCATGCAGATCATGCCGGGCACCTGGGCCGAGTTGCGCGCAGCCTATGGGTTTGGCGATGACCCATTCGACCCGCGCGAGAATATTCTGGCCGGTGCCGCCTATCTGCGACAGATGTACGATCGGTTCGGGTCGCCTGGTTTTCTCGCAGCCTACAATGCTGGTCCTGCGCGCTACCAAAATCACCTCGACACCGGCCGCGCTCTTCCGCAGGAAACCCGGCACTACCTTGCCATCCTCGCGCCACTCATCCGCCAAGGAACCGACGTTGTGCGGGCAGTGAACCACTCGCAAAGGCCGCAGGATTGGCGCGACGCCCCCTTGTTCATCGCAACGGTTGAGAACGAACAAACCCCAAGTAGTGACGCCCAACGGATTGCATCCAACGGGTCGCGGGACGGCATTTTCGTGCCCCGCAGCCAAGGGCAGAGGCCATGACTAGGGGACTCGCACCATGGCGAAGTTCGGAAAGCCATATCGCAGGATTGTGGACAGTCTGGGCATTGGTCTGGGTCTCAACCGAAAGAGCGCAAGATAAAAGAGGTGCCGCAAGCAGACCTCAAGCCGTTGTTTCTCTGCAAGGATTTGCGCGGCACACCCAACCTGAATGCCGCAGGACTTCATCTAGAAGGCTGATTTTCCGATATTTTTTGTGCGGCAGCATCTTCGGCGAGCGAGCAAGAGCATGACTGGGCGCGACGACGATCTTCGTATCCGACCTGGGCGTATCCGCGACGGCGGTAGGACCTCGAAGCAATCGACACGCTTTGTCAGTGAAGTGATGCGCGCTGCCCGCAAGTCTGGGCAAACTGGCTATCGTTTCGGATCAAAGCAATTTCAATCGACCTCCAGATCATTCGGACGTGGGCGCTTTCAGAGGGCAGCGCTCAACATGTCACGCACGTCTCGGCGCGTCGTCGTCAATGCACGCGTCGTGCGCCACCAGGGCAAGCGCTTTCGCTCTGCCCCCATGGTCAAGCATCTCGGCTACCTTCAACGCGACGGCGTCGGCCAGGACGGACGCGACGCCGACTTGTTCGGGGCTGAAAGCGATGATCTCGACCGGGGCGGCTTTGCGGAGCGCTGCGAAGATGACCGGCATCATTTCCGGTTCATCGTCTCGCCGGAAGATGCCACCGAGCTTGAGGACCTGCGCGCCTTTACCCGTGATCTGATGGCCCGTGCCGAACGAGATCTCGGCACAACACTCGACTGGGTCGCGGTGGATCACTGGAACACCGACAATCCGCATGTGCACATCCTGGTGCGCGGCAAGGCCGATGATGGGCGGGACCTTGTCATGTCGCGTGACTACATCAGCCAGGGGTTTCGGACCCGCGCCGAAAACCTCGTGCAACTGGAACTTGGCCCGCGCAGCGAACGCGAGATTTCAAATGCGCTCGAGACGCAAGTCACAGCGGAACGCTGGACTAATCTCGACCGCGGCCTGCGATCCCTGGCGGATGACAATGCCGGCATCGCCGACCTGCGGCGCGGCACACCTGAGCCCCGCGATCCGGAACTGCGCCGCTTGATGATCGGTCGCGCTCAAACACTGGAGAGGCTCGGGCTGGCCGAACAAATCGCCCCTGCCGTCTGGGAGTTGAAACCGAATGCCGAAGACACCCTGCGCGAGCTTGGGATGCGCGGCGACATCATCAAACGGATGCACCGCGCGATGGGTGCCGACCGCCAACGCGCAGCGGGTGACTTCGCCATCGAAGGCACGCCCACCGCGCCGATCCTCGGGCGACTCGTGGAACGCGGCTTTCATGACGACCACGCCGGGACCGGCTACGCGATCATCGACGGTGTTGACGGTCGTGTTCATCACCTGCGCTTCCGGGATCTCGATGCGACCGGCGACACGCCGCAAGGTGGTATCGTCGAAACCCGGCTCTGGACAGGGAAGACGGACGGGACGCCGCAACTGTCTCTTGTCGGTCGATCCGATCTGTCGCTTGCCGCCCAGATCGAGGCCGATGGCGCGACCTGGCTTGACCGCCTGCATCTTGCCCGGGATCGCGCACCGCTGAGCGGTGCAGGATTTGGCGCGGAAGTTCGCCAGGCGCTAGAGCGGCGCGCAAATCATCTTGTCGCCCAAGGCCTCGCTCGCCGCCAAGGTGGACGCGTGACCTTCACTCGCGATCTTCTGGCGACCCTGCGCAACCGCGAGTTGGACTCCGTCGCCAGAGACCTCAGCGCCCAAACCGGCCTCCCCCGTTACAAGCCGACCGAGGGCGAGCCCGTCGCAGGGACGTTCCGCCAACGCCTCGATCTCGCCTCGGGCCGCTTCGCCATGATCGATGATGGCCTCGGTTTCTCGCTCGTCCCCTGGACCCCGCAACTCGAAAGCCATCTCGGCCAGACCGTCACGGGCACGATGACGCCCGGCGGCGGGATCGACTGGAGCCTCGGGCGCAAGCGCGGGCTAAGCCTCTGAGTAGAAGGGACATCACCATGAGCCGTCAGGACACGTCATCGGCCACCAAGATCCTCTGGGGCCAGATTCTTATCATCAGCATCGTGGCGTTGCTCTTCGTCTGGGCGGCGACGCAATGGGTCGCGTTTCGTCTGGGGTTTCAACCCCAGCTTGGCGCGCCTTTCACCGCCCTGTTCGGCCTGCCGATTTATCGCCCGTGGCAGGTCTTCACTTGGTGGTATTGGTATGACGCTTACGCGCCGCGCGTCTTCATGGAAGGAGCCGCGATCGCCGGCGCAGGCGGGATCGCCGCCATTGCCGTCGCCATCTTGCTGTCGGTCCTGCGGGCGCGTGAGGCGAGCGATGTGACAACCTATGGCTCGGCCAGATGGGCGGGCCCCAGGGATATCACCGCCGCTGGACTGTTCGCGGAAGACGGGGTCGTGCTGGGCCGTCTCGACAAGCGCTACCTCCGGCATGACGGACCGGAACATGTGCTGTGCTTCGCGCCCACCCGCTCCGGCAAGGGCGTCGGTCTCGTCATCCCGAGCCTGCTGACTTGGCCCGGCTCCGCAATTGTCCACGACATCAAGGGCGAAAACTGGCAGCTGACGTCCGGCTGGCGGGCACGGTTCGGACGTGTCCTCCTCTTCGATCCGACAAGTGCCGCCAGCGCCGCTTACAATCCGCTGCTCGAAGTCCGCCGAGGCGAGCGCGAAGTCCGTGATGTCCAGAACATCGCCGACATCCTCGTCGATCCCGAAGGTCAGCTCGAACGTCGAAACCATTGGGAGAAGACCAGCCATTCCCTTCTGGTCGGCGCGATCCTGCATGTCCTCTATGCCGAGAGGGACAAGACACTGGCGGGCGTCGCCGCCTTCCTGTCCGATCCGCGGCGTCCCATCGGCGCCACGCTGACTGCAATGATGCGAACTCCCCATCTCGGAGATTGCCCGCATCCCGTGGTCGCGCAGGCCGCGCGTGAGCTGTTGAACAAATCCGAGAACGAACGCTCTGGCGTCCTGTCCACCGCGATGTCCTTCCTCAGCCTCTACCGTGACCCGGTCGTCGCTGCCGTGACCTGCCGCTGCGACTGGCGGATCGACGATCTGGTTTCCGGCGCGCAACCATACACGCTCTACCTCGTGGTGCCGCCATCGGACATTTCCCGCACAAAACCACTGGTCCGGTTGATCCTGAACCAGATTGGTCGTCGTCTGCCCGAAGAACTGCACGACACCAACCGCAAGCATCGCCTCCTCTTCATGCTCGACGAGTTCCCTGCCCTCGGACGGCTGGACTTCTTTGAATCCCAGCTCGCCTTCATGGCCGGCTACGGCCTCAAGGCGTTCTTGATCGCGCAGTCGCTGAACCAGATCGAAAAGGCATATGGCCAAAACAATGCCATCTTGGACAACTGCCATGTCCGCGTGGCCTTCGCGACCAACGACGAACGCACGGCCAAGCGCCTGTCCGACGCCCTCGGCACCACGACCGAACTGCGCGCCATGAAGAACTATGCCGGGCATCGCCTGTCGCCTTGGCTCGGGCACCTGATGGTTTCGCGGCAGGAAACCGCCCGCGCCCTGCTCACACCTGGCGAGATCATGCAGCTGCCCCCCGACGACGAAATCGTCCTCGTGTCCGGCGCGGCACCAATCCGGGCGCAGAAGGTGCGGTACTTCCGCGACACGCAACTGAAGGCAAGAATCCTGGCGCCGCCTGAAGTAGCGGGCCATGCGCCTTTATCCGCCTCGACAGACGACGACTGGAGCAGCCTTCGGCCGATCTCACCGTCTCCGGAGGCCAACGAGGAGAAATCCAAGGACGAAACCGACGGCGGCATCCGCCGCGAACCGGAGGTCCCACAGCATGAAGATGTGGCCCCTAAGCTTCCGTTCCCGCGCGAGGAATTCGCTGACCTCGAGGATGAATCGGACGACGAGGCCCAACGCGCCCGCGCCATGCAAACGCGGTTCCGAACGGTTGCAAGACAGGCAGCGCTTGACCCCGACGACGGCATCGAACTGTGAGGTGAACTCGTGAAGAAGGCCAAGATCACCGCCTATGTCGACGCCGGGCTCTTCGAGAAACTCGACGAATTGTCGGTGCGGCGGCGCGTTCCGAAGACACAGATCATCGAAGCGGCACTCGCGTCGTTCCTCTCCCCCGACGGCGACGAGCAGAGCGAAGCCACGATCGTCCGCCGGCTGGACCGCCTGACCCGGTCGCTTGAGAGGCTGGAACGTGACCACGAGATCACGACCGAGGCACTGGCGCTGTTCGTCCGCTTCTGGCTGACGACGACGCCCCCCCTGCCCGATGACACCTACGCAGCGGCAAAGGCGAAGAGCAAGGAGCGTTATAGCGGGTTTGTTCAGACGCTGGCACGCCGTTTGGCGAAGGGATCAACCCTGACCAACGAGCTTTCGCGCGATATCAATGGTGCTCAGCACTCAGAGTGAACGCGCTGCCTGTTTCGAGTATCGACGCGAGTTGTGTCTTCAATGAACGAATATCTCACGGAGATGCTGACACGAACCGCAACAGACTAGGACAAAGCCGTGTCGCCATTCGCCTTGGTTTTATGTAAGATTCGCATGAGTTTATCCGCGGACCTTACATGAACCCTACGGAAATCGCAGACGCCTTGGAAGGAATCGCCACTCGCCCGTTTGACAACAGCGAGTTCCCGTTTGCGTTCGCCGCCGCCATGGGCAGTCCGCAAGCCACGGTTTCAAAGCTCCGCAGCGGGACCATTAACAAATCGAAGGCGCCTGGCGCAGTCCTGATGAACCGCAAGTTCTATGCCATAGTGACCGACACGGGCGCGGTGGAGCAGGGCCTGTCGATGATCCGGTCGGACAAGAAGACCAAAACCCACAAACCGGCGATCCTCCTCGCAACCGACGGCGTGGACTTATCGGCAGAAGACAGCGTTAAGGGCGACAGTCTGCACATCAAGTTCGTCGACCTGCATCATCACTTCGGGTTCTTCCTGCCTGCGGCTGGCATGTCGCGCTACAAGGCGGCGGAGGAGAACGAGGTCGACGTCAAGGCGGCTGGGCGACTGGCCAAGCTCTATGATGCGCTTCTCAAGAAAAACCCGGACTGGAAGACACCAGAACGGCGGCACGACCTGAACCAGCTGATGACACGGCTGATTTTCTGCATGTTCGCAGAAGACGTGGGCATCTTCGAAGACAACCTGTTCTCACGTCTCATCTTCACCCATGCGGGCGACAAGGGGGAAGAAGCGCAGTCCTGCATCGCGTCAGCCTTCGCCGCGATGAATCTCCCCAAGGGCCAGCGTCAAAACCTGCCGGCTTGGGCTGACGCCTTTCCCTACGTGAATGGCGGGCTCTTCGCCGATTCGCTGGAGGTGCCGAAATTCGACCGCGGGGCCTATCGCTACCTTCAGGACGCCTGCCAGCTCGATTGGCAAGAGATCAACCCGGACATCTTCGGGTCCATGATCCAGTCGGTCGCCGATCCGGACAAACGGTCCGAACTGGGGATGCACTACACTTCGGTGCCGAACATCCTCAAGGTGCTAGGGCCGCTGTTCCTTGATGATCTGGATGAGCAGATCGACAAAGCCGGCGATAGCCGAAAGTCGCTGGCGCGCGTGCTCAAACGGATCGAGGGGATCCAGGTTTTTGACCCGGCCTGCGGATCGGGCAACTTCCTTGTCGTCGCCTATCGGGAGCTTCGTGCGCGCGAGATGCGCGTGCTGGAGCGTCTGGCGCAGCTGGATGGCGGGGCATCGGCGCAGATGTTCTCTGGCGTGCGGCTGGCGAACTTCTACGGCATAGAGATCACTGATTTTGCGGCAGAGACGGCCAAGCTGGCGCTGTTCATCGCCGAGTATCAGGCCAATGCGCGCTTCGGCGAGATGTTCGGGAATACAGCCCCGGCACTGCCCCTGCGAGATGGCGGGAACATCTTTTGTGACAATGCACTACGACTTGATTGGGAGAAAGTCTGCCCGCCGCCTGCGGAAAACGAGGAGGTCTTTATTGCGGGCAACCCGCCATTCGTTGGCTTCAACTCAAGGACGCCAGCGCAATCGGAAGACATGCGCTTCTTGTTGGCCGACCGCCTGAAGAGCTTTGAACGTCTTGATCTGGTTATCTGTTGGTTCGTTAAGGTTGCAGACTACATTCGCGGCCGCGCTGGAGCTGGTGCATTGGTTTCGACCAATTCGATTGCTCAGGGAGTGACGGTGAATGTTCTTTGGCCTGAGATTTTGCGCGAAGGCGTTAAGATCCATTTCGCACATCGACCTTTCATGTGGTCCAACAATGCGGCAAAGAATGCAGCCGTATCCTGCGTTGTAGTTGGCATCTCATCAGCAAGAACCGGGCGGTCGGTAATCTTTGATGGCGAACTTCGGAAGGATGCTAACAACATCAACGGCTACCTTCTCGATGCACCCGACGTAACTGTTGCTCAGAAGGGTCGGCCGATATTCCCGCTTCCAAAAATGGATGTTGGCAGCATCGCGCGTGACGAAGGGAATTTGATCTTCTCAGATGCAGAGAGAGACCAACTTATCTCGGAGTATCCTGAAGCTGGGCGATTTATCCGTCGTTACATGGGCGCCAGGGAAGTAGCTCAAGGTTTGGTCCGTTATTGTCTGTGGGCCGAAATTAGTGAACTGGAAGATGTGCGTCGCTTTCCTCCATTGGCGAAGCGACTGATCGCGGTCGCCAAGTTCAGGTCCGAGAGCGATGCTCAAGTAACTCGAGACGCGGCTGTTGCGCCCCATCGGTTTGGCCAAATCACAGGTAGAGGTGTGCCGAAGAAATCTGCGATACTAATGCCGCGAACTTCTTCCTCTCGCAGACCGTATCTACCCGTTGAAATGGTAGGCAATGATGTCGTTGCCTCGGCAGATTGCCAGATCATCTTTGACCCGCCCGATTGGTGTTTTGCGATTTTGGCATCTAAGCTGCAGTGGTGTTGGGTGAGCACAGTCAGCGGCCGCATGAAGAATGACTTCCGCTACAGTAGCACCTTGTGCTGGCACGTTTTTCCGGTGCCCCGCTTCACTGAGGATCAGCTGAACGCGCTGAACGCGTCCGCCCGCGCGATCCTCAAGACGCGATACATGCACCACCCCAAGACCATCGCGCAGCTGTACGACCCCGACGAGATGCCGGACGACCTGCGCGAGGTGCACCGCCAGAATGACGAATTGCTCGAGACGATGTATATCGGGCGTCCGTTCCGCAACGATACTGAACGGCTCGAGCGGCTGTTCAAGCTCTATGCCGCCCGGATAGAAAAGCTGAAGAAGGAAGAGGCCGCGTAAATGGTTGATCTTGTGCGTATGACCTATGGCCATTCCGGCGCGGACTCCAAGACGAACAGCCTCGGCCAGCGCCCGATGCAGGCCCGCGTCTATGAGGCGCGCGCCGCACAGTTCCTGCTGTTGAAAGCGCCACCGGCGGCGGGCAAGTCCCGTGCCTTGATGTTCCTGGCGCTCGACAAGCTGGAAAACCAGGGCGTGAAGAAAGTGGTCGTGGCGGTGCCTGAAACCTCTATCGGCAGTTCATTCCGGTCGACCGACCTGACCCCGCACGGTTTCTGGGCCGATTGGGACTTGGAGCCGCGATGGAACCTTTGCCTGTCTGGCGAAGATGGCATGGCGAAGTCCCAGAAAGTGAAGGCATTCGAAGCCTTCATGGATAGCGACGCCCGTGTGATCGTCTGCACCCATGCAACGTTCCGCTTTGCCTTCGACGCGATCGAGAAGGCACGAGGGGTGGAGGCGTTTGACGATTTCCTGATCGCAGTCGATGAGTTCCATCACGTTGCAGCGGCGGATGACAACCGCCTGGGCGAGATCCTCCGCAAGTTACTGGCCCGCGAGAAAGCGCACATGATGGCGATGACCGGGTCCTATTTCCGGGGCGACAGCGTGCCAGTCCTGCGCCCCGAGGATGAGGCGCGGTTCAAGTCCATCACCTACAGCTATTACGAGCAGTTAGAAGGGTACGAGCACCTGAAGTCGCTGGGGATTTCCTATTCGTTCTATCGTGGGCGGTATATCTCGGCGATCCCCGATGTGCTCGACACCGACCGAAAGACCATTGTCCACATCCCGCATCGCGGTTCTGCTGAGGCGTTTGGCGAAAAGCACGATGAAGTCGGGTTGATTATGGGCGCGATCGGGGAACACGTCGACCGCGACCCGGAAACCGGGTTCGATCTGGTAAAACGCACCTCAGACGGCAAGGTTCTCAAGATCGCCGACCTTGTGGATGACGGTGACGGGCGAGACGGCATCAAGGCTGCGTTGCAGGCAGAGGCGAAGGGCCCTGATGGCAAGCGGGACGACGAAGCGGATCGGGCCAAAGTCGACATCATAATCGCCCTTGGCATGGCCAAGGAAGGGTTTGACTGGCCGTGGTGCGAACATGCGCTGACCATCGGCTATCGGAATTCGCTTACGGAAATCGTCCAAATCATCGGCCGGGCCACCCGCGATGCACCTGGCAAGCCCCACGCCCAGTTCACCAACCTGGTCGCCGAGCCCGGTGTGGAAACAACAGTCGTCGCCGACGCGGTCAATGACATGCTCAAGGCAATTTCGGGCGCGATGCTGATGGAGCAGGTGCTGGCGCCCAACTTCAAATTCTATCGCCGAGAAGACGGGGATATCCGCGCGCCTGTGGAAACGATGAAAGACGGCACTGTGCATATCGGAATCAAGGGCTTGATGGAGCCGCCCACGGCCCGCGCCCGTGCGATTGTCGAAAACGACATGAACGAGCTCGTGGCCAAGGCTTGCCAAGCCATGGACCGGCGCGTTGTCGCGGATGATGTGGCCCCAGAAGTCGCCACTCAGATGGTGCTGACAGATATCATCGAGACAACCTATGAGAACCTGTCAGAAGACGAAACAGAATCCGTGCGGCAAGACCTCGCGGCGCGGATGAACCTGATAGGCATGGCAAAACGCGCATCGCAAGAAGGCGGGTTTGCTGAAGAGAGCGAAGAATACGGCGCTGAGCTGTCGGAAAACCTGTCCCTGATGAACATGGTGAAGCGTTTCGTAAACGTGCGCGAACTGGATATCGATCTGATCGACAGCGTGAACCCGTTCAAGGAAGGGTTTGACGTCGCGTCGCGCGCCTTCGACACGCCACTCTTGAAGACCATCCAGGACGCGATGATCTCGCAGCGCATCCAGATGAGCGAAAAAGAAGCGCTGACGCTGTGGCCACGCATCAAACGTTTTCGGGCGCAGGAAGGCCGCGAACCCAACCCGCATTCGGCGGATCCATTGGAGAAGCGCCTCGCGGAAGCTCATGCATACATCAAGACGAAGAAGGCCGAACGCCAGCGGGCGGCTCAGTCGGGAGCCTGAACTCTATGCCGCGCTACCGATCTCTCGATGAAATCTTCGACGAGCCGGATGAATTCGGTCTTCTCGACATCAAGGAAAGGAACCGCGGCGCGGCAGCAACGCCAGATGCTCGTAGTTCTGAGATCGTCTTGCAAGTAAATGCTTTCTACGAGTCGAATGGTCGGATTCCGGACGACAACAGCCTGGACCTCGAGGAGATGAAACTCGGTACAATCTGGAGATCGATCAGGACTAGTCCGACTGCTGCGATGATGGAGGTCGATCGCAACAGGCTTCTGGGCCACGGCCATCCGGTTGCTCCAAACCCTAGGATTGTCGATCCTGACACTCATTCGTTAACTGAGCCCGATTGGCGTGACGAAGTTGGCGAAGAGGACATCCCGGCAAGCCTTGACGACATTCTCGGCGATGAAGACTTGGATGTTCACGATGCGGTTCTCAACATCCGAAATGTGACGCCAGCCTTACAACGCCAGTTGCCTGACCACCGCGCTGATATGTTCCCATGTCCAGTCTTCGAGCATTTCGAAGATGGCTTCACCGAGATGCAATCGAAACTCGAGTCTGGAGATCGAAAGGTATTGCCTGTCCAGGACAACGTAGAAATCACAGTGCATGAAGGGGATTATTTCATCCATCGTGGTCTGCTGGTCTACGTCGCCGAAAAAACGGAGCTCTCGCGCAGAAGCGGGAAGCCAGACCACCGGCTGAGGATAGTCTTCTCTAATGGAATGGAGAACGATCCCCTGGCGTCGTCGTTCCGCAAAGCGCTCGCAGCAGATAAGACCGCACGGATCGTCGAAAGAGCCGGGTTTGGTCGGCTCGATCCAGAATGGGATCAGGATAGTATGGCGGTCACTGGCACAGTCTATGTCGCGCGCAGCCTCTCGAGCGACCCTGAAATCGCTGAGATATCAAGGATCCTGCACAAGGTTGGCGTGACAAGTCAGGACGTACGGCGACGAATTGCTGACGCCAAGAACGACCCAACTTTCCTGCTCGCACCTGTCGAAATTGTTGCCACGTACGAGTTGCGCAATCTGGAACGCATGAAAGTCGAGCATCTTTTGCATCGCTTTTTCGATAATGCGCGCCCGCAGGGACTTGTGATTACCGATCGGTTTGGCAAGCCGGTCCATCCGCGTGAATGGTTCTACGTGCTTCCCGAGCATGTAAGCCAAGCGGTTCAATTAA
Source organism: Pseudomonadota bacterium (assembly GCA_039184865.1). Lineage (GTDB taxonomy): Bacteria > Pseudomonadota > Alphaproteobacteria > Rhodobacterales > Rhodobacteraceae > Thermohalobaculum. Next base: position 7,201 of record JBCDAV010000051.1, on the reverse strand, counting down.
TTCGTGAACGTCGCCTGCACGAATTTCGGTTCGACCCTCAATCCCAGTCCATTGTCCAGATTCGCTCAAAACCGTAGGCTGAGTCGCCAAGTCTTTTGCTGGTCAATTGCAGTTGCATGATAATCGGTTCGGATTGCACAGGCGCGGTGTCGGCTGACCAAACATAAAGACGCCCGCACCGTAGACTCCCTGCCTTTGTGCGCCACGTCTCTACTACGCCTTCACAACTGTTGCCTGCAGCCAAATCGCGGTCTTCTTGATCGGTCCCGTGAACCAGAGCGGGGCCCATCATGACCGTTACACCATTCCAAACCGAGAGCTCTTCCCGCGGCGCACGGATGCTGCGCACAGCCCTCGGCCCCGGCATAGCGACCTGGCTCGAAGATGCGGGCGTCGTCGAAGTTATGCTGAACCCGGACGGACGGCTCTGGGTCGACCGGTTGGCCGATGGGCTGGCTGATACCGGCGCAGTTCTGTCTTCTGCCGATGGCGAACGCATAATCCGGCTTGTCGCGCATCATGTCGGAGCTGAGGTGCATCCCGACGCTCCGCGTGTTTCAGCGGAGTTGCCCGGGACCGGCGAGCGTTTCGAAGGGTTGCTGCCGCCAATCGTGTCCGCTCCAACCTTCGCCATTCGCAAGCCCGCCGTCGCGGTGTTCACCCTCCAAGAGTATGTCGGGAGCGGCATTCTTTCAGCCAACGCCGCCAACCGTTTGTGCGAAGGTGTCAACAGCCGAGCCAATATCCTCGTGGCAGGCGGCACCTCGACCGGCAAGACAACCCTCACCAACGCGCTTTTGGCGGAGGTCGCCAAGGCCTCCGATCGCGTGGTCCTGATCGAGGACACGCAAGAACTTCAATGCCTGACGCCGAACCTCGTAGCCTTGCGGACGAAAGACGGGGTCGCAACCCTGTCCGATCTAGTGCGCGCATCACTGCGGTTGCGGCCCGATCGCATCCCCATCGGCGAGGTACGCGGCCCGGAAGCTCTGGACCTGTTGAAAGCCTGGGGCACCGGCCATCCCGGCGGCATCGGGACGATCCATGCCGGGTCCGCCATCGGCGCGCTGCGGCGCCTCGAGCAGCTGATCCAGGAAGCGGTGGTCACCGTTCCGCGCGCCCTGATCGCAGAGACCATCGACATGATCGCCGTGCTGTCAGGACGCGGCGCTGAGCGTCGCCTCTCCGAACTTGCTCGGGTCACCGGCCTCACAGCTTCCGGCGACTACGCTCTCACCCCCCTTCTTCCGCCAAACTCAGGAGACCGTCCGTGACCCTCATTCGACCCCCCCACCTGATGCTCGGCACTGCCGCGCTGACCCTTCTGGCTATCGCCCTGCCCGAGCCGGCGCTCGCCGCCGGGTCCGGCATGCCCTGGGAAGCTCCCTTGCAAACCATCCTGGAGTCCATCGAAGGTCCGGTCGCCAAGATCGTCGCGGTGATCATCATCATCGTCACGGGTCTGACTCTGGCCTTTGGCGACAGTTCGGGCGGGTTCCGGCGTCTGGTCCAGATCGTCTTCGGGCTTTCCATCGCCTTCGCCGCATCGAGCTTCTTCCTGTCTTTCTTCTCCTTCGGCGGCGGGGCGCTGATTTGATGGAGAGCCCCACCGACATCCCCGGCTATTTCGCGCCCGTGCACCGGGCCCTGATCGATCCGATCCTGCTGGCCGGTGCTCCCCGCACCATCGCCATCGCCAATGGGACACTGGCCGCCGCCATCGGGCTCGGCCTGCGTCTTTGGCTCGTGGGCCTCGCATTCTGGCTTGTTGGTCATCTCCTCGCGGTCTGGGCCGCCAAGCGGGATGCGCAGTTCGCGGACGTGGCACGGCGGCATCTCCGCTACCCGTCCTGGTTCGGGGTCTGAGCCGATGATGCGCTTCGCCGAATACCGGTCCAAACCAGCGCTTCTGGCCGATTTCCTGCCCTGGGCGGCACTGATCGCGCCCGGTGTCATCCTGAACAAGGACGGCAGTCTTCTGCGGACGGCGCGTTTCCGAGGACCGGACCTGGACTCCGCAACGCCCGCCGAACTGGTCGCCACATCAGCCCGGCTCAACAGCGCGCTGCGGCGACTGGGTTCCGGCTGGGCCGTCTTCGTGGAGGCGCAACGGATACCAGCGCAGGACTACCCCACCTCCGAGTTTCCAGATCCGGTCTCCGCCCTCGTCGATGCCGAACGGCGCGCGCAATTCGAGGAAGCGGGGGCACATTTCGAGAGTGCATATTTCCTGACGCTGGTCTGGCTGCCGCCCGCCGACGACGCGAGTCGGGCCGAAGGCTGGCTCCTGGAGAACGCCCCGGATCGCAGCACCAAACCTCAGGATCTTGTCTCCGGCTTTGTCAGCCGCGCCGACCGGCTGATCGATCTGCTCGACGGGTTCATGCCGGAGATCGCCTGGCTCTCGGACGCCGAGACCCTGACCTACCTGCACTCGACAGTTTCGACGCGACGCCAGCGCGTCCGCGTACCGGAGGTGCCGATGCATCTCGACGCGGTTCTGGCCGATGACCCGTTGGTGGGTGGGCTGACACCCAGGCTTGGGGCCGCACATCTCAAGACCCTGACCATCATCGGGCTGCCAAGCGCCACCTGGCCCGGACTGCTCGACGAGTTGAACGCGCAAGGTTTCGAGTATCGCTGGTGCACCCGCGCGATCTGCCTCGACAAGACGGATGCCGCCCGGGTGTTCAACCGAATCCGCCGGCAGTGGTTTGCCAAGCGCAAGTCGGTCGCCACGATCCTCAAGGAGGTGATGACCAACGAGGCCTCGACCCTGCTCGACAGCGATGCGGCCAACAAGGCGGCAGATGCGGACGAGGCGCTGCAGGAGCTTGGTGCCGACGTGGCGGGTGCGGCCTATGTCACTGCCACGATCACCGTCTGGGACGAAGACCCGCGGGCGGCCGAAGCGAAGCTCAAGGCAGTAGAGAAGATCGTACAGGGGCGCGATTTTACCTGCATCCTGGAAACCCTGAACGCCCTCGAGGCCTGGCTTGGCTCCCTGCCCGGGCATCTCTACGCCAATGTCCGCCAGCCTCCGATCTCGACGCTGAACCTTGCCCACATGATCCCGATCTCGGCGGTCTGGGCGGGGCCGGATCGGAACGACCACCTCGACGGTCCACCGCTGTTTCACGGCGAGACAGAAGGCACGACCCCGTTCCGCTTCTCCACACATGTCGGCGATGTCGGGCATACGCTGATCGTCGGGCCGACCGGCGCGGGCAAGTCTGTTCTGCTGGCCCTCATGGCGCTGCAGTTCCGCCGCTATGCTGGTGCCCAGCTCTTCGCCTTCGACTTCGGCGGCTCGATCCGCTGCGCCGCGCTCGCCATGGGCGGCGATTGGGAGAACCTCGGCGAGGCGCTGGCCGACGAGGAACCGGCGGTTCAGTTGCAGCCTCTGGCGCGGATCGACGAAGCGGCCGAACGCGCCTGGGCGCAGGACTGGCTCGCGGGCATACTCGGTCGCGAAGGCGCGATGATAGACCCGGCGGCGCGGGACCATCTCTGGTCGGCGCTGACCTCACTCGCCTCGGCCCCGCGTGAGGAGCGCACGCTGACCGGCCTCTCGGTCCTGCTGCAATCGGCCGAACTCAAGCGCGCGCTGAAGCCCTTCTGTCTCGGCGGCCCCTTCGGCCGGCTTCTGGATGCCGAGATGGAGGAACTGGGGTCGTCCGATGTTCTGGCCTTTGAGACCGAAGGGCTGATCGGTTCGCCCGCAGCCCCCGCCGTGCTGGCTTATCTCTTCCACCGGATCGAAGCACGCCTCGACGGCCGCCCCACCATGATCCTGATCGACGAGGGTTGGCTCGCGCTGGATGACGCCAGTTTCGGCGGGCAACTGCGCGAATGGCTGAAGACGCTCAGGAAGAAGAACGCCTCGGTGAACTTCGCCACCCAATCCCTGGCCGATATCGACGGGTCCCTCATCGCACCCGCCATCATCGAGAGCTGCCCCACGCGGATCTTCCTGCCCAATGAGCGCGCTTTCGAGCCGCAGATCGCGCGCATCTATCAGGATTTCGGGCTGAACGACCGCCAGATCGACATCGTCGCCCGCGCGACGCCGAAGCGGGAATACTACTGCCAGTCGCGGCGGGGAAACCGGCTCTTCTCCCTGGGCCTCGGTGAGGTGGCGCTGGCCTTCACCGCGGCTTCCTCCAAGGCCGACCAGACCGCCATGACCCAGATGCTCGCCGACCATGGCCGCGACGGCTTCGCCGCGGCCTGGCTGCGCCATCGCGGCCTCGACTGGGCGGTCGAGCTGCTTGGCAGCGCCACCGCGCCACCCGCTCCAGACCCCCAACCCACCGACCAGAAGGAGACCGAAAATGACCCGCTACCCTGACCGCCCCACCCACCGCCTGAAACTCGCAGCCGCGCTGATGGCCGGCACCCTCGCGCTCACACCGGTCCTGACGACACCGGCCCACGCCTTCTTCTTCGGCGGCGGCGGGCGGATCGTCTACGACCCGCAAAACCATGCCGAAAACATCCTTTCGGCCGCGCGCGCGCTGGAGCAGATCAACAACCAGATCTCGCAGATCCAGAACCAGGCGCAGATGCTGACGAACGATGCGCTGAACCTCGCGAACCTGCCGCATTCGTCGCTGGCGCAGCTCCAGGACGCCATCGGCGAAACGCAGCGCCTGTTGGCCGATGCCCAGAGCCTCGCCTTCGACGTGGCCAGCATCGAAAAGGCCTTCAAGCAGGACTACGGCACTGCCGCGGCGCAGGGCGATTTCGACGCGATGATCACAGGCGCGCGTGAACGGTGGGAGACCTCCGTCGCGGGCTTCGAGGACGCGTTGCGTGTGCAGGCCGGGGTTGTGGGCAATATCGACGGCGCACGCACGCAAATGGACGCGCTCATCCGCGAAAGCCAGGGGGCCGTTGGGGCCCTGCAGGTTGCCCAGGCCGGGAACCAGCTCCTGGCCCTGCAATCGACGCAGATCGCCGATCTGACCGCAGCCATCGCCGCGCAGAACCGGGCCGAAGCGCTCGAAGCCGCCCGGATCGCGTCGGCCGAGGCGCAGGGCCGTGAGAACCTCGCCCGGTTCCTCAACTACGGCGGCGGCTACTCCCCTGGCACCGTGCGCTTCTTCGGGGATTGAGCGTCATGGCCCTCGATACCCCGCGAACTCTGCGCCTCGTCGCTTTCGGTGTGGGCGGTCTGGCCGCTCTTGCCGCCGCTATGGAACTCACCCGGACGATCCTGCCAGAGGAAGGGCAAGTAGCCACGGATAGCGCGCTGCGCAGTACGCTCGCACGCTGCCGTGACCTGACGCCCGAAGACTACGCCACCGACACCGAATGCCGCGCCGCGTGGGAGGCGGCCCGGCAACGCTTCTTCCATCTGGCTCCAGAGCCGGCCGGGACGGAGTGAGGCGATGGGCGGCGTTAGTGTAATTGACCGGTTTCTCGAGGTCTTCGCCTCCTACATCGATTCCGGTTTCGGACTTCTCGGGGGCGACGTCGCCTTTCTCGCCACCACTCGGATCGTGATCGACATAACCTTGGCCGCGCTCTTCTGGGCCTGGGGTGCGGATGACGACATCATCGCGCGGCTGGTGAAGAAGACCCTCTTCGTCGGGGTCTTCGCCTACATCATCGGCAACTGGAACACGCTGGCCCGGATCGTCTTCGACAGTTTCGCAGGCCTTGGCCTGGTGGCCACCGGCGGCACCCTTTCCGCCGCCGAACTCCTCCAGCCCGGGCGCATCGCGCAGGTTGGGCTCGAGGCGGGTCAACCGATCCTTGCCTCCATCGCAGAGCTGACCGGTTTCGTCGCCGTCTTCGAGAACCTGATCCAGATCCTCATCCTGTTCTTCGCCTGGCTCGTGGTCCTGCTGTCCTTCTTCATCCTCGCGATCCAGCTCTTCGTCACCCTGATCGAATTCAAGCTGGCCACGCTGGCGGGCTTCATCCTCGTGCCCTTCGGCCTCTTCAACAAGACCGCCTTCATGGCCGAGCGGGTGCTGGGCCTCGTCATTTCCTCCGGCGTCAAGGTTTTGGTGCTGGCCGTTATCGTCGGGATCGGCTCCACCATCTTCAGCGAGTTCACGGCCGGTTTTGCTGGTGAGCCCACGATCAACGACGCCATGTCCGTGGTCCTCGGCGCGTTGGCGCTCCTCGCCCTCGGCATCTTCGGCCCCGGCATCGCGAACGGCATCGTCTCGGGTGGACCGCAGCTCGGCGCAGGCGCCGCCGTCGGTACCGGTGTCGCCGTCGGCGGGGCCGCGGTCGCCGGTGCGGCCGGGACCCGGATGGCCCTTGGCACCGTTGGCTCCGGTCTCCGTGGCGCAAGCGCGGTCGGCAGCGGAACCGCAACCGCCTATCAGCTTGGCACCGCATCGCGCAACACGGCACTGGGCAAGTCTGTTGGCGGCGTGGCCGCTGTCGGCAAAACCGGTGCCGTCGCCGCGTTCAGCCCGCTCCGGCGCGCGATCTCGGACGGCGCCGGGACCGGCGCCCGCACCGCCTATGCAGCCACAGGCGGTCGATTTGCGGGGAGCAACATGCCCGCCCCGGCGAACGATGGCCCGCCCGACTGGGCGCGGCGGATGAAGCGCCAGCAATCCCTCCAGCACGGCCTGTCCACGGCCGCCCATGCGCTCCGCTCCGGCGATCATGGCGGTGGCGGCACGGTCGTCAGTCTCTCCGAAAGGTCCTCCTGATGTTCCGACGACCCAGCGTCCGATACGGCACCACGCCCGAGCCCGTCACCCCCTACCAGAAGGCAGCCCAGGTCTGGGACGAGCGCATCGGCTCCGCCCGCGTCCAGGCCCGCAACTGGCGCCTCATGGCGCTCGGCTGCCTCGCCCTGTCCGCCGGGCTCAGCGCGGCCCTCGCCTGGCAATCGACGCGCAGCAGCGTCGTCCCCTACGTGGTGGAGGTCGACAACCTCGGTGCGGCCCAAGCCGTCGCCCCGGCGCTGGCCGAGTATCGCCCGACCGACCCGCAGATCGCCTGGCATCTTGCCCGTTTCGTCGAGAATGTCCGGCAGGTCCCGGCAGACCCTATCGTGCTGCGCCAGAGCTGGCTCAGCGCCTATGACTTCGCCACGGATCGCGGAGCGATTGCGCTGAACGACTATGCCCGCGTGAACGATCCCTTCGCCCTGGTCGGCGACACGCAGGTTTCCGTCGAGGTCTCAAGCGTCATCCGCGCCTCGGACACGAGCTTCCGCGTCGCCTGG
>JBCDAV010000050.1:0-31061 GCA_039184865.1 Pseudomonadota bacterium | reverse complement strand
GGCGGGGCGGATGCGGATGTCTTCGTCTTCGCGCCGGGCGACGGCGAGGGGGCGGGCGACCAGATCTTCGACTTCGAGCTCGGGGTGGACACGATCGACCTGAGCGCCACGGGGCTGGCGTTCGGCGACCTGACGATCCAGGACGCAGGGGCCAACGCGACCGTCGCCTACGGGGCCGACCAGATCACCGTCTTCGGCACCACCGCCGCCCAACTCACCGAGGACCAGTTCGACTTCGGGCTGTAGGTGGGGAACGAACTCGGTCCGGATCAATAGGCTGCTGCGGCCTCAGCCTTGCGGATGTAAACGGTCGCCACCGACACTGGCACCGTCACGACCGAGCAGTCGCTCGATTTCCCGGCGGGAGACGAGCTTTCGCGCGGACGGACCAAGTCCGTCGACGGGCGAAAGGCGGAGCTGGGGATAGATCGCATAAACCTGCTCACGCACATGCGGCTCGAAACCCTCCATCGCGACCGGACCGGGACGGAAGCTCTCCGTCGGTGTGCCCTCGGCGAAGATAATCTCGTGCCGGCCAAGCAAAAGCGAGAAGTAGGTGATGTGGCGCACCCCTTTCATCACGCGAATCCCCGATCGCTCGGTCAATCCCTTGGCCGGAGCCAGAACCTCTTTCTCTTGAAAAACTTCGAAGATCTGGTGGCTCGCCAGCAGAATTCGGTGTTGTGGCGAAACGACCAACGACGCCCGGGGCAGTCCGTTACCTAGCGAACCCTCCTTGAACTCGATTGGCTTATGGGGATCTGCGCGATCGGCGAATGACTGGTGACGCTTTCCAATCCAGCGCAGCGGCTGCGGTCCGTTGTCGGCCGTGACAATCATATCGCCGACGCGGAGATTCTCGACAAGGACCTCGCCCTTGTCCGTGAGGATCGACGTGCCGGGCGCAAAGCAGGGCGGCACCCCCATGGCCACGAGTGATGCGAACTGAGCAGACGGCGACGACGCATCAATCGTTCCGTCCGGAACCGTGACGGTCTCACCATTCGGGAAGGTCAGCACCTGATCGGATCCACCTCCGCCAGTGACGGTCACCTCGTCCGCGGTCACGGTGCCGTCCTGGTTGGTGAGCGCGTTGCCTACGTCCGAGAGGCTCGAGGCATCAATCCGGTCCGTCGCCAGGGAATAGTCCGTCCCGCCCTGAGAGACGGTCTGGCCACTATCGGCCGTATCGAAGTCGGTGATGGTGTCGTCGCCGCCGGCACCGGAGAGGACGAACGTGTCGCTCCCGCTGCCGCCGGTCAGCGTGTCGTTGCCGCCGCCACCCTCGAGCACATCGTTGCCGGTGCCACCGCCGAGGCTATCGTTTCCTGCACCTGCACCTATGCTGTCATTGCCCGATCCGCCATCGAAGCTCTGATCGCCGGTCGACGCGGTGAAAGTGTCATTGCCGGCCCCGCCATAGAGCGTGTCGGAACCGCCGCCGAAGATGAGCAGTTCGTCGTCGCCGTCTCCGCCATAAACCAGGTTGTCGGCGGACGTGCCGATGATCCGGTCATCTCCGTCGCCGCCATAGAGCGTCTGGTCGGTCGCACCGGTGCCGGTGATCGTGTCTTCGCCAGCCTCGCCGTAGACCGTGTCTCCGCCCGAGGTCGAGATGCTGTCGTTGCCGGATCCGGCGTAAAGGAGATCCTGGCCGCCGTCTCCGTCCAGCGTATCGGACCCTTCGCCGCCGTAGAGCGTGTCGTTCCCGTCGCCGCCTTCAAGGCTGTCGTTGCCCAGACCGCCTTCGATCAGATCATTGCCGTCGCCGCCGTCGATCGTGTCGTTACCGGGCGTTATGGCGAGATCATCAAAGTAGATATCGGTGGTCGTCAGCGATCCACCGCTGCTTGAAAAATCGATCTCAAAACGGCCGACCGGTCCGGGAATCGTGACCAAAATGGAGTCGGCAAGACTCGTGTCGCTGGCTGATCCGCTGGTGCCCTGGAACGTGTCGTTGCCGCTCACTGCATCGGCATCGCTGCCGGAAATGTTCGACCCTTCGCTGATCGTCACGGTGATCGGATTGTCCGACGCATCGAACGCGCGGATGACAATGTTTTCGTTGTTGGCGAAGTCGTTCACGCGGAACTGCACGTTCTCGACCGCTTGCGAGAAATCGATGTCGATAACGCCCGTTTGATTGTTGTCCAGCGACAACGCGCTGTTGGGATCGACCGATCCGCTGCCGGCGTCGATCCCGTCGGTTGCGATCGTCTCGGTCCCGAAGGACGCTACGTTCGCCGGGATCGAGAAATTGACCGTGACACCGCCGACCGTCTGGGATCCCGTCGTGATCGCGTCGTTGTTGTCGATGGTCCCGCCATCGTCGGGGTCGGCAACATCGCTCCACTGCAACGCGACGCGATTGGGGGCATCACCGTCACCGATGATGGTGTCATCGCCGGTTCCCCCGTCGATCTCATCGTTTCCATGTCCGCCGTAAAGGAGGTCATCGTCATCGCCGCCGAAAAGCGAGTCGTTACCGATACCGCCGTAGAGAAGATCGTTGCCTTCGGATGCCACGAGGCTGTCATCGCCCGTTCCGCCGACAAGCGTGTCGTTGCCTGCTGAGTTGGTGAGGATGTCGTTGCCGGCCCCGCCGAACAACGTGTCTTCGCCCAAACCGGTGGACAGACTGTCGTCGCCTTCCCCGCCGTAGACGAGATCGGAGCCGTCGCCACCCGACGCGGTATCATTGCCGGCGCCACCCAGCAGAACATCGCCGCCCGCGCCGCCGTCCAGCGTGTCGTTGCCCGCGCCTGCATCGATCGTGTTGTCGCCGGTGCCGGTCGTGATCTCGTCCCCGAATGCCGTGCCGGTAAAGTCTTCGATCTCGCTGAATGTCGCGCTCCCGCCCGCACCGTCCTCCAGCGTCCCGTCATCGTTCCCGGTTGAGGTGACGGTGATCCCGCCCGACATCTCGGTGAAGTCAAGCTCGTCGCTGTCCGTGCCGCCTGAGCCGCCGTCGATAGAACTGCCGTCAAAGTCGTCGCCAACGATGATTGCGTCGGCGTCGTCGCCCGCCTCGACCGTGTCGGAGCCGCCGCCAAGAATGATGGTGTCGTTACCCGTCCCGCCGCTGAGCGTTTCATCGGCGGCCGATCCGGAAATTGCGTCATCGCCGCCTCCTCCGCTGATGACGCCGCTTTCGGTCAGGAATTCGTTCTGGAGGCCGGTCGCGTCGTTGGAGGCCGAAAAGCCCATGCTTTCAAGCGCTTCCGGGTCGAGATCGTAGACGCTGACACCCTTGAATGTCAGCGTTGAACCATCGGGCATGTGAATGATTGCGTCGCCCGACCCGTCACCATTGCTGTCGGAGATCTTGACGTCGTTCGTGGAAAGCCCGGCTTCCGGAAGATAGGTGACATTCGAGAGGTCCAGCGTATCCGTCCCAAGCTCGAAGTCCTCGATCGTGTCGTGGGTCGCGCGATCAAGGATCACGTTGCGCAACGCTTCGGCGCTGGTCTCGCTTGAATCGCTGACGCCCAGTTGTTCCTTGGCTTCCTGGTAAATCTTGATCCCGGCGAGACCGGCGGGAATGAGCCCAACTTCCGGGAGCAGAACCTGATAGGCGAGATCACTGATCTGGCTCGCTGCGATCGGATCGGAACCGTTCTGTTCCAGGAACTCGTCTACGGCGTCCTCGACCAGCTTCTCGGCATCCTTGGCCGCGGTTTCCCCGACGAGCCACTTCAGGGAGTCCTTCACCTCCGCACCGATTTCGTCGACATCGACGAGATCGGCGTCACCGGTCCCGATCTCGCCCTCGGTTGCATCCAGCCCCTTCGCGGCCTGCCAGTTTTCGATGCCCGCGAAGTTCAACTCGAGAAGCGCGCTGGCGATTTCGTCCGATGTGCCGAGGTCCGAAAGATCTGCCGGGCGCACGACAAAGCTGTCTGCGCCAGCGCCGCCCGAGACCGTGTCGTCCCCCGCGCCGCCATCGATAACATCGTCGCCGTCGCCACCGTCGAGCGTATCGGTTCCTTCGCCGCCAAAGAGAGTGTCTGCGCCAGAGCCGCCGCGCAGATCGTCAGCGCCGGCATCGCCGCGGACCGTGTCGTCTCCGCCATCGCCCAAAATCGTGTCAGCGCCGTCGCCACCCGCGAGGTCATCAGCGCCGTCGCCACCGTAAACGAGATCGTCGCCGGCGGCCGCGGAAACCGAGTCGTCGCCCGAACCGGCCTCGATCACATCTGCCAATTGCCCGCCCTGAACGGTGTTCTCCGCAGTTGGATCGTAGGCGACGGACGAGATGTCGCTTACGAGCGGCGAATTCCCGTGATCGACCGTGACGGTACCGCCGCCATCACCATCACCATCACCATCACCATCACCGTCGCCGTCTCCATCGCCGTCACCGTCTCCATCGCCATCCCCGCTGCTTCCGGTTGAGGTAGACCCGGTGATCTCGAAGTGGTCGTCGATTTCGTAGGTAACGCCCGGCTGCAGGGGCGCGCTTGTCAGCCAGCCGACTTCCGTTCCGCCGATCTCCATCTTGTAGAGCGTTATCTGAGAGCCATCCGGCGCCGTCAGCGTGCGGGCATCCTCGGTATAGATCTGCCCCGAAGCGATGGTCCCGCCGGAGGCATCGCGGACGGTCGCGACCTGATCACTGTCGTGACCGGACTCTTCCGCGCCGCCGTCCCCATCGAGATTTGAATCGTCGTCCGAGATGTAGAAAGAAATTGCATCGGTGGCAGATGCGAACTCTGGGTCCAGCCGGAACTGATCACCGACGCCGAGGGCGCTGGAACCGGACACAACCTCGAAAGCACTTGCAGAATAACCACTCAGCACAGGCATGGCAGACCCTCACGCGTCTCTCACTGCGCGTGGGTTAACCATAGGATGTTGTGATTTCATTTAGATGGGGACAGATCTCATCCGTTTTTCCACCATCGCGTCAAATGCTTGGCTGATCCGGTCGAGGTTCTCGCGGGTATACGGAAATGTCCTGGCGTGGTCGTAGTTGTGCCGCATGACGGCGTTGACCTCGAAGACAACAAGGCTCCGATCCGGCATTTGAGAGAAATCGATCCCGAAGAAATCGAGCCCGACGCGACTTGGGAGCTCGTGGAGCGCCTTCATGACGTCCGTCCCAAGCACGCGCTCCGGGTTCGAGAGATAGGCGCGCTCGCGATCCTGAGCGGAATTCATGGCGAACATGACGCGATAACGGTCGCCGGAGTGAACATTCCAGGAATTCGAAACGAGCCGTGCAACGGGATAAAACTGTCCGTCGATGAAGAAGCCCCGATACTTCGTGAACAACCTTCCCTCGCCGCGCGGGTCGACAAACCGCGTGGCGTAAATCGTGTCGCCGGGGCTCAGGGCTGCGGCAAACGAAGCGAGTTGATCCGTGCTGCGGATTAGCGCCATCGATTGACCGGTATGTGTGCCGGCCTTGCGCAGGATGACCGGAAGGCCGATGTCCCGCACCGCGTTGGCGAGCAGGGCTTGGTCGATCTTTTCCGGCATGGTGATCCGCCTCGTGCGCGGCACATACAGGTTCGGTAAATCGGCGATCATGGCTGCCATATCTGCCCTGCCTGTGCGCAGAACGGCCGCCGGATTGTTGATCACCGGCATGTGCGGCTGCTCCGCAAGAAAGGCAGAAAGCGAGATGAGATCCGCCTCGTGCCGATCCGGGCAACTGATCGTGTTGATGGCCGCGTCGACACGAAAACGGTCTGAGTGTTTCTGCAGATTGTCCCCGTAGACATTGGCTACAATCCGCTGCGAGGAGACCGAGCGCAAAAAGAACCGCGTTGAAAAGTGCCCCTCCGGGATCTTCAGCCGCGTCTTCGTGCCTGTCTTCGATCGAAGACGCGCGTGCCGAAGGGAGCGGAACAGCATGATCGATGGACCGATCGTCGACTGTTCGCCGCGTAGATACGGAACTTCGGATGCGAGCGCCTTCATTTGGATAGAAAGCTCTGACGACGGCATTGCCGCGGCCATATCCAGACTGCGTCGAAAGAGCTCCGACGGACTAGGTTTCGATGTGCTTGCGGAAGCGGAAGACAAGCCGGTCGCTCGTGGATGGCATCGCGGTTCGGCCATGGAGGGCCTTGCAGTTGTTGAGAAAAAGAACGTCGCCGGGTGCCAGCTTTATCCTGTGACGCTCGCCAACCTTGGCAAGTGTAGCATCGAGTTCGTCCAATGCTTGTATGCACTTGAGCGAGTTCGGCTTCAACGGATCGAGGCCGGGTGCAATCTGCCGCCGGTAGTAACGAATGCGCGTGTCTGATGCATGGCCCTCAAGGATCGCGTGCGCAGTCTTGCCGAACGGAAAAATCGGCTGGCGCAGGGTATCGAGCTTCGCTGCATCGAGCCGATCGACCACTTCACCGACCGGGGCAAGGATCGTATCGCCGCCGTCCGCGTCGGCGTGGACCATCTGGAACGCGATGAGTTCGTGCGGTCGGCGCTCGTACGAGGAGTCAGTGTGCAAACCCATCGCTCTGTGGGTGCGGCTTAACTGGGTCCCGGCACCCGCTCGCTCGGACGCTGCCGGATTGATCCTGACCTTCGTGAAGCAGACATCGTCGGCGTCGCTCTGCTCACCTAAGAGAGCTCGAACGGCGGAGGGGTCACCCGACGGCGAGAAGTTTTTTGCGCAGACGTAATATGGGGGGCGAGCCAAATGAGCCAGAACATCGCTCAAGCGCCAAGTGCACTCCCTTGAGCGCGGACTATTGTATGCGACAGCCGACATGCTCGCCGAGACTCAACCTCCTTGAAGGAACGGCCGAAACGGTCGGGCAATATGCTGAACGAATGATTGATGTACGCGATCAAGGGCCGCGACACGGCACTAATCTACCTCTGAGCGCAGTTTCGCGAAGTTACAGACTTGCTGCTGCGCCGCATCGAATTCTCTGCAGGATCCACTCACGTTTCTTCTCCTGCGAAGAGCGCTCGAGCGTGTCCAGGATTTAATTCAAGGATCCAATTATTTCTGATTTGTCATGCCTAAGCGTCGACCTGCCAACCGTCGCGGCTGCCAGCGTCGCGAAGTCACGGGGAAGCTCTCTCGCTCTCGTAGGCTTACAAGTGCATTACCGTTACGCTTTCGGGGCCATGGGGATGTGCATACGCCGTCGTCCTTGCCGTGGAGCACTGATTGAATACTAGGGTGCGCTCTTGCCCATCGCGGGCCCGCTCAATCGTCGGATGGAGTGTAGCCATTGAAAACGAGGCGCTCCGGCAGTTCGAGCGGTGGCGGAGGTCTTGAATTCTGCGCTTTTCGCACTTGCCTTGCGATGACCTCGTTGAATGAAAAAAGGACGTAACGACCATGTCGCTTCCAGAAATCGGGAAACCGCTGCCTGACTTCTCGCTCCCGGCCGATGGTGGTCGCACCATCGCTCTTTCAGACCTGAAGGGCAAAGCGGTGGTTCTATACCTCTACCCACGGGACGACACGCCCGGTTGCACGAAGGAGGCGATCGCGTTCACCGAGCAACTCGATGAGTTTGACGCTGCTGGAGCCGTTGTCCTCGGCCTCTCCAAGGATACGGTCGCGAAGCACGACAAGTTCGTCGCGAAGCACGACCTTAAAGTGACGCTTCTGTCGGATGAGGACGGCTCGGTGATCGAAAAGCTGGGGTCTTGGGTCGAGAAGAAGATGTACGGCAAAACCTCGATGGGGATCGAGCGGTCGACTTTCCTTATCGATCGCGAGGGCGTCTTGCGCGAAGTTTGGCGCAAGGTGAAGGTTCCGGGACACGCGGACGCTGTGCTCGAAGCCGTGCGGGCGCTCTGAGAAACAGGTTTGCCATGGATCTCGCAACCGCAGCCGACGCGATCCTTCGCACGGCGGATCCTGCGGAAAAGACAAAGCTGAGCCGCGAGACTGCTGCTAAATGGCAGGCAGCACGAGAGAGCGGTGGCTCACCCGCGGTTGGGATAGCCGAACCGCCCGATTTCCCTGAACGGCCGGAACGTCCCGCACTGAAATCGCCGCGCGATGTCCCGCGCCGGCGTCCCGGCACGCCCGCTGGACGCATCGCGCTTCTGCACGCTGTCGCGCACATCGAACTGAACGCGGTCGATCTGCACTGGGACATCATTGCCCGCTTCTCGGCGACACCTCTGCCGCTCGGTTTCTACGACGACTGGGTTCGTGCCGCCGACGAGGAAAGCAAGCATTTCGGTCTTGTGTGTGCGCGTCTTGAGGCCCTTGGGTCTACCTACGGCGCACTCGATGCCCATGCAGGCATGTGGGACGCGGCTCATGAGACTGCCGGCGATCTGATGGCGCGTCTTGCCATCGTGCCAATGGTGCTCGAAGCGAGGGGTCTGGATGTAACGCCTTCAATGATCGAGACGTTCCGGAAAGCAGGTGATGAAGCGAGCGTCACAGCACTCTCGACGATCTATGCCGAGGAGGTCGGCCACGTCGCCTACGGTTCGAAATGGTTCCATTTCCTCTGCGGTCGCAAGGATGTCGACCCGAAAGAAACCTTCCACAACTGCGTGAGAACCCACTTTCGCGGTGCGCTTAAGCCACCGTTCAATGACGAGAAGCGGGCGGAAGCCGGCATCCCATTGGATTTCTACTGGCCGCTGGTAAACGACGTCCAGAATGCCTCGACCTGATCCTGATCTCGATGGCAGGTCACGTCGCTGAAACCCGTGCGACAGAAAAACGATTTCACCGAGCCTGAAAACTGTTGCGCCTAGGTGGGGCGCACTCTAGGAGTTGCATAAAGGACGCATTAACGAAAAATCTGCGTGGGGCGCGCAGAAACTGAGCAGGCAGGCGACCTTCGAGGGACCTTTAGATGGCGGGCGGCGTTTTCTATTCGATCAATGAGCGTTTGTCGGGCGTGTTCCCGGAACGCCGGGTCTATGTGCGATCGGATGCGGGAACGCGATACTGGACGTTGAGCCCGATCTCGCAAGCCGGGATGAGTTTTCTCTGCACCGCGCTGATTGGATGGTGTGCCTACACTTCGGCGGCCTTCATCGACAAGGCCATGGACGGACGCACGGCTGAGAACCGGCTTGACGCGCAGCAGGAGGTCTATGAGATCCAGCTTGCCGCACTGCGCGAGCAGCAGCGCCTTCTCGAGGAAGAACTGAACCGGTCAAACGCGCGCGGCGATGCGGTAACAGACGAGTTGAGCGGCAAGCAGAAACTCCTGGTCGAAACGACCGGTCGGCTCACAGCCGTCGCCACTGAACTGGCAGGGCTCCGTACCGAATTCGAAGCGATGGTTGCTGAACGTCGCAAGTCCGAGGATCTGCTGAAGCAGCTCACGGACGATGCCGTCGCGCTTCGCCTGAGATTGGCGGAGTCGGAGCAGGTGAACGACGCTCACTCGTCCACGATGCGCACATTTGCGAAGACAATGGCATCGGTCATATCCGAGCGCGATGACGAGCAAACTCGCGCCAACGAACTGGATGACCGGGTAGCGGTGCTGGAAAACGAGATCGCTGATTGGGAAAACCGTCAGCAGCACCTGGTCGCTCAACTTGAAGATGCAACAAAAACCAGTCTGTCTGCCCTCAACGAATTGTTCGTCGGATCAAAGGTCAATCTCGACGGCATTCTCAAGCAGACAAAACGGGACTTCACAGGACGAGGCGGCGGGCCACTCGACGATGCACCGCTGGACTTGGAAAACGAACGGTCTGATCTGGAGACCGGCGAGCGCGTCGCAGCTCTGGTCAATGACCTCGAGCGCATGAGCCTTATGCGCATTGCGATTGATCGCCTGCCATTTGGCATGCCGACGCGCGGGGCTCGGCTCACATCAGGGTTCGGCCCGCGGCGCGATCCATTGCGTCGCTCTTACCGGATGCACAAGGGCATCGATTTTGCGGCGCCGCGAGGAACACCGATTTATTCGACAGGAGAGGGCGTTGTCAGCTTCTCGGGACGGCAGCGCGGCTACGGAATTCTTGTGAAGATTCGGCATGCCTTCGGCTTCGAAACGGTCTATGCTCATCTGAACAAGAGTCGCGTTAAAGTTGGACAGCGGGTTGCGCGCGGCGAGCGTATCGCAGATATGGGGAGTACGGGCCGGAGTACCGGCACCCATCTGCACTACGAGATCCGGATCGACGGCAAACCAGTGAACCCAAGCAAATTCATAAAGGCGGCACGGAATGTTCTCTAAGAACAAGATCAGCGACAACACACCGGCTTCGAAGACTGACGAGTCGTCGTCCGCACCGGCGCCGTCAACCGCAGGCGCGGCGGTTGCATCGAAGTCTGACTCGTCCTCTGGGCCGAGCGCGGCACCAGCATTCCAGCCAAAAGCAAAGCCGTCACCGTCGCTTCTGTCGAGCGACCTGACGATCAAGGGAAATGTTGCGTCTTCGGGCGACATTCAGATCGAAGGCACCATCGAAGGCGATGTCCGGGCGCACCTTCTCACCGTCGGCGAGAGCGCCACGATCCGCGGCGAAGTCATCGCCGACGACGTAGTGGTGAATGGCCGGGTGATTGGACGGGTTCGCGGCCTCAAGGTGAGACTGACGTCATCCGCGAAGGTCGAGGGCGATATCGTCCACAAGACGATTGCGATTGAGAGCGGTGCTCACTTCGAGGGATCGGTTCAGCGCCAGGAAGACCCGCTTGGGGAGACCGGCGAGCGCAAGCCAAGCCGGGCAGCTTCGAAATCGGCTCCAGTCGAGCCCGAGCCCACCGACGCATAATCTCAGTTTTTCTGACAACTAACGGCGCGCTGCGGAAAGCGGCGCGTCATTCGATTATTCGTTCGGAACGAAGATGACGGAACGGCCCGTCAGGCGACTTCTTCCACCGGATCACGGAGAACGTAGCCTCTACCCCAGACGGTCTCGATGTAGTTCGCGCCGCCGGTGGACAGAGCGAGCTTCTTGCGAAGCTTACAAATAAATACGTCAATGATCTTCACTTCGGGCTCGTCCATCCCGCCATAAAGATGGTTGAGGAACATTTCCTTGGTGAGCGTCGATCCCTTGCGGAGGCTCAGCAGCTCCAGCATCTGATATTCCTTGCCCGTCAGATGCACGGGATGACCGTTCGCCTCGACGGTCTTCGCATCGAGGTTCACTGCGATCTTGCCAGTTCGAATGATTGACTGGGCGTGGCCCTTCGATCTCCGCACGATCGCATGGATGCGGGCGACGAGTTCCTCGCGGTTGAATGGCTTTGTCAGATAGTCATCCGCGCCACATCCGAAGCCTTTGATCTTGTTGTCGGCGCCGTCCATGCCGGAGAGGATCAGGGTCGGCGTGTCGATCCGGGCCATGCGGAGCTTGCGGAGCACCTCGTAGCCATCGATATCCGGCAGTGAAAGATCAAGGATCAGCAGATCGTAGTCGTAGAGCTTGGCAAGTTCGATGCCTTCCTCGCCGGAGTCTGTGACGTATGTGTTGAGATCCGCCTTCTTAAGCATAAGTTCGATGCTCTCGGCGGTAGATGGATCATCTTCTATCAACAGAATCCGCATGGGGTACTCCGTTTGCCCGTTGGCTACTCCACTGCATCGTGGTTAACGCGAAGGACTTAACGGATCGTTACCATACACGAATTGCTCTC
This sequence comes from Pseudomonadota bacterium, assembly GCA_039184865.1. Taxonomy (GTDB): domain Bacteria; phylum Pseudomonadota; class Alphaproteobacteria; order Rhodobacterales; family Rhodobacteraceae; genus Thermohalobaculum. The sequence goes on along the minus strand of JBCDAV010000050.1, from coordinate 19,516 downwards.
TCAAACTCATTCTGAGGTTGAGCGAACGTGATTGATCTTGGTGACACACAAGCCACGCATGCCGAAGCGGGACATCGCAGCCTTCCATGTATCGTACTCTTCAGCCGAAATCTGATAACGCTCGAAGGCGTCTTCTTCGGAAATCAAGCCACCTTCAACGGCCGCCACGACGCGCGCTTTGCGTCGAGGAACCCACCGGCGCGTATCCGGTGCCGGCAGGTCGGCAATGGTCATTCGTTCACCGTCTGGCCCGACGACGAACGATGTTGTATCGTCCATCCGCATGGAACCCCCCACACTTACCTTCGTCTCACAACACAGGACGCTATGATACTGCTATTAAAGGGAAATGAAGGTGTGGGCTTTTCCTGAATCGGAGCACAATCAAGGTGTATGAAACCATTTCCGATCCCATTTCGGCGCAGCCGAACAGTCTGGGCTTTGCGAAGCGCCCCGAAACGACACGCGTTGTGGTCGCGATGTCGGGCGGAGTGGACAGTTCTGTCGTCGCAGCCAGCCTGAAAAGCCAAGGCTACGACGTGATTGGAATCACCTTGCAGCTCTATGATCACGGCGCAGCCCTTGCAAAGAAGGGGGCTTGCTGCGCCGGTCGTGACATCCACGATGCACGGCGCGTTGCCGAAACCATGGGTTTTCCGCACTACGTGCTGGATTACGAAAACCGTTTCAGGGAATCGGTCGTCGATGAATTCGCCGATCAGTACCTCGCCGGTGCGACCCCGATTCCGTGCATCCGCTGCAACGAACGCGTGAAGTTTCGCGACCTGCTCGAGACCGCGCAGGATCTGAACGCGGATTGCCTGGCGACCGGACACTACATTCAACGCCACGAAGGCATTCGGGGCCCTGAACTTCACCGCGCGGCCGATCCTGATCGGGACCAGTCTTACTTCCTGTTTTCGACGACACGGGCGCAGCTCGACTATCTACGGTTCCCGTTGGGCCATCTCAAGACAAAGGCCGAAACCCGCGCATTGGCAGCGAGATTCGACCTTCCCGTGGCCGATAAGCCGGACAGTCAGGACATCTGTTTCGTCCCTTCGGGGCGCTATGCGGACGTCATTCGAAAGCTGCGACCGGGAGCAGATCAGTCCGGCGACATCGTGCATCTGGATGGCCGCGTATTGGGCCGGCATGACGGCATCATAAATTACACGATCGGTCAGCGCCGCGGCCTTGGGATCGGTGGCGGCGAGCCGCTCTACGTCGTGAAGCTCGATGCGAGCGCGCATCGCGTGATCGTCGGCCCGCGTGCCGCCCTAGCAACCCGAACCGTTCCAGTGGCCGATATCAACTGGATCGGTGACGGAGAATTCGCGGACGCACCCGCCGAAGGGCATGAGGTTCTTGTCAAAGTCCGCTCGACGCGTCCGCCGGTCCCGGCCCGCGTGCACCCGCGCGACATGGGCGCAGAGGTCGAACTGCTCAATCCCGAGGAGGGCGTCGCGCCCGGTCAGGCCTGCGTTTTCTATGGGCCGGACGGATCCCGTGTCCTTGGCGGAGGGTGGATCATTCGTGGCTAAGATCCTTATTGCACTCGTACTGAGCGCTTTGCTCGGTCTCTCGCCAGCTGTCCCAGCCGCAGATGAGACTCGCGTTCAACCGTCCGACGCCGCGATCGCCTTCGCCGGCCAGTTTTCCGATGACCAGCTTTCCGGAATGCTCAGTCGTATCGGCGCCCGGACCGAAACGATGATGATGCTGGGTCAGGTGAACGGCAGGCTGACCGAGCAAGTTTTCAACGCCGAGATCGACGCGGCAGTCGAGCGCCACGGTGATACCTGGCAACGCAACATGGCACTGGCGTGGACCCCTCTCCTGACCGACGAGGAAATGCTGTCGCTGGCGGCCGATGCGCAACTCTCGCCCCATGCCGAAAAATACGCAGGGCTGCGCAACGATGCGGGCCGCACCATGCAGTCCCTGTCAGGCGAGCTCTTCCAGCAGATCCTGCAAGAGGTGGTTGCCAACACGTTCCGGACTGTGAAGGCTGCCGCCGAAACCGAGTGACCGACACGCCTCCCAGAAGGACCTTCGCATGACCGATCTCAACGCGGTGCTTTCGCAGCTTGATTCCGATAGCGACAACGCGGTCGCACGCCTGTTCGATCTTGTGCGCATTCCTTCGATCTCGACCGACCCCGCCTATTCCGCAGACTGCCGCACGGCTGCAGAGTGGCACTGCAAGGATCTCGAAACCATCGGGTTCTCCGCCCGTGTCGCGGATACGCCGCGCCATCCGATCGTCGTCGGTCATCATGCCGGACCCGAGGGCGCGCCGAATGTCCTGTTCTACGGCCACTACGACGTGCAGCCGGTCGATCCGCTCGACCTCTGGACGAACGGAGCGCCATTCGAGCCGACCCTGATCACCCGCCCGGATGGAACGCAGATGATGCATGGGCGCGGAACCTCGGACGACAAGGGTCAGACGATGACCTTCATCGAGGCATGTCGCGCGCATAAGACTGTTACCGGGTCCCTGCCGTGCACGGTTACCGTTCTTCTCGAGGGCGAGGAGGAATCTGGCGGCGAGTCCCTGCCCCCGTTCATGGAAGCGAACCGGGCCGAATTGACCGCCGACATCGCGTTGATCTGCGACACCGGGATGTTCGATCCCAACACACCCGCGATCACGACCATGCTGCGCGGCAACACGGCTTGCGAACTGACGGTGCACGCCGCGTCGCGCGACCTCCACTCGGGCATGTATGGCGGTGCGGCGGCCAACCCGATCCACGTCATCACGCGGATCCTGACCGCGATGCACGACGATGACGGGTGTATCGCGATCCCGGGCTTCTATGACGGCGTCCCGGAACTGCCTGCTGAGATCAAGGCGCAATGGGACGCGCTCGGGTTCTCTCACGAACAGTTCCTTGGCGATGTCGGGTTGTCCGAACCCTGGGGCACGCATGGCTATTCGGCGCTTGAGCATGTCTGGTCGCGTCCGACGGCTGAGGTCAACGGCATCTGGGGTGGCTATATCGGGTCGGGCTTCAAGACAGTCATCCCGGCCGAGGCCCATGCCAAGGTCTCGTTCCGTCTGGTCGGCGACCAGCAGCCGGACGACATAATGGCCAAGTTCAAAGCCTTCGTCGAAGAACGCCTGCCGTCCGACTGCTCCGTCAGTTTCACCGAACGCGGTGGCGGCGTTGCCACCGTGATGCCTCTGGAAGACCCGGCTTTCGAAAAGGCGCGCCAGGCCCTGACCGAAGAGTGGGGCAAGGAAGCCGCGTTCATCGGCTGCGGCGGTTCGATTCCGGTGGTCGGCGAGTTGAAGAATCGGCTTGGCATGGACTCGCTGCTGATCGGGTTCGGTCTGGAAGACGACAACCTGCATTCGCCGAACGAGAAATACGATCTGCGCAGTTTCACCAAGGGTGCACGCTCGTGGGCGCGCGTGCTGGCGGCGCTGGGAACCAAGGCGGCCTGATGGCCGAGATCATCCGCGCAGATACCTGGGAGGCGGTGCGCGCCTCTCACCGCTGGGATCTGCCGGACGACTACAACATCGCCTGGGATGCGTGCGAAAAGTGGGCGCGTTCCGACCCCGAACGCCTGGCGCTGGTTCATGTGCGCGACAGAGACGTTCACGAATACAGTTTCCGCGACCTTCAGCGATTGTCCTCGCGCCTCGCCAACGTGTTCCTCGCGCATGGTATCGGGCGACGTGACCGTGTCGGTGTCCTGCTGCCGCAGGTGCCGGAAACCGCCCTTTGTCATCTCGCTGCCTATCGCATCGGAGCTGTCGTGGTGCCGCTTTTCACGCTGTTCGGCGAGGACGGGTTGCACTACCGGCTGGAAAACTCCGGCGCGAAGGCCGTAGTTACGGACGCGACGAACCTGCCAAAGATCGCAAATATCCGCGATGACCTGCCAGACTTGGCGGCGGTCTGGAGCACGGATGGTCCGAACGATGACGCCCATGGCCTGCCAGATGCGATGGCGCTTGCAAAAGACGACTGCTCCCTTGTCCGCACCGGCCCTGACGATCCCGCATTCATCTGCTACACGTCCGGGACGACCGGTCCTCCGAAAGGTGCATTGCACGGCCACCGCGTATTGCCGGGCCATGTCCCTGCAACACAGATCGTCCACGACTTTTTCCCGGAACCGGGAGACCGCATCTGGACCCCGTCCGACTGGGCGTGGCTTGGCGGGCTCGGCAACATCATGCTTCCAGCTCTACGATTTGGCGTGCCGTTGATCGCCTGCCGCTTCGATCGTTTCGACCCTGAGCGCGCCTTCCAACTCATCGCCGATCAGGGTGTGACGAACTCGTTCCTCGCGCCCACGGCACTGAAGCTGATGCGTCAGGTCCAAGCTCCGCAACGTTTCCGACATCGGCTTCGCTCGGTCGCCTCAGGCGGCGAGAGCCTGGGCGCTGCCACACTCGAATGGGGCCGTGAGGCGCTCGGTCTTACGATCAACGAGTTCTACGGTCAGACCGAGGTCAACCCGGTCCTGGGGTGCAATTCCACGATCCTGCCGGTGCGGCCCGGCTCGATGGGCAAGCCGATCCCCGGCAAACATGTCGTGATCCTGCGAGATGATGCGACGATTGCCGATGCCGACGAGGTGGGCGAGATCGCGGTCCGCGCCGGCGATCCCTCGATGTTTCTGAACTACTGGAAGAACCCGGAGAAGACCGCCGAGAAGTTCGTCATCGCCTCGGATGGTCATCGCTACATCCTGACCGGTGACGAGGGTCGGATGGACCCGGACGGCTACTTCTGGTTCGCCTCGCGCACAGATGACGTGATTACCTCGTCCGGGTATCGCATTGGCCCGACCGAGATAGAAGACTGCCTGAACCGCCATCCGGCCGTTGCCATGTCCGCCTGCATCGGAGTGCCGGACGACGTTCGAACCGAGATCGTGAAAGCCTTCGTGGTCCTCGCCGATGGCCGGAACGGCGATCCCGATCTGGCCGAAGTGCTGAAACTGCACGTTCGCGAACGGCTCTCTCCGCATGTCGCCCCGCGCGCCGTCGAATGGATCGACCGGTTGCCGATGACCGCAACCGGCAAGATCATGCGCCGCGAATTGCGCGGTGCAGACGGATGAGCATGTTGAGATCCATTCGAATTGAAGCCTTGTCGCGCCGGTCCACCGAACCCCTCTCGCAGCAACGAGCTTGCGGAGCCGTGAGGTCAGACAGTTGACTCGCCCAGCGTTCCGGCCCGCCCGTAATTTCCTGAAGGACGCGGAGCGGCCATGGAGAACCTGACACTCACGTTCGCGCTGATCGGTCTGCTCGGCGTCGGGTCCCAATGGCTTGCGATCCGTCTGCACATGCCGGCAATCGTCTTCATGCTGGTCGCCGGCATCGTTGCCGGACCGGTTACTGGTGTTCTCGACCCGCGCGCCGACTTCGGCGAGTTGTTCCGCCCGATCATCGCCGTTGCTGTCGCCCTGATCCTGTTCGAGGGCGGCTTGACCTTGAACTTCCGGGAGTTGCGGGATGCCGCGCCTGCCGTTCGACGGCTCTGTACGATCGGCGCTGTCCTCGGCTGGGTCTTCAACACCGCGGCTGCGTACTGGGTGGCGGGGCTCGATCTCGCCACCTCCGCAATCTTTGGAGGCATTCTCGTGGTCACCGGTCCGACCGTGATCATGCCTCTGCTGCGCCAGGCCAAGCTGTCTGCACGGACCGCGTCGACACTTCGCTGGGAAGCCATCGTCAACGACCCGACCGGCGCCCTGTTCGCGGTTCTCGCGTTCGAGGTTGTCATTGCCTTGCAAGGTGATCATCTGATCCACGCCGCAGGCCACATGGGCGTCGGGATCGTTGTTGCGACCCTCGTGGGCTACGCGGCGGGTCGGCTTGTCACACGAGCCTTCCGTCGCGGCTTCGTGCCGGAGTACATGAAGGCGCCGATCCTGTTTGCCGGCGTGCTGGGCGTCTACGCCTCGACCGATTTGGTCCTGCACGAGAGCGGACTGCTCGCAGTCACAGTTATGGGGATCACGATCGCGAACGCACGGTTGCCGTCCCTGGACGAACTCAAACGCTTCAAGGAACACATTACGATCCTGCTCGTCTCCGGCGTGTTCGTCATCCTCGCCGCGACACTAGAACCCGCGATGATCCTGTCGCTCGACTGGCGCGCGGTGGCCTTCGTCGCCGTGATAATGGCCATCGCGCGACCGCTGGCTGTTCTGCCCTCGCTTGTTGGAACCTCGCTCACGCTGCCGGAGCGCGGATTCGTGGCGTGGGTCGCACCGCGCGGCGTGGTCGCCGTCGCTGTTTCCGGCTTCTTCGGGGAACGCCTGATCGACATCGAGATCGCGGATGGCGCGCAACTCGCCCCGCTCGCTTTCGCGCTCGTTGCCGCAACGGTCGTCGTCCACGGCTTCACCATGGCGCCGCTCGCCCGAGCCGTCGGGCTGACCTCCAAGGAACCACCCGGCGTCATCATCCTCGGCGGTGGGAAATGGACGTTGAGCCTGGCGCTGGCGCTGCGGGAGGCTTCCGTTCCGATCATGATGGTGGATCGCAACTGGCACCGCCTGGGCACGGCCCGCACCGAAGGTCTCGCCACATGGTATGGTGAATTGCTCTCGGAGGCCGCCGAGCACGCCGTTGACCTCTCGCGCTTCGGTTCCCTTATCGCGGCAAGCGACAATGACGACTACAATGCCCTGGTCTGCACCAACGTTGGCGCTGAAATGGGCCGCGACCGCGTCTTTCAGGTTGGCCGACACGAGCGCTCGGAAGGCCATCATGACTTGCCCGCTTCGCTCGGTGGACGAACGCTGCTCGAATCCGGGGCCGAGATCGAGACCCTTGAAAATCGGATCGCGCGCGGCTGGGAGTTTTCGACGGAAACCATCGACGCCGAAAGGAGTAAGGCGGCGACCGACGCGCGCCCTCACGAAAAATCAGAAGTTGTCGCGCTTGTCCGTCGCGGCGTCCTCCAGTTTTCGAGCCAGTCGAGCCAGTTGAAGCCGCGATCCGGCGACACTGTGATCTGGTTCGGTCCCGGCGTCACACCTGAAAGCAACGACGCTCCGGCAGCCTAGTATTCGGCGCGTTAGCGGAATGCCTGCAGATTGCCGTCGCCGGACATCACATAGACCGTGCCGGATGCCACCACTGCGCCGGTCGTAGTACCGGAGGTCAGATCCGCCTGCGGACCCGGCGCTCCGGTCTGCGGATCGAAAGTGTGGAGTGTGCCAAGCGTGTCGGTCACAAGCAGGTTGCCGCCCGCCAGCACCGGGCCGGAATACGCGATCGGGTCCTCGCGATCCTCGGGATCTTCGAAGGCCGGCAACTCGGTCCGCCAGATCGTCGCCCCGCTGCCCAAAGCCAGTCTCTGTAGCGTCGCGTCGTCGCTGACCACGTAGAGCGAGTCCCCCGCGACCCAGATCGGGCCGACCGATCCGACCGAACGGGTCCAGCCGCGCCGTCCGGTCTGCCCGTCGATCGCCACCATCCTGCCGGACTGGTTCGCCGTAACAACAAGGCGCCCGGCAATCACCGGGTCGCCGGTCACATCCGAGATCGATGAGCGCGCAAGACCGCGCCGAGCGCCTCCGAGTACGGCGCTCCAGACGCGCCGCCCTGTTGCCATCTGGGCCCCGATGACCTCGCCCGAGGCAAATGGCAGGACAACGAGACCGCCGCTGGCCGCAGGGCTCGCGCCACCCAGCAGACCTGCCGTCGCGCTGATGCCGTCGATGCGCCAGATGAGCTGACCCGTCCCGGTGGCCAGAGCAACCGCGCGATTTGCGCGACTGACTGCAACCACCAGACCCGAATCCACCACAGGTGCCGCGCGGAACGGAGAGCTTGCCCGGTAGCGCCATGCTTCCTCACCAGAGGCGGCGTCAAGTGCGACAACCTCGCCAAAGCCGGTCGTCACGAAAATCCGGCTTCCGTTCGACGCCAGACCGCCCCCGAAACCGTCCTCGCCGCTCTCGCCCTCGGGCGTGAGATCTACAGTCCAGGCGACATTCCCCGAGGATGCGTCGATTGCCGAAACCTGCGCTTCCGCATCGAGCGTATAGACCCTGCCACCGACGACGATCGGTGCACCTGTGATCGCCGCACCGTCGCCGCCACCGCTGCCCGCATCCGCGGTCCACACGCGGTTGAGTGCGGCCGGCCCGGCCAGATGTCCGCTGGCATGGGAAGATTGCGCGTTTGTCTGTGTCCAGTCAGGATTCGAGACCGCCTGCGGTATCGGTCCTCCCGTCGCACTGCCCGCGGCGCCCAGATCGCTCTGCTGGTCCCGGATATTGATGCGCTCGCCGGAGAGGCGCTCCTCATCCTCCCAGAGGCTGCAACCCGAAATACCCAACACGATCGCGACCGCGACGCCGAAGGTGCGAAGTCCAGTTCTCGTCATCTATGCGTTCCCCAATCGATGGTTCGGCCAGTCAGACCGCCGCCCCCCGGCCAGCGGTCCGGTCAGCCGCCAGCCTTACCCAGAAGCTTGATCCATTGTGCCGCCCGTCGCCGTCAGCAATGCGCCTGCCCGCTGACGCATCGTCGGCGTCGACTCCGGGTCGGCGATGATTGTGTTCAGGTCAGTGTGCGCCGCGTCACGGTCACCGTCTCGCAAGGCAATCGCTGCGCGCAGCTCCAGTGCAAGCAGGCGGTAGGGGCTGTCGCCCTCGATCAGCCGATCGAGCGGCGCTGCGGATAGGTTGCTCGCCTGGTCGGCAACGGAGGCGACCCTGATCTGTTGCAGGACCGCCATGTCCCGATATTCCACCGCGACATCCCCGCGGGCCGCGATGTCCCCGTATCGTTGGGCAGCCTCCTCGAGGCGCCCTGCCTCGGCAAGCGAAGCCGCAGCGGCAAGCTCGGCAATGACCTGCGGCGCACCGAGAGGTTGCGCGGCGAGGGCTACCCTCTGGTCTGGGTCCGTCGGATCCGTGGCCAGGAATGCGGCACCGATGGCCTCAGCCTCGGCTTGTTTCTGCGCTACCGACCAGTTCCATGCTGCCGCACCGCCAACCAACAGGGCCACGCCAGCGATCACGAAGGCGCCGTACTTCTTCCAGTACCGGAGCATCTGGTCCTGCCGGACTTCCTCGGTGACTTCCTGGATGAAGCTGTCTGTCTCGCTCACGCGGGGCCTCCTGCATATTGGGCGCGCACACTATCGCCGGGCCGCACCGAACGAAAGTCCTATTCGGCGCGGTCGCGCGCATCAAGCCGGTTTGGCAGGTGCGCACTGCCGCAGGCCTGACGAGAGGTCACGGCCACAGGGTCGGTGCGAGCTCTTTTGTCCAACGCGTTTGCAGCATCTGCGACCGCAGAATCGCCGGGCTTGCACTCAGAGGTATTCCCGCTGCTCGTGGTATTACACAAGCGTTACTCGAGCCGTCCGAAACGATTGGCCGGAAGGCCAAAGTGGCGACCGAAATCGATCATGTTGCACTTCGCAAGGCTGAATTCGCGCTCAGCGTGATCAGGCAAAGTGTCGAGAAATTGCGCGCGACCGTAAGATCGCAGCGAACGTCCTCGCGGACCCGTGCTTTATACTGGAGCGACGCCGACCGTCAGACCACCGCAGACGTAAAGAACCTGCCCTGTCACAAAGCCCGACGCGTCATCGAGGAACATGTCGGCTGCGTGAGCGACATCCTCCGGTTGGCCGAAGCGGCGAACCGGTATTCCATCCCGCATGGACTTCGTAACCGGGCTGTCCTCGGGATTGGCATGGCGGAACAGTTCGGTCTCGATCGGTCCCGGACCGATTGCATTTACGGTGATGCCGTATTGCGCGAGTTCCAACGCCCAGACCCTTGTCGCCGAGATCAGAGCACCCTTCGACCCGGCATAGGCCGTGCGCAGGGTCTTTCCGAGCGCGGCCCGGCTGGCGATATTCAGGATACGTCCGAACCCGTGCTTCTTCATGGCGGGCAGACAGGCCTGCACGATCAACGCCGGTGCCAGAACATTCAGATCCATCGTGCGGCGAAAATCGGCGGACGTCATGTCCTCGATCGGATCCAGCAAGGCCGCACCGGCACAATTGACGACCTTGAGGATGTCGTGCCCGCCGAGCGCGTCTTTCAGCGCGCCAGCCAGAGCACTCTCGTCAGACAGATCGACGGAGATCCACCGGCCGCTCGCGCCATCCGCCGGTGCGTTGCGATCCAGATTGATCACCACCTCGCCCGAAGCCGCACGCGACGCCGCAATGGCGGCTCCAATCCCGTTAGAGCCACCGGTCACGAGTGTTGCAGCGGTTTTAGTCATGTCTGCGTCCACCAAGACTAGAAATCAGCAGATCAGGATGTCGGCCAACTCCTGATTGAATGCTACCTCAAAACTCACCTCGAGCGCTCCCTCGGGATGCACAACGAAGGCATGGTCATAAAGCCTCTCGACGTTCTCGCGCCAGGCTGCGCGCCTCTCATCCGTGATCGCGCTACGCGCATACTCGAAGAATACCGGAACCTTGGCTGCAAGCACCGACGGCATGCCGCGGAACACCGCATGTTCGTGCCACTCGACGTCGATCCAGAGCATCGCGATGTCCTGCGGATCGATGGCGTGCTCCACAAGGATTTCGTCCAGCGTCTTTGCGGTGACTTCGATCGTGTTGTCCCGGGCGACCTCCCGGATTATGTGCTGGCCTTGTTTCGCGCTGTTCACTTCCAGATGCAGTTTTCCGGGCTGGTCCGAAACAGCGACTCGCAAGGGTGTGACTCGATCCTCAATCCCGTTTATCGAGGCATTTCGGCAGATGAAGTCGAAGTTCCGTGGTTCCGGCTCGATAGCGAGAATACGCTCAATCTCAGGGCGCTTTGCGGCGTAGACGACGTGCGTTCCAATGTTCGCGCCGACGTCGATGAACCAGCCCTTTCGCCGGATCCCGCGCTCCTGAAGTGTTGCGAAGGCGTGCTCGAGATCATCTCTCTGCCACGCGCCATGTTTCGCCAGCCCAGCGGCGATCAGTCCGTCGCCCGAGCAGCACCACATCAGATGATCTCCACCATCGATCAGCCAGTCGTCACCGCGTCGATGGACGACGCCGAGCGAACCACCGCGATGCCGCCGGATCTCATCCATCAATGCGACCCGGAACCGAGCACCCTTACCGACAACAATCAGAATGAGCCTGAGCAGTGCGCGGCGCGCAGAGACCTTGACTGCTTCGATCACACGCGCCAGCCAATCATGCGAAGAACTGGCGGGCGATCCAGTCGGCAGCCAGCGCCGGGCGTTCCTGTCCCTCGATCTCGATGGTCACACCGTAGGTCAGCGTGACTTCTCCGTCCTTGGCCGTGTCGGCTTTCTTCAGCACGAAGCGGCCGCGCACATTCGATCCTGTGGGCACAGGCGACACAAATCGCAACTTGTCGAAGCCATAGTTGACACCGTGCGCGACGCCCTCGATCCGGGGCACCACGTCATAGGCCATCGCGCTCAGAAGGCTGGCAGTTAGAAACCCATGCGCGATCGTTCCGCCCCAGGGTGTTTCCGCCTTGGCCTTCTCCGGGTCCGTGTGAATGAAGTACCAGTCCTCGGTGCAATCGGCGAAGGCGTCGATCCGCGTTTGATCCATTCGAAACCAGCGCGTGACACCGATTTCCTGCCCCTCTCGAGCGACGATCTCTGACAGGGGCAGCGCCTCGCGCATGTATGGATTGTTTCCGTCAGCCATCGCCCAGAGCCTCGTGGATGGAAATCCCCAGATCCTCGGCGACCATGAACAGACGGTCCTGGCCGAAGTGCATGTTTCCGCCGACGAAAAACGTCGGTGCGCCGAACGCACCACGCTCGACGGCCTCGTCGGTATTGGACTTCAATTCATCCTTCACGGCCTGATCCGAGATCTTCGCCATGAAGTCGGGCGTCGCGAGGCCCAGCGGGGTCAGCAACTCGACGATGGTCGCCTGATCTTCAAGATCGCGGTTGTCGACATGGAGCGCCTTGTAGAGTGTATCGCAATAAGGCCGGAACTGATCCGTCCCCTGCAGCGCCACCGCACCGCGCATGTGGGTCAGCGTCATCTGCGGGAATTTCTGGTTCCGATTGTACGGGAGCTGATAGATCGCGGCCCAGCGTGGCAGGTCCGTCGCCATCCACTTGCCCTTGTTGGCGATGGTGCCTGGCGGCTGGTTGCCTGCGGCCTTCATCACGCCCCCCAGGAAGAAGGGGCGGTAGACCAGTTCAGCATCGGCTTTCGCAGCGATCTTCGGAATGACGTTCCAGGCGATGTAGGCCGCCGGGCTGATCACATCGAAGAAGAACTCGACTTTCTTGTCCATGGGCTACCAGATCTCCTTCCACGGTCGCAGTTGGGTCTCGAAGGTCCAAGCCGACCGGTGCTGATTGTGGATCTGCCAATAGGTCTCGGCGATCTGCGCCGGATCGACGACCGCGTCCTCCTCGGGCTTATAGCGGTCGGGAAACTGCGTCTTGATCCATTCGGTGTCGATGGCAGCGTCGATCACCACGTGCGCGACGTGGACGTTCTCGGGGCCGAGTTCCCGCGCCATGCTCTCGGCCAATGCCCGCATGGCGAACTTTCCTCCGGCAAAGGCCGCATAGCCGGGACCGCCGCGCATTCCGGCCGTCGCTCCGGTGAAGATGATCGTTCCGCGCCCGCGCGGCAGCATGACCTGAGCTGCCTGCCGTCCGGCCAGAAACGCCCCGAAGGCGCACATTTCCCAGACCTTGCGATAGACGCGGCTGGTCGTCTCGCGGATCGGGAAGCGGACATTCCCGCCGATGTTGTAGATGCACGCCTCGATAGGTCCGATATCGCGCTCGATCTCCTCGAACATGGCGACGGTTTCATCCTCGTCACGCGCATCGACGCCGAACGGGATCGCCTCGCCTCCCTTTGACGAAATCCGCTCGCAAAGCGCCTGAAGCTGCTCGATGTTACGCGCGCGCCGCGTCACGACGCTGGTGTAACCGCCGAGCGCGAAGCGTTCCGCGACGTGACCGCCGGTTGCGTCCCCCGCACCGATTACCAGACAGACCTTCTTCGCCATCACGTCAGGCCTTGCCAATGGGATGATCGCGGAAGGTGTCGCGCAGTGTCTTCTTCGAGACCTTCCCTGTGGCGGTCAGGGGCAACTCATCGACGAACTCGACGGCGTCCGGCACCTGCCATTTTGCCAGATGCGCCGCGACGTGATCGAGCAGGTCTTGCGGCTCCGGCTCCGCGCCCGGCTGCTTTTGAACGACGAGCAGCGGACGCTCGTCCCATCTCGGATGAGCGATCGCGATGACGGCTGCATTGGCGACTGCCGGATGCGCAATCGCGGTGTTTTCGACATCGATGGACGAGATCCATTCGCCGCCCGACTTGATCAAATCCTTGGCGCGATCGGTGATCGACAGCCAGCCCTCGGTGTCGATCGAGGCAACATCACCAGTCCCGAACCAACCCTCGGCATCCATGGCCGCTTGGGTTGCCTCATCGTTCTGGAAGTACCCGGACGTGATGCAGTTCCCGCGAACATAAAGTTCGCCCTCGGCCTCGCCATCATGGGGCAGGCGCGTGCCGTCCTCGTCGACGATCTTCAGATCGACGCCGTACATTTTTCGTCCTGCAAGCGCCTTGAGCGCAATGCGGTCGTCCAGCGGTCTCTCCTGCATCTCCGGCGTCATCAGCGACAGCGTGCCGACCGGCGACATCTCGGTCATGCCCCAGCCCTGGAACACCTCGATCCCGTATCCCTTCTGGAACCGTTCGATCAGCGCCTTGGCGACCGCCGAACCACCGGCGAGAACCTCACCCAGATGAGCAGGCTTGGCGCCGCGTTTGTCCATCTCGTTGATCAGACCCAGCCAGACGGTCGGAACCCCCCAGGCCGAGAACACCCGTTCACTCTCCATCAGATCGAACAGGGACGCGCCGTCGAGACGCGGTCCCGGAAAGACGAGCGAACAGCCGGTCAGCGCCGCCGCATAGGGAAGCCCCCAGGCATTCGCGTGGAACAGGGGCACGACGGGCAGAATCCGCGTCCCAGGCGAGAAGGTCGAGCGTTGGCCAACCGTGACGAATAGCGAATGCAGAACCATCGCCCGGTTCGAATAGAGAACGCCCTTGGGATCTCCGGTCGTGCCCGAGGTGTAGCAGAGCGCGCAGGCGGTATCCTCGGGGAAGTCCTCCCAGACGATGTCCTCGGGCTGCCCCGCCAGCAGATCCTCATAGACCGCCAAGTCCAGTGTGCTCTCCGGCTTGTGCTCCGCGTCGCACATCGCGACGTAGCGCATGTCCTTGGGCAGCTTCGGCGCCAGCGCCTCGAGCAACGGCGTAAAGGTCGTGTCGAAAAACATCGCCACATCGTCGGCGTGGTTCGTGATGTAGATGAACTGTTCGGCAGACAGGCGCGGATTGAGCGTGTGGCAGACCGCGCCGATCCCGGCGATTGCGTAGTACAGTTCGAAATGCCGGTATCCGTTCCAGGCCAGCGTGGCCACGCGGTCGCCCGGCTTCACACCCATCGCCTTCAGGCCATGCGCGAGTTGCGCAATGCGCTTGCGTATCCCCGGATAATCCGTCCGGTGCAGGCCGCCCTCGACCGTCGACGAGACGATTTCCGCGCCCGGATGCATTTCGGCAGCATAGTCGATCAGCGATGACACCAGCAGCGGCCGGTGCATCATCTGTCCCATCAGCATGGCGAAAACCTCCCATGTGTTTTCGCCACGTTAACAGGGAATTTCAGGCTTGCGAGGGGCGATTTTTCAGGCGCAGTCTGTGCGCGACACAGATCGGGAGGATGATATGGCCGAACAGATGAAACGGATCGTCCTTGCGGCCCGTCCCCAAGGCGAACCGAAACTGAGCGATTTCCGCCTGGAAACCGACGCCGTGCCCGACCTTCCGGCCGGCGGAATCCTCGTGAAGGTTCTCTGGCAATCGCTCGACCCCTACATGCGCGGCCGGATGGACGAGAGCAAATCCTACGCCGCCGCCGTGCCCATCGGCGGAACCATGGAGGGCGGCTGCGTCGGCGAGATCATGGCCTCGGAGAATCCGAAGTTCGCTGCGGGCGACATTGTCGAAGGCCGCTTCGGGTGGTGCACGCATGCGGCCCTAGACGGTTCGGGCGTCCGCAAGATCGACCCGTCACTGGCGCCAGTCCAGACGGCGATCGGCGTGCTGGGGATGCCTGGCATCACGGCTTATGTCGGCCTGCTCGATCATGGCCGCCCGAAGGAAGGCGAGACCCTGGTGGTCGCTGCCGCGACAGGTGCCGTCGGCTCACTGGTGGGCCAGCTTGGAAAGATCAAAGGGATGCGCGTCGTCGGCGTTGCCGGAGGCGCCGAGAAATGCGCGTTTGCCGTCGACGAACTCGGCTTCGACGCCTGCATCGATCACTACGCGGTCCCGGATGGCAACGCGATGCGCGACGCGCTCGCTGCCGAATGTCCCGACGGCATCGATGTCTATTTCGAGAACGTCGCCGGCAAAACGCTTCTTGGAGTCATCCCGCTGATGAATGTCTGGGGCCGTATCCCGGTTTGCGGCATGATCTCGCAATACAACATGGGCGGTTTCGGCATGGCAGGCGGCGAAGGCCCGGACCAGCTTCCGAAGCTTTGGCGCACGATCCTCGTGCAACGGCTGAGCGTCCGCGGCTTCATCATCACCGACCACTACGACCGCTTCCCGGCCTTTCTCAACGAGGTCTCCAGCTACATCCGCGACGGCCGCGTGAAGTATCGAGAGAGCGTCACGGAAGGCATCGAGAACGCGCCGCAAGCGTTCATCGACATGCTGAAGGGCGGCAACTTCGGCAAGACGCTGATCAAGACCGCATAACAACAGAATGCAGACGCTGCGCGGAGCGCGCGCCGTTTGCACTGAGATACGGTGGCGCGCTTTGCCCGAGGCTGTGTGTCAATCGTCACGGTCCCGAGCGCCGTGACGCCGACCGTATATGTCGTCAAGGCACCTGCAATCCTCGTCGTCAGGGGCGCATGCTCAGCGATCCGATCGCGTTTCTGAGCGTGTTTCTGGAATGCCAGAAATGTTGACCATCCCCGGTGATCTGGGCAGTGATGTTCCCGCCGAACGATCAAAATGACAAACGAACGATCGGGCAAACCGGGGAGACGCACATGACCAGAACGATCACACTCGCCGCCGCTGCGATGCTCGCGATTGCAAGTTCGACGGGCGCAATTGCCGGGGAATACCCCGAGAAGCCGGTAAATTTCATCGTGCCCTGGCCGCCCGGCGATCTGGAGGACGTCCTGACCCGGATGATCGCCGAGGATTTCCAGGCGAAGTACGATGTCGCGGCTGCCGTCGTGAACAAACCCGGCGGTGGCGGCGGACCGTTCCCCGGCGCAATCGACGTGGCCACCGCGCCGGCTGATGGTTACACCATCGGATCGTTCGTCATCGCCGTGCCGATCATCGGACACAAGATCGACATCCCGGAACTCACCCCGGCAAAGTTCGACCCGCTGGGAATATTCCTGACCTATCCGTTCGTGTTGGCGGCTGCCGGCGACGCGCCCTATGCGACGATGGGTGAACTCGCAGCGCATGCGAAAGAGAACGACGTTGCGCTCGGCCATTTCGGAGCACCATTGATCCCGACCCGTGTCAGCCTTGCATTTGCCAAGACGGCCGGGTTCGAATGGGGCTCAGAAGCCGCGTTCGACGCGCTCGACTGCAACACGCTCGCCTCGGGCGATGCAGATGTCATCAACACGACGCTGCAACTGGTCCTGCCCTGCCTCGACAAGGTCAAGGTCCTCGCCTCGGTGACCGACGACCGGATTCCGCTGACCCCGGATGCACCGACCATGGGAGAGGTCGACCCCGCACTCGGGATCGCGCTCTGGAACGGTCTCTTCGTTCACAAGGACACACCGCAAGATGTCCGCGAGAGGATCATCGCCGTTGCCCGCGAGACCATGGCCTCGGATCGTGCGCAGAGGCTCGCCAAGGACACCGGGGCCCAAGTCTACTGGCAGGAGCCCGCAGAGTCCGCTGCGCGCATCGAGGCTGACAGCGCCAAGCTCGGCAACATCATGTCGATCCTCTCTAAATGACGCCTCGGGTGCGGGTTTCCGCGCCCGCGCACGATGTCTGAACCAAGAAAAGCGCCTCCGAAACCGGGTGCCGTGGTCTTCGCCGCGGCTTTCCTCGTGCTCGCGGTGGTGTTGCTCGCGCAGATTGGGGAACAGGCCAAGTTTTCCGCCAAGACGCTGGGCACAGGCAAGATGTTCGCTCAACCGGCCTTCTGGCCAGCGGTTTCACTGGCTGGAATGGTCGTCTTCGGCTTGCTTCATCTGATTTCCGCCTACCGTGCCCGCATCGCCGGGCGGCGTGACGAACTCCTAAGCTGGCTTGGCCCGCTCGAGTACCTCATCTGGTTCATGGTCTACGTTTTCGCGGTGCCAATGGTCGGATACTTGCCGGCCACATTGGTTTTCACGACAGCGCTCGCGCTTCGCGCGGGCTACCGGTCGACCCGAATGCTTGGGATCGCCGCACTGACCGGCATCGGCATCGTCCTGATCTTCAAGACGGCACTGTCCGTGAAGATCCCGGGCGGCGCGCTCTATGAATTTCTGCCCGACGGCTTGCGCAGTTGTGCGATCGTGTACTTCTGATGGAACTTCTGGGCGACAGCCTGACGATCCTGATGCGCTGGGACGTGTTGCTGGCGCTTCTGATCGGCTCGGTCGGCGGGGTCGTCATCGGAGCAATCCCCGGCGTCGGTCCGGCCGTCGCCATCGCGATCCTGTTGCCCGCCACTTTCTCGCTCGACCCCATCGTCGGCCTGACCGTCCTGTTGGGCATCTATGGCTCGTCGATGTACGGCGGCGCAATCCCGGCGATCCTGATCAACACGCCGGGCACCGCCGTGAATGCGCTGACGACCTATGACGGCTACCCGATGACCCGCGCGGGGGACGGGCGCCGCGCCCTGTCGCTCGCCTACTCTGCCTCGTTCTTCGGAGGTATTTTCTCCGTCCTCTGCCTGATCCTGCTCTCACCGGTGCTCGCGTGGATCGCGCCGATGTTCGGTAGTCGCGAGATCTTTCTCGCAGCCCTTCTCGGCATCATCCTCGTCATCCTCGCGCACCGCGGTCAGACCATGGCCGCAGGGATGTTGGCCTGTTTCGGGATCTGGCTGAACACAATCGGGTTGGAGCCGATCCAGTATTCCAAACGTTATACGTTCGAGCAAAGCTGGCTCTCGGGCGGGGTCGATCTGATCGTCGTGATCCTCGGCCTGTTCGCGATCAGCCAGGCATTCCTGCTTCTGACCGAACGTGATCAATCGCCAAAGGCCGAGGCCGTTGGCGGCGGGTTGTTTCAGGGCTTTGTCGAGCTGTTTCGGCACAAGCGCGTGGCGCTGACATCTTCCTCGTTCGGCGTCGGCATGGGCATGATCCCGGGCGTCGGCGAGTTCACGGCCCAGTTTCTCAGCTACACCACCGCCCGGCGGGTGTCCCGCGCACCCGAGCGCTTTGGAAAGGGTGCCCCCGACGGCCTCATCGCATCGGAGGCCGCGAACAACGCCGTCCCCGCCGCCGCGATGATCCCGCTGCTCGCACTCGGCATTCCGGGGGAGGCCCTGACAGCAATGATGCTCAGCGTGTTCTACGTCCACAACGTCGTGCCGGGCCCGGGACTGTTCCAGAACCAGATGGATTTTGTCGTCGCGCTCTACATCGCGCTGCTGATCCTGAATGTGCTCGTTGTGTTGTTCCTCCTCGGATCGACGAACCTCCTGCTGCAGATCATCCGCATTCCAACCCGGTTTTTGGGCCTGACGATACTCACCCTCAGCTTTGTCGGCGTCTACTCCCTTCGCAACAATCCGGTCGACTGCGCGATTGCAGGTGTCTTTGGCGTGTTCGGGTTCGTCCTGCGGCGCCTCGACTTGCCGATTGTGCCGATCGTGCTCGGGATGGTTCTCGGCGGGATCA
The DNA here is from genome assembly GCA_039184865.1 of Pseudomonadota bacterium. Lineage (GTDB taxonomy): Bacteria > Pseudomonadota > Alphaproteobacteria > Rhodobacterales > Rhodobacteraceae > Thermohalobaculum. Next base: position 603 of record JBCDAV010000050.1, on the reverse strand, counting down.
TGGAGGCGAAGCTGCGCACATCGATGATCAGGGTGAAAACGCCGCTCGACTTCATCGATCGTCCGATCGCGGCAATCCTGTTCGTGGTGATCGTGCTGGTCCTCGCAAGCCATGCGTGGTCGGCATGGCGGGCACGCGGTACGCGCCGGGCGAACTCCGGCAACGACGTAGATGCCTAAGTGACGCTGAAAGGGGCGTTCGGCTTGCCCGGTTCTCGACAGATCAGCAGCCGCTCCAATCGCAGTGCGCAAAAGACGTTAAAACTGCCGTTCGCTCCGAACTGTCTGTCGCGCCCTACGGCCCGAAGTCGAACTGGTCCTGGGTCAGTTGGGCGGCTGTTGTGCCGAAGACGGTGATCTGGTCGGTGCCGTAGGCGACAGTGGCGTTGGCCCCTGCGTCCTGGATCGTCAGGTCGCCGAACGCCAGCCCCGTGGCGCTCAGGTCGATCGTGTCCACCCCCACCTCGAAGTCGAAGATCTGGTCGCCCGCCCCCTCGCCGTCGCCCGGCGCGAAGACGAAGACATCCGCATCCGCCCCGCCGCGCAGCAGGTCGGCCCCCGCCCCGCCGTCGATCACGTCCGCGCCCGCCTTGCCCTGCAGGTT
>JBCDAV010000049.1:0-31405 GCA_039184865.1 Pseudomonadota bacterium | reverse complement strand
GGGGCTGGCGTTCGGCGACCTGACGATCCAGAACGCAGGGGCCAACGCAACTGTCGCCTACGGCACCGACCAGATCACCGTCTTCGGCACAACAGCCGCCCAACTGACCGAGGACCAGTTCGACTTCGGGCCGTAAGGGGGGAACTAGGGATTGCATATGAAGCACTGTCTGGCGCCAGCGGCGGCTCAAACTTCGTTCGAACTCTGCGACAGAGATGGCGAGTTCAAATAAAAAGTGGCTACAACCTGTTCACAGGAAGGTGTGCCGTAAGGTCTTGTGGCTCTGTCCATTGTCCCACCGACGATGACCGAGCGTTCCGCACGCTCTATCTACTGAAAGTGTTTACCGGCGAGTGTCTGGCGATCCGGTTGTATCGCTAGCTCATCTCAATGGACAGTCTAACGGATTAAACCATCCGGCGCGGCGTCCCTACTATACCCGATCCGACAGTGGCCCTGAGCACTGAGCCAACCCGGTACAAGACGGAGCCTGCACCGTAGTCGCGCAGACCGCCTTCCTTGGAAAATCATCATCCCCAGAGAACGGTTCCTGCGAAAGCTTCAACCGCTGCCTCAGAAGTGGAATTCTCAACTGGGGCATCTTCTACTCGCTCCGAGAGGCCCAGACCTTGATCGAACACGGGCCCGCCACCACAACGCCGAGTGACCGCTCAGCGCGCTTAGATCCACGCTACGAACTCCGGGAGCCCTCGTCCCGATAGTCCGGAGACTACTCGTGAACAGCATCGCATCGGACCAATCATCTGGGCTGCAGAGGTGACCTTGCAGCAGTCCCTCAGCCGCCGGCCGTGCAAGCGTCGCTATCCGGACCGGACCTGGCTGGCAGCCGGTTCCTCTTGCCGCACTCGAGGCATCACGGCCGTACCACGATGCGATTGGGACCTGTCGAGGGCCCGCCCTCGTTCAAGCGTTAGTCCATGATGGCCGCCATCAACGATGCTCTGCCCGAACTGTTCTCGGGACCATCCACCGGGGCATCACTTTCGAAGAAAGACATCTCCAACGGAGTGGGTCAAGAGGCACGCCGCAATTGGAGAGACGACTCGAGCATGTTCAGCCCGCCTCGCCCGTTCTCGAGAAATTCTAACCGGAGCTATGAAGCCAGTGGTGTCAGCTATCGAAGTCGCACAACTTTCCCGACCTAAAAATGTCAGGTTGTGAGGACCGATGCTTGCCTTGGTTGGCTTCAAAAAAGCGGCCCGGATCTAGCTGAAGACTACCTGGATATCTGTGTACTCCTGCAGCCCCTCTTCGCCGAACTCGACGCCCAGGCCGGACTTCTTGACGCCGCCGAAAGGTGCATTCGGCTTGATCACGCCGTGCTTGTTGATCCAGACCGAACCGCATTCCATGCGCGTCGCAATCGACTTCGCCCGGTCAATGTCCGAGGACCAGACCGATCCTCCCAGGCCATTCTCGCTGTCGTTCGCACGGGTGATCACCTCGTCCACGTCATTGTACTTGATGATCGGCAGAGCCGGGCCGAACTGCTCCTCGTCAACCAGCGGGTCGCCATTGTCCAAATCGGCAATGATCGTCGGCGGGAAGAACAGGCCCTCGCCCGCGTCGCCGCCCAGCAGAACCCGGCCGCGCGTCTTCGCGTCGTCAACAAGACCCTTCAGTTTGTCGAATTGCATCTGGTTGGCCACAGGCCCCATGATCGAGGCCTCGTCCATGCCATCGCCCACAGGCACGGCTTTCGTGTAGGCGACCAGCGCGTCGCAGACCGCATCGTAGACGTCTTCATGGACGTAGCACCGCTTCATGGCAGAGCAGGTCTGCCCGAGACTGATAAAACCGCCCCAGAAGAGCCCTTCGGCGATCGCTCCCGGGTCGACGTCCGGAAGAACGATCCCTGCATCGTTGCCACCCAGTTCCAGGGTCAGGCGCTTCATGGTCTCGGCGGCCCTCATCATCACCTTCGACCCCGTGGCGCAAGAGCCGGTGAAAACGATCTTGCGGATGCCCGGATGGGACGCCATGGCCGCGCCGAGATTGTGGGTCACATCGTCCGAGGTCACCACATTGACGACGCCTTCGGGCAGAACCCCGTTGATCAGTTCGACCATGCGCAGCGTCGAGAGCGGCGTGTAGGGGGACGGTTTGATCACCGCCGTGTTGCCCGTTCGGATCGCCGGCATTAGGTGCCACGTGGCGATCAGGACCGGCCAGTTCCAGGGCGTGATCGAGCCGACGACGCCCAAGGGCTTGCGGTACATCTCCACCCGCCCCTCGTTGTTGTCCTGCAGCACCTTCATGGGCAGGGAAAGCGACGCAGTGCTTCCGGTCCAGGCTCCCACGCCACCCATCTCGAAGCGCGATCCGACGCCGTTCAACGGCTTGCCCTGCTCTTGCGTGATCAGTGCGGCAAGCTCCTCGGCGTGCGCGGCGAGGATCTCGCCAGCGGCCACGACGGCTGCGCTGCGGGTCTCGTCGGATGTCTGCGACCAGCTCTCGAACGCGGTTTGGGCGGCGGCGACCGCGCGATCCAGATCCTCTGGCGTTCCATTTGGCGCGTGACCAGCGACGGCGCCCGTTGCCGGGTTTTCAACCTCGAACGTGGACGGCGTCTCGTAGGACTTCCCGCCAATGGTCATGTGAAACGTCGCGCTCATATTACGATCCTCCCGCACGGCAACCGTGGAGGCTGCGTGATCCCTGGCACAAGCGATGTGCTCTCTCGAATGATGTGTGGGGCTTGCCCGCAAGTGGGCTGGCGAAAACACCTTATCCGTGTGCAGTGCCGGTGCCAATGGTGTTGATCAGGCGACGCGCGCGGCTCAGCTGGTGCCAGAGAGTCATAGCTTTGACGGAGCGGCCGCCTCCTTGAGACCACGGGCAAGCTGATCGAAGACGGTCCTGATACGCGGGCTCGTCTGCAACTCCCTGTGCGTGACGAGCCAGATCGGAAACCGGATAGGCGGCAGGTCGGGCAGCACCTTCTCGAGGCTCGGCTCGACGTCGCACAGAGCCTGGGGCATCATCGAAATCCCGAACCCGGCCTTCAGCATCTCCCAGACCACCATGCCACTGTCGCTGGACATCGCGAAGTTCTCAGCCCGAAACGGCATTCCCATATTGTTCAGGGTCGCGATCAGCCCATCCTGATCCATCGGACCGACAAAGGCGTGCTCGGCCACCTCGCGCGGCGTGCGCGGTCGCCCGGCGCGATCGAGGTAAGCACTGGAAGCATAAAGGCTTGCGCTAAAATCGCCGACATGGCGCGCGATCAGGTCCGGCTGGTCAGGCCGGATGTGGCGGATCGCGATATCTGCCTCGCGCTGGATCAGATTTCTGACATCGCTCGCGGCGACGATCCGGATCCGGACCCCCGGAGCCGTCTTGCGCAGCGGCGCGAGGATGGGCGGCAACGTCACCGCCGAGAGCAGATCGGTTGCCGTGACTGTCACCACACCCGACACATCCTGCGATTGCCCGTCGGCCACCATCGAGATCAGGGTCGCCGCCTCGCCCATGGCGCGCACGTGATCCAGAAGATCGCGGCCCGAGTCAGTCAGAACCGGGCCTCTGACACTGCGTTCGAACAGTGTGACACCAAGCGATCTCTCCAGTTCCGAGATCTGTCGGCCGATGGTCGGCTGGGTCGATTTGAGCGCACGTGCGGCCGAACTGAACGAACCTTCCTCCGCAGTAGCGAGAAATGCCCGAACCTGATTCCAGTCAAACGAGATCGCCTGCCAGTTCATGCATGAGCGTATAGCAACTGTATAAAAATCGGCAATCCACTGCCTGTCTGCGCATGGGTATAGCGCTCGCGACAACAGCACGGCGCGGGTGTGAATGCTGCATCGGCAGACCGTGGCGATTGAAACCGCGTCACTCCGTTCTCTGCGGCTCAGTGCGCAGCGGAACCAGCAGGAAGGCAATGCTCGTGGATGCTCTCGATACCCGGATCAAGCTTTCGGCGCTGTGCCTGTTCATCCTGCCCAACATCGTCTTTGGCGATATCGATCAGTTTGCGCTGAAGTCTCATCTCGAGATGCTTCTGACGGGCACCTACAACGGTATCGTGATCACCGACGAGTTGATGCTGTTCGGAGCGGTGATGGTGCGTGTTCCGATCGGTATGGTGCCGCTCTCGGTCCTTTTGAGTCCGACAGCCTGCCGGCCGGCCACCTTTGTCGCCGCAATTCTCGCGACGGCTGGGATGCTGTCTAACGCGCCCACCGCTCTGGACGATGTGTTTCACCTGATGGTCCAGCTTGCGGCGATGGTCTGGATCGTCAGGCTTGCCTGGGTGTGGCAGGCGACCACCCCTGCGCCAGCACATCCTTGAAGTCGTATGACGGGTCGCATGATGTCAATCGCCCTGCCCCATCGAGACTGTGTCAGTCTGTATGACCGGTTGGCCCCCGATTACGACCGTCTTCATCGGCGATGGCTCAGGTATGCGGGAGGTGAGGCGCAGGTCGCGCTCGAGGCAGCGGTCCGCGCACTCGTCACACCGGAAACCGAACTCCTGGACGCCGGGTGCGGGACAGGTGCTTTCGCCAGAGCACTGATCAGAGATGGAGTATCGCCGAAGCAAGTGACCTTGCTGGACCCGTCCGACGCCATGCTCGCTCGCTGCGCAGACCTGCAAGCCCGCAAGGTGACGGGACGCCTGGAAGCGTTGCCCTTCGTCGATGACGCATTCGAATTGGTCACATGCGCCTGGGCACTGGAAACCGCCCAGGATTCGAAGACGGCCATTCGAGAGCTCTGTCGGATTGTGCGACCTGGCGGCGTGCTCTGCCTCATCTTCTGCGCGCAGGCTCCAACGCGAGCCATTGGTGCTTGGCTGCTGCGTCAGTCAATCCTTTTGCGAGGCTCAGGGCGCTTCTTGTCGCGCGATGATGTTATCGATAACATTCAAGGCGTCGGTGGCTTTCAGATCCGTACGATCCCAAATCGCGGGCCAGCCGCCGCCTTGCTGGCCAGACGCTTCTGAGCCGCGGGTGTTAGATCCAAACGCTAGAGCGTTGAGGGCGCTTCAGCGACGCCCATCCGCATTGATATCAAGGTTCACGTCAGGCAGCCGAACGGTGTAAGTGTTACCTGCATTTGATTGATCAGCCCGCCTAACACGCGCGACCGGCTGATACTCCGCGTTGAGAAGCCGTCGAGTGTCTCAGAATGGAAACATTCCGGCCTCTTGCCACTGCCGCCGCCATCTCGCAAAATCCTGCGATATAGGAACCCGAAGGAGCGAGAAATGGATGCGTCGGCCCTTTCAGTCCGGCCCGTGGACGGCCTCTCACACGTCAAGGGCTCGACCGACCGACCGCTGCTGGAAGCAACGATACCGGCGTTTCTGTCCGAAGTGGTGCGCCGGCACGGCGATCGCCCTGCAGCGGTCTTTCAGGCGACCGGCGACCGGTGGTCGTTCAAGGAGTTCTCGGACAAGGTCGATCAGTTGGCCGCCGGTCTTCTGGCGCTGGGTCTCTACAAAGGCGACCGGGTCGGGATCTGGTCGCCGAACCGGCCGGAATGGTTGCTGGCCCAATTCGCGACGGCGCGGATCGGCGTCATCCTCGTCAACATCAACCCGGCCTATCGGCTTTCCGAACTGGAGTACGCGCTGAACAAGACCGGTGCGAAGGCGATCCTTGCAGCAACGCGGTTCAAATCCTCGGAATACATCCAGATGCTGCAGGAATTGGCGCCGGAACTGGCGGAATGCCCACCCGGCCATTTGCGCTCGGCCCGCTTGCCGCATCTGCGCACGGTGGTGCAGTTGGGCGACGGACCGGCGCCGGGATGCTTCCACTTCGATCAGGTGATGGACCAGGGCGCTGCGGCGGGCTTGGCCCGGCTGGACGCGATCACGGCGGGCCTTTCTCCGCATGACCCGATCAACATCCAGTTCACGTCCGGCACGACGGGCGCGCCCAAAGGGGCGACGCTGACACATTACAACATCCTGAATAACGGGATCTCGGTTGCCCGGGCCATGAAACTGCAGCCCGGTGAGGCACTTTGCATCCCCGTGCCGTTCTATCATTGCTTCGGCATGGTACTGGGGAACCTCGCGGCCATCGCGTACGGCGTGAAGATGGTGTTCCCGGGCGAGGGTTTCGACCCGCTGGAGACGCTGACGGCGTTGGAGGCCGAGGGCTGCAACGGCGTGCACGGGGTGCCAACGATGTTTCAGGCGATGGTCGATCACCCGGAGTTCAAGCGGTTCAACCTCAACGGGCTGCGAACTGGCATCATGGCCGGTGCGCCCTGTCCGGTTCCGTTGATGCGCCGGGTGATTGACGAAATGCACTGCGATCAGATGACGATCGCCTACGGCATGACCGAGACGTCTCCGGTCAGCTTTCAGACCTCGGTCAGTGACAGCCTCGAGCACAAGGTATCAACTGTCGGGACGATCCAGCCGCATGTCGAAGTGCGTGTCGTCGACACGAGCGGCAACACCGCGCCAGTCGGCGAACAGGGCGAGTTGCTGACCAAAGGCTACCTTGTGATGCAGGGCTACTGGGACGAGCCGGAACGCACTGCCGAGGCGATCCGCGACGGCTGGATGCACACCGGCGATCTGGGCGTGATCGACCAGGACGGCTACTGCAAGGTCACGGGACGCATAAAGGACATGCTGATCCGGGGCGGCGAGAACGTTTATCCCGCCGAGATCGAAAACTTCCTGATGACCCACCCCGATATCTCGGCCGCGCAGGTATTCGGTGTCCCCGATCCGAAGTTCGGAGAGGAGGCGTGCGCCTGGATCGTCTCACGCGATCCGGGACTGAGTACGCAGGCGGTTCTCGACTTCTGCCAAGGCCAGATCGCCCACTTCAAGGTGCCGCGCTACATTCGCTTCGTCGACGAGTTTCCCATGACGGTCACCGGCAAGCCGCAGAAGTTCGTGATGCGCGATCGAATGGTCGAGGAACTTGGTCTGGCGTGAGGGGGCCACTCTAGGGACAGGCGTCCTTGGGTTCAGCCGATTAAGTCGATGCCGTTATATGCGAAGTCAGCAGACTGGATGAGGGGTTTGCAAGCCTGGCTATGGAGCGCGTGCTGACAAGTGCCCTGAGGCGCTCTTAGTCACATCCAGCTTCGGACGCTAATTCAAGGCACCCTCCTCCGTCTGTTTACTCTTGGCTGGGCGCAACGAAGCTGCGTTGTCAGGACCTTGCGGAAAGAGGGGAGCCCTCGGCACGGTCCGTCCCTCATCTTTGGTATAGCGACACACTTCTCTCGCTTCGTCGACTGGCCGGTTGCGCCGAAGTCTTCGTCGAGCCGCGAAGCTAGGATCTCCATTGAATTCCAAGCGACGGCAGATGGAACCAAAGCAATGACGCGCAAGATCAATGGGACGGCAAAGGACGACACGCTGTTGGGCGGTGCCGGTCCGGATTCGGTGAATGCAAAGGCGGGCGACGATCAGGTGTCGACCGGCGGCAGTGCCGACACCGTCTACGGGAAGGCAGGCGAGGACGTCATTGCCCTCGGTGCCGGTGCGGACAGGGCGTTCGCCGGTTCGGGCGACGACTATGTCGACGGACAGAACGGGTCGGACACGATCTTCGGAGGCAACGGCGACGACGCGCTCTATGGCGGCGACGTGAACGTGTCGGCTGACCCAGGGAATTCAGGCGGAGGCGTCGATGACCACATCTATGGCGGCAGCGGGACCGATCGGATCTTTGGACGAAGCGGCAATGACAGACTTTTCGGCCAAAATCAGGATGACGAGATCTTTGGTGAAGCCGGGAGCGACCAGGCCTTCGGCGGTAAGGGCGATGACCGGATCTCCGGCGGCATCGTAAATGACGTTCTGGACGGCGGAAACGATGACGATGAAATCGACGGTGGCGACGGCACGGATTCTCTGAGAGGCGCCGCAGGCGCAGATGTTCTGTCCGGCGGAACGGGCAACGATCTGATTGATGGTGGATCGGGAAGCGACACGGCACGCGGTGAGGAAGGCGGCGATACCCTGCTCGGTGCGAGCGGTGAGGACGTCCTGATTGGAGGCCAGGGCGACGATGACCTCTTCGGGGGCGCGGAGAACGACGCGCTTTTTGGCGGTGCCGGTCTCGACACACTCACCGGCGGATCCGGCTCAGATCTTCTGCATGGCGGCAACGGCGGCGATCTGCTTCAGGGCGGCAACGGCAACGATGTCATGCATGGCGAGGCCGGAGACGACACTCTCAACGGCGGCGGCGGGCACGACAGCGCGTATGGCGGAGAAGCCGACGACGAAATCAACCTGTCCTACGGGAACGATTACGCCGTTGGCGGAGCGGGCGAAGACGCAATCTACGGGGGTGATGGCAACGACCGCATCTACGGCGACCTCCTGCCGGAAAACCTGTTGTCCGGTGCCCCGAGCGGTGTCGGCCGATCCATCGCTCAGTTCGAGGGCAGTGACTGGGTCGTCACGAAGAACGCCGGAACAGGACATACTGAGATGTTCCAAAGCGTCGATACCAATGATCAGGCCACGTACACAATCAGCATCGACGTCGCCGCCAACTTCAGCGCCGGTTTCACATCGGGCGCTGTCGAGGTTCTCTGGAATGACCGCGTTCTCGACAAGATCGAAGTCGAAAGCGGCGCTTTCGAAACTCTGAGCTATGCAGTGCAAGGTGCTGGTGCCGGGACCGGACTGACCGTTCGAACGGCAGAGCCGGACGCGCCAGCGAGATCTTTCTATGACACGAGCGGCCCGATCTTCACCTACGACAAGGTGGTCGATCTCGGTGACGGTCCGATCGCGGTGAAGGCGTTCGCGCCGGGCCAGGCGAAGCTGTTTCAGGTGATCGATGGCCAGTTGCAGGTCTTCGACACAGCGTCGGAAACGTACGTCGGGACAGGGGTGGCCACGGGCGCAAAGGTCAATGCGGTTGGCCTGAACATCCAGGACGACCTGATTTACGGTTATGCCCGGACGGCGGGTGAAGATGCGCTCGGAAACCGGATCTCAAGCAACAGTCTGATCGTGATGGATGCGTCGGGGCGCATCTTCGCGCTGGGCGACGGCGATGAGAGCGATTTTGTCGGCGACTTCGACAGCAAGGGCAATCTCTGGACGTTCCACACAACACTCGACCGCGTGACCAAGATCGACGTGAGCGAGTTGGACGAGATCGGCAACCCCTCGGTCGAAAGCTTCGAATTCCCATCTGACCTCAGCCGCAGCAACATGTACGATGTCGCCTTCAACCCCTTGAACGAACTGTTCTACGGGGTGGTCGCGCCCGGCAGTGCCGGCGGACAAGGCAGGATCCTGACGATTGATCTGATTGACGTTGAGACCGGCGGATTGCCGGTGATCGCGGAGATTCCGATCACGCGCACCGGAGTAGACGGAGTTCTGCTGGAGGGGATGCCAAGCGGCGCGTTCGGAGCGGTTTTCATGGACGGTGTTGGGAACCTGTATGCCGGGCTGAACAACGGGGACCACGACCTCTCTTCCGACACCGCCGCATCCGGCGGCGTCTACCGCTTCGAGTTCGATGAAACCGGCCGGACCGCGACGGCGGTGCTGATGTCGTCGGCGCAATCCACCGGCAACAACGACGGCGCCATGGATACGCGCGGGAACGACCCGTTCGCCGATATCGATGCGACGGCAAAGGTTCTCGTCAAGCAGATCACGGTCGTGCAAGCGGAAGGCGATGGCTGGGACGATGTGATCTTCGGCGGCGACGGTCGCGATACGATCCACGGAGGCGGCAGGCACGATCAAATCAACGGTGGCCTGGGCGACGATCTGCTCTACGGCGAGGCTGGTCTGGACACCGTCTTCGGACTCGATGGCGATGACGTGGTCTTCGGAGGATCGGGCGGAGACACGCTGCATGGCGGCTGGGGCAGCGATACGTTAGACGGCGGCCTTGGCAACGACATCCTGTCCGGCGAGGACGGTGACGACAGTCTATTCGGCGGCGTGGGCAATGACGTCGTTACAGGGGGCTTGGGCGCCGACATCATTTCTGGCGGCGAGGGACGAGATACTCTCGATGGAAGCGAGGGGGCGGATCGGCTGTCCGGAGGGAACGGAAACGACGCGCTCGAAGGCGGCTCCGAAGACGACGTTCTTTCCGGAGATGCCGGGAACGATCGGCTGAGCGGCGATCTTGGCAACGATCTTCTCGACGGTGGCACGGGCAACGACGTTCTCGTCGGCGGTCAAGGTGATGACGGTCTCGTCGGGGGTGCAGGCACCGATCGACTGTTCGGGGGTAGCGGCTCGGACGTTGCCGGCGGAGACTCAGGAAACGACCACATCTATGGAGGTGCCGACGACGACACGCTGGAAGGTGGCGCCGGCAGAGACGGATTGTTCGGGGATGCGGGAGCCGACTCGATCTTTGGTGGATCAGGTGCGGACAACATCTTCGGTGGCGATGGCGACGACACGATCGAGGCCGGCGCGGGAAGGAACATCATCGCAGGGGGAAGCGGAGCCGACACATTTGTCTTTCTGGCGAACAATGGCGTCCACCACGACCGGATCATCGATTATCAGATCCATGGACAAAATTCGGATACGCTGGATCTATCGGACTTCCACATTCCGGACGGGTTAGCGGACGTCGAAGACTGGCAATCCGATCGTGTCACCTTGGACGAGACGTCTCTCAGTTTGCATCTGGGATACGGTCAGACCGTGATCGTTTCGTCGGAGAGTGGGTTTTCGCGGGCCGATCTGGAGGCGTTCTATGACACGTTTCTCTTGTGACGGCGCGCTGACGGTGCGCCTGCGCGCCGGAGGATTCGCGTCGGCTTCGCAACCACGCATACGCGCGGCACGTCACATCACCCCGGCGTCCTTCGCGATCATTGCGGCATGGGTCCGGTTGCGTGCCTCAAGCTTCCGGCAAAGCGTTTTGACGTGGAGCTTGATTGTGACTTCCTGAAGATCGAGTTCGCGGGCGATCTCCTTGTTGGAGAGCCCTTTGCACAAACCGGAGAGCACCTCCTGCTCGCGTTCAGACAGACGATCGGCGAGCGGATGAACATCCTCCGGTTCTTTCCGGGTCATGAAGTCGATTGGTGCATATTGCTCGCCGGCTTCCATGAAGCGGACGGCGTTGACGAGCGACTTTCCAGCCATGGTTTTGGGAATGAAGCCCGCCGCGCCGGAGTTCAACGCGTCCTGCGCGATCGACTTCTGGGCAACGCCCGACATGATACACACGGGCTTGCCGTCATTCAGCGCGATTGCCTCCGAAAGCCCCTTGAGGCCGCTCATCCCTGGCATGTCGTAATCCAGCAAAACAAGATCGAAGGGCCCCTGGGCCTTCATCTGCTCGGCGGCTTCATCGAAGGTGTTGGTCGAGGTGACGCTGAAATCCGCCTCGCGCTCGAGGAACGCGCAGATCATGTCGCGGACCAGTTCGTGATCGTCAGCGATCAGAATTTTCATGTCTCACCTTCGGCGTTGTCGCCCGCGTTCAGACAATTCAGAACGACCGAACACAGGGAGTCCGCATCGATCGGCTTGTGAATCACTGCATGGAACAGCTTTGCGGCGCTTTTTGAGCGGCCTTGCCAGGTGGGTAGCGCGGTACAGAGGACGGTCTTGACTTGCGGCGCCACCGGTCGCGTCCGCTTCACCAATTCTGCGCCGTTCATTCCCGGCATATCGTAGTCGGTGATTGCCAGCCGGTACCGCTCCGGTTCGAGCACAATCGCTTCGAGAGCATCTTCCGGATCGGCGAATATCGCGACCTGAGCTCCATGCGTCCTCAAAATCGTACCAATCGTTTCCGCCACCTCGATGTCGTCATCAATCACCATCAGGCTGACGTCTTGAAGTCCTGTTAATTCCTCGTGGTGGCCCTCCGAGACCTCGTTGGTTTCATCGCTTGAGACGGGCCAGTAGACGTCGAACACGGTGCCAACCCCGGGTGTTGAGGCCACATTGAGCGCCCCGCCTATGCTGGTAATGATGCTTGCAACCACGGCAAGTCCCAACCCTGTCCCTTCGGTGCCTTTCGTCGAGAAGTAGGGCGCGAAGATGTTCGCGACGGTCTCGTCCGTCATCCCCGAGCCCTCGTCTCCGACGCTGATCCGGACATAGGACTGATCGGGATAAACCTCGCCGACAGCGGGCGTCAGATCGTCGGGACAGGGTATCAGGGATGACAAGGAGAGCGTTAGTTCGCCTGGATGCACCCCCATCGCGTCACGGGCGTTGATCGCGAGATTCAGAATGATCTGCGTGACCTGCGTGGGATCGAGGTCGCCGTAGATCGGTTCATCAGGCTTTGTGACGCTGATGGTTATACCAGTCGGCAAGCCGCTTCTGATCAGATCGACCGATTGCTGGAAGGGTTTCCGGAAGTCCTCCCAAACCATCTCGGGCTCCTGCCCGCCGATGTCGAGCATACGCGCCACGAGTTCAGTCGCCTGATCGCCGGCCGCGATGATCCTTTTCAGATGCGGAGACTGCTCCGCGCCGGGCTGATCCAGCGCAATCAACTGGGCGGAGCCGTTGATCACCGAAAGCACGTTGTTGAAGTCATGCGCGATGCCGGCGGCGAGTTGCCCGAGAGCTTCCTGGCGCTGGGCGACATTGAGCTGTTCGCGCAATTGCGTCCTCTCCGCCTCGCCCTTGATACGATCCGAGATATCGCGCGTCACACAGATGAGGCCGACGTCCTCGAGCAGCGTCAGGGTCAACTCCTGATAGACCGGGCCGCCTTCCCGTCCGACGCCGACCATGTCGCCGCGCCACTTCCCGTGCTCCATGAGCTTTGGCATGGCGACGTTCTGGATGAACGCCCTTTCGGCTTCGCCGTAGAGAACCTCCCAGGATTGACCGAGGAGTTCCTGTTGCTCCTCGTACCCGAACATCGTGACATGGCTGGGGTTCAGGTAGACGAAGCGCCCCTCGGTATCGGTGATGGCCATGCCGTCCTGGGCCTCGTCGATCGCGACGATGCGTTCCGACAATCGCTGTTCTGTTGTCTTGAGCCGCGTGATGTCCGTTACAATGCAGACACAGCCGCCCTCCGGCATCGGCGTGCTGTTGACCAGAACGATGCGTCCATCGGGCAGGCGTTCTTCCCTGTTCTCCTCGCCCTCAAGCATTTTTGCCTGGGTTTCCCGGGCGTGCCGTTGCGCCTCGGCGGATGGTATGCCTGTGGACGCGAGCCAAACGCTGTGCACCTCCTCAAACCTGGCTCCCTGCTTCAAGGCTTTACTCGCAGTGTCGAAGAAGTCGCGATACCGGGCGTTCACAAGGGCAATCTCGCCAGAAGGGCCGAGCAACAGGACCCCTTCCAGCGTACTCGACAGAGCGGAGCGGAGCTGGCTTTCGGCAAGATCCCGCTCCCGATGAACCTGCCGTTGCAGGGTCATGTCTTCCTGCGTCGCCACAAGATATCTGTGCTGATCCTGACCGACCGATACCGGATAGAGCGTCAGGCGGTTCCAGAATTCCTCGCCGTCCTTTCGCCGATTGCGCAGCTCAAATTGCCCAGGCGTGCGGTCTTGCACGGCTTCGCGCAGCCGGGAACGTTCGTCAGAATCGCTTTCCTCAATTGACAGAAAGCGGCAGTTTTCCCCCAGCACCTCGTCTTCGGAGTAACCGGACAAAACCTCGAAGGCCTGGTTGACGTAAATCAGCGGTCGGCGTTCATCGTCCGCGTCGGCAATCGCGAAACTCGTCGACGAACCCTCGATGACTTCAGCCAGCAGGGCATTGCGTTCATTGAGTTTCTTCGCGAGCAGGGCCTGCGCTGCGACGGACGTCAGTCTGGCCAACAGCTTCAGATCCGATTGCGCGAACTGCCCAACGCTGTGGCCGAGACACATCAGGACGATTGTGGTTTGCTGGTCGAGCGTACCCGGCGTCGAGAGAAGCGAAGAGAACTGCTCGCCGCCATTCGAGCGGCGCACCGCGACGTCACCGACTTGCTTCAGATCGACGACACGGCGTCTGCGCGAAGTCGCGAAGGCAACGGCGGCTTCCCCGGAGACTTCGACACCTGGATCCGTGGACGCCACATGCTCCAGGCGAGCGTTCTGGGCGTCTGAGGATGCGCTCAGCAGGACAACAGCGTCGGCGGATAGCGAGCTTTTCACCGAGTTCAGCAGGTGCGCAATCGCCGCATCCGGGTCGTCGGCGGTGGTTACCACCTCGAGCGCGTCAAGCAGCGCGTTGGACTGGCGCAGAGCCGACCGCTCGCGCTCGCGCGCGCGGTTCAGATCCAGCAGGGCTTCCCGCAGACGCTCTTCCGTGTCCATCCAACGACCCAGTTACGCCGCGAAGGTAATGCATGAAATCATGAGATTTCCATGGCGATTGGCGCTGCCAAGCACAGGCCCTTGTTCGCCAAAGGTGAAGACACCCATGAAGGGCGCGCCATCGAGCGCCGTGTCGACCGCAGAAGCGACTTCTTTCATGCGATGCTCAACGGCGAGCATGCAACCCGCGCAATAGACGACCAATGCTCCGGCGACAGGCTCGCTCGAATCGAGATCCTCGCGCGCCTGCGATGCCACCCTGCCCGCCCGGGAACAAAGGCTGTTCTCGGACCCTGTCATCAGATGGAGTTCTTCGCCGACAGCGACATTTGCAAAGACGTCAATCGATCCGTCCGGATGGGCCATGGCGGGATGCACCAGCAAATAGAATGGCACGCTTGCGACGTTCTCAATCTGGCGCCCGAGAGGTGCAAATGTCGATTGAGACAGGATCTGCACAGACGCATCGGTCGAGTTGGCCAGTGAGCCGCTTGTCCAACCGTCGTAGATTTCCAGAGCCGGACGACCGTCGATTTCGATAATCCGGCGGCCATCGGCGGCGGTAATCACGCCAGACGTGCCTGTCGGCGCGTATCCGCTCTGAAAGGACATCGAGACATCGGTCGACGGAAACAGGACCGACACTGTCACTCCCGCCCCCTCGACGCGGTTGGCGTCAAAGACTGCCCATTTCCCAGATATGTCGTTGTCGGCGCAGCTGCCCCCGACAATCGGCACTCCGGTCCCGAGCACGCGCTGTATGCCGGCCAGAACCCGTTCCTCGGATCCCGGAGACGAAGATACCCAAACCAGCGCGGGCGCTTCGCCCATCCTCCCGGCTTCCAAGAGCGCGTTGCGCGCCGCATCGGCACCGGCGTGTTCAGGATCATCGCCAAGCGAAACGCACGCCGTGCCGAAATCGCCGTCGGGATCCCAGATTGCAAACAACCCAACGGACTTTTCCGCGGCGTCTCCGATGCCTGCATTGATCATCGCGCCGCGGCAGCTGGTACTGCCGTGAAGTGTTCGAACGCCTGCAGCAGCGGCCAATGCGAGGATCTGGTCCCGCGGCACGGCCGCGTCGAGATGGATGGCAACAAAGTCCGGTCCTTGCGCGGGCATGGATCCGTCTTCAAAAAGCGCGCCATGAGCCGTGATCTTGGACCATGCGCGGAGAGAAGTACTGATTTTCATGCGTGCACCATACTACGCTCGGACGATCCCGTGTGCGGAGCAGATAGGTTAGACGCATATCCTTTCGTATAGACTATCGGCCGCCGTCGCAGGTGACGCGGTCATTCCTCGTTCCAGAGTATTCCAGAGACCTCCAAACTAAGGCCAAGGGTCAAACCGCTGTAGTCGCGTACGCCAATCGTGGAGTTGGTTCGGTCCCATCCGACCGACCCGGCAAATGCGACATGCTCATTCAACTGATACCGCAGGCCGAGTTGGGCCCGGATGCGCAGATCCTCACGCCTGTCCGCAACGCGGGCGGAGAAGTCGTCAGCGTAGGTGCGAAACGACGTCTCGATCCGACTGGACAGCGAGAGGTCATCCGCAAGCGCATAGCGTCCGTTCAGACGCAACCCGCCTTCGGTGTATGAGAACCGGTCTTCGTCGGCCGCTCGATGCTCGCCGAAGATCGTGCCGGACAGCCTCAGCTTGCGATCGACGTTACGCCAATCATGACCCAGTTCCAGGCGAACTTCCGCCTGGTCGAAACCCTTGAACGTTGCCTCGTTCTGCTCGCGATAGCCGAACCTCAAGCGGGCGCGGCTCAGATTCTGGGGATCGTGACGATAGCGCGCTTGCGCACCGATCCGCGGACGAAAGAAAACCGTCTGATCTCGATCCCTGACATAGCTGTGCGCAGCTTCCAGACGGATCTGCGTGTCCTTTGACACCTGGGTCCAGTAGCTCGCGCGCGTCTCCGCGCGAAAACGGTCGAGCTCTTCGTCCACAGGGAACAGCTCCGCTTCGAGCCATTGAGCTGCGCGGATCTGATCTCCATTCTCGAGTTTTAGGCGGTAATCGAGACGCGACCGCGACCAGCCGCTGAACTCAAGATCCTTTTGCTGGCCGAGACTGGCTCCGTCGTCAGCGGTGTTCGGCGAGCGCTCGATCGCGAAGATCTGGCTCCCCCGCAGGGACTGTTCCGCAATGACCGGCGAAACCGTCAGCACCTGAAATAGCGTGATGAAGCCCGTTAGGAGAGGGCGGCTAGAAGAAGACAAACTGGTCATTACGCTACTCTGATTGGTTGATTGGGGATGACGTTGCGCAGAACCGCCAGCGCCAGATGCTCACGGTCGACCTTGACCGAGATGCTGAGCATCGACTCCAGCGTGAAATACGCCCTGAGCACACGAAACAGCAGATACTCCGGCAGAGCGACGATGCCCTTGGGCACACCGTTCAGCAGAGCCGCCACGACCGCCATTATGGCGGGCGCGCCCACCATCACCGCGACAATTGCCTGCCACTTCAACGGACTCTGCGGGTTGAACGCGCAGGCGTATTCGAGGGCACCGAAGATCAGCAACGGCACCAGCATGGCGCGCCGGGCCGAGTTCACCAGCATGAATGGCAGGATCACCTTGCCGCGCAGCGTCATCCAGTCGGAGTAGATCAGGTCCCGGCAGCGCGAAGAGATATGGTAGACCGAGCGAAACCAACGGGTGCGCTGTTCGCGCATATGCTTGTAACTCGCCGGCACCTCCGACACGTAGCGGATCTTGGGATCGACCACCGAGTGAAACCCAAGCTCGCCGATCCGAAGTGAGATGTCCGTGTCCTCGCCGTTCATACCCTCGACGAAACCACCCAAGTGACGGGGCTGTTTCGTCCGGTAGACGACGAACATTCCGGGGATGCCGACAACGCCATTCACGGCTCCCATGGCGACCGAGTAGAAGCCGTGCTTGACCAAAACCTCGAGCAGTCTGGGCCGGTCGAACATCGCCCCGCCAGGAGGGACGGGCACACCGCCGACGGTTCCGACAGTCGGATCGGCGAAGTGGCGCATTGCGCGCGTGAGATTGTCCTCGCCAAGCAGCGTATCGGCGTCGACACGAACCAGAAACTCGGTGCGCGTCGCCTCCAACCCGGCATTCAACGCATGCGATTTGCCGGGAGTGGGCACGTCCAGCACCTCTCCCGTCGCGCTCTCGCACGCGGCGATTGTTGCCTCGGCGATGGCCTTGGTGTCGTCCTTCGAGTTGTTGTTCAGGATCATGATGTGGACCGGGCCGCGGTAATGCGTGGCGGCCCTGTCCATGGCGCGGATGGTGTTCTCGATGATGTATTCTTCGTTGTGCGCCGGTACGATGATGGTCACGCCCGGACGAAAATCGACCTGCTTGGCGGTGACCTGATCGAAGATGGCAAGCAGGTAAAGTTGGCCGAACAAGCACGGCAGGAACAGAAACACGCCGGGACCAATGCCGCCGAGCAACGTGATCTCGCGCAGGTCCGTCACGATCTGAAGATCCATCGCGCCCACCCAGGCCGATACTCCGGCCGCGCTGGCGATCGTGAAAGTCAGGCGCAACACAGCGCGGGTCTGCTTGATGGGCAGGTGCTCGACCTGGATGCGGACGGGCATGCGGCCGCGTTCGAGCAACTTCATGGAATACACGCCGAACCCGATCAGGCCGCTCGCGATCTCGGTAAAGTGCAGTGAGTAGCCAATGCCCGGCCAGATCCGCAGCAGCCCGTTGACCAGATCATAAATCAGGCAAAGCACTGCGAAGGTCGCGACCAGATCCACCGCAAACAAAACGCGCCCCCAGGCCGGCGCCGAGGCAAGCGCGGCAAACGAAATGAAGAAGGCGAGCACGAAAATGCGGACGGCGATTGCGTGCTGCCCGTCATAGGTCGAGAGCACGATGTCGTGGTGCGGGAAGATCGGACGCAGGGCGGGCAAACTGATCAGGCTCAGAAGTCCGAAAGAGATCACTGAAAACAGGACAAGCATCGCGGGTGCGCGCCATTGCGGCACCGTGATCGCAAAGCGCTTGGGTGCGCTGTCGACGGACTGAAACTCGATCTGCCCGCGGTCGCTTTCCTGAAGCGCGGTCACGGCGCCGCCTCTTCGATCATTTCGAATGAAATCAGCATCGAGTGGGGCGGCGGCGTGTCGCCGGGGGAAAGGATGGTCACATCGCCCGCGCCGTTTGCAGCGAGCCGCCAAGTTGACGTCAGTTCAGGCCAAGGATGGGCGATGGCAGAGCCGGAGTAGATGCGTGCGGAGATCCCGCCGCTCATTCCCCTGGCCATTTGTAGTGCCAGGCTGGGTGGCGTGATGTCGGCCAGGATTTGGGCAATTTCCGTCGCCTCGGGCGCCGTCAGCGGGCCGAGCACGTCGATCCCGAGTCCTCCGGCGTCAATCAGAAATGCGCGGAGCCGGGCGGGCAGGCTATCGGCAACTTCACGGAAATGAAGCCTGCTCGCGGCTCGCATTTCGGCGATCAGTTCCGGAACTTCGTCGCAAAGACTCTGCTTCGTCACTGAGGACGTGACGGTGACCTCAATCTGAGTGCCCGGTTTTAGCGGGAGATCCGGTAGCGCCAGAGATTTCTCGAATGTGCCTGAGGCGGGCTGAACGATCTCTGCGTGGATCAGGCGTCCGCCCAAGGTCACGTCGAGCACCCAACCGGACGGCGCAGACAAGGGACCAAGAGCCAGAGACAAATCCAGGCGATCAGGCGCGAAAGAGTGCGATCGATCCCGATGATCAACGCCCACGCGCCAGCGGGTCAGTCGGGTGAAGCGGCGAACCCCGGCGTTCGGGCCGACCTCTGCCAAGGCCAACGATAACGCGGGATGCGGCGCTGTGCTCTTTCGCCAGCCCGTAACAAGATCCCGAAGCGGTTGCGTGCCGAATGCTTCGGGCGAACCAGCGTCAAGGAAGACGGCGCGGCCACCCTTTCGAACCAGATCGGCCGCGAGCGCCAGACGCTGCCCCTGTTCATCGGCGGCCAGCCCGCCCGACCAGCCGATGCGCGCCACACCGCCCCAACGAGCTACTAAGTCCCGCGCGGTCGTAATCGGCGCATTGAGCGCCAATTCCAGCATGGAAACAGGCTCGATCTCGACCGACGTGCTGAGCGGGCCGGAACCGTCGCATGGACCCGTTGGCCCCTTGCCAAGAACGCTGAAGGAGATCTTCAAGGCATCGCCCGCCAGGTCCGCTGGCAACAGCTCGACCTCGACCGCGTCGCTCCGCGTTCCCGGTCTGAGCAGGACTTCGGCACGCTTCACGCCACCGATCTGGACGCGCAACACCGCTTCGGTTCCCGGCAGCACCTGCGCCGTCAACTCAAGATGCAGACGTCCGGAGAGCGGACGCGCATCACGCGGCAACTGAAAACGGACGCTCTGATACGCAGGAAGTCCCGACAGGATCACCGAGCGGTCGTGGTCGAACAGAAATCGCGCCGTGTGTGTGTCGCTTGCTCGATGGGTTGCGGGGTTTTCGTACGCCGTACTGAAGACGAGGTGCTCGGGATCAGCGATCCGGTGAAGCAGGGTCGACGCGAGGCTTCGTGTATCCAGAAGCGAAAGCGCGATGACCGTTCCAACGAGGATCAGGGCAAGCAGAGCAATCCCAACCAGACGCATGACATACTCCCGGGGGCGTTAAAGAAGCTGCCGGGGCGGAGGGGAAAACCCCGGCAGCATGGCGGGTCCTAGGCCACCAGGCCTTCGACCACCAATCCGGGCTTGTGAGCCGCCGTCCATGTCGAGACGCACGGGATCATCGCGTGATCGCAGCGGCCCGCGTACTTTCGGGCGATGTCCATCGTCTCGGACAACAGACCCTCGCGCAGCGTGATCGGATGCAGCCCCTGATCGAGGAAGCTCTTGTTGCTCACCACAAGGTCGTTCTCGGCCGCCTCGTTGCGCGGGTTCGCCACGCAAGCGACCTTCGCACCCGTGATGTCGGCGACAATCCGTGCCAGATCCCGAACCCGATAGGTTTCCGTCATCTGGTTGCGGATCTTCACGCGCGCACCCTGCGCCGGTGGCTGGTCAACCGCCATCGCGATACAGCGCGCCGTGTCCTGGATGTGGATGAACGCGCGGGTCTGCCCGCCGGTGCCGTGCACCGTCAGCGGATGCCCGACGACGGCCTGCATCAGGAAGCGGTTCAGCACGGTTCCGTAATCGCCGTCATAGTCGAAGCGATTGATCAGCGCCTCGTGCCGCCTTGTCTCTTCGGTCTCTGTTCCCCAGACGATGCCCTGATGCAGATCGGTGATCCGAAGCCGGTCGTTCTTGGCGTAGAACTGGAACAGCAGCTGATCCATCGACTTCGTCATATGGTAGACGCTGCCCGGGTTCGTCGGATAGAGGATCTGGCGCTTGAAGATCTCGCGGTTGTCGCCGGGCACGTAGACGTCGAGATAGCCCTCCGGGATCTCCATTCCGTCGCCGTCGTATCCGTACACCCCCATGGTGCCGAGGTGGACGATGTGCGCGTTGAGCCCGAGTTCGGTGATCGCCACGAGCACGTTGTGGGTCGCGTTGATGTTGTTTGTAACGGTGTAGATCTTCTCGGCGTGACCCTTCATCGAATAGGGCGCTGCGCGCTGCTCGGCGAACTGGATCACGGTGTCGGGCTTGACCTCGCCGAAGAGCGCGAGCAGCCCGTCGAAGTCCTCCGCCACATCGAGCTCCCGGAAGGCGATCGTGCGATAGTTCACGCTGTTCCAGGCCTCGAGGCGTTCATCCATCGACGCGATTGGCGTCAGGCTGTCCGCACCAAGCTGTTTGTCGATCGCGCGGCGCGCGAAGTTGTCTACGATGGTCACCCGATGACCGAGCGCGGACAGGTGCAGCGCCGTTGGCCAGCCGCAGAAACCATCTCCACCCAGAACGACTATGTTACGCATGGCTAAACCTCTCGAATTGCGTTTCGTGGGCTCAACATGCGGTGTTGCGAGGCGGCGCGGCAGTCTCGCAGATGGATGCGAAATGGCGCATAGATCTACCGGAGCTACCCATTTGGATAGCGGGCCATTCGATCGAGGCCGATTTGATTGAATTTGCGTCGAAGCGGCGCGCTGCCCAACGTCCACTGCGGTCGCAGAATCCGGTCAGATCACGGGCCAAGTCGGGACGCCCCGCCGGTTTCGTTCTGCGCAGTCCGGGATCGAAAACATCCGAGTCATGATCGCGAGGCAATCGTGTTAGCCGCGTCCCTTCACGAATTCGGACTTTATAGATCGATGCTTGACCCTGCCTCGACGGGCTGATCTGTCAAAGGAGACCGCAAAACGTCATCAAGGCTAATCGACGACGATGCGGCAAGGAACACACGGGAGGAAGCAGTGAAACAGAACACGTTTCTCGGCGCGACACTGGCGTTAACTTGGCTGATGCCCGCCGGTATCATGGCCCATGAGATAGAACACGGCCATGAGCACGTTGAAGGCGGCTGGAACGCAGAGGCCGGATTCGTCTCGGACGTGGACATCAAAGCCAAGCTCTGGAACCAGCGCGGTAAGTCCGTCGATGAAATTCGCGAGCGGGCGAAGTTCGTTGCCGAGACAAGCGACCCACCCCGGACGCCCGAGGAGCTTGCCCGCGACAAGGAACTCCAAGCAAAGTACGCCGATGCAATCGTCATCAATTCGTTGATGCCCGGTCTGGCAGGCGTTCAGGGAGCACAGAAGGTCCACGTCGTCGACGGGCTCAACAGCAACTATGAGGCGAATGTCGATCTCGTGTCCGGGTCGATCTGGGCCTATCCCGGCGTCAACGACATCTCCGTTGAAGACACCGTCGAGCGCACCGATGCGATACTCAAGGAAATGGGTGTCGAGAAGGCAAGTTCAGTCGAGCAGGTCCGTGCAGCGGCCGCCAAGGACCAGCCGCTCGCCATGTATAATTCTCAGGGCGCCGATTTCCTCGCCGACGATATGGAACGCATCGTCTGGATGAAGGAGCAGGGCGTCACAGTCATGGCTTTCACATACAATCTCGACAACCCGCTCTCGGGCGGCGGCCAGAACCCGGAGGACAACGGCGTTACCGAACTCGGCATCGAGTTTATCAAGCGCGCCAACGAACTTGGAATCGTGGTCGATTGTTCGCACGCCTCTGACCAGACGTGCATCGATGCCGCGAAATACTCGACCAAG
The DNA here is from genome assembly GCA_039184865.1 of Pseudomonadota bacterium. Classification (GTDB taxonomy): domain Bacteria; phylum Pseudomonadota; class Alphaproteobacteria; order Rhodobacterales; family Rhodobacteraceae; genus Thermohalobaculum. Next base: position 9,020 of record JBCDAV010000049.1, on the reverse strand, counting down.
CCGATCCTGGCGACGCACTCGAATGCCAAGGGCGTCTTTGACAACCTGCGCAACGTCTCGGACGACGCGATCAAAGCCATTGCGGAGAGCGGCGGCGCGGTCTGCCCACTGGGCGCCGGTCTGTTTCTGAACCCGGAAGGCACCGCCTCTATGGAAGACATTGCCGTGCACGTCGAATACATCGGCAATCTCGTGGGCCGCGATCACACGTGTTACGGCTCGGACAAGCTGCATCACTACTTCGACATGTTGATGGCAGCGATCCCGAACGTCGAACTTTATCCGCCTGAGCGAGGCTTCGGCGCTCCGATGGAGGCTGCCACAGGCGCGGACATCTGGGGGATCGTGGCAGTGCTGGAGGACAAGTACGGTTGGAGCGAGAAGGACATTCGCGGGTTCCTCGGCGAGAACCTGATGCGGGTGTACGAGGCCAACTGGTGATCAGATGATCGGGAGATCGATACTGAGTCTTCCTTCGCTTGCCCGGAGGCAGTTTTGCCGCGGGGTAGGATCGTGGCCCGATCATCTGAAAAGTCGCGCATCCCCTTGAAGGCAATCAGGCAATCTGCCCGGCGTCCGGAGGCGGCGTTGGCGATGCTCGCCGCATGTGTCGCTGCAGTCCTGGGCGCAGATGTTGCCGCAGAGGAGACAGGCGCGATCCGCGAGCGTTTGCAGTCGGCCGCTCAGGCAGGGCTGGGCGGACCGCAATCGGCTCCCGGGCAGATCGAGGAAGACCGGTTGCGGCGCAAGGAGGTGTCGCGGCTGCCGGGGCTCGATGAGGCACTGAACCCGATTGAGGACGCCAAGGAAGCGTTGAAGGAGGCGACCGGTCTCGATCTCGCTTTCGACTATCAGGCGCTTTATCAATTCGGCACAGACAGTCTGACCGGGACTGACGACGGAGCTTTGGCGCAGGCACGGATGCTCGCCAACTGGGAGATCTTCGACTTTGACGGGTCGAGCCCGGGCAGCTTCGTATTCACCTTGGAGAACCGGCACAGGCTCGGGACGCGGATCGACCCCGGCAGTGTGGCGGGCGAGATCGGCTACGCGGGTTCCACCGCCGTCACGTTTGGCGTACCGGGTACGCACCTGTCGGTTGCCTATTGGTCCCAGGCACTGTTCGACCGCAGAGCAGGTTTCGTGGTCGGCCGGATCGATCCGGGCGACTACACGGACATTCTGGGATACGTGAACCCGCGAACGACTTTCTCGAACTTCTCGATCCTGTTCAGCCCAACGACCCCTATTCCCGACCCCGGCTTCGGCATCGGCGCAGGCGGCTTCCTGACGGATCAGATCTACGGGCTGGGCGTCGTATCGGACGCAAACGGCTCGCTTTCGAACGTGGAGTGGTTCCCGGAAGGCCCGGAGCTCTACAAGTATGCCGAGATCGGCTGGACCCCGGCACGCGAACAACGTTTTCTGACAAACGTCCACATCGGCGCATTCCACGTCGACGAACGCGAAGCATCCGGCGTCGAGGAGACCTATGGCGTGCTCCTGTCGGCAAACCACACGATCGCGGAAAGCCTCATGCTGTTCGGTCGAGCCGGATGGTCGGAGGGCAGCGCCGCCGCCGCCCGGCTGTCGGGAACTGCCGGTCTGATCTGGCGACCTGGTTTCTATGACGACCTGATCGGCTTTGCAGTCAACGCAGCCGACCCGTCGAGCCGCTCCCTCGATGTCCAGACAACCGCCGAGGCATTCTACCGGTTCGACCTTTCGGACAACATCGCGCTTACGGCCGACGTGCAGTATCTTATCAATCCCGGCTTCAATCCGAACGATCCAGTCGTGTTGGGTCTCCGCGCGCGATTGAGTCTGTGAGCCGATTTATCCGTCGAACTTAGCGGGATCACGCTGGCGGGATGGCCAAACGCGGTCCGGCGTCCGGCCAGGCGTGGGGCCGGTTGTTGTTCGATCAGCTTGGGGATCTTCCAAGCGGCGCGATTGAGTTCTTTCTGTAATGTGCGTTCCCAGGGCGAGCGCTGCGCAGCGCCGCAGTTCCGCGAAGGCAACGGGACCGCTCGGTAACCGTCAGACCGCAGCGCGTGCCTCGTGTCCTGCGGCGAACTCCGTCAACTCGGGAAGAAAGCTTCGCAGCATATTTGGCGCCTCCGACCTTTCGGCGCCAGCGACAATCATCACGATGCGCGTCGCGTCTATTCCGTCGGGCCAGCCGTCCAGAAGCCGAGGCTTGCTCCAGACATGGCCGACGACATGAACGACGCTCGGACAACCCGGATGATCCTTCACTTCCACAAGCCCTTTCAGCCGCAGGAGATCGGATCCGAACGCAGACTGCAGCGCCGAGATCGCAAAGCCAAGGGCTCTGGAGTCGACCGGAGACGTCGCCTCGAAGCAAAACGCTGAAGCTGAGTCGCCGTGCTTGTTCAGGTCATGGTGATGATGATGTTCGTGACTGTGATGATGCCCATGCTCATGGTGGTGATCATGATGATCATCATGCGCTGGACTGGCTGGGCCGAAGCGCAACCATTCGCGCACGTCAGGAGGTTTGCCGGCAGGATCGAACGCCGCCAGCGAAAAAACCATCTCGGGCGTCGCGGCGGCGACGTCATGTACGCGCGCGGTCGGGTTTCGATGCGCAAGCTGAGCTTTGAGTTCCAGCAGTTCACGCTGCGACGCCGGATCGCGCGCGAGCTCTGACTTGGTCACCAGAACCAGATCTGCGACCGCGACCTGACGCTGCGCCTCTGGAAAGCGCTCGATTGCATCGGCTCCGTTTATCGTATCGACCAGAGTGACCACTCCGTTCAGGGCGAAGCGATCCAGTATGTCGCCACTGGTCATGAAGGTCTGGAGCAAGGGCAGCGGGTCGGCGAGCCCGGTGGTCTCGATGACCACGCGATCAAAGCCGGGACCCACGCCGTGTTCCGCTTCATTGAGGATCCGCAGCAGTGTCAGCCGGACATCGCCGGAGATGGTGCAGCAGAGACATCCGACCGACATGGCGAACGCGCGCTCATCGGCGCCAGTCACCAGCGCGCCGTCAACGCCGGCCTCTCCGAACTCGTTGACGATCACAGCCGTGTCGCCAAAGCCCGGTTGGCCGATCAGGCGGTTCAACAGCGTCGTCTTTCCGGCGCCAAGAAACCCTGTCAGTATCGTTACTGGTATTCGTCGCATTGTGTTGCCGCCGAGGCCGCACGGCGAACGCCGAGCGGCCGCCGCAGCGGCGTCAGGAGGACAGTGCCTGCGCCAGTGTCCGCGCGTTGTGGCGCATCATGTCGAGATACGTCGATGCCGGTCCGTCGCTCTCGGACAATGCGTCCGAGTAGAGCGATCCGCCGATCACGGCGCCGGTCTCGTTCGCAATCTGCTCCAGCAGACGCGAGTCCGCGACGTTCTCGACGAAGACACCTTTGATGCCTTCAGCCCGGATCTGCCGGATCAGCTTGGCAACGTCCGCGGCAGACGCCTCGCTCTCGGTACTGATACCCTGCGGGGCGAGGAACTTCAGACCGTAGGCATCGGCGAAGTATCCGAATGCATCATGCGGTGTCACGACGGTGCGCGCATCTTCCGGCAAGGCATCGAACATGGTCCGGAGCTCGGTCTCCAATGCGGTCAGCTCAGCGACGTATGCGGCCCGGTTCTGGTAGTAGGATGAGGCGTGCGCTGGGTCGGCCTTGGACAGTGCAGCGGTGATGTTGTCGATATAGACCATCGCCGCTTCGATGCTCTGCCATGCATGCGGATCAAAAGCGCCATGATCGTGGCCGTGGTGATCGTCGTCCTTGTGGCCGGCGTGGTCGTCATCCTTGTGCTCGGCGTGGTCATCATCCTTGTGGCCGTGATCGTCGTCCTTGTGCTCGGCGTGGTCATCATCCTTGTGCCCTGCGTGGTCGTCGTCCTTATGATCGGCATGGTCATCGCCATGCTTCTCGTCGTCGTGATCACCCTCTTCTTCGAACGGCAGAGGCTCGATGCCATCTGTCGCAACGAGACGCATTCCCGAGAAGCCGGAAGCATCGACCAGCCGGTCAAGCCAGCCTTCGAAAGCAAGTCCATTCACGACAAGCAGATCAGCCTCGCTGACCGCACGGGCGTCAGCCGGAACCGGCTGGTAGACGTGCGCATCGCCGTTCGGGCCGACCAATGTGGTCAGCTTGATGTGGTCGCCACCGATGCTGCCCACCATATCGCCAAGGATCGAGAAGGTCGCGACAACGGCGAGTTTCTTGTCGTCCGCGGCCGTGGCCATGCCGCAGGTCAGGCCGATAGCGGCAAGGGCTGAAATCGAGGCGAGAAGCGTACGCCGAATGATCATGTTGTGTCCTTTCAGGTTTGGAGCGACGGCCCCCGGCGCGACGACGCGGCGAGACTGCCGACCGGGCCGAGGAGCAACGAGAGGGTGTAGAAGACACCGGCGACCAGGATGATCGCGGGGCCCGACGGGAGGCTAAAGTAGTAAGACAGCAGGAGCCCGGCGACAGAGGAGATGACTGCGATCAATGCCGCCGCGATGAGCAGACCGCCGATCCCAGTGGTCCAGAAACGTGCCGCAGCAGCGGGCAGGATCATGATGCCGACCGCCATCAAGGTTCCGAGTGCATGAAAACCGGCCACCAGATTCAGGACGACCAGCGTCAGGAAGACGAAATGCGTGATCGCGCTCAATCCACTGATCGAGCGTAGAAACTGGGGATCTGCGCATTCGAGCACCAGCGGCCGGAAGAAAACCGCCAGGGTCAGAAGCGAAACGCTGGCGATGGTGCACAGCAGGATCAGAGCGTTGTCATCCAGAGCGAGCACGGTGCCGAACAACACGTGCATCAGATCAACATTGCTTCCTCTCGTCGAGACGATCAGGACGCCGAGCGCCAGAGAAATCAGATAGAATGCAGCGAGACTTGCATCTTCGCGCAGAGCGGTAGCTCGGGTCACGAACCCCGCGAGCAGCGCCACCGCCATGCCGGCGATCAAGCCGCCGATGGTCATGGCGCCAAGCGATAGCCCGGAGACGAGGAAGCCGACGGCAGCACCCGGCAGGATCGCGTGCGCCATGGCATCACCCGTCAGGCTCATCCGTCTGAGCATGAGGAAAACACCGACCGGCGTGGCACCGACCGAGACCGCGATGCACCCCACAAGCGCGCGGCGCATGAACCCAAATTCGGCAAACGGATCGACCAATACCTCGAGCATCAGGCGATATCCCGCCCGCATACGTGTGGCGTGCTCGCGCAGGCCTCGCACATCTGCCGTGCCCGAAGTTGGTTTTCCGCTGTCAGAACCTCACGCGTTGGCCCATGCGCCACAAGCTCGCGCGCCAAAAGCAGCGTCTCGGGAAAGTGCGCTCTGACCGCATCGAGATCATGCAGAACGGCCATCACCGTTCGCCCCTCGCCATGCCAGAAACGGACGATCTCGATCAGATCCGCCATGGTCCGTGCATCGATGGCGGTGAAGGGCTCGTCCAGAAGCACCAGCGGCGCGTCCTGCAACATCAGTCGGGCGAACAGCGCTCGCTGCAACTGACCGCCCGAGAGCGAACCGATCGCGCGCGACTCGAAACCGGTAAGACCGACCGCGGCGATTGCATCACCGATGCGGCTGCGATGCTTCGACCTTATTCCGCCGAAGGCGCCTACTTCGCGCCAAAGCCCCATCGCCACAAGGTCCGTGACCGACAGCGGAAACGCCCGGTCGATGTCGGTTTGCTGAGGCAGGTAGGCGATATCCTCACGCGTGTTCGTCCCAAAATGCACCCTTCCCGCCTGAGGCGCGAGCGTACCCGTTACGCCCTTCAGGAGGGTCGATTTTCCTGCTCCGTTGGGGCCGACAATCGCTGTGAGGCTGCCCTCCTCAACCGATGCTTTCAGACCCAGGACAGCCGGTTGCCGGTCATAGGCAAGCGTAAGATCGTGGAAGCTCAGTGAGGTCGTCATCGCACCGTCATGGGCTCAGTCGCCCAAAAGAAGATGGCCCAGAGCGCCACAATCACCAGGGCAACGATGCAGAGACGAGGCAATGCCCCAAGCAATAGCAAACCGAAAATCTCTCCCCCCTTGCGTCGCATCGCGATCAGACCGACGGATCGCAGGCGGCACAGCGCCCGTGTACTTCAATCACGTGTCGGGTCGGCGCAAAACCCGTTTTCGCCGTTGTATCCGAGACGTCCCTGATGACGGCGGGTGCTATGTTCTCCTCGACCGCGCCGCAATCCTCGCAGATCGCCATGATCGACGGGTCGTCGTGATCTCCGCAACGGCAGGCAACAAAAGCGTTCAGCGACTCGAGACGATGGACGTCACCGTCCTTCGTGAGCACGGCAAGCGCCCGGTAAACGGTCGGCGGCGCAATCTTGGGGTTGAATGCGCGCAGATGATCAAGAAGCTCGTAGCCGGACATCGGCTTGCGATGCTCTTTCAGCACCGAAAGAACCTGAGACCTGATGACCGAACCGCGTGTTCTCATTGTCGTTCAGACGCCCCTTCGCGCACAACTTCGGACGAATACGTTACGTTATAACTTTACGCAACTGTCTTCCTTGCCGCATTGGTGATGCTCTGGGTTTATACTCCGTTGCACTGATGGGCGCTGGACGCTGACGCCTTAAACGATCTCGCGCCGCCTGTTGCGCAAAAAGTTAGCCCGTTACAACCAGCGAAGTCTCTCGAATGACCCGTCCCGCTCGTTAACCACAAGCGTTATCCACCCCATCATACAAACAGCGTATAGGTGTTGGTAGCTGTCGAATATTGGCGAGTTCATCGATGAGTGATCATCCGAAGGTCATTGACCATCCGTCTTCCAGCGCGGCGTCGATTCTTCTGCTCGAAGGCATCCACAAGTCGGCCGTAAACACGTTTGTCCTGAATGGATGCAACGATGTCGAATGCCATGCGAAGGCCCTGCCGCCAGAAGACCTGAAGCAACGGTTGTCCTCGGCGCGGGTGCTTGGCGTTCGCTCGCGCAGCAAGATCACAGCCGACATGCTGCGAGCCGCACCGACGCTCGAAGCCATCGGTTGCTTCTCGGTCGGAACCGATCAGGTGGACCTGGAAGCCGCGCGCGCCGCAGGTGTCCCCGTGTTCAATGCGCCGTTTTCCAACACGCGCAGCGTTGCTGAACTGACGATCGCAGAGATCGTTTTCCTGTTTCGCGGGATCTTTCCGAAATCGAATGCGGCTCACAAAGGCGTCTGGCTGAAAACAGCGAACGGCAGTCACGAGGTTCGTGGAAAGACGCTGGGCGTCGTCGGATACGGAAATATCGGAAGCCAGATCGGGCTGCTCGCCGAGTCAATGGGCATGAATGTCATCTACTTCGATGAGACCGACAAGCTTTCGCACGGCACCATCAAATCGACCGCGACCCTGGCCAGCCTGCTAGAGCAGTCGGATGTCGTGACGCTTCATCTGCCCGAGACCGAGCAGACGGAGGGCATGATTGGAGACCGGGAAATACGGACGATGAAGCCCGGTTCATTCCTGATCAACAATGCGCGCGGATCGCTCATTGATCTTGAGGCGCTCGCGCGGGCGCTGGCCGACGAGCATCTTGCCGGAGCGGCCGTCGACGTTTTCCCGGTCGAGCCAAAGTCGAATGCAGAATCGTTCGATACTGTTCTGCGAGGGTTCGACAATGTGATCCTGACCCCTCATATCGGCGGGTCAACCCAGGAGGCGCAACGCCACATCGGAGGCGAGGTTGCGAAAAAGCTCGTCGACTTTCTCAAAACCGGGTCGACGTCGGGGTCCGTTAATTTTCCGCAGGTCCTTCTCCCTGAAACAGAGTCCGGAATCCGTTTCGTCCACATCGGGACGAATGAGCCGCGCGGCTTACAGAAGCTCAGCGCGCTGTTTCTGGATCGTGATCTGGAGATACTGTCTCATAGCTTCAGAGCCGACGGAGGGCTGTGCTACTCCGCTATCGACGTCGCTTGCAGCATGGGCGAGGCAGAACCCTTGATCGCCGACATGAACGCGCTCGCCGGAACGATCAGGACGCGTGTCCTGCCGGCAGATAAAGAACTCGGGTCTGGAGAAGGGCTGATTGAGCAACTCGCTTCTTAGTCGAGCGAGCGCGGACAGCTTCACGGGCACGCTAAAGGGCGCTGAGACCACCACAAGAGATGTCTCGATACGTTGATCTCGGTTCAACCCTTTAACTCGATCCTTTGAGAATGACCCCGCCTGAAGCACTCATCGGTTCTCAGGCCTCATGCGGCTGATCGTGCTCGCGTCACGGCTCCAGAATCGCTCGATCCCCGCCTTTTCAGTTCCCTCATAAATTGCACATGCTCGGGCTTATTCGCGTCACATTTGAGCCTCAATGTGCCACGGTGACCGACGGCGTCCGATCCCTTGAGGTGTAGGCTCTTCTCTGTTTTTCGTGTTGCGTGTTCACTGGATCCGAAGCCTGGACGGTCCGGTTCGGGACGGAAACAGGGGGACGCTATTCATGGCTATTTCGGAATCATCGACCGCAGATCTCGACGTTGTGGTGCGCGATAACTGGGGCAGCGGAATCGTCGTCGATGTGACGGTGATGGCGGAGCAATCTCTTGGCAACTGGACCATCGAATTCGAATACGCCGGGGACATCGTCAATATCTGGAACGCGAACATCGTCTCGCAGACCGGCAATCGCTACGTCGTCGAAAACGTGGGCTACAACGGCGCGGTCGCTGCGGGCGCGACCACGACATTCGGTTTCCAGGGAAGCGGCAGCTCCGCCGAGATCACCCCGATCTCGATAAATGGTGACGCATTCGATGGCGTGCCGGCCGATCCCGACCCGGTAGATCCCGATCCGATGGATGACGACGACACGGCCGACGGTGGCATAGGCGGTGGTGACGGCGGCGGCGACGGTGGTCACGACATGGGCGGCGGTTCCGGCGGCATGGGCGGCGGTTCCGGCGGCATGGGCGGCGGTTCCGGCGGGAACGACCCGTTTGTCGGCGGCGGCCAGACCTATACCGTCGGCACGACCTCGGTCGTGACAGGCTTCGACCCAACCCGCGACGTGCTCGATCTCGGCCC
>JBCDAV010000048.1:0-32244 GCA_039184865.1 Pseudomonadota bacterium | reverse complement strand
TGGGGGGGGTTTGGGGGGGGGCGCCCCTCCTTCCTGCCGCCCAAAAAGCGGCGCCCGTCCCCCACCCTTCCCCCTCCCGGGGGTACGGGGCCGCCGATTTGAGGTCTGACTCTGTTACCCAGGAAATCCTGAACAATGTGTTCGGCGACTGCGCGACAAAATTCCCAGACGGGCTGAAGTTTCCTGATCACTGGGACACCCAGACCAAAGAATGGCACGAACCCGATCCGAAATTTCAGGCTTGGCTCGATGCAGGCGCGCCGCCCGGCAAGCCATTGGACGAGAACCCGTGCAAATGATCCTCGGCGAAGTCTGGCTCGATCCCGGACTTGATCCGGGGTCTCGATGAACGAAGCGCTCCAGGCTCCCAAACACCGACGCTAAAAACCGGACAGCTTGGCTAAGTCGGAAGTGTTGCGAAGATTCTTTTCACACCGCGCGATCGCAATCGCTGCGCAACACATTCAGCTTCGCGACTCTGAACGAGTCAGCTCTGTGTTCGCTGACCTACGACCATGGAAACGCCCCGCGTCACGCACGCGTGACGCTCAAAACCCGCTTTCTCGCGCACCAAAACGCCTCAGCGTCACGCGCGCGTGACGCTCAAACCGCTGATCTTGCGCCCCGAAACTGCCCCAAATCGGGACATTCATTACGGGTGACCTAACGAGCCCACCGATAAGCCTCGCCGGTGGGCTCGTGAAAATCAGGCCGCGACGACGGTCTGTTTCTGGCTGCCCAGGCCCTCGATTTCCAGTTCCATCACGTCGCCCGCGTTCAGGAAGACCTGTGGGTCCATGCCCGCGCCGACGCCCGGCGGTGTGCCGGTCGGGATGACGTCTCCGGGCTCCAGCGTGATGTACTGGCTGATATGGCTGACGACCGTGGCGGGGTGGAAGATGAAGGTGCGGGTGCTGCCCTTCTGCATGGAATTTCCGTTTACTTTCAATTCCATAGCCAGATCGCTCGGGTCGGCGACCTCGTCTTTCGTGACCATCCACGGGCCCAGCGGACCGAACGTCTCGTGGCTCTTGCCCTTGAGCCACTGACCGCCCGGACGCTTGGTCTGGAACTCGCGTTCGGACACGTCGTTGAACACCGCGAACCCGGCCACGTAGTCTAACGCGTTGTCTTCGCTGACATATTTCGCCCGTTTGCCGATGACGATGGCCAGCTCGATCTCCCAGTCCAGCATGGTCGACCCGCGCGGCTTCTCGACATCGTCGTTCGGCCCGCACAGCGAGGTCACCGCCTTCGAGAACAGCACCGGTTCGGTCGGGATCGGATTGCCCGTCTCGATCGCGTGGTCGGTGTAATTAAGTCCAACGCATATCACGTTTTTCGGCGCTCCGACGCAGGCACCGATGCGGGTTCCGGCAGGCACTTCCGGGCATGCCGAGAGGTCGATCGCCGCCAGCTTTGCGAGCCCCTCGGCCCCCAGAATATCGCCGTTGATATCCGCGACATGGCCGCTGATATCCCGGATCACGCCCGCACCGTCCAGCATCGCCGGCTTCTCATGGCCCTGCGGCCCGACACGCATCAGTTTCATGGTTTACGCTCCCTTAAGAGATCCATTGGATTTTCATCAAATCGTTCGCGCCTGGTGTCGCGAGCCGGGTCAGATCGACCAGCCGCCGTCGATGACGAATTCCTGCGCGGTGATGAAGGTGCTCTCGTCGCTGGCGAGATAGACGACCAGCGCCGCGATCTCGTCCGCCGTGGCCAGTCGGCCCATCTTCTGGCGCGCGATGAAGTCCTTGTGGGCCTGTTCGTAGTCTCCCGTCGCGCGCAGCCGGTCGTGCAAAGACGGCGTGTCGACCGTGCCGGGGCAGATGGCGTTCACCCTAACCCCTTGTTCCACATACTCTTTTGCGACCTGCTTGGTCATGCCGATCACGGCGGCCTTGGTCGCGCCATAGACGAAGCGGTTGGGCGCGCCCATGATCGAGGACGCCGCCGAGGACATGTTGACGATGCTGCCCCGCCCGCGCTCGAGCATGCCCGGGATCACCGCCTTCATCGTGTGGAACATCGCCCGGCAGTTCAGGTTGAACGCGAAGTCCCACTCGTCGTCGGTGCAGTCGAGCACCGTGCCCGCATGAACGAAGCCCGCGCAGTTGAACAGCACGTCCGCCTGCGCCTCCGGCACCATGGCCGCGATCGCCGCCCCGTCCAGCGCATCCAGCGCCGCCGTCTCGCAGTCGAGCCCGGCCAGCAACCCGGCATCCCGGTCGGTCGCGATGACATGGGCGCCTTCGGCGATGCAGGCCTCGGCGCTCGCCCGGCCGATCCCCTGACCCGCAGCCGTGATGAAGATGCGCTTGTCCTTGAGCCGCATGGCGTCCCCCGTCATGGTGTTTCGGACCGTGTAGAATGCCGGACCGCACCGGCGCAAGGGCCGGGGGAGGCACAACCATGATCATCAAGGCCATCGAGACGCTGCGGCTTGCCGAATTTCCCAACCTGCTGTGGGTCATCATCGAGGACGCGGACGGTCAGCGCGGAACGGGCGAGAGCTTTTTCTCAGCACCCGCGACGGACGCCTACATTCACGACACTGCCGCCCAGATGCTGCTCGGGCAGGACGCCCGGAACCGCGAGGCAATCCAGAAGATCCTGCACCCTTATGTCGGCTACAACGGCGCGGGTGCGGAAGTGCGCGGCAACTCGGCCATCGACATGGCGCTGTGGGACCTCTGGGGGCGGCATCTCGATCAGCCGATCTGGCGCCTGCTGGGCGGCCGCGCGCGGGACCGCATCCGGACCTACAACACCTGCGCCGGATATCGTTATGTGCGCGGCGGTGTCGGGCAGAAGACCGACAATTGGGGCCTCGGGGATGCCGAAGGTCCGTATGAAGACCTCGACGGTTTTCTGAACGACGCTGGCAAGGTCGCCGAGAGCCTGCTGTCCCAGGGGATCACGGGCATGAAGATCTGGCCCTTTGATTACGCGGCGACCGAGAGCCACGGCGCGGCGATCACGCCGGTGCAACTGGCCGAGGCGGTCGAGCCCTTCCGCAAGATCCGCGAGGCCGTCGGCGACCAGATGCAGATCATGGCCGAGATGCACCTGCTCTGGCAGCCGCACGCCATGGCCGAGATCGCCCGCGCGCTCGAGCCCTTCGACATCTACTGGATCGAGGACCCGATGCCGGCGACGGCGTTCTCGAGCTGGGCGGATCTGCGCCGTCAGGTGCGTCCCAAGATCGCCGGATCGGAGACCATGGCATCGCGCGCGGCCTTCCGCGCCATGATGGAAGCGCAGGCCGTGGACGTCGTGATCATGGATCTCGGCTGGTGCGGCGGGCTGACCGAAGCCAAGGCGATCGCGACGATGGCCGAGGCCTTCCACCTGCCGATCGCGCCGCATGATTGCACCGGACCGCTGGCCTGGGCGGCCTGCACGAACCTGACCATCAACGCCCCGAACGCGCTGGTGCAGGAGAGCGTCCGGGCCTTCTACACCGGGTGGTACAACGAACTCGCGACCGGGCTTCCGGAAATGGAGGACGGCTACCTGCATCTGCCCGAGGGCTCGGGCATGATCGCCGAATTGAAGCCAGAGGTGTTCGAACGCAGCGATGCGGTCCGGCGCAGGACGGAGTGACCGGTCACCAACGGCCACAAGCATGGCCTTACGCCAAATGCAGGCGGGCTTTCACGTATCGGATCAGCGTGGCGCTGCTTCAGACGGGGTTAGAAACTCCACCCCCCATAGGGCAGAAGTCTCGTCCGCGTTACGCGGCCATCAGCACCTCGGCCTGGGCGGTCGCCCGGCGCGCGCCGTCCCTGTTGCCCAGTCCTTTGTAGGCGCGGGCAACGAACTTCCAGTTCTGCGCGCTCGACGATTTCAGGGCGCAGCGTTCGTTCGCCAGTGCCAGTGCCAGTTCGTACCGCCCGCCGCGCAGTGCGGCCTCCAGCAGCGTCCAGCCGATGATGTCTCGTTGCGCGAACGACCCGCCGAGCCGGTGCGTCATGTAGCGCACAGGCACCAGCCGATCGACGCAGGCCCCGTAGTCCTCGTCCTGGAAATCGCAGATCGCCTGACAGAACGGCAGGCCGATCTCGCGGCTCATCGCGGCGTTGGCATCCGATGCGTGCTCGAGATAGCGCTCGTTCGCGTTCAGGAGCGTCTGCTTGGCGTCCTCGTCACCGGCGGCGGCGAACGCCATCATCGCGTGCACGTCGTTGAAGGCGTAGAGCGTGTCCTCGGCGGCGGGCGCCCATTTGCGGGACAGCTCGGCCCAGCGCCCGTTCGTCTCCACATCGAGCAGTTTCAGGCGCCAGAGCAGTGCCGAGGAGTCCAGTTCCTCGTAGCGCTCGCCCTCGCCTTCGCCACGCAGATGATGATCGTAGATGCTCAGCACCTCGTCAGTGTCATCAATGTCGAGATGGAACAGTGCTGTGTGCCACCAGAGGTGATTGGCGAAATTCGACGAGCCCCAGTGCTTCGCGTGATCGGTCATGAAGCGGATGCCACCGTGCTGGCGCCCCTTCATCTCCATCACATGGCCGACGGCGTGGACGGCATAAGGGTTGTCCGGGCGCAGGGCCAATGCCTCGCGCCCAAGCTCCTCGGCCCGGTGGTAGTCCGAGTTCTCCTCGAGACCGAAGGAATAGAAGCCGAGGACGAATTCGTAACCCGGGATCGTTTCGTCCCAGAGCGGGAACACCCGGGCGACGGTGTCGCGCTGGCCGACGATATCGCCGAGCAGAACGTGGCTCAGATGTGCCAGTTGCAGGGCGATGAGATCGCGCGGATAGCGCGTCAGCACATCCTCCCAGATCTGGACCGCCCCGTAGAAATCGCCCTTCACCCAGGCGCAAACGGCCGCGAGATGACCGAGTTCGCGGTTGTTGGCCCGGCCCGCCAGACGCGCGCAATTCTCCAACGCGGTGACCATCTCGCCATAGATCCGGGTCTCCATGGCCTGCGTGAGCCAGGATGCCTTGAAGAGATGCCCCATAATGAACTGCGGATGCTCGGCGAGCACCCGGTCGATCAGCCCGATGGCGTCGCCGCGAAACGACAGCGCGCACAGCATCGCCTCTTCAAGTCCGTCGATCGCGCTCTGGTCGCCGTAGGAAATCGGCACGCCGCGGCAATCCTTGCCGCCGGAAAGGCTGATAGGCGTTAGCATGGGCAGAACTCCTGCTCGGCTCTTCTGATGGCCTCTATATATCACAGGAGATCACGTAAAACTCTTCTGATCAACAATTTGTAAAGGCCGCGTCAGCCGGCGTGAACGTCAGTGAGCGATCTCGGGCATCAGTGCGAAGGCCGACTTCAGCGCATCGGACCATCCGGTCGAGATCGCCTGCCAGTCGTGGTCGGTCGCCTCGATCCGACGTATCACGGAAAACCGATGCGAACCCGCTGGAATAACGGCCAGATCGAGCGGCAGATCGACCGAAACATTCGACTTGATCGTGGCATCCATCGACAGAAACACCGCCTTCAGAGCCTCGTTCATTGGTGTCCGCAGCGAGATAACGCGATCGAGAATGGGTTTGCCGTACTTGTTCTCGCCGATCTGGAAGAACGGCGTATCGGGCGTCGCCTCGATGAAGTTACCCGGCGAGTAGACCATGTAGACCCGGTGCGCCCCGCCGGCCCGCTGACCGCAGACCATCACCGTCGCGTCGGCGCCCACGCCCTGGTTCATCAGCGCGATGCGATGCTCGTCCTGCATCTTGCGCATCAGGTCGCCGACGATCTGCGCGACCCGGTACATCGAGGGCGCATTCAGGATCGTCTCGACGTTTTCACCGGCCTCGGCGCGTTTGATCGCCTCGCAGAGCCGCGTCAGGATCCCCTGCGTGATCGAGAGATTGCCGGCGGTCATCAGGCAGATCGCCCGCTCGCCCGGCACCTCCCATGTGAACGACTTGCGATAGGTCGAGATGTTGTCCACGCCCGCATTCGTGCGCGTATCGGCCAGCATGACGAGCCCCGCATCGATCTTCAGGGCGACGCAATAGGTCATCCGGGCCTCCTATTGCTGCGTCTGGGACTGTCCGGCGATGCGCTCAACGGCGATCTCTACCTCCATGGACTCCTCGGTCTCGCCAAGCACGCTGCCCCGGATCGGCGCTGCATCGGCGGCATCGAGGCCAGAGCACAGCCGCACATAGAGTTCGGTCGGGCAGAGCTGGTTCGTGACGTCGAACCCGACCCAGCCCAGACCCTTTACGTGCGCCTCGGCCCAGGCATGGGTCTTGTCGGACGGCGCGTCGCTGTCGGGATCGTCGAGATACCCGACCACATAGCGCGCCGGGATGTCCATGACCCGGGCAGTCGCCAGAAAGACGTGGGTCTGATCCTGGCAGACCCCCGATCCCAGCGCCAATGCCTCGGCCGCCGTCGTGGTCGTCTCGGTCACGCCCGGGCGATAGTCGATAACCTTGTGGACCAGGGCCGAAAGCGCGTGCATGCGCTCCAGCGCGTCATCGCCCTCGATCTCGGCGGCGAGGTCGCGGATGGCATCGTTGGCCCCGGTCGCTTCGGTACTGCGCCGGTAGACCGGCGGGCGCGCGGCCTCGCGCAGACCCTTGAGCACACCGGCCATGTCCTTGGTTTCGACCTCGCCCTCGGCGACGATCTCGATCTCCTCGGTCGCCGCATGGTTCAGCCAGAGCGACACCGCATCGCCCGCTCCGTCGACGTGCAGCGGCGCGACATCGTCGCCGTTCACCTTGAGCGACCATGACGAGATGGCCTGCCCGTCGGTCGCCTGCGGGAACAGTTTCATGCGCAGGCCCGCCTGAATCGCAGCCGGTTCGTAGCTGTACCGCGTGACGTGGTGGATTTTCAGCGACATGGCCGGTCCTCAGAAATGATACGCCTCGGAGATCTCGGCACCCAGCCGATGCGTTGTCCCGATCGACTCGGCAACGAATTCCGGCAGGCCCCGGCGGAAGATCTCGCCGACCTGCAGCCGGTGCAGATCGGACAGCATTTCCTCCGCCGTTGCGTTGACGGCGTGGCGCTGGCCGTGGCTCTCGGCAAGCCGGTCGAGGCATCGGACGATCTTCGCGTAGCTGAAGAGCAGCGACCGGGGGAACTGCTTGTTCAGGATCAGGAAGTCGGCGATCTTTCCGGGGCTGTAATCGCTGCGATAGACGTGGTTGTAGGCGCGGATGGCCGAGGTCGCGTAGAGCACGCTCGTCCACTGGTGGTGATCGCGTCCGCCGCCGACCACCTCGGTCTCGGGCAGCAGCACGTAGGATTTCACATCGAGCAGGCGCAGGGTCATGTCGGCGCGCTCGACATGCCCGCCAAGGCCGAGGAACAGATAGCCGTCATCGCGCAGCATCGTCGAGGTCGAGGAGCCGCGGATCATCGCAACGCGCGACTTCACCCAGTCGAGCACGCCCTGCAGGTCGCGCTGCACGGCGGCGACATCCATCAGTTCCAGCTTGCGCCAGCCGTCGTTCAGCGCGTCCCACATCGCCATGGTCAGCGAGGTCCGGGCCGACTTCGCATTGGCCCGCGCGTTCTCCAGACAGGCGCGGATCGAGGACGGGTTGTCCTTGTCGAGCAGCAGCGTGCGCACGATCGCGGCCTCTGTGATGCCCTCGGGGTCTTCGAACAGATCTAGGCAGCCGGAAGCGCGCGCGACCGACCGCCATTCCTGCTGGCTGTAGGCACCGGGCAGCATGGCCATGCGATTGCCCATCTCGATCAGCCGCGCCGTCGAGTCCGCCCGGTCGATGTAGCGGCTGAGCCAGTAAAGGCTCTCGGCTGTCCGCGAGAGAAGTACTCGCCCGCTCATTCGCTCAGCACCCATGTGTCCTTGACGCCGCCGCCCTGGGACGAGTTCACCACCAGCGAGCCTTCGCGCAGGGCGACCCGCGTTAGGCCCCCCGGCACCAGCCGCATCTCGCGCCCGACCAGGCAATAGGGGCGCAGGTCGACATGGCGCTCACCGATGCCCTCGGGGCCGAGCGACGGCACGGTTGAGAGCTCCAGCGTCGGCTGGGCGATGAATTCCGACGGGCTCTTGCGGATGCGCTCAGAATAGGCGGCGCATTCCTCCGCCGTGGCCTTCGGCCCGATCAACATGCCGTACCCGCCAGAGCCGTGGACCTCCTTGACCACGAGCTCATCGATGTTGTCGAGCACGTGGGCGCACTCGTCGCTGTCCGCGCACCGGAAGGTCGGCACGTTGTCGAGGATCGGTTTCTCGCCGAGATAGAAGCGGATCATGTCCGGCGTGTAGATGTAGATTGACTTGTCGTCGGCCACGCCCGCGCCCGGCGCCGAACAAAGCGTCACGCCGCCAGCGCGGTAAACCTCGAACAGCCCCGGGATGCCGAGCAGCGAGTCCGGGCGAAAGGCCAGCGGATCGATGTAGTCGTCATCGATCCGGCGATAGATCACGTCGACGCGCTGCGGACCGTGGGTGGTGCGCATCCAGACGAGACCGTCCCTGACGAACAGGTCTCCGGCCTCGACCAGTGAGATCCCCATCAGATCGGCCAAGAACGAATGCTCGTAATAGGCCGAATTGAACGAGCCCGGCGTCAGCAGCACGATGTTCGGCTCGTCCTTGCAGGCCGGCGGCGCGACCTCCCGAAGCGTCTTTAGAAGGTAGTCGGGATAGGCATCGACCGGCTCGACGGCACCCCCGGCAAACAGGCCCGGGAACATCCGCATCATGATCTCGCGGTTCTCCAGCATGTAGGAGACACCCGACGGCGTGCGGCAGTTGTCCTCGAGCACCTGGAACCCCGTCGGACCGGTGCGCACGATATCGATGCCGACGATGTGCGAATAGACCCGGCCCGGTGGCTCGACCCCCATCATCGCGGGAACGAAGGCCGAGTTCTGGTAGACGAGCTTTTCCGGCACGATGCCGGCGCGCAGGATCTCGCCGCGATGGTAGACATCGTAGAGAAATGCGTTCAGCGCCTGAGCGCGCTGGCGGATGCCGCGGTCGAGCACCGCCCATTCATGCGCCGCGAAGACCCGAGGGATCAGATCGAACGGGATCAGCCGTTCCGGATCTCCGCCCTCGCCATAGACCGCGAAAGTGATGCCGATCCGCCGGAAGATCGCCTCGGCCTCTTCCGAGCGCTTCTGCAGCAAGGGCACGCCAGCATCGTCGATCCACTCGGCGACCCGCGCATAAGGTGCGCGAATCTCATCGCCCGTGCCGGACATCTCGTCGAACATTGGCCGTCCCCGCTCAGACCGTGCGGGAAAACCTTAACGGCCTTTCACATCAGCACAATAGGCCGGTGACGAAATCGCCGCTCAGTCCAGCCAGATCGGATTGGACCACGCCTTGCGGTCGAAGCGGTCGGCGACGACGACGCGGACCCAGCCACCTGTCTTGAACGCGGCAAGCGGCAATTCCGCCTGCATCATGCCCTTTCCATAGCACTGCTTGGAAACCGCGCAGGCCCCGAGCGCCAGAACCCGGTCGACCGGCGAGCACTGCACCCGGATCTTCCCGTCCTCGATCCAGAGGTCGTGGAGTCGCGGGCCCTGCGATGAATAGTACTGCCCGCCCTTCAAAGCCTGGAGCAGCAGGTCCGGATCGTTTGCCTCGGCCTTGACCATCACCCAGCCGCCGAAATGATCGGGTCCGACGAAATGCGCATCGTCGGTAGCGCAGCCGGACAGACGCCTGCCATCCATCAACAGCAGATCCCAGATCGCGGTGCCGTCGCCGCGAGCGCACTCGACCTCGCAGCCATGGTTGTAGATCTCGACAGCGTGCGCCGCCTCGATCTGCCGCGCGTCGTTGATCGTCATGTTGTACCACTGCGGATGCGCGATCGACACGAATGCGCCCGCCTCGCGACACCGCCGCGCCAGATCCGCAGCAGTTTCCGACGCCTTTGTCCCGTCGAAGTCCGGCGCCACCGGCCGTTCGAAACCCGGCGGCAGACCGACAGCCACCAGATGCCAGATCTCACCGTTTCCGAGCTGGCTTGTATGCACCTCTGCGCCCAGGATGGTGGTGAAGTCATCTGTCCGACAGGGCAGCGTGTCGGCAATCGGGTAGTCATAGAGCCCGACAAGGTGCTCGGTCACCGACAGGAAATCGTAACCCTCGGCGCGGTAGCGCGCGCAAACTTCTCCGAGCGGCAGCACCCCGTCCGACAAGGTCGAATGCGTGTGCGTGTTGCCGCGCCAGAACCGGCCGGGTGCGGCAAAGGCGGATTGGCGAAGGGTGCTCATTCCGCCCCCTCAAGATGACGTGTGTTCACGCGCGTTCCTATCTGAATGGTCCTGTGGATTGGCAGCGGTGTCGAACACCGCGAAGGATCGCCGCTCACTCTTCGAGGCCCGCATCCATGCGTTGCAAGGCAAGCCGGGCCGACGTTCCCACCGACCCGTCGCGATCGAGCGCGATAGCCTCAAGGAACGAAAACCGGGCGGCCTTGCGGTCGCGCAACGCGGCCTCTGCGCGCCCGCGCTCGAGCCAGGCCGGAGCGCTCTGCGGGCTGCTCTCGGTGGCGAATGCAGCGTCGTCGCGCGCTTCGATATAGCGGCCCAGCCGGCGGTGAACCGATGCCCGCAGCGTCAGCAGCCGCGCACTGCCCGGCTGGTATTGCAGTGCCGCTTCCAGATCCCGCAGGGCAGCGCGGCTGTCTCCGTTGGCCATGCGCACCCGCGCCCGCAGCGTCAGCGCGCCGACATTCCAGGCATCCAGACGCAATGCTTGTTCCGCGACGACCAGCGCCGTGACGGGATCGGGCTCATCCAGCAGCAACTCGCCGGCCTGTATCAGGATGTCCGCCCGCGCCGCTGGCTCCAGACCGGTCTCCTCGACAGCGATGCCGAGCAGTTCGTCGATCCCACGCGATTGCGCGCCGATCCCCAGCAGGGCCAGCGCGTAGCAGTGCCGCGCCGGTGCCCCGCCGCCGAAGCGCGCCCAGTCGCCGGCTTCGCGTTCGGCGCGCTCGGGGTCCGTCGCGATCATCTCCAGACAGACATCGTAATCGTCCAACGCCCGTGCGGTACCGCCAAGCGCGGCGGCAATCCCGGCAGCAGCCACGATCAGATTAAGCGCTCGCATTCTCGACACCCGGCTCTATCCTCGACGACGCTCTCTTAGACCGGTCCGGCAGGTTTCTCCATGACGCAGTCGCCTTTCATGCTCAGTTTCGGCCACGGTTATTCGGCGCAGGCGTTGACGCGGCGCCTGCTGCCCGAGAACTGGACCATCGTCGGCACCACCCGGTCGGCCGAACGCGCGGCACGGCTGTACGACACCGGGATCGAAACCCGGATCTGGCCGGGAGAAGACCTGATCCCGGATCTCGACCGGGCGACGCATCTGCTGATCTCGGCCGGACCGGATGCCGAAGGCGATCCCGTTCTGAGCGCGCTCCGCGAGCAGATCGCGGCCCGCGCGGCGCAATTCGTCTGGGTCGGCTATCTCTCGACCACCGGCGTCTACGGCGACCGCGATGGCGGCTGGGTCGACGAGACCTCCGAGTGCACCCCGGCGACCCGGCGCGGGCAGTGGCGGCTCGCGGCGGAGCAGGGCTGGCAATCCATCGACGGACTGCCGCTGCACATCTTCCGGCTCGCCGGAATCTACGGTCCCGGCAGGGGACCGTTCTCGAAGGTGCGCGCGGGCACGGCGCGGCGGATCATCAAGCCGAACCAGGTGTTCAGCCGGATCCATGTCGAGGATATCGCGTCGATCCTCGAGGCTTCGATCCGGCAACCGAACCCCGGCGCGATCTACAATGTCTGCGATAATAACGCCGCCCCGCCGCAGGACGTGATCGCCCATGCGGCGGAACTGCTGGGCGTCGATCTGCCACCGGCCATCCCGATCGAGGATGCCGAGATGTCGCCGATGGCGCGCAGTTTCTATGCCGAGTCGAAGCGCGTGTCGAACAGGCGAATCCGCGAGGAACTGGGCGTCGAGCTCGCCTATCCGAGTTACCGCGAAGGTCTTGCCGATCTGCTCGCGAAGGAACGCGAAGCCGAGAGTTAGCCCGCCGTCTCGGTGAACAGCGTCACGCGCGTGCCGTCGGCCTCCATGCCCTCGCGCGCCCGGTCGAAGCGCAGGTGCGCCAACCCCTGCCCCTCGCGATTCGAGAACAGGGTGCCCGCCGGTTTGCCGCCGTTCACGATCGCCGTCCCGGGCGGCAGATCGCTGTCGAGATCGACGCGCACCAGACCCTTGCGCAGCTCGGTCTTGTGCTTCATCCGCGCGGTGACTTCCTGCCCGACATAACAGCCCTTGCGGAAATCGACGCCGGAGAGCCGCTCGAACCCGGCCTCGAGGATGAAGGTATCGTTCGGGACGAGTTCCACGCCGCTTTCCGGCACGATGTGCTCAATTCTGAGCGCATCACGGTCCGCGGTCTCAGCCGGACCGACAGCATTCTCCGCAAGCCAGTTCTCGGCCCCCGGCCCGTATCGCCGCCAACCGAGCGCGGCGACACGAGGGTCGGGCAGAATCATCGCGTCCGCCCCCGCATCGGGCGCATCTGCCGTATCGCCGTCCAATGACCAGACCAGGGCGATCTCGAGTTCCTTTGCGTGGGACAGCGTCACATCGCGCCGCAACGAATACATCTGCAGGCGTCGCGCCAGATCCTCGGCCTGCGCGATCGCGACATCGATCAGGAGCGCGCCGCCGCCACCGTCGAGCAGAAAGAAATCCGACAGATACTTGCCCTGCGGCGTGAGAAGCGCGGCGTAGACAGCGGTTTCGGGACCGACCGCCTCGACATTGTTCGTCACCACATCCTGCAGCACCGCGCGGGCATCCGAGCCCGCCATGCGCAGGACCGCGCGGTTTCGTTCGACCATTCCAACCGGTTGCGACATGAACACCTCCCGCGACCGTAAGTTCCCGGCCCGCCTTGCGCCCGATATAGACATGACGCGGCGAAGTTCCGAGTCTATACGAACCGCCCAAGGGTTCTTCCGAGGTCCGATGTTCCTTCCAGCCGCATCAGATCGCAGCCAGGGGCGTGCGCCGCTCGCCTTGCTGGTCTTCCTGTCGTTGATGACCTCGGTCATCGCGCTGACAATCGACGCCATTCTCCCGGCGCTCGATGCCATCTCCGACGACCTCTCGTTCGAAAAGCCGTCCGACCGGCAGTTGATCGTGCTCGTCGTGTTTGCGGGCATGGGGCTCGGGCAGCCGATCTTCGGCCCGCTCTCGGACGCCATCGGCCGGAAGCAGACGGCAATGATCGGCTGGGGGATCTACATCGTCGGCGCGCTGGTGGCCGTGCTGGCCTCGGGCATCGAAGGCATGCTGGCCGGACGGTTCCTGCAGGGCGTCGGCGCCGCCGGTCCGCGCATCGTCGCCGCCGCGATCGTGCGCGATCTCTACGAGGGCCGGGCCATGGCGCGCATCATGTCACTGATCATGGCCGTTTTCATGCTCGTCCCGATGCTCGCACCGCTGATCGGACAGGGCCTGGAGATCCTCGCGGGCTGGCGCGCGATCTTCACGCTCTACCTCGCAATGGCCGGCGTCTGCGTCGTCTGGTATCTCTCGGCCATCCCGGAGACTCTGGCGCCTGAGCACAAGCGCCCGCTCAGCCTGAGACCGCTGGCAGAGGCGTTCATCGAGGTGTTCAGGACGCGCACGACGATGCTCTACACGCTCGCCTCGGCCTCGATCTTCGGGGCCTTCGCGGCGTTTCTCGCGGGATCGCAGCAGGTCTACGAGGAGATCTACGAGCTCGGGCACTGGTTCCCGGCCCTCTTCGCTGCGACCGGCGCGGTGTTCGCCGTCGCCCAGCTCGCCAACAGCCGCCTCGTGATGACGCTCGGCATGCGACGGATCTGCAAGGCGGCGGCGGGTCTGGTCGTCGTCTCGGCCGTTGCCCTCTACGCCATGGGGCAGATCTGGTACGGCCCTGTGCCGCCATTCCCCGTGTTCTTCGTCGGCTTCATCCCGATCTTCGTCGGCTCGGCGCTGATGTTCTCAAACCTGACCGCGCTCGCGCTCGATCCGCTCGGGCATGTCGCGGGAACCGCCTCGGCGGTGGTGATGTCGATCTCCACGCTGGTCGCGACGCCGGTCGGGATGTACTTCGCCAGCGGGATCGACGGCACAGTCCAGCCATTGCTCACGGCGTTCGCGCTGCTCGGCGCCACGTCCTTTGCGTTCATCCTTGTGGCCGACCGGGGTGCCCCGCGGTGAGCGCGCCGGTCACCGTCGTGATCCCGACCCTGAATGTCGCCGACCGGATCGGACCCTGCCTCGGCGCCCTCGGCGAGGCCGTCTTCGAGGGTCTGCTCGCCGAGGTCATCTTCGCCGATGGCGGCTCGAGCGATGAAATCGACGCCGTCGCCGGTGAGGTCGGCGCGCGTCTGGTCAACTCGGAGAAGGGACGGGGCACGCAGCTTTGCGCCGGCGCGGCGGCCGCGCGCAGCGGCTGGCTCTTGTTCCTGCACGCGGACTCCGTTCTCGACGCCGGCTGGCACGAGGCCGTCCGGCAGCATCTCGCGACGCGGCCGGAGCACGCCGGATGGTTTCGGCTCAAATTCGACAGCGACGCCTGGCAGGCGCGCGCGGTCGAGCGCTGGGCCAACCTGCGCGCCCGGATCTTCGGATTGCCCTACGGCGATCAGGGCCTGCTGATCCCGCGCCGCCTCTATGATCGGGTCGGCGGGTTTCCCGATATCCCGCTGATGGAGGACGTCGCCATCGCCCGGAAGCTCGGACGGCGGCGCTTGGCCGCCCTGGAGTGCTCAATTGCGACATCGGCCGAGCGTTACGAGCGCGATGGATGGTTTCGCAGAGGCTCGCGAAACCTCTCGACCCTCGCTCTCTACCTGGCGGGCCGTTCCCCTGAAAGCCTGGTGAGGCGCTATGAAACGCGCTGACCGGCGGCCGACGCTGATCCTGATGCTGAAGGAGCCCCGCCCCGGCCAGGTCAAGACGCGCCTTGGTCGCGAGATCGGCATGACGACCGCCGCGCAATGGTTCCGCGTGCAGACCGCAGACCTGATCCGCCGCCTGTCCCGTGACCGGCGCTGGCGCACCGTGCTCTGTCTTGCACCCGACCCGGCCATCTCAACCCGTGCATTCCCGCCCGGCCCGAGGCGCTGGCCGCAAGGTGCCGGCGATCTCGGCGAGCGCATGCACCGGGCACTGGGACGCTCGATGCCCGGCCCCGTGGTCCTCGTCGGCGGCGACATTCCGGGGATCACGCCGCGCCACATCGCGCATGCGCTCGAAGCGCTGCGCACCCATCGCGCCGTGCTTGGCCCCGCCCCCGACGGAGGCTACTGGCTGATCTGCCTGCGCGGCCCGCACCTGCCCCGCGGCCTGTTCCGGGGCGTGCGCTGGTCGACGGAACATGCCCTCGCAGACACGCGCACATCGCTCGGCGCGACCAGGACCGCCCTGATCGACGAACTCGCGGATGTCGACACCGCCGATGATCTTGCGCCGCGACAGATCCGTGCTACCCCTCTGCGCATTGACCGCTGACCGGGAGGCGACCGTGAAAATCCTCGTCCTGCAACATGCCGATTGCGAACATCCCGGTTTCTTCCGGCGCCTGCTGAACGAGGACGACCACGAATGGGTTCCCGTCGAGCTCGATCAGGGCGAGACGCCGCCGCCGCTCGACGGGTTCGACGCGCTCTGGGTCCTCGGCGGTCCAATGGACACCTGGCAGGAGGACGCCCACCCCTGGCTCGCCGACGAGAAGGTTCTGATCCGCGAGGCCGTCGCCGACCGCGGAATGCCGTTTCTCGGCCTCTGCCTCGGGCATCAGTTGCTCGCCTGCGCCCTCGGCGGGGATTGCGGCCCCGGCAAGCCTGAAATCGGCGTCCTGCCGATCATCCTCACCGAACGCGGGGTCGAGAGCGTGTTCTTCGACGGGATCGACTCGCCGATGCACGCGCTGCAATGGCACTCGGCCGAGGTCACCAAGCTGCCCGACGGAGCCACCGTGCTCGCAACCTCACCGGATTGCGCCGTGCAGGCGATGAGCTGGGGCACGCGCGCCTTCTCGATGCAGTTTCACATGGAGGTCGAAGCGGACACCGTGGGGAACTGGGCGGAAATCCCGGAATACGCCGGTGCGCTGGAAAAGGCGCTGGGGCCGGAGGGGCTGAGCCAGATGCAGGAAGCGTGCGCAACCCACATGGACGCGTTCAACCGCGACGCCGAGCGCATCTACATCAACTGGCTGCAATCGACCGCCCAGACCTGACGCCGCGCTCGAACGGGTTTCGGGCAACGCCTATGCGACGGCGTTCACCGCATCCATGAACGCCCGGAGGCTGTCAGGATCGAGCCGGTCGTCCGGGGTCCGCACGCCCGAGCAGATATCGAGCCCGAAGGGCCTGACCGTCCCGATCGCCTCGGCCACGTTTTCCGGTTTCAGACCGCCCGCAAGAAACACCGGCAGCGGCGAGCGCCGGACGAACTCGGCACTGATCTGCCAGTCATGCACCCGGCCCGTTCCGCCGAGTTCAGCGGCCGAAGGACGACCCGAATCAAGCAAAAAGGCATCGGCGACGCCGCCATATGTGCCGATCAGATCCAGGGCCGAGCCGTCCTCGACATGGATCACCTGAAAGCGCCTGACATGCGGCAACTCCCGCGCGAGATCGGCATGGACCGAGGCGTCGACATGGCGAACGATCTGCACCGCGCGCACGTTCGCCGCCGTCACGTCATGCACGATCGCCTCGCTCGTCTCGCTCGACGTCAGCAGCACCGGTGTCGTCCAGGCGGGCGTCGCGTCGGAAATCCGCCGACACATATCAGGGGTCACGATCCCCGCCCCTGACGGCATCGGACCGACCAGTCCGACCAGATCGGCGCCGGCCTTCGCCGCCATCTCGGCCTCCTCCGGCGAGGCCATGCAACAAATCTTCACCCTCGGCCGCATCGTTTCAGGTCCGGTTCAGGTAGGTTTCAGTAGGCAAGCTCTACCGGAGCAAGCCGACGCGGTGCAACATGCCGATTAAAATTCAATCTAATGGTCATCTTGACTTTTATGTTGCACCTCACCATATTGTCTCCATGAGTGAGAACACGAGAGAAAGTGACATTGAAATGGGAAGCCTGATTGAAACCCGCCAGCGTTATCAGCGCATGCTCGACGCGCTCGGCCACACGAGCCGCGTTGATCGCGATCTGCGCGCAGAACTCGTTGAAACCATTGAGCATTTCGACCGCAAGATCGGCGCCATGAGCGGTGCAGCAAACCGTACCGTGCCGCCCGCAACCATCACCCGCGCAAGCAGAAGCTCGCTCGCCTGAAGCTCCCGCCGTTCTAAGGCCCCGCGTCGCCCGGGGCGCCGATTCGGGCAACGACCAGATAGCCCGGCACCGGAGCGCCTTCGTCGTAGCGCACCGTGATGGGATCGAAGGCAAGCGAAGCGAAGCCGTGAGACTCCAGAAGGCCCGAGAGATACCCCCGCGCATGCGCAAACCGGTGCTTTGCACCGACCAGATAGTCGGCCACCTGATCCGGCTCTGATTCGCAGGAGACGACAAGCAGCCCGCCCGGGCGAAGCTGGCCCGCGCACCCCGCAAAGAACCGCGAGAGATCGCCGATATAGGGCAGCACGTCCGTCGCCGCGATCATGTCCCACGGACCGTCCTCCGCACCCTCGAGAAAATCGCAGGCCTCGGCGACGTAGAGATCGTCATAGACGCCGCGCTCGTGCGCCTCGTCGAGCATCGCCTCCGAGAGATCGACGCCGGTGACATGCTCGCACCAGTCGGCAAGCGACACGCCCGTCAACCCGGTGCCGCACCCCAGATCCAGCAGCTTCGGATAGGGTCCCGGCGCGAGCGGCTCCAGTTTCTCGCGCACCATCATCGGCACCGCATACCCGAGCTGATCGACCAGCATGTCGTCGAAGTTCACCGCGTTCTGGTCGAACAGGGTCGCAACGTAAGCGTCGGGCGCGCGCTCCGGCGCGGCCAGTCGGCCCATGGCGGCCAGCCGGACCGAGACGCCGCCATGGTCGTCGGGATCGAGCACCAGCACTTCGCGATACGCGGCCTCGGCCCCGTCGAGATCGCCGGCCTTCTCGAGATCGAGGCCCCGATTGTATGCCTCCGCCAGCGCGTCGTTCTCGTCGTCAGCCGTCATGCGCAACCCGTTCCGTCAGCATCCGCGATCACCAGCAGAATGGCTGGCCAAGCCCTCTTGCCACATTCTGCGCTTCGTCGCATGGATTGCGCCCAAGGAGAGCGCGTGCATGGACACCTTCGATTACATCATCATCGGCGCGGGATCGGCGGGGTGCGTGCTGGCCAACCGCCTGAGCGCCGATCCGAACTGCACGGTCTGCCTGCTCGAGGCCGGCGGGGTGGACTGGCATCCGTGGATCCACATCCCCGCCGGGTTCATGAAGACGTTCCACATGCCCTCGGTCAACTGGCTCTATTCCATGGAGGTCAGCGAGTGGACCGGCGGGCGCAGCATCCTCGCGCCGCGCGGCAAGACACTGGGCGGATCGTCCTCGATCAACGGCCATGTCTGGAACCGAGGGCAGGCCGCCGACTTCGATCACTGGGCGCAGCGCGGCAACCGGGGCTGGGGCTATGCCGATGTCCTGCCCTACTTCAAGCGGATCGAGGGCACCGAGGTCGGCGAGGATGTCCATCGCGGACGCTCCGGCCCGCTCACGGTCACCGAGACCGACTGGACCCATCCGCTCTGCGAGGCCTTCATAGAGGGCGCCGTCCAGAACGGCATCCCGCGCAATCCCGATTACAACGGCGGCATCCAGGAAGGCGTCAGCTACTCCCAGCGCGCGATCCGGAAAGGGCGCCGCGTCAGCTCGGCGCGGGCCTTCCTGCATCCCGTCAAGAACCGCCCGAACCTCGAGATCCGCAAGCAAGCGATCACGACCGGGCTGGTCTTCGAGGGCAAGCACTGCACCGGCGTGCGCTATGCCAAAGGGGGCCGCGGTGGCTCAAACCAGGAGATCCGGGCACGCCGCGAAGTCATCCTTTCGGCGGGCACGTTCAACTCGGCGCAGATCCTTCAGCTCTCCGGCATCGGCGATCCCGAGCACCTCGGCAGCCACGGCATCGACACGGTACAGGCGCTGCCCGGCGTCGGGCGCAACCTGCGCGACCACTACGCGCCGCGCTTCGCGGCCCGGGTCAAGGACGCGGCCTCGATCAACGAAAGCACGCGCGGCCTGAAGCTCGCGCGCGAGGTCGTACGCTGGCTGACCGGCCAGAGCAGCATCCTCGGCGTCCCCGCAACGCTGGTCTACGCCTTCTGCAAATCGCACCCGACGGTCGAGAACTCGGACCTGCAGATCACGTTCACGCCCGCGAGCTACGCCGAAGGCTTCCAGGGAATTCTCGAACACGAGCCCGGCATGACGGTCGCAAGCTGGCAGCAGCGCCCGGAGAGCCATGGCACCTGCCTGATCCGCTCGGGCGATCCGTTCGAGCAACCGGCCATCGACCCGAACTATCTCGCCGAGGAGAGCGACCGGCAGGTCCTGCTTTCGGGCATGAAGATCGCGCGCCGGTTGCTCGCCTCTGACCCGCTGAAACCGTTCTACGAGCGCGAGATGTACCCGGGGCCGGACGTGCAGTCCGATGACGAGCTGCTGGCCTGCGCAAAGGAGCGCGGCACGACGACCTTCCACCCGATGGGCACGTGCCGGATGGGGCCGGAGACCGATCCCAGCGCCGTGGTCGACGATGAGTTGAAGGTTCACGGGATCGAGGGGCTGCGCGTCGTCGATGCCTCGGTCATGCCGATGATGCTCTCGGCCAATCTGAACGCCGCGACGATCATGATTGCAGACAAGGCGTCGGACATGATCCGCGGGCGCGCGCCGCTGGAAGCCGAGCTGGTCTGACGAGCCCCGACACCGCCGCCGCGAGAACGACAGGAGACCGCATGAGCAGCAACGAGATGACCGGCGGCGAAGCGCTTGTGCGCATGCTCCTCGCGCACGAGGCCGGGCCGATGTTCGGGATGGGCGGGTTCCAGCTCCTGCCGTTCTACGACGCGGCCCGGCGGCTCGGGCTCCAGCACAACCTGATCAACGACGAACGCTGTGCGGTGTTCTCGGCCGATGCCTACGCCAAGATCACCGGCAAGCCGGGCCTGGTGGACGCGACGCTCGGTCCGGGTGCGACCAACCTCGTGACCGGACTCGTCGAGGCGCTGAACGCGGGCTCTCCGCTGGTCGCCATCGTCGGCGACGCCCAGCGCGATCACGCCGGCAAGAACATGACGCAGGAGACCGATCAGGTCGCGATCCTGCGCCCGGCCTGCAAGGAGCTGATCCGGGTCGAGAAGATCCAGCGCATCCCGGAGGCGATCAGACGCGCCTATGCCGTCGCGACCTCCGGGCAGCCCGGCCCCGTCGTCGTGGATGTTCCCGAGGACATCGCGCACGGCCTGCACGGGTTCGAGGACGGCGATTTCGACATCGATCCGGTCCACATTCGAGCGCCGTCGCTGCGCGCGCGGCCCGATCGGTCAGCGGTTCAGAGTGCCGCGGCGATGATCTCCTCCGCTGAACGCCCGATCATGCTCTGCGGCGGCGGCGTTCATCTTTCCGATGCCACGGCGGCGGTCACCAAGCTCGCCCAGAGTTGCGGCATTCCGGTCGCCCACACCATGACCGGCAAGGGCGCGATCGCCTGTACCGATCCGCTCAATGCCGGGCTCTTCGGGCGCTACGACCGGATCGCCAACGACCTGATCGAGGCGTCGGACTGCCTGCTGGTCGTGGGCTGCAAGCTCGGCGAGATCGCGACCAAGCGCTTCACCATCCCCGGACCGGGCAAGACCGTGATCCACCTCGATATCGTCGCCGAGGAGATGGGCCGCACCTACCAGCCCGCGCTCAAGCTCTGGGGCGACGCACGGGCCGGGCTGGAGGATCTGGCCGAAGCCATGGCGGAGAGTGCCGAGGCGCAGCGCACGGCTCGCAGCGGCTATCTCGCCGAGATCCCCGAGAAGATGGCGAAGTGGCGCGAGGACGTCTCCGACCGGCTGCACTCCGACGAGACGCCCGTCCACATGGCGCGGCTGATTTCCGAGATCAACGCCGCCCTGCCCGCCGACGGCTATCTGATCGCCGATGGCGGCTTCGCGGCGCACTGGGGCGGCCTGCTGTTCGACACGCGACAGGCCGGGCGCAGCTTCGTGCCGGATCGCGGCTTTGCCTCGATCGGCTACGGCCTTCCGGGCGCGATGGGCGCGCAGCTTGCAGCCCCCGAGGCGACGGTTGTCGGCCTGACCGGCGATGGCGGCTTCAACATGGTGATCGGCGAACTGGAAACCGCGCGGCGCATGGGCCTCGGCCTCACCGTGATCGTCGTGAACAACGCGGCATCGGGCTATGTGAAGGCGCTGCAGCACCTGATGTACGGCGAGGGCGCCTACCAGTCCTCGGACCTCGCCGAGACCGACTACGCCAAGGTCGCCGAGGCCATGGGCTGCCACGGCCAGCGCGTCGAGCGCCCGGACCAGCTCGCGCCCGCGCTCGCCGCTGCCTTCGCCGAACGCTCTCGGCCAAGCGTCATCGACGTGATGGTCACACGTGATCCGGCCCGCATGCTTCCGGCGGTGGACAACCGCGCCGTTCAGGTGAAGAAAGGGGACCGGGTCGCCTGAGGGCCCGATCTTTGCTTCGCCGGGGGTGGGTACGATGCGGATGTCGCTGTTCGACCGGTTTCTCCATTTCGACCGGATCGTCGAGCACCGCTTTCCGCCCGTGGGAGACATCGCCGACATCTCGGGCCGCAAGGTTCACGTGCTGCGCGACGGGCCGCGCGGCGGCGTGCCGGTGGTGCTGATCCACGGCGCCAGCGGCAACATCCGCGACTGGACCCTCTCGATCTTCCCGCGCCTCACGACGCGCCACGACACGA
The DNA here is from genome assembly GCA_039184865.1 of Pseudomonadota bacterium. Taxonomy (GTDB): domain Bacteria; phylum Pseudomonadota; class Alphaproteobacteria; order Rhodobacterales; family Rhodobacteraceae; genus Thermohalobaculum. The sequence goes on along the minus strand of JBCDAV010000048.1, from coordinate 10,406 downwards.
TTGCCATCGACCGGCCGGGGTTCGGTTATTCGGACCGGCTCCCGGATTACGGCTGGCGCCTGTCCGACCAGATCGCCCACATGCGGGCAACGCTCGGCGCGCTCGGTGTCGACAGATACGTCCTTGCGGGCCACAGCTACGGCGGCTCGCTCGCCATGCGCTGGGCGCTCGATCACCCGAACGAGGTCGCGGGCCTCTGTCTGATCTCGGCGCCGGTCATGGACTGGGGCGGCGGCGGCATCGGCGCGCACTACCATATCGGCGGGCGCCCGTTCGTCGGCGACATCCTGGCGGAGCAGGCACGGTTCCTCGGCGGCGGAGGTTTTCTTCCGAAGGCCATCGCGACGGTCTTCAAACCGCAGCCCGTGCCAGACGGTTACCTCGAAGACGGCGGCGTCGAACTGGCGCTCCGGCCGCCGACCTTCCGCACGAACTCGGTTATGATGCTCAGGCTCTACGAGCAGATGCAGGTACAGGCCAAGCGCAATTCCGATCTCGCCGTTCCGACCGAAATCGTCCACGGCAAGGCCGACACCATCGTTCCGTTCTTCGTCCACGCCGAGCCGCTGTCGGAGATGCACCCGGAGGCGGGGCTGACGCTACTCGACGGGGTCGGGCACATGCCGCATCACTCGCACCCCGAGACCGTGCTCGACGCGATAGACCGGCTCGCCGGCACGGCGTAGGCGCAGCCCGTCCCCTTGCATCGCCGCCGCACGCGGTCAGAATACCGTCATCACGCCGCGCTAGGAGGCTCCATGACCACCCAACCCCTCGACCTGCTGAGCCTGCTCGACATCGAACAGCTCGAGCAGAACCTGTTCCGCGGCGTCGGCGAGAAGACCGAGACACGGCCACGGCTGTTCGGCGGTCACGTGATCGCGCAGGCGCTGGTCGCTGCCTACCGCACCGTGGAGGACCGGCTCTGCCATTCGCTGCACGCCTATTTCATCCATCCCGGCGATCCGATGATCCCGATCATCTACGAGGTCGATCGGGCACGCGACGGCGGCAGCTTCACGACGCGCCGCGTCATCGCGATCCAGCACGGACGTCAGATCTTCAACCTCGCGGCCTCGTTTCATCGGGACGAGGAAGGCTGGAACCATCAGCTCGGCATGCCGGACGTCCCGCCGCCCGAGGATCTGCGCCCGCGCGAGGAGATCGACGAGGCGCGGACCGATGAGATCCCGGAGCGTCACCGGATGCACCTGCTGCGCCCGCGCCCGATCGAAATCCGCGAGATCGATCCGCAGGATCTGTTCAATCCAACCCCGCGCTCGGACGTGAACCATCTCTGGTTCCGGGTGCGCCAGCCGATCGACACGGTGCCGTGGATGCACCACTGCCTGATGGCCTATGCCTCGGACATGTCGATCCTCGGTTCGGCGGCGCGGCGCCACGGCGTGTCGTGGCTGTCGGGCCAGATGATGGGCGCGAGCCTCGACCACGCGATGTGGTTCCATGCGCCGCTGAACTTCAACGAATGGCATCTCTACAGCATGGACAGCCCGTTCGCGGGCGGCGCGCGCAGTTTCAACCGCGGCAGCATCTATGCGCAGGACGGGGCGCTGATCGCCTCGGTCGCGCAGGAAGGGCTGATGCGCCCGGTGCGCAAGAAACGCTGAGACAAGGCCGGGGTTCAGCCCGGCAACGACGCCACCCGGCACAGGGCGGGGCCTGTCCGGCATGCGGCGTCTCGTGATGGGAATGGGCGTGGGCGCCCCGATCGGTTCGTCTTGCATCCGGGTCGGATGCTCAAGCGGTGGCAGGCCTGCCACAACCCGGCAATCCGCGGTGATCCCGGCGGGCGGAGGACAACTTTCGCACATGTCCCCGGCCCTGCCAGGCGCGGCTCGCCTCGGTCTTTCGGCCCCGGGAGGGACCGCGGGATCCCGGCCGGGGCGCTACCCCCGGCGCGATACCGCCTGATCGATCTCGGGCCCTCTTTGCCTCCCAGCGGGAGCCCGGCATGCGCGGCGATGTCTACGCCGTGATGCTTAAAAATCGATGAAAATGCCGAGCAATTGCAGGGCGTTGCGCGACAGCGCGCGCTCGGGCTCAGCGCGTCAGATACATGCTGTCGCCCTCGACGCGCAGGCTCTGGTACTTGTCGAGATAGGTCATCCCGAGCAGCGAGACGTCGAGTTCTCCACCGTTCACACGCGCCGGCACGTCATAATCGATGAACCCGCCCATGGCGACACTGTCCAGCCGCACCGGCGCGCTCTTGACCTCGCCGTTCGCGGTCAGGCTGGTGATGAAGAACGAGAGGCGCTCCATCGCGATCCCCGCACTCTCGGCATCCTGCCTGGACAGGACGAGGTCCGATGCGCCGGTGTCGACGAGAAAACGGATGTCGCGCCCATTGACCTCGACATTGGCGTAGAACTGGCCGGAGCGGTCGCGCTTCAGCACCAGCGTGTTGTCGCTGATGCGCTGCGGCTCGTCATCGAAAAGCTGGGCGATCAGCACGTCCTTGAAGCCGATCGCGATGATGACCCCGACGAAGATCAGCGCCCAGATCGCTGCGTGCTGCATCGCCTGGCTGAGCTTCCCGGCATAGTCCCGCATCACCCAGAGCAAAACGGCCCCGCCGAGGATGATCAGGTAGAACAACTGCGCTTGCGAGTCCGGATCGTCAGGCAACATGGCGGCACTCCACTCCCGTTTGCCTCAATATCGGCGGAGGCGGGGCGGATTCCAACCCGTCAGGCGGGGGCGAGGCCGATGGCTGCAAACCCGTCGAGGACGAATTGCACGGCAAGCGCTGCCAGCAGCATGCCGAGCACCCGGGTGACGACCATGGTTCCGGTCCGGCGCAGCAACCTCTCGAGCGGTCCCGCGAGCAGGAGGAACATCAGCGTGAGCAACAGGACGCCCGTCATCACACCGAGCACCATCCCCTGCCCGGCCAGATCGCCCTCGTGTTCGTGCATCAGGAGGATCAGGGCGGCGATCGAGCCGGGACCGGCGATCAGCGGCAGGGCAAGCGGGAAGACCGAGGGGTCCTGGATTTCCTCGCCCGCGCGTTTCTCGCGGCGTTCGGTGCGCTTTTCGAACAGCATGTCGAGGGCGGTCAGGAACAGCAGCAGCCCGCCGGCGATGCGGAAGGCCGGCATCGAGATGCCGACGAACTGCAGCACCGCGTTCCCGGCCAGCGCGAACAGCATCAGGATGGCCCAGGCGATGATCACACCGCGCAGCGCGATCCGGCGGCGCTCCAACTGGGACGCGCCGACCGTGAGCGCGAGAAAGATCGGGGCGTTGCCGACCGGGTCGATCACCACGAACAGCGTCGTGAAAGCGTTGATCGCGTCGTCGATGATGACCGGGTCCATCAGCTTTCCGCCAGTTCGAGCCGCTCGACGGCCTGCATCCAGAGGTCTTCGGCGCGTTCCTGGGCATCGAGGATCTCGGCGCGTTTCTTCTGAAGCGTCTCGATGCGCAGCGGCGGGCCGTTGTAGAGGCCGGGATCGGCGAGCTTGAAGTCGACCTGTTCGAGCATCGTCTCGATCTTGGCGAGGCGTTCCTCGCAGGTCCGGACCTCGGCCTTGAGCGGCGCGAGCGCCTTCTTCTCGTCGCGGCTCAGGTTGCGCCTGGGCTTCGCGGCCTCGGGCGGCTTGTCCTTCTTTTCCTTCGTCTTCGGCTCGGCCTGCCCGAGCAGCAGGCGGCGATAGGCGTCCATGTCGCCCTCGTAGGGGGCCACCCTGCCGTCCCGGACCAGCCAGAGGCGGTCGGCGATCAACTCGATCAGGTGGGCATCGTGGGTGATCAGGATGACTGCGCCCTGATAGGCGTTCAGACCGGCGACCAGCGCCTCGCGGCTTTCGATGTCGAGATGGTTGGTCGGCTCGTCGAGGATCATGACATGCGGCGCGTCGAGCGCGGCCAGCGTCAGGAGCAGCCGGGCCTTCTGCCCGCCGGAGAGATGCGCAACCGGTGTCTCGGCGATGTCTGCGCCGGTGCCGCCCTGGGCCAGCCGGGAGCGCAGCTTGGCCGGGGGCTCCTCGGGGCGCAGGCGGCGGATGTGGTCGATGGGCGTCTCGTGCGCGACCAGTTCCTCGCCCTGGTGCTGGGCGAAGAAGCCGATCCGCAGCTTGCCCGACGCCTTGCGCGCGCCCTGCATCGGGGCGAGACGCCCGGCGATCAGCTTGGCCAGCGTCGACTTGCCCTGCCCGTTGGCGCCGAGCAACGCGATCCGGTCGTCCTGGTCGAGCCGCAGGTTGATCCGCGAGAGCACGGACTTGCCGTCATACCCGACCTCGATGCCGTCGAGCTGCATCAGGGGCGGGGCCATCTCCTCGGGATCGGGAAAACCGATCGGCGCGATCGAGCCCTCAAGCTCGGCCGCGATGGGCTCCATCTTCTCGAGCATCTTGATGCGGCTCTGCGCCTGCCGCGCCTTCGAGGCCTTGTAGCGGAACCGGTCGACGAAGGCCTGCATGTGGGCACGGCGGGCCTCCTGCTTCTTGGCGGCAGCGGCCTGGAGAAGAAGTTTCTCGCGGCGGACCCGGTCGAACGTGTCGTAGCCGCCGGAATACGTCGTCAGCTTGCGGCCGTGCAGGTGCAGGATGCCGTTCACCGCGCGGTTCAAGAGGCCCCGGTCATGGCTGATGATCAGCGTCGTGTAGGGATAGCGGGCGAGATAGTTCTCGAGCCAAACCGTACCTTCGAGATCGAGATAGTTCGTCGGCTCGTCGAGCAGCAGCAGATCCGGAGCGGCGAACAGGACCGCCGCCAGCGCGACACGCATTCGCCAGCCGCCGGAGAACTCGTGGCTGGGACGCGCCTGGGCTGCGTGATCGAACCCGAGCCCCGACAGGATCGTCGCCGCCCGCGCTTCGGCCGAATGCGCTCCGATATCCGCCAGGCGTGTCTGGATCTCGGCGATGCGGATCGGGTTCTCGGCCGTCTCGGCTTCGGCAAGGAGTGCCGCGCGTTCGGCATCGGCGGCAAGCACGGTCTCGACGAGGGAACGATCCTCAGCGGGCGCTTCCTGCGCCACGGTGCCCATCCGGGCGCGCGGCGGCAGCGAGACATCGCCCTGATCCGGCGTCAGTTCCCCGAGGATCAGGCGAAACAGCGTCGTCTTGCCCGCCCCATTGCGCCCGACCAGCCCGAGATGCGCGCCGCCGGGGATCTGCGCCGACGCGCCCTGGAACAGCGGCTTGCCGGCAATCGAGAATCCGAGATCGCTGATCGTCAACATTACCGTGCTTCCGGTCTTGCGGCTGGTTGCGGCTTCGCCGGGGTGGCAGAGGCCCACCCGCCCTCCCCCTCCACCACCCCGGCAAAGCCGGCGGCGGGGTCGGACGCGTGCTGGCGCCTCCTAGCAAAGCCGCTCTGCCGCGTCCATCGGGCTTGCGCGCCCTGCGACCTGATGCGAACAGGTGGAGATGCAGACACTCGAAGTCTACCAGTCGCTCTGGGCGATGCAGCCGCATGGGCCGGACGGCGTGAAGATCCCCGTCGAGGCAGCTTTCGAGATGGTCGCCGAGGCGGGATATGACGGGATGGCCATCGATCTCGGCGTCTCCGACATCGCGACCGCACGGGCGACGCGACCGCTGTTCGAGCGGCACGAACTTGGCTGCCTGATCATGGCGTTCCCGAAAACGGTCGAGGGATTGCGCCCGGTCCTGCACATGGCAAAGGAGTTCGGCGCCATCGGCGTCAACCTCATCGGGCAGGTGCCCGCGCTGACGCTTTCGGAGATGATCCCGGTCCTGCGCGCGTGGATCGAGATGGCTGAAGAAGAAGGCGTCCCGGTGCAGTTCGAGACCCACCGCAACTGCATCACCAACGATCTCTACACCACCCTCGAGCTGATCGACGCGATCCCGGAGATGCGGCTCTGCGCCGATCTCTCGCATTTTCTCGTCGACCGGGAATTCTGGTATCCGATCTCGGACCATGATGACGCGCTGATCCAGCGCATCCTCGCGCGCTCGGATTCGTTCCAGGGCCGGGTTGCCTCGCGCGAACAGATCCAGGTGGCGATCGGCTTTCCGCAGAACCGCAAATGGTACGATCTGTTCGCCCGCTGGTGGGAGGACGGGCTGCGGTCGTGGCGTGCGCGCAATCCCCACGGGGTCTGCAACTTCCTCTGCGAGCTCGGCCCGCCGGAATACGCGATCACCGGGGCAGATGGCCGCGAGCTCTCGAACCGCTGGGAGGAAGCACTAGACATCCGGGAGCGCGTCCGCGGGATCTGGGCGCGGCTGGAGGCAGAGGCATGAGCGAAATCTGGTACAGGCGCCCGACGATCGAGAGCATTGCGAAGACGCATGTCGGAACGGCGGTCGAGCATCTGGAGATCGAATTCACCGAGATCGGTGACGACTATCTGGTCGCGAAGATGCCGACGACGGAGAGAACGAAGCAGCCTTACGGGACGATCCATGGCGGCGTGTCGATGGTTTTGGCCGAGACAATCGGCTCCTGCGGCGCTGCGGCCTGTGTCGACGCCGAGAGGTTCCGTGTCTTCGGGCAGGAGATCAACGGCAACCATCTGCGTCCGAACTACGAGGGCTGGGTCTATGGCACGGGACGGCCGGTGATGCTGGGCAGGCGCAGCCAGGTCTGGAGCATCGAGATCCGCAACGAGGCCGGCAAGATGACCTGCATCTCGCGCCTGACGATGGCGGTGGTGGAGATCTGACCGGACGCCAGCGGACGGAAAACCGCTCAGGGACGTCGAGACGGGCAAGCGTCGAGGACAAGAGAACCCGGTCGCAGAACCGGTCGTGTGCGGTGGCGCTGGGGCTAAAGCATGCCTTGCTCGTCCAGTCCGATCAGCCGAGAATACCCGGCGACATCAGCGGCAACGATCCTTGTGAGAAGGTGCTCCATGGCGAACCTAGCCCCGGAAAGTTGCCGGATCTGCCGCGAAAGCGCCAGTTTGGGCGGCTCGTGGCCCTCGACGGGGCGCGATCGGGACGACCGGGATGGTCCGCGGATAGAGCCGATCCCATTGACGCCGGACAGTATTGCCAGCACGTTGCACTGCAACAGGAGGTGTGCAGCATGGACGGGACATTCGTACGCAGCCAGGTGATCGACCCAAGGGTTCTGCGCGCGCTCTGCCAGCGGTCGGATTTTCGCGGCGCCGTGCAGGCCGGGAGCCATTTCGGCGCGATCCTGACGACCGGCACGCTGCTCTGGCTGACCTGGGGCACATGGTGGAGCGTGCCGCTGTTCATCGTCCACGGCGTCCTGATCAACTTCCTCTATGCCGGGCAGCACGAGTTGAGCCACGGCACCCCGTTCAAGACCAAGCCGGTGAACGAGTGGCTGGGGCGGCTGATCGGCTTCCTGATGCTCTACCCGCGCGATTTCGACCAGATCCAGCACACGGCGCATCACAAGTGGACGCAGGACTGGGCGCGCGACGGAGAGCTGGCGCGGCAGCCCTATTCGCTGAGAACCTATCTGCTCTGGCTGCTCGGCCCGACTTACTGGTGGAGCCGGATCACGCGCCTGATCCGGCTGAGTCGCGGCATCGTCCTCGAACCCTATATCCGCCCCGATCAGGGAGCGCTGGTGATCCGCGAGGCGCGCATTCACATCGGGCTTTACGCCGCGATCGCGCTCGTCTCGGTTGCGCTGCAGAGCTGGGCGGCGGTGATCCTGTGGCTGGCACCGATGATCCTGACCAAGGTGTTCCACCAGTTGCAGAACACCATCGAGCATCTCGGTCTGAGCCACGAGGACAATATTCTGGAGAACACGCGCTCGACCCGGACGAACGCGCTGATGCGCTGGATGTGCTGGAACATGCAGTATCACACCGCGCACCATGCCTTCCCGTCGGTGCCGTTCCACCAGCTTCGCGACCTCAACGCGAAGATGTCCGAAGGGGCGGGTCGCGGACCCCACGCGATGGGGTATCTCGAGTTCCAGATCGAGGTGATTCGACAACTCTGGGGTGGTAAAACCGAGGCCGACTATCCTTATGATCAAATCTGGGTCACATCTCGGGGAGAACGGGTTTTGCTGGATTGAATGCAATCTGGAAATCATGGCGGATTTCCGAAGAGTGCAAATTGCGAAATTCAACTAATGCGCTAAAATCGCCCTTATTTCGCCGTAATTAACAGGCGCATACAAACCACTCGCCGTATTTCCTTTCAGTTTCGCGCTTGCGAAAGGTAACGTGTCGAGGGCCGCTCGAAGAACTGCGGCAGGCGAAGAATTTGTAGTGGCGTCGCGGACGCGCGGGGCAGGATGAGGACTGGCGGAAATGACCAACTTTAACAGCTTTCAAGAATTCGAATTCACGGCTTTCTCCGGTTCGGATCTGCTTCAGCAGGGCGACACGCAGCTTTCCTGCGGCGATTCATTCACCATGCCGTTCAGCGCGACCGCCTGCATTACCGTCACGGATAACGACCGCGCACTTTCCGGTGACGCCCGGCGCAACGAGGAAGGCGACGACCGCAGCGGTCAGATCGCCGATATCGAACTGAACGGGGTTGAGGTCGCCGACGGCGTCAAGATCTATGCCGAGCGGTTCACGGTCGTGCGTGATGAGGACGGCAACACCTACAAGCTGATCGAGATCGAGATCGCCGGATCGCCATCGGACGACAACAACGACTTCTTCACGTTCTTCGGCGATGTGCCGCCGGCCGGCGCGCAACTGACGGTCGTCAGCACCGGCAATGTCGCCGGCAATTGGCTCGGCTACAAGCACCTCTCCGCCGGATTGAAATGGGACCTCGACGACGATGGCAAGCTGACCATCGAAGCCGAGGACATGGCGCTCAAAGGCTACCGCGTCGACGATATCGACGCAGCCTCGGGCGGCGAGGTCATCAAGCTCAAGAAGAAGGAAGGTGAGGCGGAGATCACCTTCGGCGCGCAGGACGGCGTCTACGATCTCGAACTGGCCTATGTCGACGAGAATGACGGCCAGGGCTCGATCGTGGTCGAGGTCAACGGCGTGGTCGTGCAGACGATCATCCTGGACCAGGACAATAACGGGAACGGCAACGACCATTCGACGATCTCGACGATCAAGATCGACAACCTCAATCTGAGCCAGGGCGACACGATCACCCTGCGCGGCGAGCGCGATCAGTACGAGTTCGCCCGCATCGATGCGCTGACCTTCTGCCTGAACAAGGCGCCTGACGCGGTCGACGACGATTTCTCGATCGGCGAGAGCGATGTGCTGATTGACGATATCCTGGGCAATGACAGCGACCCGGACGGCGACACGATCGAGATCATTTCGGCCGATGGGAACCCGACGGGCGTGGCCTTCACAGTCACATCGGCGGACGGCCGGGAGGCGGCGGTCATCGTCGCACCATCCGGCGCGCTGAACATCGCTGCCGACACGATCGGCAACTTCGAGGATCTTGCACTCGGCGAAACCGACACGATCACCCTGACCTATACGATCTCGGACGGAAACGGTGCCACCGATACGGCGGATGTCACCATCACGATCAACGGTGAGAACGACGGCCCGGTGGCGGTCGATGACAGCTTCTCCATCGGTGAGAGCGATCTGCTCGTCGAAGACATCCTCGGCAACGACTCGGATGTCGATGCGAGCGACGAACTGACGATCACCGAAGCCGAGAGCGAGCCCGTCGGCACGCTGCTGACGGTCACCTCGACCGGCAACCGCGAAGCGGCGGTGATCGTGGCACCGTCCGGTGCACTCAATCTCGCTGTCGACACCATCGGAAACTTCGAGGATCTGGCGGTCGGCGAAACCGATACGCTCACGGTCACCTACACCATCACCGACGGCAACGGCGGCACAGATACGGCCACCGCGACGATCACCATCAACGGTGAGAACGATGGCCCGGTTGCCGTGGACGACAGCTTCACGATCGGTGAGAGCGAGGTGCTGGTAGACGACATCCTCGGCAACGACTCGGATGTCGATGCGTCCGATGAGCTGGAGGTCATCGAGGCCGAAGGACAGCCAGTCGGCACGCTGATCAACCTGACCTCGGCCGGTGGCCGCTCGGCGGCTGGCATCGTCGCCCCGTCCGGCGCCCTCAACCTCGCCGTCGACACGATTAGCAACTTCGAGGATCTGGCGGTTGGCGAAACCGACACGCTCACGATCACCTACACAATCACCGATGGCAATGGCGGCACCGACACGGCGACCGCGACGATCACCATCAACGGCGAGAACGATGGCCCGGTCGCCGTCGATGACAGCTTCGCGATCGGTGAGAGCGAGGTGCTGGTAGACGACATCCTCGGCAACGACTCGGATGTCGATGCAAGCGACGTCGTCGAGATCATCTCGGCAGAGGGCGAGGCAGTCGGCACGCTCCTGACACTGACATCGGCCGGCGGACGCGAGGCCGCCGGCATCGTCGCGGCATCCGGTGATCTGAACCTTGCCGTCGATACGATCGATAACTTCG
>JBCDAV010000047.1:0-34270 GCA_039184865.1 Pseudomonadota bacterium | reverse complement strand
CGATGGGTGTATGTTCTCCCGATGTCTGTTAATCCTTCTGATATCGCTACAGCGCCCTCCGGGGGGAGGTCGGGCGCTGCCCGGCTACGCCGGGCTGGGTGTTCTGCTGCCTGCCTGCTCGACCCAGAATGAACTGTTGTCGGGTCTGGATCAGTTCCCGGCGGTGAGAACGGCAGCGTCCGACCTCGAGGGCGCATATCGGTCTTTGAGCGGTCTCGATTGGTGGACGCTCGACTGAAATCGGTGAAGCGGCACGATCTTGCAATAGCGCCCTCCTCAGGGGAGGTCGGGCGCTGCCCGGCTGCGTCGGGCGAGGAAAGCTATCTTCGATGAAGCGGCGCGCAGCGCCCGATCACTGAAACTCTGCGGCGACCCTTGCGAGCGCGGCTTCCAGAATGTCGAACATCTCGTCGATCTGAGTTTCCGTGATGATCAGCGGCGGCGAGAAGACCGCGCGGTTGATCAACGGGCGCACGATCAGGCCCATTTCCTCGCACACCTCGTCGAGCCGCGCGCCAAGATCGCGCTGCACCGAGAGCGGCGTGTCGCCCGCGCCCAGCATGCCCTCGATGCAGCCGACAAGCCCGACCCCGCGCACATCGCCGACGACCGGCGAGGGCCGCAGCGCCTCCAGCCGTTTCAGGAAGTGCGGAGAAACCTGCCGGACGTGCTCCAGCATCCCTTCGTTCTCGATGATCTCGATATTCTTCAGCGCGACTGCGCAGCAGACAGGATGGCCGGAATAGGTATAGCCGTTCGGGAACAGCACGTCGTGGTCCGGGCCGGTGATCATGTCGAGCACCCGGTCATGGATCAGACAGGCGCCGAGGGGCAGATAGCCCGAGGTCAGGCCCTTCGCGGTCGTGATGAAGTCCGGGACGATGCCGAACACCTCCTGCGAGGCGAACCAGTGGCCGAGCCGCCCGAACGATGTCACGACCTCGTCCGAGATATAGAAGACATCGTATTTCCGGCAGATCTCCAGCGTGCGCTGATGGTAGCCCGACGGCGGGATGACGACCCCGCCCGAGCAGAGCACCGGCTCGGCGATGAACGCGCCGACGCGGTCGGGGCCGATCGCGAGGATCGCCTGCTCCAGATCGGCGACCTTGGCATCACACCAGTCCTTGAGCGACATGCCGTCGGGCCGGATGTTCGGCGAGACATCGGGCAGGAAGTGCACGCGCTCGCGCCAGATGTCGAAATGGCTGAGATCGCGTTCCTTGCCCGAGACGGTCGCCGACAGGAAGGTCGAGCCGTGATAGCCCTTCTCGCGCGCGATCACCGTCTTCTTGTCCGGCAGGCCGCGCCGGTTGTTGACGAAATGAACCGTGCGGATCGCGGTGTCGACCGCCGTCGAGCCGCCGCAGGTGAACTGCACCGCGTTCAATCCGTCCGGTGCCAGATCGGCGAGCTTCGCCGCCAGCGCGGCGGGCGCCTCGGCCGTTGCGAGCCAGGGCGAGTAGTACGGCAGGTCCATCATCTGTTGCGCTGCGACCTCGGCGAGCTCGCGCCGTCCGTAGCCTATGTTGACGCACCACTGCCCGCCGGGCCCGTCGATGTAGCGCCGCCCTTCGGCATCCCAGAGATAGATCCCCTCGCCGCGCGCCGCGACGAAACGCTGGGCCTCGCCCCAGTCGGCGAGCGAGTCCCATGGGTGCAGGTAATGCGTCCGGTCGTCGGCGCGGATCTGTTCGGCTGAATTGGAAAGCATGCTGGCCCGTCGTGTTGTCCCGGCACGCAGGCTAAGCAGGTTCGCCGGGTTTTGAAACAGCTTCGCGCGTGCCGGGGTGTTTGCGGGCCAAACGCTTTTAAGCCGCGTCGGGCAGCAGAAAGATCCGTTTTGCCAGATCGGACATCAGCCGGTCGGCGCCGTACCAGCGGGCGAGGACCGATCTGTCGAGCAGGTCGGGATTGCGCTCGAGAAACACGTCGAAATCCGTGTGCGGCGTGGTCTGCATCCGTTCGGCGATCAGGCCGAGGAAAGCCAGCGTGATCGTCGTGTTGAACTTGTCCGGTGCCCCTGCGGCACAGGCCATCTCGTCGATACGGCTGGCATAGATGTCCGCCGCCTTGGTGAAGCGGTAGCGCTGCAGCAGCCCGATGGCGACCGCGATGTGATCGCGGTGCGAGAACGCGGCGGCGTCCAGCCCGCCCTGCTCGAAGGTTGAGGCTTTGTCGGCGATGTTCATGGCGCATCCTCCTTCAGCGCATGGCTGTCCTGCGCGGTCAGATCGAGATCGTAGACCGCCTTGAGCTTGGCGATCCGCTCCAGCGTGTCGTCCGAGAACGGCGGTTTGTTTTCGAGGGAATGCAGCGCGATCCCCTCGAGCAGGTCGCCGAGCGACATGTCGAGATGTTCGGCCAGCCCCTTGAGCACCTTGAGCAGGCGTTTCTCCAGCCGGACTCCGGTCTGCACGCGTTCAACTGTCTTTGTCATGATGTTATATATGTACCTTGGTACATGCCTTTGCAAGATGCGAGATTTGCGAAGCCCTGCTCCCGCGTCGTCGGCAGCCGCCGAAACGTTGGACACGGGTGGCGAGGCGCGCTGTGCCCGAAGAATCCGTTTGGAAGGTGACCTACCGCGTGGCGGCGAGAAGATCCGCAGGCAGGCCGGCGGCCGAAAGCGCCGTCTGCTTCAAGGCGTCCGACGCGGTCTCGCCGAGGATCGGCACGACGAGCGCGTCGAACTTGGCGCAGAGCCGCGCCTCCTGCGCGTCGGTATCGTCGGACGGCACGCCGACATTGAAGGCATTGGTGTAGGTGGCACCCGCCGCTTCGATGACGACCTCGGCACCGGTGACCTCCTCGTGGCGCAGGCTGCGCGGTTCGACCTCGACCTTCTGGCGGAGCGCGACGAGATCCGGGCGATTGGCGGTCTCGTCCGAGTAAATCGCGATCGCGGCGGTATCCACACCCGAAAGCGCCATCGCCGCGAGATGGCGGTAGGAGAACTTGACCTCGAGCCCCGTTGCGGGGTCCGGGATGTTGCAGACCTTGAGGTTCTGCTCGGCGACGCGCACCCGGACGCGCTCGATCCGGTCGGCCTGCAAGCCGTGCGCATCACGCAGCGCCCGGCAGGCTTCGATGGTCGAATGGGTCATGTAGCAGGCCGCATGATACTTGAAGAGGTTGTCCTGGATCTGGAAGCGCTGGTTGCTTTGCTGCGCTACCGGGAATGGCGCGGGCGAGGGTGCCTGGGTGTCCCAGAACCCCTGCGGAGCTTCCAGCGCCGTGTCGCGGGCGACCCAGCCGCGGGCCGCCAGCCGCGCCGCGAGATAACCCGACTGCGCCGCGCGCCCGGCATGGAAGGGTTTGCACATGGTGCCGAACATCGATTTCAGCCCGGCGGCCATGGTCGAGGCGGTGCCGAACGCATGGGCGGTGCGATCCTCGTCGAGACCGAGCAGGTGCGCCACGCCCGCCGCCGCGCCGAACGTGCCGACCGTTGCGGTGTTGTGCCAGCCGGTGTTGTAGTGCTCCTCGCCCGTCATCTTGCCGATCAGGCAGGCGGTCTCGTAGCCGATCACGAAGGAGCGCAGGATCGCGTCGAGATCGCGTCCGGCGACGATCCCGGCCGTCAGGACGGCCGGCATCACCGCGACCGTCGGATGGCCGAGCATCAGCCGGTTCACGTCGTCATAGTCCAGCGCGTGGCTGGCCGAGCCGTTGACCAGAACGCTCCACGAGGGCGAGAGGTCCTCTGCCCGGCCGACAACCGGGATTTGCCCGGTCGCCCCGTCTTCCAGCGCCTCGGCGACGAGAAGATCGACGAGATCCTCGCGCGCGCCGGGGATCGTCACGGCGAGCCAGTCGAGCAGGCAATGACGCGCCCAGCGCAGCGACAGGGCGTCGATCCGGTTGGCTGGAGTGGTGGCGACCCAGCGCGCGATATCGCGCGTCGGCGGCAGAATGTTATCGGTAACAACGGCTCGCGTATCGGACATGCGGCATCCTCCCGACTTTGCCCTGAAGCGTAGTCGAGCGTCTGCGATCCGTCAGCCCCGCACAGACGGAAATCCCATGGATGGGCTGCGTCGTCAGTTTCCGGGCGGTGCCGTGCGTTCGGCCATGACCTCGACGCTGACCTCGAGCGCTGCTAGATCGCGTTCGATGCAGGCCCGGTCGATTGCCTCGAGCATCGGGACGAGCGCCTCGATCTGTTCGAAGATCTGCGTGAGCCTCGGTTCGTGCTCCGGCAAGGCGCGCCGTTTCAGATCGGCGAAATCCGTGACCATCTGGATCAGGTGCGCGAGGCCGTGGCGGATAAAGCGCTGGATCACGGCAAGATGCAGCGGGTTTCCGCGCAGATGGGTGTGGATTCGGCCGACGAGGGTCGCCATGCGGGTGAACAGGGCGGCCTCGCTGCCGTGGCTGAGCCGCGCGTGACTGTTCAGAAGCTCGGCCGCCTGCGCCAGCGCCTGCTCGGCCTGCGCGAAGGCCGTCTTGTCCACGCCCTCGGGCAGAACCACGGGCTTGGAACGTTTTCGGCGCGGCCAGAACATCGCCAGCGTTCCGACATAGACAACGCCGGCACCCAGCAGGATCGGCACGCCGCGCAGTCTCAAGAACCCGAAACTGAGCGCCACCGCGACGCCGGCTGCCACCATTGCGATGCGGTTCGCCGTCGAAACCGTCCTCATGCCCGCGCCCGGCGGGAGATACTCAAAGCCTGTCGCATGGGTTTAATATAGCATCGCAGAGCCGCGATGTGACCCCTCCCGGGCAAGGATTGGTTTCACTGGGGGAGCGACTCCGCTCAGTCGCAGGCCGTCGCATCGGTCGGCGGCGGGAGCGCTCCGGGGTCGGGCACGGTCGATGCTTCGACCACGGTGCTCCAGGCCGATCCCTGCAAGGCGCTCTGGAAGCCGACATCGAACAGCGCGCGCATGTAGACCGGATCGAAGAACTCGCTCTCGGCCACGTCGAAGTCTCCCGGCACCGACGTCACGTCGAGGCCGAAATCGTTTTCACGCGCCTGTCCTTCGATCACCAGGATGTCCGACACGCCCGCCGACTTGATCAGCGTCGAGACCGAACGCCCGGCAATTCCCACGAGGCTCGGCTCGACGGCTTCGTAATCGGGATCGAGCTTGGTGTTGCGCAGGGCGTAGATCGTGCCGGGCTGAAGCCTGTCGGGGCCGGAGACGATCCGGTCCTTGAGATCGATCCGGACGGGCAGGAAGAAGATCTGCCGGGTCACGCCGCCGTCCATGTGCATCTCGGCATAGCGCTGGCCGTCGACCTCGACCTCGATCTCGACCGGCGGGAACACGCCGGGGATGCTGGCCGAGGCGAGCAACACGTCGCGGATCAGCGCCTGACGGTTCGGGTGGCCCGAAGACGCGATGGCACCGATGTCCCAGACCACGGGGCGTTGCGCGTCGAGATTGGTGGTGCCGACCCAGAGGCGGCGGCTTCTGGCGTGTTCCGCGGCGATCCGGTCGAGGGTGCCGGGATCGAGCACATCCTCGATCCGCTGGGCGAGCGCACCGCTGCCGGACAGCCCGAGCGCGTCGCCGGTCAGCGCCTTGAAGAGCTGGGTGATCACCAGATCGTCGGTCGAGAGATTGGTGTAGAGGCTTTCGAGCTTGCAGTCCTGGCTGGAGCCGATGAATGCGAGCGGCGCGATCAGCGCGCCGGTCGAGATGCCCGTGACGAGGGCGAATTCGGGACGGCCGCCGCGGCGCGTCCATCCATTGAGAAGTCCGGCACCGTAAGCGCCGTCGGACCCGCCACCCGAGAGCGTGAGGACGTCTGCGACCCCGCCGTTCGGCAGTTTGCCTTCTTTTTCGAGCAGGGTTGCGAGCTGTGCCTGGATCGTCCCGATGCGTGCCTCGACATCGTCCGGCAGCCGGTCGCCGTAGAACCGGATCGTCGGCGGGAACCCCGGCGGCACGGCCTGTTCGTAGCGGTCCTCGGGCGGTGCATCGGCGAGACGCTGGCCGGTGCAGGCCGCGAGCGCGATGAGTGCGACTGCCGTCGCGATCGTTCTGATCATGCGTCGTTCCCCCGTCTGAGCGCCTGTTTCAGGTCCGAGGGACGGAAGGCCCCGAGACCGATGGCGAGCGCGAAGTAAAGCACGATCGATGCGGGCAGGACCAGAGCGAGGGTGGCGATGGTCTGCCCCGGGATAATGTCTAGCAACCCGGCGGTCATGCCCCAGGCGGCGGCACCCATCAGGACGGAGGCGATGACGATGCGCGGCAGACGGTGGGCCAGCCGGGCATCGACGGTCAGATCGGAGTCGAGCTTGCGGACGCCGCGCCAGAGCAGCACGGTGTTGGCCCACCCGGCCAGCGTCGTGCCGATCGCCGCCGCTAGGAAACCCGCGAAGGGCGCCAGTCCGACGGCGAGGAGGACATTGACGATCATCGAGATCACGGCGAAGCGCAGCGGCGTGCGCGTGTCCTCGCGCGCGAAATAGGCCGGTTGCAGCACCTTCTGGAGCACGAAGCTGGGCAGACCGACCGCGTAGACCGCGAGCGCCAGCGCCGTCGCCTCGGTATCGGCCGCGGTGAACGCGCCGCGCTCGAACAGCACGGCGACGATCAGGCCGGGGATCGCCACCAGCGCGACAGAGGCCGGAACCGTCAGGATCATCGTGAACTCGGCGGCGCGGTTCATCGCCTCGGCCGTGCCCTCGCGGTCACCGGCCCGAAAGCGGCGCGACAGCTCGGGCAGCAGGACGACGCCGATGGCGATGCCGACCACGCCGAGGGGCAACTGGTAGACCCGGTCGGCATAGGACAGCCACGAGATCGCCCGGTCGAAATACGACGCGACCTGCGTGCCGACGAGCAGGTTGATCTGCATCACGCCGCCCGCGAGTGCTGCCGGAATGCCGATGACGATCAGGCGTTTGACATCCGGCGTCAGGCGCGGTCGCGCGGGGATCAGCCCCATGCCGAGGCGCCGGGCGGCTATCCAGACCAATGCCAACTGCGCGATTCCGGCAAAGGCGGCGGCCCAGACGAGCGCGAGCCCGACATTCCAGCCCATCGCCACCGCAACGATGATCGCGCCGATGAAGATGACGTTCAGCAGAACCGGTGCAGCAGCGGCGGCCGCGAAGCGTCCGAATGCGTTCAGCACGCCTGAGAACAGGGCCGCCAGCGAGATGAACAGGATGTAGGGAAAGACGATGCGCGAGAACAGGACCGCCATGTCGAAGCGCTCATCGGCCTGGAAGCCCGAAGCCAGCGCATAGACGAACCAGGGCATCGCGATCTGCGCCAGAACGGTGAAGGCGACGAGTGCGGCGAAGAGCGCGGACAGCGCCTCGGTCCCGAAGGCGCGCGCGGCCTCCGGCCCTTCGCCTTCCAGCCGTTTCGAGAACATCGGCACGAAGGCCATGTTGAAGGCGCCCTCGGCGAAGAAGCGGCGGAACATGTTCGGCAGCCGGAAAGCGACGAAGAACGCCTCGGCGACCGGACCCGCGCCGAGATAGGCAGCGATCAGGATGTCGCGCACGAAGCCGAGAACGCGGCTGGCCATCGTCCAACCGCCGACCGTCGCGAAACTGCGCAGCAGGCGGATCGGGCGGGGCGTGCTCACGTGCAGGGGTCTTGTGTCATTCCAGCGGGGTGATCGGATGGTGCGCGGCTTCGACCGCCGCGGTCAGGCGGCGTTCGATGGTCCTGAGCTTGCTCTGGGCGCGGATCTTGTGACCGAACAGATCCTTCACGTAGAAGACATCGACGGCGTGCTCGCCATAGGTCGCGATGATCGCCGTGAAGATGTTGATGTTGAGGCCCGCCAGCGTCCGGGTGAGTTCGTGCAGCAGGCCGAGACGGTCGCGGGCGTTGACCTCGATCACCGTATATAGGTCGGAGGCCTCGTTGTCGAAGACGATCCGCGTCGGCACGTCGAACCGACTCTCGCGCGCCTTGACGCGGTCGCGTTCCGAGATCTCGACGCGCGCGATCACCTCGCCCTTCAACGTGCGCTCGATCGTGCGGCGCAGGCGGGTCAGGCGGGACTTCTCGAAGGCCTGGCCGTCGCGGTCCTGGATCCAGAACACCGAGGTCGCCATGCCGTCATTGGTCGTGTAGCTGCGGGCATCGACGACGTTGGCGCCTGCGATCGCGAAGGCGCCGGCCATGCGCGCGAAAATGCCCGGGTGGTCGCCCATGAACAGCACGGCCTTGGTGGCGTCGCGGCTTTCATCTGGCAGAAAGCGGCTGGCGAGCTGGGCATCGCCGATCTCGAGGCCCAGTTCGGCGACGATCTTGTGCGTCTCGGTGTCGAGGCCCATCCAGTATTGCGGATAGTGGCGCAGCGCCTCGGCCTTGCGCGCACTTTCGGGCCAGTCGGAGATCGCCGCGACCAGATCGGCGCGGGCGGCATCGACCCGATGGGCGCGCGAGGACTGCTCGACACCGCCGGTCAGCACGTCGCGCGTGTCCCAGTAGAGATTGCGCAGAAGCTGGGCCTTCCAGTTGTTCCAGGTGCCCGGCCCGACCCCCTTGATGTCGCAGACCGTCAGCACGAGCAGAAGCCGCAGGCGCTGCGGGCTCTGCACCAGCTTGGCGAAATCGTCGACCGTGCGCGGATCGGTGATGTCGCGCTTCTGGGCAAGGTCCGACATCAGAAGGTGATGGCGCACCAGCCAGACGACGGTCTCGGTCTCGGCTTCGGTCAGGCCGAGGCGCGGGCAGACCTCGGCCGCGATCTCGGCACCGAGCTCGGAGTGGTCGCGGTCCGAACCCTTGCCGATGTCGTGCAGCAGCAGGGCGGTGTGCAGAACCTTGCGGTTGACGCCGCCTTTCAGGATTTCCGAGGCGACGGGCAGCGTCTCCTCCTCCTCGCCGCGCTCGATCTGGTTCAGCACGCCGATGCAGCGGATGGTGTGCTCGTCCACCGTGTAGTGGTGGTACATGTTGAACTGCATCATCGCGACGATGCGGCCGAACTGCGGGATGAACCGGCCGAGAAGCTCGGTTTCGTTCATGCTGCGCATCAGCCATTCGGCATTCCGGGGATCGCACAGCATGTCCACGAACAGCTCGTTCGTCGCCGGATCGGCGCGGAGTTCGTCGTCGACGAGATCGAGGTTCTGCGTGACAGCGCGCAGCGCATCGGGGTGGATCCGCGCGTCCATGCGGGCTGCATCGTGGAACAGCCGGAAGAGGTTCGCGGGCGCTTTTCGGAACACGTCCGGGTTCGAGATCGTCAGGCGCCCGGCCTCGACGGTGAAGGGCTCGTCCCCGGCCGGTTTGTTCGACCGGAAGCTCAGCGCCTGCAAAAGGAGCGAGAGGCTCGGCTGCGATTTGGCGTGTTTCGACTCGAGGGCCGCCGAGAAGATCCGGGTCAGGTCTCCGACTGCCTTGGCGTGCCGGAAATAGGTGTGCATGAAGTGCTCGACCGCGAGGCGTCCCTCGCCGTCCTCATAGCCCATGCGCTGGGCGATCTCGACCTGGCGGTCGAAGGTCAGGGCCTCCTGCGCCCGGCCCGCCAGATCATGCAGGTGACAGCGCACGGCCCAGATGAACTTGGACGCATCGGCGAAGCGCTGCACCTCCTCGCGCTGGAACACGCCCATCTCGACGAGATCCCAGGCCGTGCCGGTGTGGTAGAGGTATTTCGAGATCCAGTGCAGCGTCTGCAGGTCGCGCAGACCGCCCTTGCTTTCCTTCAGGTTCGGCTCGAGCAGGTAGCGCGATCCGCCGTGCCGCTCGTGGCGGAGGTCGCGTTCCTCCATCTTCGCTTCGACATAGGCCGGGCCGGTCTTGAGAAACAGCTCGTCCCAGATCCGCCGGTCAAGCTCCTCGAAGGGCTCGGCATCGCCGAAGATGAACCGGCTTTCGAGCAGGGCCGTGCGGATCGTCATGTCGTCGCGGGCAAGCCTGAGGCATTCGTCGATCGACCGGGTCGACTGGCCGACCTTCAGCTTCAGATCCCACAGGATGTAGAGAGTGGATTCGACCACGCTTTCCGCCCAGGGCGGTTGGCGGTAGGGCGTGAGGAAGAGCAGGTCGACATCCGAGAACGGCGCCATCTCGCCGCGTCCGTACCCGCCGACCGCGGCAATCGTGAGGCGTTCGCTCTTGGTGCGCAGAGGTTGCGGGTGCAGGTGGTTGATCGTGAAGTGCGCGATCGCCCCGACAATGCAATCGGTGACGTGCGCGAACGATCGGGCGATGCGCAGGCCTGCACGCGGGTGACCCAGAAGCTGCTCCCGAACCCGCAACCGCCCTGCCGACATTTCGTCCGCGAGCAGCCCCAGGACCTGCTTGCGCGCAGCCTCCGGCTTTGCCATCGCCGCGACGGCCTCGTCGATCGCGCCGATCAGGGCGGCGCTGTCGATGATCTGCGCCGCGGGCTGGATCAGGTGGGCGAGCCCCGCATCCGTCAGGATGGGCTCACCCGGCTGCTTCTGTTTCGCCGCGGATACCGCCAAGCTCAGCTTCCGACACCGAAAGCGATCGGGGCGGGATCGATCACGTTGAAGACCGCTTCTCCGACCTCGAGTATCGACAGGCCGCGCTCGCTGCGCCCGTCAGGTCCGAAGCGGATTGGGCCGGTCGCGGCACTGTAGCCCTGCGGCCGTGTCAGCGCTGCCTGACCGAACGGGTTGCGCGATCCGGTCGCGCGGGCCTCGATCAGCATCTGGCTGGCAACCTGAACGGCATCGTAGCCGAGCACGGCGAGCGGCGGCGGGACCGAGCCATAGGTCGCCCGGTAGCGCGAGACGAAGGCTTTCATGGCTGCCGGATCGGGTGCCGGGAACCAGCCTCCGCGCACACCGGTCGCACCGAGCGTCGCGCGCGAGTTCCACTGGCCGTTGCCGAGAAACTTGTACCCCTCGCCGACGCCTGCCTGGTCAAGCTGCGCCGAGATGAACGACAGGGCCTGGCCGCTTTCCGGGATCAGCACCGCGCGCACGCCGGACCCGCGAGCGCGTGCGGCGAACTCGGAGGCCCCGGCGCCGATCCCCTGCTCGCTGCGCTCGAACGGCGTTCTGACGGCGAGGCCCTGGCCCGCACCGGCGCGCGCCCCGCTCAGGGCCAGCTCGCCCGCCGCGTTCTTGGGATAGAAAATGCCGATCGCGTCATATCCCTGGGCGCGCGCGAAGCTGGTGATCCGCCGGGTCTCCATGTCCGGCAGGAAGCCGCTGAGATAGACCGGGCCTCCGGCAATGCTGCTGTCGGTCGAGAACGAGATGACCTTGAGGCCCTTCTCGGCTGCCGGGGCGGCGACCGCCCGGGTGCTGGTCGAGAAGAGCGGTCCCATGATCAGCCTCGCCCCCTCGCCGATCGCGCGGGTTACGGCGGCGCGGGCAAGCTCCGGTCGCCCGCCCGTGTCGTAGACACGCAGGTCGATCAGCGGGTCGGCAAGCTCGCCCGTCGCCAGCCGTGCCGAGTTGGCGAGCGCCTGACCGAGCTGGGCAGCGCCTGTGTTCTCGGCGGTCAAGGGCGCCAGAAACGCCAGGGTGGTCGGTCGGGTCGGGTCGAATTCTCCGGTCGGGGCGGTGTTAGCCGTGCTCGCCTTTGGCCCTGTTGAGGACGTCTTGCCTCCGCAGGCGGCGACTGCGAACATGCATGCGACGAGCGCTGCAAGCGCAGGAAATCGGGATCGGCGCAACATGGATACCTCTTACGTGTTCTGTGGGTCTGGCCCGTGCTCGCCCCCAGCCCGGCTGAACCGCGGCGGACCCTATGGCTGACCGGCCTGAAAGTAAACGGCGCACACCGGCGCGCCGGCGGCCCGGGCAGGTAAGTGTAGCAGCCCCGCAACGCGCGGAAGACAAGATCGCGCCCGGGCTCTGGCTGGTGGCCACGCCGATCGGCAACATGGGCGATATCACGCTGCGCGCAATCGACATTCTGCGCGCGGCCGATGTTCTGGCCTGCGAGGATACGCGGCGGACGCGCCAGCTTCTCTCGCTGCTCGGGATCGCGATCGACGGGCGCCGCCTGATCGCTTACCATGATCGGAATGGCGCGGCGCAACGACCGCGCCTGCTGGACATGCTGGCCGACGGGTTGAGCGTGGCGTGCGTCTCGGACGCCGGGACGCCGATGATCGCCGATCCGGGCTTCAAACTGGTCGATGCGGCATACGATGCTGGCCTGCCGGTTCACGTGGCCCCGGGTGCGTCATCGGTGCCGGCGGCGCTCGCGCTTGCGGGCCTTCCGACCGATCGTTTTCTGTTTCTGGGTTTTCTTCCGTCGAAGCGTTCGGCCCGGAAAAACGCTTTGCAGGAGGTTTGCGAGATCCGCGCAACCCTGGTGCTCTTCGAGTCGCCGCGACGTCTTTCCGACCTGCTGCGGGACGCGGCAGAGATGCTCGGGTCCGGTCGGGAGGCGGCGGTCGTGCGCGAGATCACCAAACTGCACGAGGAAGTCCGTCGCGGACCGCTTGGCGATCTGGCAGCGGCGTATTCCCAGACCGAGGTTCGCGGCGAGATCGTCATCGTCATCGGGCCGCCCGCGAAACCGGATGCGTCGGTCGACACGTCTGAGCGCCTGGAGGAACGGCTTCGTGCCCTGCTGGAGGAAATGTCGGTGAAGGATGCAGCACGGATCGTCGCCGAGGAGTTCGGCCTGCCGCGGCGGGTCGCCTACGCGCAGGCGCTGGCCCTGAGCAAGAGTGTTAGATGAAAATTAGGTGATCTGAGCGACGCTGAAGGGATGGATCTGAAAGTTCGCGCGCAGTCGCTCGCGCATAAACCGTCAGCGGGTCATCCTCAGGATGCCGGTGCCTCAATTTCACGCGGCCGCCGGACACGGATGTCGCGCGGAAGATCCAATCACTTCAGCGGTCTTGCTGCGGAAGATGCGGTCGCACGGCGCTATGCTGCGGCGGGTGCGTCGATTTTCGGACGGCGCGTCCGGACCGAAGCGGGCGAGATCGATCTGATCGTGCGCGTCGATGACGTTCTCGTGTTCGTCGAGGTCAAGCGCCGCTGTCGCGGGACGTTTTCGGATTCGCCAATAACATCAAAGCAGTGGAGCCGCTTGGAGAATGCTGCACTTCACTATATGATGCTTCATGTTGACGGTACGGGTATCCAGCCGTTCTGCCGGTTCGACGTCGCTCTCGCGGGGCCGGACGGGCAGATCACGATCATCGAGAATGCCCGGTCGTTCGACGAGCAGTAGAAGCAGCGACAGGCTAAAAACATGATCAACAGAGTCAGGCCGGCGCCTTGGACGCTGGTACTTGCCGCGTGGGTTCTTGCATCCTGCGGTCCGGCAGGCATTGTCATCGGGACCGGTGCCGTGGTTGCGCGCTCGGTCATTCAGGAGCGCTCGACGCAGGACGCACTGACCGATACCGAGATCCAGCTCACCCTGAACAACAAGTTCCTCGAGCATTCCACCGGGCTGTTCGGCGATGTCTCGACCAGCGTGGTCGAGGGACGCGTCGTGCTGACCGGCAGCGTTCCGGAACGCTCGGACAAGGTCACCGCGACCGAGTTGTCCTGGCAGACGGCGGGTGTCGTCGAGGTGACCGACGAGCTCACGGTTCAGCAGGATTCCGGTGCGGTCGCCTATGCCGAGGACGCGTGGATCTCGAACCAGCTTCGGGTCAAGCTGCTGGCCGACGGCAAGGTCAGCTCGGTCAACTACTCGGTCGAGACGGTCGACAAGGTCGTGCATCTGACCGGCCTCGCGCGGTCGAAGAGCGAACTTGCACGCGTGATCGATCACGCATCGGGCCTCGACGGGGTTGCAAAGGTCGTCAGCCACGTGCTGACCATTGACGACCCGCGCCGTCAGGTGACATCAGCCTCGGACGTGCGCACGACCGGCTGAGTGCTATCCGACGAGGACAAAGATGGCCCTGAACGTTGCTATCCAGATGGACCCGATCGGGTCCGTCGACATCCATGCTGACAGCACGTTCCGGCTGGCGCTGGAGGCCGAGGCCCGCGGCCACAGCCTGTTCTACTACCATGTCGAGGATCTCCGCTGGCTGAACGGCAGGGTGATGGCGTCTGGTCACGATCTGACGGTGCGCAAGGTCGAGGGCGATCACTTCACGCTGGGCGAGCGCCGCGTCGTCGACCTGGCGGACCGGGATGTCGTCCTGCTGCGCCAGGATCCGCCCTTCGACATGAGCTACATCACCAACACGCACCTGCTGGAGATGATCCATCCGGGCACGCTGGTGGTGAACGATCCGTTCTGGGTTCGGAATTGCCCCGAGAAGATTCTGGTTCTGGAGTTTCTCGACCTGATGCCCGAGACGATGGTCGCGCGCTCGCTCGACGCGATCAAGGCGTTCCGGGACGAGCACCGCGACATCATCGTGAAGCCGCTCTATGGCAATGGCGGGGCGGGCGTGTTCCGGCTGCGGCCGGAGGATTCGAACCTCGCCTCGCTGCACGAGATGTTCACCGGTCTGAACCGCGAGCCGCTGATGGTGCAGAAGTTCCTGCCAGATGTCTCTGCCGGCGACAAGCGGGTGATCCTGATCGACGGCGAGGTCGTCGGCGCGATCAACCGGGTGCCGCAGCCGGGCGAGACGAGGTCGAACATGCATGTCGGCGGGCGTCCCGAAAAGGTCGAGCTGACCGAGCGCGATCGCGAGATCTGCGAACGCCTGAAACCGGTCCTGAAGGAGCGCGGGTTGATCTTCACCGGCATCGACGTGATCGGTCGTAACCTGACCGAGATCAACGTGACCTCGCCGACCGGCATACAGGAGCTCGAACGCTTCGACGGCGTGAACGTCGCCGCACTGATCTGGGAGGCGATCGAGCGCCGCCGCGGGGCCTAGGCGGCATGAGTCTCCGGCTGCGGCTTCTGAATCTGGGCCTGCGCCTGCTGGTCAAGCCCAAGCTGCGGCGGATGAACGAACCTCCGGACCTGCGGGAAAGTCTGGAACGCGACGCGTCGCGCTTCTTTGCTACCCCCGACGACGCGAACTTCGTGGCGGACCTGATCCGGCGTCCGGGCCGTCCGGCTAAGGTCGGGATGATCGAGGCGCTTTGGGCGAGCCGCGGCCGTCCTGACAGGCGCCGGGTGATCCTGTACTTCCACGGCGGCGCCTACATCGCGGGATCGCACCGGACGCACAAGCATCTCGCCGCAGCCCTGGCGGGTGCTGCAGGTGTTCGCGCGATCATTCCGGATTATCGCCTTGCCCCGAACCATCCGTTCCCGGCCGCCGTGGAGGACGCGGTGTCCGCCTATCAGCATCTTCTGGCGGCGGGCTACGATGCATCGGAGATCGCGATTGCCGGCGACTCCGCGGGCGGCGGGCTGGGATTGGCGCTGTTACTGAAGTTGCGCGACGAGGATCTGCCGAGACCGGCCTGCTATGTCGGATTCTCGCCCTGGGCCGATCTGTCCGGCGAGAGCGAGACCTTGGTGAGCAATGCGTCCCGCGATGTCATGCTGCCGATCTCGCGGATGAACGATGCGACCGGGTTCGTGCTGAACGGGCACGACCCGAAGGACCCCCTCGCCTCGCCGGTCTTCGGAGAATGGTCCGATCCACCGCCCGCGATCCTGTTCGCCAGCCGGCACGAGGTGCTGCTCGGCGATGCGAAACGGATGGCCGAAGTCTTGCGGGCAGCCGGGGGGGACGTGACGCTCGAGCTTTGGCGGCACACGCCGCATGCGTGGCCGATCTTCGTCGGGCGGCTGCCGGAAGCCGATCAGGCTGTCGCCACAGCCGGAGCGTTCATCGCGCGCCATCTCTGCGCGCAGCCGGAATAAGCAGCGAAGACGCCCGGTTCTTACGTCCCGAAGGCACCGTCTCCGCCACGGCGTAGTGGTTTTCGTCCGCAAGTTTCTCGATCCGCGCGCCCGCATGCGTCGCGTGGTCGATCAGCAAGAGAGGCCGCTCACGCGCCAGTGTTTCGCGGAGCCCCTTGATCACGTCGACCTCTGAGCCCGAGGTATCGACCTTGATCGCGTCTATGTGCTGCCCCGCGAGCACGTCGTCCCCACGCTCCATCGGGACGCTGACGAGATCCGGGTCGTCGCCGTCCGGTGGTTCTCGCCGCACCATGGTCTCGGAGGATCGGCGCCGGTTGCGGATGAGCCACGCGGGCGCCGAGTTGCTGCCCAGAGCTATCGGATCGTTCGGAAGCTCGAGCCGGTGTGCGATCCCGTTGATCTCGGCGTTGAGTCGGAGCAGGCGATGGATCTCCTCATTCGGCTCGAACGCAAGCGCGCGCGCGGCACCGCCGAGGCATGCCATGACGACCGTGTGGTTGCCGACATGCGCGCCGATATCGACAAACGTGCCGCCGTCGGGAAAGCGCTGAAGCAATGCGACCAGCCCCGGCTCATCCCAGATCTGACCCGAACGGTGCGCCTCCATGACAGGATCGGGGCCGGATCTGCTGGCGAAGTTCAGGACCGCGTCGCCGAGGACGATTGAGGACACGGCTTCGACATGGGCCAGTCGGTTTTCGCGACGCACGATCTCGGAGATCGGTCGCGAAACGGAATGCTTCAGCACGCTCGGTCCCGGCGTCGGATCGGCGACAGGATTCGGAGCGACTTGAGCGTTCAAGGCGGGCGGCGGTTCATCATGCCTGCGCAGGGTCCCGATTTCCGGGAACGCCGCGGCCATCCTTTCATCGACCGGGCCGGTGCCGCTCCAGATCATGGCCCAGTCGACCCCGCAAGTAATTTTCTGCTGCGCGGTCCGGTCGAGCAACTTCGCGGCACCGCTCCTGCTGAGAAGGTAGCAGTCCGCCCCCGGCGTCGCCTTCAGCTCTAGGGTTGCCGGACCCCCGAGGCCCGAGAGGTTCTGAAGCACTTCGCGCAGCGACGCCGTCTCATTGAAACCGGCCGCACGGCACCAGGCGGCGAGGCGCCCGTTGGCGAACAGAATATCGAGATCAGGCAGGTCGGCGGCCATGTCGGCGAGCCCCGACGGATCGCGCTGAAACTCCGCGTCGTCCTCACAGATCAGGGCATATGCGTGCCCTTCATCGATCATGCGCTGCCACGCCCTGCGATGGCTGAGAAAGCAACCGATGGCGCCGGGCTTGACCTCCGGAGACCCCCAGAAATGATCGCCGATCAGATCGGCATACAGTACGAACGGGAAGTCGACGCGGTGCGCGTCCAACGCGTCGACGCGTATCGGCATGACGTCGAAATTCGCCGCACTCGCCATGAAACGTTCGAACCGGGCAGTGTCGATACGCCGGTTGATCACGTAGACCGGCAGCGACATTGTTCAGCCCTGCCCGCGCGACGCCTTCTCGGCGATGCCCGATGTTCCCTCGCGACGATCCAGCTCGGCCATCACGTCATCCCAGGTGAGATCCTGCGCCGCGAGCATGACGAGCAGGTGATAGACCACGTCGGCGGCCTCGCGGGTGAGCGCCTCGCGGTCACCGCGCGTTGCCTCGATGATTGCTTCAATGGCCTCTTCGCCGAACTTCTCGGCGCATTTGGCCGCTCCCTTGGAGAGCATCTTTGCCGTGTGCGAGGTTTCGGGATCGGCACCCTTTCGCGTCTCGATCGTGGCTGAGAGGCGTTCCATCACGCTCATGGGCGCACCGCGATTCCGGTTTGCGCCATGTGTGCCTTGGCCTCGGCGATGGTGTGATCGCCAAAGTGAAAGATCGAGGCGGCGAGCACGGCAGAGGCGTGACCTTCCGTGACGCCCTCAACCAAGTGGTCAAGCGTCCCGACCCCGCCCGAGGCGATGACGGGGATCTGCACGGCATCCGCAATCGCTCGGGTCAGCGGCAGGTTGAAGCCTGCGCGTGTGCCGTCGCGGTCCATCGATGTCAGCAGGATCTCGCCGGCGCCCTTCGCTTCGACGAGTTGCGCGAACTCGACGGCGTCGATCCCTGTCGCCTCGCGTCCGCCATGGGTGAAGATCTCGTAGCGATCCGGGCCGACCGACTTGGCGTCGATTGCCACGACAATGCACTGCGCGCCGAACTTGTCCGAGGCGCGCGCCACGAAATCGGGATCGCGCACGGCTGCGGTGTTGATCGAGACCTTGTCGGCCCCAGCCAGCAACAGATCACGGATGTTCTCGATCGTGCGGACGCCGCCGCCGATGGTCAGCGGCATGAAGCACTGCTCGGCCGTGTGGCGCGCCACATCCAGAATCGTGCCGCGATTCTCGTGGCTTGCAGTGATGTCGAGGAAACAGAGCTCGTCGGCCCCGGCTGCATCGTAGAGCTTTGCCTGCTCGACAGGATCGCCCGCGTCGATCAGATCGACGAAATTGACGCCCTTGACGACACGGCCGTCCTTCACGTCGAGGCAGGGGATTATGCGGGTCTTCAGCATGGCGCCTGCTTAGCCGGATCACAGCGACGTGTCGACCGGTTGACTGTTGCCGCGATCCGTGTGTCCTACGATGATCTTTCAACCGACGGGGATTGCCATGAAACTCGCCCTCACTGCCATTGCTGCCACGCTCGCCATGACGCTGACCGCTCAGGCCGAGATGATCACCAAGACCAGTGCCCACTCGGTGGGTGAGACCATCGACCGGCTCGCCGCCGCTGTCGAGAAGGCGGGTGCGAAGGTGTTCGCCCGGGTCGACCACGCCAAGGGTGCGGCAAGTGTCGATGCCGACCTGCGGCCAACGCAGATGCTGATGTTCGGCAATCCGAAGCTCGGCACGCCGGCAATCCAGGCGGGTCAGAGCATCGGGCTGGATCTTCCGCTGCGGGTCGTTGCCTGGCAGGCCGAGGATGGCACGGTCATGGTCGGCTATCACGATCCGGCAGCAGTCGCGGCGCTGCATGGACTGCCGGCGGATCATCCCACGATTGCCAAGATGCAGGGCGCGCTTGGCAAGCTGACGGGTGCCGCCACCGCGAAGTAGCACCACCGCTGCACGGCCCCTGCACCTGATTTCCGGGCGAAACCGCCGACACGTGCAGGGGCTGCCCGCCGATACTGGCCTCATCTGCTGCTTGCACCGAGGCCAACATGACCGACTCTATTGCTTCAAGCCCCAGCCGCTCGCGCTTCCATTCGATGGGCTGGCGCTTCGGCATCGTCGCCGCTCTGACGGTGGTGATGTTCGTCCCCCTGATCGCCGTCAGCTTCGTCATTCAGGACCGCGCGCATTACCAGTCGAGCGCTGTCTACGAAGTCAGCCAGCTCTGGGGCGGCCCGATGACACTGTCCGGCCCGTTCCTGATCCTGCCGGTCGAGCGAGAAAGAACCGAGACGATCACCAATCGCGACGGGCTGGTCCGCACCGAGACCTTCATCGACCGGGTCGAGCCGGTGATCCTGATGCCCGAGACGCTGAACATCACCGCCGACAGCCGGACGGAGGTTCGCAGCCGGGGAATATTCCAGATCCCGGTCTTCACGGCCGATCTGCAGATTGCCTTCGATTTCGACACCGACCGCGTCGACGAGATAATCCGCAGCCGCGAGACGGTGCTGTGGGACAAGGCCAGTCTGGTCTTTTACATGCCGCGCACGCGCAGCTTCTCGGGTCACGCGATCCTGTCGGCGGGAAGCCGTCGCATCGATCTGGAACCGGGGGTGCCGGGCGGAAACGGGTCCGGAATCCGCGCGGCACTGGGGGATCCGCGCACGCTGACCGGGATGGTGCTCGAGATGGGCCTGAACGGTGCGGACCGGATGACCTTTGCTCCGGCAGGGCGCGAAACGACGGTATCTCTGGCGTCCGACTGGCCGCATCCGAGCTTCGACGGCAGTTTCCTGCCGCGCACCCGCAGCGTGACCGAGGCCGGTTTCACGGCGATCTGGGAAGTGCCGCATCTGGCGCGCGACATCCCGCAGGTCTCGCGCGGGCAGGCGCAGCTCGGCTCGGACTTCGGCGTGAGTTTCTACGACCCGGTCGATTTCTACCACAAGGTCGAGCGGGCCGCGAAATACGGCATCCTGTTCATTGCGCTGACGTTCGTGACCGTACTGATGGCGGAATGTCTTTCGGCGCGGCCTGTGCATCCGGTGCAGTTCCTGCTCATCGGCGTCGCGCAGTGCGTGTTCTTCCTGCTGCTGCTGAGTTTTTCCGAGCAGGTCGGTTTCACCGCCGCCTACGGCATCGCGACGGCGGCAACGGTCGGGTTGATCGGTGTCTACGGCGTTCGCGGCCTCGGGTTGGGGCGCCATGCACGGGTGCTGACGGGCGCACTCGTCACACTTTACGGCACGCTATTCATGATCCTGCGATCGACGGACTATGCCCTGCTGGCAGGGTCGATCCTCGCCTTCGCCGCCGTGGCCGTCGTCATGGTGATGGTCCGCCGCGAAGACTGGTTCCCGGAGCCGGGCGAGAAGGTTCCCGCAGCCTGACGCTTGACAGGCGAGGCCGCGCGTCTTACCTGCGCGGTCTCCATCGCTCGGGCGCCCTTCGTCTAGCGGTCAGGACGCCGCCCTCTCACGGCGGAAACAGGGGTTCGATTCCCCTAGGGCGTACCAACTTCCTCGACACAGCTCACGACAAGCCGAAAGGCTCCATCGGCTCAGCGTGGTTTGGTGCAGAGATCCTCGCCGAACCACGGTCGCGCCGGTGAGAGGCTCACCAGACCGGTGGCACCATCCAGCATCTTCACATGCGCTGCGTAGGAATAGGGTTTGCCCTGAACCCGCTGGCGGAACGCTCTCGCCGTCCCGGAGCGGCCATCACTGCACCTAAATCCGAACTCCGTCTCGCCGAGCGCTGCCGCAGTCGAATAGATGGCGGTACATCGAGCTGGACCCGCCTCGGCGCAGAATTCGCGCTTCCCGGTCCGGGTGTCCAGCCAGGCGCGGCCCTTGAAGATCGTCTCGTCGTCCAAAGCTCCGGCGAAGACCTGGTATCCGCCGATCGGAAGGATCGAGGTGCTTCCTTCGGGGCCGCAGGACGCAACGGCACCTAGCAGCAGTGCCGCGAGAGCACCCCGGCGTGGCGCCATCAGTGTGCGACGGCGGCCGCGACGCTTTCATCGATCATCCGGCCTTCGCGGAAGCGGTCGAGGCTGAACGGATCGGCAACCTCATCGCCGCCGTTCGCGACCAGACCCGCGGTTGCCCAGCCCGAGCCGGGGATTGCCTTGAACCCGCCAGTGCCCCAGCCGCAGTTGATGAAGACGTTTTCGACCGGCGTCTTGGAAATGATGGGCGAGCGATCGCCGGTCATGTCGACGATCCCGCCCCATTGGCGCAGCATCTTCAGGCGCGAGATCATCGGGAAGGTTTCGCAGAGCGCCGCCACGGTTTCCTCGATGTGCTGGAAGCTGCCGCGCTGGGTGTAGTTGTTGTAGCCGTCCGCGCCGCCGCCGATGACCATCTCGCCCTTGTCGGACTGGCTCATATAGCCGTGCACGGTGTTGGCCATGACGACGATGTCCATGCAGGGCTTGATCGGCTCGGAAACCAGCGCCTGAAGGGCCACCGATTCGACCGGCAGGCGGAACCCGGCCATGTCGGCCAGCACGCCCGAGTGCCCGGCCACGACGATGCAGAGCTTGTCGCAGGTGATCGCGCCCTTGGTCGTCTGGACGCCCGTGACGCGGCCGTGATCCTTGTCGATCCCGGTCACTTCGCATTGCTGGATGACGTCGACGCCCAGATCTGACGCTGCCCGCGCATAGCCCCAGGCCACAGCGTCATGGCGCGCGGTGCCGCCGCGCGGCTGCCAGAGGCCGCCGAGAACCGGATAGCGCGGACCGTCGATCTCCATGATCGGGCAGATTTCCTTGACCCGCTCCGGGCTGACCAGTTCCGTGTGAATGCCGGCACAACGATTGGCATGGGCCGTGCGCTTCATCGCGCGCAGTTCGTGCTCGGTCTGGCACAGCATCATCACGCCGCGCGGCGAGAACATGATGTTGAAGTTCAGCTTCTGGCTCAGGTCTTCGTAGAGCGACCGCGAAAGCTCGTAGACCCCGGCCGAGGCCGGTTGCAGATAGTTCGAGCGGATGATCGTGGTGTTACGCCCGGTATTGCCGCCACCGAGCCAGCCCTTCTCGAGCACCGCGACGTTGCGGATGCCGTGGTTCTTCGCGAGGTAGTAGGCTGTGGCCAGCCCGTGTCCGCCGGCGCCGATGATGATCACCTCGTAATGCTGGCGCGGATCGGGCGACGGCCAAGCACGCTCCCAGTCGGCATGGTAGCTGAGGGCTTTCTTCGCGATGGCAAAGGCAGAGTAGCGCTGCATGATTCACCTGTGGCTCCGGATCGCGCGGACGTTAGCCCAAAGCGCGTGCGGTGCAAAACCAGATGCGCCATAATCGGGACGCGGGACGACATGCGCCGTTGAACGGCCGATTGGGCCGGTCTATGTGCCGCATCAGGAGGGACGAATGATCACATTCTACCTAATCGCCGGTCTGATTGCGTTCGGTACAGTCATTTTGATTGTGTTGCCGTTGCTATCGGGGCGTTCGAACGCCGCAGACCGCGACACCACGGATGCCGAAGTTTTCCGCGACCAGCTTGCCGAGGTCGAACGCGATCTCGCGCGAGGCACCATTGACGAATCCGAGGCCGAGGGCGCCCGGGTCGAGATTTCCCGCAGATTGCTGACGGCGACCCAGCGTGCACGGCGCAACGGTGCGCTGATCCCCGCCCCGCGCGGCAGTTCCGGCATGATTGCAGGCATGATGATCATGGGGCTGCCCGCCGCCGGAGCGCTGCTGTACCTCGTCGTCGGGTCACCCGGCGTCGAGGATCAGCCATTCGCCGCGCGCGAAATTTCGGCGCCCACGCGCATCGCTTCGGCACCGGCCGCGCGGCCGAGCCAGCTCGAAGCAGAAGCACGGATCACCGAGGACATGCGCGCGCCCGTCGAACAGGACCCGGAATACGTGCAGCTCGTCGCGCAACTTGAAGAGATGATGGTCCGGCGACCAGACGATGCGCGGGGTCAGCGCCTGCTGGCGAACGGTCTGATGCGGCTTGGCCGCTGGGTCGACGCGCGCGCAGCCTATGAACGTCTGGTCGAGATCACGGACGGCCCGGTCGATGCGGAGGTTCAGGCTAATATGGCCGAGGCGATGGTTCTCGCCGCTGGCGGCTACGTGTCGCCCGAGGCCGAGCAGGCCATTCAGGCAGCGCTCGACGGCGACCCGTCCTCGCCGATGGCGCGCTACTACAACGGTCTTGCACTGCGACAGAGCGGACGGCTGGACGACGCGATCGCGGCGTGGGAGGCGCTTAGGCAGGACTCGCCCGCCGATGCGCCGTACATGCAATGGCTCAACATGATGCTGGCCGAAACGGTCGAGGCGCGGCGTGCACCCGTTGGCGGTCCGAGCCGCGAGGACATCGCTGCGGCCGAGGATCTGTCCGACGACGATCGTGCGGTGATGATCCAGGGCATGGTGGACCGGCTGGCCGCAAGGCTGGCCGAGCGCGGCGGCTCCCCGCAGGAATGGGCGCAGTTGATCGCATCCTATTCGACGCTCAAGCAGACGGCGCAGGCGGAGAAGGCGCTGCTCGACGCTTTGGCCTCCTATCCGGATGGTCCGAGCCATGACTCGCTGGTGGCGCTTGCCGCCCGGCTCGGCGTGTCCGGGCCGGAAGGCTCAGGTACGCCCTCGGCACAAGAGACGTCGCAGGCACCGGGACCGACGGCAGAGGATATCGCCGCGGCGCAACAGATGACAGCCGGGGATCGCGCCCAGATGATCGAGGGCATGGTCCAACGCCTGGAGGACCGGCTCTTGTCCGATGGCGGGCTGGCCGAGGACTGGCTGAGGCTGATCCGCTCCTATGTCCAGCTCGACCGCAAGGACGATGCCGCGCGGATTTACAAGCTGGCCGATGTGGCGTTGGCGCAGGATCCGTCGCGCGGGTTCGTGCGCGAGCAGTCGCTACTGATGGGCGTGCGAATCGAATGAACCTGTTCGAGGACGTGTCGGAGCTTCCCGGCAGCGGGGCGCTGATGGGGCTCGATCCCGGCACCAATACCATCGGCCTCGCCGTGTCGGACGGGCTGCGCATGACGGCAACGCCGCTGAAGACCGTGAAGCGGAGCAAGTTCAGCAAGGATGCGTTGGTGCTGGAGAAAATCGCGGCTGAGCGTACGATCGCCGGTATCGTCATCGGCTTGCCGCGAAATATGGACGGCTCGGAGGGGCCGCGCGCACAGTCGGTGCGAGCCTTTGCTCGCAACGTCGCAGAAAGACTTGAGCTCCCGGTGGCATTCTGGGATGAGCGTCTGTCGACCGTCGCAGCGGAAAGGACCCTGCTGGAAGCCGACATGTCACGGAAACGCCGGGCCGAAGTGATCGATGCAATGGCAGCACAGTACATTCTGCAAGGTGCGCTCGATCGCCTTGCGGTGATTACAAAGGGCCGGGCGACATGACCGAACAGCCACCGCCGCCCGTCTGGCAAAGGGCTGAGATCGCAAGCCCGTGCGTCAACATCTGCATGATCCATCCGGAGACCAAACTGTGCCTCGGCTGTGCCCGCACGGGCGACGAAATAGCTCGCTGGTCGACAATGTCGGCCGAGGAAAGGCGCGCGATCATGGACGATCTTCCACAGCGCGATCCGGGACCAAAGGCCCGCAGCGGCGGCAGGCGGTCGCGCATGAAGCGCCGGTCGATCTGACCGCCAATCCCGACTCATTTACAATCTGTTTACCTTTCGCCTAAAATGTACGCATTGCGGTGAGTCTGCCGTACACGGAGGGGAAAACCCGGGACAGAACGGGACTGGGGAATATTTTGCGTTTGAACATGCTTTTTTGGCCGCTCATCATTTTGTCATTGGTGAGCTTCAGTCTTTTTCTCCTGGGTCCACCCAGCGACGGCTTCCTTTGGTCAAATGATCTCGAACTGCGCGCTGCATACCTCGTGGTGTTCGGCGCGGGCATAACGATCGTCTCGGCCGGACGCATGCTGATGCGCGGCGGTGCGCAGACCGCGCGATACGCGGCAATCTGGATCGGTGTCTTCTCGGGCCTTGTCACCGCTTACGCCTACCGCATTGAGCTGTCCGCGAGCTATGATCTGATGCGCGGGACGATCCATCCGTCGGTGGCGCTGAGCACCGCCAAGGGCGAGGCTCAGTTGCGTCGGGCCTGGGACGGGCACTACCGGGCCGAGGCCGAGGTCAACGGTGAGCGGATGCGGCTGATGATCGACACCGGCGCGTCGATGGTGCTTCTGCCCTACGAGACGATGGCGCGCATCGGGGTCGATCCGGACAAGCTGGAGTTCACGCTGCCGATCACCACGGCGAACGGGCAGTCGTCCGTCGCGCCGATTCGCCTCGCGTCGATCAAGATCGGGCCGATCGAGGTGCACGACGTGCAAGCGGCGGTCGCGCATCCGGGCCGGCTGAAGAGCGGTCTGCTCGGCATGAGCTTCCTGGACCGGCTCTACGAAACCTCGTTCCGCGGCGACAAGCTGATCCTGAAAATGCAGTAAGCCGGTTAAGGCTGCTCTAGCCACCACTCAAGCGATCCTCCCGGCGACGGGTCCGGGCGGAAATAGGCGATGGTCCGATGTGCGCCGCCTTCAACTTCGGCCGGCCATGGGGCGACGCCGTGCACCGCCAACCGGTGCACGAGATAGCATTCGCCCGGTCGCGCGTGAACGGTGATCCGCGGGCATTCCTCGAACACCTGTCGCCGGGCCGCCACATAAGCGTCCGTCACGTCCTCGCTTCGCCAGTGGTTCGGGTCGACATCGGCCAGCCGCTCCCGCAAGGCGGCGCGAATGATCTCGTGCGATCGCTCGTACACGACCAGAGGCGCAGCATCGGGGTCGGCTGCGTTCATCGGAATGCCCAGGATGAACGCGTGACCCTCGGCCGGTGTGCGACGCCGTCCCGGCTCGATCCGCCGCAGCCCGTCCACGTGCGCAGCGTCCCGATTGCGCCGGAAACGGAAAGCCGCGTCGCTCTCGCCATCCCAGGGTTGCGGATATCCCGGATAACAGACCGAGATCTGCGCCGGATCCCATTCAATCTCGTTGAAGCCCAGATGGCCGGAAATGAATTGAAGGACCGCGCCGCACAGGGGAGGAACGCCTTCATCCGGGACTCCGCCCTTGTTGTCATTGGGAAAGACATTCACGCCAGCGAACCACGTCCCGCCGCAGCGGAGCCATTGCCGGTTGAGTTCCGGATCCTCGCGCAGTCGGTCGGCAACTGGAGCGGCGCGTTCGACCCAGTCCGCGAGATCGGGATCATGACGAAAGCGGAGCCAGCCCCGGTCGAGAAAACCCTGATAGTCGTCGCGCATCTCAGGCGGCCGCTTCACCCGGAATGACGGCGGCCAAGGCGTCTTCGATTACTTCGATCCCGGCTCCGGGCGCGGTCGCGTTCTCGGACAGAAGCCGCCGCCAGCGCCGCGCTCCGGGACGCCCCGCGAAGACTCCGAGCATGTGCCGCGTGATCGAATGGAGCCGCGTGCCACCGGATAGTTCGTCCTCGATGAACGGATACATCTGGCGGACGGCGTCTTCCGGTGCGATCGTGCGGACCGAACGCCCGAAGATCAGGCGGTCGGCATCGGCGAGAATATCCCAGGGCGTGTGATAGGCCGCCCTGCCGATCATCACGCCGTCGAAGTCGGCAAGGTGCCTTGCTGCATCTTCGAGCGTTTCCATCCCACCGTTCAAAACGATCGTGAGATCCGGGCGCGCACGTTTCACGCTGCGCGCAAGCTCATAATCCAACGGAGGGATAGAACGGTTTTCCTTCGGACTGAGACCCTGCAACCACGCTTTCCGCGCATGTATTGCAAAGCGGCGCACACCCGTCCGCGCAACGGCGTCGATGAAGGCCGGAAGCGCTTCAGCGGGATCCTGGTCATCCACGCCTATCCGGCATTTGACCGTGATTTCGGGTCCCTTTTGACCCGCAGCCTCGATCATCGCCGACGTACACTCGGCGACAAGATCGGGCTCCCGCATCAGACAGGCGCCGAACGCTCCGTTCTGCACCCTGTCGGACGGACAGCCGCAATTCAGGTTGATTTCGCAGAAACCGAAATCCCGCGCGATGCGAACAGCGCGAAACAGGTCTTCGGGGACCGATCCGCCAATTTGCAGGGCGAGCGGGTATTCCTCCGGCGAGTGCTTCAGCCATCGCTCGGGATCGCCGTGGAGCAGCGCATTCGCCGTCAGCATCTCGGTGTAGAGGAGCGCGTGCCGTGATAGCTTGCGATGGAACGCCCGGCAGTACCGGTCCGTCCATTCCATCATAGGGGCGACGCTCATCAGGATTTCAGGGCTTGGAAAGTCTTCCGAGTGCATACCCTCAGACGCTGACAACGAGACCTTTGACTGTGTCATGCTGGGTTCGGCCTCTTCCGCCCTTCTTCGTCTGATCTGACCCAAGCTATTTTGAATTCTCTCCGATTTGCCGTCGGAGGCTTGAGGCGTTCTCAATGCGTGGGCCGAGTGCCTACACCGCCCAAATCGTTCAGCGCAAGTCTGGCTGTCATTTACCTCTCACACGGGACCGCTGGTAGAAGCCTCAACGGTTGGCACAAGAAGCTTGATGCGGAACGGGGCGCCTACAGGAAGCGCGAGCGCAAAAATTGACGACTGGTCCACCGGCCAAATTTGAGGGGACCCCACACGAGCCTCGACGAACTCATACAATCAAATTGTGCAACACGGTCCAGATCGGACCGCACCGTGAACAGGATTAACCCTTATGAGAAGGGAGTTACAGGAGCAGGTCACGACCCTTGGCTTCAATTTTATGAACGCGGCCGCTTACCACCCCGACAGCGTGACCGGTCAGATCGACTCTGGAGAGAAAGCGCATTCCAAGCGTCAGGGTCTCGGCGACTTCGAATTTGTGCCGTGGCAGATTGGGGCGACGCTTTAGTGCTGAACCATGGGAGTCTATCGAATGCGCTGGAGATCCGAACGTCCTGCTTCTGAGCGAAAGTCACTGTCCGCGGGGTGTTCGCGGGAGGATTGTTCTACAGACAAAGCGGTAGACTCCTTCTCAGAAAGTTCCAAGCCGTATACGGAGACTGAGAAACGGGCCAGTCTCTGCAATCGTGAGACGCCAGATCAGCCATCTGCCGCGCCAGCGTAGACGAGGCCCAATGCGACGTCACAAGGCGTGCTGTCTTGGGTTCGCCGTGTTGCGATGGCGACAGGAGCCTGCGCCGGAAATCCGATCAGTCGTGATTGCTGCCAACGTGAGCATCCACCAATCGCTGAACCTTAGGCGCGAAGTGCCGAAAGTCCGGTGTCGTCATTCCCGCGACTTTACCCGCCTCGTCCAGATAGCGGACTGCGATGATCTCTTTCAGGTTGGGATTCTTTTCAAATTCAGCGACCTCTCCGGCGGTCATCGGACCACCTTGCAGGTTCAGCGAATGGACCGAGGCCTCGGACAGTCGGTTGAAGTAGGACGGTTTCGTCGCGCACAGATAGCGTTTGGCCGCGACATGGTAGCGGCAGCAGTCTGTCACGACACTGGGAAAGAAACGCTCGAGAACTTCTGCGCCCGCATCCTCGTGGTGGCGATCCTCGGTGTCCTCCATCGAGAACGCGCCGAACTCCGAGGTGAAGTGACCGATATCGTGCAAAAGCGCACCGACGACGATCTCGTCGGGCTGGCCGTTCCGTTCCGCGATCGTGGCGCCTTGCAGCATGTGCTCGCCCATCGAGACCGGTTCGCCCAAGTACTCTTCCGAGCCGCGCCGCTCGAAGATCGAGGCGAGAAATTCGACAATGGTGTCTGCGGTCAGGTCCTTTGCGGGTGTACTCATTCGGCGGCCACCGGCGGCATGCGACGCAGAGCATCTCGGGTCGATCGGAGTCCGTCCCTGTCCGCGTAGCAGCCCTGCAACCAGCGCTTGCCGGACCCGGAGTACGCCTTGCGCGCGTGCAGCACGCGGGTGTTGTCCACAATAAAGGATTCGCCCGGATCAAGGCGGAAGACAACCTCCATCGCCGGGTCGTCTATGATCTCCCCGAGTCGGCGGTAGGCCGCATACCAAAGGTCCATCTTGTCGAAGGGCACATCCGTGACGGCACCTAGCGAGCGGTTGTTGAACCGTACGCCGATCAGTTCACCGTCCGGCGCGAGTTCGATCAGGGGCCGCCGCGAGGTCAGGCACACGCCATCCTCACCAGCGTACTCAAACTGCGCGCAATGCTCTGCCAGCACGTCGAAATAGGCCGGGTTCTCTTCCTTCAGGCGGCAAGCGCAGGCGAATCCGTCCACCACCATGTTCTCACCGCCCGCCGCGGAACTCTCAAGGCAATAGAGCACCTGAATCGTCGGGACCGGATCGCGATAGGGATTATCCGTATGTGCCTGAAGACCCAGTCCGGTGAATGCCAGGTTGGTTGGATTTACCTGGGTGCGAACCTCGAAATGCCTGCCGTAGTTGGTCTCGCGCACGTAGCCAAAAAGATCGACGACATCGAACAGCGCGCCCTCCTCAACCGGACCGCCTTCGATCTTGCCGAAGCCGTAGCGCGCAACCTTCTCGACCCAGTCTGCGAAGGCAGTACCGCGCTGGATGAGTTCCGGAAAGTCACCAGTGGGAACTTCGGATTGCAGTTCAGCATTCCACGGCGTGACCTCATCCGACAGCCAACCTCGGTTCGGCGTGCTGCAGGTGTCGTAGGTATGGGCGTGCAGCCAGTTCAGGCTGTAGGTGACGGTTTTGTCTTCCGGCACGAACGTGACATGCAGCGCATCGCCATCAATCGCAGCCGCCGAGATCCGCGTCTCGACCGGAATGTCGCGCAGTGCAATGAGGCGTTGACCGTTTCCGGGAGCACGGGTCTCCGGATCCTGCGCGTTGTCGCGTAGCCAGATGGCGTGAAATCGCGCCGGGCCGTTATCGAAATGAAGGGTCAGGATCGTGCCATCCTGACTGAGCGACGTGTGCATAGGAAGTTTCCTCAAAGCTGGCGGAGCGGCAATTCAGTGTACGATTGCGGAAAAAACTCATAAGTACAAATCAGAAATTTGCATCACGAGGGGCGTTTCAATTTATGATCGACGGGTTCCACAAAATACCCTCGCTGGAATGGGTACGCGCCTTTGAGGCTGCCGCGCGGCTGGGCAGTTTCACGGCTGCCGCGGTCGAGACCGGCCTGACACAGCCGGCCATCAGCCAACGAATTGGGCACCTGGAGAAGCATTTGGGCGCTCAGCTATTCCTACGGCATGCGCGTACCATCGCGCTGACAGTGGAAGGGGAAACCTGGTTGCCACATGTTCAGGCAGCCTTGAACGAACTGAGCGACAGCTCCGAGATATTGTTTGCGAGCGGCAGAAACCGCCTGACAATCTCGGCAAGTCAATCGGTGATCTCAATGTGGCTCGCTCCGCGACTTGCCCGGGCATGCGCTGCGACAGGGGCTCAGATCTCCTTGCAATCCTACAGCCTTGGCGGGCATGTGGCGACGGCCGACACGACAATTCAGATCCGCTATGGGTCTGGCGGATGGCCGCATGACTTCCAGATTCCCCTGTTCAAGGATGCTCTGGCGCCGCTGTGTGCGCCTCATCTTGCAATCGAGAACTGGGAGACCCTGCCACGCATCGCCTGCACCGGTCCGCGCCCTGACTGGGACCAGTTCGCGCAGAGGTTCGGCCTGCCTTTGACGCCGATACCGCAAATTCGGGTCGACACGATGCATGGTGCGCTCGCTGCTGCTAGGGCGGGTGCCGGGGTGGCTCTCGGATCTCTACCCATGTGTGCGCAAGACCTGTCGACCGGTGAACTCGTGAGCCTGGGTACGAACGTCTTTGATCTCACCGAAACCTATTGGCTGCTCGCATCGCGAGACACGATCGGGCGACGGCAGTGGGACGCGCTTTCGGGGGCCTTGGTGTCCTAGGGTACACAGAGCGGCCAGATTTCTTCCAAGCTCATAGGTCGGCACAAGATCTCTTGGCTGCGCAGAGCATGGCACCCGGCGGGGTCATCGCTGCACTACGAAGCCTTGCACTGCAGATGACCATCGAAGATCCGCCCTGACACCTGTACTTTAGCGCGTTCGCAAGCGCTCATAACATCCGCAAACCGCCCCGATCGATCGACTTTTCCGTATGTCACCGAGGTCGATCTTAAGGCTCTCTGCAGCCACTCATCGCGAGTCGTTTGAGTTTTCGTGATTGGCCGAAAGCGGTTCTCCATTGGATCTCGAAAGGCGGCGATCTGGCCCGAACAGCCGAGCCCTTGTTTTACTCGCTGCGGACTTGCCTCGGGATCATCTCGGTAACCAAACAAAGAACACCATCTTTATGCGAGCCGATACATCGGTCCGGGTGAGCAGTCGTGCCACGGCAGCTCCCTCTCCCTCCTTAGGTCGACAGGTTTCGGCTTCGGTTCGCTTGGCGCGGGACTGCATGACCTGTCGAAGAGAGGAGAACGCTCCGACTCTTCGAGAGGGGATGGCCACGGAGCTCTCTGGATGCCAGCAAGATTTTCAGGCATCATTACAACGAGAAGCTGAGAACAGCACTTTTCATCAAGAACGGCATTATCGGGGCAAGAATGACCGATACCCACGAGAACACCTACTATCTCGGACTGACCATGGCTGGCGCCATCTCTGCCGGTGCATACACCGCCGGTGCGATCGACATTCTGCTCGAGGCGCTAGACCGACACAACGCGCGTTATCAGGCATGGAAATCGGCAAAGGAACGCGGCGAGGCCGATAGTCCCGAGTTCGCCGGATACCCTCGCCACCGCGTCGTGCTGCGGGTCATCAGCGGCACCTCGGCAGGCGGCGTTACCGCGGGACTGATGGTTGCCGGACTGATCGGTGCGCGCCGGAACCCCGACGAACCGGTCGAGGCTTCGGAAAGCGCCGCGCTGCCGCCCCTGCCCGGCCTCGAGATCGGAGCCAAGGGCGACGGCAGCTACAAGGCTCCGCACGCCCCGGAACAGTACAATTACGAGTACGAATATATCCTCAAACCGCTGCACGAGATCTGGGTCGAGAAGCTCGATCTCTGGCGACCCGAGGGCGGCCAGGGCTTCCTGTCCACGGGTGATCTCGACACGGCCAACAAGCACGACACCCCGATCGTCTCGGCGCTGAACTCGGAACATATCGATCAGGCGGCGAACGCGGCCCTCAAGGGTATTCAGTGGGGTGGCGGGACCTACGGTTTCCTGGCAGAGGATCTCGACCTTTTCCTGACGACGACGAACCTGCAGGGTGTGCCCTACAAGTTCGGCTTCCCGACGGGTTCCGGCGGGTCGGCGTCGAAGAACTCCCACGCCATGGCGCAGCACTCGACGGTCCGCCACTTCCGGATGACGGGTCTCGGGTTCGGCGAGGCGCCTTCGCCCTGGCTCGACGCCTGGCAGGATCGCGGCATCCAGCTGCCACTGGTCGCCGGTCAGACCATCGACTTCGAGGCCCCCGCGGATGCGCCCTGGCCGCGTTTCCAGATGTCCTCGATTGCGACGGGGGCGTTTCCGGTCGGCCTTGCACCGCGGGTGATCCGGGCCGAGCCGCAGGATCTCGGCGTACCCGATGCGGACGGCAACACCACCGGCGGCGCCTGGCCCATCAACCTGATGCCCACGGCCGAGACGCGCCCTGTCCCGGCGCTGGACGATGACTCGTTCGTCTCGATTGAACGCGGAGCCGACGGCGAAGCCACGTCGACCCCTGCGCCGATCAAACCGCCGATCTATGTCGCCGTCGACGGCGGTGTGTCCAACAACGAACCATTCGAGCTTGCCCGCTACACCCTGCGCCAGCGGATCACCGACGCGAACGGCGACCCGATCGACGCCAAGCCGGGCGAGATTTTCCTCGCTTCGAACCCGCGCGACCCCGAATCCGCCACCGCGACAGTCCTGATGATCGACCCGTTCCCCGAAGGCCCGGTCTACGCGCCTCTCAGCCCGACCAAGGCGAA
Organism: Pseudomonadota bacterium; assembly: GCA_039184865.1. Taxonomy (GTDB): domain Bacteria; phylum Pseudomonadota; class Alphaproteobacteria; order Rhodobacterales; family Rhodobacteraceae; genus Thermohalobaculum. The sequence goes on along the minus strand of JBCDAV010000047.1, from coordinate 1,523 downwards.
TGCGCTTGCGGCGATGGTTCCGGCGGCCTCCAAACTTGTGCCCGCGCTGATCAACCAGGCCCGGTTCAAACCAGGCGAACTGCTCGAGGCGGCGAGCGGAACGGTCTTCTCGCGCAGGCTGATATCGCCTTCGCGCGGAGACCATCGCAGTAACGCCCCGAAGAAGCTGGGCGCCAAGGCCATCGCGTCCGGCTCGTTCGGCGGGTTTGGCGGTTTCTTCGACCGCTCGTTCCGCGCGCACGACTATATGCTGGGCCAGCGCAACATGCGCTCGTTCATCAAACGACGGCTGCAGGTCTCGACGAAAAACAGCGTGCTCGGCCTCGATCTCGCCGACGATGCGCCGGGCGCAATGGTCCGCGTCATCCAGGCGGACGACGCGTTCTACGACCGCACCATGCCGCTGCCCGACTGGCCGCGGATCAGTCAATCAACGCTCGAGCCCATCCTAGCGCAGGCCGAGGTGCGGGTGCAGAAACTGGGCGCGACGATGCTCGACTATTCCCAGATGTCGTGGTTCCGCAAGATCGTCCTCGGCGCTGTCTGGGGCGGCGCGTTAGGCGGCCTGTTCAGCGGGATCGAGAAAGCCGTCTCCGAGGCGCTCAAGGTCACCGTGCTGACGGAACTCATCGGGCGCGACCAGCATCACGAGTTCGCCGGCCTCGTCCCGCCGGATGAGGTGAACATCAGCGAGGAGCTGCAGCGCAAGGTCCTCGTGACGCTGGCCGGGGCCGGGTCCAAGCCGATCCCGCTCGCCCTCTCGCCTGCGGAACACGCGAAAGCACGCGCCGCAGATGACGCGCCGCGCGATCTGCTGCACGTCATTCTGGACGACCCGGACCCGAGCCGGGAGCAGCGCGCGGAGAAGATTGCAAACCTCAAGGCGTTCCTCGCTCACGGAGCAGTGGCAACCCATCTATGGAAGGCCCCGTGGCGCAGGGACGACGACGCGCGGTACACGCTCGCGCTGATGAAACCGGCCAAGGCCTGGCGGTTCAACTTCTCTGCGGTGGTGGACCGGTTGAAAGGATAGGGCGGCGCTTGGGGCTTAGTGGATCGAATTTGCTGGAAGCGTGACGTAGTCACCTTCGACGCCATCTGATCTAAGCCCCAACTTTCCTCCACATTTTTGGAGAGTTCGTCGACTTTGGCTGCAGGCTGCTTGGTTTTCCAACGCCAACTTGGCTGAGACTCATCTGTCTTGAGGTTACCGAGGTATGACTGCGGTCGGTTTCGATTGTTTTCCTCCTGCCAAACGGGGTGTGTGCCTTCGCCTCAACAAGGGTCGTGATCAGCGTCTCGTTCGACAACAGATCATAAACGGTATGAGGTATGACCCGTGCGCACAATTGAGCAGCCCAACGCGTGGAATGCGCGATGGCTGATCAGCCCAATCCGAGTGGTCCGATTTGATTGTTAGTGCATGACCGGCCTGGGGTCCATCTGGAGGATGGTTTCGGGGGCTGTCGGGCGATAGCCCAATGCACTTTGGGGTCTCTTGGTGTTGTAGTGGCGCCTCCATT
>JBCDAV010000046.1:0-34873 GCA_039184865.1 Pseudomonadota bacterium | reverse complement strand
GACGTGATCAACACCCAGAACATACATCGCCAGACGTTCCAACCCATAGGTCAATTCGCCAGAGACCGGGTGACAGTCATGCCCGCCGACCTGCTGGAAGTAGGTGAACTGGCTGACCTCCATGCCGTCGCACCACACTTCCCATCCGAGGCCCCAGGCGCCGAGCGTCGGGCTTTCCCAGTCGTCCTCGACGAAGCGGATGTCTTGCAGGGTCATGTCGATGCCGATGGCCGCGAGCGACCCGAGGTAGAGATCCTGCAGGTCGGGCGGGCTCGGTTTGATGAGCACCTGATACTGGTAGTAATGCTGCAGCCGGTTCGGATTGTCGCCGTAGCGCCCGTCGGTCGGGCGGCGCGAGGGCTGGACATAGGCCGCGGCCCAGGCGTTCGGGCCGAGCGCGCGCAGGGTCGTCGCCGGGTGGAAGGTGCCCGCGCCGACTTCCATGTCGTAGGGCTGCATCATCGCGCAGCCCTTCCCGGCCCAGTAACTCGAGAGGCGCAGCAGGATCTCCTGAAACGAGCGCGGCGTGTCGGTCATGTTCGGTCCCAGTTCGATCGCTTGGCGCGTCACTTAGAGTGGAACGGGACGCATCGCAATGCGGCTTTCTCCACCGCGCACAAGTGATTTGCTGCTGCCGTGGATGGCGAACTGCGTATTGGTGCTCCATGTAGGACTGCGACGCAAAGGGGAGAGGACCATGGCGAAGATACAGACACAGGGCGTGCATCATATCACCTTGAACGGCGCGGACCGGCAAACCTCGATCGACTTCTGGGAGGGCGTCCTAGGCATGCCGTTCATATTCGAGCAGCCCAATCTGGACCAGCCTGAGGTCAATCACCTGTATTTCGATCCGGGCGACGGGCGGCTGATCACGATCTTCACGTCGGAGGATCGCGTTCCGACCGGGGACGTGGCGGATCAGATCGGGTCAACCCATCACATCGCCTTTCAGGTCAGCCTCGCGACCTACGAGCACGCGGCAGCGCGGCTCAATGAACGGGGAATTGCTAACACAGGCCGGGTCGACCGGGGGTTCATGTGGTCGATCTATTTCCGCGATCCACTCGGACACCGGATCGAGCTTGCCTGCTACAAGTTCGAGCCGCCCGAAGGTGCGACCCACGCGGCGGTTCTGCGGCGCGCGCACGATTTGCGGGTTGCACGGGGCGCGATGAACATCGAAGACATCGATCTGGCAGATGCAATCGAGGCGTTGTCTTCCGAGCGCGGTTTGAGCCTATCGGACGCGGCTTCATAATCCGCGCTTCAATCTGGCGGCGTTGCGTTTGGCCGCGCGCGTTGCGCGGGATCAGGCGGCATCCGAGGCCGGGAGGCGCTCGCGCGCGCGGACCGCATCCTCGCCGGTCTTGAAGAAACCGAAGAGTTCTTCCAGATCGCGGGTCTGTTTCGCGACATCGGCAACCGTCTCGGAGCTTTCGGCGCTGAGGGCCGCATGTTGCCGGACCGATACGCTCAGCGCCTCGACGGCCCGGTTGATTTCTGCCGTCTGTCCGTGCTGGTGCTGAACCGTCGCCGCTGCACCTTCGATCGAGGAGGCAGTGCCGTGGATCTGCGGAACGAGATCGTCCAGCATCCGGCCCGCCTCGCCCGATACATCGCGCGATTCCGCAGACAGATCCCGGATCTCGACCGCCGCCCCCTGACAGCGTTCCGCCAGCTTGCGCACCTCTGCCGCGACGACCGCGAAACCGCGCCCGGCCTCGCCCGCCCTAGCTGCTTCGACCGCCGCATTCAGTGCAAGCAGGTCGGTCTGACGGGCGATCTCCTCGATTACTTTGATCTTGTCGGCGATTGCGCTCATCTTCTCGACCGCGCGCTCGACGACCGCGCCGGACGCTTCGGCGGATTTCGCCACGGTCTTGGCACTGGACGAAACATCGTCGATTTCGTCCGCAAGCCGTCCGAGGTCTTCCTCCATCTGACGGACCGTCTGCGTAATCTCGGTCGCGTACTGCGCCTGTTCCGCGCTGCCCTTGGCAAACTCATGCGTCGCAGAGCTCAGCGCGTCGGATTGCTCCGAGAGATGATCGATCTGAAAGCCCGCAGATGTGAGGATCAGTTCGAGCCGATCGCGCATCCCCTCGAGCGCCGCACCAAGCACGTCCTCCTCGGAACGCGCTTCGAACTGGCCGCCGAGATGACCCGACGCCATCTCGGTCGCGGCATCCGCCCAGCCTTGCATCGAGCCCACGAGCTCTCCGATATGCCGATCGATCTGACCGAACTCGTCGCGCCGCTCCTGCGCCGCTCCGGCACCGCGAATGTTGCCCGACGCCATGATCCTCAGGCGCGTCAACGACGTTCCCAAACCCTTGGAGAACGTCCACGCCACGAAGATCGCGAGGCCGGTGCAAAACAGAACCACGACGCCCTCAAGCATGACGTTGCGCCATCCCGCGGCGTAAAGGGCGTCTGCCTGTGCCGTTGCCTGGACGTAGGCATGCTGGCCGATCCGGTCCTCGACCTGCTTGATGAGGTTGAGCCGTTTCGTGGCCGTGTCGAACCAGGTCTTGCCGGCGATGCCCTGCCCGTCCTGGGTGACGTTGATTTCGGCGAGCACCGCGCGCCATGCCATCACCTGATCGACATCGCTGCCGGTGACGGTCTGATCGAACCACTCGATGAACTCGGCCGGGGCTTCGGCGCGGAACCTTTGCAACGCCTTTGCCTCACTGGTCAGCCGCGCCCAGTAGCCATTGAAGCGCTCCTGCGTCACCGCTTGCGATGCAGCGAGGTTGAACAGGGCGCCACCGAGAGCGCGTTCGAGCCCGCCATGCTCCTTCGCCTCGACGAGCGCCTTGAAGGCATTTACTTCACGGTAGGTTTCGACGTTCGGACTGTGGGCACCGGCGACTCCGATCAGCCCGATCAACGTGTCGATGCGTCCCGTGTAGAAACCGACGACATCGGCCACCTTCGCGGTTTGCCCGTCTACAGCTGCCCGAAACGCTTCAAGTTCGGCAAGTTCGCCGAGGATCTCCCGCACCGGTGCATCAAGCTCCGGAACAGCGGCGAGGACATCTGCCGACCGGACGAAGGAGTCGAGCTCGGAGACCGCAGCATCGACCTTGGCGCGTTGCGCGCGCACGCTCTCCTGAAGCGCGTCCGCATAGTTTCCCGTGATCATGCCGACCGACCGGCCACGCTCGATCTGCATTTCGTGGATCACGGCACTCTTGAACGTGGCCAGTTCGACGACGCTCGCCAGCCGTTCGGACCGCTCGGCCTGTGAGAATGTGTCGAGCACGAAATTCGTTGTGACAACGCTGAGCGCCACCACCGGGATAACCGCCGCGAGAATTACGAAGAAACGAATACTCATGGTCTTCCCTCAGTTTTACAGCGGGAACGGCGCGCAACATGCGAGGGAAAGATTATTATTTGGTTCCGAGACGCGAACGGATGGTGCATTTATGCGCGGGAATTCGGCAAACGCTTGGCCATGGACGGCAGGCATTCGAGATTGAGAGGACGCGATGGAACGGATCGACGATATCGAGGCGCTCGAAGCGCTCTATGACGATGCGGTGCCGGCGTCGGTCGAAAAGGTGACGGACCGGATGACGCCCAAGTACCAGCAATGGATCGAGGCATCGCGCTTTCTCGTGCTGACCACGGTCGGGCCGGAGGGCACCGATGGTTCGCCGCGCGGAGATGCCGGCCCGGTGGTGCGCATCGCCGATCCGAAGACGGTCTGGCTGCCGGACTGGCGCGGGAACAATCGGCTGGACTCGCTGCGCAACATCATTCGCGACGGGCGGGTGAGCTTGATGTTCATGGTGCCGGGCTGCACCAATGTCGTGCGGGTGAACGGGTCGGCGGTTCTGACGGCGGATCCGTCCGTGACGGGGGCGTTCGAGCAGGCGGGTAAGCATCCGAAGACGGTGATCGTGATCACCATCGGCGAGATGTACTTCCAGTGCGCCAAGGCGCTGATGCGCTCGAAACTGTGGGAGGCCGAGCGCGTGCCCGTGCCCACCGCCGGGGAGTTCATCCGCGAGTTCAGGGAAGGTTTCGACGCGGAGAGCTATGACGCGGGCTATCCGGAGTATGCGGCACCGCGGATGTGGTGAGGCGCTTTGCGCAGAATTTGAAATGAATTGAGGGTTTAGAGGCGTTTCGGTAGAGTCCTCGCGCATTGATGCGCCGTTGAGATGTGCGTGGGGGCCGCAGTGAGTGACAAGCCGATATCCGTGATGATCTCGTCGACGGCGCGCGATCTTCCGATGCATCGCGATCAAGCGCGTCTGGGGTGTCAACGCTCGGGCATCCATCCCGATCAGATGATGGAGAATGGTACTGCGACCGACGCGGACGCCGTGCAGCTTTCGCTCGAATTGGTTGAGCAGGCAGATGTCTACATCTGCATTCTTGCGCTTCGTTACGGAACGGTGCCGCCAGGCCAAGACATCTCGATCACCGAGATGGAATACAACCGCGCTGTAGAACTGAACAAACCGCGGTTGGTGTTCTTTATCCACGAAGACCATGACGTGAAAGCCAAGGACATGGAGACAGGTCCGGGCGCGGCAAAACTGCAAGCCCTCAAGGACCGGATCGGCACAGATCGCGTTGCCGCGTTCTTCAAGTCCCCGGAAGACCTGCGAGGACACGTCCACGAAGCTCTCACAGCCTGGCAGCGACGCAAGGCAGAGGATGCGGGTGAGAATTCGACTGACGTTGCGGCGAAGAAGATCACGCGGGCGCTCTCGATTCCTAAGCCACCGGACAAGTTCATCGCGCATCCCTACACGTTGTTGCAGTCGCGGGATCTGATTGGGCGGCAGAGCGAACAGAACCTACTGACTCAGTGGGTGACCCATCCGCAGATGGCGCGCACGCCGATCTTCAATCTGGTCGCCATCGGCGGCATGGGCAAAAGCGCGCTGGCCTGGAAGTAGTTTCAGGACATCGCTCCGCAGGAGATGCCGAGGCTGGCAGGGCGGCTGTGGTGGAGTTTCTACGAGGCCGATGCTGGCTTTGAGAACTTTCTGAACAATGCTCTGGCATATGTTTGCCGGCAGGAGCCGGAGGAGGTGCGCGGTCTGTCCTGGGAGCAGAAGGCGAACAGCCTGCTGCAGATCCTCGACCGTGAGCCTCATCTTTTTGTGCTGGACGGGTTCGAGCGCGCGATGATCGCCTATCACCGGATGGATGCTGCTCATCTGCCGGATGACGAGTTGGACGAAGAAACCGCGAACCGCGTGGCGGGGGCACATGGATTGCCGCTAAGCGCCGGGCAGTCGTTTGTCGGGAAGCATCGGCTGCGGCAGACGACCGATCCGAGGGCCGGACAGTTTTTGCGTGCTCTTACGAAAGTCCGGGCGGCGCGGATTCTGATCACAACGCGGTTGTATCCCAGTGAATTGCAATTGCCGACTGGTAACGCGATTCCCGGAAGCTTCGCAGCGTTCCTGCCCGGGCTGAGCGAGGACGACGCCATGGGCCTGTGGCGGGCGCTGGACGTGTCGGGATCGCGGACAGAACTGCGCCCGATTTTCCAAAGCGTCGAGGGGCATCCGTTGCTGATCCAGGCGCTGGCCAGCGAGGTCGCGACCTATCGCAAGGCTCCGGGAGACTTCGCGCAATGGCGGGCGGATCATCCGGACTTCGATCCGACCGGCCTGCCGTTGCAGCGATCGCGGACGCATATTCTGGCCTTCGCGCTGGACGGATTGACGCCCGAACTGCGCCAGGTCGTCGAGACCATCGTCGCGTTCCGGATGCCGACGAGCTACGAGACCTTGTCGGCCCTGCTGATCGGTGAGGACAGGCCCTGCGCGGACGGCAAGGCGCTGGATGAGGCGTTGACCGATCTGGAGGACCGCGGGCTGATCGGTTGGGACCGGATCGAAAACCGGTATGACGCCCACCCAATCGTGCGCGGCGTGGTCTGGAATCTGGCGGGCGCGGACGATCAGAAATCGGTGCTGGCGGCGCTGGAAACCCATTTCGAACCGATGGAAACGCCGTCCGATTACACCAAAGTAGAATCCCTCGCCGAGTTGGCCCCGGCCATCGAGCGCTTTAACACCCTGATCGGCCTGGGCCGCTATGACGATGCGTTCCGCTTGTTCCGGGATCGGTTGGAATATGCAACGCTTTTTCGCCTGGCGGCGCATCGCGAACGCATCGAATGGCTGGAACGGCTGTTCCCAGATGGTGTCGATGCTCCACCCGCGCTGTCGGATGACAGAGACGCCGCGCACACGCTGAACGCACTGGCACTGAGCTATCAGTATTGCGGCGCGCCGGGGCGCGCGGCACCGCTGTACGGCCGCGGGGCAGAGAACTCAGAGCGACGTGAAGATGGCTCCGCACTCGCGATCACCCTGGCAAATCTTGGCGAGTGCCTGACTCAGTCCGGCGGGTTTCGCGAAGCCGAGGCGGTCCTGCGCCGCGCCCTGGTTCTGAATCGGGCGGCGAAGGAAGCCTTCGAAGGAGCGATCCAGTTGTACTACCTCGGTCGGCTGGTGGCGCAGATGGGTGATGCGGCGCGAAGCCAGGAGGCGTTGCAGCGCAGCCTGCGGATGTTCGAAAAGCGAAACGAGACACAATCGCAAGCCGTCGTAACGGCCTATCTGGCCGAGCGGGCGATCCTGTTCGGGGACGCAAAGGAGGCAGAACTGGACGCCAACGAGGCTTGGCGACTTGCCGGATATCAACGCCTCGAACGGGACTTCATCGCCGCCGCGGTGCATCAGGGGCAGGCGGCTTTGGGTTTGGGTAACTTGGATGTGGCAGAGGAGCGGTTGCACCACGCCTTGACCCGCGCCCGAGCCGTCAATGTGGTTGAGGAAGAACTGCCTGCGTTGGTCACGCTGGCGAAGCTGGCGCTGGCAAAGGGCGATGCCGGACTGGCGCGTCAGCATCTGGACGATGTTTGGGACGCCGCGGAGCGCGGGCCGTATCCGATACGACAGGCAGATGCGTTCAATGTGTTGGCCGAGATTGAGCGGGTGGAGGGGAATACTCCGGCAGCGATCGAGGCGGCGACGCAAGCGTATAAAGCCGCGTGGTGCGATGGTCCACCGTGGGCGTATCACTGGGGGCTGGAGGCCGCGAAGGCTCATTTGGCGGAACTGGGGGCCGAGGAGCCCGATCTGCCTACGTTCGATGAATCGAAGTTCGAGCCCCTGCCTGATGTGCCGATCACGCCAGAGGGTGACGATAAAGACTAGCGCAGAACGGCCGCGACCGACCTGGAGGGCGTATCGCTGCCTCCAAGCTGCGTGTTCTCCCTGAGCATTCACACCGTAAGAGCTTCATGCGACATCGCAATCGCGCCCCCAGGGGGTGAGGCGGTGAGAGCCATTGGTCCGAGCGAGCCGCCGAACGGGCGCGGCCCGCTTTGCAGGCAAAAGTGCTTCGCTAGAACAGCACCCGCACGAGCCAGAGGGTGATCAGCGGGAAGGCGGCGAGGATCACCACGCGGATCAGGTCCGAGGCGACGAAGGGTGCCACGCCGGAATAGGTCCGGGTGATCGGGATGTCGCGGGCCATCGAGTTGATGATGAACAGGTTCATGCCGACAGGCGGGGTGATCAGGCCGACCTCGACGACGATCAGGACTAGGATGCCGAACCAGATCGCGGTCTCCTCGGTGGTCAGACCGAAGTCCAGGGCCTCGACAATCGGGAAGAACACGGGGATGGTCAGCAGGATCATCGAGAGCGAGTCCATGACGCAGCCGAAAATCAGGTAGATCGCCAGCAGGATGGCGAGCACGAGGTAGGGTGCGAAGCCCTGCCCGGTCACCCAGTCGGCGATGTTGACGGGTGCCTGGGTGAAGGCGAGGAAGCCGTTGAAGACCTGGGCGCCGAGCAGGATCAGGAAGATCATGGCCGAGGTCTTGGCGGTCTCGAGCAGGCTTTCGCCGAGGCCCTTCCACGTCAACGCTCCGCGCAGGGCGGCGTAGAGGCCGACGGCGGCGGCACCGACGGCAGCGCCCTCGGTCGGGGTGAACCAGCCGACATAGATCCCGCCGATGACGAGGAAGAAGATCGCGATGACGGGCCAGACTCCGGTGAGGTTGCGGAACCGGGTGGCATACTCGACGCGGGGGGCCGTGACGGCGGCGTCGGGGCGCAGCCGGGCGTAGATCGCGACGACGGCCATGTAGCCCGCGGCGGCGAGGATGCCGGGGATCATCGCCGCGGCGAACATCTTGACGACGTTCTGCTCGGTGATGATGGCATAGATCACCAGGATGACCGAAGGCGGGATCAGGATGCCGAGCGTGCCACCGGCAGCGAGCACGCCGGTCGAGAGCGCGTCGGAATAGCCGTAGCGGCGCATCTCGGGCAGTGCGACCTGACCCATGGTCGAGGCGGTCGCGAGCGACGACCCGCAGACCGCGCCGAACCCGGCACAGGCCCCGACGGCGGCCATGGCGACGCCGCCGCGCCGGTGGCCGAGCCAGTCGGCGGCGGAGCGGAACAGCGCCTCGGACATGCCGGAGCGCGAGGCGAGCTGGCCCATCAGCAGGAACAGCGGCACGATCGAAAGCGAGTAGCTGGAGAACGTGTCGTAGGTCAGTGACTTGAGCTGGTTCAGCACCGGGTCCGGGCGGCCGAGCACGATCCAGGTGCCGACGAAGCCGGTCAGGCCCATGGCCGCCGCGATCGGCACGCGCAAGAAGATCAGCACCAGCATGACCGGGAAGGACAGCAGGGCGAGATCGAAGTTGCTCATTGCAGGCGCAAGTCCGCGGTCTGGCCGGAGGCGAGGTCGTTCCAAGACCGCCAGACAGTGTAGAGGCAGGTCAGGATGAAGAGTGCCGCGCCAATCATGCCGCCCGTGTAGCCATACCAGATCGGCAGGCCGAGCAGGTAGGTCTCCTGCCCGTTCGACAGCATCTCCTGCATGCCGAGCCAGAGCCGCCAGGCGAGGATGGCGGCGATCAAGGTCATGACGAGATCACCGACCAGCGAAGTCAGCCGCATGAGCCAGCCCGGGCCGAGGCCGACGAAGAGGTCGACCGTGACGTGGCCGCGCTTGAGCTGGCACCAGGGCAGGAACGAGAAGACCGCGACGGCGCAGCCAACCTCGACCATCTCGAAATCGCCGGTGATCGGTCTGAGGCCGACGGTTGTGAGCGCGCGCCCTGTCACCGAGACAACCGTCATAACGGCGAGGGACGCGAGCAATGCGCCGCCCGCGGTTGCCAGCGCCGCACAGAGGATGTGAACGACGCGGCCGAACGCCTGTTCCGCCGCGGGCATGATGCCCCTGCGCTCTGCGGTCGACGCTGTCATTCCCCCTCCAAAGACGCGGGCCAGCGCCATGTCGGCACCGGCCCGGCCCGTGTCATCGATCCGGCGTTGCGCCCCGGATCAGTTGTGCTTGGCCACCATGGCGCGGGCGTCCTCGACCATCTGCTCGGCCGGGTATCCCTTGGCGGTCATGTCGGCAATCCAGTCGGCTGTGACCTTGTCGCCCAGCGCCTTCCACTTCGCGGTCTCGTCGGTCGACAGCGTGACGATCGTGTTGTCGGTGCCCTTGACGACGTCGAGCGACGGCGCGTCGCCCTGCTCCATGGCGCGGCCCGCCCAGGCCGAGGCCATCATGCCGGAATTGTCGTCGATGATCTTGCGCAGATCATCGGGCATGTTGGCGTAACTGTCCTTGTTCATCGCGTAGACGAAGAAGGTGTTGTACCAGGGATTTTCGCCGCCCATGACGACGTGGCTGTCCGCGAGCTCATGCACTTTCAGCGGTACGACGATTTCCCACGGGATCACTCCGCCGTCGACAACGCCCTTGGAGAGCGCTTCCGGGAAAGCGGGAACCGGCATGCCGACCGGGACTGCACCGGCAGCCTCGAGCATCTTGCCGCCGAGCCGCGAGGGCGTGCGCATCTTCTTGCCTTCCATGCCGGCGAGCGTCTCCACGGGATCGCCGCGGAAGTGCATGATACCCGGTCCGTGGACGTGAACAGCAAGGATATGGGTCTCGGACAGCTCATCCTTGAGGTACTTCTCGTAGAAATCCCACGCCGCCATCGAGGTCTTTTCGGCCGAGTTGGTACCGATGAAGGGCAGTTCCAGCGTCTCGGTGCCCGGGAACCGGCCCGGCGTGTAGGCCGGGATCGCCCAGGTGATGTCGACGACGCCGTCGCGGGCCTGATCGTAGAGCGCGGGCGGTTTGCCGCCGAGCTGCATGCGCGGATAGACCTCGACCTTGATGCGCCCGCCGGAGTCCTTTTCGACCTTCTCGGCCCAGGGCAGGATGAAGTTCTTCGGAATCGCGCCCTTGTTCGAGATGAAGTGCTGTACCCGCAGGGTCACGTCGGCAGCCGTTGCCGCGCCGGCAATGCCGATGGCAAGCGCCGCAGCAGCCGCGGCAGTCATGAATTTTGTCATGCGATCCTCCCAGTTTCGCGATCCGGCTGACCTGTGTTTCTTCCGCCCGCCGGATAATGCCGGCAGGTTCGCTGCCGGAATCGTCGCGAGCCTACGGCATGGGCGGAAGCCGCTCAAGCGCCTGCGTTCGGTGCCGGAGGAGTGTCCCTAATCGAGACTGGCCGGGTTCAGCATCGTGTAGACGATGAAGTCGATGAACGGGATCAGCGACTGGCCGACGCGTTCGTAATTCGGTGCGCAGAGCTCCGTTGTGCCAAGGCTGACAATGCCGACGAGTGTGCCGTCCGGTCGAAGCAGCGGGCCACCGGAGTCGCCGAGGCAACCGCCGCCGGTATAGGTGAAACCGCGTTCAGTGCGGCCCGTGACCGTCACGTCGACACTGTGCCGGGTTCCGACGAGGCCATAGCGGTCCTCACCAAATCCGATCAGGGTCAAGGTCTCTCCGGGCTCAAGCTCGGGGATCTGCTGCGGCACGCCGAACTGGGCGCTGTTGGTGTCGCCCGGCAGTTCGATCAGCGCCACGTCGCGGCCTTGAGCATCCTCGACGCTCCGGAACGGATCATCCGAAAGCACGAGAGTCCGGCTGACATCGCGCCAGACGATGTCCGGGTCGGTGGTGGACGCACCGAAACCGACGCGCATTTCCTCGACCGGATAGGGTGCCGGTGCGCCGATTTCCTGAACGCAGTGCCGGGCCGTCACGAGAAGACGTCCCGCCAGAACGGTCCCTGAGCAGAACGCGCGCTCTCCCCGGCGATGGACGATGACCACGCCGGAGAGTTTGTCCGCGATGGCGGGCAGCGGATCGACGGCCTTGGAGACCGATCCGACGCCCTGCGCAAGTGCGGTGGAGGGAGCAAACGCCAAGCCCGTCGCAAGCCACGCGGCCGCGATCCTTCCGAACCACCGCACGTTGCTTCGCCTTACGGGAAGGTCGAGCGGAAGTACGAGATCCAGCCCGAGTATTCCGGCGTGTTGCGCACAAGCCGGTCAGCCCGCGTGACATTTGCGCAGGATGACGAGTTTGCCGTGCCGCCACAGGTCGACTGGATGTCGTGAGCGGTGTAGTAGACAGACCCGCTGTTGCCGACATTGCCGTTGCCGTAGAAGTACAGCGGCGAGCCGCTCATTCCGGCGGAGCCATCGCAGGACATCCGGAAATTGCGGTTGTAGCCGGAGCTGTCCACGTTGGTTGCATTGCCGATCGAGCAACGCGCGCCATCGCCATAGAGGTGCTGCGGATTACAGACCGTGAGGTCGGTGGAGCAGGTGGCACAGGCCAGCGGGTCCGCCGGATCGTCGATGCGGTTCGGAGCGGCACAGGACGGATATCCCCGGCTGTACTTGTTCACCGTGTTCAACGAGTTGATCGGCGCGTACCAATAGCCCATCCAGCCAACGGTGTTGCCGAGCCGGTTCGGGATCACGATGACGCCGAAATCGTACTGCTCGCGGTTCGAGGTGCTGGACGCCCGCCATTGCGACGGCACGAAGTACCAGTAGGTCGCACCGACGCTGGGACAGTTCTGCGTCGCCGAATTCGGGCAGCCCGGCATGTTCGACTGGCCGGTCCACTGGTTGCCGCCGCGTCCCGAGCTGACGGTGAAGGCAAAGTAGTCATCCGTCCCGGCCGCGATGATGCAGTGCGCCGCGGTCACGACGTGGCGCGGACCAATCAGGCTGCCCGAGCATCCGCTGTTGCCGCCGCCATAGTTGAACTGCACGATCGTCCGCCATGGCCACGTGGTGACGCGCTGGTTCACACCGCGCAGGCGGCGGCGGTTGTCGTCGTTCAGACTCCAGCCTTGCGGGACCAGTTTGCCGGGCTTGTTCGGCTCGACCTTCTCGGACACCCGGCCGCCGAGCTCGCCCGTCAGCGCAACGGTCTGCTTTCGGACCTCGGCATCCTTCAACGTGAGCGAGCGCAGCCGCGCAGGCAGACCCAGTTCGAACGAGTTCCGCGTCTGCGGCTTGATCGCCGTGAAGCTGGTCACGAAGGATTTTTGCGCGGTGCGGCGATCCCCGTCCGTTTCATCGTTGAACTTCTCGTCCGGCTCGGCGACGGGCTGCACCGGATCGCGGGTCAGCGTGTTGCCCTTCCCGAGATAGGTGATCGTGACCGGCGGCAATTCCTTCATGTTCGAGCGGGTCCGTTCGGCCAGCCCGGCGAGCATGGCCTCGGTCTCTTGGATCAGTTCGTCGATATCCGCCGCGATCGTCCCGTCCTCGGACTTCTCGGGCTGCGAGATGAGGTAGGTCATCCCACTCTTCTCACCGATCGTCTTGCTTTCGACGATTTTGCCGACGGACCCGGTCTTGCCGGTTCCGCTGCTGCGCTCGATGCAGCTGGCTAATCCGATGGCGAGTGCTGCAAAAGCGCAGATGGCGCCTGCGCGCCTCAGGTGCACAGAATACTTCATTGCATAACCCCTTCTCTAAAATGGCGGAGTCCCGGCGATGCCCCCTTGCTTCGCCGCCCCCCGTCAGAGGTTAATGATATCATGACGGGAACAGTTCGACCAAGCGCTTGCCTGTGGTTGAAATTTGTCCCGGTTTTGGACTGTCTTTCCACTTTGCTGTTTCCACCGCCCCGAACCTCTGTACTGTTCCGGCACAAGCCATTTGAGAAGGGGATTCAGAATGGATGAATTGATGCATGATTTCCGCACCGGCCCGATGTCGGAAGACGAGGCGGTGCAGGCGAGCCATCAGGGCAGGCTGGCCGTCGCGGGGCAGAAAATCGACCCGCAGTTCGACCAGATCAGCGAGTTCCAGCGCCACGTCCGCATGATGATCGAGAGCAAACGCAATCCACCCTGGCGTCCGGAGGTCCAGGAGCTTTGGGATGTCATCCAGGTCGAACCCTTCGTGCGGATGTATGCCGAACTGGGGCTGGAACAGATCCGGCCGATGCGCAAGCATTTCGACGATCTGCGCCAGATGCTGGACGCGATCAACTACGTGACCCACATCGCGCCAATCTTCCGCGACACGGACTCGATCTCCTGGCAGTTCCCGCTCTCGGCGATCATGAATTTCTGGATGGGAACCCCGGCGGGCAAGCGCCTGATGCGGATGCCGCAGTTCAACACGCCGATGAACAAGATCATGAAGCGGTGGTGCGATTTCCTGAACACCGAGGAGAGCCTCTATGTCCTGAACCAGGACCAGTATGGCTGGCTGCAGGGATACGATCTGGACCGGAACTCGCCCGAGTACTTCAAGTCGGCCTGGTACTATAACCGTCTGGACGAATACGAGGTGGACATGTCGAAACCGCACGGCGGGTTCGACTGCTACAATGCGTTCTTCCACCGGATGATCCGGCCCGACGTGCGCCCGGTCAGCGATCCGCACACCAACCAGACGATCTGCTCGCCAAATGACGGTGTCGCCTGGGCACTGCAGCGTTTCGTGCAGAAACAGGATGCGTTCTGGCTGAAGTCGCAGGCCTATTCGATGGCCAACCTGCTGGCGCAGTCCGAATTCACCGACCGTTTCGTCGGCGGCGATGTCTACCAGACCTATGTGAACGGCGGCGCCGACTGGCACGGGTTCTCCTCGCCGATCAACGGCAAGCTGGTCGGGCTGAAGCATATCGAAGGCTATGCCTGGGCCGAAAGCCAGGTGGTCGGGCCGGATCCGATGTCGGGACCTTACAGCCAGGGCTGGGCGGCGGGCGTCGCGACGCGCGGTCTGGTCTTCATCGAGTCCGATGACGAGTACGCGGGGCTGGTCTGCGTCATCCCGATCGGACTGACGGAAGTCTCGTCTCTCGAGTGGGCCGCGGGCCTCACGGTCGGTCAGGATCTGAAAAAGGGAGATCTGCTGGGCAATTTCAGCTTTGGCGGATCGTCCTTCGCGATGGTGTTCGAACCCAACGCCGTGCGCCAGTACGATGTGCTGCCGCCGACGACCGGGCGCAACAGCCAGAGCGACCAGACGCTGTTCGCCAACAAGGCTTTCGCGACGGCGCATACGCGCGACTACATCGAATACAAAAAGACCGCGCCGCTGAACGCGCCGCCCCATAACGGTACGGTCGATTTCTGAATGCCTTGACGGGCGTTCCCTTGCTGGAGCGCCCGTGCTTTATTTTGATTGAAGCCATTGCCGAGGGGAGGCTGATTTGGCCAATGAAGATCTGCTCGATCGCGCGTATGAGGACATCTACGCATCCAACGCCGACAAGCTGCCGCGCGACCGTCATGCCATCACGGCCCACAACCGGGCGCTGAAGGCTGCTGCGGCAGCGCAGAAAGACCGGCCGCTCGACCGCTCGGTCCGGGATTTCGCCGAGATGCTGCAGACCGACAGCGTGATCCGCATGCTGGTGACGCGCATGATCACCGAGGTGCCGAAGGAGCACCGCACTGTCGAGACGGTGCAGGAATTGCTGGAGCAGCTGAACCAGATCACGGTCACGGCTCCGGAATGGGAGGAGGAGAAGGCGAAGCGCGTGTTCTTCCCGATGTCGGCGCTGTTCACCTACATGATGATGACGACCTCGGGCATGGCGGTGATGCGGATGCCGCGGATGAACGATGCGCTGCGCGGCGTCTTGCGCGCGTGGTGCAGATATCTCGACTCAGACGAGTCCGCGCACGTACTGAACGATGGAACCCATGGCTGGTTTCAGGGTCACGATCTGCCGCGCGATTCCGAGGCGTTCAAGAAATCTGCCTGGCATTACAATGCGCTGGACGAGTACGAGATCGATCTGGACAAGCCGCATGGCGGGTTCGAGGGCTTCAACGATTTCTTCCATCGCCAGATCAAACCGTCGGTCCGGCCGTTCGCCGGCGACGACAATCCGCGCTGCGTCGTGTCGCCGAACGACGGCACGATCTACAAGGTGGCCCGCGACGTGGCGCCGGAGACGACGTTCTGGATCAAGAACCAGCCCTACTCGCTGCACGACATGCTGAACCATGACCCGGTCGCCAAGAGCTTCAAAGGCGGGGACGTCCTCCAGTCCTATCTTCAGGGCTCGGATTATCACCGCTGGCATGCGCCGGTTTCGGGCCGGATCGTCAAGGTCGAGGTGGTCGAGGGTCTGATGTTCTCGAACCTCGCTTCCGAGGGCAACGACATCTCGGGCGTCGGCAGCCAGGGCTATTACACCTCGGTCAACACACGGGGGCTCTGCTTCATCGAGGCGGATCACAAACCGCTCGGGCTGGTCTGCGTAATGCCGATCGGGATCACCGAGATCTCGTCGATCCGGCACACGGTGAAGGTCGGCGATCACGTCGGGAAAGGCGATCAGCTTGGCCTGTTTTCCTACGGCGGCTCTTCGCTCGCGACGATCTTCCAGCCCGGCGCGATCGAGTATTTCACCGTGTGCGTTCCCGATGACCCCAAGGCCAAGGGCACGCTCAAGGTGAATGCGCAGATGGCGGTGGCGAATTGAAATCAGCCCTGCCGGCTCGCGGACAGGGGCAAACTTCGCTCACCGGACGGCGCCGGGCGCGCCTCACGGGCGCCGACCCATCACGACCACGACTCAGAAAGGGTTCTCCATGTGCACGACGTTGATCCTCACGCCCGGCACGACTGCGAACGGCGCGATGGTGGTAACCCATTCCGGCGACGACGACATGGGCGATCAGCGGGTCATCGCGGTGCCCGCGGCGGAGCATGGCCCTGATGCGATGCGTCCCGTGCTGCCTCGCGGCGAGAACTACCCGCGGATCAATACGAAGGATCGCGGTCCCTTCTACTACACGCCGGAGTTTCCGCTTTCGGTTCCGCTCGGGCGCATCCCACAGGTCGCAAACACCTACGCCTACTATGACTGCAATTACGGCGTGATGAACGAACATTCGCTCCTGATGGGCGAGTGCACCAATGGCGCGCGCCATACGCCGGACGCCGTACCGGAGGTTGAGGCCGGGCCCGACAGACATATGCGGCTGTTCTACTCCGAGGAACTCAGCAAAGTCGCACTCGAGCGTTGCACCGGAGCGCGCGAGGCGGTCGAGCTCATGGGGCGCCTGATCGACGAGTACGGTTTCTACTCGGACGGCGAGACCCTGCTCGTCGCCGATACCGAAGAGGCCTGGGTGATGGAGATGTGCGCCCTGCCCTCGGAGGATGACTGGAACCACTCCGCCTGGATCGCGCAGCGGGTGCCGGACGGGCATGTCTTCGCCGCCGCCAACACGTTCCGGATACGCGAGATCCCGGAAGACCCGGCAACGCACCCGGATCTGATCTTTCCGGAAGACCTGCGCGAACGGCTTCAATCCGTGCGCTACTGGAACCCAGACGAGACCCCTGTCTGCGACTGGTACCCGGCTGTCAGCGCGGGCGAGCAGCATCATCCGTACTACTCGCTGCGCCGGGTCTGGCGCGTGTTCGACCGGGTGAACCCGGACCTCGGTCTGATCCCCTATGTCGAGGACACGTACTCGACCTATTATCCGTTCTCGGTACCGGCGAACCGCAAGCTGACGCGGCCCGAGATCTTCGGGCTTTACCGCGACCATTACGAAGGCACGCCGTTCGATCTGACGAAGTCCGTCGCGGCCGGTCCCTATGGCGACCCGCACCGCTCCTATGGACCCTATGATGGCGATGGCGGGGTTGGCGGCGGTCCGTTCGACAAGCAGGGCGCCTGGGAGCGGCCAATCAGCGTCCACTATCAGGGGTTCACGCATATCCTTGAAAGCCACGCCGACTGGCCGAAGGAGACCGGAGCCGTGATGTGGTTCGGTCCGGACGTTGCCTACACGACGGTCTTCGTTCCGTTCTGGGCAGGCGCCTGCGATTTGCCGGTGCCCTACCAGACCGGCAATCCGAGGCTCTATGACGAGACGATTGCGTTCTGGATCTTCAACTTTGTCGGAACCTGGGCGCGCCTGAACTGGCAGCGCATGACCGAGGTCGACATCAAACCCCTTCAGTCCGAGATCGAGGCACGCTCCTGCGCGCTCGTGGATGCGTTGAACGCTGAGTTCTGCTCGGGAAGCGGTCCATCCGCCGAGCGGGCGCGGGCCGAGGCAGACAGGAACGCGCAGGAAGTTCTGGGGCACTGGTCCAGACTCGGACGGATGCTGGTGGCAAAGTATTCGCAGGGCTTCATCAATCCGCGGCCGATGGATCGTTCGGACGTCACGGCCATCGGGTACTCAACCGACTGGCTGGACGAAACGAATTACCGGGATGGCCCGACGCGGTACGGACTGCCATTAAGGTCAGGCTGATGGGGGGCGCAAAACGCGGCACACGCCCGGCTCGCGCGACAATCGTTTCCTAACCGCTTCATGCGAATACTCCGGGCTGGAGACTGAGCACCGGAGGAAAGTGATGCTGCGTAAGCTTTTGGTGGGGCTGGCATTTCTGTCGGTCAGCGCACAGGCGATGGAACCCGTTTCGGTCGATGACGTTCGATTCGCGAACGCCAGCCTGACCGTGGCAACAGCTACGGGCGAGACGGGCTACACGCCGGCCGAACTCGAAGCCTTCGGCACCTACGCCGTCAACACGGTGACGCCGTGGCGCGAAACCGCGGCAGAATTCGTCGGCATCAGGCTGCGCGATGTTCTAGACGCACATGGGCTGACCGACGCGTCGGCAATCCGCGTCGTGGCCGAGAACGACTATGCCGTGACAATCCCGAATGAAGTCTGGACCGAGCATGACCTGCTCATCGCGACCCGCGTTGACGGCCGGGCACACAACCGCCGTGCACGGGGTCCGCTTCAGTTCGTGTTCAATATGAGCGAGGACGCGCGGACCGGCGCCAAGGCGTTCGAGAGCAACTGGGTCTGGATGGCGGCACGGATCGAACCGGTCCAGTAACTCGGGCCTCGGTCCGGGCGCCAGCGGATGAAGCTCGCAAGAACATATGGCGCGGTTACGATCTCGCTGATCGTCGCGATCTTTGCCGTATCTCTTGCGGGTGCATTTGTCGTGCTCTCGCAATACGACGGGCTGCGCGTTGAAGACGGTGCGATCACCGAAGTCACCCGGATGCGCAACGGCGTCGTGGCAATTGCCGACGTTGTGCGCGCGCGGGATGCACTGTTCGAACTCAAGCGGGATGGTCAGGTCGACGAACTGGCTTTGCACGGGCTTGCGGACGCGACCGATTTTCTCTTTGTACGCGCGGACACGCTGCGCAAGGGCATCGGGAACAACCTCGACCAATCGGCCGAACGGGTCGTCGCGGCGCTCGACGACCTCGTTGCACTTCTAGACGAGGTGCTCGCCGATCCCGCTGCCGAGAGCGCCGATCCAGCGCACGTCAGCAAGATCGTTGGCGAGGCCACGGCCGCCCTCATGAACTATTACGACCAGCAGAAGGGCCGGCATATCGAGGCGGTCTCGCGCAAAAACACGCTTCTGCGGCAGCTCGTCGTGACCACGATGGGTCTGATCCTGCTCTTCGCAGTGATCACGACCGTTTCGGCGATCTTGTGGCGGGCCGAGTATCTCGGGCGTGTTCACAGGCAGGAGGCCGAGGCGCGTGCCAACACGCTGGCCTACTACGACTCCCTGACCGGACTGCCGAACCGGGCGAGCTTTCTCGATGAAGGTGCCCGCATTCTGGGCGAGGCAGACACGCCAGCGCTGATCCTGATGGATCTGGACGATTTCAAGATCATCAATGACTCATACGGGCATCAGATCGGCGACCTCGTGCTGCGCGCCTTGGCGGGACGGGTCAGCAGCTTCTTCCACGAGCAGGGTGGATTTGCGGCAAGACTGGGCGGGGACGAGTTCGCTGCGGTCCTTCCCGAGGCTCTCGGCGCGGACGAACTGCAGAAGTTCGTCGATGATCTGATCCTTAAACTGGCCGATCACGTGACGGCCGACGGCCTCAAGATCAGTCCGCGCCTGTCGATCGGAGCGGTGATGCCGACCATGCTGACCGGCCCCGAGGCCCCGACACTGCAGGCTCTGATCCGTGCGGCGGACTATGCGCTATACGAGGCCAAGTCGAGCGGGCGCTTCCGGGGCCGGATCTATGATGCGAAGATGGCTGCGAACATCGCCAAGCGCCGCGAGATGAAGCTGGAAATGCCACGCGCGTTGCACCGTGGTGAGTTCTTCATCGAATATCAGCCGCAGTTCAATCTGGTCAGCGGGCGTTTGCACGGGTTCGAAGCGTTGGCCCGCTGGCGCCGCGATGGCACCGTGGTGCCGCCCGGCGTGTTCATCGAGATCGCCGAGGAAGACGACTTCATCGTGCAGCTGGACGCATGGGTGCTGCAACGAGCGATGGCAGAGGCCGTCGCCTGGAACCGTGTCTCACCGCAACCGGTCAAGGTCAGCACGAACCTGTCCGCACGCAATTTCCACAGCGCGGATCTGATCGGCCGCATCCAGGACATGCTGCAAACCACCAAGCTGCCCGCCGACCTTCTGACGCTCGAGATTACCGAAAGCGTTCTGATCGAAGACTGGGTCCAGACCCTCGAGACGCTGTCGCACCTGTCCAAACTCGGAATCAAGATCGCACTGGACGATTTCGGCACCGGATTCTCGAGCTTGTCCTACCTGCGCCGGCTGAACGTGAACGAGGTCAAGATAGACCGCGCGTTCGTCGTCGATATCGAGACGTCCGACCGGACACGCATGATGATGGATGCACTGGTCGACATCGCGCAGCGCCTGGGCATGCAACTCACCATCGAGGGGATCGAAACCAAACCGCAGGCCGAGATCCTGGCCGACCTCGGCGGTGAAGTTGGTCAGGGTTTCCTGTTCTCGTGGCCCGTGACAGCGACAGAGGCGCTCGATCTTGCCGCCAATGGGGGGCGGTCAACGCGGAGAGATCAACTCGATGCCGAAGAAGCGGCTGCGGAGCCTGCCATTTAAACCCGAACGCCTCAGACTCACTCCAGCTCGATCTTTGGAAACAATGGTTTCGTCTTGGGCGCGCGCATCAGCAACTTGTCGATCGTGCTCGCATTGGGCTGATAGATGAAGGCGCGTCGCGGATAGATGCGATCGTTCACCCAGTGCTCGGACCAGCCATCGGTGGTCTCGATGCACTGCGCCGCGAAGTCGAGGTGTTTTTCCACTGCAGGAATGACCTGATCGGCAAGATCAAGACACCCGGTCAGGAAGATATCGACATAGGACTGCACAATCGGCCAGTCTTCGGTCGGCAATTGCCCCTCGTGCTTGGGCTTCAGCGCGTAAATCCAGATCTGTGACTCACTTGGAAATGCCCAGCCATCGAGCAGGTGGATCTGATCGGGACTGACCGGATAGCGGCAGTAGAACTTCTCGCGTGTGTCGGTGCCCGCGATGTCCTCGCGATCCTTGTCCTCGTAGACTGCGGCGTACATCTCCGGCTCGTCCTGCGACAGCCCGGCCACACGGCGCTGCTCGGCAGTCTTCGGCGCGTCGACACCGAGATAGGTCGTGGAAAATCCGAACTCGTTGCCGCGCGCGTTCCAGACGCGCTGGAAGCCGGTCACCTTTGCCGGATGGTTGATGCCGGAGTTCGGCGAAGAACGCTTTTTCGAGGCCTCTTCCATCAGACTGCCGTATCCGACGATGAACTGGCGCTGCTGGGTATCCACTTCCGGGTAGCAATCGTCGGCCACAGCCGACTGGGCACCGAACGCGAGAAGAAAAGTCATCCAGAAAATTCTTTTCATGGAGCCGCCCTTTATCTGTCGAGAATGCTGATGGGGATCGGGTCCGACAGGCCGCGCAGCGTCGTCGGCCCGGCATCCTGCAGCGGATACGCACCTTTCAATTGCGCGATAGTGGCACCGGAGACGGCAACGCGCGATCCGAGATCCTTGTTTAACTCTTCCAGACGGGCTGCCGTGTTCACGGTGTTGCCGACCACCGTGTAGGTGAGGCGCGCGCCATCCCCGACGTTGCCAGCAACGACCTCGCCCGTGTCGATCCCGATCCGTGTCGGCAGCCGGATACCGGCAAAGGTTTGGGTCTCGGTGATTTCGTTGATCTCGAGTGCTGTTTGCATCGCCTTATCGGCGTGATCGGGATCGGAGATCGGAACGTTGAACAGAGCCATGACGGCATCGCCCTCGAAATTGTTAACGATCCCGCCGTGGCGGGTGATCGGATCGAGGATCGCGCGAAAATAACTGTTCAGCATTTCCAGCACGCGCTCCGGCGGATTGCTTTCGACGATCTGGGTGAAGCCGACCACGTCGGTCATCAGCACCGTCGCCAGCGTCCGCGACGGTTTCAGATCTCCGTCGCTTTCGACGATCTGATTGACAACCGTGTCGGGCACGAACTTGCCGAGAATGTCCCGGATAAATTCCATGTGCTTTCTGATCGCGTCGTTCAGGCGCTTCTTGGCCAACGACGACCCGATCCGTGCCTTGAGCAGGACCGGATCGAAGGGTTTCGGCAGGTAATCCTCGGCACCGTTCTGGATGCACTGGATTGCATCGGCGACTTCGGCGCTCGCAGATATGACAATCACCGGGATCTGGCGGAGGTCTTCATCCTCCTGCATCACGCGCAGCACCGCGTGGCCATCCATGACCGGCATGACAATGTCGAGCAGGATCAGGTCAAATGCGCCCGAGCGCATCATCTCGAGCGCGACAACGCCGTTCTCGGCCTGCTCCGCTTCATGCCCGAGTGCCTGGACCGCCATGGCCAGTTTCAACCGGTTGGTCGGATGATCATCGACCACCAGGAACCTGCCCGGCCTCTCATTATTCGACACGCCGTTAAACCCCGCGATTCTTCTCCCCCAGCGCCGACGCTATACCGTTGTCAGGCTTCATGAAACGGTGTCTTTCGCGGGGGTTGGCGACTTGTTCGTCAGTGCGCGCATGCGATCCAGAAGTTTGCGTTCGACGGCTTGCCATTCGGCAACAGCCTCGGCTGCGAGTTCGGCAGCGCCTTGCAAGTCCCCCGACGATCCTTTGAATTCGAGGCGGGCGCACTGGTCGGCGAGCACCGTCGCACCGAAATCTCCCGCACTTGCCTTGATCGTGTGCGCGGCGATCCGCAACTGTGCGGCATCCCCGGCCGCCCCCTGCTCAAGATTCGAGAAAAGCCGCGAGGCCTCCGCCCGGAAGCTTTCGACGAGTTCAGCAAACATCGCGCTGCTGCCGCCAATGAGTTCGATCAGCGTGTCGATCGCGCCATCATCCAATGTGCCGGGCGCTATCGACGGCGGCTCGGTAACAGCTTCCCGAGACTCCGCCACCAAGGGCGGGTTGATACCGTGGCCGCCATCGTCCTTCAGCGCATCATGGGTTGCCTGCAAGACCGAGATCAGCTTTGGCACATCTATCGGTTTGCGAACGACATCGACCGCTCCGGCTTCGATACAGCCATCCAGATCGCTCTGCAGCACATTGGCTGTCATCATCACAACGCGCGGCCACTCGCCATCCGTCAATCGGCGGACTTCACGCGTCGCCTCCAACCCGTCCATCTCGGGCATGTGAATGTCCATCAGAACGAGGTCATAAGTTTCGCGGGTGACGGCCTCCAGCGCTTCGCGTCCGTTGTCCGCCGTGGCTGCTTCGTACCCCAGCCGCCCCAGTACCAGAAGTGCGAGCTTCTGGTTGGTCGGATGGTCATCCGCCAGAAGAATGCGCAGCGGTGCGCGCTCGGCCATGCCGCTGTCGAACACGGTCGGAACATGTTCGCGGTGCGTGTCCTTCGGCTCCGCGCCGGCAAGAACCTCGACGAAGGCATCGTAAAGAAGCGAGGGCTTGAAGGGTTTCTGCACGAAGGTCGTGAACCCTTCCGGGCGCCGGGTCGATTGACCCCGCCTTACCATGGCGATCCGCGGCGTCGGTCCGGCAGCCGAGAGCAGGACCTGCAGTTCCGGTGCGTCGGACGGGTACTGGTCGGCATCGATCAGAACCGCATCGAAGTGGCCGTCATGTCGGAAAGTCTGAGCGGCATCCGAGGGCGTTTCGGCAATCGTGTAGGCCATGCCCCACGCGCGGGCATAACGGATCAGCTCCGCACAATTGGTCGATCCGCCGTCGCACAGGATCATGACTTTCTTGCTGTCGAGATCGAGCCCGCCGATGGCCACCCGCTGCGTTTTCTCCTGCATTTCCAGCCGCACATCGAACGCGAATGTCGTTCCCTTGCCGACCTCGCTTTCGACACTGATGCCACCGCCCATCAATTCACTGAGGCGTTTGCAGATCGCCAGGCCGAGGCCGGTGCCGCCGTAACGGCGTTTGGTCGAGGCATCGACCTGTTTGAAGGGCTGGAACAGACGTCCGATGCGGTCCGGCGGGATCCCGATCCCGGTGTCCTGAACGCGAAACTGGAACACGCCGCGGCCTTCGACTGCGCTTTCGCGGTACGACACCAAGATCACTACCTCGCCGGTTTCCGTGAACTTCACCGCGTTGTTCAGGAGGTTGATCAGGATCTGGCGAAGGCGCGTGATGTCGCCGACGACCGCCTCGGGCACGCCGTCTTCGATGCGATAGGCCAGGTCGAGAGCCTTGCCCGTCGCGACATGCGCGATCATGTCGAGCGCGCTCTCAACGCAATCGCGCAAATCGAAAGGTGCTGCTTCGAGCTCGAGTTCACCGGCCTCGATCTTCGAGAAATCGAGGATATCGTCGATGATCGTCAGCAGGGACTGACCGCTGTCGCGGGCCGTCTGGGCGAAATCGCGCTGCTCGCGCGTCAGTGGCGTGTCGAGCAGAAGTTCGGACATGCCGATGATCGCATTCATCGGCGTCCGGATCTCGTGGCTCATCGTCGCCAGAAACTCGGTCTTGTGACGGCTCGCGGCCTCGAGGCGGGCGTACAGCATCTCGAGCTCGCCACCCATGCGGTTGACGTTCTCGGTCAACTCGCCGAGCTCGTCGCGATTGGCGACTTCGAGCGTCCCCGCGAACTCGCCAGCGGCGATCTGGCCGAGGCGCCGATTGATCCGTCTGACCGGCCGGACGAGCGACCTTGCCAGGGCCAGACCGATGATCAGGGCGACAATCACGCTGCCGAGCGCGGTCGCGATCAGAGCCCATTGCGAGGCCGAGTACTGTCTGCCGCCATCGGCTGCCTTCTCCAGCATGGCGGCTTCCGCGCTGGCGATCAGCGACAGAGTCAGGCGTTCGATGCGATCGGCCAGACGGCCGACATTCCGGTCATTGATACGCCGGGCTTGGGAAAGGTCACCCGCCCGGATCGTCCTGAGCACCTGTTTTCCGATACCGACGAGCTCGGCATAGTCGTCCTTGATCGTCTCGATCTTGCGCGCGTCTCCGGCGGCAACGAACTCCGCGCGCCCGAAATCATAGGCGATCTGGCCAATCTGGCGCATGGCCGCGTCGAGATCGCGGCGCTTGTTCTCGAGAAATGCATTCGCCACGATCGAGCGCAGCGCGGTCGTGTTGCTTTGCAATGCCTGGTAGGCCGAGACGCGGCGCTGCAGATCGATCAGCGCTTTCGTGCGCTGGTCGGCGGCCAAGAGAACGCTGAGCCCGACGGCCCCGAGCACGAGAAAGAGCGCCACGAGGCCGACGAGCAGCACGATGATCTTCGTTCCGATCTGGGCACGGGCCCGGGCGAAGATATTCGGAAGTGCAGCCAGCACGGGATCAGATGATCCGAAGGAGACCGCCCGCCAGATTGCGGATATCCGTGATGAGCTCGTCGGGATCGAACCGCTCTCCGACGTATTGCACGCGCATCACGCCGTCACGGTCGACAACGGTCGTGAGAAGATTGTGCTCGACACTGCCAGAGGGCAAACGGCGGAAGAAAACGCCGTAATCCGATGCAACACGCTCGATCTGGTCGGGGGCTCCCGTCGTGAAGGACCATCCCTCGGGCGCGACATACATCGCTTCCGCGTAGCGGTTTAGCAGCTCGGGCGTGTCATTGGCGGGATCGACCGTGACCGAGATGAAGTGGACGTCGTCGCCCAGCCCCTCGGCAATCAGCTCGTCCTGCACATTGGCCAGCACCGCAGTCAGAGTGGGGCAGTAATCCGGGCATTTCGTGAACATGAAATTCACCAGCACGACCTTGCCCCGCAACTCGGCGAGGCTGGTCATTCCGCCATCCGCATTGGGCAAGGTGAAATCCGGCGCCTGACCCATGCGGGCCAGCCCCGAGCGGTCAGCGGCGGCGCCCGAGAGCACCGTGATGACCATGCCCGCCACAAGCAGGCCCGCGAGAGCGGACCACACTCGCAGGCCGCGCAGGGCCTTCATCACGCCTTCATTTCCTTGAGCACATCGTTGAGCGGTCCCCAGTCGGTCCCGTTGGCGATGATCGCCTCCGGCGTCGCATCGATGATGCCCGCCTCGTTCATGCGCAGGGCATAGAACCGCAAGGTGTCTTCGGGGTCGAACGTATCCCAGGCGTCATAGGGCAGATCGCTCAGCGTGCGCATGGCGTAGTCGATGGTCGGGGACTGGCCTTCCTCGACCAGCCACTTGGCGGCGACCTCGGGCTGTTCGGAGCAAAGCTGATTGGCCTTCAGGATCGCCCTGAGCGCCCGCTTGGCCGCGACCGGATTCTCCTGCGCGAAGGTCGAGTTCGCCGCGACCATGCAGCAGAACATGTGCTTCCAAGGCTTGTCGGTCGTCGTGTTGAGGATGACGTGGCCGATGCCTTCGTCGTGCAGGATGTAGTTCAGCGGCGGGAAGCTCGCCATCGCGTCGATCTTGCCGCCCGCAAGCATTCCGGCCCAGTCATTGGGGTGCGCAAAGACCCACTCGACGTCGGAATCCGCGACGCCGATGAAGGCGAGAACCGACGACAGCAGGAACCGCTCGGGGCTACCGAGGCCGTGCACGGCGATGCGCTTGCCTTGCAGGTCCTGCACGGTCGCCACGCTGTCGTTTGCGAAGATCTCGACACAGCCCGCGTGAAGCCCGCTGAGGACCTTGATCGGTTCGCCCGCTGCGATCGGCGGCACCCAATCGACGCCGAGGGCCGCGCTCATGTCTGCGGTCCCGTCGGTCAGCGCATGGGCGTAGGAGCCGTCATCGCCCAGCGAGACATATTGCACGTCGGTGAAGCCCTCGAGTTCGAGGAAGCGTTGCGCCACATATTGCGGCGCGTAGCAGAGCACCGGGAATTTGCGGTCGCGGATCAGCCGAATGGTCTGGGTTTCGAGCGCGCCGTCCGACGCATCGGTGTTCTGTGCGCCGAGTGCAAGCAGACCTGCTCCGCCCGCTGCCGCGCCGAGCGTAAATTCACGCCTTGAAGTCAGGTTTTTGAGAAAAGTCATTGCTTCAATCCTTGTAATTTCAGACGCGCAGATGCGCGCCGGAAAAGTTAACAACGTTTTTCCGATTTCGACAAGTATTCAGCCTGAGCGGCAGCGGCCCGCCGAGGCGTTCAATCGACCGCAAATGCCGGTGCTGTCAGATGATTTGCGCAGACAGCGAGTTCGCGACGGCGGCCTCGATCCGACACTCGACGATCTGTCCGGCAAGGTCGGCGGGACAGTCGAGATGCACCGGCTGCAGGTAGGGCGAGCGTCCGACCATCTGACCGGCGTTGCGACCGGGCTTCTCAATGAGAACCGGGAGGGTCTTGCCGACCTGCGCCGCGTTGAAGGCGGCCTGCTGGTGGCTCAGCAACGCCTGGAGACGGGCCAGGCGGTCGGCCTTTTCCTCTTCCGGCACCTGATCGTTCGTCGACGCTGGCGTGCCGGGGCGGGGCGAGTACTTGAACGAGTACGCCTGCGCGTACTCGACCTCGCTCACCAGTTCGAGCGTGCGCTGGAAATCGTCTTCGGTCTCGCCGGGAAACCCGGTGATGAAGTCGCCGGAGAGCGCGAGATCGGGCCGGACGTCGCGGATGCGCTCGATCAGCCGCAAATAGCTGTCGGCGGTGTGCTTGCGGTTCATCGCCTTCAGAACACGGTCCGATCCGGCCTGCACCGGCAGGTGCAGATAGGGCATCAGAGCCGACACCTCTCCATGGGCGGCGATGAGATCGTCGTCCATATCGTTTGGATGCGAGGTCGTGTAGCGGATGCGCAGAAGGCCGTCGATCTCCGCGAGCCCGCGAACGAGGCGCGCCAGAGACCAGTCTCGGCCATCCGGGCCTTCTCCGTGATACGCATTCACGTTCTGGCCGAGCAGCGTGATCTCGCGCACCCCGCGGGCGACGAGATCCCGTGCCTCGCGCAGGATCTGCGCCACAGAGCGGGACACCTCTGCGCCCCTTGTGTACGGCACAACGCAGAACGCGCAGAACTTGTCGCAGCCTTCCTGCACCGTCAGAAACGCCGTCGGCGCCCGGCGCGGGCGTGTGTCCGCCGGAAGATGATCGAACTTGTCTTCCTCGGGCATGTCGGTGTCGACCGGAGCTGCCCGCCCGGCAACCATGTCCGGAAGCCTGTGATAGGATTGCGGCCCGACGACCAGGTCAACCAGGGGCTGGCGACGCCGGATTTCCTCGCCCTCGGCCTGAGCGACACAACCCGCCACCGCGATCTTGAGATCGGGTCTGGCTGACTTGAGCGGCTTCATCCGGCCGAGTTCCGAATAGACCTTCTCGGCCGCCTTTTCGCGGATGTGACAGGTATTCAGGACGATCAGGTCGGCCTCGTCCGGCGAAGACACCTCGACATAGGCCTCCGATGCCATGGCCGCGGCCATGCGCTCGCTGTCGTAGACGTTCATCTGACAGCCGTAGGTTTTGACGAACAGCTTCTTCGGCGCGCTCATATGACCTGCCATCAACGGAAAAGGGCGGCATCGAGCCGCCCTTCTAGTCCTATTCCCCCCCGCCACACAATGGGTCGCGTGGCGATCTCGGCAGCGTCAAGCGGCTTTGCGCTTGCGGCCAAGGCCGATCTTCTTGGCCAGTTGCTGGCGCTTCTTGGCGTAGTTCGGCGCGACCATCGGATAGTCGTGCGGCAGGCTCCACTTGGCGCGGTAGTCTTCCGGCGTCATGTCGTAGGCCGTCTTCAGGTGGCGCTTCAACATCTTCAGCTTCTTGCCATCTTCGAGGCAGACGATGAAGTCGTCGGTCACCGATTTCTTGATCGGAACTGCCGGTTTCAGCTCAACTTCAGGCTCTGGCTTCGGTGCGGAAAGTCCCGACAACGTGCCGAATACTGTTTCGATAAGGCCTGGCAACTCGCCCAGCGGCACCGGATTGTTCGACACATGGGCCGCGACAATCTCCGATGTCAGCTCGAGAAGTTCTCCATGATCCTGTTCATGCTCGCTCATTTGTTTTTTGATCCTTGTTCCATGTTGTGATCGGGGGAGCAATCTGCGAATACACATGCATTTAAACACATGAACCGCCAATGCCTATACGCAGCGTGGCATTCTAAATCGTAGATATATCGCATTTGGTAAAAATGCAAATATTTCCTTACCGAAGCATTAATATGGCAGAATTCTGTTCTTTCTATCGGGAAAATCAATCCGAAGTAGATTTGCTTGACCAGCGGCGTACCATACCGGAACAGAAATCGAAAGCTCCCGGAACTAATTCCCGCGCAAGCAAACGCTCGGGGTTGTAAGGACGCGGAAAATCTAAATTACTGGCTGTCATTCTGCCGAAACCGAAACGCTTATAATAGGGCTCATCGCCAATTAACAATACCCGATTCCATCCAAGTCCCGAAGCGATTTCCAAGGTTTCCATGATCAGAAGTGCGCCTAATCCTTCTCCCTGGCGGGTCGGATGGACGGCTATTGGCCCCAAAAGCAAAGCGTGATCGGCTTTTTCGCCGATTTCGACGGGCCAGTAGCGAATGCATCCGGCAAGAACGTCGTATTCGTCGCGCGCAACTGTGCTGAGTTCGCGAATTGGTGCGACGCCCTGGCGCAGTTGGTAGGAACTCAACGCGGCCCGGCCGGGCGCGAACGCAAGATCCAGCAGCCACTCAACCTCGGGCCCATCGTCGGGCATCTCCTGGAGAAGACGAAACATCAGGTCAATGGTGTTGCAAGGGTGCCGGGTTGGGGTACATCGGCGGGGAGCCCTATCACGGCACCTGCCCCGATGCCAGTTCACCCAGTGCGAGGAGAGACCGATGTTCTACGAGCCCAAGGACGGCCACGGATTGCCGCATGATCCATTCAAGGCAATCGTGGCGCCGCGGCCGATCGGATGGGTCTCGACGCTGGATACCGAGGGCCGGGCGAACCTCGCGCCCTATTCGTTCTTCAATGGCTGCGGCGACCGTCCACCCTATGTAATGTTCGCACAGACCGGCCCCAAGAAACCGGGGGGTCTGCTGGTCAAGGACACGGTTACGAACTGCCGTGAGACGGGCGAGTTTGCCTGTTCGCTGGTCTCGCTGGCATTACGCGATGCCATGAACGCGTCGACCGAAGCCTTCGATGCCGGCGTGGACGAGTTCGAAAAGGCGGGGCTTTCCAAGGGCGAAGGCCGCGCCATCAAGGCGCCGCACGTGGCTGATGCACCCGCCGTGCTCGAGTGCCGAACGCATCAGGTGGTCGAACTGCCAGCCTGGAAGGAGGAGTGGCTCAACATCGTCGTCATCGGCGAGGTCGTCGGCGTGCATGTCCGCGAGGAATTCCTCGAGGACGGGCATCTCGACCCCACCAGTTACAACCCGATCGCCCGCATGGGATATCTCGACTACACCACGGTCACCGACCGTTGGGAGATGCCCCGCCCGGAAAGCGAGGCCTGGCAGGCGAAGTTCCGCTGACGGCCAGAAGGCTCTGGTGAGGAGACGCGCATGACGAAGATCGCCATCATCGGGGGCAGCGGCCTCTACCAGATCGACGGGTTGGAGGACGCAACCTGGCAAACGGTCGAGACGCCCTGGGGCGCGCCGTCGGACCAGTTGCTTACCGGGCGCCTGCGCGGTGTCGACATGGTCTTTTTGCCGCGCCACGGCCGCGGGCACGTTCATTCACCGACCACGATCAACTACCGCGCCAACATCGACGCGCTCAAGCGCGTGGGCGTCACGGATGTGCTCTCGATCTCCGCCGTCGGATCTTTCCGCGACGAGATGGAGCCGGGTCACTTCGTCATGGTCGACCAGTTCATCGACCGCACGGTGAACCGGGAGAAGACGTTCTTCGGGTCGGGCTGCGTGGCGCATGTCTCGGTCGCGCATCCGATCTGCATGCGCCTGCACAGCCATCTCGCCCACGCCGCCATGGCTGCCGGGATAACGTATCACGCCCGGGGGACCTATCTGGCGATGGAGGGACCGCAATTCTCCTCGCTCGCCGAGTCGAAAATGTACCGCGAAAGCTGGGGCTGCGATGTGATCGGCATGACCAACATGCCGGAGGCGAAGCTCGCCCGCGAGGCCGAGCTTTGCTACGCGACCGTGGCGATGGTCACCGATTACGATTCCTGGCACCCGGACCACGGCGAGGTCGACATCACCTCGATCATGGAAGTCATGCACGGCAACGGCGAGAGAGCGAAGAAGCTGATCGAGACCGTCGTGCCGCTGATGGCCGACCGCCCGGAGGTCTGCCCCGAGGGCTGCGACCGGGCGCTGGAGTACGCGATCATCACGGCGCCCGAGAAACGCGATCCGGCATTGGTCGCCAAACTGGATGCGGTTGCAGGCCGCGTTCTCAGCCAGACCACTCAGTAGAGGGAGAGAGACATGGATATCACGGGCAAGAAGGCCGTTGTTTTCGGCGGCACATCCGGCATCGGCCTTGCGACCTGTCAGCAACTTGTGGCGAAGGGAGCGGGCGAGGTCATCGCGATCAGCCGCGATCCGTCAAAGGCAGGCGACCCGGGCCCCGGCATAAGCCTGGAACAGTGCGACGTGCGGGATCGCGACGCGCTGCAGGCGCTGTTCGCCAAGCTCGCCCCGTTCGACATCCTGATCTCGGCCGCGACGGGCGGGGACCGTGCCGTCGGCCCGTTCATGGAGATGGATTTGGACGGGTTCAAGGCCTCGTTCGACAAGATGTGGGGCTATGCCAACGTCGTGCGCTACGGGGTGCCGCACGTGGCCGAAAGCGGCTGCGTCGTGCTCGTCTCGGGCTGTCCGGCTCGGAAGATCAAGCCGGGCCAGATCGCCATCGGTGCCGTCGGGGGCGCGGTCGAGCAGTTCGTCCGCGGCGTCGCCCCGGAAATCGCGCCGATCCGCATCAACACCGTCGCGCCGGGCTTCATCGACACGCCGATGGTGCCGCTGCAGGGCGCCGAGCGCGAGGC
The DNA here is from genome assembly GCA_039184865.1 of Pseudomonadota bacterium. Taxonomy (GTDB): domain Bacteria; phylum Pseudomonadota; class Alphaproteobacteria; order Rhodobacterales; family Rhodobacteraceae; genus Thermohalobaculum. Next base: position 3,398 of record JBCDAV010000046.1, on the reverse strand, counting down.
GCTTTATACCAAGCTGACCTCCGATCACCTGATCCCGCGCGCCGGGACACCGCACGAGGTTGCGCAGGGCCTGATCTTCGCGGTCGAGAACGAGTTCATCACAGGGACGACGATCGACGTCGACGGCGGACTGCTACTGTCGTGACGTCACCGCGATAGCGCGGCGTCCGGAACCCTACAAAATCCGGCGCCGCACCTTACGTGTCCGTCAGGTTGTCATGGAGGACCGCCGGACATGAACCTGCTGTTTCGGATGCTGCGCCTTCTCGCGACCTTCTGGTTGCGGGAGAAACTGACCTCGCCCGAGGACACCTCGGTGCTGCGCTTCCGCGTGCTGCCGACCGATATCGACATGAACATCCACATGACGAACGGGCGCTACCTGTCGATCGCCGATCTTGGGCGCATGGACCTGGCCTTGCGCAGCGGGATCGCGAAGCATGTCGCGAAGAACGGCTGGGCACCGATCGTGACCTACAACGCCGTGCTCTTCCGGCGCGAATTACGGATCTGGCAGCGCTTCGATCTCGAGTCCCGGCTGATCTACTGGGATGATGAAATCCAGATCTTCGAGCACGCTTACCGCATGATCGGCGGAGCGTATGACGGGCAGATCGCGTCGGTTGTCCTGTCGGCGGCGGCCTTCTATGACCGCAAGGAAAAGTCCTTTGTACCGGCCGAGCGGTTGTTCGATCTGTTGGGGATCGCACCCGCGTCGCCTGCGATGACCGACCGTATCGAGCGCTTCATCGCATCCTACAAGACCTTCAAGGAAGACGCGCGCCCGAGGTCGCTCGCCGCCTGAGCCAACTGGCCATCGAGACGGTCGACCCTATCTTTGATGCAATGAGAATTTCAGACGGACCAAGATCATGGCGAACGCTCCGCTCCGTACGATCATCGCTGTCGCGGCCATGTCGCTGATGAGCGCCTGCTCGGTCTTCGGCGGCGCGGCGGCACCCGAACCGGACTATGACGTGGTGCGCTCCGACGGTCCGTTCGAGATCCGCGACTACCCCGAACTCGTCGTCGTCGCGACGGCGATGTCAAACGGATCGAGCGATGCCTTCGGCAAACTGTTCGACTACATCTCGGGCGCCAACCGGGCTCAGGACAAGATCGCGATGACCGCCCCGGTGCTGCAGTCACCGGAAGAGTCGACCGAGATCGCTATGACAGCACCGGTCCTGCGCGGTGCTGACTCCGACGGCAAGGTCGAGATGGTGTTCGTCCTGCCCGAGGACTTCACTCCGGAGACAGCGCCCGAACCGACCGATCCCGCGGTGCGGCTCACGACGATCCCGTCTCGCCGGGTCGCGGTCCTGCGGTTCTCGGGTCTCTTCCGCGATCCTGCCATCGCCGAGAACACGAAGTCTTTGCAGAACCGCATGCAGGCCGAAGGTCTCGAGCCCATCGGGCCGCCGGAAGCCGCGGGCTACAATCCGCCCTGGACCCTGCCGCCGCTGCGCCGCAACGAAATCCTGATCCCGATCGCGCGCCAGTGATCCCGGCGCGGGGTCGGCCCGCGCTTGCCATCCGGTCGCTTCCGCGTAGGGTGCGCTCGCGCACGTTTCCGACGGATGACCCTGATGACGCTCTTCACACTCGACCCTCTCCATGCTGCCCGCGATCTGGTGTACCGGCACATGCCGCCGACACCGCAGTTTGCCTGGCCGCTGCTGGCCGACCGACTGGGAACGGAGATCTGGGTCAAGCACGAGAACCACACGCCCACCGGTGCTTTCAAGGTGCGCGGCGGGCTGGTCTATCTCGACGAACTCGCCCGCCGCGAACCCAACTGCCCCGGCATCGTCACCGCAACCCGAGGCAATCACGGCCAGTCAATCCCGTTCGCGGCGCGCCCCTACGGCATTCCCGTCGAGGTGCTGGTCCCGAAGGGAAATTCGGTCGAGAAGAACGCGGCGATGCGCGGCTGGGGCGCCTCCGTCGAGACGTTCGGAGAGGATTTCGAGGATGCCCGGCAGGAAGTCGTCCGGCGAGGGACCGAGGAGGGCAAACACGTCATTGGGCCGTTCCACGAACCGCTCGTGCGCGGCGTCGCGACCTACGCGCTGGAGCTCTTCGAGGCGGTGCCGGATCTTGACGTGGTCTACGTGCCGATCGGCATGGGGTCGGGCATCTGCGGACTGATCACAGTGCGCGACCTGCTGGGCCTGAAAACCGAGATCGTCGGTGTCGTCTCTGCCGGAGCGGAGGCCTATGCGCTGAGTTTCGAGGCCGGAAAGGTCATCTCGACCAACACGACCGACACAGTGCTCGCCGACGGCATGGATTGCCGTGCGCCCTGGGAGCAGCCTGTCGAGATCATTCATCGCGGCGCGGCGCGAGTCGTCCGCGTCACCGACGCCGAGGTCGCCCACGCCATGCGCGCCTACTACACCGACACCCACAACGTCGCAGAAGGAGCCGGAGCCGCCCCCCTCGCCGCCGCCCTGCAGGAACGCGAGACCCTGCGCGGCAAAAAAATCGGAGTCATCCTGTGCGGCGGCAACGTGGATTCGGACAAGTTCGCCAAGGTGCTCGCCGGGCAGACTCCAGTGACGTGATCGCCGCCCGCAAAAGTACCGATCCCGAAGCGTCTGTGATCGTTTCGAAGGCTGCATCGCCAACCACGTTGGCATCGTAGTCTATGGTTTGAAGGCCCGTCTCTCGAAACAAAAGAAGGCAATGCGAGTGAAGAGAGCAACGTTCGGAACGGGTCCAAACTTATACTGGCTACGCGAGCTTCGACCTTGTTCAACTTGGCAGTTTCGATGAGGCTAAGTCCGCTGCCATTGAGGACATGCAGAAGAATGGAGTGGCTCGGGTTTCGATCACTGATGGTTTTGATCACTGATGGTTTTGATCTTCGCACGGCGGTGTGAGGTAGGAACAATTGTCATGACGATGTAAAATTGTTTTATTTGTTTTTCTATTATGTGTTTGTCTGATATCGGCAAACGAAAGTTGATAAATCGAATTCACGGATGAAGAATTTGTAAGCTGCCATGTCTCACGTCAGCGCCCACCGGACAGATTTAGGGTTTTGAACAACGGAAGATTTCTGGTCCATCGAAGCCTTTAAGGAGCGAAGATGAACAGAAAATCCGGAACATCGAAAGACGCCGCTGACAATCTGGTCGGAGGCATCAAACGCAAGACTCGCAAGAAATACTCAGCCGAGGGGAAGATCGGGATCGTCCTGGCTGGCTTACGCGGCGCAGAGGGCATTGCTGTGCTATGCCGTGCGCAAGATGTGTGGGATGGTATTTGAGAGCATGCCGACAGCGCTTGCGGAAGAGTTGAGTGAGGCACTTTTCGAACATGTTGGCTTCATGGGCGCTATTTCCGTCGGTAATCCCCCCGAAAGTTAGTGGTGCGTGGCGGTAGAATTTTCT
>JBCDAV010000045.1:0-37983 GCA_039184865.1 Pseudomonadota bacterium | reverse complement strand
GCTCATGGCGTTCACGCTTGAGATCTCGGTCATCATCATGATTGCGGTCCTCGCCGCATTTGCTGCGATTGCCGGGCTCGATTTCGCTTATCAGAAGTTCCAGTGGATGCAGCGCCAGAAAATGACGGTCAAAGAGGTCAAGGACGAGTTCAAGCAGACCGAGGGTGATCCGCTGGTCAAAGGCAAGATCCGCCAGATTCGAATGGAGCGCGCAAAGGCAGGTCGGGCATCCGCTCAAGCTCGATCACGGGTTGCCGCGCCAACTCGACCGCCTGCGGATGCGCCTCCCATTCCGCCCGGTCGCGGCGCATGATTGCGCAGACGCCGGCTTCGGCTGCACGATCCTCGATTTCTCGGGCTGGCATCGACGCAAGCCGGTCGGAGACCGCGTTCGTGTCATTGGGCAGATCGAAAGCCGCCAGCAATCGATCGCGCAGATGCGGGAACTGGCAGTGCAGATACACCCATCCGTCGGAGGCACGGAAGTAGCCCGTCAGAGGATCCCAGGTCACCGGTTTCTCGCCGTCGACGGTCAGGTATGCCGAGGCGGTCATGGACAGCGATGCCGCCCAGCGATCGACGGAGATCGTCTGCGGGCCGCCGCCGCGAGCTTCGTGCACTCCGGCGGCAGCGAGACCGATCAGGCCTTGCGCTGCTGCGGCCATGTCGGCGATCGGCATCCAGGTTGCCAGTGCCGTCGGCGTGTCTTCGACCTCGATGTGCTCGACCGGCGTGTCGGGCCATCCGAGCGCGTCGGCGATCTCAGCAGTGATGTCGATCGGTCTCAATTCCCGGACTTCTCGGGCATCAGCACGAGCGTTCCGACCGCACCCGCGCTGGCGTCTTCCTCGGAAATCGACATCGGAATCATATCGCCGCGCGCCCAGGGTTCAGCCAGATGGTCATACCAGCGCGAGAACGGATGCCCGCTGATGCCGGTGGAGATGATCATCAAGGACCGATCGAGATCTGCGAAGTCATAGACCACCCGCAAACCCGCGGCGTGCACGTTCTTGAACGGCTTATCGCCGACGCCCCGGGTCTGGCCGCGCAGCAAGGTGAAGTCTCCGCCGGGGGTTTCGTGCTCGATATTGAACAGGCTTCCGAGCGGCGCCAAAAATCCGAGGGGTGTATGCCGATGAACGGCGACGTGTTCTGCGCCCCAGCGCCAGCCGTTCACATCGCTGCCATAGTCACGCACCAACCGCGCCAGAGCATCGTCCAGCGCGATCGATGCCGCCTGCTGGCAGGTCTCGACTTCGGGCGTTTTGTTCACGTCGCACCAGATTTCAGCGCCGTCTATGTTTCGGAAGACCCGCTCGACGAAAATCGGGCGAACCCCGGCCATATCCTCGAAAAGCGCGCCCAGTTCGTCCTGCGCCAAACGGCGCGTGAGCGCGCGCATCCATTCCTTGAAGATCAGCGGCTCCGGCCCGTGCTGGTCCATCTCGCCGTTCCAGCCGGCCAGAAGTTCGAGCGCCTCACGCCGGATCTCGTCGCCGATTGCGGGCGTGCCCTCGCGCCACCACAGGTCCTGCGCGATCAGCGGCAGAACGGATCGCGCCATTTCGGACACTGCATCGCTTTGCAGGGCAACGAAGCCGTCGCGCGAGTGGAAGCTCCGCACGGCGAGCTCTTTCTCCAGGCGCTGGATGCGATAGGGCCGTGCCCAGTTGAAGCTGAGATGCGCCGGGTACGGCTGGTCGGTCACCCGGTTGTTGGCATTCGCGACGGCCCCGGAAGATGGCCGGAGCACTTTCGGATTGCTCGAAGCCGGCCGCACGCCGAGCCAGTCGTTCGCGCCGTGGGCTCCGGCAGACGGCACGCGCCCCTGACTAAGGCTCAGCGGGCTGCGATCCGGAACGGCACCGGCCACGATCATGCCGATACCGTCAGCAGAGGCCAGCATCAGGTTCTGGGCGGGCGCGACGACGCCCTCGGCGGCTTGCATCGCGGTCTCGATGTCATCGGCCCGCATGACACCCAGCACTGCCGTCATGCCGGTGTCCTGCTCAGTCAGCGCCGTCCATTTGAGCGATGTGACGAACCCGTCCGGCGTGATCCTGTCTGCACCGAACTGCTTGCCGGTGAGAACGGGACCGTGACGGGTCGAGCGCACCACGTCCGTCCGCGTGACCTGACCGTCGATCTCGATCCGGATCGAGCGCGTGTCGAACTTCGCCCAAGTCCCGTCCGGCAGCAGATACTCGTCTGGATTGTCGGGGTTCACCTCCTCGACATAGAGATCCTGATCGTCGACGTTCGTGGTCGTGAGGCCCCATCCGATCGTCCTGTTGCGGCCGACAAGAATGCCCGGCACGCCCGGCAGAGCGCCGCCGATGGCCGCCATGCCGGGCGCCTCGATGCTGGCCACGTGCCAGACGCTCGGCGCCGAGAGCCAGAGATGCGGATCATTGGCCATCAACGGCTTGCCGCCCGAGGTTCGGGTGCCGTCGACCGCCCAGGCGTTCGAGGCCCCTCCAAGGGCCGGGTCCGTCTGGAGACCGAATTGCGCCAACAGCGGATCGTCCGTGTCCGCGGCGCGCGGCGTCAGACCCCGAAGAGCATCGGGTAGCAAGGCATGATCCGACAATCCGTTCGCGCCGCGCGCCGTGGAACGCGGCATAGAGATCCGGGCGGGGACAGGATAGTCGGGCAGAATGTCCGCGATCCGGTCCGGCGGGAGCGCGAGCAGCGCCTGCGCACGGCGAACTTCATGCGAGGCGGCAACCGACAGCCTCAGCGCCATGATCTTCAGAATTCCGAGCGAATCCGCCGGTGTCCACGGCGACAGCTCACCGCCGAACAGAAAGAACTCCGGTGCGCCGCGGCCCAGAGCCTCGGTGTTCACGTGCTTTATCCAGGCGTTGACGCCGTCGGCATAGGACTCAAGCGCTGCAATCGTCTCGGGCGATTGTGCCGCGACCGACCGGCTTGCAAGACCGTAGAGATCGAGCGTCTTGACCAGCCGGTCGACCTCGACCGTCCGCGCGCCCAACAGCGCCGACATCCGGCCCTGAGCGGCCCGCCGTGACAGCTCCATCTGCCACAGCCGGTCCTGTGCATGCACAAGCCCGAGTGCGAACCAGGCGTCATGGTCGCTGGTCGCCTTGATGTGCGGAATCGCATTCGCATCGCGGATGATCCGGACGGGCGCGTCCAGACCGCCGACACGGATCTCGCCGTCGAAATCCGGCAGCGATCGGGTGATCAGGTACCATGCGAGACCGCTGCCGAAGACCGCCAGGACGATCACGACCACGAGAAGCCGCAGAAGCCATATCAGCAGAAGTCTCATTCCGTCCGAGGCCTTGTCACCTGTTCCGCCACCACGTGCCAAGCCCGCCTCTTGACCACGGTCGTCTCATGGCAGATGGAAGGACCGGGTTCAACCAAGAGGATAGGGCAGGAGGCCGCGATGGCTAAAGTAGCATTTCTGGGACTTGGCGTAATGGGCTACCCGATGGCCGGCCATCTGGCTGCAAAGGGGCATGACGTCACGGTCTACAACCGCACCGCATCGAAGGCCGAATCCTGGGTCGCGCAACACGGCGGCGCGATGGCGGCAACGCCGGTCGAGGCCGCGAAGGACTGCGAGTTCGTAATGGCCTGTCTTGGCAATGACGACGACGTGCGATCGGTGATGTTCGGCGACGGCGGCGCGCTCGCGGGCATGGGCTCTGGCAGCGTCCTGATCGATCACACGACCGCGTCTGCTGCACTGGCGCACGAACTGCACTCGGCCGCCGGCGCGAAAGGCGTGGGTTTCGTCGACGCGCCGGTCTCTGGCGGCCAGGCAGGCGCCGAGAACGGCCAACTCGCGATCATGTGTGGCGGAGACGAGGCGACCTATGCCCGCGCCGAGTCGGTGATGACGTGCTACGCCAAGTCGATGAAACGCCTCGGCGGTACCGGCGCCGGCCAGCTCACCAAGATGGTCAACCAGATCTGCATCGCCGGGTTGGTCCAGGGCCTGTCCGAGGGATTGAATTTCGCGGTGAAGGCCGGGCTCGACGGGGAAGCCGTGATCGAGGCGATTTCCGGCGGTGCCGCGGGATCCTGGCAGATGGCAAACCGGCACAAGACCATGCTTGCTGACGAATACGAGCACGGCTTCGCCGTCGACTGGATGCGCAAGGACCTCGGCATCGTGCTGGACGAAGCCAAGCGCAACGGCGCGCGCCTGCCCGTCACTGCGATCGTCGATCAGTTCTACGGCGAGGTCCAGGACATGGGCGGAAACCGCTGGGATACGTCGTCATTGATGAAACGGCTGCAGCGCTGACCCCAAGCCTCCCGGCGTCGATGGTTGCAATGCCGCCGCAGGTGCAGCGGTTTTCGGCGCCTGAGATAGCTTGGCGATGAGATACTCCATCGACGAGGTGTCCGAAGCGGACATCCGGGTTCTGCCGGGGGAGTGCGCGTTCGAGCAGGATCATGCGAGTGCCATTGCCGCGAACTGGAAGAGGGCTCAGGCCGCCAACCCTGCCCTCTTCAATGGGCGCGTTCATCTTTGTGCAGAGGCCGAGATCGACGGCGAAAGCATCCGCGCAAATCTCTACCAGACCCAGTTCGCGACGCTTCTGTACTGGCGTCAGCAGCCTTTCGGAACGGGCCTTCGCAACACCTTCGGCGATGTGATCCTGCGAGGCTGCGACGGCGGTATCCTGCTCGGCCGCATGGCGTCCGACACGGCGAATGCCGGAAAGATCTGCCTGCCGGGCGGATCGTTCGATGACTCAGACGTAAACAATGGTCGGATCGACCCCACCATCTGCATCCGCCGCGAATGCCGCGAGGAGACAGGTTTCGGTCCTGATCGCTACACGCTCGATCCGCAGATGCTCGTGTATCGCGATGATCGGCGCGTCGCCTTCGCGCGGCTTGCGCGGCTGACTGTATCGGCAGCCGAGGCGAGGGCTGAGGCTCTGGCTTTCATCGCGACCGAAGACCGCCCGGAACTGGACGATATCATCGTTGTGTCCTCCATCGACGACGCGGACAGGCTGATCCCTGATACATACGAACGGCATCTGATCGCCCACCTGTTCCGGGAGCGCACCTCATGACCCAACCGCACGATCTGGCCCCGCTCCCCTTGCCGAACGGAATCACGTCAGGCTTCGTCGAGACCGAGAGCGGCCTCATTCAGCACATTCTGCAAGCGGGTGATCGGACTGCGCCGCTGCTCCTGCTGCTGCACGGGTTTCCAGAACTCGCTTTTTCCTGGCGCAACGTGATGGTGCCGCTGGCCGAAGCCGGTTTTCGCGTGGTCGCGCCCGATCTGCGCGGCTATGGGCGCACGACCGGGTGGACGGCGGACTACGACGATGACCTTGCGGACTGGGCGATCACGCGCCACGTTCGCGATACTGTCGCGCTCGTTCGCGCGCTCGGCCGCGAGCAAACCTTCGCGACCATCGGACACGATTTCGGCAGCCATGTTACGGCAATGGCGGCGCTCCTGCGCCCGGACATCCACACACGCGCCGTGACGATGAGCGGCCCGTTCGGCGGGTGTCCGGCGATTGCCCGCCGCGAGGACAGGGCTCACGACGACATGCTCGCGCTGGACAGGCCGCGCAAGCACTACCAGTGGTACTACTCGACGCGGCCCGCGAACGCCGACATGCTCGATTGCGATCAGGGCGTTCACGCCTTCCTGCGCGGATATTTCCACATGAAATCTGCCGACTGGGCGCCCAACGAACCGCACAGGCTTGACGGATGGACCGCGACCGAACTCGCCAAGATGCCGACCTACTACGTCATGGACGCGCACGAGGACATGGCCGAGACCGTAGCCCACCACATGCCGTCCGCTGAGCAGATCGCGGCAAATCGCTGGATGCCCGATGCTGACATGGCGGTGTTCGCAGCCGAATATGGCCGCACCGGCTTTCAGGGCGGGTTGCAGAGCTATCGGTGCCGCACCTCTCCGCGGTTCCAGCAGGATCTCTCGGTCTTTCACGGCTCGGAGATACAGGTTCCCATGACCTTTCTGGCCGGGCGGCAGGACTGGGGCTGGGCTCAGTTTCCGGGCGCGCTGGAGGCGATGGAGACCACCGCCTGTGCGGATTACCGCGGAACGCACCTGATCGATGGCGCGGGGCATTGGCTGCAACAGGAACAGCCGCAAGCCACGGTCCGCCACATCCTCTCGTTTCTGGAAGCCACGCGCTGAGCGGGCGTCCAAGCGAAGCCAAACGTCGCTTTGCAGTGGTCAGCGCCAGACAAACCTGATTTTCTCACCCGGCGTCGCAAGTCACGATAGAATCGCGTTCCAAAGCGCAGGGGAGGGACAATGCCACGGCATCTGGACGATCAAACGATCAGCGAATTTCGCGAGAAAGGCGCCACTGTCCTGCGCGGCGTCTTCTCCGACTGGGTCGAGACCCTGCGCGCGGGCATCGCCGCGAATATGGACGACCCCGACCCGAACGCGCGGATCTATCAGGGCGAAAACGGCGGCGGCCGGTTCTTTGTCGATTACTGCAACTGGGCGCGCATCCCGCAGTACAAGGATTTCATCTTCAATTCGCCCGCAGCCGAAGTCGGTGCGGAGTTGATGGAGAGCGAGCGCGTGCAGTTGTTCCACGAGCACGTGCTGGTCAAGGAACCGGCAACCGGTGTGCCGACGCCCTGGCATCAGGACATGCCATACTACTGCGTCGACGGCCCGAAGACGCTCAGCCTGTGGATCCCGCTCGACCCCGTGCCGCGCGAGACCACGCTGGAGTTCATCGCGGGCTCGCACACCTGGGGCAAATCCTACCGGCCGCAACGCTTCAACGGGCAGGCGTTGAACGAGAACGATGGGCTCGAGGAGATCCCCGACGTCAACGCCAACAAGGACGATTACGACATCATCGCATGGGCCGTGGAGCCCGGAGACGCCATCGCGTTCGATTATCGCACGGTCCACGGGGCGCCCGCGAACACCAGCAAGACGATCGAGCGGCGGGCGTTTTCGCTTCGGCTTGTCGGAGACGATGTGCGGTTTGCGCGGCGCGAGGGCATAGTCACGTCGCCGCCGTTCAACCACGTCACGCTGCAGGATGGCGACGCGCTGGTCGGCGACGACTTCCCGGTGCTGCGCGGTTAGGCCTTCAGCCTGCCGCCAGCCGCGCGTCGAACCAGTCCAGCGTCCGGTCCAGCCAGCCCTTCGGGATGCCGTGCCCGCCCGGATGCAGCATCAGATCGATCCGCTTGCCGGAGACACAATCGCTCCAGCTGCGCATCCAGACCGTGCTGTCCCCTTCGATCGGTGCGGTCTCCGGCTGGCGATTTCCGCACCCGTTGGTGTCGCGCAGGATGAACAGGCTCTGCCAGACATCGCCCTGCGTCATGGTTCCGTTTGCCAGCGGACGCCCTTCCAGCGGCACGGTCCGGTCGGTCCATCCGTGCGTGTGGAACAGGTCGACGGCGCCTTCACAGCCGCTCCACATCGGCTCCCAGAACGCACCGGCGACCGGCGCATAGGCGCGCACCAGATCCGGCGCCCGGCAGGCCACATCCCAGACCATCGAACCGCCGCGTGAAAATCCGCCGAGCAGGATGCGCTCGCGGTCGATCCCGTGGCGCGCCACGGCGTCCTCGACGATCTCGCTGAGGAACGCGATGTCATCGCGCTCGTAAGGCCGTCCGTCGTTGACCGCCCAGTTCTTGTTCTTCCAGCGCTTCGACGTGATGACGCCATCGGCCGCGATCAGCGCGAGGCCGCGCGCGTGCAACTTTGCCGCCATCCCCTTGTTCTTCATGACGCCATTGGCCGATCCGCCCCAGCCATGCAGCCAAAGCATCGCGCCCGGCTGATCGACACCGTCGGGCAGCGAGATCCGGTAGAGCCCGTTCTCGACCTCGCACAGGGTTTCGGGACCGCCACCGCACGCCGCGTCGGCATGCGCGGTCGGGGTCAGACAGAGCGACAGCGCACAGAGCAAAACCGGAAGACGCATCGTGGATCCTTTCAAGACGCCCATGCGTCGGAACCTAGAACAGCCGCCGGGGCCTGACCATCCGATCTCTGTTCACGGATTTATGACTTCGGCAGGGCTCAGGGCAGGACGACCGACGCGACCTCGCTCGACAAGGTGCTGCCCTGGCTGTCGCCGCCTTCGGCCTTGACGACCCAGCCGGGATCCTGCGCCCACCACGCACGCACCTGCGCGGAATAACGCGGGCCGGTCAGGTGTTCGATCCGGCCGTCCAGAATGTAGGTATCGAACTGTCCGGCCATCGTCTCGATGCTTGCGGTCCCGGCGACCCGGATCACCACGCGCGCCTTCTGTCCGTCGGGCGCGGTGCGCAGGAAGCCGACGCTTTTTCCGGTCTCGAGCGGCCAGAGCTTCGCGTACTCGGCCTCCTCGATCACGTTGCTGCCGCCGCATCCCCAGCAGGCCGGATAGAAACCACCCGTCGTGCCGTCCTCGCGCGTGAAGCTGCCGCGCAATCCGGTGGGCGCATTCACGGTTATCCGGGTTTCGGACGGCTTGCCGTTGCTGGCGTTCACCAGCTTGAGTTCCGTGCCCGCGGGCGCGTAGACGAGCTGTGCCGGGCCCTGTCGCCCGGTCCGGTCTATGAACCGGCTGTCTGCACACGCCGAGAGCACAACCGCTGCCATCAATGCTGCGGCGCAGCGCAACCAGAGAGACATTTCTTCATCCTTTTCAGACACTTACGCGAAGCCGGTAAAGGGTAACAGCTTTGCCCGAAAAGGGTAGTGCGAATTGCAAAGGGCCGGATCAGCGACCCTTCCAGACCGGATCGCGCTTCTCGGCAAAGGCGCGCGCGCCCTCCAGTTGATCCTCCGAGGAATACAGCCGGTCGACCGTGCGGAGCTGCCGCCGCGTGATCCGGCTGAGCATGTCCTGGAAGCGCATGTCTTCTGCCTCGCGCACCACTTCCTTGATCGCCGCCATCACGAGAGGCGGGCCGGAGGCCAGAAGCTCGGCAAGCTCGCGCGCCTTCGGCATCAGGTCCTCAGGCGTCGTGATCTCGCGGATCAGCCCCCACTGTTTCGCCTCTTCGGCGTCGAACCAGCGCCCCGTCAGCAGCAGGTCCATGGCGACGTGGTAGGGAATGCGCTTGGGCAGCTTGATCGACGCTGCATCTGCAACCGTGCCGGAACGGATTTCGGGCAGGGCGAACGTTGCGTGATCTGCCGCCAGGATCAGGTCGCAGGAAAGCGCGATCTCGAGCCCGCCGCCGCAACAGATTCCGTTCACCGCGCAGATGATCGGCTTGTCGAGGAAACCGAGCTCCTGCAGGCCGCCGAAGCCGCCGATCCCGTAGTCGCCGTCCACAGCATCGCCTTCGGCGGCGGCCTTGAGGTCCCAGCCGGGGCAGAAGAACTTCTCGCCGGTGCCGGTCAGAATTGCGACGCGCAGGTCCGGGTCGTCGCGGAAGTCCTGAAACACGTCCCCCATGATGCGGCTGGTGGCGAGATCGATGGCGTTGGCTTTTGGCCGGTCGAGCGTGACTTCGAGGATGTGGCCGTCGCGGCGGGTCTTGATCGGGTCGGACATTGGATGCGCCTTGGTCGGGTCGTTGTCCGCCCCACCCTACGCCGGGCGGACGCGCGTTCAACGCGCCTTCGCGACTTCGTTCCGTCAATTCCGGACAATTTTCACGAAGTTTTAAGCATCGCGCCCTATAACGCCCCTCGCTAGCCGGGGCCAATCAAGCCCTGAAGTTCGATCGGACGAGCACTCGGCCACGGCAGGACGGCAGCTCCCGATGTCGTGGTCTTGTGTCGGACTACCCGTGGCGGGCCTGCCACATCCCGTTCTCTGAGCCGGATCGGAAGAAGAGAGGCTGGTCGCAAGACCCCTCCCATCACGAGCTCCCAGCAATGCGCGTCCCGTTCGACCCTATGGTCTGGCGTCGGAGGCATTGAATGCCTTTTCTCTCGAGCCGAATACTGACCGAGCGTTTGCAGCAAAGTCGGTTGGAGATTATCGTTCACGAATGGCCAACGGAATATTTTTGCATCGAAGTGACTCTCTTTATGACGACGTGCCATCCGAAAAATACCAGTTCCCGAAACAGTATAAGAGCCGTGTTGATCAATGTATCGGGGATTGGATCGTTTATTTAGAACCTTCCAAAGTGAAAGAATCTCGTGGCTACTTTGGTGTCGCCAAGGTGCAGATGGTGATCGAGGATCCCGATATTGACGGCATGTTTGTCGCTCTAATGGAGCCGAACAGTTACCTCGATCTGGCAACACCAGTCGCCTTCAATGGCGAGCATGGGATTGTTGAACAAAGCGTTCTGAATAACGAGGGCCGAATTTCGGGGCGTGCGCAGGCCGCGGTGCGGATCGTACCTACTGACGACTTCGTAAGGATTGTAGAACTAGGGCTCGCTGACGAAGCTCTCCTGCCCAGGTCTGATCAGTCAGATCAATCGGGCTTCAATGATGCGCAAGAACCATTTAGCTTTGATATTCCGCACGAGAGACGTGTCGAACAGCAATTGATCTCACGGCCAATCCGCGACCGAGCATTTCGGCGAACTGTTCTGCGGGCCTACTGTGAACGATGCGCGATGACCGGCCTAAAGATCATCAATGGAGGTGGAAGAGCAGAAGTCGAGGCTGCGCACATAAAGCCGGTCGAACACGACGGTCCGGATATCGTTAGCAACGGGCTCGCTCTTTCTGGAACGGCTCATTGGATGTTTGATCGCGGCTTGCTAGGCGTGGACGACAGCCTTGGTATCATGATTTCTAGGCACGTGAACGACGTCGGAGCAGTGACTGGACTGATAAACGATAGCCAGAAGTTATTACTTCCTTCTCGACAGAATGACCGTCCACACCCCATATTCCTGCGGTGGCATCGGGAAAACTGCTTCAAACACTAGCGACGCCGGACGACGTCACTTCCGAGCGCGCGGATCGAGTGCGTCGCGCAGCCCATCACCCATGTAGTTGACGCTCAGCACGGTCAGCGAGATCGCGAGGCCCGGCCAGAAGACCCGGATCGGATACTGCTGGATGTAGTTGGTCGAATCGTAGAGCAGCCTACCCCAGGTCGGGAAATCAGACGGGAAGCCGAGGCCCAGGAACGAAAGCGCCGACTCGGTGATGATCGCGTTCGCGATCCCCAGGGTTGCGGAGACCATGATCGGGCTGAACACGTTCGGCAGGACGTGCTTGAAGATGATCAGGTACTCGGGCAACGAGTAAGACCGCGCCGCCTCGACGAACTCACGCCGCTTTACCGACAGCACGTCGCCGCGCACGATCCGCGCCGTCTGCATCCACGAGGTGATGCCGATCACGAAGACAATGAGCAGAAAGATCCCGCCCTCGGGCCCGAACGCGTTCCGCAAGGTGTCCCGGAACAGCATGATGATGACCAGCAGCAGCGGCAGCAGGGGCAAGGCCAGGAAAAGGTCGGTCAGCCGCATCAGCGGACCGTCCAGCCATTTGAAGAAACCGGCCAGCACGCCGATGATCGCGCCCAGCACGATCGACAGCAGCATCGCGGTGAACCCGACCGCCAGACTGGTGCGCCCTCCGGCAAGGACCTGAGCGAAGATGTCCCGCCCGACCTGATCCGTGCCCATCGGGTACTCGAGGCTCGGCCCTTGGTTCTTGTCGCGGATGTTCAGATACTGCGGATCGGTCGTGTGGATCATCGGACCGATCAGCACGATCAGCATGATTGCCACGAAGATGAAGGCGCCGATCACTGCGCCGCGGTGGGTCTTGAACTGGCGCCAGACCTCGGCGGCGCGCGACGGCCGTTCCTCGTCAGCCACGGCTGAGGGTTGCGGGTTCGATGTGCTGGCGGCGTCAGTCAAAGCGGATCCTCGGGTCGAGAATGCCATAAAGCACGTCTGCGATCAGGTTGAAGACGACGATCAGCACAGCAAAGATGAAGGTCAGTGTCTGCACGAGCGGATAGTCGGCTCCCTGGATGCCGATGATCAGCAACTGGCCGAGCCCGTTCACCTTGAAGACCTGCTCGGTGATGATCGCACCTCCGAACACCTGCGGCACGTTCAGCGCGATAACCGTGACCACCGGGATCAGCGAGTTGCGCAGGATGTGCAGCAACAGCACCACGCGCTCGGTCAGGCCCTTGGCCCGCGCCGTGCGCACGTAATCCTGGTTCAGGTTGTCGAGCATCGAGGCGCGCATGAAACGGCTGAGCTGTGCTGCATTGAACAGCGCGAGAACCATGACCGGCATGATCATCTGCTGGACCTGAAAGACGAAGCTGTCCCAGTCCTCGACCACGTGCGTCGTGTCGTAGATCGACGGGAACCAGCCGAGCCAGACCGAGAAGATGACGATCATCAGGACGCCGGTGAAGAAGGTCGGGATCGAGAAGCCGACCATCGAGATAAAGGTTCCGGCCTGATCGATCCAGGAATACTGGCGGTAGGCCGAGATCACTCCGACCGGGATGGCGATCAGGATGCCGACGACATAGGACATGCCGACCACCCAGAGCGTCTGCGGCGTGCGCTCGATTATCAGATCGACCACCGGAGACCGGGTCGCCCAGGACCGCACCCGCAGGCGTTCCTCGTCGCCGAAGGACCAGCCCGTCATCTGCTCGATGATGTTCAGCGGCTCGTTGACAAAAAACTGGTTACACCAGAGCAGATAGCGGACGTAGATCGGCTCGCCCAGGCCCAGCGACAGACGGATCTGCTCGCGGACCTCCGGGGGCACCGTCATCGGCAACTGGCCGGTCGGATCGCCCGGCGCGAGATCGAGAATGAGGAAGATGATGAAGCTGATGACGATGAGCGTCGGGATCGCAAACAGCAACCGACGGATCGTGTAGTTCAGCATCTATGGAGGCCTCGGGTGATCAGTTTCAGAACGCGGGGTGAGGACAGCCCCACCCCGCGGAGTTTCGGAAGGTCGCTTAGTTGAGCCGGACCCAGTCGGCCGAGTTCCAGAGCTCGGAGTCCCAGGTGTTCAGCTTGACGTTGCCCATGGTCTTCGAGTGCGCCGAGACGCGGCCACGGTGGATCAGCGGGATCATCGCGCCGTCCTGCATCAGCATGTCGTTCATCTCGCGAACGATCGCTGCACGCTCGTCGAGCGATGCCGTGCCCGCCAGCTTGCCGAACAACTCGTCATAGGCCGGGTTGCAGTAGCGCGGCATGTTGTTGCCCAGCCAGTTGTTGCTCGGCGACGGGATCTGTCCGCATGTCCAGCTGTTCATGTAGGCCTCGGGATCGGTGCCGTTGAACAGGTTGGTGTACATCTCGATGTCGGCGAAGAACTTCTGGAACGTGTCCGGGCTCGACTGGTCGCCACCGAAGAAGACCGACGCGTCGATGTTGCGAAGCTCGGTTTCGACGCCGATCTCGGACCACCACTGCTTGACGAGAGCCTGCGTGTCCTGACGCACCGCGTTGGTCGACGTCTGGTACAGGATCGACAGGCGCACGCCGTCCTTGGCGCGGATGCCGTCGCCGCCGCGGGCCCAGCCGGCCTCGTCCAGAACCTTGTTGGCCTCGGCGATATCCTGGGTCAGGCACCAGTCGTTGGCGGTCGAGACGTATTGCGGCGGGTTCGGGACGACGTTGCAGGTCGGCTTGCCGGCCTTGCCGTAGCCCACGTCGACCAGCGTCGGGCGATCGATCGCCAGCGACAGCGCCCGGCGGACAGCCGCGTCGGTCAGGAACGGGTGCGGGCCGCCTTCGATCGTCGCCCGCTTGTCGCCGAGTGCCGGATCGGGGTTGGTCATGTTGACCATCATCCGCTCCACGCCCGTGCCGAAGCTCGCCACGACCTGGCCCTTGCCGGCCTTTTCCATGTCGATCAGGATCTGCGGATCGATCTGCAGGTTCCAGGCATAGTCGAACTCGCCGGTCTGCAGCACGGCGCGTGCCGCCGAGGCCGCGTCGCCGCCACCCTTGAAGGTCAGCGAGCCGAAGGACGGTTTCGCCGGATCACGGTAGTGCGGGTTAGCTTCCCAGGTCGAGACGTCGTTCGCCTTGAACTCGGTCACGCGGAACGGGCCGGTGCCGTGCGGGCCGAAGTTCTGCTCGGTGCATTCCGGAGCCTTCGCACCCATGCAGTCCTGGAACTGCGCCTTCTGGATGATCGGGCTTTCGCCGCCGACCAGAGCCGCATAGGGGAACGGCTTCGGCTTGGAGAAGGTGATCTTGACCGTGTGGTCATCCACCGCCTCGACCGAGGTGATGTCCGAGAACTTGTCCGATTGCTGACAGCCGCCGGTCTCGTCCATGCAGTAGTCGGCCGTGAAGACCACGTCCGCTGCGGTGAAATCCGAGCCGTCCGACCACTTGATGCCCTTCTTGAGCTTCCAGGTGATCGACGTGAGGTCAGCCGTGACGCCGCCATTCTCGACCGTCGGGATGTCCTCGGCCAGCCAAGGGACCATTTCGGCCTTCTCGTTGTAGCGCGCCAGAGGCTCCAGCGTCAGCGACGCCGACTCGATATCCTTGGTTCCGCCGGACAGGTACGGGTTCAGGATGGACGGCGCCTGCCAGTAAATGATGTTGAGATGACCGGACGCGCCGCGCTCGGCCAGTGCTGCTGTCGAGACCAGGGCGGCCGCCGCGGTCGTCGCCAGCAAGGTTGCGAACTTCTTCATCGTTCTCTCCCTGAAGAGTGGCATTCTGGAAACACGCTCCGGGATTCGCCGTGGCCCGTCAAGCCGTCGGCTGCATCTCGGCATGAGGGAACGCAACTGTCTGGCCGTTTACCCTGTCCCGTTGTGTCGGAATCTCGGCGGCACACAAATTTCTGACGTTTGCATCTTGGGCGCTGCGGTCGTCGCGCGAAAGCGGGTTCGCTGTGGCACGCACGTGGACCATCGCCGGGAAGTGTCGAGGGGTCGCTTCCATGCGGCTTCCGCCCCGTGGCGCACTCACCCGAATACACCTCGGTCGGCCTACCGCGTCGTCCGCAGCCCAAAGATTGCACGCCACATGTCGGACATCTCCTGAGTCTGCGATCCGATCCGCAAGAGCGTCAAAGACCGCTTTTGCGCGACCAACGCAATCGAGGTCTTCGGCCGTTAGAACCGGCTCCGTCCTGGCGGTGTCCCGTGACATGCAACCCCGATCTCGCAAGTGCAGCAATGACCGTGACCGAACGCCGTCAAATGTCAACCATTGCTTTCCCGCGAACTGCCGGGCTGCGGAAAAGCCCGCTGACAGAGTGCCGACTTGACCTATTTCGCGCTGGGACAGAAGACTGCCTGCATCAAAGAAACGGAGACCCGTCATGGCCGATGTCTACACGCCCCGCGAGATGCTCGAAAAGCTGGTCGCCTTTCCGACAGTCTCGCGTGAGTCGAATGTCGAGCTGATGGACTTCGTCGAGGATTACCTCGCCGGTCACGGCATCACATCGCACCGCGTCTGGTCGGACGATCGCTCGAAATGCAATCTGTTCGCGCTCGTCGGACCGGAGGAAGCAGGCGGCGTCGTGATGTCCGGCCATGTCGACGTGGTGCCGGTTGACGGTCAGGACTGGGACACCGACCCATTCGAGGTCGTGCAGAAGGGCTCGCGGCTCTATGGCCGGGGAACCTGCGACATGAAGGGCTTCGATTCGCTGGTGCTCGCATCGGTACCTGCAGCACTGAAGGCAGGCCTGAAGAAACCGATCCAGATCGCGCTGAGCTACGACGAAGAGACCGGGATGGAGGGCGCCTATCGGCTGGCGCCACAGATCGCGGCGAAGATGCCGCCTGCGCAGGCGCTGATTGTCGGCGAACCCTCCGAGATGCAGGTCGTGACCGGTCACAAGGGCGGGCTGATGCTGCAGACCGACGTGCACGGCTACGAGGTGCATTCCTCGATCGTCCACACCGGCGTGTCGGCGGTCATGATCGCGGCCGAACTGGTGACGTGGCTGCAGGCGCAGATGGCGGACAATGCCGCCAAGGCGGACCCCAACAGCCTCTTTGTGCCGCCTTACACGACCCTGCATGTCGGCATGATTCAGGGCGGCACCGCCCGCAACATCGTTGCCAAGGACTGCTGGTTCTCGACCGATGTGCGCGTGCTGCCCGGCGAGACGTCGTCGGACTGGCTTGAACGCTATCAGGCCAAGGTCGCCGAGGTCGACGCGCGGATGAAGACGGTAAACCCGAACACGGGTATCACCGTGACGGTCCGGGGCGACATTCCCGGCTGCCGCCCGGACATGGCGACCGAGGCCGAGGCGCTCTGCCGCTCGCTGACCGGCGACAATGCCGAGCACGTGGTGAGTTACGGCACCGAGGCCGGCATTTTCCAGGACGAGGGCTATTCAGCCTGCATCTGCGGGCCCGGCAACATCGAGCAGGCGCACCAGCCCAACGAGTTCATCGAGATCGCCCAACTCGACGCGGGCGAGGCCTTCATGCACCGGCTTATCGAGCGCCTGGCGGCCTAGCCGGACTGCGCGGCTCTCAGAGGTGAACAAGCTGTCGTGCCGGAGTGTCCGGCGTCCATTGCGCTGCGTTTTGAGCGCGCCCCGGACGGCTCTCAATTTGCCGCCGAAGCCTCGTGGATGCCCGGATGCGGACGGCTGCTGAAACGCGGGGCAGGCGTCAAACCGATCCGTGCTTCCGCGAACATCTTGTGAGCGCGCGGCCCGCATAACAGCTTCGCGAAGGCGCGCCATTTTGCATGACGCCGTTCCGATGCTAGGTCTCAACACGAAGCCAGCGCTAAGCGCGAAGCACCGTCAGCCCGGTTTGCTGCTGCAGTCGGCGGCAAGAACCGATCAGTTGGAGATGACGAATGTATTTGCCGGATCACTTCGCCGAGGTCGATGCATCTGAGATCGCGAAGATCCTCGAGACAGCACCGCTGGCCTGTATCGTTGCGCAGACCGGTCAGGGGCTCGTTGCCAATCACATCCCGCTCTTCGCCGCGCCGGATGGCGACCTGATCGGCCACATCGCGCTGGCCAACGATCTGCACCGGATCCTCGATGCCGACCACGAGGTCATGGCGATCTTTCAGGGTCCGGATGCCTACGTCTCGCCGAACTTCTATCCGGGCAAGGCGGACCATCACCGGGCCGTGCCGACGTGGAACTATCAGGTGGTGCATGTCCACGGCACGATCTCGTTCCAGCACGACACACCGGCCAAGCACAGGGCCGTCGGGCTTCTCACCCGGGCGCACGAACGGCGCCTGAACGCCGATGAGGCCTGGCAGATGCGCGATGCCCCGCAGGATTTCATGGACGACATGCTGGCCAACATCGTCGCCTTCCGGATCTCGGTGTCACGAACGCTCGCCAAGTCGAAACTGAGCCAGAACCGCGATGCCCGCGATTATCTCGGTGCGATCGACGGATTGCGGGCGAGCGGACAGGAAGAGATGGCCGACAGCATGGCGCGCCGGACCACCGCGGATACCTGAGTTCCGACAAGAGTGCGTCTGGAAGTCGCTCAACCTCCGCGAGCATAAAAGGTTACTGGTGCCCCCGATCGGTTAGTGACTCGTTAACCTGAATTTAGTACGAATTTTAAAGACACAGCCGTGGGGGCTGAATATGAGCATCTTGAAGGAACACCCGTTCTCGCCGACGGGCACCATCGTGCGTGTGCGCCAGGAGTTCATCGAGCTCGTCTCGGGGCAGATCGGGCACGTCTACGCGCACTCTACCCTGGCGCTGCGTCGCAGTGCCGGAGGCAGCACGTTCTACGCGCCTGTGGTCGCCGGTCCGGGGGGCGTGCTGTACTTCACCTGGCCCGAACAGGCGATGGATGTCGCGTGGATGGAGACCGTATCGCCGCAGGACGGCTTCCTGTGCGAAGGTCACCGGCCGCAGGCTGGGTGGGTCCACTAACGCCTGTTTACGATCGCTTAAGCTGTCTGTCCCATTCTGGGAGCCGGGAAGAACGTCCGCCTGGCGCAAGTCGGCTGTGCCGCGCGCGGCGAACGCTGTGGATTTGTGATCCGGTCACCGTGGCCCGGATCGGGGACAAGAATGCGGTTCGTGATCAAGGAAGACCGGGTGCGTGGCGCGATCAGCGTGATCTCACGCGATCGGTTCGATCCTGACGACATCAACCGGCTGTGCGAAGACCTCGCGCGGCTGGAACTGTATCGCGAAGGCGCGCCGATCCTGAACGACGTCCGGAACGTCGATTTCAACGTGTCGACGCGGGACGTGATCAGAGCGACCCGGGCGCCCGTTCTGGTTCCGCAGGGCCGGTCGAGCCGGTCGGGGATCATGCTCGTCGGGTCGAGCCTCGGGTTCGGAATGGCCCGGGTTTTCACGTCGTTGCGCGAGTGCGAGCACGCCTCGTTCCACGTCACGCTTTCGGAAGACGAGGCAAAGGCACTCTGGCTCGATTCGAGACCGGTTCTCGAGACAACCTGAAAGACGGTTTTCTTGACGCGTCTTTTCTGATCGGGACTCCCGACCGCAGGATGCTGCGGCCGAGCTTCTCAAAGGTCGGGATTACTCCTCGACGGGTTCTTCGACGACGACTTCCTCTTCGGCTTCGTCTTCGCTGTCGGCCGATGCGAGCGCCGACGGCGCGGAGATGTTGGCGATCATGAAATCGCGGTCCGTGATCGTCGGTGCTGCGCCTTCAGGCAGCGTGACATCCGAGATCCGGACGACGTCGTTCACGTCCAGACCGGTCATGTCGACGACGATCTGTTCCGGAATGTTATTCGCGCGAACCCTCAGTTCGACTTCGTTCCGCACGACCGTCAGAACGCCGCCGCGACGGATGCCGGGGGCTTCGTCCTCGTTCTCGAAGGCGACCGGGATCATCAGGCTGATCCGCGAACGCTCAGAGAGCCGGAGAAAGTCGACATGGGTCGGCAGATCCTTGACCACATCGCGCTGGACACCGCGGCAGATCACCGTCTGTTCGTTACCGTCCACGTTCAGCTTGATCAGCGTCGATAGGAACTTGCCTGCTCTGAGACGCTTCAGGAGGGCGGGTTGTTTCACATTGATTGCGACCGGATCCTCGTTGCCACCGTAGATGACACCGGGAACAAATCCGTCGCGACGCGCCTGGCGGGCAGCCCCTTTGCCCGTTCCGGCGCGCGTCGTGGCTTCAAGCTCGATATTCGAGGCCATAGCACGCTCCGTTAACTGTTGGTTTCGACCTCGCAGCGATCCTCCAGGGGTGTAAGCGCCGCGAAGCGCGCCGTTTGAACCAGAAAACGGGGGAATGCAAGGCCGGATTGCGATGGATTCTGCGCAACTGCCGCTGGATAACGCAGTCACGGCGGTTTCCGACAGAGGTGATGTGGACAAGCAAACCCAAAGGACCGGCATTGTCACTGGTGCGCAGGCAGGAAAAATGTTGCGAACGCATCATTTTTACACTATCTGAAATGCACGCCAGACATCCAGGAGAATTGCCATGGGTCCGTATCCGCACGACGCGCCAAAGGCGATCATCGACGACGCCAACATCGCGGGCACCGACGGGTTCGAATTCGTCGAGTTCGCGCACCCCGACCCGGTTCATCTGGAAACGCTCTTCAAGTCGATGGGCTACGCGCCGGTCGCGCGCCATCGCAGCAAGGACATCTGGCTCTACCGCCAGGGGCGGATCAACTACGTGATCAACCGGGAACCGGAGAGCCATGCGGCAAAGTTCGTCGAGGCTCATGGGCCCTGCGCGCCAGCGATGGCGTGGCGGGTCGTCGATGCGAAGCACGCGCTGAAATGCGCCGTCGACTATGGGGCGCAGGAATACTCCGGCCCCGGAAAGACACTCGACGTTCCGGCGGTGGTCGGGATCGGTGGATCGCTGCTCTACTTCATCGAGGACTACGATCAGGGCCGCTCGCCCTACGACGCCGAGTTCGAGTGGCTGGGAGAGCGCGACCCGCAACCGGACGGCGCGGGCTTCTATTACATCGATCACCTGACGCACAACGTGATGCGCGGCAACATGGACACCTGGTACGATTTCTACGCCACGGCGTTCAACTTCCGCGAAATCCGGTTCTTCGATATCGAGGGCAAGCTGACCGGTCTGACCTCGCGCGCGCTGACCTCGCCCTGCGGCAAGATCCGCATTCCGATCAACGAAAGCTCGGACGAACACAGCCAGATCGAGGAATACCTGAAGCAGTACAAGGGCGAGGGCATCCAGCACATTGCCGTCGGGACCGAGGATATCTATGCCGCAACGGACCGCATCGCCGCGGACGGGGTTCGCTTCATGCCGGGACCGCCCGAAACCTATTACGAGCGCTCGCACGACCGCGTGACCGGGCACGAGGAGCCGATCGACCTGATGAAGAAGCACGGCATCCTGATCGATGGCGAAGGCGTGGTCGACGGCGGCATGACGCGCATCCTGCTGCAGATCTTCTCGAAGACCGTGATCGGGCCGATCTTTTTCGAATTCATTCAGCGCAAGGGCGATGACGGGTTCGGCGAAGGCAATTTCAAGGCGCTCTTCGAGTCGATCGAGGAGGATCAAATTCGCCGCGGAGTTCTCCAAGCCTAGACGGTCCGATCGATCACGGGCGCTCGATTTCGATCAACTCCGGGACAGGAAGCGCGCCCGGCGCGATTCCCTCCTTGAATTCGTGTCGGCAATTGCCAGACTGGCAGTGTAGTTTTGCCCGTTGACCGTGTCGCCTGGATCGAAGGCGCGGCGGCTGGCGGGCAGCCTGCCATAACCACGCGCGAACCGACGGAGCGGAGCGCCATGATCGAGAAAAAACTGCGCGTCGCGTATTACAGCAAGAACAAGATCGCCAAGACCGACGACGAACTGATGTCCGACATCAACCGGATCCTCGTCACGTCGCAACGGAACAACAAGTCCGTCGGCGTGACCGGGGCATTGATCTTCAATCGCGGAGTCTTCGCCCAGGTGCTTGAGGGACCGGCATCAGCCGTCGAACGGACGTTCGAGCGGATCCGCTTCGACATGCGCCACGACCATGTCACGGTTCTGGACAGCTCGCCCGTCGAGGAACGGTCGTTCAAGGACTGGTCTATGGGCTTTGCCGGTTCGGAAGGCGTGCTGTCCTCGAAGTTCGAGCAGATCGGCGGAAAGGGTCAGTTCGACGCCGGATGTCTGACCGGCAACGAAATGCTCAACCTGCTCAAGCAGCTCACCGTCAGCAACGAGTTGTCGGACCGCGCGATCTGACCGGAAGACGCGGCCTACCCGGCGCGCGTCTTCGCGTCGAGCCAGTCGCTCATCCCATCGACGCTGCGCCAGAGCGCGTCGAGATCCTTACCGGCGGTATCTGAAAGCGCTGTCTCCCGCGTGTCGAAGCGCGCGCGAAGATCACGGTAGAGCGCCGCACCCTCGTCGGTCAGCGCCAACAGCTTCTTGCGTCGGCTCGTCGGGCTCTCGCGCGCTTCCATCAGACCGCGCTCGATCAACTCCGCTCCGGCCCGGCTGATCTGTGCGCGGTCGATCAGCATGACCTTGCCGAGGTCCGAGACCGTGATCTCGCCGAAGATGTCGATCACCAGCATCATCCGGTAGCCGGTCAGGTTTACGCCGGAGCCGGAGATGCGCTGTGCGCCTTCGATTTCGAGCAGTTTGGCGAGGCGCGAGAGGCGAAAGGTCAGATGTGCGTTCAGCGCGTCGATCTTCCTGACGCGATCCAGCAGATCATCCGTCGAAAGGTCCATGCAGATGTCACTCCCCCTTAGTGACGCGTCCTAACAGATAGGGCAATCGCGCTCAACCGATTGGCGGTGAACGAACGCTGGACGCGCGACCGCCGATCGCGCAGAAGGGCGGCGCGGGTGTGAGAGGGGCGTCGATGCCGAAGCCGAATTTTCTGATCATCTCGGCCGACCAGCAGCGGGCCGACTGCTTCGGCTTCGCGGGCCGCAAGATCAAGACGCCGCATCTCGACGAACTGGCGCGCGACGGCACGCGTTTCGAGGCCTGCATCACGCCGTCCGTGGTGTGTCAGCCGGCGCGCGCATCGATCCTCACCGGTCAGCTTTGCCGGACGCACGGGGTGCACGACAACGGGATCGATCTGGACCCGGAGCTCGGCTCGAAAGGCTTTGCGGGGGCGCTGGGGGCGGCGGGATACGACACGGCGTTTTTCGGCAAGGCGCACTTCTCGACCTATCACACGTTTGCGCCGACCGGCACGCCGGAATGCCTGCGGTCCTCGGCGAACTACCCGGCCGACTGGAACGGTCCCTACATGGGATTTCAGCACATCGAGATGATGCTGGTCGGGCACAACTGGTTCCTGCCCGAGAAGCCGCCCGCCGGGCAGCACTACGAGCGCTGGTTCTATGCAGATGGGCGCGGCGATGAGAAGAACGCGCTCTATCGCGAGAACGCCGGCGACACGCGGGAGGCGGCGCAGACCTGGCATTCGAAGTTGCCGGTCGCGTGGCACAATTCGACCTGGACCGCCGACCGCACCATCGACTGGCTGCGCCACGGCGATCACGACAAACCCTTCGTGAGCTGGGTCAGCTTTCCCGATCCGCACCACCCGTTCGACGCGCCCGAGCCCTGGTCTCGGCTCCATGCGCCCGAAGAGGTCGACCTGCCCGAGCATCGGGTTCGCGATTTCTCGAAGCGCCCATGGTGGCATGAGGCGTCGGTCACGCGCGAGCCCGAGGGCAACGCCAAGAATGTCGAGATCCGCAAGGAGTATTCGCGCATCGCGCCGCAGACCGACGAGCAGCTACGCGAGATCATCGCCAACACCTACGGGCAGTTGGCGCTGATCGATCACAATGTCGGGCGCATCCTGATCGCGCTGGCTGAAGCAGGTCTCGCCGAGAACACCTATGTCATCTACATATCGGATCACGGCGACTGGCTCGGCGATCACGGGATGATCCTGAAGGGACCGATGCACTTCGAGGGTCTGATCCGTGTTCCGATGATCGTGCGCGGACCGGGCGTTCCGGCGGGCGGCGTCGTCTCCGAGCCGGTCTCGACGATCGATATCGGGCCGACGCTCTATGATCTCTCAGGTGCGGCGCCGATGCTGGACCAGCACGGGACGAGCCTGCGGCCGTTTCTCGAAGGCCGGACGGCGGAACGGGAATATGCGCTGAACGAGTGGGAGTTGCTGCCGATCCGCGTCGGCGTGCATCTGTCGCTGCGCACGGTGCGGACCCGAACGCACAAAATGACCGTCGATCTGCAGAGCGGCGCGGGCGAGCTCTACGATCTGGCGAACGATCCGCATGAACTCGTCAATCTGTTTGATGACCCGGCGGCAAAGGATATCCGCGCGCGCCTTGAGGATTACCTCGCGCGCCGCCCGAACGACATCGGCCCGAACCGCGTTCCGGTCGGCATGGCCTGATCACATGCCCGGACTGAGCGCCGAGGTGGTTCTTTGGTTTCGGCGTTGCAGTACCTAGCCTGAAGGTGGCGGTGGGACTTCGACGTAGATCGGGCTCGACCACGCCTGGTGACCGTCCAGCGTGGTGACCCGCACCCAGAGTGCGATGTCATCGCCTGCGGCGAGCGGCACCGGCAGATCGAACGTGGAAGTCGTTTCCTCCAACTCGTCGGGAAGGCGGCGGATGACGAGCCGACGCTCGAGCCCGCCAGCGTCGAGAACATGATCCTCAAGACCCAGATCCGCCGTATCGACCGTGGCCGAGACCAGATTGGTTTCAATTTCGAGCTGACCCGGTCCGGACAGCGCCAGGTCGACCCCGCCAAAATTGCCGGATGTGATGGCTTCGAACGCCAAGCGGTTGTCCCGCAGCGTCAGCGGGCGTTCATGGTTCCAGTGGTTGACCGGCACCATCGCGTTGATCGTCGTTCCGTCGGCCCGGATCTCGCCCCGCCAGAACGTGTTCCGGCCGCGCCCGCGGTATTCCGCGCCCTGCCAGTAGACCCGCACGCGATGGCCGAGATCGCCCGCGCCGTAGCATCGTTCCGTGTGGACCATTTCCGCGCCCCGCATCACGTCGATCCGCTCGACCGGGGCCGGAGCATTCACGCTGACGGAAAATGTGCAGGCGCCGTCCGCCGTGTGGACGATGTCGCCCATCATGGCCTCCCGAGCGGGCTCAGGCGTGCAGTCGAAATGCCTTGGATCGCGCGGAAACAGCTTCGTCTCGGTGTTGAAGCTCGCGCGCACGTCCAGCCCGATCCGGCTGCCCGAGGTTCCGTAATGGTGCCGCCGCCGCATGCATTCGAACAAGGCGTCGCGCGTCAGTTCCGGCGCGAGAAAGCAGGTCAACCCGCCATAGGCTCCGAACTCGGTGGCTCCCGGCGGACCGGCGCCGGGCCGCCCCTTGTGCCCGTCGGAGTTCGAGACGACGCCGACCCGGTGCCCGAGCGCGAGGCTGTCGGTGAGGATCCACTCGAACGTGCCCCAGTTCGAATGTACCTCGACGGCTGTCTTCAATGCCGGATCGTGAGCATAGCCGACATCCGCCGGGCGCCCGCCGACATGGGACCAGACGACCGCGTCTTCCTCGCGCAGCGCGGTGAACAGCGCGTCCAGCGTATTGGCGTCGGTGCCGAGATCGTCGCGATCGTGGAGCATCGCGTGCGACGAGCGAACGATGGGCCGGCCTTCGTGCCGGTAGAAGACATTGTGGTCGCCGCCGACCGGTGTGTTGCCGGACCACTCGTAGCCCGGAAACAGGATGAAGCGCCCGTCCTCGGTCATCTCCGCCGTGGTGTCGTTGATCTGCTGCCAGAAGGCATTTGTGACCTGGAAGTCGTTGGCCTGGTGACCGGAGACTTCGAGGAACGCGGCATTGCGGGCGAAGTCCATGTATTCGCTGATGGTTCCGATCCCGACGCTCTCGCCCGATTGCCCGTGCAGGTCGCCCCAGTAGCCCGCGTTCTCTCCCGCCTGCACGGTCAGCGGGTTCGAGGTGGCGACTCTGCCCGATGCGTCGTCGGCGAAAACGCGCAGCGTTCCCGTCTCGGCAGCAAGGCCGTCGACGGTCAGGCAACCGGTCTCCGGTAATGTCACGCTGGTCGGCAGGCCTGAAACTGGATGATCGGCGCTGAGCGTCAGCGTGCCGTCATCCGGGATTGCCGGATTTCCCCAGATGTCCTCGGCACGCAGGCCGAGTTGAAAGCGCTCTCCCGGGCGGCGCAGGCTCGGCAGGACCGCAACCCATCGGTGCAGCGGCCCCGCTACGACCGGGATCGAGAGCCGCTCATCGAGAGGTGCGAAGTGCCCGGTGGCACAGGCATCGACGGAGACGCGGAACTCAAGGGCGCTCTCGGCGATGGTCTGCATGCGCAGGCCGGGCGAGCCGCCGGCGCGGTCGCCGAAGGTCACGGTGATCGTGTCGCCCTCGCGCAGAAAGCCGCCCTTCACGGTGATGCGGACAGCGTGCCCCCAGGGCCGGTGCCAGAACTGTTCGGGCGTGACCAGCAGCGGCGCGCCGTTGCTCGCCACGGCGGCGATGTAGTTCATCGCCGTGGGGTCCGAGCTTTGCAGCGGGCCGCCATCTTGCACCCAGCGCATCGCAACGGCGATGGCGCCCGTGTCGTCCAGCCCGAACTTCCCGGCGGTGTAGGTGATCGTCAGGGTCTGGTAGCTGCGCACCGGGACCGGCGCCACAGGCGACAGCGCGGCAGAGCCGTAATCGGCGGCCGTGCTTCCGGGTTCGGCAGCGGGCCAGACATCGCCCATCAGGTGCGGTTCGATCGGTGGCATCGCAGTCTCCTACAGCCGGTCCAGCAGGCGGTACCAGAACATGGCGAGCCGCAGGAAGGGCATCCGGAACCAGTCCCCGCCGGGAAATTGCGGGGTCGGCATCCGCGCGAGGACATCCCAGTCTCCGACCTCGCCCACAATGGCCTCGGCCGCGATCTTGCCGCCCATGGTCGCCATGTGAACGCCCGAGCCCGACCAGCCGCCGATTGCCCGTATGCCGCCGCCGAGATCCTGAAACACCGGTATTCGCGTGCCGGTGATCGCCAGCGTGCCGCCCCAGGCGTGGGTGATCTCGACATCCGCGAGGTCGGGGTAGACCATCAGCATGCGCTTGCGGACGAAGGATTTCAGATCCGGCGGAAACTTGCGGCCGAGGCTCTCGCCGCCGCCCCAGAGCATCCGCCCGTCACGGCTGAGCCGGAAGTAGTTCAACACGAACAGGGTGTCCGAGGCGCAGACATTCTGCGGGTTGAGACGGTTCACCCGGTCGCCGAGCGGTTCGGTCGCGAGGATGTAGTTGTTCAGCGGCATCATTCGGCGTTGCGGCGCCGCCATCAGCCCGTCGAGATAGCCGTTGCAGGCGAGCACGATGTTCTGTGCCGAGACGTCACCCTTCGCTGTCGTCACCCGGCCGCGCTCGACCCGCGTCACCACCGAGCGCTCGTGGATCTCGGCGCCCGCCGCAGCAGCGGCGCGCCCAAGCCCGATGGCGTAGTTCAACGGATGCAGATGGGCGCCCGTCGTGTCGATGAAGCCGCCATGATACCGCTCGGTCCCAAGGAGTTCGATCATCGCCGCCCGGTCGAGCGGGCGTATCGTTTCGTGGCCGTAGGCGGTCGAGACATGCTCGGCAAAGGCATGCAAATCGGCGACATGGCCGGGTTTCCACGCGCAGTCGACGTAGCCGTCGGCGAGGTCGCAGTCGATCTCGTGCTTGCGGATCAGGTCGCGCACCAGCGCGTTGGCGCCAACCGCGATGTCCCAGACCTTGCGGGCATCATCGCGGCCGACCTTGCGCTCGTATTCGTCGACGGAGGCGCGCGGACCGATGCCGACCTGTCCGCCATTGCGGCCCGAGGCACCCCACCCGATGCGGTTGGCTTCGAGCACGATGACCTTGAGGCCGCTCTGTGCCGCGTGCAGCGCTGCGGAGAGCCCGGCATACCCCGCGCCGACGATGCAGAGATCTGCCTGAGCCGCGCCCTGCAGCGGCGGATGGTCCGGCAGAGGATGCGCGGTCTCGGCATACCAACTGCTTGCATGCTCGCCGGGCCGGTCGTTGGCGGTGAGATATCCGGTCATCGCCGGATCCCGTCAGAGCATCTCGGAGGCGAGGGTGTCCAGCGATTGCCGCGCGATCCCGACCAGTTCATCGCATTCGGTCTCGGAGATGATCAGCGGCGGCGAGATGATCATCGAGTCGCGCACGGCCCGCATCACCAGCCCGTTGCCGACCGAGATATCGCGGCAGCGCGTGCCCGCGGTGCCTTCATCCGGAAAACGTTCCATCGTGGTCTTGTCGCGGACCAGTTCCAGCGCCCCGATCAGACCGGTCATCCGCGCCTCGCCGACCAGAGGATGATCGGCCAGCGCCTCCCAGCGCTGTTTGAGATACGGCCCGATATGGCGCCCGACGCGACCGGGCAGATCTTCCTCCTGCAGGATGCGGAGGTTCACGAGGCCGGCGGCACAGGCCAGCGGGTGCCCCGAATAGGTGTAGCCGTGGACGAATTCTCCCGCGTGCGCCATGACAGGATCAGCGACGCGGTCGGAGATGAAGACGCCGCCCATCGGCACGTAGCCCGAGGTCAGGCCCTTGGCGATCGGCATCAGATCGGCCTCGATCCCGAAGCTGTCGCAGCCCCACCAGTTGCCGGTGCGCCCAAAGCCGCAGATGACCTCGTCGGCGACAATCAGGATGTCGTGCTCGCGGCAGATGCGCTGGATCTCGGGCCAGTAGGTTTCGGCCGGGATGATCACGCCGCCCGCGCCCTGGATCGGCTCGGCGATGAAGGCGGCGACGTTTTCCGCGCCGATCTCGCGGATCTTGGCCTCCAGTTCCCGGGCGCGGGCGAGGCCGAATTCCTCCGGCGTCATTCCGGTCTCGCGGCCTTCGGCGAACCAATAGGGCTGGTTGATGTGATGGACGCCCTCGATCGGCAGTCCGGACTGGACGTGCATCGCGTTCATGCCGCCGAGCGAGGCCGCCGCGACGGTCGAGCCGTGGTAGCCGTTCTTGCGCCCGATGAAGTGCTTTTTCTCCGGCTTGCCGAGGCTGTCCCAATAGACGCGGGCAAGGCGGAAGACCGTGTCGTTCGACTCCGAGCCGGAGTTCGTGAAGAACACCCGGTTCATATGGGCCGGTGCCTGGGCGCACAGCGCTTCGGCGAACTCGGCCACGGGCGGGTGCGTCGACTGGAAGAAGGTGTTGTAATAGGGCAGTTCGCGGGCCTGCCGGGCGATGGCCTCGGCGATCTCCTCGCGGCCATAGCCGACATTCACGCACCAGAGACCGGCCATGCCGTCGAGTATGCGGTTGCCGTCGGAATCGGTCAGCCAGACGCCTTCTGCCCGCGTGATGACACGCGCGCCCTTCTCGGCGAGATCGGCAGTGTCGGTGAACGGATGCCAGTGATGGGCGCCGTCCATGGCCTGATAGTCCTCGGTGGCGCGGAGATTGATCTGTTGCATGGATGGCCTCGGCTGGTTCCGATCCTGTCTGCGGCGCGCGACGCGCTTGCGTCAAGGGGGAGGGGGCGCGATAGAGCGTCTCTCGAGGAGACGATCAATGAGTTTTGCAGATGAGCTCGCCGCGTTTCGTGCGGCCCACCCGGACACCGGCCACGCCGAGGTGTTCTGCGTCGACCTGAATGGCGTCAGCCGTGGCAAGCTGGTGCAGATCGCAGCACTGGAGAAGCTGGATGCGGGTGGCATGAAACTGCCGTCCTCGACGGCCGGGCTGGATCTGTTCGGAGACGATGTCTACGAGGCCGGGCTGGCGATCCAGACCGGCGATCCGGATGGGGTGGTCAGGCCTGTTCCGGGCTCTCTCGGTCCGATGCTCTGGGCCGACCCGGCGCACCCAGCAGCGCAGGTGCAGGTTGTGCCGAACATGCCGGACGGGTCGCTGGCGGCCTTTGATCCGCGCAATGTGCTGGCACAGGTCACCGAGCGCTGGGCCGAAGCCGGTTTGACGCCTGTCCTCGCACTGGAGCAGGAGTTCTTCCTGATCGACGCGGAAGCACCGCTGCCGCCGCGCAATCCCGTCACCGGTGAGCGGCTTGCGACGGGTCAGGTCTACGATCTCGACATCACGCGGGCCTTCGCGCCGCTTCTGCACGCCATTCAGGACGCGTCATCGGCGCTGGGGGCCGAGGTCGAGACGCTGATTTCCGAGTTCGGCTACGGACAGTTCGAGGTCAACCTGTCTCACGGGCCGGATCCAGTTCAAGCGGCGGACCGGATGATCGCGCTGCGCCGGGCGATCCGCGGGACGGCACGCCAGCACGGATACGACGCGACATTCATGGCCAAGCCGTGGGGCAATACGGTCGGCTCGGGACTGCACATGCACCTGAGCGCTCTGGACGCTGACGGGCGCAATATCTTCGATGACGCCGACGGGCCGAATGCTCGGATGCGCCACGCCATCGCGGGTTGCCTTACGCACATGGCGGACGAAATGCTGATCTTCGCGCCGAATATGAACTCCTATCGGCGCTTCGTGCCGGGTTTCCTCGCCCCGGTCGAGGCGCTCTGGGCCGTCGATCATCGCGGCACGGGCGTCCGCGTGCCGGAGGCGACTGGACCGGCGGC
The DNA here is from genome assembly GCA_039184865.1 of Pseudomonadota bacterium. Taxonomy (GTDB): domain Bacteria; phylum Pseudomonadota; class Alphaproteobacteria; order Rhodobacterales; family Rhodobacteraceae; genus Thermohalobaculum. Next base: position 8,580 of record JBCDAV010000045.1, on the reverse strand, counting down.
ACGGATCGAGCACCGCGTCGCCGGTGGGGACGCCAACCCCTACCTTGTGACGGCGGCGGTGCTCGCAGCCGCGTTGGCCGGACTTGAGGCGGCTGAGGAGCCTCCGGAGCCCGTCTCGGGCGAGCTTGTGCCCGGTCTTGGCGGTGCGCTTCAGCTGACCTGGCAGGCGGCCGAAGCCCGGTTTGCCGGGTCGGACTTCATCAGGGACTGGCTTGGCGAGCCGTTGCGTCACGTCTTCGGCGCGCTGAAGCGGCAGGAAAGCACCAAGCTCCTCAAGCGCATCACGGATGTCGAGATCGAGACCTACCTGCGGCGGCTTTAGCCGTCTTCGCTCAGAACTCTCGACTTCGCGTCGGCTTTGGCCGCCCCTTCGGCGATGTGATCCCGTGTCAGCAGGCCCGTTGTCGTGTCGACATGGCCGACGACAGAAGCGGCATTGATCGATGCCTCGAGCATCGCGCGATCCGGGGCGATGCCTTCGGCCAGTGCGGCGCTGAGGGTCGAACAGAACGCATCGCCGGCTCCGGCGGTTCCGGCGACCTCGGCGGGCAGGGTCGGGTGCCAGATCACACCGTCCGGCCCGGCGAGATAGGCGCCGTCCATCCCGTCGGTGATCGAGACCCAGCGCGGACCCGCCTGCTGGAGCGTGCGCATGAACCGGATCAGGCCCATCTCGAAGCCGCCGAAGCTGAGCCCGCGTTTCAGGAGCGGCGGCGGATCGTCGGGCAGCGCCTCGGTCGTCGCTTCGGCCCGCGCGGCCATCGCCGGAACGAGCGCCTCGGCCTCGACGCGGTTGACCGAGATCAGATCGACATGGCTCAGGGCGGCCAGAAAGGCCGGTGTGCGGGCGGTGAGCTGCCGGATGCCGGGATTGCTGGCGACCATCGCCCCCGACAGTTTCGCCGCGCGCATGATCGGCCCGTAGCATTCGGCCGACTCGTTCGAGAGCGAGGACACGTAGACCAGATCGGCACCGTCGAAGGCGGGCAGTTCGTCGAATGTCAGCGTCTCGTTCGCGCCGCGATGCACGAAGATCGAGGCGTTGCGGTCGTGGCTGGCGACCATCACCGCGACGCCCGTGGCATGTTCCGAGGGGATCAGCCCGTCGGCGACGCTGTTGCGGTCCAGATGCTGGCGGATTTCCTCGGCGTTCAGGTCACGCCCGGTCTTGGCCAGCACGCTCGGCGCCCATCCCCGCCGCGCGAGCGAGACGGCCGTGTTGCAGGCGCCCCCGCCGACATGGGTCGTGATCGAGCGCGCCTCGAGCTTGCGCCCGGCTTCGAGCATCAGGAAGGACTTGCCGTCATTTGAGAAGGTCGCGCGCTCGATGTTCTCCGAGGCGACCAGCACGATCGTGTCGATCATGGCCGAGCCCAAGTGCAGCGATTTCATGCCGGGATCTCCGCGTCAGGATTGCGCGATCTTGTGCCAGCGATGCGAGACCCGCGCAAACGTAATTCGCGCTCAGAACCCCAGTGTCGCCTTGATCTCGCCGCCATGGCCCGACGTGTTCTCGCCGAAGCGCCCGCCATAGCGCAGCCGGAACGCGACGTCGTCGGCCGCGAAGACCGTCAGCCCTACCGAGACGGTGCCGGTCAGCCGGTCTGCGTCGACGTTCTGGAAAAGGGCGCGTCCCGTCGCACCGGTCGCGGACAGCGTGGCGTCCGGGTCGCTCAGCCAGTCGAGACCGACAGCAAGTTCGGGCCGGATGCTGGTGTTGAACGGCCCCGCGACGAGATCCGTACCCAGGGTCAGCCCGGCGTGCAGGCCGAACGTGGTCAGGTCCGCGGCACCGACCCGCCGGTTGGCAAGGGCCGCCCCGGTTTCCGTGTAGCCGTCCTCTTCCAGGTGCAGAACGCTGGCTGCGAGCGAGGGTTCGACGGCCACATCGCCGAACCGCATTCCGTAGGCGATGCGCGCGCGTGCCTCGAGCGTGGTGGCATCGGTGCTGCCGGACACGAGGCCGCTCGCCGTGGCGCGAGCGGTGTCGACAGCTCCATAGGCGGCGGCCAGAGCAAGCCCGGCGGAGAAGGCCCCGTCGTCGTACTTGACGACGAGGCCGGTGCGGCCCCGCCGGGTTTCCCGGTCTTTCATGCGGGTGTCGGTTTGGCTGGCTTCATATGCGAGCGCGCCACCGACGAAGACGTCATCGGCCACTTCGGCCTGCGCGCCGAGCGTGAAGGCCCAGGTCGTATCGTCGAAGGTCGACGCGCCGTTGTCTGACTCCAGGCGATCGACGCCGCCTGTCGCGTAGGCGCAGGTGCCCTCGTCGAACCGAACATCCGGCGCTGACTGCGGACACGAGAACAGCCGGTCCGTGAAATCGCTTGCCCGGAGAAGTTCCGATGGAAGCGAAGCGCCGCCCAGATCAACCTCGAGCGGGGCGAGCGCGGATCCGTCAAGCACGAGCGCGACTTGCCCAAGGTTTGTTTCGATGATCGCGACCGGCGCCTCTGCGTCCGCCAGACCCGTTCCGACGACGTCAGCACCGGCCGGGTTCTGTATGGTGATGTTCGTCACGACAATCGGGCCGGCCGCAACGATCGTCGCATTGCCGACAGCGCGACCGCCTTCATCGGAGATGCTCACGGTCGTAGTCGTGAGGTCCAGGCCAGACCCACCTGCAAGGCTGACACCGCCGCCGAGGACCACGGGGGTCCGGGGCGGTGAGGATACGCTCGTCAGACCGATGCCCGCGCCCGATGCAGTTGTGACGGTCAGTGTTCCGCCTGAAACGCCAAAATCCGCGGTAACGTCGCCGAATATGACATCTCCGCCGTTGCCGCCTGCGACCGTGATTTCGTCAGTTGTTAACGAACCACCCCCGTCCAGAATGATTGATCCGCCCGCCGTGATCATCGTAGCGCCGCTTATCAGCAACTCGCCACCATCCAATTCGAGTACGGAGCCCGCGACAATCGTCAGATTGGGCGCCTCGATACGGGTATCGATGATGAGCGTTGTACCCGGCAGCGCATTGATGATCACGTCCTCATCACTGATGATCGGATCGGAGAGCGTGAATTCCGGCACATCCGGGATGTCGATGATCAGGTCTGCGAAGGCGGGTGATGAGGCCAGCAATGCAGCTGTGCTGACGCAGGTCATCAGGTGACGCAACATGACAAAACCCCCGCACGGTAATCGAAACCTTAACGAACCTCCCATTGCCATGGAGCGTCGTCAAGCATAGCAGTAACGAGCTGAGCAAATTGAAAGAGCGATGCCCGATCTGAGAGACATGGAGTTGCTGGCGGCGCTGGGCCGCAACATGCACTTCGCGCGCGCAGCGGCCGAATGCGGGATTTCGCAGCCGGCGTTTTCGGCCCGGATCCGCAATCTCGAACGCGATCTCGGCGCCCCGATCGTCAAGCGCGGCAACCGGTTCATGGGCTTCACGCAGGAGGGCGAGATCGCCTTGCGCTGGGCGCACCGGATGATCGCCGACGCGCAGGGTCTGCGCCAGGAGATCCAGCAATCGCAGGGCGTGCTGTCGGGCAAGCTGGTGATCGGGTCGGTGCCGACGGCGCTCTCGTTCATTGCCGGGATCGCCGCCAATCTGCGCAAGGCGCATCCGAAGCTGACGCTGCAGGTCTTCTCGCGCTCGGCCAGCGAGATCTCGCAGGGGCTCGAGGACGGCTCGCTCGATGCCGGTGTCACCTATCTCGAGAGCGCCCGGCCCTCGGGCTCGATCTCGCGTCACCTGTTCGACGAGAACTACGAGCTCCTGCTCCCGAGCGCGATGGCGGACGGGTTCTCGGAGACGATCAAGTGGAGCGAGGCCGCCGAGTTTCCGCTCTGCCTGCTGACCCGAAACATGCAGAACCGCCGCATCATCGACGACGCGTTTCTGGCTGCCGAGGCGACGCCGAACGTGGTGATGGAGACCGATGCGCTGACCGTGTCGCTCGTTCAGGTCGGCGACGGTATCGCCGGAACGATCGCGCCCGAGCGGCTGGTCGACAGCGTCGGGATGCGTCTGGACATCGTTCGCCTGAAGCTGGTCGATCCGACGATCAGCAAGCCGATGGGGCTGATCACGGCCGATCAGGAGCCGGTCCTGCCGGCGGTCAATGCGCTGAACGCGGCGCTCGACCAGGTCAGTCCATAAGCAGGACCGAACGCGCATTCGCGCATTTCGATTTGCTTGTTGCCCCGGTCTTCCGGCTTAGTGAACGTGGACACAGCACGATCGCTGCGACGCGACGCATCGGGAGGTCAAGCCATGACCATCAAGTTCACGCTGGACGGCCGTGAGGTCGAGGCGGATGCCGGGGAGACTATCTGGCAGGTCGCCAAGCGCGAAGGCACGACGATTCCGCATCTTTGCCACAAGGACTCGCCCGGCTATCGCTCGGACGGCAACTGCCGTGCGTGCATGGTCGAGATCGAGGGCGAGCGGACGCTGGCGGCCTCGTGCATCCGGCAGCCGCGTGAAGGCATGGTCGTGAACGCGGTCGGCGACCGGCCGACGAAGGCGCGCAAGATGATCATCGAGATGCTGGTCGCCGATCAGCCCGAGCGCGAGGAAGCGCGGGACAAGTCTTCGCATCTCTGGAACATGGCGGATGCGCAGGGCGTCTCGGAAAGCCGCTTTCCGGCCATCGAGAAGGAGCGGGTGCCGCTGCTGGACGACAGCCATCTGGCGATGCGCGTGAACCTGGACTCCTGCATCAATTGCAATCTCTGTGTGCGCGCCTGCCGCGAGGTGCAGGTCAATGACGTGATCGGCATGGCGGGCCGCGGACACGACAGCCAGATCATCTTCGATTTCAATGACCCGATGGGGGCGTCGACCTGCGTTGCCTGCGGCGAGTGCGTGCAGGCCTGTCCGACCGGCGCCCTGATGCCCGCGACGGCGCTCGACGACGAACAGCGCGGCGACTCGCAGGCGTTCGAGCGCGAGGTCGAAAGCGTCTGCCCGTTCTGCGGCGTCGGCTGCCAGCTCAAGTACAAGATCAAGTCGGACGAGAACGGACGCGACAAGATCGCCTGGGTCGAGGGCATCGACGGTCCGGCGAACGAGAACCGTCTGTGCGTCAAGGGCCGGTTCGGCTTCGACTACATCTCGCACCCGCACCGGCTGACGAAGCCGCTGATCCGGCGCGACGATGCCCCGGCAAAGGGCCTGAACGTCGACCCGGCGAACCCGCTGACCCACTTCCGCGAGGCGAGCTGGGAAGAAGCGCTCGACGTTGCCGCGAACGGTCTCAAGCGGCTGCGCGAGGAGAAGGGCACCAACATCGCGGGCTTCGGCTCGGCCAAGTGCTCGAACGAGGAAGCCTATCTGTTCCAGAAACTGATCCGTCAGGGCTTCGGCCACAACAATGTCGACCACTGCACGCGGCTCTGTCACGCGTCGTCGGTTGCTGCATTGCTGGAGAACGTCGGGTCGGGTGCGGTCACGGCGACCTTCAACGAGATCGAGAACGCCGACTGCGCGATCGTCATCGGCTGCAACCCGATGGAGAACCACCCGGTTGCCGCGACCTATTTCAAGCAGTTCACCAAGCGCGGCGGCAAGCTGATCGTGATGGATCCGCGCGGGCACGGCATGAAGCGTTTCGCGACGCACATGCTGCAGTTCCGGCCCGGCGCCGACGTCGCGATGCTGAACTCGATCATGCACGTCATCGTCGAGGAGGAGCTCTACGACCGCCAGTACATCCAGGCGATGACCGAGGGCTTCGACGATATCAAGGAGCATCTGAAGGGTTTCAGCCCCGAGGCCATGAGCGAGATCTGCGGAATCGAGCCGGACGTGCTGCGCGATGTGGCGCGGACCTTCGCGCGGGCCGAGGCGGCGATGATCTTCTGGGGCATGGGCGTCTCCCAGCACATCCACGGCACGGACAATGCGCGCTGCCTGATCTCGTTGGCGCTGATGTGCGGGCATGTCGGGCGCAAGGGCGCGGGGCTCCACCCGCTGCGTGGCCAGAACAATGTGCAGGGCGCCTCTGACGCGGGCCTCATCCCGATGTTCCTGCCGGACTATCAGTCCGTGATGGATGATGGCGTCCGGTCCGCCTTCACGGATGTCTGGCAGTCCGGCGACTTCTCGAACGAGAAGGGTCTGACCGTTGTCGAGATCGTGCACGCGATCCACGACGGCGACATCAAGGGCATGTATATCCTGGGCGAGAATCCGGCCATGTCGGACCCGGATGTCGAGCACGCCCGCCATGCGCTGGCCAAGCTCGACCACCTGGTCGTGCAGGACATCTTCCTGACGGAGACGGCAAACTACGCGGACGTCATCCTGCCCGCTTCGGCCTGGGCCGAGAAGACGGGCACTGTGACCAACACCAACCGGCAGGTCCAGATGGGCCGCCCGGCGGTCCCGCCCCCCGGCGAGGCCGAGGAGGACTGGTGGATCACGACCCAGCTTGCCAAGCGGCTGGACCTGGGCTGGACGTATACGCACCCGTCTGAAGTCTTCAACGAGATGAAGATGAACATGAAGTCGCTCAACAACATCACTTGGGAGCGGCTGGAGCAGCAGAACGCGGTGACCTATCCGTCGCTGAGCCCAGAGGACCCGGGCCAGCCCATCGTCTTTGGCGATGCGTTCCCGCGGGCCGAGGGCCGGGCCAAGTTCACGCCAGCCAATATCGTGGCACCGGCCGAGAGCCCAGACGCGGAGTTCCCCTTCATCATGACGACGGGGCGGCAGCTGGAGCATTGGCACACTGGGTCCATGACTCGGCGCGCGACGATCCTCGACTGGGCGGAGCCCGAGGCAAACGCATCCATGCACCCGCGCACCCTTCGAAAACTCGGCATCCAGCCCGGGTCGAAGATGCGGATCGAGACGCGCCGCGGTGCCATCGAGATCATGGCCCGCGCCGACCGTGCCATTTCCGAAGACATGGTGTTCGTGCCGTTCGCATACGTGGAGGCGGCGGCGAACACGCTGACGAATCCGCAGCTTGACCCCTATGGCAAGATCCCGGAGTTCAAGTTCTCCGCCTGCCGTGTTGAGCGGGTTGACGGTGAGGCGATCGCGGCGGAGTGACCTAATCGCAGAGTGGGCGAATGTGAACGAAGCGGAGCGCTAACTAGTTCTGGATACGTTCGCTCCCAGCTCCCCTGAGATCTGCGCGGAGGTGAAGATCGACCAGCCGTGTCCCGAAGGGCTCTAATACCTCACTGATGAGAACATTGCCTGCCGACCTTAGGCCTAAAGGGCAGGCAATTGGTAAGCTTCAATCGTTTGGGCCATTCTCTCGGGCTCATGACAGCGTAGGCCCCGTACTGGCGGATTTGCTACAGGCTACCGCGGAATCCCGCTCCACTGTTGCTTTGCTAGTCGGTAAGGACCAGCGTCGCCGCCGCCTCCCAGCCCAGCCACACTCTGTCGCCGATATCCACTGCGTCTACGGTGGTCTTGGACGTGTTCTGCACATTCACCGCGATCCTGAGGCCACCGTCCGTGCGCACGTAGAGATGGCTGGTATCGCCGTAATAGGCCCAGTCGGTGATCTCGCCATCGACGGTGAAGGGCAGGTCAGGGCGGTCTGTGGACATGCGGATCTTCTCGGGCCGGACTGCCAGCGAGACCGGCCCCTGTGCAGCCGCGCCATGGGGCACTTCTCCCCGCCCGATCCCGGCGACATCTAGCGTCACGCGGCCATCTGCACCGCCCACCACTTGCGCATCAAAGAGGTTCACCTTGCCGATAAAGTCCGCCACGAACTTGCTTGCCGGGGCTTCGTAGAGCGTGCCGGGTGTTGCGATCTGGCTGACCTCGCCCGCGTTCATCACGGCAATCCGGTCGGCCATGGACAGCGCCTCGTCCTGGTCGTGGGTGACTGTGACGAAGGTGATCCCAACCTCCTGCTGCAGGCGGGAGAGCTCCAGCTGCATGTCCTCGCGCAGCTTTGCGTCGAGCGCCGACAGCGGCTCGTCCAGCAGAAGCACCTTCGGCCGCATCACCAGTGCCCGAGCCAGCGCAACCCGTTGGCGTTGCCCGCCTGAGAGCTGATCGGGTTTGCGCTCACCGAGATGGCCGAGCTGTACGCGGTCCAACGCCTCCGAAACCCGGCCCGGGATCTCACCTGACGCGACTCCTCCGACCTTTAGTCCGTAGGCCACGTTCTGAGAGACCGTCATATGAGGGAAGACGGCGTAGCTTTGGAACACCATGTTCACTGGGCGACGGTTCGGGGGTGTGTCGGAGACGTCTACCCCGTCGATGAAGATCTCACCGGTGGAGGGGGTCTCGAACCCCGCCAACATCCGCAGTAAGGTGGTCTTGCCACAACCTGACGGACCCAAGAGGGCGAAGAACTCATTGGCCTGAATGTCCAGCGAAGTCTCTGCCACGGCGGTGACGCCGGGATAGACCTTGGACACATTGCGGATGGAGATGATGGGTTCAGGCATGGGTGGATCCATTCTGCCCCGTCCGGTTCTTTCGAACCGGGCTGGGGCTCTGCCCCAGTCCCCGAGGTATTTCGAGCACGATGAAAGGGGAACCGTTCTTGATTGGAATTGTAAACGCGAGGGTCATCGGCCCGCCCCATCGGGTTTCTGGAAGCGCATGGCGACCGCGGTCAGGACAATGGTGATGACCACGAG
>JBCDAV010000044.1:0-38968 GCA_039184865.1 Pseudomonadota bacterium | reverse complement strand
TGTCGCCATCCGCATCGCCGCCAGAACCCGTCCCGCTCGCCAATGAGACAATCACACCCGCCGAAGACGACCGGTACGACGCCGTGTCAATGCCCAAACCACCGTCAAGATCGTCGGCCGCGGCGAGACCTTCGAGCGTGTTGTCTGCGCCGTCGCCGACCAGCGTGTCGTTGTCCAGACTGCCGATCAGGTTCTCGATCTTCGAGAGCTGGTCCCCGGCGGCGTCACCTCCGGCACCTGTCCCGGTCAGAAGCGAGACATCGACGCCGAACGCCGAGGCGAGATAACTGGCCGTGTCCACGCCATCCCCGCCATAGAGGACATCGGCACCCGCACCGCCGTCGAGGAAGTCATCCTCCTGCTCGCCTTCGAGCAGGTCGTTGCCGATCCCGCCGAAGAGCGAGTCGTCGCCCTCCCACCCGAGCAGCGTGTCGTCATCGGTCTCGCCATAGAGCACATCCCCGCCGGCCCAGCCGTCGAGGAAATCGTTGCCGTGCGTGCCGAACAGCGTGTTCGCCTCATCGTCGCCCGTTATGGCGTCGCCGAAGCTCGTGCCCGTCACCTGCTCGATGCTGATCAGAGTGTCGAAGTCGCCGAAACTGTCCTGCGCGTGGTTGCCCGCGCGGCGCAGATCGACCAAGATCGGACCACCGCCGGTCTCTAAAGCATAGTTGACCGCGTCCAGACCGTCGCCGCCGTAGATAGCGTCTGCCCCCGCATTGCCGAAGAAGACATCGTCGCCGAGACCGCCGCTGAGCGTGTTGGCGGCAGCGCTCCCGGTGAAAACGTCGTTGTTCTTCGACCCGATCAGGTTTTCGATGTCGATCAGCGCGTCACCGTCGCCGAAAGAATCCGTCGCATTCGGCGTGCCCAACGAGCCGTTGATCGAAATGTCCGCGACCACGCCGCTTGCCCCGTCCTCGAGGCTGTAATCGACAGTGTCATTGCCGGCCGCGCCTTCGAAACGGTCGGTGGAGCTTCCGGCGAGCCCGGTGAAGATCTCGTCGCCCGCGCCGCCGAAGAAGTCATCGAAACTGCCGTCGGAGCCGATGAAGCGCTCGATGCCGCGGAAATTCTCGATATTGCCGAAGGTGTCGATGAGCGTGCCGAAGGTCTCGCCGGTCGTCGCGTCGAACGAGATGTTGAACTCCGCGGACCCCGATCCGCCCTCGGCAGAGAGGTCGATGGTATCGATACCATCACCGCCGATATAGCTGTCGACTCCCGCTCCGCCGACGAAGGTTTCATCGGAGGCCGAGCCGGTGAAACGGTCGTCCTGCGCCGTGCCGATGATGCGTTCCACCGATCCGACGCTCTCGGCATTGCCGAAGCCGTCGCTTGCGTTCAGGCCAGCCACGCTCAGGTCCACCGTCGCGCCGAAACCACCGTCTGCGATGATCCAGGTGTCGACGCCGTCGCCGCCCTCGATGACATCGGATCCGTCGCCGCCAGTGAACGTGTCGTTGCCCGCCCCGCCATAGAGCCGGTTGTCATCGGCGTTGCCGGTCAGGCTGTCATTGCTGTCGGTCGCCGTGACAGCATCGAGGCCGGTCACTTCCATGATCTGGCGCACGGCACCATCGCCGGCATCATCGGTATCGCTGGTGAAGATCTGGGGTGTCGTCAGATCGGCGATGACGGCCGAGCCGAACTGGTCGAAATTGGCCTCGTCCGAGCCATTGGCCGTTCCGGCGAGCCCCGTGAAGGTATCGAGGCCGTCGATGTAGACGTAGACGTCGTTGCCGCTGTTGCCGATCGCCTCGTCATCCCCGGTGCCACCGAAGAAGATGTCCGATCCGCCGAGACCGACGAGCAGGTCGTCCCCGTCGCCGCCGAACAGCGAATTGCCGTCGATCCCGCTGAACGCACCGACGAGCTGGATCGAGTCGTTGCCGCCCTCGCCGAACAGCGTGTGCTGCTGGCTCGCGTCACGCAGGATCGTGTCGCTGAAGTCCGTACCGATGATGACCTCGATACTGGTGAGAACATCGGCATCGCCGAAGGTGTCGAGGTTGGTGGTCGGATCGAGATCGTTGATGAAGACCGCGAGGTTAAGGCCCCCGGCTTCCTGACTGTAGTCGACGATATCGATGCCGTCGCCGCCGTCGATGGTATCGTTACCATCGCCGCCGACGAACGAGTTGGCGCCCGCGTCGCCGGTCAGGCTGTCGTCACGGATCGACCCTATGACGTTCTCGATCGAGATCAGCAGATCACCGTGCCCGTTGGTGTCGGTGGCATTCGGCGATGCGAAACTTCCGGTCGCTGAAAGATCGACCACGACGCCGACGCCCGTGGCATCCGGCGTCACACCGTCCGCGAGGTAGCCCTGCGTGCCGACCTCGGAGCCGTAATCGACCGTGTCGGTCCCGTTTCGGCCATCGATCTGGTCGATGTCGAGACCCGCGTTGCCGGTGAAACGGTTATCGCCGTCATCGCCGAACAGATCGTCGAACGCTTGGCCCGGCACCGCGTAGCTGTTGCCGCCGAAAACGTGCTCGATCTCGGAGAGTGTGTCGATGTTGCCGAAGCTGTCCTCGCCGGTGCCCGCTGCAAGATCGACGCGGATCTCGCCGCCGCCGGTCTCGGCCGCATAATCGACCCGGTCAAATCCGCTGCCGCCGATCAAAACGTCCGCACCGTCATTGCCGATGAGCAGATCGTCCCCGGAATTTCCGGCCAGGCTGTTGGCAGCGCCGTCGCCGATCAGCGTGTCATCGGAGTCCGAGCCGATCGCATTCTCGAACGAGGCGAGCTGGGCCAGCACCGTCGCGCCGCTGATGACGCGCTGGAGACCAAGATCGATGGTGGCCCCGGCGTCGAACCCGCTGAGTTCGATCAGATCGTTCCCGATCCCGCCGTCGACGGAGTCGTTGCCCACGCTTCCGCCGCCAAGCTCAGGGTCGACCGAGGCGATCAGGTAGATGTCGTCGCCTTCCTCAAGCGTGACGGTGTCGTTGCCGTCGCCGCCATTGACGGTGTCGTTGCCGGAGCCCGCGTAGATCAGGTCGCTGCCCGCACCGGCCGAGATGAAGTCATCATCCGCATCGCCCGCGAGCGTGTCGTTCCCGCCACCGCCGAACACGAGGTCATCGCCGTCGCCGCCGGCAACGAGATCGTCTCCCGCATCGCCGGAAAGGAAGTCGTCGCCGCCCTGCCCGTCGATGTCGTCATTGCCGACACCGCCTGCCAGCGCGTTGCGTTTGCCGTCGCCGAACAGGACGTCCTGCCCGGCACTGCCGAGGACGTCTTCGACCGAGATCAGAATGTCGCCGTCGGCGTGCCCGGACTGTCCGAAGCCGAACGAGAGATCGATCACGACGCCGAGATCCCCAGGGCCGGAGACAGGGCTGTCGGCATAGGAGATCGAGTCCAGACCCAAGCCACCGCTGATGATGTCGGGGCCATCACTGGAGACGATCAGATCATTGCCTGCACGGGCAAAGTAGGAATCCGCGCCGGTCGTGGACTGGGTGATGTCGTCGCGCAGATCCGTGCCGAAGATCGTCAGGCCCGCCGGGATCGCCCCGGTGACGGCAGCACCAAGTCCCGTGAGATCGAGAGCCGTGCTCTGATCGTCGAAATGGAATGTGTAGTTCAGCCCGTTCGCGGCAGGCGCGAAGTAGTTGGAGAACACCAGCGTCGCGCCCGTCAGCGGGTCGAACACCTGGAGATCGTTGAGCGGCCCGGAGTCCAGCGCGGCGGTCAGGAACTGGAGATCGGCGCGGTCGTGTCCGATGAAGAAAATCTCGCCCGGACCGGCGATCTCACCGCCGATAATGTCAAAGCCCCAATTGTCCTTGAAGACGTAGCGGTCGGCACCGTCGCCCCCGATCAGAACGTCGTCGCCCTGCCGGCTGATCAGGACATCGTCGCCGCCGTCTCCCGACAGCGTGCCCGCCTCGACGCCCGAAATCAGAATGTCGTCGTCATCATCGGCCGAGACAACCACGATCTCGACATCGGTGTTGAAGAACGAGGCCGAGTCCGTGCCGAGGAACTCGCCGGTCTGTAAGCTGACGCCGCCCTGCCCCTGCATCCGGATGAACGGAAATGTGACGGTGTCGAAACTGTCGATCAGGTCTCCGACGAGATCCTGGACCTTGAGAGCACTGCCAAGGCTGGCGATCTCGACCACACTATTGATTTCGGTCGGCGATAATCCGCCCGCGATCGACTTGTAGCCGCCGTCAATCGCGCCAAGCTCGAGCACGTCGCGGTCGTCGCCGCCCCGGATGAGATCCTTTCCGCCCTGATAGAACAGGATGTCCTCACCCGCACCGCCGTCGATCGTATCATTGCCGAGGCCACCTGCGAGGATATCGGCGCCGCCGAACCCGTCGATATTGTCGGTGAAGTCGCCACCCAGCGCGAAGTCGTCGCCCTGGCCGAGATCGAGATAGAGGCGCTCGAAGTTGCCGATTGTCGTGCCGTTACCGATATCGGAAAAGCGTTCGTCATCGTCGATCCGGTCATCACCAGAGCGCGCAATGAAAGTCAGATCACGGGTCTCGCCGGACAGGTCGGCGCCGAAGATGTCGCGGTCGCCGAGGCGTTCGCCACCATCGTAAAAAGTGCCTCCTTGGAAGACGATTAGATCATCTTCCTCATTCGATCCCTGAACCTCGGTCGCGTCGATATTGACGAAATCCACATGGTTCGACCCGGCATTGATCTCGAACCGGATGGACTGACCGAGCGTGAATCCGACTCCACCCCTCAGATCGGCATCGCTGCTGTTCGCGTCCAGATCGGCCGCCAAGCCCCCGGCATCGAACATCCGAATGCCGAGCCCGTCGCCCGGCGCAGACAAGCCTGAGCCATCAGGACCGACCGCGGAGATCACCAGACGGTCGACGAACTCGCCGCTGTCCGCGCCGCCATCGACAATCGCGACGCCGTCGTTGGCATTCCAGGCGAAGAGATCCGCGCCGCCCTGCCCCAGCAGCGTATCGGCAACCACAGACCCGCCGCCGCGCAGGATATCGCCACCGTCGCCGCCCTCGATGTAATCGTCGAAGGCGCCGCCAGTCACAAGATCGGCCGCGCTCCCGAGCTTCACCACCAGCCGGTCGATGCCCGAGACAAACGTCCCGTTGCCGAGGCGCGTGCCGTTGACGGCTTCATCGTGAATGAATGTCAGGCCGAAGGTCTGTGCGCTGAAATCGGCCACGAACGTGTCCTGATCGCCCGCACGCTCGCCGCCGATGTAGCTCGCACCGCCATCATAGATCAGCAGATCGTCGGTCGCGTCGAGACCGGTGAGATTGCTGTGCTCGACATCGCGAACCACGGTCGTCAGCCCGAGGGCATCCTCGAAACTCAAGGTTCGCGAGAACGATGCCGGCCGGTCGGCCAGCGCCTGCAACAGAGCCGTCGCGCTGTCGGTCGCCGCGTATGTCGTCGTCCCGCCGGCCGTCTCGACGTCATGCCGTAAACCGACGACATTGGCGCCGGAGATCGTCTCGACCGTACCGGGGCCGTAGATCAGCAGGTCGGTGTCATCGCCGCCGTTGATCTCAACGCGCTCGTCACCGTTCGCATGGAAGACGTCATCGCCTGCCCCACCGGACAGAAAGTCCGTCCCGACCGGTGCCGACGTCCCCGGCGCGCCCCCGGCCGCGAGCAGATCGTCGCCACCGCCCGCAAAGAAGTTGTCGTCGAATACGCCGCCGATCAGGATGTCGTTGAACGGCGTCGCGGTGACGAAGAACCGCTCGAACCCGTCGATTGTCGAGCTGCGGATGGTCTCGCCGTTCTCGAACACGATGTTGCTCTCGTAGCGGAAGAAGCCCGGCCCGTCCGGGAAGGGCGAGGACGCCGTCGGGTCTCCGCCGTCGTGAAAGCCGTTGAGCAGAATGCCCAGCTCTTCGCCGACAGGTTTCACGTAGTCGCTGAAATTGGCGGCGAAGGTATCGCCATCGGAGTCGCCGCCCTCGTAGACCGCACCGCCGAAATACAATGCGAGGTCATTGGCAAGGTCGGATCCCTGGAAGCTGACCGCTTCGAAATCCACGACTTGCGCGCCGAGATTGAACGAGAGGCTGGCAGGCGTGTGCACTTCGATATAGGTCGACGGCGTCTGGTCCGGCGCTGTATCGGCCGTCCCGAAATCCGGCAGGCTGCGCATCTGCTTGAGGGCATTCAGCGCGTTGAAGAGGTCCACAGCGTTGGCGTCCGCGCCGATGTCCGGGATCATGAAGACCGGCGTGGGGGCGCCGGTTGCCGGATCGGGTCCGATGCTCGACCAGCGCGCACCGGTGTCCGAAACGTTGCGGAAAATCGCCTCGTCCCCGCCGGTGCGGCCGAACACCATGTCCATCTGGTCAGCCGCGAGCGTGACGCTGCCGAGTTGCGTGCCGTCGCCAATCTCGATCAGCGCGACATCCGAACCGGCACCCAGATCCATGATTTCCGCGAACCGGTCTGCCGTCAGCCTGAGCGTGTCATTGCCGTCCTGGAAGACGATCAGGTCCTTGCCCAGCGAGGTCGCGATGTTGTCGTCCTGATCCGAGGTCTTCAGAACGAAGGACTCGACGTTCAGAATGTTGACCTCATGCTGCTCGTGCAGCGTGATGCTCCGGATATCGATCTGCTCCGTGGCATCTCCGAGCGAGTCGATCCGGATCGAATCAAGGACACTGGTGATCTCGACATCTCGAATGACGATCTCGCGGATGCCAGAGGCGTCGCTTTCCTCGTCGGAGTTGGTGGCAAAGGTGCCGAGATCCAGATCGTTTGCCGGAAAGTTACGATTCACCGTGACGCTGAACTCGCCGGAACCGGCAGCCTGATCGCGGACCTTGATGCGCAGCGTGTAGGTGCCGGGATCGAGGAAGAGATCTCCCGAGTCGATGAAACCCGGAAGGATCAGATCCGAGACCGCTCCGCTGCCGCTCACATCAAAGGATTGCAGCGTCTCGAAGTCCGCACCGGCCAGCGTCTTGACCGCATCCGACGCGTCGCCGCGCGTCAGTTTCAGCTTGATCGCTTCGCCGGATTGTCCGACGGCGGTCGGGCGCAGATCCCATTCGATCGCGTCCAGCGGGTGGCTGACGGCGAAGTTGGCGAGGAACACGTCATCCACATCGGCGATGGCCCCGTTCTGACCGTTGCCGTTGAAGTACCGTCCCTCGTTTCCGAAGTAGACCAGCAGGTCGTCGGAGTCCCCGCCCTCGATGTTGACCGAGCCATCGACCCGGATATCGCGGCCGGTGCTGACCCCGTTGATCGTGTTCGTGCCGTTCTGCAGCCGGTACCGCAGCAGCGTGCCGTCAGCGATGCCGCCGATATCGGCATCCGTGATCTGGTCCTGTGTCGGCAGCAGATCGAGGAACACCAGCGCATTGCTGATCGTCGAGCTGTTCACCAGCGAAGTCGCACTTCCCGCGTCGAGGAAGAACGTCTCGCCCGTTCGTGAGTCTCCATCCACCTCGTACCCGGCCAGCAGGAAGCCCGGCGTCACACCGGTGAGGTTGAGTGCATCGATCCCGACCACGTCGCGGTCATCGACCGGCAGATTGGTCTCCAGATCGGCGTTCATGATTTCGGTCTCGAACCGCCAGAGCGCGGCCTCCGGGCCCGGCGCATTGTTGAAGACGCCGAGAACGACATCGACCACCGCAGACGGCCGGCCATCAGTCACGTCTGCAAAGGCTGCGGCCGAGGCGGCGGCGTTGATCTGGCGCGCCTCGTTGAAGGCGATCAGTTCCTGAACCTGACCGGCCTGCGAGGTGTCGATGCCTTCCGGCAGGAACTGTGAGTAGTAGACCTCGTAGGTTTCCGTCTCGGAGTTGAACTGGTTGCCCGGCACGTCGAACGAGTTCGGGAACAGGTTGTCGACGAGGTTGGCGCGGAAACCGCCCTCCGGGAACTCGAAGCTCGCGAGCGGCCCGATGTTGATGCCCAGCTTCTCGCCCAGCCAGCCGCCGGTGCTGGCCTGCAGGATGTCGATGGTGAACGAGCCGGTCGCATCGATGCCGAACGAATGCGAGAACTTGGCGCGATTGACGTCGAAGACCGCATCCACCCGGACCAGCGCATCGCCGGCATAGAGCGGCGCGGGCAACTCGACATCGGTGTCGCCGAGTTTCTGGAACACGGTCGTGTCGTCGGAGGTGTCGAGCGGCGTCCCGTTGTCGGTCGTCAGCGCGATATTGATATCTGCCTCGGGGCTCGCCGCATCGCCGTCGCTGAAATCGAGTGTCAGATCCTCGGACAGCGCG
This sequence comes from Pseudomonadota bacterium, assembly GCA_039184865.1. Classification (GTDB taxonomy): domain Bacteria; phylum Pseudomonadota; class Alphaproteobacteria; order Rhodobacterales; family Rhodobacteraceae; genus Thermohalobaculum. The sequence goes on along the minus strand of JBCDAV010000044.1, from coordinate 30,743 downwards.
GCGCCGAAGGACGCGCCGATATCGACGACCGTCGCCTCGACGGTGAAGATGTCCTCGCCGATTGCCGGCACATAATCCGAGATGTCGAACTCGAAGGTCGCGAAGACCGAATTCTCCAGCGTCTTGACCACGGCCGCGAGCGGCGGGAACGGGATCTTCCCGAGCAGCGTGAGAAGCAGTTCGTCGACATCCGCCGAGAGCTCGATGATCGGCGTGTCCGAGATCCCGTTCGCGTCGACCTGAAGCTGCCCGGACGACCGCCCCTCGGTGTCAGCACCGGTCGGAATGTTCAGATCGAGGTTGAGCCCGAAGCCCAGATCGAAGCCGATCCCGGTGGTGAGCGGGTCGATTGACAGGATCGGGATGCGCTTTTCCTCGATATCGATGATCGAGAAATCGTCGGCGTCACCGCTTTTTCCGAACACCGCGAACTCGATGTCCCGAAACCCGAGTTGCGCCCCGATGACGAGATCCAACCCGGCTTCGACACCCAGCCCGAAGCCTTGCGATGTCAGGACCGCGTTGGTGACCTCGTAATCGCTGAAGTCGAAGTCGATCGTCGTGTCGCCGCCGCCGACAATGGCGTCATGCTCGGCCGTCAGCGCGATGTCGATGCCGCCGTTGAAACGGCCCGCCTCGCCGATGCCGGCATAGGCCAGAAGTCCGAACCGCGTGTCAAAGAACAGCTCGCCCTCGAAGCCCAGGAAAGACCCGCCGATATCGATGTCGTAGGTGATCTCCTCCGGGTCGAAGATCAGCAGATCGCCGGTATCCACGCCCAGTTCGATGGCCGCGCCGGGCGCCCATAGATTCTGGTCCTGAATCGTACGGAAAGAGAGGACGGACGAAGTCTGAGCCACAAAATTCTCCACTGCATCTATGTATTAACCAATGTGGGAATCGTCACAGAACGGGAAACGCTCGGCAAGCGTTCGTAACACTCGGACCGAGTTATCCACGCATTATGCAACCGAGGCGCGACTTCGCGCGGCCGCGCAGTCTGTTGCGGCTGAGCATAGCCACCTAATTTCGGATTTTGGAGATTCGGGCCTCGCGCATCACGCGAGACCAATCGGGTTTCAGAGGGTCAGCGGTCCGATCGGAACCGCGCGAAGCTCTATGCCGTTCGCGCCCTGAACCGCCCCGGAAGCTCCCCGAGATAGCGGCAGAAGACGTAGAACACCGGCGTCAGCAACAGGCCAAAGCCTGTCACGCCGAGCATCCCGAAGAACACCGTCGTCCCGAGCGCCTGACGCATTTCCGCGCCTGCACCGGTGGCGATCATCAGCGGCACGACGCCGAGGATGAACGCGAACGACGTCATCAGGATCGGGCGCAGGCGCAGCTTCGCGGCCTCGATGGCGGCATCAATGCGGTCGCGGCCCTGTTCCTCGAGCTGCTTGGCGAACTCCACGATCAGAATCGCGTTCTTGGCCGCCAGCCCGACGAGCACCACCAGCCCGATCTGCGTCAGGATGTTGTTGTCCATCCCGCGCCAGAGCACGCCGGAGATCGCAGACAGCAGGCACATCGGCACGATCAGGATCACCGACAGCGGCAGGATCCAGCTTTCGTACTGGGCGGCCAGCACCAGAAAGACGAACGCGATTGCCATCAGGAAGACGTAGATCGCGGTGTTCCCCGCGAGTTTCTCCTGCAGGGCCAGTTCCGTCCATTCGTAGCTGAACCCGCCCGGAAGCTGGGCATCTGCCAGGCTTTCCAGCGTCGCGATGGCATCTCCGGTCGACACGCCCGGCAAGGTCGAGCCCTGAACCGCGGCCGCCGGATAGAGATTGTATCGCGCGACCCGATACGGTCCGGTGACGTTCTCGAACGTGGCCACCGAGCCGAGCGGCATCATCCCCCCGCTCTCGGTCCGCGTGCGCAGGTCCTGGATATCCCGCACGTCGTCGCGGAACTCGCCATCGGCCTGAACCGTCACCTGATAGGTCCGGCCGAGGAAATTGAATTCGTTCACAAAAGCCGAGCCGAGGTAGACCTCGAGCGTCTCGAAGATCTGGTCGGGAGTGACGCCGAGTTGCTCCGCCTTTACGCGGTCGATGTCGGCGAAGACCTTGGGCGTCGACGTGTTGAACAGGGTGAAGACCCGCGCGACCTCGCCGGACTGGTTGGCCGCACCGGCCAATCCCTGCGCCGCCCCCTCCAGCGCATTGAGCCCGCGGCCACGCCTGTCCTGCACATAGAGTTTCCAGCCGCCGCTCGTACCAACACCGCGCACCGGCGCGGGCGCGACCACGAAGATGAAGGCGTCCTTGATCTGGAACAGCGCGCCCTGCACCTCCTGCAGGATCTGCTGCTGCGTCAGGCCCAGCCGGGCCAGTTCGTCGAAATCCTTGAAGGTGAAGAAGATCGCCCCGCCGTTCGAGGCATTCGTGAAGGTCGCGGCATCGAAGCCGGCGAAGCCCGCGGTATGCGCCGTACCGGGATGGTCCAGAATGATCCGGGTCGCCTCGCGGACCACCTGATCGGTCCGGTCGAGCGAGGCGCCCGCAGGCAACTGCACCACGGTGATCAGATATCCCTGATTCTGCTCGGGGATGAACCCGGTCGGCGCGGCCCGGAACTGCTCGGTCGTCAGGTAGACCAGCCCGCCATAGGCGACGAGGACAAGCACAGAGACACGCAGCAAGCGCCGGACCAGTCCCGCGTACCCGCCGGAGATCCGCTCGAAGCACCAGTTGAACCACCGACCGAACAGCGTGAAGGGCATCAGCAGCATCGCCCAGGCCCGCCCCAGCAGCGAGCGCGGTCCCGCGTCATCGGCACCGCTCAGAAGGGCCGCCCCCATGGCCGGCGACAGGGTCAGCGACACGACCGTCGAGATCGCGGTCGCCACGGCAATCGTCAGCGCGAACTGGCGGAAGAACTGCCCGGTGATGCCCTCCAGAAAGGCCGCCGGGATGAACACCGCCATCATCACCATACTCGTGGCGATCAGCGCGCCCGAGATTTCGTCCATGGTCTTGCGCGCGGCCTCGCGCGGGCTCAGCCCCTGGCGCAAATAGCGCTCGATGTTCTCGACCACGACGATCGCGTCGTCGACCACGATGCCGATTGCCAGCACGAGCCCGAACAGTGTCAGATTGTTCAGCGAAAAGCCGAAGGACAGCATCACCGCGAAGGTGCCGATCAGCGAAACGGGGATCGCGAGGATCGGGATAATCGATGCCCGGAGCGACTGCAGGAACACCACGATGACCAGGATCACCAGCAGGACGGCCTGGAAGAGGGTGATGTAAACGGCGTCAACCGACTGCGCGATGTACTCGGTCGGATTGTAGATCACGTCATAGGCAACGCCCTCGGGAAACGCCTCGGACATCTCCTCCATGGCACCCAGAACCGACTCGGCGGTCTCCAGCGCATTGGAACCGGGCTGCTGAAAGATCAGGATCGGCAAGGCCGTCTTGTCGTCGAGATAGCCGATGGTTGAGTAATCCTGCGCGCCAAGCTCGACGCGGCCGATATCGCGCACGCGCACCTGTCCGCTGGTCTCGTCGGTTTTGACGACGATGTTCTCGAACTGCGCCGGGTCGATCAGACGGCCCTGCGTCTCCACAGCGAGCTCATAGGCCGACTGGCTGGGCACCGGCTGGCGGTTGAGCACCCCGGAGGCAACCTGAACGTTATTGGCGCGCAGGGCCGAGACGACTTCTCCCGCCGTCATGCCGAAACCCGAGACGCGCGTCGGATCGAGCCAGACCCGCATGGAATAGGCCCGCTCCGCAAACAGCCGCGCCTGCCCGACACCGCTGATCCGGGCCAGACGATCAACCACCTGCGTCAGCGTGTAGTTCGAGACGTAAAGCTGATCGCGCGAGCCGTCATCCGAGAACATGTGGATGACCATCATAAGATCGGGCGAGGATTTCTGCGTGTTCACGCCCAATCTGCGCACCGGCTCCGGCAGCCGTGGCTCGGCGATCGCGACGCGGTTCTGCACCAGCACCTGCGCCTCGTCCAGATCGGTGCCAAGCTCGAAGACCACGTTGATCGAGACGCGGCCATCGCCCGTCGACTGGCTGACGATGTAGAGCATCCCGTCGACGCCGTTGATCTCCTGCTCGATCGGGGTTGCCACGGTGTCGGCCACGGTCTCGGCCGAGGCCCCGGGATAGACGGCGCTGATGTTGATCGTCGGCGGCGCGATCTGCGGATACTGCGTCACCGGCAGCGCGAAATAGGCGGCCGCCCCGACCAGCGTGATGATGACGGAAATGACGGTGGCGAAGATCGGCCGGTCGATGAAGAAGTGCGTCAGGCGCATGGTGTGCGCTCCTTTGTCCGGCGGACCGCCTATTCAGGGAACGAGAGTTCGACCTCGGTCGGGATGACCGCGCCACCGGGACGCGCGCGCTGTACACCCGAGATGATCACGCGATCTTCCGCCGTGAGACCGGAGCGGATGACCCGAAGCCCCTCGTAGAGCGGACCCGGCTCGACCACCTTGACCTCGACCGTGCCCTCGTCATTCACGACCATCACAATCCGCCGCGACTGATCAGCGAGGATCGCGGAATCCGGCAGGAGCAGCGCATCGTATTCACCCGACCCAACCAGCCGCAGACGCGCGAACAGGCCGGGCGTCAACAGATCGTCTGGGTTCTGGAACACCGCGCGACCCCGGATCGTGCCAGTGCCGGTGTTGAGCTCGTTGTCGACGAAGTTCATCTGCCCGGTGTGCAGCCAGTCGCGCTCGTCGATCAGCTTGGCCTGAACCTGATTGGCCGTGTTGCGCGAGCTGGGCCGGGTGCCGGCAGCGCTCAGCCGCGAGTATTTCAGGAAGTCGGCCTCGGATGCTGTGAAAACGAGATGGATCGGATCGGTCACGATGATCGTCGCCAGCACCGACTCCGAGCTGACGACCAGATTGCCGACATCGGCGCGGCTGTCCGAGATCCGCCCGGAGAACGGCGCCTTGACCTGGGTGAACTCTAGGTTCAGCGCCGCCTCGCGCAGCGTCGCCTGGGCAATGGCAACCTGGGCCTCGGCCCTGAGCTTCGCCGCGATCCGCGCGTCCAGCGTGCTGCGCGCGACAGTCCGGTTGGTCACCAGTTGCTCGCCGCGCTCCAGTTCCGCCTCGGCCAGCGCGAGTTCGGCCTGCGCCGCCTTCAACTCGGCATCGATGCGCTCGTAGGTTGCCTGGAACGGGCGCGGATCGACGATGAACAGGACATCGCCCTTCTTGACGATCTGGCCGTCCTCGAAGCGGATTTCCTCGAGATAGCCGGAGACGCGCGAGCGCAACTCGACCCGGTCGACGGCCTCGAACCTGCCCGTGAACTCGTCCCAATCGACGATCCGTTCGGAAATCGGCCGCGCCACATCGACCGGCAGCGGCCCCTGCTGTGCGGTTGCGGGTGCAGCAATCACCGATGCAAGCACGGCGAGCGTCGCAACTCTGACTCTCGAGTTCATGGATAGTGACCTGTTTGGCAGCGTCCCAGATGGGTTAATCTGTGATCTTTTTTGCTCTGCACAATGGGCCGCCCCCAAAATCTCTGAGTCACGATTTGGATTATGCCGTTTCGTCGGGGACCTCCGTCTGCGCGAGAAGACCCGGAAAAGATCCGTAACCGATTGTTCCCGACTGGCTGGCGCGTTACCGTCCTAGCTATCGACTGCAAGCCCGATGCGCCTGAGCCATGAAGACACTCTCGCTAGCCATTCTCGTCGTGCTGACGACCGTCATGGGCGCATGGGCCGGCGGCAAGCTCGGCACGAACCTCTGCACGCCGGAGCCACTGTTCGCCAAGCTCGATGCCGACCGCCCGCTGGCCGAGCTTGGCCGGGATCTGTTCTACGATCCGATCCTCAGCGGCAACAAGACCGTCGCCTGCGCGACCTGTCATCATCCGGTCTTCGGGACGTCCGACGCGCTGTCGCTGTCCCTCGGGGACGGCGGCACGGGGCTCGGACCGGCCCGGCGGGCCGATCCGCAAAACATGCCGGAACAGCGCATTCCCCGGAACGCCCAATCGCTCTTCAATCTCGGCTACCGCGAGTTCTCTGTCCTGTTTCATGACGGTCGCGTCGAGAAGCTCGACAACGGACTGATCCGCACGCCGCTCGGGGACATCCCGGACGACGGCGATCTCGCTGCCCTCGTGGCCCTGTCGGCCTTTCCGGTGATCTCGCCGGACGAAATGGCGGGTCACTACTCTGAGAATCCCGTCGCGAAAGCGGTGCGGCGCGGTGTGATCTCAGGGCCGGGCGGCGCCCATCAGATTCTCGCCGACCGCGTCAGCGCGATTCCTGAATATCGCGCGAAATTCGACCGGGCGTTCGGACAGGGCACCGAAATCGACTACCGTGGTATCTCGGCGGCCCTCGCCGCCTTCATGGCGTTCGAATGGCGCGCCGATAACAGCGCGTTCGACCGGCATCTCTGCCTTGGCGAGGCGCTGCCACCCGACGCCGCCGCCGGACTGGACTTGTTTTATCAAAAGGCCGGATGCGGCGACTGTCACGCCGGGCGCTTCCAGACCGACCATGGCTTCCACGCGATCGCCATGCCGCAGCTTGGTCCCGGCAAGGCCGAGCGGTTCGAGAGCCATGCCCGCGACATCGGCCGCATGCGCGTCACCGGCGATCCCGAGGACGCCTACAGGTTCCGGACCCCAAGCCTGCGCAATGTCGCCCTCACCGCGCCTTACGGTCACTCCGGTGCCTACCCCGATCTGCGATCGGTCATTCGCCACCATGTCGAGCCGCTGGACTCGCTCGACGCTTTCGATATCGATCGCGTGAAACTGCCGGTTCTGACAGGCGCGGACGACTTCCGCATTCTCGCTTCGGCAGAGGAGACGCAGGCAATCGCGCTGGCAAACGAAATTGCGCTGCCCGTCCTCAGCGACGCGGAGATCGACCTGCTCGTCGCGTTTCTAGAAGCATTGACGGATCGCAGCGGCGTCGACGGACGCCTCGGCGTGCCGCAAAGCGTCCCCAGCGGCTTACCGGTTCCCGGTCGCTGAGCCCGCGCTCTCCTGCCGAAAGTCATCCGCTGCGTCGCGGATCAGCCGTAGACGCGCGTTTGCATCCACGCGCTGCCAGTCCGTGACGGTGCGGTCCGGCCAGATGACGCGCACTTCGGCTTCTGCTTCCTGGCCCAGCCCGAAATGCTGGAAACCCAAAGACCCGCCCGCATGACCGCCACCAATCGTGACTTCACGCACCTGCGTACCGGAGCCGGTCCGCACCTCGATCCAGGCACCGACCGCCTGCGTATTGGGCGCCGGTTGTTCGAGACGCAAGAGTAGCCATTGACCCCTCTCCGGGCTGTCGTTGCGGTAGATCTCCAGCGGTGCATCGCGGTTCAGCACGACCACGTCGAGACGACCGTCAAGATCGAGGTCGGTCAGCGCGGCACCGCGTCCACGCTCAAGCGAGGCCAGCCCGGCGCGGTCGCCATGCTCGGAAAAGACACCGTCCGCCCCCTGCAGCAGCAGGTTGTTGGGATCCTTCATCGCGCTGCCGGGCATCGCTTCAACATTGCCCTTCGCGATGAAAAGATCGTCCAGACCGTCATTGTCGATATCACCGAACTCGGCGTGCCAGCCGGTCGAGGGCCGGCCGTCGCCGCCTGCATAGGGCCGATGCGCCGTGATACCGGTGGAGAACGGCGCGTCATCGTATGCGGGCCGCTCGGCCCCTTTCGCCAGACTGTGCAGCTTCTGATCGCCCATGCTGGTCAGAAAGATCTCCGGCAGACCGTCACCCGAGATATCCCGGCTGGCAATCCCCATGCCCCAGATCGCCACGGGCCGCCAGCCGTCCGCTTCTTCGTAGAGCCGCGGCGCCGCCTCGACGCTCCAGAGCTGCTCGGAGCCGCCATCGACGAAGTAATGCCGGTCGTTCGAGATCCGCAGATCCGCCACGCCGTTCCGATTCCAGTCGCTGAACAACATCGACAGCGCGCAGAAGCCCGGATCGAGCGCCACCGGCGCGCCGTAACGATCGCCGCTCGGGCGATAGAGCCGGTTCTTGTCGCACGCCCGGAAGGGTCCGTCCGGATCGGCGCGGTCGACATAGTTCCCGAAGGCCAATGTCGGCAGCGCATCGCCGTCTTGCCAGGTCGCCGAAAACGCGGTCGTCCACGCCGCGTCACTTTGAAAGCCCACGTCCATCGGCTCGAACCGGCAATCCGCAAGACCGCGCATCAACCTGTTTTCGCCGACCCGCAGGATCGCCAGATCCGTACGCCCGTCGGAATCGATATCGATGGGATAGGCCCCGGTCACACCGGTGAGCGCGAGCTCGGCCGGGGTTGCGTTTTCGAAGTTGAACCGCCCATCGCCAGATCGATTGCGCAGCAGGGCCGCCGGCGACGCGCCGCCAGCCGCATAGATCTCGGGCAGCAGATCACCGTCACAGTCGAAAACCGCGACGCCGCCGCCGACGAAGTGCTCCCAGCCGCCGGTATAGCGGTGATCGATCCCGAGCCTTGCCGCGTGTTCCGTGAAGACCGGGCTTGCGAGCGCCGCGCCGGTGGAAAGCACCAGACCGGCCAGTACCGCGACGCCTCTCATTCCGGAAACAGGCGCTCGGCGAAACGATTCTCCGGCAATCCAACGGCCCCCGGCCGCGCAGTGAATATCCCTCCAGAACTGGGGCTTGCGGCGATATCCTCATCCGACATACGCTCGCGCGCCGTGGTGATGTACAGCCGGTCCAGATCCTTTCCGCCGAAGCACGCGCAGGTCACCTGCGGCGCGTCGATCGTCACCGTCAGACCCGGCGCGCCGTCCGGAAGAATCTGCTGCACGCAACCGCCATTGAACCGGGCATTCCAGAGCGCACCGTCCCGATCTACGCAGGAGCCGTCGGGATACCCGCCGACCGAGCCGTCCGCGAAGAACACGGACGGCTGGCCGAGCCGACCCGTTTCAACATCATAATCGTAGACCCGGATCTCGCCCGTCGGCGTGTCCGCAAAATACATCGTCCGGCCATCGGGGGAAAAACAGATCGAATTTGAGCAGCCGATCCCGGTCAGCATCGTCTCGACACGCCCCGCCGCATACCGCATCACCGAGGACGTCTTCTGCAAACCCTGCTCGTCGATGCCGCCCGCGACGAACCTGCCCTGCCGGTCGCACCGCCCGTCGTTCATGCGGCTCGTCGGATGGGTCGGCTCGAAATCCGTCAGGCGGTCCAGCCGGTCGCCCTCGAGATCCCAGCGGAACAAGCCGCTCTCGAACGCGCAGAGTAGATGCCCGGCCGGATCGAAGGCGAAGGAGCCCAGCCGCTCAGGCGTCCGGTAACGCTCGACCGCCGCACCGTCCTCGTCGCAGGACCAAAGCTCGCAGCCGTGGATATCGGTCCACCAGAGCCGCTGCTGATCGATCCGCCACTGGATGCCCTCGGCCAACGTGCACTGCGCGTCGACCAGAAGCTCGGCCCTCATGACCGCTCCGGCCGCTTTCCGAGGATGATCATCGCCAGGATCTCGTCGTCGGTGACGTCCTCGACCCGTTCGGTGCCGACCAGCTTGCCGTTCTTCATGACGGAGACGCGGTCGCAGAGCGCCATGACATCGTGGATGTCGTGGCTGATCAGGAAGATCCCGATGCCCTGCTTCTTCAACTCGCCGATCAGTTCCGAGACCATCTGCGTCTCCTGTGGGCCGAGCGCCGCGGTCGGCTCGTCCATGATCAGGATGCGCGCGTTGAAGTAGACCGCCCGGGCGATGGCGACCGACTGGCGCTGACCGCCCGACAGGGCCCGCACAGGTGCCGAGAACTTCTGGAAGTTAGGATTGAGCCGGCCCATGATCTTGCGGGTCTCGGCCTCCATCCGGTCCTCGTCGACGAAGCCCAAAGAGGTCGTCAGTTCGCGGCCCAGAAACAGGTTCGAGGCCGCATCCAGATTGTCCGCCAGCGCCAGCGTCTGATAGATCGTCTCGATATTCAGCGCGCGCGCATCGCGCGGATTGTTGATCTCGGCCCGCGTGCCCTCGATCAGGATCTCACCGGAATCGGCCCGGTAGGCACCCGACAGAATCTTGATCAGCGTCGACTTGCCCGCACCGTTGTGGCCGAGCAAACCCACGACCTCACCGGGATAAAGATCGACCGAGACGTGATCGACGGCGCGAATTCCCCCAAACGCGATCGAGATATCGCGCATCTCCACCAGCGGTCCTGTCATGACGTGTCCTTTGCGCGGCGGCGATAGATGATGTCGATCAGAACCGCGACCACGAGGACCGCGCCGACGACGATGTTCTGCAGCGGCGCATCGACCCCGACCATCGCCATGCCCGATTGAAGCGACTGCATCAGAAGCGCGCCGAGGATCGCGCCGTAGATCGTGCCGAGACCGCCGGACAGCGCCGTGCCGCCGATCACCGCAGCGGCGATGACGCGAAGCTCGTCTAGCGTGCCGATATCGTTGCCGTGGTTGGCCAGCCGGGCCGAGGCGACGACGGCAGAGAGCGCGCAGAGCGCCCCCATCAGCGCAAAGATCTTGACCGTCAGCATCCGCGTGTTGATGCCGCTCAACTCGGCAGCATCCGGATTGCCGCCGGTCGCGAAGATGTAGCGGCCGAACCGCGTGTTGCGCGCGATCACGGTCATGCCGATGGCAACGACGATGAGAACCAGCACCGAGATCGGAATGCCATAGCCCTGCGTGTAGCCCTCGGGCATGGTCTCGCCGCGCGCCTCGAACATCCGGGCAAGACGGCGTGTCGGGATCTCGTAGGCGTTCAGGATCGCGACAAAGCCGAGGATCGCAGCGGCAGCGATGGCAATCAGGCTGAGCTCCGCCCACATCGGCTTGACGGAGAACCCATGTGCCGCCTTGCGCCGCCGGCTCGACAGGATCGCATAGGCGGCAAAGCAGGCGCCGATCGCACCGAGCACCCAGGACGCCTGCACGCCCAGAGTTCCGGACGTGCCGCCAAACATCCGGAAGGTCTCGTCCAGCGGTCCGATGGTTTGACCGTCGGTCAGATACCAGCCGACATTGCGCCAGATCAGCAGGCCGCCGAGCGTGACGATGAAAGCCGGGATCGTCAGGTAGCCGACCAGCCACCCCTGGAACCCGCCGATCACAGCCCCGATGATCAGACCGAACAGGATCGTGACGATCCAGATCATCGGATGGCCCAGCCCCAGACCCAGCATCTCCGGCAGGATCGCCGTCTGGATCATCGCCATCGAGGCCGAGCAGGTCGCCAGCAGCGCGCCGACCGACAGATCGATGTGGCGGCAGACGATGATGAAGACCATGCCCGTCGCCATGATCGCGACCGAAACCGTCTGGATCGTCAGGTTGAAGACGTTGCGCGGCGTCAGGAAGCGGCCGTCGGTGATCAGGTCAAAGGCGACGCAGAGCACGATGAAGGCGCCGATCATGCCGAGCAGCCGCGTGTCCAGCTCCAGGGTCTCGATGAACCCCTTGCGCGACGCCGTGGGCAGGCCGGTCTCGGTGGTGTCAGTCATCTACCCCTCCCCTGCCCTCCGGGCGGACCGGGAGGGTGCTGCGCCGCAGGTCAGCAGACGGCGGCGCAGGGGCTGCTGTCGGGTGCCGGGAAGACCCCGGCGCCGGCGGTCCTCAGTTGCAGGGTGCAGGACCGTTCGAAACGCCCTGGCAGAGCTTGTCCTTGGCGATCCACCCGGCATCGACGACATCCGAGAGATTGCCGCTCGTCACCGGCAACGGTGCCAGGAACATCGCGGTCAGGGCGGTGCCGCCCGGCGAGGTCCACGATCCCGCGCCCTTGATGTCGGCCATCTTGGCGCCGCCCGCCAGGGCCACGGCGATCTCGCCTGCCGCCTTGCCAAGCTCGCGCGCGTCCTTCCAGACGCTCACGGTCTGGGTCCCAAGCGCGACCCGGTTCAGAGCCGCATGGTCGCCGTCCTGTCCCGAAACCGGGATGCCTTCCATGCCCTGGGCCGTCAGTTCCGCGACAACGCCGCCCGCGGTGCCGTCATTCGATGCGACGACCGCGTCGACCTTGTTGTCCTGCGCCGTCAGGATCTGCTCCATGTTGCGCTGGGCGTTGGCGGGCAGCCAGCCATCGGTATAGGCCTCGCCGACGATCTTGATGTCGCCGCTGTCAATCGCGGCCTGCAGGATCTCCTGCTGTCCGCCGCGCAGGAAGTCGGCGTTCGGATCGGTCGCCGAACCCTTGATAATCACGTAATTGCCCTTGGGCATCGCGGCGAAGACCGCGCGCGCCTGCATCCGGCCGACCTCGATATTGTCGAAGGTCAGGTAGAAGGCGCGGTTGTCTTCGATCAGCCGGTCATATCCGACGACGGGAATGCCTTCATCGGCCGCCGCATCGATCGCCGGTCCGATTGCCTGCGAATCCTGCGCCAGCACGATCAGAGCGTCGGCGCCCTGAGCGATCAGGCTCTCGATGTCGGAAAGCTGCTTCGATGCCGAGGACTGAGCGTCGGTCGAGATGTACGTCGCGCCAGCCGCATCGAGCGCTGCCTTGATTGCCGCCTCGTCGGTTTTCCAGCGCTCTTCCTGAAAGTTCGACCAGCTGACACCGACCGTCTGGGCCGAGGCCGAGACCGCAAGACCGGCCCCCAGCACGGCCGTCGCGAGGACATTGATGAGTCGCATGATTTCTCCCTTTGAATGATGCCGGTTTGGCCCGGCGAATCGTTTTGGAACCCTCACTGGGTATGATCATGGACCATGCCATATTTAATTCGTGAGTCAAATTTATTGACGGCGTTCCCGCAAAATTTTACCGTTCTCGCCGACCTGGAGCCCGCTATCGGCCCGGTTTCGCACTTTATTTCTTCAACACGGGGATAAAATAAATGGCTGATGCAGCGGATCGACCGGATCACCCCATCGCGCGATACCGCGACCTCGAAGATCGCGTGGTCTTCATATCTGGCGGCGCCTCCGGCATCGGCCGCGATCTGGTCGAGGCCTTCGTGGCCCAGCGCTCGAAGGTCGTCTTCGTCGATCTGAACGAGGCCGACGGGACAGCGCTCGCGCAGGCCTCCGGGGGTCGCGCCGAGTTCCTGGCCTGCGATGTTACCGATAACAAAGCCCTCAACCAGGCGATCGACCATGCCGAGGCCCAGGGCGGCATCGAGGTTCTGGTCAACAATGCCGCCAACGATCTGCGCGTTCCGATCGCCGAGGTGAGCGAGCAGCAGTGGCAAAGCCTCGTGGATGTGAACCTGCGCCACCAGTTCTTCGCCACCCAGCGCGTCGCGCCTTACATGGCAGAGCGCGGGCGCGGTTCGATCATCAATTTCGGCTCCGTGGCGCCGGAGATCAAGGTGGCGCAGCTCGCGGTCTACTCGGCGTGCAAGGCGGCCGTGCGCGGCCTGACCCGCTCGCTGGCGAAAGATCTCGGCGCGGACGGCATCCGGGTCAACGCAATCCTGCCCGGCGCGATCATGACCGAGAAGCAGCGCACGCTCTGGTATCCCGATCAGGCTTCGATCGACGAAAAGGTCGCGCAACAGTGCCTTCCGCGCGAACTCGACGGGCGGGACGTGGCCGAGATGGCGCTGTTCCTCGCGTCCGGAGTCTCCGGTGCCTGTACCGCACAGAACTTCATCGTGGACGGCGGCATCCTTTGAACGCCCCCGGCTTCAGGCGCGACACGGCGGCATTGCGCGCGGACAACACCGCCCGCGTGCTCGCCGAAATCCGCAGGCGGGGTGAGGCCGCACGCGTCGATCTGGCGAGCAGCCTCGATCTCAGTGCGGCGACCGTGACGGCGGTGGTCGCGGATCTGCTCGCCGAGGGCCTCGTCCACGAAAGCGATACCGTGACGACGCCGGGACGCGGCCGCCCGCGCCGGCAGTTGAAGCTCAATCCGACGGCGCGCCACGTCGCAGGCGCCAAGCTCAGCGCGGGCTCGATCACGGTCGCTATCCTGAATTTCGTCGGCGACGTCATCGCGGATGCCGAGGCGGTCCTCTCCGGCCCGACGATAAACGCCGACGAGTTGCTGCGCACGTTGGTCTCGACCTTTGAACGGGCGCTTGGCGATGCCGGGCTGTCGCGGGACGATATCACCGGGTTCGGTCTCGGCGTGCCGGGTTTCGTCGAGCGCGACACCGGTTTCTGCCACTGGAGCCCCGTTCTGCGCGGCGCACCGCTCAACGTATGTGATCTGCTGCGGCGCGAGATCCCCTGCCCGGTTTCGGTCGACAACGACGCCAACCTCGCCACGCTCGCCGAGCTCTGGTTTGGCCATGGGCGCTACCACCGCGACTTCCTCGTCGTCACCATCGAGCACGGCGTCGGGCTTGGCGTGGTGATCGACGGCCAGCTCTATCGCGGCGGCCGGGGCCTCGGCGCAGAGTTCGGCCACGTCAAGGTACAGGTCGACGGCGCGCTCTGCCGGTGCGGCCAGCGCGGCTGCCTCGAGGCCTACGTCGCCGATTTCGCACTCGTGCGCGAGGCCGGGGCGGCATTCCCCGGACAAGAACTGCCGCGCGACACCGCCGAGGTGATCGCGCTGCTGGCCGAACGGGCGCGATCCGGCGACGAGGTTCCGGCATCGATCTTCCGGCGCGCCGGGCGCATGCTCGGCCTCGGCCTCGCCAATCTGCTCAACCTGTTCGATCCGGGCGTGATCATCCTGACCGGCGCGCGGATGCGCCATCACGGCCTGCTGATGGAGGGCGTCGAGCAGTGGATCGAGGACAACTCGCTCGAAACCGAACGGCCGCACGTGCGTCTGGAAACGCATCGCTGGGGCGACGGGCTTTGGGCGCGCGGCGCCGGTGCCCTCGCGCTGGAAACGCTCGTGGTCCACGAACAACCCGACTGACACCGCGGACCGTCATTCGCGACCGAAAATGTTAGCGATAACATTGAGGCGAAAAGAACAGGCGCCAAGGTCGCGCTACACGGTCTCTCCGGGGATCAGCAGCGCATCGATGCCGATCGTGTCGGAGACAGGCTCGTCGCGAATGCGCGCGATCAGCGCCTCGGCCGCGGTCTTGCCCAGCGCACGCGCCGCGATCTTCGTGGTCGTCAGACGCCTGTCGAGGATCACGGCCGCGTCCATGCCGCCCCACCCGGCGATGCCGATATCCTCGGGCGCGGACAGACCGGCGGTCCGGCAATAGGCCAGCCCCCCGATTGCCATGGCGTCGTTCTGGAAATAGATGCTGTCCAGTTCCGGATGGCGCGACAGCAGGTTCTGCGCCCCGTAATAGCCCTGATAGAAGCCGGGGCGGTCGTTCAGCACCTCCTGCCGGGCATCCGACACGCCGCCATCGGCCAGCGCGCGCCGAAACCCGTCGAACCGCACCCGCCCAGTGCCCGGAGTGTCCGCTTCGGTTCCGACATAGCCGATGCGGCGGCGCCCGCGCGACAGGAACAGCCGCCCCATCTCGTGCCCGCAGTCGAAGTGGTTGATCCCGACCGAGATATCCGTCGGCCGCGTGTTCAGATCCCAGATCTCGACCAGCGGAACGGTCGCGGCCGCCAGCATCGCGCGCGTCGCCTCGGAATGCGCGCGCCCGGTCAGGATCAACCCGGCGGGCCGCCACGCAAGGACCGAGCGCAGCCAGACCTCCTCCTGATCCGGGCGGTGCTCAAAGGTCCCGATCATCGTCTGATAGCCGAGCCGCGTCAGCGCCAGATCGATCGCTTCCACCACTTCGCCGAAAAGACCGCTGGAGAGCCTCGGAACCAGCACGCCGATCAGCGTCGAGGCTGTTTCGGACCCGAACGCTGCCGCCAGCCGGTTCGGCACGTAGTTCAGCCGTGCTGCCTCGCGCATCACCCGTTCGCGCGTCTCGTCCGAAAACCGGCCCGAGTTTCGCAGCACCCGGGACACGGTCATCTTCGACACGCCAGCGGCGTCCGCCACCTCCGAAAGGCTCGGCTTGCGTTTGTCCATGCGCTCCCCTCGCAAGATCTGCGTTACCGGTAACACTTTTCCCTTGACCTGACCAGATCCGACCTCATTCTTGAAAATGTTATCGGTAACGCAGAATCAAAACGGCGGCCGGTACGGGAGGAATTCATGGTACCCCGCCAGAGCCAGGGCCTGTTCTTTGATCGCGTCGCCAAGTCCTTTGGCGGCACCGAGGCCTTGAAGGGCGTGTCGCTC
Organism: Pseudomonadota bacterium; assembly: GCA_039184865.1. GTDB lineage: Bacteria > Pseudomonadota > Alphaproteobacteria > Rhodobacterales > Rhodobacteraceae > Thermohalobaculum. The sequence goes on along the minus strand of JBCDAV010000044.1, from coordinate 14,662 downwards.
CATGTCGACCGCGGCGAGATCGTGGCCCTGCTGGGCGAGAACGGTGCCGGCAAGTCGACGCTGATCAAGATCCTCGGCGGAATACACCAGGCCGATGACGGCCGCGTGCTGATCGACGGCGAGGACTATGTCCACACGCCGGGCCGGGTCGACACCCGCCAGGCGGTCGCCTTCATCCACCAGGATCTCGGCCTGATCGACTGGATGACGGTGGCCGAAAACATGGCGCTGGCCCAGGGTTTCACGCGCAGACGCGGGCTGATCGACTGGCAGAGCGCCGAGGATGTCGCAGCACAGGCCTTGGCCCGGGTCGACTGCGCGTTCGACCCGACCACGCGGGTCGGAGACCTCACGCGGACCGAAAAGTCGCTGGTGGCGATTGCCCGCGCCCTGGCCGTGGACTGCGATTTTCTCGTGCTCGACGAACCCACAGCGAGCCTGCCAGCCGACGAGGTCGAGCGGCTGTTCGAGGCTCTGCGTCCGCTGCGCGACCGCGGCGTCGGCATGATCTATGTCTCGCACCGGCTGGACGAGATCTTCCGCATCGCAGATCGCGCCGCCGTGCTGCGCGACGGCGCGCTCGTCGGCATCCGCGACGTGTCGCACACCGACCCGGAGGAACTCGTCAGCCTGATCGTCGGGCGCAAGACCCGCGACATCCATCGCCCGCCCGCCGATGACGGCGATACGGTTCTCGACGTGCGCGACCTCTCGGCAGGTCCGGCGGGTCCGGTCTCGTTTGCCGTGCGCAAGGGCGAGCTTGTCGGTCTGGTCGGCCTGCGCGGCGCGGGGCACGAGGCGATCAGCCGGGCGCTGTTCGGCGCCGAAGATCATCACGGGCAGATCACGCTGTCAGGCTCCGCGCCCGATCTCTCCTCGCCGCGCGCGGCCATGGCCTCCGGGATCGGTCTCGTCGCGCGGGACCGGATCGTCGAGTCCATCGCGCCGTCCCTGACCATCCGCGAGAACGCGTGGCTGAACCCGGCCGCGTCCGGACGCACGCTTCTCAGCTTCAAGTCGATGGGCGAGGAGGACGGCGAGACCGAAACCCTCGGCGCGTCGCTCGGATTGCAGCCCAACGACCCGACCCTCGCAATCGAGGCGCTTTCCGGCGGCAACCAGCAGAAGGTCGTCGTCGGGCGCTGGCTCTCGACCAACCGGACGCTGCTGATCGCCGAGGACCCGACCGCGGGCGTCGATGTCGGGGCGAAGGCGGAAATCTACGCCCTGCTGTTCGAGGCGCTGGCGGCAGGCATGGCGGTGCTGGTCGTCTCGACGGATTTCGAGGAGGTCGCCAGCATCTGTCACCGCGCGCTGGTGTTCAGCCGGGGTCAGATCGTCGACGACCTGACCGGGGTGGCGCTGTCGACCGAATCGCTCATTCAGGCGGCCTCCGCGGGCGAGGTTCCGGCAGCGGCGGTGGGGATGTAGCCGATGCAATCCATCGAATCCGACGCGCTGGAGCCGACCAAGGCAGACCTCAAGGGTCTGAGCGCCGGTGCGCGGCTGATCCGGCTGCTGCCGGTCTACGGGCTGGTGATCCTGATGGTCGGCCTGATCCTGCTGTTTTCGATCCTGCTGCCCGACACCTTCCCGACCATGCTGAACCTGCGCGCCATCGTCTCGGACAAGGCGATCATCGCGCTCCTGAGCCTGGCTGCCATGATCCCGATGGTCGCCGGGCGCATCGACCTGACGGTCGGCTACGGCATCGTGCTCTGGCACATCCTGGCGATCTCGCTGCAACTGATGGGCGTGCCGTGGCCGCTGGCGGTGCTGATCGTGCTTGCCATGGGCGCCTTCGTCGGCTTCTGCAACGGCGTGCTGGTCGAGGTCGCCAAGATCGACGCCTTCATCGCGACGCTGGGCACGGGCACCGTCCTCTACGCGCTGGCACTCTGGCACACCGGCGGACGGCAGGTCGTCGGCGCGCTCGATCCCGGCTTCTACGCGGTCAACGGCACCTTCGTGATGGGTCTGCCGATCACCGGGTTCTATGTGCTCGCGATCACCCTCGCGATGTGGCTGATCCTCGAATACACGCCCATCGGCCGCTATCTTTACGCCATCGGCGCCAATCCGAAAGCCGCCGAGCTGAACGGCATCCCGACCCGCAAGTTCGTGGTCGGCGCCTTCGTGACCTCTGGCCTGATGACAGCACTGGCCGGCGTGATCCTCGCCTCGAAACTGCGCATCGGACAGGCGAGCGTCGGGCTCGAATACCTGCTGCCCGCGCTGGTCGGGGCGTTCCTCGGCTCGACCACCATCAAGCCCGGACGGGTCAACGTCTGGGGCACCATTGTCGGCGTCGCCATCCTGGCCGTCGGCATCTCTGGCATCCAGCAATTCGGCGGCTCGTTCTGGGTCGAGCCGATGTTCAACGGCGTCACCCTGCTCGTGGCCATCGGCATCGCGGGCTACGCCCAACGGCGCAAGGGCGCCGCACGAAAATGACCAAACCCGGGAGGACCACATGAGAAGACGCACCCTGATTACCTCGGCCCTGGCCGCGACCCTGGCGTCGGCACCGTTCGCCATCGCCGAGACACCGTTCGACGGACCGACGAGCGGCCCGAAAGCGGCGGCGGGCAAGTCCATCGTCGTCGTCGCCGCCGACCTGAAGAACGGCGGCATCCTCGGCGTTACCAACGGGGTCGAGGAAGCCGCCGGGAAAATCGGCTGGGAGGTCCGCGTGCTCGATGGCGCGGGCTCGGTTTCGGGCCGCACGGCGGCGATCGGACAGGCGCTGGCGCTGCAGCCGGACGGAATGATCATCAACGGCTTTGACGCAGTCGAGCAGCAGGCGGCGCTCGAAGGCGTCGTGCAGGCGGGCATCCCGATTGTCGCCTGGCATTCCGGGCCCAAGATCGGCTGCGACGCGCCGGGCGGGATCTTCGCCAATGTCTCGACCGACGCGATGACGGTCTCCGAGGTCGCGGCGCAGTGGGCGATGCAAGACGGCGGCGACAAGGTCGGCGCGGTGATCTTCACCGACTCGACCTACCAGATCGCCATCGACAAGGCCGACCGCATCAAGGAGACCATCGAGGCAATGGGCGGCACGGTGCTCGAATACGTCGACACGCCGATTGCGGATACGTCTTCGCGCATGGGGCCGCTGACCACCAGCCTGCTGCAGCGCCACGGCGCCAAGTGGACCCACGCGCTGGCGATCAACGATCTCTACTTCGACTTCATGGGACCGGCCCTTGCCGCCGCGGGCATCCAGGGCGACGGCTCTCCCAAGGCAGGTTCGGCCGGGGACGGCTCGGAGGCAGCTTTCCAGCGCATCCGCACCGGCCAGTACCAGACAATCACCGTGGCCGAGCCCCTCAACCTGCAGGGCTGGCAGCTCGTCGACGAGCTGAACCGCGCGATCCAGGGCGAGGCCTGCTCGGGCTACATCACCTCGCCCGCGCTGGTGACGCAGACCGGTCTCGAGAAGCTCGGCGACAGCAACCAGTTCGACCCCGACAGCCCGTATCGCGAAGCGTACACGAAGATCTGGGGCAAATAGTTCTCCCTGGGGCGGCCCGCATGTCGGGTCGCCCGCTTTTCCCAGCAGCCGACACCCGCAAGCCGGAGCGACCCATGTCCTCGACCGACCCCCTCGTCACGATGCGCGGCATCTCGAAACGCTTCGGCGGCGTCGCGGCGCTGACCGATGTCGATCTGGACGCCCATGCCGGCGAGGTTCTGGCCATCGTCGGCGACAACGGGGCGGGCAAGTCGACGCTGATCAAGATCCTGACCGGCGTCTACCAGCCGACCGAGGGCGAGATCCGACTCGACGGTCAGCCGCTCACGATGGCCTCGCATTCGGACGCCATCGCCATGGGCATCGACGCCGTCTACCAGACGCTGGCGCTGGCCGATCATCTCGACCCGGCAGCCAACGTGTTCCTCGGCTCTGAACTGACCCGCACCGTCGCGGGCATGACCTTCCTAGACAACAAGCGCATGCGGAGCGAGGCCGAACGGGTGCTGTACGAACGCCTCGGCGTCCGCCTGCCCGATATGTCGGCCCCGTCCGAGAGTCTCTCCGGCGGGCAGCGTCAGGCCATCGCGATCGCGCGCGCGATCTATCATACCGACCTGCGCGTCCTGGTGATGGACGAGCCGACCGCGGCCCTCGGCCCGCAGGAGACCGCCCGCACCCTCGGCCTGATCCGGGCGCTGCGCGAACAGGGCCTCGCGATCATCCTGATCTCGCACTCGCTGGACGACGTGTTCGAGATCTCGGATCGCGTGCAGGTCATGCGCCGGGGCCGCCGCGCCGGGGTCGTGCGCACCGCCGAGTCGTCCACGCAGGAAGTGCTCGGCCTGATCGTCGGCGCCGAAGAGCCGGCCTGAGGACCGCACCATGACCGTATCGCACCCCCAGACCGCCGCCCCCCGCGACCTGAAGGCCCGGCTCGATCCCTACATGGCGATCATCGGCCCGATGGCGATGATCCTGATGATCCTCGCGTTCATGGGCGTGATGGAGCCGGCCCGCTACTTCCGCCTGTCGAACCTCAACATAATCCTGCTCGAAGCCGCACTCTACCTGCCGATGGCGATGGCCATGACCTTCGTGATCACCCAGCGCGGCATCGATCTTTCCATCGGGTCGGTCGCCGCACTGACCGGCATCTGCATGGCCTTCCTGGTCAAGCAGTACGGCTTCCCGGCCTGGATCGGCGTGCTCTTCGCCATCGCCATGGGCGGCACGCTCGGCTTGATCAACGGGCTGGTGATCACCAAGTTCCGCGTGCCCGACCTGATCGGCACTCTGGCGATGGATCTGGTCTATCGCGGCTTCGCCCTGGTGCTGGCCAAGGGCCTCGTGCTCGCGCGCTTTCCGGAACTGATCACAACCATCGGACGCGGGGAGCTGAGCTGGTTCCTGCCGGTGCCTGTGATCATCGGGCTCGTCTGCATGGGCCTCGGCTACCTGCTGCTGCGGCGCACATGGTTCGGGCGCTACACCATCGCCATCGGGTCGAACCCCGAAGCTGCCGAGATGACCGGCATCGCGATCGACCGCCACAAGATCTACGCCTACATGCTGATGGGCGCGATGGCCGGGCTGGCGGGCGTGATGCTGACGGGCAAGCTGAACGCGATCCAGGCAACCTCGGCGCCGTATTTCAACCTGCACGTCATCGCCGCGGTGGTCGTCGGCGGCACCTCGCTGTTCGGCGGGCGGGCCTCGCTGATCGGGTCCTTCGCCGGGGTGCTGTTGCTCTCGATGATGATCAACGCGCTGGTGACGTTGCGGATCGAGTTCTTCTGGCAGTCGGTGGCCTCGGGCGTGGTGATCATCTCGTCCGTCGCGCTCTACACCTGGCTGCAACGCAAGGACCGCGACGGCGCGCAAAGCCTGTTCGCGGCCCTCTCCACGCCGGAGGGCAAACGCCTGAACCGCCTCTGCGCGGCGGTCCTCGGCGTGCTGATCCTGCTGCTGGCGCTCGGCTTCGGTTTCGCGGGCGATCCGAACCGGAGCGGATGAACTCAACGACAGAACACATGAAGGAGGAAAGACCATGAAACATCTCTCTCTGAGTGTCGCGGCCGTGGCGCTGAGCCTCGGCGCGGCACAGGCAGCCGACCTGCCCCTCAAGACGCTACCGGACGACGCGGAGCGCGATTATTGGGTGCCCGAGCAGGTCAACGCCGAAGGCAAGCTCGAGGCGCTGCAATCGGTCGTCGGGTCCGAGGCCGTGAAGTTCAGCGGCTCGCAGGACAAGCCGATCCAGATCGCATTGATCTATCCCTCGGCGGATGTCTCGGACTTCTGGGCGCGCAACTACCTGGCAATGACCAAGCGGCTCGACCAACTCGGCATCAAGTACGAGACGACCGAGTTCGCCTCGCGCCAGATCGAGCACTCGCTCCAGTCGACCTATGCGACCCAGGTCGTGCAGGACGCCGATCTCTACGACTACGTGATCTTCGGCCCGTCCGAGCTCGCCACGCAGGCCGACAACATCGACAAGCTCTCGGCAAGCGAGGGTTTCGACACTTACGTCTGGGCTTTCCACACACCGCTCAAGTATCTGAAAAACCAGCCCGATGCGTGGTTCGATTTCTCGTCCGCCGCGGGTGCCCTGACCATGTGCGATTACATGCTGGAGCGGCTCGGCAAGGACGTCACCTACGCGCTGAACCGGGGTATCCCCGGCATCACCGACAACCAGCGTTCGGGCGACTTCATGGCGTGCGTCAAGGAGAAGGGCAACTGGAACGCCGTCTATGAGCACTACGGCGAGTACCAGCGCGAGGGCGGCTTCGCCGGGACCAACCTGATCCTGCAGGCCTATCCTGAGGCCAAGATCATCCACAATGCCAATACCGCGATGGCCATGGGTTCGGTCGAGGCGCAGGTCGCCGCGGGCGTCGAGAAGGACATCTTCTCGACCGGCTGGGGCGGCACCGGGCTGGAGCTGGACGCGATCCGGCGCGGTGAGTTGGATGCCACGCCGATGCGCATGGGCGACGATGTCGGCGCGGCGACGGCCGAGGCGATCAAGGCCGACATGGAAGGCCGCAACGACGAGCTGCCGTTCGTCTTCCTCGGCCGGATCACCGTGGCACACGATCAGATGAGCGCCGACGAACTCGATGCCCTGCAGCAGGAAGCCTTCCGCTTCTCTGGCATCGGCAAGCTGGAGCGTTGATATAAAAAGGGTCGGGCGGGCTTTGGCCCGCCCGGTCAACGCGCAGTGCGTTCCGCCTAAGCCGAAGCAGTCTCCGGGAAGGCTGGATGCAGCCGCCGCAGCGACCGACCTGGAGGGCGCATTCCGTAACGCGCCGGTAGCGAGCAGAGTCTCCGAAAGCCCGGTCGTCGATCCACGCTCCCACGCTTCAAAGCGCCCTCCGGGGGGAGGTCGGGCGCTGCCCGGCTGCGCCGGGCCGAAAGCTTCACACTTTGAGCCTGAGACGCCTTAGTCTTTGCCAGCGGGTTGCCTTAGATGATGCCTCACACCACCGCCGTGCTGCGGCGCGTCAGCAGGCTGACCTTCAGGTCCACGGTCTCCGGCTCGACCTCGTCTTCGGACAGTGCCGACAGGATCACGCGCGCCGTCTCGGCCCCGATCCGGTGCGCCTGGGCGTCCACCGTGGTGATCCCCGGAATGGCGTGCTCGGACACGTCATAGGCCCCGAACCCGGCGACGGCGAGGTCCTCGGGCACCCGCCTGCCCTGCCGGATCGCGGCATTCATCGCGCCGAACGCAGAGAGGTCCGACACGCACATCACTGCGGTCGTGTCCGGCCAGCGTTCGAGCAGCCGGTCCATCGCCTCCGCACCCTCGCGCATGGTGATCGGCGGGTCGAGATCGGTGATCAGCCGGTCCCCGTCCAGGCCGAGAATGCTCAGCGCCTGCAGGAAACCGCGCTGGCGGTCTGCCCCGCGCGTGTCCCGCGCGCCGTTGCCGCCGATGAAGCCGATCTTGCGGTGCCCCTGATCGAACAGGTGCCGGGCCATCCGCGCGCCCGCGTCGGCATTCGAGAACCCGACGACCCGGTCGATCGGGTTGGACGGCAGATCCCAGGTCTCGACCACCGGAACGCCCGATCCGCGCAGCAGCGCGCGGCAACGCTCGGTGTGCGCGCCGCCCGTGACGACCATCGCCTCCGGCCGGCGGCGCAGGAACGCCTCGACCAGCCGTTCCTCCTCGGCCGTGTCATAGTCCGAATAGCCGAGCAGCAACTCCAGCCCGCTGTCCTGCAAGCCTTCGGTCAGCCCGCGCGCCGTATCGGCGAAATTCGCATTGTTGATCGACGGGATCGTCATCGCGACAAAGCCCGAGCGCCGCGACGAGAACACCGAGGCCGTCTGGTCCAGCACGTAGCCGATCTTGTCCGCCGCTTCGCGAATTCGGTCGCGGGTCGCCTGACTGACGGAGGTGTTGGGTCGCAGCGCCCTGCTCACGGTCATCGGAGAGACCCCGGCCAGCCGGGCCACGTCGGCCATGGTCGCTTTGCGGTTTTCCGTCATCGCCGTCGTCTATCCCGGACAAATGTTACCGATACCATTTTGCTAGTCTCCGGGCGCGCCGCTTGTCAATCGCGACCGCGTGGTCGCACCCGCGTCGATCATCACCGGCATCGTCACGCGCTTCTCGGCGCGCACCCCGCGGATCGCCGCGACGAGCATCCGCGCCGCCGTCTTGCCCATCAGCGCCCGCGGGGTCACCGTCGTTGTCAGGCGCCGTCGCAGCACGTTGTTGATGTTCAGCCCGTTGAAGCCGACGAGACCGATGTCTCCCGGCACGGCCAGCCCCGCCGCCTCGCATGACGTTTGTCCGCCAAAGGCCAGATGATCGTTCAGGAAACAGAGCACATCGGGCCGGTCGGGTAACGCCAGCGCGCGGGTCGCGCCCTCGTGCCCGGCCTCAAAGGAGGGCGCCGCGTCGACGCGCACCTGTTGCAACGCGATGTCCGCCTGTTCGAAGGCGCTCGCCAGTCCCTGCATGCGCCGCTCGGCCCGTGGATCGCGGCCCTGCGTGATGCCGATAAAGGCCGGTCGTCGATAGCCGAGGCCCAGCAAATGGCGCCCCATTTCGCGCCCGACCGCGAAATGGTCGATGCCGACATTCATATCGATCGGCCGCGCCGTGACATCCCAGAGTTCCATCACCGGCATGTCCGCGCCGCGCAAGCGCTCCTCGACCTCCGGCGCGTGGTCGATCCCGGACAGGACCAGCGCCGCCGGCGACCATGTGATCATCCGCTCGATCCACGCGGCCTCGCGGTCCGGATTGTAGTCCGAGGTCTCGATGATCGTCTCGAGCCCCGCGTGCAGCAGCGTCTCGCGCATGCCGCCGATGATCTCGGCGAACACCGCGTCGAACAGCGTCGGAACCGAGATCGCCACGAGGTTCGAGGTTGCCTGCGCCAGCGATCCGGCCAACCGGCTCGGCACATATCCCATCTGGTCGGCGAGGCCGGAAATCCGCGCCCGCGTCGCCTCGGAGACGCCATCGACACCGCGCAGCGCCCGGCTGACCGACATGATCGAGACCCCGGCGGCGCGGGCAACATCCTCGATCTTCACGGCTTTCCGGTCCTGCATCGGCCAACGTTAGCGCTAACGCAGGTAAATTTCACGCGATCTTGCACGCGATGGGCGTTTCGCACGATTGTTATCGATAACAAAAGAACACATGGGAGGATCCGGCATGCCGCGCATCGTGCTGGATAAGATCGAAAAGAGCTTCGGCTCGGTGCGCGTGTTGCACCCGTTGGAACTGGACTTCGCGGACGGCGAATTCACCGTGCTGGTCGGCCCCTCCGGCTGCGGAAAATCCACCACCCTGCGCATCCTCGCGGGGCTCGAGACCGCCAGCGGCGGCGAGATCTTCTTCGACGAAGCCCCGATCAGCCAGCTCGAACCCAAGGACCGGGACATCGCGATGGTGTTCCAGGATTACGCGCTCTACCCGCACATGAACATCGCGCGGAACATGAGCTTTGCGCTGCGGCTCGCGCGCACGCCGAAATCCGAGATCGACGACAAGGTCAAGCGCGTCGCGCAGATGCTGAACATCGCGCACCTGCTGGAGCGCAAACCGGCCGAGCTGTCGGGCGGTCAGCGCCAGCGCGTCGCCATGGGACGTGCGCTGGTGCGCGACGCCGGCACCTTCCTGTTCGACGAGCCGCTGTCGAACCTCGACGCCAAGCTGCGCGCCCGGATGCGCACCGAACTGGCCGAGATGCGCGACCAGCTCGACAAGAACATGGTCTACGTCACCCACGACCAGATCGAGGCGATGACGCTGGGCGACCGGATCGTCGTGATGGCCGACGGAGTCGTGCAGCAACAGGGCACGCCGCAGGAGCTTTTCGAGACGCCGGTCAACAAGTTCGTCGCGGGCTTCATCGGGACACCGACCATGAACTTCCTCGACGGCGCGCTGACCCGGCAGGACGACCGGCTCTGGGTGCAGGGCGACGGCTATCTGCTGCCGCTGTCGCCCGAGACCACGGCGCGGATCAACGGCCATGCCAGCGGACAGGTGACGATGGGCATCCGCCCGTCCTCGTTCACCACCGACCCCGGCACCGGCTCGCCGATCGAGCTGAAACTGGTCGTCTCGGAATATCTCGGCACGCAGTCCGTGCTCGCCATGCGCTGCGGCGCCTCGGACGTGCAGGTCGAAGTCACAGGCGCGCCGCCGGCCAAGGCCGGCGAGGTCATAACATTCGGGGTCAAACCCGAGGACATCCGGATCTTCGATGCCCAGTCGGGCGTCACACTCTGAAAACCACAGGGAGGATAACATGCTGAAATTCCTGAAATCGACGGCGCTGGTGGCTGCGGGGATCGCGGTTGCGGGCATCGCCGCGGCCAACCCCTACAAGCCCTATGAGGGCGAGACGCTGGTCGTGAACTTCCCGGCGCACCCGCACTACGACGCGGTGCTCAAGGTGCTGCCCGAGTTCACCAAGGAGACCGGCATCGAGGTCGAGGTCGACCAGCTTCAGTACCTCAAGATGCGCGAGCGTCAGACGCTGGAACTGACCAAGCGCGAGGGCGATTACGACCTGATCGCCTATGTCGTGTTCTCCAAGGCCGATTACGTCTTCGCCGACCAGCTCGAGAACCTCGCCCGCTACTTCATGAACCCGAAGCTGGCCGATCCGAACTACGACGCGGCCGACCTGATCGACGGCTATGTCGAGAACATCGGCGTCGCCGGTGGCAAGAAGGGCTATCTGCCGGGCAAGACCGGCTCGCTGTTCGGCATCCCGTTCGGCTCGGAGACATCCGTGCTGGGCTACCGCAAGGACATCTTCGACAAGCACGGCCTCAAGGTGCCCGAGACCTATGACGAGATGCTCGATCTCGCCTGCAAGATCCCCGAGCTCGAACCCGGCATGGGCGGCATGTCCTCGCGCGCGGCCTCGGGCCACCAGGCGAGCCACGCCTTCCTGCTGCACCTCGCGCCGCTGGGTGGCCGGGTGCTCGACGACAGCTGGAACCCGATCGTCAACAATGCAGCGGGCGTGAAGGCCGCGAACGCGCTGAAAACGATCGTCGATTGCGGCCCGGAAGGCTCCCAGGGCTTTGCCTTCGGCGAGGCGCTGGCAAGCTTCCTGCAGGGCAAGACGGCAATGTATCTCGACACGACCGTGGTCGCCGGACAGATCAACGACCCGGCCAAGTCCAAGGTCGTCGGCAAGGTCGGCTGGGCGATGCACCCGATGGGTGTGCGGCGCGGATCACAGACCGGCGGGTTCGGCATCGGCATCCCGAAGAACGCCGAGAACAAGGAAGCCGCCTTCCTGCTGATGCAGTGGCTGACCTCGAAGAAGGGCGACAAGCTGGTCGCAATGGCCGGCGGCAACCCCTCGCGCTTCTCGACCCACGCCGATCCGGAGGTGAACGCGAAGTTCCCGCACATGGCGACCTTCGGCGAGGCCCTGAAGCACGCCGATCCCGACTGGCGCCCGATCATCCCCGTCTGGGGCAAGATCAACGCCGATCTCGGCACGACCCTGTCGAAGGTGCTGACCGAGGATCTCGACCCGCAGCAGGCGCTGGACGGTGTTGCCGAGCGCGCCAAGGCCGTGCTGACGGAAGCCGGCTACTACACCTGGCAATAGGTTCCTCCCTGAGCGGCGGGCGTCACTGCCCGCCGCGTCTTCGGCGAGATCAGACACATGTCCAATCCAACGATCAACCAGCGCCTCAACCGGCTGACGCCGTACATGTTCCTGGCGCCCGCGCTGATCGTGCTGGCCATCGGTCTGCTCTACCCGATCTGCTACATGATCTACGCCAGTTTCCTGGACTGGAACCCGAGCCAGCGGATCGGCGAGGCCGACTGGAAGGGGTTGTCGAACTACACGGGCCTGCTGGCGGACGAGGCGTTCCACGAGAGCTTCTGGGTCACCATCAAGTTCGCCGCCATCGTCGTGATCATCGAGATGGTGCTGGGCGTCGGGCTGGCGCTCCTGCTGGATCGCAACCTCAAGGGGATGGCGGCGCTGCGCACCATCTTCATCCTGCCGATGATGATCGCGCCGATCGTGGTCGGCATGGTCTGGCGCTACATGTACCACCCCTCAGTCGGAATCATAAACCGCACGCTGGACGATCTCGGCCTCGGCAAGGTCGCGTGGACATCCGACGGCACTGCGGCGTTCTGGTCGATCGTGATCGCCGATATCTGGCAGTGGACGCCGTTCATCTTCATCCTCGCACTCGCCGCACTGCAGTCACTGCCCCGCAGCGCGCTCGAGGCCGCACGCATCGACGGCGCCACCCAGTGGCAGCAGATCATCTACATCAAGCTGCCGCTGATGATGCCGGTCCTGATCGTCACCTGCCTGCTGCGCCTGATCGATGCCTTCAAGGTGCTCGAGGTGATCCTGGTGATGACCAATGGCGGCCCGGGCCTGTCGACCGAGATCCTGGCGCTGCGCATCAGCCGAACCGCGTCCGAGTTCCGTGAACTGGGCGAGGCGGCGGCGATGTCGAACTTCCTGCTGATCCTGCTGCTGGTGCTGACGGTGGCGATGTTCCTCTACAACAAGGCGGTCGAGGTCCGGGCCGCACGGGTGCGCGCCGCGCGCGAGGAGGACGCATGAACGCCCGCCCGAACCCCGCCTTCTACGTGCTGATTGCCTGCCTCGTGATCATGTCGGCCGGACCGATCGTGCTGATGCTCGCGACGTCGCTGAAGCTGAATGTCGACATCATGTCAGACACCTCCAGCCTGCTGTTCATGCCGACGATGCGCAACTACGAGACGGTGCTCTGCAATGTCCTCTGGTACGAGCCCGCCCATGTCGACTACTGCGACAAGACCTTCGGGCGGGCACTCGGGAACTCGCTGATCGTCGCATTGATCTCGACGGCGCTGACGCTTGTTATCGGGACCATGGCGGCCTACGCGATCGTGCGCTTCCGCTTCATGGGGCGCGGAGCCGTGAACCTGACGACGCTGATGATGCGGATGGTCCCCCCCGCCGTGCTGCTGGTGCCGGTGTTCGGCATCTGGACGTTCCAGTTCGGCATCGACGGCACCCGCGCGGGGATCATCCTGATCTATGTGGCGATGAACCTGCCCTTCGTGATCTGGATCCTGCAAAGCTTCATCGTGCAGGTGCCGATCCAGCTGGAAGAGGCCGCACGGATGGACGGCGCCGGGCCGTTCCAGGTCTTCTTCCTCGTGGTGCTGCCGATCATCAAGCCGGGCCTCGCCGCGGCGTCGATCTTTACCTTCCGGATCGCCTGGAACGAGTTCCTCCTGGCCAACGCGCTGGCCGACCGGTCGTCGCGCACGGTTCCGGTCACCATCGTCAACAGCCTGACAGAGTACGACATCGACTGGGGTGTGATCATGGCGACGGGGATGCTTCTGGCGGTGCCGCCGATCATCTTCACTTTCGTAGCCAGCCGGCAGATTATCACGGGCATGACCGCAGGTGCCGTCAAGGGATGACCCCGTGACACTTCACGTGACACCCCACGCCGTGATCCTTTCCACGCTCGAGACAAAGGCGGAAGAGATCGCCTTCCTTACCGAGTGCCTGTCGGACCATGGTGTAACGAGCGAGGTGCGCGACCTGTCGCTCGACACGCAAGGTTCGGTCCTCGACGGTCAGCGCAAGCTCGACGAGATGGCCCGGGTCATCGACGCCGCGTCCGAGGATCTGGCCGAACGGGTGGCCGGTCGGGCCCGGGTGGTCGTGGGCCTCGGCGGTGGCACCGGCGGAGAACTGGTGCTCGGCGTCATGCAGCGGTTGCCGATCACCTTTCCCAAGGTGCTGATCACCACGTTGCCGTTCGATCCAAGGCGCAACATCGCCGACAACTCGATCATTCTGGTGCCGACCCTCGTCGATATCTGCGGGCTGAACGCCACGCTGCGGCAGGTGATCGAGAACGCGGCTGCGATGATCGCGGGGCTTTGCACCTCGCGCCGCTCGGACGGTGCCTGCGTCGAGGCGCCGTCGGTGGCCGTCACCGCACTGGGCGCGACCGAGGCGGCGGTGGTGCCGCTTCTCGCCGCGATCCGGGGCATGGGGCAGGAGGCCACGGTCTTTCACAGCAACGGCTTCGGCGGTGCGGCCCTGACCCGTTTCATCGACCGGGGCGCCTTCAACGCCGTGGTTGATCTGACACCGCACGAGTTGACCCGCACGCTGATCGCGGGCGCCCATGTACCGATGCAGCGCCGCTTCCGCGCCGCCGCCGAAGCACGGCTGCCGGGGATCGTCCTGCCGGGCGCGCTGAACTTCATCGGCCTCGGCGAGATCGAGCTCGTGCCGCCGGCATTCCTGGAGCGTCCGCACTACAGCCATTCGGGCCTTTTCACCCATGTCCAGGTGACCGCCGACGAGATGGTGCGCGTGGCAGCCGCGCTGGCCGACAGCCTGAACGCGGCCGAGACGCCGGCCCATCTGGTGGTTCCGATGGGCGGGTTTTCGCATCAGGACGGACCCGGCGGCGCAATCGAGGATCCGGGCCTGCGCGGTGTCTTCCTCGACACGGTGCGCGCCCGGCTTCGGCCCGAGGTACCGGTCACGGTCCTTGACGCCCATATCTCGGCACCCGAGGTCACAGAGCTTATCGCGGCGCTTCTGGGCGACATGCTGGGGGCGCGGAAAGAGGTGCAACATGCTTGATCCCTCCGACGTCGAGGCCAAGAAGAACGCGCTCGTC
>JBCDAV010000043.1:0-41319 GCA_039184865.1 Pseudomonadota bacterium | reverse complement strand
GAAGGACATGGCGATCGTCGGCAACATCGGCCACTTCGACAACGAGATTCAGGTCGCGGCCCTGAAGAACCACAAGTGGACCAACATCAAGGATCAGGTCGACATGATCGAGATGCCTTCGGGCAATCGCATGATCCTGCTGTCGGAAGGCCGTCTTTTGAACCTGGGCAACGCCACGGGCCACCCGAGCTTCGTGATGTCGGCGAGCTTCACCAACCAGACGCTGGCGCAAATCGAGCTTTGGCAGAACGGCGATGCGTACAAGAACGACGTCTACATGCTGCCGAAGCACCTCGACGAGAAGGTCGCGATGCTGCACCTGGCAAAGGTCGGCGCCAAGCTGACCGAGATGTCGAAAGAGCAGGCCGATTACATCGGTGTTGCACCGGAAGGCCCGTACAAGGCGGATCACTACCGCTACTGAGCACGAAGGCGCGGCGCGCCCAGCGCCGCGTCTGCCCGGCCCGCTCAGTCCCGGACGACCAGTTCGACCCGGCGGTTCATCGCCCGGCCTTCGGGCGTATCGTTCGAGGTGAGCGGCGAGAGATATCCGATACCGCGCGCTTCCAAGCGTTCGGCCTCCACGCCGAGCGCTATCAGGGCATCGACGACCGCCTGAGCCCGGCTGCGCGACAGCGCGATGTTCGCATCGAGACCGCCCTGATTGTCGGAATGCCCGACAACGGCGACCGAGAGTTCGGCCCGCGTTACCAGCAGGGCCGCGACCCGGGCGAGTTCCTCCTGCGATCCCGGCGCCAGCGTTGCGCCGCCCGTTGCGAAGTCGATGTTTGACAAGCGCACATGGCCATCGCGCTCGAGGACCTGAATCAGGTCGATATCGGCAGCCGTTTCCGGCCGCACGTCCTTGGCATCGGCGGGGAGTTCGGGCGCCGGGACGATCTCGATCGCCGCTGTTGACGGCGTCACCGTGACGATCTGGACGAAGACGGACCGCAGGGCGCGGCTGACGAGGACGGTCGCATATGCTTCGCCGTCCTTGAGCGACAGGTGCGCGAAGTCCTCGACATCCATGCGCATGGCAGGTGCCGGGACCAGACCGACCGCGAACCGGTAGTCGAATCCGCCGCAGTCACGGGCTGCGCAATCCAGCATGACCTCGAGCCCGTCCGCGGCGGCTTTTTCCCGGTAACCCTGCATCACTGCCTCGACACCGGCGTCAGGATCGTCGAGCCGGTAGGTCCGCCAGCTCACATCGCCGCGCAGGCGCAGGATCGGAGCCGGTTCCGGCCCAAGGGCGGCAGTCGGCAGATCGTAGGTCTCGACCCGCGGCCCGACGCTCGCCGTTGCCACGGCACCGGACGGGGCGCCAAGTTCAACGGCACTTGCGGCGCCCGCGCACAAGATCGCGGCCGCCTGGATTGCCCAGAGGGCCGCTCTCATGCCTCAGCCCCGCGCCATTGCGTGGTATTCGGGATTGGGTTGCATATCGACGGCGCTGGCATGGCGGTTCGACATGTTGAAGAAGGCCGCGACCGAGGCGATGTCCCAGATGTCCTCGTCGTTGAAGCCGGCATTGCGCAAAGCATCGCGGTCGGTCTCGGTGATCGCAGAGGAGTTCTCGGTCATCTTCATGGAGAACGCGAGCATGGCCCGCTGGCGATCGTCCAGCTCGGCGGTCCGCCAGTTCATCACCAGCGCTTCGCCGAGTTCCGGCTTGCCGGAAAGCTGACGAACCTGCGCGCCGTGCGCGACCTGACAGTACCAGCAGGAATTCCGCGACGACACGGCAACGGCGATCATCTCACGCTCAAGCTTGGTCAGTCCCGAGGGCCCGAGCATCAGTTCGTTGTACATTAGGCTGAAGGCGCGGAGCTTCTCGGGCCGGTGCGCGTAAGCGACGAGGACGTGCGGGATCAGCCCGAGCTTGGCCATGCACTTCTCGAACAAGACCTGCACGTCCTCCGGCAGGGGATCGGGCAGCGGCAGGTCCAGGGCCATGATGCTCATGCGTCACCTTCCGGTTTGATGCGATAGTGATACCGTCCGACCTCGACCATGCCCAGACGTTCGTAGAGCGCCCGGGCGGGCGCGTTGGCCACGGTAACGGCAAGGGTGAACCACTGCGCGCCCTGCTCGGCGGCGAAGCGCGCGGCGACTTCCATCACGAGGCGCCCGGCACCTTTGCGGCGGTACTTCTCCAGCACCTCGATGGCGTGGACCATGGCGATGTCCCGATCGACGGCGACAAAGGCCGCCGCGGCGGGCCGGTCTCCGGTCCGGGACATGACGAGTTGCTTGGGCACTGAGGTCCGGTCCATGATTGCGAGACGGGACGGGCCGATGCCGCCGGCGGCCCAGATCTCCTCCATGATCGCCGGGCGGCAATGACAGCGATACCCCGCTGCCATGTGGCTCTGTTCCCCGATCAGGTCGGCGACGGGCGCCGCGTAGAAGATGACCGGTTCATGAACCCTGTAACCGAGTCCTTCGAGTTCGGCATCCAGATCATCCTGCCCCGGGATCAACTGGAAGAGCGGTCCCTGACCCCAGGCCGCCAGCGCATCGACGGCCACCTTCACATTTCCGCTGCCGGACGCACAGGACACCCGGTTGCCGCCACCGAGCCCGCGCCGCACGCGCCAGCCCTTGGCATCGGCGAATTCCGCAGCGGGCCAAGTGACGTCGAGCGCGCTCAGCAGACGGTCGCTATCGGGCATGGGATGGCTCATTCCGACCTGTGTCTTTCCATTGATTTTCGTCCCTCGCGGCATAAGCTGATCGCTGTCGGGCCGCAAGGTTCCGGCATGTTCTCAGGGCGGGGTGGAAGTCCCCACCGGCGGTGACGGGCCACGGCCCGAAGCCCGCGAGCGCCTCTCCGGTCGGAGAGGGTCAGCAGATCCGGTGCAACTCCGGAGCCGACGGTTACAGTCCGGATGGAAGAGAACGGCGAGACAAGGCAGCGTCCCGAGGGGCGCGTGCCTTCCTTTCGTCAGCCCTGGGGTGATTGGGATGAGGAAAGGAGACCATCATGACCCAACCCCCGTTGACCGACCGCAGGATCGCGCTGGTGCAGGCGCGCTGGCACGCGGATATCGTCGATCAGGCCCGGATCGGGCTGATCGAGGCGCTGCCGCCGGGGATGCCCGTCGACGTGTTCGACGTGCCCGGCGCGCTGGAGATCCCGCTGGCAGCGCAGCGGCTGGCCCGGACGGGCACGTATGCCGCGGTGATCGGTGCGGCCTTCGTCGTCGATGGCGGCATCTACCGCCATGATTTCGTCGCGGGCACTGTCGTCGATGCGCTGGTCCGCGTCGGACTGGAGACCGACACGCCGGTCTTGTCCGTCGTGCTGACACCGCATCAGTATCAGGAGACCGAGCAGCATCAGGCGTTCTTCCACGATCATTTCCGGATCAAGGGCGCCGAGGCTGCCCATGCCGCCATGGCCGTGATCGAGCCACGCGGAGAGCCGTTGGCGGCGTAGCGTTTCTGGACCGGGCGGGCGAGGCTCCGCCCGGTTCAGCCTGCGTTCAGGCTCGGCTGGCTATATCTGGATGCTGGCGAAGCCTGATGTCTTCTATCTCATTGATTTTATTTGATTAATGGAGACGGAAATCTCGCTCAATGACGTTAGGGCTGAAGCCAACCGATTGAACGAGGATACCCATGTTGAGAACGATCATTCCGACGACGCTGGTGTTGATGGCAGTCACCACTTCACACGTGCATGCCCATGACAACGAGGTCCGGATCACGCGATCCGAGTCACAGATCTGCATCCGGTCGAACGGGCTGCCGGATCACGAGACCGGGACCTTTCCGAATTCCGGAAATCCGCACAGGATCGAGGAACAGAACCACAGGCTCTGTGTTCCGGCCAATCCGGTGGCACAGGGGAGATCGACGCCGCAGCGCGGTTCGATCGGTGTCGCGATGAACGGCGTGTTGATCCGGCCGGGAACGGCAGACTGGTACGACGCATCGAGCCCGCGTGGGCACAGTCGCGATTGGTCGTCCGGCTGGAATCTCGAAGGCCTCGGCGCGGCCGAGATGCTCGGCATGGACCGGAACAACGCCCATGTGGATCATTCCGGCATCTATCACTACCACGGAATCCCGACCGGCATGACCGCGCAGGGCAGCAGCAGTCAAATCGGCTGGGCTGCGGACGGGTTCGAGCTGCACCTTGCCGATGCTGCGCAGACCTCGAGCTGGAAGCTGAAGCCGGGAACACGGCCGACGCCTCCGTATGGGTCTTATGACGGAACGTTCGAGCAGGACTGGGAACATGTTGCGGGCTCAGGCAGCCTCGACGCGTGCAATGGCGGCATGCTCGACGGCCGGTTTGTCTACTTCGTCACCGAGACGTTCCCGTTCTATCCGCGCTGTCTCTGGGGCGAGGCGAGTGCCGATTTCGCCGGACCGGGCGGGCGCGGCGAAAAACAGGCGAGGCGCGGAGCACCTCAGGACCGCGGCGGTCTTCTGCCGCGCTGGCTCCGTCCGAACCCTCCGCGACCCTGATCGAAACGCGGGCGCGCGGCGCCTAGCCGCGCTCGCGCATGAGACGGGCCTTGTCGCGCTGCCAGTCGCGCTTGGCCTCGACCGCGCGCTTGTCGGGCGCCTTCTTGCCCTTGGCGAGGCCGATCTCGAGTTTCGCGCGGCCGGCTTCACTGAAGTAGAGCTTCGTCGGGATCAGCGTCATGCCTTGCCGCCCGGTCGCCTGCCAGAGCCGCGCCAGTTCGCGCTTGTGGACGAGGAGTTTTCTCCGGCGCCGTTCCTCGTGACTGAAGGCGTCAGCCTTGGCATGGCTGAACGGCGGGATGTAGGCGTTGATCAGCCAGAGCTCGCCATCCTCGACCGAAGCGTAGCTTTCCGTGATGTTCGCCTTGCCCTCGCGCAGCGCCTTCACTTCCGAGCCTTCAAGGACGATTCCCGTCTCGAGTGTGTCGTCTATGAAATAATCATAGCGTGCGCGCCTGTTTTCGGCCGCAATTCGATTGACGGGTTTGGCTTTCTTCGCTGACATGGGACGCGGGGAATGGCGGATCGCGATTGCCAAGTCAACCGCACCGATCCGTTACAGTTGTGAGAACGCACATGAGCGACCTGGCCTCTCGCCAGCGTCAGGCAGTGGCGCATCTGTATCACACCGTTTTTACGGGGTTGATACTCACAGTCGTGACGCGCCGCAGCGCCGGGGATGCTGCGCGCTGGATCGAAGCGCTGTTCCGCACCCAGCACGAAGCGAAATTCCTGTCCTCTTTCGAAAAGCTGGGTCTCAGCGACATGCCGCCAGCCGTCGCAGCCGCGGCCTATCACTATCATTCGAACCGGATCGGCGGCGTCGATGTCGAGTTCATGCGCGAAAGCGACCGCAAGGCGTGGGTCCGTTTTCCGCCGCCGCGCTGGATCTATCCCGGCGCTTCGATCTGCGGAATCCCGTCGGAGGTTTCGCGCGGTATGCTGCGCGGCTGGTATGCCCGCAACGGGACCAGCATGGGCGTCGCGGGCCTGCAGTTCGTCTGCACCGGTCAGACGGTGGACGCGCAGGCGGGCCTGATGGGCTATTTCATCGAGCACGATGCGCCCGTGGCAGCCGACGCCCGGCTGGTGTTCCGACCGGGCGAGGTCGCACCGCTTTTCGACCCCGAACAAGCACCCCGGCTGCCGGACGGCATGTGGCCGGCCGAGCGGCTGGAGAAGGCGAGGCGGAACTACGCGATGGAATATCTGCGTACAGGTCTGCCGCTGCTATTCTCGATGTTCGGCGTCGCGGAGGCGCTGCACTTGAGCCGCACCGCCGGATGGCTGGTCGGCGTACAACTGGCGCGCGCGATTGCCGAGATGGTCGGCGCGGATGGCAGCGGTCCAGCGGGCGTCGCGGATGTCATCGAAGCACTGATGACGGGCGAAGGCGATTCGCCCGAACGGAGAAGTGAAGGCACCGGAATTGTCCTCTCGCGCGAATCGTCGCGTTTTTTGCAGGGCCTCGGAGAGCAACCGCCTGAGATGTATCAGGGGTGGAGTTCAATTTATGCGGGCATTGCAGCGGGTTGTGATCGCTTTCTTGATCTGCGGGCCTTGCACTACCATGACGGGAGAAACATCTACCATATTAACCTGCTGTTAAGCCCGATTAACTAACGGTTAAGTGGCGTCTTCTGGTGAATTAGGGGTGGACACTTAATTGGCAGGCGGACGTAACGGCGAAGATCCAACACTTTAGAATCACAGTTTCGGCGTGCAAGGACGACGAAATACACGCGAGGGGAGAACTACAGTGGTTACGACCAACTGGATAATTGCATTTTTCGATGCATCTGTGTCATCTAGTACTTGGACGGGGTGCCACACGTATTCCACCAAGCTAGATCTGCCGCGCTCTCCATGGAGTTTACGGAAAAATGCCTAATGCTTTTCAGTTGGCAGAGGCCACAGCGGCAGCCTCGGCGCGCTTGCGCGGCAACGGGCGAACAATCGAACAATCTACCAATTTTGCCGAGATCCACCGCGAAATCGTAGATATGGAGAAAGGGCGGATCTCTCCGGAGATGAGCTGGCTGCACAACGATCTGACGAGTGCGAACGCATTCTACGTGATCGTGCGCAACGAGGAAGGCCAGATTATCGCCGTTTGCGCGGCGCGCCATTACCAGTTGAACCAGGAGAACCTGGTGTCGTTCCTGCAGCGGCAGTACGCGCGGCTCTACGGCCACGGCGAGAGCGCGATCGACGCGACGCTGATGCCGCCGCTGGCGCACGAGATCAAGGGAAGCGTCTGCTATTTCGGCGACTTCTTCATCGCGCGCGAGGGCCGGGTTTCGAAGCAGTTCAACAACTCGGACTTTGTCGTGCTGGTCTACGGCCTCGCGATCATGCAGTTCGACCCGGACTGGGTGTTCGCCTTCCTTCGCCAGAAGAGCGTCCTGCGCGGTCTTTCAGCGGTGTATCTGACATCGCGCTGCTATCCGTGCGCGCTCGAATGGACGGTCGATGAACATCACCCGGCGGACTGGCTCATCGGGTCCAGCCGGAACGATCTGCATTATTTGTTTGATCTGATAACGCGCGACCGTCTTCGGTCGATCAATTCAGTTGGATTGGTCGAGAATACGTCAGGATCGCCTCAGCGCCAATCTTCGTCCGAACCGGCAGTAAGAGTCGCTCGTACTTGAAATCGACCGGGCCGCCCGTGAGTTGTGCGGCCAGGGCGTGAACGGAGTGGACGGGCTCGAACCGCTCGGATGCGTAAAGGTAGCCGTCGAAGACCTCTGAAGAGTACTCTGGAAGCGACGTCAGATTGAGCGACAGGAGCTTCGGGTTCGGTCCGAGAAGCTTCGAATGCAGGCTCTCGGTTCCGATCAGCAGCGGCACCGGCTGCCCGACATCGCGGGACGGTTTCGCGTGCAGCGCGACCTTCATCAGCACATTGTCGAGATCGACAAACAGACCATTGCGCTCGCGCCACCATGACACGAGATAGTCGATGTCGTTGTCGAACGCGTATCCGTGCAGATTGGTCATTGCACATCCCTATGCGCAATTTGCGACTTCATGTCGATGATGATCGGAAGAAACAAATCCGACACTTCAGCCAGTTCGTGATCGCCCAGCGTGTCGATTTCGCAGGAGAAGCGCGAGAAGACATAGATCTTCAATGCCTCGTCGAGCGCGCACTCTGCCGCCAACCGAACGAGGTCAGTACGCACGTTGCTTTGCGTTTTCGAGATATCGACGTCCATGGGCGCTTTCGTCGGCGATCGCATCAGAATAACACCATGGTGAGGACAGACGAGTCAATCGAAACAATCATCAATGCGCGAGTTGCTTTGGTTTCATACAACCGCAGCGCACCTTTCGGGTCCATGCGGTCAGTGGTTCTTCAGAAGCTGGATCGCTTTTTCAACCAGCTCGATATGGCTGAGGTCGACTTCTTCGACAGCAGCGTCGTCGCGGATCTCGTCGATGAGACCCTTCAGTTGGCTGAACCTCGAACGCTTGCCTTCATAACCCGCGTCGTAGGAGCGATGGATGTCCGGCGAAACGCGCCCTGTCCATGTGATCGGCGCAAAGACCGAATAGGACGTGACCGAGACGAACTCGATCCCGTGGCGCTCGCCTGTCAGACTTTCGATCGCGACGTGGCGCGGATCGCTGGCGGCGCCCGAGTGGAAGATCGCGACCTGCGGCGTTCCGGAGCGATCCTGCAAAAAGACTATGTCGCGGTTTTCGGGTTTCTGGAACGGATCGACGAACCCGTACCAGCCCTCTTTCAGGCGGTCGCAAATATCGAAGCGCACCTGAAGCGTGAAGGGTCCGCTTGGCACAGTTCCGATCAGGCGCGGAGAGTCACCGCCGACCGATATGAGCTGCACCGCCGAACGCCCGCCGTTCTGTGCGCGCGGGATCGGAAGGGTCTCGTTGCTGGGCGAAGACGTGCCAAGGTTGTAGCTGATCCCGAGAAGACGGAACAACGCATCGACCTTGTCCGCCGTCGGGACATTGCCCTTCTGGCGGATATCTCGCACCAACCCATCGTGGCCCACCACCGCGATCGACGCGGAGCGTGCGGAGAACTTGCCGTTCAGCGCCAGACCCAACTCGATGAGTTGCAGCAACTCGGCGTTGACGCGGGACTTGTTTTCGCGGTCTGCAAACATTCTGCGATGATATGATAATTGATCTTCAAAGCAATTGTTAAACCACGGAAAAACCGGGAAAGCCCCGTTTCAGAGAGAATTTGTCGGACAAGCTAACCATACAAGTCTTCCACAGGATGATCATTGCTCAACCTATAGATGTATTTACGGTTGGAGATTCGTTTCATAATGATCCATCGATACGCGGATAACGGGAAAACGAATCAACTGGCATCGAGTTCGGGATAAGGATTGCAACCAGATTTCGATAAAACCGAGCGGGGAGCGGCGACAAGATAGGGCTCATTTCGGGTGTCTGTCCGCTGGTGAATTCGAGCCCTTTCATGTCGATTTTAAGCGGTGTGATGCGTTTGATAGTCGGTCGCTAGACTCGCCATCAAAGCCCACATCGGTTTGATCGGTCGCGTGTTTTGGGTTGGACAAAGTCGGCCTGACACCGACGGCACATGTTGCGTGTTGACGAGTTTTTCGGCGCAAGCAGAAAGACCGGAGAGCTGGATGAGAGGCTCAGGACATCTCGCGGCGCAGATCCTCGATCTCCGCTTCCAGATCCATGATGCGCTCGCGGGCGTTGCGCAGACCCGCCATCGAAGCCTCGCTGTCGGCCTGGGCTTCGCGCAACTGTGCGGACAGATCGGCTTCGCGACCTTCGACGGCGCCGTCCATCCGGGCCTGCATCGCCAGCATCCGGTTTTCCATCTCTGCCTCGCGCGAGGCCAACAGGTTCTCGGCGAGTTCCTTCGCATCCTCGGCTGCCTCGCGCGCTCGGTCGGCCTCGTGCAGGCGGTTGATCATCTCGGTGATCCGAGCGGTGTCGCTGATCGCAGCGTTGGACAGGCGCACCCAGAGCCAGTGCAGTATCCAGCCGAGGATGACCGCGACCGCGAGGACAGCAGAGATCGCTGTCGCAAGCTGTGCGCCCGTCAGCATGGACCTGGCCTCATGGCTGATCGTCCGACGTATCGGCCGCCTGAGCCACACGATCCAGCGCCTTGAACTCGATGCGCCGGTTTCGCGCGCGCCCAGCCTCGGTCTTGTTGTCGGCGATCGGTTCGCTTTCGCCGTAACCGCGGGCAACCAGCATATCGAGCGGCACGCCGCGTTCGATCAATGCATTGCGCACGGCCTCGGCCCGCGATTGGCTGAGCCGGAGATTGAGATCGGCAGAGCCCTGGGCGTCGGTGTGACCACCGATCTCGATAGGGTCGCCGTTGCAACGGTTGAGCGTCTCGATCAGCGTGTCCATTACCGCCTGGCTTTCGGACGTCAGGACCGAGCTGCCAGTGTCGAAGTCGACTGGACGCGCCACGATCTGTCGGGAAAGCGCATCGGCGCATCGAATGCCCGGCAAGGCGATTTCAGAGAACGCCGACGGCAAGTCGACCTTCATGTGCGTTGTCACCTGAAAGTCCGGCAGAGAGTCGATCAGCGCCGTGTGCGCGCGCCCCGCGGCCTCGGCCGTCTCGACGGTTGTCCGGAAGGTGACGCGGTGACCGGACATCTGCGCCTCGCCCTCGCCGTGAGCCGAGAGCGTTTCGATCAGCTTGAGCAATGCCGTCTGCCAGCCTTCCGGCGGAGGTCCTTCGCCATCTGTCAGGTTGGAGATGACGCCATCGCCGCCAACAAGCGCCGAGGCGTAGGTCGCGAGAGCAATTCGGGTCGTCTCGTCACGGACCTGTCCGGTGAGATGCATCCCGTCTTCGTCAGCCTTGATGTAGGCCCAATAGCGTCCGCGCTGGATACTCGCCACCGTGGCGGCATCGTCCGAACGCAACGCCCCGCCGCTGGTGAAGCCTGTCGGGAGTGCGGCGCTGAGATCGGTTATCACGGCATCGAACTCGTCCGGCGATGTCGGCGGCAGCGCGTCGATCATCGCATCGCGATAGGTGATTTCGAGCCGTCCCGCCGGCAGGGCCTGAAGGGCTTCCAGACCGGCGCCAATGGCCGGCTCCCATTCACCGTTGGGTCCTCCGAGCCCCACCGGGCAGGCAGTGCTCGGCACATCGATCGACAGGCGGCGCAACATGCCGAGAAGGGCGACCTGTTCCTCGGCGGACCGCACAGCGCACTGTTCGATACGGATACCGGCCCCGGCATCCTTGTGAGCAGCAAAGGTGAATGGCGCGATGACGACTGCCGGTATCCTCAGGTGCAGGATCACGGCGACCTTGCCTTCGGCGGCTTCCAGCAGCCGGTTTGTGATCGCATCGCGTTCGGCTTCGTCGCTGGCCTGGGCATCGACGGTGATCTGTCCCGGTTCGACCACGACGAAGGCGTTCGGCAACGCGGTTGCGGCAAGGCTGGCGACGTCGATCTCAGGGCCCCATCCGCGCGGCGGTTGAGCGGCCTGAATGCCAGTCAGATCCTGTACGACTAGATCGCGCCCGTCGCGCGCCAGCGCCCGGTTCAGACGCTCGCGCATCCGGCGGCTCGCGGTCTGCCCGATCAGCGTGATCCCGCGCGCGTCGCGATGCAGCTCGATCCGGACGGGATCTCGCTTCTCCGGTGGCGCCAGCGTTGCGGTCGAGAGATTCGTCACACGCGCCAGCGCGGCAGTGGCCTGAGCCGACTCGAATGCCAGTTCCTGTGCAGAGAGATCCGGCGCGTGTCCGTGGAGTTCGAGTTGCAATCCGTCAGCGCGGATTTCGGCCCAGTGGAACCCGAGGACGTCCAGGCCGTTTTCGACGCGCTGGATCAGCATCTGTTCGTAAGCCGCTGCCCCGCGACGGCCGAGATCCCAACAGATCAGCACCGTCGCTAGAACCAGCATTCCGAACAGTCCGTATCGCGTCATTCCAGACACCACCTCCCCGCGTTCACCTGCAAGACGCGAGGGATGGCAGAACGGACGATCCGACGCAAGCGCGCGGGCGAACTCTGCGCTACAAGGAGGTCGCTGGACTTGCGCGAGGGCGAAAATGACGATCGTAACCGGGTATCCTAACCTCGCCGACACTGGACGGATCATTGCGCATCGCGGCGCCAGTCTGGTCGCTCCCGAAAACACCTTGGCGGCATTCCGGGCGGCTCGCGAACAAGGTCTCAACTGGATCGAGTTCGACGTCTCGCTGCTAGGCGACGGCACACCCGTGATTCATCATGACGAAACGGTCGACCGGTGCACATCTGCCACCGGCTCGCTCGCGGACTTGGCTGCGCCAGATCTCGCCACGGTCAGCGCCGGGGTCCTCCACGGCGGCGCATTCGCCACCGAGCCGATCCCGACGCTGGATGCCACACTCGACCTTCTCGAGAATGCGGGAATGTATAGCAACCTCGAGATGAAGGCGCACGACCAGCCCCGTGGCCGTCTCGCTGGCATCGTTTCCGAGGCCTTGAAGACGCGCGACTGGGCGGCGAAACGGATCATCGTTTCGTCCTTCAATCACGATGAACTGGGTGAGTTTCGCGAGCTCATGCCCGAGGTTCCCGTTGCCGGGCTCTGGATCGGTCCGGATGAGGGTTGGCGGGCGCGGCTGGCGGAATTGCGGGCCGCGGCGCTCCACGTGAAATACACGCATCTGAGCCAGAGCCTGCTGCAGGAGGCGACGTCGTTCGGCTTCGATGTGCGCGTCTACACGGTCAACGACATCGGGGTGATGAAGCCGTTTCGAGACATCGGTCTTACGAGCATCATCACCGACGATCCGCCTTCCTTTCTGGAAGATCCTGACTGGGCGGCATGGGCGGCGCGCTCTTAGTGCCGGACAGATTCGGTGCCCTATGGGCGATATCTGAAAGCCTGCGGTTCCGCTGAGCTGGCTCAGACCACCTAGAACAGTGCAGCGCGCAGGTCGCGCGCGCCATCCCGAAGGGTTCCCAGATGATCCAGCAAAGCTTCGCGGCTGAGCCGGATCAAGGGGCCGTGGAACGCCAGTGACGCAATGTAGCGTCCGCCGGGCGCCGTTACGGGTACCGAGAGCGCGACCATCCCCTCGATCAGTTCTTCATCGTCGATCGCGTAGCCCTGTCCTGCGATCTCCTCGGTCTCGAGCAACAGCGCGTCCGGATCGGTCAGGGTCCTGTCGGTCCGTGCGTCAAGCGTGAGCCCGGCAACGACCTTCTTGCGTTGACGGATCGGCAAACTGGCGAGCCAGGTTTTCCCGCTCGCCGTGCAGTGGAACGGGACGTGCGTGCCGATCGGAAGCTGGACGCGGAATGCCCAGGCGGTCTCGACACGGTCGATGTAGATCATGCCCGACTCGCCGGGAGCCGCAAAGTTGACGGTCTCCCCGATGTCCGCTGACACGCGCTCGAGGATCTTCCGGCGGGCGATGATCGGACCCGCGTTGTGCAGGAGATTTCCCGCCAACGTTCTGCCGCGTCGTCCGGCGCGCAGACCGCGTCCGACCTCGTCGCGCGTGAGGAACCCTTCGCGCAGAAGCACGTTGCACAATCGATGGATCGTCTGCTTCGGGAGACCGACGATCCGGCCGATCTCGGCGGGCGTAAGCGGCATGTCTGCGCTGGCCACGGCCTCAAGGATCAGAAGTGTCCTGAGGTTTGTCGGGATGCGCTGATCTTCCGCCATGCTCTCTACGTGCGACATTCTCTTCTTCTTTGCTTGCAACGTGTCGATCATCATGCTCTAGTATCAAAAAACAAGAGGAAAAGTCTCATTTTTTGACTTTTCAGTCTGGGGAGCGCATGGAATTCGACTACGTCATCGTCGGCGCGGGATCGGCGGGCTGCGTGCTCGCCAATCGCCTGTCGGCTGATGGCACGGCGAACGTCGCGCTGGTCGAAGCCGGTGGGCGTGACAGCTCGCCGTGGATTCACATCCCCGTTGGCTATTTCAAGACCATGGGCAATCCGAACACCGACTGGTGCTTCGAGACCGAGCCCGATCCCGGCCTGAACGGTCGGTCGATCAAATGGCCGCGCGGCAAGACCCTTGGCGGCTCCAGTTCGATCAACGGCCTGCTCTACGTGCGCGGTCAGGCGCAGGACTATGACGGCTGGCGCCAGATGGGAAATACCGGCTGGGGCTGGGAAGATGTCATGCCGCTGTTCAAGCGGTCGGAAAACTGGGAGATGAACGGCTCTGGGCTGAGGGGCTCGGACGGGCCGTTGGCCGTGTCACCGACGCGGCTGGCGCGCCCAGAGATAGATGCCTGGATCGACGCTGCTGAAGCGGCGGGCTTCAAGCGCACCAGCGATTACAATGGCGAGGATCAGGAAGGTGTCGCACTCTACCAGCTGACCGCGCGCCAGGGCCGCCGGTGTTCCTCGGCCGTTGCATTCCTGCATCCAGTCGCCAAGCGCCCGAACCTCAAGGTGATCGTTAAACACCAGACCCGCCGCGTGATCGTCCGCGACGGGCGCGCCGTGGGTATCGAGGCCGAGGGACCGAACGGGTTGACCGAGATAACAGCTCGGCGCGAGGTGATCCTGTCGGCCGGCGCGATCGGTTCACCGCAGATCCTGATGCATTCCGGGATCGGACCGGGCGAACATCTTCAAAGCTTCGATATCGACGTGGTCCGCGACGTGACCGGTGTCGGCAAGAACCTGCAGGATCACCTGCAGGCCCGGCCCGTCTACAAGTGCAAGTCGCGCACCATCAACTCCGAGTCCCGTTCGTTGTTCCGCAAGGTCCTGATGGCGGCGGAGTATGCGATCTGGCGGACCGGGCCGATGACGATGGCGGCCAGCCTCGGCGCCGGATTCCTCAAGACGCGGCCCGATCTGGAGACGCCGGACATTCAGTTTCACATCCAGCCGTTCAGCGCCGACAATCCCGCCGATGGCCCGCACCCGTTCGACGCGTTCACCGCGTCGGTCCTGCAGTTGCGCCCGGAAAGTGCTGGCCATCTGGAGCTCGCCTCGCCCGATCCGACAGCAGCGCCGGCCATTCATCCGAACTACCTCGCGACCAAGACCGATTGCGACACGCTGGTCGAGGGCATCCGGATCACGCGACGCATTTCGGCCTGCAAGCCTTTGAGCGACCTTATCACGGACGAGCATGCTCCAGGTCCCGGTATCGGCGACGACTACGACGAAATTCTCAAGTGGGCGCGGGATACCTCCGTCACGATCTACCACCCGACGGGGACCTGCAAGATGGGGCCGGAAACAGACGCGGCGGCGGTCGTTGACCCGCGCCTGCGCGTACGTGGCGTCAGCGGCCTGCGCGTGGCGGACGCCTCGATCATGCCGCAGATCGTTTCTGGCAACACGAACGCGCCCGCCATCATGATCGGAGAGAAGGCATCCGACCTCATCCTGGAGGACGCCCATGCCTGACCAGGTTTTTGGCCCCGACAGTTTTTCACGGTTGCGCCCGGCCCTAGGGGATGGCCTTGTGACCGCTGCAACAGCGAGATCCGTACGAAGCGGGCAACGAGACTGAAATCGAAATGCCAAGGGAGGATATCATGGCTTTCTGGAAGACTATCACAACGGGTGCCGCAGTCGCGGCGCTGACGGCGGGAGCGGCATTCGCCGAAACCGTCATCCGCGTACAGTCGGTGATCCCGGCCAAGGCGGACGAAGTTCACATGCTGAACGAGTTCGCCGCGGACGTCGCGGCACTGACCAATGGCTCGCTGAAGATCGAAGTGCTGCCCGCGGGTGCCGTTGTCGGCGTCAAGGAGACGCTCGATGCGGTCGACTCCGGTCTGATCGAGGGCGGTTTCGCCTGGACGCACTACTGGTCGGGCAAGCACCCGGCAGCAATGCTGTTCGGTTCGCCGGTCGCAGGTGCAGGTGTTGGTATCGATAACATCGCCTTCCTGAGCTGGTTCCAGTACGGCGGCGGCAAGGAGCTTTACGACGAGCTCTGGAGCGAAATGGGCGTGAACGTCAAAGGCTTCATGCTTCAGCCGGTCGGACCGGAGGCCCTCGGCTGGTTCTCCGAGCCGATCGCCAGCATGGACGACTTCCGCAAGTATCGCTTCCGGACGCCTCCGGGCATCCCGGGCCAGACCTACAAGGACATCGGTGTTGCCTCGGTCGCCATGGGGGGCGGTGACATCCTGCCGGCACTGGAGAAGGGCACCATCGACGCAGCCGAGTGGTGCTGCCCGAAGCCTGACTCGGTCTTCGGCTTCCAGAAGGTCCTGAAGCACTACTACCTGCAGGGTCTGCACCAGGTGGTCGTGAACGCCGACATGTATATCAATGGCGATGTCTATGAAGGCTTGAGCGATCTGGAGAAGAAGGCTCTGGAAGTCGCAGCGAACGCGTCGCTGTCGAAGGCCATGTCCTACCGGATCATCGAGAACGGCAAGGCACTCAAGGATCTGACCGAGAACCACGGCGTCATCCTGCACGACACCCCGGCGGACTACTTCCCGGCCTACATGAACGCGGCCAAGGCATCGCTCGAGAAGAACGCTGCCGAGAACCCGTTCTTCGCCAAGGTCTGGCAGTCGCAGAAGGACTTCGCTGCAGTGGCCGTTCCGTTCTGGGCCGGTGCCCAGGCCTCGAACGCCGCGCTCGGCAAGGCATTCGCCGACAGCGTCAAGTAAACCCGGGATGAAGCTGACACAGCTTCCCGGAGACTACGCGGTGGCCCGCTCGGGCCCCGCAACTCCCGTTCCGGAGGGGTTTCTCTCCGGTGCGGGCTTTTTGACGGTGAGCCGGACGGAAGACGAGCTTTCGCTGGTCGGACCGACCGGCGCCATCACCGGCATGGACAAGATCGAGGCCGGGTGGACCGCCTTCAAGGTTCAAGGCCCGTTCGCATTCGACGAGACCGGCATCGTCGCCGCGCTGTCGCGCGCCCTTGCCGACGCCGAGATCGGGATCTTCGTCATCTCGACCTACGACACCGATTACATCCTGGTGAAACAGGAGAACGCCGCGGCCGCCGAGACGGTCTGGACCCGGGACGGGCACCAGATCGTCCACTGACGGCCGCGCGCGACCAGAAAAGCAAGGCGCCTGAGGCGTCGGGGGGAAGATCATGTCGAACACGACCGAGACCGATGTCGGCGAACTGGAGATCACCGACGAGCTGATCGCCGAACGTCGCGCCGAGGAACCGGGCGAGACGCCGGAGGACATGACCCCATGGCAGCGCCCGATCACGGCTTTCATCGACGTGATGAACCTCTGGGCCGGGCGGCTGTTCTGCATTCTGCTGATCCCGCTGATCTTCGCGGCGGTCTACGAGGTCGTCTCCCGCACGATGTTCGGCATCCTGGTCTCCAACGACATGGCCGAGCAGGCGCGCGCCTGGGGCTTCGGCCCGACCCTTTGGGTGTATGATGTCAGCCGCATGTTGGGCGGCGTACTGTTCATGGGTGCGGCCGGCTATGCGCTGCTGCGCGGCGTGCACATCCGGGCGGACTTCATCTACCGTAACTGGACGCCGAAAACCCAGGCGACCGTCGACGCGATCCTGTACCTGGGCTTTTATTTCCCGGCGATGCTGTTCTTCTTCTGGAGCTCGCTCGACTACACTTGGGGCACGTTCAATCCGAGCAACGGTTTTGCCTACACAGGTTGGGAGCGCTTGTCGGACAGCACCTGGGCACCGGTGCTGGGCCCGGCCCGCGCCGCGATGCCTCTGGGTGCGCTGCTGCTGTTCCTGCAGGGCTTCCCAGAGCTGTTCCGCGCGTTCCACCAAATGGGCAAGGAGCGCGAACGCCAGTTCACGAAGTGGCTGCCCTATTACTTCGCGGTCCTCGCCTTCGCGTTCATCGGCGTGTTCTTCCCGCAAACGCTCGGCGCAATCCTGCCTGACGCGATCGGCGACTTCTGGCAGAGCCTTTGGGGCCGCAATGGCGCACTGACACCGGACAAGACGACCATCGGCCTGATCATGCTCGGCGCGATGCTGTTCGCGATCTTCGTCGGCTTCCCGATCTCGTTCACGCTGATCTTCCTGGGCTTCATCTTCAACACCTGGGGCTTCAACACCAAGGTCACGTTCTTCCTGCTGACCGCGAAGACCAACGAGACGATGCTGGACGATCAGCTCGTCGCGGTGCCGCTGTTCATCTTCATGGGCATCATGATGGAGAAGGCGGGCCTGATGGAGCGCCTGTTCAACGCGATCCAGCTGATGATGAGCAGGGTGCGCGGGGCGCTGTTCATCGCGGTGCTGTTCGTCTCGACGATCTTCGCTGCGGCGACCGGCATCGTCGGAGCATCGGTGACGATCCTGGGCATCATGGCCGCGCGGACGATGAACAAATCCGGATATGACGTGAAACTCGCAGCCGGGACGATCACCGCGGGCGGAACGTTGGGCATTCTGATCCCGCCCTCGATCATGCTGATCGTCATGGGGCCGGTTCTGGAGGTTCCCGTCACCGACCTGTTCCGCGCTGCGATCATTCCCGGCGTGATGCTGGCTGCTCTCTATCTTCTCTACTCGATCGGGCGCTGCTGGCTGAACCCGGATCTCGGTCCGATCCTTCCGGAAGACGAGCAACCGGACACCTCGCCATTCTATTGGGCCGAGGTGTTGTCGGTCCTGATCGCGCTCTTCGTTTTCATCTGGCTTTGCGTTGAGGGCGCATCCGGCAATCTCAGCATCTTCCCGCTGGGTGGACTGATCATCCCGGTCGCGTGGCTCGGCGTCATGTACGCCGTCTTCACCTGGATGCGGAAGGCCAAGCCGGGCGGGTTCTATTTCTCGGATCTCTGGTACGAGTTCTTCATGGGCCTGGTGCCGCCAACGGTGCTGATTGCCTTCGCGCTGGGGTCGATCCTCGCGGGCTGGGCGACGCCGGTGGAGGCCTCGGCCTGCGGTGCCTTCGGTGCAATCCTGCTGTCGCTGGGCTACCGGAAGTTCACGATTCCGGGCGGTTACGACTCGATGATCAAGACGCTCGAGATCACGGTCCTCATCATGTTCCTGGTCGCCGCGTCGAACTTCTTCGGCGCGGTGTTCTCGAACCTCGGCACACCGAAGATGCTGACCGAAGCCATGCTGTCCTTCGAGCTCTCGCCGGTCTGGACCATGGTCCTTATCTTGGCTCTGGTTTTCGTCCTCGGCTGGCCGCTGGAATGGGTCCCGATCGTGCTGATCATCGTGCCGATCATCCTGCCGGTGGTGGAGCAGCTCGACTTCGGGCTGGCGCGCGACGACATGCTGATCTGGTTCGCGATCCTGGTGGCGGTCTGTCTGCAGACGGCGTGGCTATCGCCGCCGGTCGCGCTGTCGGCCTACTTCCTGAAGGGCGTCGTGCCCGAATGGGATCTGAAGGACATCTACTTCGGCATGATGCAGTTCATGGTCATCCAGCTGATCGGCCTTGGCCTGGTGTTCTACTTCCCGCAAATCGCCCTGTGGCTCCCGCAATATCTGTATGGAAACTAAATGCCCGAATACCTGAAGAAAGCTGCCCGCACCTCTACCGACGATGCAGGCGACGTGCGGGATACCGTGCAGGCGATCCTCGACGAGATCGAGGCGGGCGGCGATTCAAAGGCGATGGAGTACGCGGCGAAGTTCGACAAGTACGCGGGCAATATCGTCCTGACGCGTGAAGAGATCGAGGCCGCGTCGGCTAAGGTCCCGCAGAAGCTGAAGGACGACATCCAGTACGCGCACGACAATGTCCGGCGCTTTGCCGAGGCTCAGAAGCAGACCATTCAGGATTTCGAGTACGAGATCGCGCCGGGTCTGATCGCCGGGCAGAAGGCGATCCCCTGTCAGGCGGCGGGTTGCTATGCGCCCGGCGGGCGCTATGCCCACATCGCCTCGGCGATGATGACCGTGACGACCGCCAAGGTGGCCGGATGCGGGAACATCGCCGCCTGTTCGCCGCCGCGCCCCGATACCGGGGTTCATCCCGCGATCGTCTATACGGCGGATCTCTGCGGTGCCGACCAGATCCTCGCCCTTGGAGGCGTGCAGGGCATTGCTGCTATGGCCTTCGGCCTGTTCGGGCTGCCGAAGTCGGACATTCTCGTCGGCCCGGGCAATCAGTTTGTTGCCGAGGCCAAGCGTATTCTGTTTGGCCGGGTCGGGATCGACATGTTCGCCGGGCCAACGGACTCGCTGATTCTCGCGGACGAGACCGCCGATGCCGAGATCGTTGCCGTCGACTTGGTGTCTCAGGCCGAGCACGGCTACAATTCGCCGGTGTGGTTGGCGACAACGTCGCGAGACCTCGCCAACACCGTTATGGCGCGCGTGCCTGAGTTGATCGCGGACCTGCCGGAACTGAACGGGAAAAATGCCGAGGCAGCCTGGCGCGACTACGCCGAAGTCATCGTCTGTGCCGACCGCGAAGAAGTCGCGACGGTTTCGGACCAGATCGCTCCAGAACACCTCACCGTCATGGCGGCTGACCTCGACTGGTGGCTCAACCGGCTCGAGTGCTACGGCTCGCTATTCCTCGGCGAGGAAACCACCGTCTCTTACGGCGACAAAGCGTCAGGCACGAACCATGTGCTGCCGACATCAGGGGCTGCGAAATACACCGGCGGCCTGAGCGTCCACAAGTACATGAAGCTGGTGACGTGGCAGCGCATGACGCGCGAGGGCTCGAAGCGTGTGGCCGAAGCGACGGCCCGGATATCGCGGCTCGAGGGCATGGAAGGCCATGCCCGTGCGGCCGATGTTCGATTGGCGAAGTACTTTCCGGGGGAGAATTTCGACCTCAGCGCAGCGGACTGATCCGCGCGAAACCGAACACCTCCAGAGGGGGAGGCGGGGCGTCCCGGTCGGGGGAGACGGGACGCCCCAATTTTTCGCGGTGACGCTACGCAGCGTCGAGGGCACTTGCCCGTAATCCCGTCGGTGGATGTCCGAAAAAGCGCTGGAACGCCCGGTTGAATGCTTCGCCAGAGGCATAGCCATACCGCCGGGCGACCGACTGCACCCTGTCTCCACGCTCGAGGTCTTTCCGGGCGAGCACCAGCCGCCAGCGCCGCAGATAGGCGAGCGGTGTCTCGCCCACAGCCTCGACAAACAGTTCGGCGAACCGGCTGCGCGACAGACCGGCGATCTCGGCCAGATCCTCATTCCGCCAGTTTTGTCCCGGCGCTTCGTGCATCGAGACGATGGCGCGGCTGAGCCGCGGGTCGGCCAGTCCACCCAGAACTCCGGGCTCGGAGGCTCCGCGCTCGATCGCCTCGCGCACGATCCGCACGATCAGAACTTCGCCGAGGCGGTTCAGGACCGTTGCGGCGCCGCATCTCCCGGCGCGGCCTTCCGCAACCAGGAGCTGGACGATCAGGCCCAGTTCTTCGTCCGATCCGATCTCGCGCGTGATCAGCCCGGGCAAAGCGATGAACAGCGGATTGTCGCCGTCTCCCCAATCCACCCGGGCACGAAAGACGACAGTAGTGGCGTCGGCATCAGCGGACTCGCCGAGACGGAGCGCCCAGCCGCCCTGCGCCAATTCCCGAATGACGAGATTTGCGCCATCCTCCGGCCATGGCGCCACCGACAACTCGAAGCGATCGACGAGCGCGGACAGGCGATCAAACTTCTTCATTCGGCATTCCAATCAGATAATTCGGATTTCCCTGATCAATAAACCGAATACGGGGAATGCATCAACCTCTCAATCGGAGCACCCCATGCTGATCCCCCGTCAGAAAACCCCGTCTTTGACCGTGCCGACACTGGACCACGGAACGTTCGACCTTGCCGCCGAGACGGCCGAGCGCGGCACCGTGATCTGCTTTTATCGCGGTCTGCACTGCCCGATCTGCGCGAACTATCTGACCGAGTTCGAAAAGAAGGTTCCGGAATTCGCGGAGCGCGGGGTTTCGACCATCGCCGTCAGTTCGGATGGCGAAGACCGCACGCGTCAGATGGCGGAGAAGATCGAGGCCAAGGGCCTGCGGTTCGGCTACGATCTCCCGCTTGCAAAGGCCAAGGAGTGGGGTCTCTACATCTCGACCTCGCGGGGCACGACGTCCATCGGTATCGAGGAACCGGCGCTGTTTTCCGAGCCGGGGCTTTTCATGGTGACGCCCGAGCAGGCTTTATATTACGGCTCGACGCAGACGATGCCATTCGTGCGGCCGCATTTCTCCGAGCTCGTCGGCGCACTGGATTTCGCAATCTCCAAGAACTACCCGGCGCGCGGGGAATACACCGGAGCCGTCTGATCCGGCGAGCGTCGATCCGGCAGTTGCCATGGAGGAAGCTCGTCAGAGAAAGCCGGCCGGGGGGCATCCTCCGGCCGCGCAACGCATCGAAGCGAGAAGAACGAACTCGTCAGTGGAACCTGCTGTAGGCGTTAGACTCGGCAGAACCCGGGTGGTGAAAACCGGTGAGCTGCAGCAGGAAAAGGTTCTTGATGTGATAGAAGATCGACTGCTTCTGGATCTGACGCCACTTGCGGACATAGGGCGACGCCACCTGTCCGTAGAGCATCTTTTCCTCGGCCTTGATCATCTCACTGACGTTCTCCCGGCCGAAACCCTTCGAATATAGACCGCGTTTGACGAGACCGGTGAAGCCGAGCGCCTCGTCCAGCATCTTTCCGTCTTCGGATGTCGTGCCATGCATGAGGCCGCGTTTCTGCTCGCTTGAGACAGGATCCATGCCCTGGATCGACGAGACTGCCCGCGTGTAGCGGCGCTTCTCACTGGGATAGAAGACTTCCTTGTCGCAAATCTGGGCGTTGAATGAGCGCACGAAGCCCAGATTGCCCGCCCGCGGTGGACAGAACGGGAAGCAGGCGCAGCTCGTATCAAACCCGCTGAAATGGAAGTCATGCGCGCAGACCTGCGCGATCCCGGCGCCCAGGCTGTGACCGGTGATGATCACGACCGGTTTGTGACCCTCGCGGGCTGCCGCGCGTTTCTGGTTCGCCAGCTCGATCTTCAGATTGTCGCGCATCGAAGAGTAGATCGCGAGAAAGCCCTGGTGAACCTTCACATCGGTTGCCGCCCATAAGGGACGCGTCTGTTCGTTCTCATAGTTGGCGCGCCAGTCCAGATTCATTCCGGTTTCGGCGTCAAAGCCCGTGTTGAACGGGTTCTTGTCGCCGCGCGAGCCGCGGAAAACGACGTAGAGGTAGCACCATTTGTAACCGCCGGTGACGCCGTCGACCCGCACGATCATCGCACCGACGCCGCCATCCCAGATGTCGAGAAACCCGCGACCACTGGCCCAGAGGGCCTGCGCCGTCCCCGCTGCCTGGGCACCGTAGCGTTTGCTGACCTTCTTCTCGACCTCGTCGAGTTTCATCGGTGCGCCGTGAGTCGAGAAGTCGTAGATGCGGTTCGAATACGATGCCGCACGAGCCATGACGGAACGCGGCCGGTCCATCCAGTATTGGCTTTTCTCAAGTCCCGACCGTCGTTTCTTGTCGAGGCCGTTGTTCAGAACCTGTTTGCAACCGGGGCAGGTACTTTCATCGAATGCCGGATTGATCGGCACACGGGTTCGGCAGAATGCGCACGTGAAGTCCATGGATAAATCTCTGAGTAGCTGAAAGCTTTAATATCACAGAGATATATCATTACGCATTTTGATTTTCAATATGAAATTTATATTGGATCAATGCGGTGGTCGAGTCCTGAATCCGCAGGCGTTCCGCCCGGCGAGCAAGTTGAACGCGAAAATTTCGATCGAGACCGGACGCGAACGCCCGGCCTCGTGAATTCCGGCCGACTTAGTTCGACGGCAGGATGACCTTGTCGATGACGTGGATGACGCCGTTAGACGCTTCGACATCGGCAGCCACGACGGATGCGCCATCAACCGTCACGCCACTCGTCGCATCGATTGCAACGCTCTGGCCCTGGACCGTTGCGGCGCTGAGCTTCTTGCCTGCGATATCGCCCGACATCACTTTGCCCGGGACAACGTGGTAGGTCAGGACAGCAACGAGCTGGTCCTTGTTTTCCGGCTTGAGCAGGGTCTCGACCGTGCCGGCCGGCAGTGCAGCGAATGCCGCGTCAGTCGGTGCGAAGACGGTGAAGGGACCTTTGCTCTTCAGCGTATCGACAAGACCAGCAGCCTGAACAGCAGCGACGAGGGTGTTGAAATCGTCAGCGGCAACGGCCGTGTCGACAATGTCAGCTTTCGGTGCCGGGGCGGCCGTTTCCGTGGCGGTGGTGCAGGCGGCGGTCAGCAGCAGCAGGGCGCCGGACACGGCAGCAAAGATCTTGTTCATGGGTCTTGTCCTCTCTGGTTTTCTGTTCAGTCAGGCATCGCGCGATGTGATGGGTGGGACATTGACCGGGCTGAGCAACAATCAACGGTTGATCATTTTGTGCAGAGCGCTATGCGTGGAAATTTTTTCCACTAGTGCGTCAATTTGGCCGATGCGGGTCAGCTGATTCCGCAGATTGGAACGGTACTGCGGTCTCGTTCGACGCAACGCCATCCCGAACGCGCGAGAAACGGGCCCTTGCAGAAGGTCGCTCTTCAGCGTTCCGTTCTGACGAAGGCGACGCTTAAGGATTGAAGACAGATGCGAACCCCGCCGCACCTCGAGCATGTCTGTGATCTCACAGTCGACCTCGCGCCGATCCGGGAAATGGGTCAGGGTCGCGCAGGCGAGCGCCGGATCATTCAGATCACCGGAGGCCGCGTAGACGGTCCACTACTCAGCGGCAGGATCCTGAACCTGGGTGCGGATTGGCAGACGATCTGGAACGACGGCACGGCCGAACTCGACACCCGGTACGCGATGGAAACCGACGACGGCGCCTTGATCGAGATCGTGAACTATGGATACCGCCATGGCCCGCCGGAAGTGATTGCTGCACTGGCACAAGGAGAGGAAGTTCCTGCAAGCCACTACTACATGCGCACGCACGCCCGGCTCGAGACAGGGGAAGAAAGATATCGCTGGGTCAACAGAACACTGTTCATCGGCACGGGAGAGCGCAGGCACTCACAGGTGCGCGTCACCCTCTTTGCGGTCCGGTGAGAGGCTGATTGCGCGCATCAGGTGAACGGGGTATCCTTCACCCTTCATTGCATCACCTGATTTTTGGATCTCTCCCATGAAGATGGAACACGGCTTCGATTGCATTCGTGACGGGCAGACGCTTGTCCGCGAAGAGGTTTCACCGGTCACGAGGCGACAACTCGGCTGGATCATCGCGGGACCGACGGCGCGCAAGAAAACCACCAAGAAATTCTCGGAATTCGATGCGGAACTGGACGAGACGATCTGCGATCGCTTCACCAATGCAAGACTGACGATCACGCTGAAGCTCGGATTCCGGCAGGTCAATCCGGCGCGCGGGGCTGCGACCGGCACCTATCACGACTATGGCGACCGTCGCGAGACGGCCCGTCAGATTGTCAGATGGGACCCCGGTGCCTGGGCGCTCTGGAAATCGAACTTTCAGCGGACCGCGGAGCAGTTCTGGGATCGCAAGTTCTGGCTGATCAACAACTTCCCAGTTCTGGAATTTTCCGATGGCGGCGTGATGTACCGCCACAATGTGGAGTGCCGCTTCAATCTGGTGGGCGCGGACGCGTCGCGCGGCTCGGTGCACCATCACACGATCGATGTCGTGCGGCTGGATCCAAGCGAGACTTTCTTCGGATCGCATTCGACCCTCTACGACAATCTCGATATCACCGAGATCCAGAAGGGAACGACCAGCGGCGGGACGCCAATCATGCAACGCGCCCACGTGCACGAGGTCGGCCACCTGCTGGGACTTGGCCATTCCGCCGAAGGCACCTCGGCGTGCCCGGTTTCCGGCAATACGAACGCGTCTGCCTGCTATGGGACGAGCGATCACGAAAAGACATCTGTCATGGGACAGGGCATGGATCTGCGCCCAGAGCATGCCTATCCGTGGCGGATGGCCATCGCAGACATGCTCGGATCGGGAACGGTGCGCAAACCTTCGGTGAACCGGGGCCTCGCGAGGCAGCAGAATGCGATCCGTGTCGCTGCCGGTCTGGCCGGGAACCTGACGGGGCCTGACGTTGCAACGAGCGACTGGACTTCGGTGATGCGGCGGCATTTTCCGCGTACACTGGCAGAAGCGCGGGCAGGTGCGCGCATCCGGACCAGGCCGGACCGGTGAGATCGAGGCATTTCGGCTTCAAAGCCTGGACGCCAGCAATTGCACTTGCGTTGTTCGTAAGCACGACATTGGCGCTGGAGCCTCCACGCAACGCCGCAGCACAGGAGAGCAACAAGATGGCCGAAAACGAGGATTGTGGAATGACGGCCATCGAGCGGTCGCGTTGCATCATGGAGGCAATTCTGGACGACGTCGTGGCGACCTACGGATTTCCGAACGGCGGTGGCATCTCCAGGATCGAGCAGGATTCGACATGGGTATTCACGGTGTCGCTGCCGCAAGAGGGGCGGATCGATATGCTAACCTATAAGGTCGAACTCGACGACGATGGCGGCGTGAAGATCGTGAACCGCACCGAGACGAGCCGCGATCCATAGACTCGTTGTGGCCGGAGTCAGAACTTGCTTCACGACGACGACTTCAAAACGCCGTGCAGGGTTTTTCCCAACAGCGTCAGGTTTTCCGGCTCGGAGAAGCGGTGATCTGCGCCTTTGACCAGCGTAAGGCGGGCATCGGCGCACTCCATATGCTCGATCAACCGTAACGCCACCGAGATAGGCACGTCGATATCCTCCAAACCGTGCAGTAGCCGTACCGGACAGGCCAGATCAAGGGCCTCGCGCAACACCAAATGCTCGCGTCCGTCCTCGATCAAACGCCGCGTGATCACATAGGGTTCTTCCGAGTATTCGGACGGGCGCTCAATGCGCCCGCGTTCCATCAGTTCAGCGCGCTGCGCCTCGGTCATGCCGTGCCACATGCCATCCTCGGTGAAGTCCGGCGCGGCCGCGATCCCGACAAGACCTGCGACCCTTTCGGGAAAACGCTTGGCGAGCAGCAGCATGATCCAGCCGCCCATCGACGATCCGACGAGAACCTGCGGGCCGGAGGTCAGGCGCTGCAAAACCTCGCATGCATCATCGGCCCAATCGCCGATGCATCCCTCCTCGAACGCCGCCGATGACGCACCGTGTCCACGATAATCGAACCTCAGAAACCCGGTTCCACGTTGACGCGACCAGTCTTCGAGATACGTCGCTTTGAGACCGGTCATGTCCGACTTGAAGCCGCCGAGAAAAATAACCCCTGGCTGGTTTGCACCATCGCCTTGCGCGTTCAACTTGTGGTAAGCCAGACTTCGGTCAGGCGATAGACTAAGGGTTTCCGGAGCTTGCATGACATCAGTGTCCTCTGATGCTACGTATGGTGCCGCGGCCGCAGGTGGCGTTTCGACGATGTCGTACAACGACGCGTCAGAAACCTCCAGAGGGCGTAAACCGCTGACAATCCTACAAATTGTTCCGCGCCTTGATACAGGCGGCGTCGAGAGAACCACCCTGGAAATCGCCGAGGCTATCTGCGCCGCAGGCGGCCGGGCGCTGGTCGCGACCGCAGGGGGTCAGCTCGAGTTTCGCATCCAGCGCGCTGGCGGCGAGATCTTTCACATGAACGCCGACTCGAAGAACCCGCTCACGTTGTGGCAGAACGCCCGCCTGATGCGCCAACTGATCCGGGAAGAGGGCGTCGACATCGTTCATGCGCGGTCCCGCGCCCCGGCTTGGTCCGCCTATTGGGCGACGCGGCGCACCGGTACGCCGTTCATGACGACGTTCCACGGGACCTATAACGAAGAGTTCGGCCTGAAGAGGCTCTACAATTCGGTGATGGCACGCGGCCGTCCGGTCATCGCCAATTCCGAGTTCATTCGAAAGCTGATCATCGAGCGCTACCGCGTGCCGGAAGATCAGATCGTCACGATCCCGCGGGGTGCCGATATCGGCGTCTTCTCCGAGGAGTCGGTCGGGAACGAACGCGCGATCAAGCTGGCCGAGAACTGGGGACTGATCGAGGATCCACGCGCGATCGTCCTGATGCCGGGACGGCTGACGCGGTGGAAGGGTGCGGAGAGCATGATCGACGCGGCCGCACAACTGAAGGAGATGCGCGGATCGGACTTCGCGGTCCTCCTCGTCGGCGATGACGATGAGAGCGGATTTCGCGAAACCCTTCAGAAGCGCATCGATGCGACCGAAACCGGCGATGTGGTCTACCTGACGGGCGATTGTCAGGACATGGCGGCGGCCTACAAGCTCTCCTCAGTCGTGGTCTCTGCCTCGATCGAACCGGAAGCCTTCGGTCGGGTGATCGTCGAGGCCCAGGCGATGAGCCGCCCGGTGATCGCAACCTCGCATGGCGGCGCACGCGAAACGGTCGCGCACGGCGAAAGCGGCTGGCTTTATCCTCCGGGCGACTCAGAAGTTCTGGCCGCGACCATTCATCAGGCTCTGGAGATGGACCCGTCCGAGCGCGCTCACATGGGCCTTGCCGGGCGCGCACGCATTCACACGAGCTACACGGTCTCGGCGATGCAGCGCGCGACCCTGGACGTTTACGAGCAGGTCGCCGGACGCACCTTCCAGGCGCTGATCTGAGCAGAGCCCATGACCGACTTGAGCGGACAAGTCGCGATCGTGACCGGTGGCGGGCGCGGGATCGGACGCGCCTGTGTCGACCTATTGGCGGCGGCTGGTGCCAAGGTGATGGCCTGCAGTCGCGGTACTCGGCCGGACGACCTGCCTGATACCATCGAATGGCGTACCGCAGACGTTTCGCTCACCCAAGACGTTGAGAAGCTTTTCTCCGAATGCGGCACGGCACTCGGTCCATGCACGGTGCTCGTCAACAATGCAGGCGTTCAGGTCGAGAAGACGGTTGCAGCGAGCACTGACGCGGATTTCGACATGGTGGTCGGAATTAATTGCCGGGGCGTCTTCAACGGGTGTCGCGCGTTCCTGAACCAACCGGATGCGCGCGGGGCGATCATCAATATCGGGTCTATCTCCGGCAACATCTCTGATCCCGAGATGGCGCTCTACAATGCCTCGAAGGCCTTCGTGCATGGCCTAACCCGCTCCATCGCGGTCGATCACGGTCCGAAAGTTCGCTGCAACGCGGTTTCTCCCGGCTGGATCATGACCGAGATGGCAGACGCGGCCTTCGCGCTGGCCAACGACCCGGCGGCAGCCAAGACAGATGCGCTCGCCCGGCATGCATC
Organism: Pseudomonadota bacterium; assembly: GCA_039184865.1. GTDB lineage: Bacteria > Pseudomonadota > Alphaproteobacteria > Rhodobacterales > Rhodobacteraceae > Thermohalobaculum. Next base: position 12,714 of record JBCDAV010000043.1, on the reverse strand, counting down.
CAACCGTTTTGGCGAGCCCACAGACGTCGCACGCACTGTTCTTTGGCTTGCAGACCCGTTGAACAGCTTCGTGACCGGTCAATGCATAACGGTTGATGGTGGCGTGACGTCCGCATCACCGTTGCAGCCCGGCCTGTTCTAATGCAATATAATGCATATTTTCTTCTGTCGAGAAGGAAATTATGAATGATATTGCATAATTCCCGGACCTAAGCTAACCACCACAAAGCTATCAGAGGAGGTTGCCGTGTCGGCGGTGATTGAATTCGAACGCGATCCAGGGAGCTATCGCCACTGGCGTCTGGAGATCGACGGCGCAGTCGCAAACCTGTTCATGGACGTCGACGAAACCGGCGGCCTGTTTGACGGCTACGAACTGAAGCTGAATTCCTACGATCTGGGCGTCGACATCGAACTGGCTGACATTGTCCAGCGATTGCGCTTCGAACATCCCGGCGTGAAAGTCGTGGTGATGCAGTCCGGCAAGGAACGCGTCTTTTGCGCGGGCGCCAACATTCGAATGCTTGCGGGGGCCGAACACGCGCACAAGGTCAACTTCTGCAAGTTCACCAACGAAACCCGCAACACCTACGAGGCCGCAGGAGCCGAGAGCGGCCAGACCTATATCGCGGCGATCAAGGGCGCCTGCGCGGGTGGCGGCTATGAACTGGCGCTGGCCTGTGATCACATCATCCTGGCGGACGACATGTCGTCTTCGGTCGCCCTGCCCGAGGTGCCGTTGCTCGCGGTCCTGCCCGGAACCGGAGGGCTGACCCGCGTTACCGACAAGCGCAAGGTCCGGCGCGATCTGGCCGATGTATTCTGCGCGATGGAGGAAGGCGTCAAAGGCAAGCGCGCGAAGGAATGGCGTCTGGTCGACGATGTCGTGCCAAATTCGAAATTCGAAGAGACCGTTGCGACCCGGATCGCCGAATACGCCGCCAAGTCCTCTCGGCCTGACGATGCGAAGGGCGTCTCGCTGACCCCATTGCGGAAGTCCGTCGCAGAGGGCGGTTCGCTCACCTATTCCACTGTCGAGGTTGCCGTTGATCGCGAAACGCGACGGGCCGAGATTACGATCCACGGACCGTCCGATGATGCACACAGCGATATCGACGCGTTCGCGGCGCAAGGCGCGGAAGCTTGGATGCTCCGCGTCGCGCGGGAACTGGACGATGCAATTCTACATCTTCGGTTGAACGAGCTTGAAACCGGATTGCTGATCTTCATGACGCAGGGCGATCCCGAAGCCGTGCTGGCACACGAAGCGCTGCTGCTGGAGAACGCGGATCACTGGTTGGCCAACGAGGTATTGCTCTACTGGAAGCGCGTCCTGAAGCGGATCGACGTGACGTCGCGTTCCATGGCGGCGCTGGTCGAGCACGGATCGTGCTTTGCCGGACCGCTGGCCGAGATCCTCTGGGCCGTCGACCGATCGTACATGATGGAAGACGAGTTCGACGGCGACAACCGCCCGATGGCGACGATCACGCTGAGCAAAGGAAATTTCGGCCAGTTTCCGATGGCAAACGATCTGTCGCGGCTGGCCACACGGTTTCTTGCTGAGCCCGACAAGGTTGCGGAAGCTGAAGACCGCGTTGGCGACGCGCTGGAGGCCGCAGAAGCCGATGACCTCGGGCTGGTGACGTTCATCTTCGACGATGTCGACTGGGAGGACGAGGTCCGGATCTTTCTGGAAGAACGCGCCTCGTTCAGCCCGGACGCGATGACCGGAATGGAGGCCAACCTGCGTTTCGCAGGACCCGAGACCATGGAAACCCGGATCTTCGGGCGCCTGACCGCTTGGCAGAACTGGATCTTCCAGCGTCCCAACGCGGTTGGCGAAGACGGCGCCCTGCAACGCTATGGCACGGGCAAGCGCGCTGATCTGGACATGCGGCGCGTATGATCGGACCGGAGCAATTGGAGCAGATCCGGGCTGAAACACCCGGCGTCACGACCCGCGAACGCGGCGCCCACCTGCTCGCCTGCGGGTCATCGCTGATGCCGCAACCTGTTGTTGACGCGATCATCGATCACACCCGCCTGGAAGCCGAAATCGGCGGCTATGAAGCCAAGGCGGCGCGTGCGGCAGAGCTGGATCAGGTTTACGACAAAGTCGCATCGCATGTTGGGGCCGAGCGCCACCAGATCGCGCTGGTCGAGAACGCCACTGTCGCCTGGTGCGCTGCATTCTACGCTTTGCCACTTGAGAAGGGCCAACGCATCCTGACCTGCGAAGCCGAGTATGCCTCGAACTACATCGCGTTCCTGCAACGCGCCAAGCGCGACGGTGTCGTCATCGAGGTCGTACCTTCAGATGCCAGCGGCGCGCTCGACGTGGCAGCGCTTGAGGCCGCGATGGGATCGGATGTCGGCCTGATTGCAGTCACCTGGGTTCCGACCAGCGGCGGGTTGGTGAACCCGGCCGCCGAGATTGGACGCGTAGCGCGCGCGCACGGTGTGCCGTTCCTGCTCGATGCCTGTCAGGCGGTCGGGCAAATCGCGATCGACGTTGCCGAGATCGGCTGCGATTTTCTGTCCGCAACCGGCCGCAAGTTTCTGCGCGGTCCGCGCGGGACCGGATTTCTCTACGCGGCCGACCCCTGGGCGACGACGCTCGAACCCGTCATGCTGGATCTGCATTCGGCGACATGGGTTGGCCGGGAGAGCTACGAATTGCGCCCGGATGCCCGGCGGTTCGAGAACTGGGAGAATGCCTACGCGCTGCAGGCCGGACTTGGTGCGGCACTGGATTATGCCGGTGCGATCGGGATCGACCGGATCGAGGCGCGCGTCGGATATCTGGCTGATTTCTGCCGCGCGCGCATCGCCGAAAAACCGGGGCTGATCGTCCGCGATCTCGGCAATCAAAGATGCGGGATCGTCAGCCTGGAAGCCGAAGGCCGGGACGCCACGGCCCTTGTCGCAGAAATGGGCCATCGGGGCTTTGCAATCGGAACGTCGTCGGCCGCGTCGACAAGGGTCGACTTCGAACGCCGCGGCCTGCCGACGCTGATCCGCATCGCACCCCATTACTACAATACCGAAGACGAAATCGCGGCCTGCGTGGATGCGCTGAGCGCACTCATGCGCATCGCCGCCTGAAGGGAGGAAACCATGCTCGATCTCATCAACGTTGCCTACGACACCCAGATACCGAACAATGTCGGATTGTCCGAGGACAAGCGGGTCCTGAAGGCGCTTGAGAAATGGCATCCGGGGTACATCAACTGGTGGAACGATCTGATCCCGCAGAACTTCCAGGAGTCGATGGTCTACCTGCGCACGGCGATCTCGGTCGATCCCAAGGGCTGGGCCAAGTTCGATTATGTGAAGATGCCGGAATACCGCTGGGGAATCCTGCTGGCTCCGCAAGTCGAGGACCGGCGCATCCCATGCGGTGAGCACTATGGCGAGCCTGCCTGGCAGGAAGTGCCCGGTGAGTATCGCGCTCTGCTGCGCCGCTTGATCGTGATTCAGGGCGACACCGAGCCGGGGTCGGTCGAGCAACAGCGGTTCCTCGGCCTGACGGCACCTTCACTTTACGACATGCGCAACCTCTTTCAGGTCAATGTCGAGGAAGGCCGCCACCTCTGGGCCATGGTCTACTTGCTGCAGAAGTATTTCGGGCGCGACGGGCGGGAGGAGGCCGACGAGTTGCTCCTGCGGTCGTCGGGCTCCGAGGAAGCCCCGCGCATGCTGGGCGCTTTCAATGAGGAGACCCCGGACTGGCTGTCGTTCTTCATGTTCACCTACTTCACCGACCGCGACGGCAAGATGCAGTTGGAAAGCCTCGCGCAGTCCGGCTTCGACCCGCTCAGCCGCACCTGCCGTTTCATGCTGACAGAGGAAGCGCACCACATGTTTGTCGGCGAGACGGGCGTCGGACGGACGATCCAGGCGACTTGCGAGGCCATGAACAAGGCAGGCATCTCGGACCCGTACGACATCGACAAGATCCGGGATCTGGGCGTCATCGACCTGCCGACCATCCAGAAGAAGCTGAACATGCACTACACGCTCAGCCTCGATCTGTTCGGCGGCGAGGTCTCGACCAACGCCGCGAACGCGTTCAACTCCGGGATCAAAGGCCGGTTCCAGGAGCATAAGATCGATGACGATCACAGGCTGGCGGACGCGACCTATCCGGTGACGCAGATCGTCGACGGCGCGATCAAGATGGTCGATGCGCCGGCTCTAACGGCGGTCAACATGCGCCTGCGCGACGATTACATCAAGGACGCGTCCGGCGGCGTGATGCGCTGGAACAAGCTGATCCAACGGGCCGGGATCGAGTTTGAACTGAAGATGCCGCACGAGGGCTTTCATCGCCAGATCGGCATTTTCTCTTCCGTCAGTGTCACGCCGGACGGCGACCTCGTCAGCAAGGAAGAGTGGGAATCCCATCGCGATGAGTGGCTACCGACCAAGGCAGATGGTGACTACATCCAGTCCCTGATGAAGCCGTGTTACGAGCCCGGAAAGTACGCCTCATGGATCGCGCCACCGCGCGTGGGCATCGACAACAAGCCGGGCGACTTCGAGTACGTGAAGCTGCACGTCGCCTAGGTCATTTTGGCGGGTGCGGTCTTCCGCACCCCTCAAACGGAGGCCCGAATGTCCGACCCGGCGACCAACAAAGCCAACGCGATGGCGTTCTACGACATGATGTTCAATCAGAACAAACCGCGCGAGGCGGTCGCGGCCTATGTCGGGGACGAGTACATCCAGCACAACCCGCACGTCGTGTTCGGCAAGGACGGGTTCGTCGCCTATTTCGAGAAGATGTCGGCCGAGTATCCGGGCAAGCGGGTCGAATTCAAACGTGCCATCGCCGAGGGCGACTATGTCGTCCTGCACTGCCATCAGATCTGGCCGGACGAGGAATATGCCGGGATCGACATCTTCCGCTTCGATGCGAACGGCAAGGTCGTCGAGCACTGGGATGTCCTGCAAACGGTGCCGGAGGTGATGGCACACGATAACGGTATGTTCTGAGCGATGCGTGTCGCGGCTCCCGTCCCGGCACCCGAGAGCCGCGATCCGCTCGACGTCGAGATATCGCGCCTGTCCCGACAGATCGGCGCGAAGATCCGTTCGACTCGGCAAGCGCGCGGTGAGCCACGCCGGGTGCTCTCCGAGCGCTCCGGCGTCTCGCAACGCTATCTCGCACAGATCGAAGCGGGCGAGGGCAACATCTCGGTCGCCATGTTGGTCAAGCTCGGCGTCGCCCTGGAGATCCCGGTGTCTGGGTTCTTCGAGCATGAGCAATCGGAGGACACGCTGCGGATCGCTCTGATCGGCTTGCGCGGTGCGGGCAAGTCAACGCTGGGCCAGAATGTTGCGAACACGATGGGTGTGCCTTTCGTCGAACTCAACGACATGATCGAGCAGCAGAGCGGGCTCTCCGTTGCCGACGTGATCGCGATGTATGGTCCCGATGGCTATCGCGGCTTCGAGCGCAGCGCACTTGAGGCTGTGGTATCTCAGCAGCAGCGGGTGATCCTTGCCGTTGCGGGCGGGATCGTAGGCGCTGACGAGACGTTCGGCCTGCTCCTCAAGCATTTCCAGACGGTTTGGGTACAGGCGTCTCCGGAAGAGCATATGAACCGGGTGATTGCCCAGGGCGACGAGCGCCCGATGGCGGGCAATCCGCGCGCGATGGACGAGTTGAAGTCCATCCTCCTGCAGCGAACCCCGGCTTATGCCCGCGCTCATGCGGTGTTGGACACGTCCGGCAGATCACTCGCAGAGTCAGAGCACGACTTGCTAAGTCTGCTTCGCGGGCTCGACGCGGTCGACTAATGTTCTGCTATGTCCGAACCTGTGTCGAGCATCCGCAATATGGGGCCTCGCAGCGATGCTGTGTACGCCGAGGCCGGTATCCACACGGCAGATGAATTGCGGGCACTGGGCGCGGACGAGGCCTATCACAGGCTGCTGGCATCGGGATCGAGACCGCACTTCATCGCGTATTACGCAATGGTTATGGGTCTGCAGGGCCGCCCCTGGAACGATATGGATGACACGGAGAAATCCGACCTGCGCCGCCGGTTCGATGCGATCGTGGCGCGCGTGAAAGCCGACCCGCTCAACTCGCTGCGTGGCGACCTGGACGCCGTTGGCGTCCGTCTATAATGCGTCAAAGACGCTGAGCGCAGGATGGGTTCACACCCATCCCACGCATCATTGGTTCAGCCAACCAGTTCGATACCGGCGAAGAAGTAAGCCATCTCGATCGCGGCGTTTTCATCCGAATCCGAGCCATGGACCGAGTTTTCTCCGATCGAAAGGGCGAACTCCTTGCGGATCGTGCCTTCGTCGGCTTCGGCCGGATTGGTGGCCCCCATCACGCGGCGGTTGGTGGCCACGGCATCTTCGCCTTCCAGAACCTGCACGACGACCGGCGCGGAACACATGAAATCGGTCAGTTCGCCGTAGAACGGCCGCTCGGCATGCACCTCGTAGAATTTCTCGGCCTGCGCCTTGGTCATGTGGATCCGCTTCTGAGCGACGATCCGCAAACCGGCCTCTTCAAGCTTGGCATTAATCGCACCCGTGAGATTGCGATTCGTCGCGTCGGGCTTGATGATCGAGAATGTGCGGGTAGCAGCCATGGGTCCGTCCTCTGGGCAAGATTTGATTTTGCGCGGGCGGATACCACGGGGCAGATGGCTGGCAAAGCGCCAAATCGGCGCGGGGCCAGAGCGATCCGGCGAGCCATGAACCGACCATTATTCACCCGAAAACCGCGTTCGGGTTGTGATTTTTGTTACATTAAAATTTTCTGGACGCGGCATTCTCTGAAGACGCGAGGCGATGATCATGTCATTTTAAAGTCCGAAAGAACGGTCGGACTGGACGGAAAAAGTACGGGGGAATGACCGGTGAAATCCTACTTTGAAATGATGGCGGACTACAATTCGTGGGCCAACAATCGTCTGTTTGATGCGGTTTCCGAACTGGATGACGAGGATTACCGACGCGATCTGGGCGCCTTCTTCAACTCGCTGCACGGAACGCTGAATCACATCTACGTCGCCGATCTGATCTGGATGTCGAGGTTCCGCGGGCTGCCCAATCCGCCGTGGAAACTCTCGCACATTGCACATGACGATCCCAGCGAATTGCGGCGCCGGCGCGAGGCGCTGGATCGCGATATCATTGGGTACACCGGCGCCCTTACGGAGCGGCAGTTGTCCGAGGAGTTCACCTACGTCACGATGACGGACCATCGCAGAACGACGCAGGCCCTATCGCCGGCGCTCGCGCATTTTTTCAACCACCAGACCCATCACCGAGGCCAGTGCCACGCAATGTTGACGCGGGTCAGCGACGATGCGCCCGCGATGGATCTCGTGTACTTCCAGCGAGAGGCCAATGCCGCCATGGTCGCGACGTAGAAAGCGTCAGATCTTTCGACAGCTTTCGCGCAATCACGCGCGGTCTTGAGGCAAATCAGAATTAGGCGCTGCGCGCGACGTCCTGCTTGTCTTGTTCCAGAGCCGAATTCTCGGAGAAGCGGTAGTCCCGATGCTCGGCCCGGCTCGCGAGGACGCCCTCCGGTATCATGTGCTCGACCGGATGATCGACCGTGTCGGACTTTTCGGACGCGCGCGACCGGGCCATGATCTCCTGCGAACTCACATAGTGGCTGATCAGGTCGGTAAAGTAACCGAGCGTCGTGATCTCGTTGCTGATCTTCTGGAGAAATTCCGTCCGCTGCCGTCCCAGCACGTTCGGGAATCGGTTCAGGAAGTCGCTCAGGTAGTACGAAAAGTTGCGCAAGGGCAGGTAAACCTTCTCGAGTGCTTCGACTGCCTGGTCGACTGCATCCTCTGCCAACGAGTCTCGATGCGAGAACCCCTCGTTGAACAACGCATTGACCCGCCCGTAGTACTTGGCGAAGCGGATCATGATGTTCTCGATCCCCTGCTCCGTCGCGGTGATCAGCACCCGGCACCCGCTCAGTAGAATGCCTTCGAGCTGAATTTTCAGATCCGGCAGGATGAGCATTCCGCGGCGATTGCTTGAATCCTGGATGATGTCGCGCAGCGCCGAAACGGCCTCCTTCTTGAAGATGCCGTCGATCGTGAAATCGCTGTTGAACGAGAATCTGACGCGCGTGACCTGGTCCACGATCTCGACGCTCCGCGTGAACAGCGTGCCGTCCGGGTTTCGCCAGAGATTAATAATCAACTTCTCCGGGCTGCCCGTTCTTGGCAGTTGAGCAATCTCGCGCATATCTACCCCGTAAAGGAACCATCGATCTCGCGGTCATTGATTGCAAACCAATGGTTAAGAAATTGTAATCAATTTTATTCAAGTCCGATCGCATGTCGGGTTTCGACGCGCGAGGGTTAACTCTTTGTTAATCATGATTAATCAAGGGTGACGTCGGTCGCGGGCGAGGGGAAATCTGCCCGCAAACGTATGGATCGGGGGTGGTCGGGAGGATCCAGTTGACCGACGAGATACTGCACGAAGATTGCGATGCCGGCAGAACCGACGAGCTTGAAGAGCAAGATCTCACGATCGTTGGCATCGGCGCGTCCGCAGGCGGGCTGGAGGCCATTCGTGAATTCGTCCACCATCTTCCGGGCGACCTGGCCGCCGCCTATGTGGTCGTCCAACACCTGTCGCCGGATCACCATTCTCTTCTCACGACACTGGTTGACCGCGAAACTGACCTTCGGGTGGTCGAAGTCACAGACGGCCTTCGAGTGGAACGCAACACGGTCTACGTGACACCGCCGAGTTGGGATGTCGTGATCGACGGGTCGAAACTTCTGCTGCAACACCCGAGTCAACACACCGGATCACCTAGGCCATCCGTTGACCGGTTCTTCAAAAGCGCTGCGGAAAGCTATGGAAAGCGGGTCGTCGGGATCGTTTTCTCGGGCACAGGGTCCGATGGAAGTTACGGATTCCAGGCGATCCAGGCAGCAGGCGGGGTGACGATTGCGCAAGACGATCAATCGGCGAAGTACGACGGCATGCCATTGGCGGCCGTGGAAACCGGGTGCGTCGATCTTGTCCTGCCACCCGCAGAAATAGCCCAGAAACTTCAGAGGATTATCGCGCTTCCGCGCGATCTCGACGCGATCCGGCCGTCCGATCAGGAGCAAAATCCACTTCTCGATCTCATGCAGATCGTTCACTCGGCGACACGCGTCGATTTTCAGGAATACAAGCAAACCACAATTCGACGACGCATCGAACGCCGCATGGCTGCCGTCGGCGTCAACTCTTTTCGCGAATACACGAACCTCTGTCGGACCAGCCCGGCCGAAGTACGAGCCTTGTTCAAGGATCTTTTGATTTCCGTGACCCGGTTCTTCCGCGATCCGGCTGAATTCGAACAATTGCGAGACGTCATCGGCGAAATCGTCGACAATGCTGGCATCGAGCCGATCCGCGTCTGGGTCCCCGGATGTGCCACCGGAGAGGAAGCATACTCCGTCGCAATGCACTTCGCCGAAGCGCTCGGATCGAAGGGCGAGATCAGCAAGGACGTGCTGCAGATCTTCGCGACAGATATTGATCTGGCCGCACTCGATACCGCGCGGCAGGGAACCTATCCGCTGTCCATTTCGGGCGATATCCCTTCGGACCTGTTCGCACGCTACTTCACGGTCTCGGGTGACAAGATCCAAATCGATCCCGCGTTGAAAAAGGCCGTCGTCTTCTCCCGGCACGATCTGTGCACAGATCCTCCCTTCCTGAACATCGATCTGATCTGCTGCCGCAACGTGATCATCTATTTTGGACGACGGCTTCAGGAGCGGGTGCTGTCGAGGCTGAACTACGCGTTGGCGCAGAAGGGCCTGCTGTTCCTGGGAAAATCGGAGTCCGTGAGCATTCACGGAAATCTGTTCGAGGCAATCGACCACGGCTCGCATCTTTATCGCAAGCATGCACGCGATCGGTTGTCCCGGGAAATGTTTCCGGATCAGTCGCGAACTCTCCCCGTCGCGGCCAAGTCATCGGCAGGCGCGATCGAGGCCGGGGCGACGAACGAGAAGAACCTTCTGCTGTTCGAAAGCCTAGCGCAGGTCGTCGGACCGGACGCGCTGCTGCTCCAATCGGACCTCAAGATCGTGCGCGTGTTCGGAAACGTCTCCAGATACTCCTCGCTGACCGATCAGACCCGGCTTCGGTTCGATGTTTCGATGTTGCGGCGGGAACTTTCTGCCGCGGCACGCGGTCTCGTCGGCAGTGCGCTGAGACAAGGAGAGAAGCGGTCGGTCACTCAGGGGGGTCTCAAGGACGACCCGGATCACGTCGTTCAGATGGACTGCTACCCGATCAAGGCGCCCGGTCTGGAAGAAGACTATGCCTTGCTCGCGTTTCGTCGTCTGACACGTCCGATTGAAGTCAAGCCCGCCGACCGGGAGGGTCTCAGCACGGAAGCAATCGAGCACATCGAAACGCTTGAGAGCGAGATCAGGCGCCTGCAGGACGAACACCAACAATCGACGGAAGAGCTCGAGACGACGAACGAAGAACTCCAGACGACAATCGAGGAGTTTCAGTCCACGAATGAAGAGCTTCAATCTACCAACGAAGAGATCGAAACGTCGAACGAGGAGCTCCAGTCCGCGAATGAAGAGCTGATCACCGTGAACGAGGAGTTGCAGATCTCGACCTACGAGATGAACGTTCTCAACGATGAACAGGCCGCCGTTCTGGAAAGCGTTCTGGCGCCGCTGATCATCGTCGATGTTTCAATGCATGTGACCAAGATGAACAGTGCCGCCGCGAAGTTGATCGACGTTTCGCGCAGTCTGGACCGTCCGCACTTATCGCAATGCCGCTTTCCGGACGGATTCCTGTCGATCAGCGAATTCTGCAATGAAGCGCTGTCGATCGGTCGACCACTGTCGCGCCGGGTAGTGTCCGAGGACCAGGTTTATACCCTTGATATCGCGCCATACTTTAACAGTGACGGGCAATTGCGCGGGGCCACGCTAATGTTCCACAAGGCACCGGCGGCGTTGCCCGAAGCCGAGATGGCCCCGGCGTTGCCGGACGCCTGATCGTCAGGACAGGGCGGCGGCCCTTTTCCTGATCTGCCGGGTGAACCACCAGACCAGCGCTACGACTGGTAGCGTAACGGCGGCGAGCAGCATGGGTTTTCCAATGCCAACCAGCGCTGCAACAGGGTCGAGAAGATACCCGAACAGTCCGATCGCATAGTAGCTGATTGCCACTGCCGAAAGCCCCTCGACCGTTTCCTGCAGGCGCAGTTGAAAGCCGGCGCGCCGGTCCATGGATTCCAGCAGCGATTTGTTCTGCTCTTCAAGCGTCACGTTCACACGCGTGCGGAGCAACTCGCCAGTGCGCGCGGCGCGGATCGATAACGCACTCAGTCTTTGCTTGGCGGCGCTGACGGTTCGCATGGCCGGGTCGAAGCGCCGGGCCATGAATTCGGCAAATTGCTGCCGACCGTGGATCGGTTTCTCGCGCAACGTGCTGATCCGTTCATCGACGATCCGCTCGTAAGCCTCAGCCGCATCGAAACGGAAGGCCGAGGACGCGGCCATGGCTTCGATCTCTGCCGACAGGCTCATGAGCTGGGCTAGGTTGTCAGCGTCCGAGCGCGGACGGTTTTCATCGATCACGCTCGCAATCAGGTCCGACAGCTCGCGGTCGACCTCGTTCAGCCGCCGCGCAACGTCCCGCGCGATTGGCAGGGCCAGCATTGCCATGATCCGATAGGTTTCAATCTCCAGCATCCGCTGCGTGACCCGGCCGAGCCGTCGCGGCCCCGTCCGGCCGCGCTGCAGGATCGCGAACCTGGTGTAACCCTGCGCGTGGATGCGAAAATCCCCCAACGCGATGGCCTGTCCGTCCAGCAGCAATGCGGCGGCAATGGCCTGCTGATCGAAGTGGCGCAGGACTGCCTCGGGGAGCGGGCGCTGCGCCTCACCCTCCGCGCGGTCATCTATCAGTTCGCATTGAACGGCTGCCACCGTCTTGCCCGGCGCCGAATTGAGCCAGTCGGATGACACCTGTTTCGCAAGTTCGCCGGAGAACAGCGTATCCGTCGGCCCATCCTCGATCAGCGTGTAGCTGACAAATTCGGTGTGGCTCTCCCACTTAAGACGGAACCGCCCAAGATCGGTCGCATGCTGACGCGCATCGGGCGGCGGATGCGACGCGCCGAAATGGTCGAGAAGCTGCAACAGGTGCGCCCGATCTGCCGCGTGATCGCGCTCCGCTGCATTCGTCGGCTGTTTGAACGCGAAGTGCAGAAACCGGCCCGGCGCCGATGCCTGCTGAAACGGCCGCGCGTGCAGTTCATTCGTAAGCGCAACCCGTTGCGGATGTTCTTCGAACTCGGCTTGCATCGGTGGAGGCTACTCCCTGGCCGTATTGATGGCACCGCGCTCCGGCGCTGCAGCGTCTGCCGAGAGGTGGTTTGGCGGTCCCAGATGTCCAGAGATCGGACTGCACGCGCATCGTCAGGCAGATAGCTTAAGGCACCCTAAAGCAACCGCGGTCGCAACTTTATACGATTGTCGTTTGGCCAGTGGTTCAAGAAACCGGTGCGTGGTCTCGTTGGTTTCAAGCGACCTGTCTTGCCAGCGCGCACTGGGACCAGAGGTTGGAGAGTGCGCCGACGAGGTGGTCGATATCGGCCTCGGTGTGCAGCGGGCCCGGGGTGAAGCGCAGCCGCTCGGTCCCCTTCGGCACCGTCGGGTAGTT
>JBCDAV010000042.1:0-41552 GCA_039184865.1 Pseudomonadota bacterium | reverse complement strand
GCTTGCACTCCTCCTTGATGAAGGCGCGGATCTTCAGATCCTCGTGCAGCAGATCGCCATACTCGCGGGTGTTGGCGTACCAACGGCTGTCCCAGGTACGGTTGATCTGAACGCGCAGACCGACTGGATTGACTTTATGACCCATCAGGCCTGCTCCTCTACCTGACGCACCTTGATCGTGATCTGGCTGAACGGCTTCATGATCCGCCCGAACCGTCCGCGTGCCCGCGGCCGTCCGCGCTTCATCACCAGGTTCTTGCCGACATAGGCCTCGGCAACCACCAATTCATCAACGTCAAGACCGTGGTTGTTCTCGGCGTTTGCGATCGCCGACTCCAGCGTCTTCTTCACGTCATCGGCGATGCGCTTCTTCGAGAACGTCAGCGCCGTCAGCGCCTTGTCGACCGGCTTTCCGCGGATCAGTCCGGCGACCAGATTCAACTTCTGCGGGCTGGTCTTCAGCATGCGCAGCGTCGCGATCGCTTCGTTCTCCGCCGCGCGGCGCGGGTTCTTTTCCTTGCCCATGGCTTATTTCCGCTTCGCTTTTTTGTCGGCCGCGTGCCCGTAATAGGTACGGGTCGGCGAGAACTCGCCGAACTTGTGCCCGATCATGTCCTCGGACACGCTGACCGGAATGTGCTTGCGCCCATTGTAGACCCCGAAGGTCAGGCCAACGAACTGCGGCAGGATCGTCGAGCGGCGCGACCAGATCTTGATGACCTCGTTGCGGCCCGACTCGCGAACCTTCTCGGCTTTCTTCAACAGGTAGGAGTCGACAAACGGACCCTTCCAGACGGAACGTGGCATCTACGTCGTCCCCTTATTTCTTCCGCGCATGGCGCGAGCGCAGGATGTACTTGTCGGTCGTCTTGTTCGACCGGGTGCGGCGACCCTTGGTCGGCTTGCCCCACGGGGTCACCGGGTGGCGGCCACCGGAGGTCCGACCCTCACCACCGCCATGCGGGTGATCGATCGGGTTCATGACGACGCCGCGCACCGAAGGACGCTTGCCCTTGTGGCGCGACCGGCCCGCCTTGCCCATGTTCTGGTTCGAGTGGTCCGGGTTCGAGACCGCACCGACTGTCGCCATGCACTCCTGCCGCACAAGCCGAAGCTCGCCCGACCCCAGACGGATCTGGGCGTACCCACCGTCGCGGCCGACAAATTGAGCATAGGTGCCTGCAGACCGTGCGATCTGTCCGCCCTTGCCCGGCTTCAGCTCGATGTTGTGCACGATCGTGCCGATCGGCATGCCGGTGAACGGCATGGCATTGCCTGGCTTGATGTCGACGCGCGCACCGGCAACGACGGAGTCACCGACGCCCAGGCGCTGCGGCGCAAGGATGTAGGCCTTTTCGCCATCCTTGTATTCGATCAGCGCGATGAACGCCGTCCGGTTCGGGTCATATTCGATGCGCTCGACCGTGGCCGGGACATCGAATTTCCGCCGCTTGAAGTCCACGATGCGATAGAGCCGCTTCGCGCCGCCGCCCCGCCTGCGCGAGGTGATCCGTCCGGTATTGTTCCGGCCGCCTGACTTGGTCAAACCCTGCGTGAGGCGTTTGACCGGACGACCCTTCCAAAGCTCCGAACGGTCGATCAGAACCAGCCCACGCTGGCCCGGCGTCGTCGGGTTGTATGTTTTCAACGCCATCTTGCTGTCTTCCGTCTGCTTTCAGTTACCGACCAGAGCCTCAGAGGCCCGTGGGCACGTCGAACATGTGGCCCTCGTCCAGGGTCACATAAGCATTCTTCTCGTCCGTGCGGCCGCCGGGGCGGCCGCGGAAACGCTTGGTCTTGCCCTTAGTCACGGTCGTGTTGACCGCCTTGACCTTGACATTGAACAGCGTCTCGACCGCTTCCTTGATCAGCGGTTTATTGGCATCGATCGACACCTCGAAGACCAGACCGTTGGCTTCGGACATCATCGTCGCCTTTTCCGTGATCACCGGCTTGCGGATCACGTCGTAGAGTTCGGCCTTTGCGGTCATGACAGGCGCGCCTCCAAAGCCTCGACCCCGGCCTTCGTCAGTACCAGCGTCTTGTGGTTCAGGATGTCGTAGACGTTCGCACCCTGCGATGAGAGCACGTCCAGACCGTCGATGTTCTGAGCCGCCCGCGCGAAGTTGGCATCTAGTTCCGCACCATCGATCACGAGCGCCTTCGACCAACCCAGCTTCGAAGTCTTTTCGGCCAGAGCCTTGGTCTTGGGTGCGTCGATGGACGCCTGGTCGATGACCACGAGCTCGCCAGCCTTCGCCTTTGCGCTCAGGGCCATCTTCAGACCGAGCGCGCGGACCTTCTTCGGAAGATCATGCGCGTGGCTGCGTACAACCGGGCCTTTCGCCGTGCCGCCCTTGCGGAACTGCGCAACACCGCGGTCGCCATGACGGGCACCGCCGGTGCCTTTCTGGCGGTAGATCTTCTTGGTCGAGTAGGCCGTCTCGCCGCGGCTCTTGGTCTTGTGCGTTCCGGCCTGCTTCTTGGCGCGCTGCCAACGCACGACGCGGTGCAGGATGTCGGCGCGCGGCTCGACCCCGAACACCGCATCGGCGAGTTCGATGTCTCCCGCTCCCGCGGCATCCAGCGTGGTCACTTCGGCTTTCATTCTTCGCCTCCCTCGGTGGGAGCTTCCTCGGCTGCCGGGGCGTCGGCCACCGCTTCGACAGCGGCACGAATGGCGGCAGGCGTCGGCAGTCCGTCGGGCGCTGCAACCTTCACAGCGTCGCAAACGGTCACCCAGCCACCTTTCGATCCGGGCACCGCACCCTTGATCATCAGCAACCCGCGATCCGCATCCGTCTTGATGATCTCGAGGTTCTGGACGGTGACGCGCGCAGCGCCCATGTGACCGGCCATCTTCTTGCCCTTGAACACGCGACCCGGATCCTGACACTGACCCGTCGACCCATGCGATCGGTGGCTGATCGAGACGCCGTGTGACGCGCGAAGACCACCGAAGTTGTGGCGCTTCATGGCACCCGCAAACCCCTTACCGACGGACGTTCCAGCGACATCGACCTTCTGACCGGCGATGAAGTGATCGGCCGAAAGCTCGGCACCCACGTCGATCAGATTGTCTTCCGACACACGGAACTCGGTCAGCTTGCGCTTCGGCGCGACGTTCGCTTTCGCGAAATGGCCGCGCAACGGACCGTTGATGTTCTTTGCCTTGGCCTCGCCGACGCCGAGTTGGACCGCCGTGTAGCCGTCCTTCTCGGTCGTGCGCTGCGCGACGACCTGGCAACCCGCCATCTGGAGAACGGTGACAGGGATCTGCCTTCCGTCTTCCATGAAGAGCCGGGTCATCCCCAGCTTCTTCGCTATGACTCCTGAGCGCATGACGCCCTCCTCAGAGCTTGATCTCGACATCGACACCGGCAGCGAGATCGAGCTTCATCAGCGCGTCCACTGTCTGCGGAGTCGGGTCAACGATGTCGAGCAGACGCTTGTGCGTGCGGATCTCGAACTGTTCCCGGCTCTTCTTGTCGATGTGCGGGCCCCGCAGGACCGTGAATTTTTCAATCTTGTTCGGCAGCGGGATGGGACCGCGCACTTCCGCGCCCGTCCGTTTAGCCGTGTTCACGATCTCTTGCGTGCTGGCATCCAGTACACGGTGATCGAAGGCTTTGAGCCGAATGCGTATGTTTTGACCTTGCATGTCCTGCCTCTCCGGCTCTGCAAAAAGCGAAGCGGCCGGGAAGTTGCCTTCCCGGCCGATCGCGACGTGTTATTCGATGATCGACGATACGACGCCGGCACCAACGGTGCGGCCGCCTTCGCGGATCGCGAAGCGAAGTTTCTCTTCCATCGCGATCGGCTGGATCAGCTCGACCTCGAACGAGATATTGTCGCCCGGCATCACCATCTCCGTGCCGTCAGGCAGCGTTACCGTGCCAGTCACATCCGTCGTGCGGAAGTAGAACTGCGGGCGGTAGTTGGTGAAGAACGGGGTGTGGCGACCGCCTTCTTCCTTGGTGAGGATGTATGCCTCGGCCTTGAACTTGGTGTGCGGCGTCACCGAACCCGGCTTGCAAAGCACCTGGCCGCGCTCGATGCCATCACGGTCGACACCGCGCAGCAGCGCACCGATATTGTCGCCAGCCTCACCGCGATCCAGCAGCTTGCGGAACATCTCGACGCCCGTGCAGGTCGTCTTCGAGGTTTCGCGGATGCCGACGATCTCGATTTCCTCGCCCACGGTGATCACGCCGCGCTCGACACGACCGGTGGCGACCGTGCCGCGACCCGAGATCGAGAACACATCCTCGACCGGCATCAGGAACGGCTGGTCCATGGCGCGCTCTGGCTGCGGGATGTACTCATCGACGGCGTCCATAAGCTCGGAGATCTTGTCCTTGCCGATGTTGTCGTCGCGGTCTTCCAGGGCCGCCAGCGCCGAACCGGCAACGATCGGGATATCGTCACCCGGGAATTCGTACTCGCTCAGCAGTTCGCGAACTTCCATCTCGACCAGCTCGAGCAGCTCCTCGTCGTCGACCTGATCGACCTTGTTGAGGAACACGACCAGTGCCGGCACGCCAACCTGACGCGCCAGCAGGATGTGCTCACGGGTCTGCGGCATCGGGCCGTCAGCCGCGTTCACCACCAGGATCGCGCCGTCCATCTGAGCGGCACCGGTGATCATGTTTTTAACGTAGTCGGCGTGGCCGGGGCAGTCGACGTGAGCATAGTGCCGGTTCGGCGTCTCGTACTCGACGTGAGCGGTCGAGATGGTGATGCCACGGGCTTTCTCTTCCGGAGCGCCGTCGATCTCGTCATAGGCCTTGAACTCGCCAAACTGCTTGGTGATCGCAGCCGTCAGCGTTGTCTTGCCATGGTCAACGTGGCCGATGGTGCCGACGTTGCAGTGCGGCTTATTGCGCTCAAACTTTTCCTTCGCCATGGTGGCCTCCTTTTTCTTGTTCCGGACGTCCGACTGCCGACCGGTATTCCAGTGATCCTGATCAGGCGTACTTGGCCTGGATTTCCTCGCTGATGTTCGACGGCACCGGGTCGTAGTGATCGAATTGCATCGTGAACTGGGCGCGGCCCTGGCTCATGGACCGCAGCGTATCGACATACTTGAACATGTTCGCGAGCGGCACGAAGGCGTTCACGACATTCGCATTGCCGCGCACTTCCTGACCCTGCACCTGTCCCCGGCGAGACGTCAGGTCGCCGATGACACCACCGGTGAACTCCTCCGGCGTCACGACCTCGACCTTCATGATCGGCTCGAGCAGCTTGGCTCCGGCCTTCTTCAGACCATCGCGCATCGCCGCGCGCGCTGCGATCTCGAACGCCAGAACCGACGAGTCGACGTCGTGGAACGCACCGTCGATCAGCGCGACCTTGAAGTCGATGACCGGGAAACCTGCCAGCGGACCTGAGTCCATGACCGAGTTGATGCCCTTCTCGACGCCCGGGATGTATTCCTTCGGGATCGCACCGCCGACGATGCGGCTTTCGAACGAGTAGCCCTCTCCGGCCTCCGTTGGCGTGATGATCATCTTGACCCGCGCGAACTGGCCCGATCCACCCGACTGCTTCTTGTGGGTGTAGTCGATCTCGGCCTCGTGCCCGATCGTTTCGCGATAGGCCACCTGCGGCGCGCCGATATTGGCCTCGACCTTGAACTCGCGCTTCAGACGGTCGACCAGGATGTCGAGGTGGAGCTCGCCCATTCCCTTCATGATCGTCTGGCCCGACTCGATGTCTGACTCGACGCGGAAGGACGGATCCTCGGCTGCAAGACGCTGCAGACCGGCCGACATCTTTTCCTGGTCTGCCTTGGTCTTCGGCTCGACCGCAATCTCGATCACCGGATCCGGGAATGTCATCGTTTCCAGAACAACCGGCTTCGACTGGTCGCACAGCGTGTCGCCCGTCGTCGTGTCCTTCAGGCCCGCCAGCGCGATGATGTCCCCGGCAAACGCCTCCTCGATCTCCTCGCGGTCGTTCGAATGCATCATCATCATCCGACCGACACGCTCGCGCTTGCCCTTGGTCGAATTCAGGATCTGCGTGCCCTTCGACATCTTGCCCGAGTAGATCCGGGTGAACGTCAGCGAGCCGACAAACGGATCGTTCATGATCTTGAACGCCAGACCGGCAAACGGCTGAGCGTCGTCGGCCGAGCGCGCGATATCCCGGGTTTCCGTCTCGTCGCCGGGCTTGAAGCCCATGTAGGCCTGGACGTCCAGAGGACCCGGCAGGTAATCGATGACCGCGTTGAGCAGCGGCTGAACGCCCTTGTTCTTGAACGCCGAACCACCGAGCACCGGGATGAACGCCATCTCGAGCGTGCCCTTGCGGATCAGCCGGCGCAGGGTCTCGATGTCGGGCTCATTGCCCTCGAGATAGGCCTCCATGACGTCGTCGTCCTGCTCGACGGCAAGCTCGATCATCTCGGCGCGCATCTCCTCGGCCTTCTCGGCCAGCTCGGCGCGAACCGGGCGACGCTCCCACGAAGCGCCAAGGTCTTCACCGACCCAGACCCACTCTTCCATGGTCAGAAGATCGATAGTGCCTTCCAGTTCCGTCTCGGCACCGATCGGCAACTGGATCGGCAGCGGCGTGGCGCCGGTGCGATCCTTGATCATGTGGACGCAGTTGAAGAAGTCGGCGCCGATCTTGTCCATCTTGTTGACGAACACGATCCGCGGAACCTTGTAGCGGTCTGCCTGACGCCAGACCGTCTCGGTCTGCGGCTCGACTCCGGCATTGGCGTCCAGTACGCAAACCGCGCCGTCGAGCACGGCCAGCGAACGCTCGACCTCGATCGTGAAGTCGACGTGGCCCGGCGTGTCGATGATGTTGAAGCGGTGCTTGTCGGTCTGGGCCGTCTCGCCGTCCTCGGTGCGCTCCCAGAACGTCGTGGTCGCCGCCGAAGTGATTGTGATCCCGCGCTCTTGCTCCTGCTCCATCCAGTCCATCGTGGCAGCGCCGTCGTGGACTTCACCGATCTTGTGCGACTTGCCGGTGTAGTAGAGGATGCGCTCCGTGCAGGTCGTCTTTCCGGCGTCGATATGCGCCATGATGCCGAAGTTGCGGTAGCGCTCGAGAGGGTATTCGCGGGCCATGGATCTGTCCTCAGGCTTGGGCTAATCTTACCATCGATAATGGCTGAAGGCCTTGTTGGCCTCTGCCATCTTGTGGGTGTCTTCCCGCTTCTTGACGGCGGTGCCCCGGTTGTTGGCAGCATCAAGCACTTCGCCAGCCAACCGTTCCTCCATTGTATTCTCGTTCCGGGCGCGCGATGCCGTGATCAGCCAGCGAATGGCGAGCGCCTCGCGCCGCTCCGGCCGCACTTCGACCGGAACCTGGTAGGTCGCACCGCCAACGCGGCGGGAGCGAACCTCGACGGACGGTTTGATGTTGTCGAGTGCCTCGTGGAAGACTTCCACCGGCTCGCGCTTCATGCGCTCCTCGACCCGGCCCATCGCACCGTAGACGATGCGCTCGGCAACGGACTTCTTGCCGTCGTACATCAGGTTGTTCATGAATTTCGACAATACGCGGTCGCCGAACTTCGGATCCGGCAGGACTTCGCGCTTTTCGGCCTGGTGGCGGCGTGACATCTCCGCTTCTCCTTACTTGGGGCGCTTGGCGCCGTACTTCGAGCGGCGTTGTTTGCGGTCCTTGACGCCCTGTGTGTCGAGCACACCGCGCAGGATGTGGTAGCGCACGCCCGGAAGGTCCTTCACACGACCGCCACGGATCAGAACCACCGAGTGTTCCTGAAGATTGTGGCCTTCGCCCGGGATGTAGCTGATCACCTCGAAACCGTTCGTCAGGCGCACCTTCGCAACCTTGCGCAGCGCCGAGTTCGGCTTCTTGGGGGTCGTCGTGTAGACACGCGTGCATACGCCGCGCTTCTGCGGACAGGCCTGCAGGTGCATGGCTTTCTGTCGCTTCACTTTGGGCTGCCGGGGCTTCCGGATCAGCTGCTGGATCGTCGGCATGCGTGCCTATCCTTCGTTCATCTCGTCGGGCAGGCCCTGTCCGAAAAGGAAAGTGCCTTTCACCGCCGATCCCGTCGGGAAGAGCGGTGTATGGAAGAGGACCAGGCGAAAGCCGGGTCGTTCAGCGATGTTCTGTCAGGCTAACCTGTCAGCGCGATGACCGGACG
Source organism: Pseudomonadota bacterium (assembly GCA_039184865.1). Classification (GTDB taxonomy): domain Bacteria; phylum Pseudomonadota; class Alphaproteobacteria; order Rhodobacterales; family Rhodobacteraceae; genus Thermohalobaculum. The sequence goes on along the minus strand of JBCDAV010000042.1, from coordinate 33,418 downwards.
AGTCACCCCGTCTTCATCGGCGCGCGGAACATACTCATGCGACAATAGGTGGTCAAGAACCAAATTAAGGGTTGCTCGGCAGGACCCTTAAGGCCCGGATTTCGTATTGAAATCAACGTGATCCGAGAATTCTTCGAGTGCGTCGAGCCAGGCCTCGAAGGTCGCAGCGAGGGTCGCTTGCGGAATCCCGCCGTGCATCGCGACGGGGTGTTCGAGAACGGCGTGGCCGGATGCAGCCAGAAAGGCCCGTCCGTAGACCTTTGTCGCGTTCCAGACATCCATATCCGCGGGCCTCGGCGGATCGTTCTTCCAGCGCGGGTCGCGCAGCCTGGCCTGAAACAGAAGCGTTTCGCACCTGCGCCCGAGATGGCATCCGTAGAAGGCGATCTGATATCGCAGCCCGTCCGAGTTCGCGGCGATCACGGGATCGCGCAGCGTGTCGCGACGAACCTCGGCCGCGCCCATTTTTCGCGCGGTGTGGATCACTTCCCAGGGATCGGCCGGAACGGGTTCAGCGGCCCGCGCGGGCACGGGAGCGAATTGGATTGCCATCATCAGAGCGATGCAACCGACCACGAGCTGAAATGTTCCGAACGTTGGAGCCGTGCGATCCAAGCGATCCTCGCAGCTTGATCAAGACCCGTAGCACCCTGCCCAGGCCGTCAACACGAAGGTCGTTCTCCACGGTTAAGAAAGTCTGAAGCAACGGCGCATGATGGAAGCAGCGCATTCCGGCCAAACATGAAAACGCCCGGACCTTCCGGCCCGGGCGTCAAAGCTCTCAATAGATGCGACTTGCGTCAGAAAACGTCGTTGAAACCACCGCCGGCGTTCTCAGGCACCAGTGAGTCCCGCGCATCCCTGCCGTCGCCCGACCCCGCGAAAGGATCGTCGTCGCCGATGACCTCCAGAGCTCCGGCAGCCGCCTCGGCCGCAGCCTGACGCTCGGCCAGAACCTTGCGATCGCGGTTCTGCGCTTCCAGCTTGATCCGCGTCGTGGCACCACCAGTGCCCGCCGGGATCAACCGGCCGACGATGACGTTCTCCTTCAGCCCGATCAGACGATCGCGCTTGCCCTGCACCGATGCCTCGGTCAGGACCCGCGTGGTCTCCTGGAACGATGCGGCGGAGATGAACGACCGCGTCTGCAACGAGGCCTTGGTGATCCCGAGCAGGATCGGCACACCCTGAGCCGGTTCGAAGCCTTCGGCATGCGCCTTGGCGTTGACCTCCTCGAGTTCCTTGACGTCGACCTGCTCGCCCTTGAGCAGCGTCGTCTGACCGCCATGCGTGATCTCGACCTTTTGCAGCATCTGGCGAACGATCACCTCGATGTGCTTGTCGTTGATCTTCACGCCCTGCAGTCGATAGACGTCCTGGATCTCGTTGATCAGGTACTCGGCCAGCGCCTCGACACCCATGATGGCAAGGATATCATGCGGCGCAGGATTGCCGTCCATGATGAACTCGCCCTTCTGGATCATGTCGCCTTCCTGAACGGCAATGTGCTTGCCCTTCGGGATCAGGTATTCGCGCTTCTCCTCGGTGTCGTCCGTCGGATTGATCGCGATGCGGCGCTTGTTCTTGTAGTCCTTCTCGAACGAGACGATCCCGTCGATCTCGGCGATGATCGCGTGATCCTTCGGACGCCGTGCCTCGAAGAGCTCGGCCACACGCGGCAGACCACCGGTGATGTCCTTGGTCTTCGCGCCTTCACGCGGGATACGCGCGACAACCGTACCGGCGTCGATGGTCTGGCCGTCTTCCACCGACAGGATCGCATCGACCGACATGAAGTAGTGGGCCGGATTTCCGTTATCCAGCTTCACCATCTCGCCGTCGGCATCGACGATGGTGATCGCCGGACGCAGATCGTTGCCCTTCGGCACCGCACGCCAGTCGGACACGATCCGCTGGGTGATCCCGGTCGCATCGTCGGTTTCCTCACGAACCGTCAGGCCCTGCACCAAGTCGACATACTTTGCGACACCGCCCTTCTCGGCGATGATCGGAAGCGTGTAAGGATCCCACTCGGCCAGACGCTCACCGCGCTTGACCGTGTCGCCGGCCTTGACCAGCAGCTTGGTGCCGTAGCTCATCTTGTGCGAGGCACGTTCGCGGCCCTGCTCGTCGACGATGGCGACCTGCATGGCGCGCGACATGACGATCACGTCACGATCCGCATTGGTCAGCGTGTTCTCGTTGCGGAACTCGATGGTGCCTTCCTGCGTCGACTCGAGATAGGAGTTGTCCGAGACGTTCGCCGCACCGCCGATGTGGAAGGTCCGCATCGTCAACTGCGTGCCAGGCTCACCAATCGACTGCGCCGCGATGATGCCGACGGCCTCGCCGACATTCACCGGTGTCCCGCGCGCGAGATCCCGGCCATAGCACATGGCGCAGATCCCGTCCTCGGCCTCGCACGTCAGCGGCGAGCGCACCTTGATCTTCTGGACCTTGGCCTCGTCGAACTTCACCGCGTCGGCTTCATCGATCAGCACGCCTTCCGGGTGGAGCATGTCGCCCGTCGCCGGATCGATCACATCCTCGAGCGGCACGCGCCCAAGCACCTGCTCGCCGATCGAACTGATCACGTTGCCCGACTGGATCACCGGCTCCTGGGTGATGCCCTTGTCGGTGCCGCAATCGTTGATCTTGATGATGCAGTCCTGTGCGACATCGACCAGACGGCGCGTCAGATAGCCGGAGTTTGCCGTTTTCAAAGCGGTGTCAGCCAGACCCTTGCGGGCGCCGTGGGTCGAGTTGAAGTACTCGAGCACGGTCAGGCCTTCCTTGAAGTTCGACACGATCGGCGTCTCGATGATCTCACCCGACGGCTTGGCCATCAGACCGCGCATGGCGGCGAGCTGACGCATCTGGGCGGGCGAGCCACGGGCCCGCGAAGCCGACATCATCCAGATCGAGTTCGGCTCTTTCTCGCGGCCGGTTTCCTCGTCGATCTGAACCGACTGGATCTCCTTCATCATCTCATCCGCGACGACATCGGTGCATTTCGCCCAGGTATCGACGACCTTGTTGTACTTCTCGCCCTGGGTGATCAGACCGTCCTGGTACTGCTGCTCGTACTCGGCGACCTGCTCACGGGTCTTGTTGACGATCTCCCACTTGGTGTCGGGGATGACCATGTCGTCCTTGCCGAACGAAATGCCCGCCTTGAACGCTTCCGTGAACCCGAGAGTCATGATCCGGTCGCAGAAGATGACGGAGTCCTTCTGGCCGCAGTGGCGATAGACCGTGTCGATCAACTCGCCGACCTCGCCCTTGCGCAGAACTTTGTTCACAAGCTCGAACGGCACCATGTGGTGCTTCGGCAGCAGGTTGGCGAGCTTCATCCGGCCGGCAGTCGTCTCGACACGCTGCACGACCGGATCTTCGTTCTCGTCCACCGTGTGGTGGCGCGTGATGATCTTGGTGTGCAGGTTGATCAGGCCCGCCTGCATGGCGTGCTCGATCTCCTGCATGTCCGACAGCAGCATGCCCTCGTTCGGCTCGCCCTTCTTCTCGAGCGAGAGGTAGTAGAGCCCCAGGATCATGTCCTGCGACGGCACGATGATCGGCTTGCCGTTTGCTGGCGACAGAACGTTGTTCGTCGACATCATCAGCACGCGCGCTTCGAGCTGGGCTTCCAGCGACAGCGGCACGTGAACCGCCATCTGGTCGCCGTCGAAGTCCGCGTTGAACGCCGAACAGACCAGCGGGTGAAGCTGGATCGCCTTGCCTTCGATCAGCACGGGCTCGAACGCCTGAATGCCGAGACGGTGCAGCGTCGGCGCACGGTTCAAGAGAACCGGGTGCTCGCGGATGACCTCGTCGAGGATATCCCAGACCTCAGGGCGCTCCTTCTCGACCAGCTTCTTCGCCTGCTTGACGGTCGAGCTGAGCCCCTTCGCATCGAGCCGCGAACAGATGAACGGCTTGAATAGCTCGAGCGCCATCTTCTTCGGCAGGCCGCACTGATGCAGCTTCAGTTCCGGCCCGGTCACGATGACCGACCGGCCCGAGAAGTCGACACGCTTGCCGAGCAGGTTCTGACGGAACCGGCCCTGCTTGCCCTTGAGCATGTCGGACAGCGACTTCAGCGGACGCTTATTGGCACCCGTGATGACACGGCCGCGGCGGCCATTGTCGAACAGCGCGTCAACCGATTCCTGCAGCATCCGCTTTTCGTTGCGGATGATGATGTCCGGTGCACGCAGCTCGATCAGCCGCTTCAGGCGGTTGTTCCGGTTGATCACGCGGCGATAGAGATCGTTCAGGTCCGAGGTCGCGAACCGGCCACCGTCGAGCGGCACCAGCGGACGCAGTTCGGGCGGGATCACCGGGACGACGGTGAGCACCATCCATTCCGGACGGTTGCCGGACTCGAGGAAGCTCTCGACCAGCTTCAGACGCTTGATGATCTTCTTCGGCTTCAGCTCACCGGTTGCCTCGGCCAGTTCCTCGCGCAGCGTCTCCGCCTCGAGGTCCAAGTCGATCTCGGTCAGCATCTCGCGGATTGCCTCGGCGCCGATCCCGGCCCGGAACGCATCCTCGCCGTACTCGTCCTGCGCGTCGAGGTACTCTTCCTCAGTCAGCAACTGCCGCGGCGCCAGATCGGTCAGACCGGTCTCGATCACCACGTATTGCTCGAAGTACAGGATCCGCTCCAGATCGCTCAGCGTCATGTCCAGCATCAGGCCGATCCGGGACGGCAGCGACTTCAGGAACCAGATGTGCGCGACCGGAGCCGCAAGCTGGATGTGGCCCATACGCTCGCGGCGCACCTTCTGCAGCGTGACTTCAACGCCGCACTTCTCGCAGGTGACCCCGCGGTACTTCATGCGCTTGTACTTGCCGCAAAGGCACTCGTAATCCTTGATCGGCCCGAAGATGCGGGCACAGAACAGGCCGTCGCGCTCGGGCTTGAAGGTCCGGTAGTTGATCGTCTCGGGCTTCTTGATCTCGCCGAACGACCACGACAGGATGCGCTCCGGCGAGGCCAGCGAGATCTTGATTTCTTCGAACGTCTTCGGCGGCTCCGCCGGATTGAAGATGTTGGTCAGTTCCTGGTTCATACCCTAGGTCTCCATCATCCCCCGGTTGATCTTGAACACCCCGGCAGGTCGCGCGCAAGGGGGACTGGCGCGACCGGGTGCCGGGATGGGTCAGATGGCTTCGTCGTCGCCGTCCATCAGTTCGACGTTCAGGCCGAGAGAGCGGATCTCCTTGACCAGAACGTTGAACGATTCCGGGATACCGGCTTCGAAGTTGTCCTCGCCCTTGACGATCGACTCGTAGACCTTGGTCCGGCCTGCGACGTCGTCCGACTTGACGGTCAGCATCTCCTGCAACGTGTAGGCGGCACCGTAGGCCTCCAGCGCCCAGACCTCCATCTCGCCGAAGCGCTGACCGCCGAACTGCGCCTTGCCGCCCAGCGGCTGCTGGGTGACGAGGCTGTACGGCCCGGTCGAACGCGCGTGGATCTTGTCGTCCACCAGGTGGTGCAGCTTGAGCAGGTACTTGTAGCCGACCGTCACCGGACGCGAGAACGTCTCGCCAGTGCGGCCATCGAACAGCTTCACCTGACCTGACTTGCTCATGCCGGCCTTCTCGAGCGCCTCGTTGACATCCGCCTCCTTGGCGCCGTCAAAGACCGGTGTCGCGATCGGCACGCCGCGCGTGACATTGCCCGCCGCTTCCGTGACCTCGTCCTCGGTCCAGTCGTCGATCTCGTCCATGATGTGATCGCCGTAAGCGAGCTTCATCGCGTCCTTGACCGGACTCATATCGCCCGAGCGACGATAGGCCTGAAGCGCCTCGTCGATACCCTTGCCGAGATTGGCCGCAGCCCAGCCCATATGGGTCTCGAGGATCTGGCCCACGTTCATGCGCGAGGGCACGCCGAGCGGGTTCAGCACGAAGTCGACCGGCGTCCCGTCTTCCAGGAACGGCATGTCTTCTTCCGGCACGACCCGGCTGATCACGCCCTTGTTGCCGTGGCGCCCGGCCATCTTGTCGCCCGGCTGCAGCTTGCGCTTCACCGCGACGAAGACCTTGACCATCTTCATGCCGCCCGGCGGCAGGTCGTCGCCCCGGCGCACCTTCTCGACCTTGTCCTCGAAGCGGTTCTCGAGGACCTTCTTGGCCTGCAGGTACTGACCGTTCAGGGCCTCGACTGCCTGAGCATCGGCCTCTTCCGGCAGAGCAAGCTGCCACCACTGGCCGCGCGACAGGCTCGCCAGCAGTTCCTCGTCGATCGTGGAACCGGACTTGATGCCCTTCGGACCCTTCACGGCCGTCTTGCCGAGGATCATCTCCTTCAGGCGCGCATAGATGTTGCGTTCGAGGATCTCGAGCTCGTCGTCCCGGTCGCGGGCCAGACGCTCGATTTCCTCACGTTCGATCTGCAGCGCACGCTCGTCCTTGTCGACGCCGTGACGGTTGAAGACACGCACCTCGACGACGGTGCCGAAGTCGCCCGGCGGCATCCGCAGCGACGTGTCGCGAACGTCCGAGGCCTTCTCACCGAAGATCGCGCGGAGCAGCTTCTCCTCCGGCGTCATCGGGCTCTCGCCCTTCGGCGTGATCTTGCCAACAAGAATATCCGCCGGTCCGACCTCGGCCCCGATGTAGACGATCCCGGCTTCGTCGAGGTTGCGCAGCGCTTCCTCGCCGACATTCGGGATGTCGCGGGTGATCTCTTCCGGGCCCAGCTTGGTGTCGCGGGCCATAACCTCGTATTCCTCGATGTGGACCGAGGTGAAGAGATCGTCCTTGGCGACCCGCTCCGAGATCAGGATCGAATCCTCGTAGTTGTAGCCATTCCACGGCATGAACGCGACCAACGTGTTCCGGCCGAGCGCCAGTTCTCCCAGATCCGTCGACGGACCGTCCGCGATGACGTCGCCCGCGCTGACCCGGTCACCCACCTTCACCAGCGGGCGCTGGTTGATGCAGGTGTTCTGGTTCGAGCGCTGGAACTTGCGCAGACGGTAGATGTCCACGCCCGGATCGCCCAGATCCATGTCGTCAGTCACGCGGATAACGATCCGCATCGCGTCGACCTGATCGATCACGCCGCCGCGGCGCGCCGTGATGGCGGCCCCGGAGTCGCGCGCGACCTTGGCCTCCATGCCGGTGCCGACGAAGGGTGCATCTGCCTTCAGAAGCGGCACGGCCTGACGCTGCATGTTCGAGCCCATCAGTGCGCGGTTCGCGTCGTCGTTTTCCAGGAACGGAATCAGCGAGGCCGCGACCGAGACCAGCTGCTTCGGCGAAACGTCGATCAGCGTGATGTTCTCGGCAGGCGAGAGCTGGAAGTCACCGGCCTTGCGGCTCGATACCAGATCGTTCTGGAACGTGCCGTCCGGGTTCATCCGGGCGTTCGCCTGAGCCACCGTGTGGCGCATTTCCTCGGTGGCGCTGAGATAGCGCACCGTGTCCGTGACCTTGCCGTCCACGACCTCGCGATACGGGGTCTCGATGAACCCGTACTTGTTGACCCGCGCAAACGAGGCCAGCGAGTTGATCAGGCCGATGTTCGGACCTTCAGGCGTCTCGATCGGGCACATCCGGCCGTAGTGGGTCGGGTGAACGTCGCGCACCTCGAAGCCTGCACGCTCGCGGGTCAGGCCGCCTGGCCCAAGCGCCGAAAGGCGGCGCTTGTGCGTCACCTCAGACAGCGGGTTTGTCTGGTCCATGAACTGCGAGAGCTGCGACGAGCCGAAGAACTCGCGCACCGCCGCCGCGGCAGGCTTCGCGTTGATCAGATCCTGCGGCATCACGGTGTCGATCTCGACCGACGACATCCGCTCGCGGATCGCACGCTCCATGCGGAGCAGGCCGACCCGGTACTGGTTCTCCATCAACTCGCCGACCGAGCGCACACGCCGGTTGCCGAGGTGATCGATGTCGTCGACCTCGCCCCGACCGTCGCGCAGATCGACCAGCGCCTTGATCACCGCGAGGATGTCTTCCTTGCGCAGCGTGCGCTGAGTGTCCGGCGCGTCAAGCTCAAGACGCATGTTCATCTTCACGCGGCCCACCGCCGAGAGATCGTACCGCTCCGCATCGAAGAACAGCGACTGGAACATCGTCTCCGCCGCCTCGACCGTCGGGGGCTCGCCCGGACGCATCACCCGGTAGATGTCCATCAGCGCGGTTTCGCGGTCGTGGTTCTTGTCCACCGACATCGTGTTGCGGATGTACGCGCCGATCGTGATGTTATCGATATCAAGCGTCTCGATCGTCGAGAAACCGGCGTCGATCAGCTTCTGAACGCGCTCTTCGTCCAGTTCGTCACCGGCCTCGACAAAGATCGCGCCCGTCTCCTCGTCGATCATGTCGACGGCGGCGAAGCGACCGTAAATGCCCTCGAACGGCGACAGCACCTTCTCGACGCCGCTCTCCGAGATCTTGCGCAGCGCGCGCGGCGTCAGCTTCTTACCGGCCGGTGCGATCACTTCGCCCGATTTGGCATCGACCAGATCGTAGGCCGGGCTCGACCCGCGCAGACGATCCGGGTTGAACGGAACCGACCAGCCTTCGCCGTGCCGCTCGTAGGCAAACCGATCGTAGAAGTAGTCGCAGATCCCTTCCTGATCGAGACCGAGCGCATAGAGCATCGTCGTGATCGGCAGCTTGCGGCGCCGGTCGATGCGGACATAGGAGATGTCCTTGGCATCGAACTCGAAATCGAGCCACGAGCCGCGGTACGGGATGACCCGCGACGCGAACAACAGCTTGCCCGAGGAGTGGGTCTTGCCCTTGTCGTGGTCGAAGAACACGCCCGGCGAGCGGTGCATCTGGCTGACGATCACCCGCTCGGTCCCGTTCACGATGAACGTGCCGTTCGGCGTCATCAGGGGCATGTCGCCCATGTAGACGTCCTGCTCCTTGATGTCCTTCACCGACTTCGCGCCGGTGTCCTCATCGACCTCGAACACGATCAGACGCAGCGTGACCTTCAGCGGACAGGCGTAGGTCATGTCGCGCTGCTGGCACTCCTCGACGTCGTATTTCGGCGGCTCGAGCTCGTAGCGCACGAATTCCAGCACCGCCGTCTCGTTGAAGTCCTTGATCGGGAAGACCGACTGGAAGACGCCCTGAATGCCCTCGCCGTCGATCGGCGTTCCCGTGTCGCCGGAATCCAGGAAGAGATCATACGAGCTCTTCTGCACCTCGATCAGGTTGGGCATCTCCGCCACTTCGCGGATCTTCCCGAAATACTTCCGAATACGTTTGCGGCCTGAAAACATCTCGCCCATGCGTGCGTGTCCTCGAATGTCAATGCAGAGCAGCCGTCGCCGGGTCCGCGGCGGCCTTGTGCCCTGCTTGCCTCAACTCGGTTGGCCCAATACGAACATCCCCGACCCCTCGTGGATGCTTCCCGGACCTGATCCGCGCCGTCTGAGAGATCCACGAACCGGGTCTCTGAGACGAAGCGGGCCGGACCCGGATTTCTCCGGGTCCAGCCGTTGTCTTCAGTCGTTATGCGGGGTGTCCCGCACGTCCGATTACTTGAGCTCGACCTTGGCGCCTGCCTCTTCGAGCTTCTTCTTGATCTCTTCGGCCTCTTCCTTGGTGGCGCCTTCCTTGACGGCCTTGCCACCGGCCTCGACGACTTCCTTCGCCTCCTTGAGGCCCAGGCCGGTGATGGCGCGGACTTCTTTGATGACGTTGATCTTCTTGTCGCCGTGCTCGACCAGGATGACGTCGAACTCGGTCTTCTCCTCGGCAGCCGCACCGCCAGCGTCAGCGGCCGGAGCAGCCATCATCACCGCGCCGCCACCGGCAGCCGGCTCGATGCCGTAGTCGTCCTTCAGGATATTCTTCAGTTCGGCCGCTTCGAGCAGGGTCAGGCCCACGATCTCTTCGGCAAGTTTCTTTACATCAGCCATTTCAGGTTCCGTTTCGTTGTCCAGTGTGGGGGTCCGGCGCGCATCTCACGCATCCGGCCCGTCATTCGCTTCTCAGGTTCAGGCCGCCTCACCCTTCTCCTCGATCGCTTCCAGACAGGCAGCGATGTTGGATGCAGGTGCGGTGATCGCCGCAGCCAGATTCGCGGCAGGCGCACCGATCATGCCGGCAATCGACGCGATCAGTTCTTCGCGGGACGGCATCGCCGCCACCGCCTTGACCCCTGCCGGGTCCAGCACCGAATCTCCCATTGCGCCGCCGACAACAACCAGCTTGGAATTGTCCTTGGCATAGGCTTCCACGACTTTCGCGGCAGCCACGGGATCTTCGGAGTACGCGAACACATTCTGACCCTTGAGATACTCCGCCATGCCTGAGCACGGCTTCCCCTCGAGGGCGATCTTGGCGAGCCTGTTCTTGGCGACGCGGACGGACCCACCTGCTTCACGCATGCGGTTCCGGAAGTCCGACATCTCAGCGACTGAAAGGCCGGCGTATTGTGCGATGACAATCACGCCAGAGTCCGAAAAGATGTTGCCGAGTTCGCCGACAACAGCTTCCTTTTGGGCTCTATCCACAGTCTTGCTCCAGTTTTGGAGGCAGGTGCCTCCGGCTCATTAATGCTGCGGGCACAGAGCGTGTCCGCAACGCTTGGTTCCGTCCCGGGAACCGGCCAAGACCGCACGCCTCGGGAGGCGCAAGATCGAAACCATCTTTCCCGTCTATGGCAGGACTTGCAGTGGGATATCCCACAGGCCCACCGTCTCGGACGGTGATGAGGTCCAGGACCCCATCGGGTACCCTGCCGTGGCAGGGATCTAGTGCAGGACGGGATCACACCCATCCCGCGAAACCTCAGGCGTTCAGGCTGTCGACCGAAATCGAAATGCCAGGGCCCATCGTCGAGCTGAGCGAGACCTTTTTCATATAGGTTCCCTTCGCGCCCGTCGGCTTTGCCTTCTGAACCGCGTCGACCAGCGCCTTGACGTTCTCGGCGATCTTCGCCTCGTCAAAGCTCGCCTTGCCGATACCGGCATGGATGACGCCGGCCTTCTCGACCTTGAACTGAACCTCGCCACCCTTCGCGTTCTGGACCGCAGTCGCCACGTCCATCGTCACCGTGCCGACCTTGGGGTTCGGCATCAGGTTGCGCGGGCCCAGGATCTTGCCGAGCCGGCCGACGATCGGCATCATGTCCGGCGTCGCGATGCAGCGGTCGAACTCGATCGTTCCGCCCTGGATCGTCTCCATCAGATCCTCAGCGCCGACGATATCCGCTCCGGCCTCCTTGGCCTCGTCCGCCTTCGGTCCCCTTGCGAAGACCGCGACGCGCACCGATTTGCCGGTGCCGTTCGGCAGGTTCACCACGCCGCGCACCATCTGGTCGGCGTGACGCGGATCAACGCCAAGATTCATGGCGATCTCGATCGTCTCATCGAACTTCGCGTTCGCATTCGACTTCACCAGGCTCACGGCCTCGTCCAGAGAGACGTTCTGCTTGCCTTCGGTCGCGGCCTTGATGGCCTTCGTGCGCTTTCCAGCCATCGCCTTACCCCTTCACTTCAAGGCCCATCGACCGGGCGGAGCCGGCGATGATCTTCATGGCCTGTTCGACGGAGTTCGCATTCAGGTCCTGCATCTTCGCCTCGGCGATCTCACGGACCTGCTTCGACGTCACGGACCCGGCAACACTGCGACCCGGCTCCTTCGACCCCGACTGCAGCTTCGCGGCCTTCTTCAGGAAGTGCGAGGCCGGCGGCGTCTTGATCTCCATCGTGAACGACTTGTCCACGTAATAGGTGATGATCGTCGGGCACGGCGCACCCGGCTCGAGATCCTGGCTGCGCGCGTTGAACGCCTTGCAGAATTCCATGATGTTGATCCCGCGCTGACCCAGCGCAGGCCCGATCGGCGGCGACGGGTTCGCCTTGCCGGCTGGGACCTGAAGCTTCAGTGTCCCGGCTACTTTCTTGGCCATCTAGCAGCCCTTTCTCTCGTCCATGCCCATGGGACGCGTCCCGCGGGCGATACCTTGGAGGTGGTCCGGTCCGGACGGCGCGCCGCCCTCGCCTCCCACCGCGAGTCACGCGTCACGCCGCCTTGGCGACCTGCGCGTATTCCAGCTCGACCGGCGTTGCCCGGCCAAAAATAGACACGCTCACCTTCAGGCGGGCGTTTTCGTCGTCGACTTCCTCGACCAGACCCTGGAAGCCTTCAAACGGTCCGTCCGTCACATTCACTTCCTCGCCGATCTCGAAGGTGATCAGCGGCCGCGGACGCTCGGCGCCTTCCTCGACCTGGTTGATCATCCGGGCGACTTCGGTCTCGCGCAGCGGCGTCGGGTTGCCCTGCGGACCCAGGAAGCCGGTCACGCGGTTGGTGTCATTGATCAGGTGATAGGCCCGATCGGTCATGTCCATCTTCACCAGGACATAGCCGGGCATGAAGCGCCGTTCGACCTGAACCTTCTTGCCGCGGCGAAGTTCCGTGACCTCTTCGGTCGGGACGAGAACCTCTTCGATCTCCTCGTGCAGCCCATGCTGCAGCGCGGACTCGCGGATCGACTCGGCAACCTTCTTCTCGAAATTCGAAAGGACACTGACGGAATACCAGCGCTTCGCCATGTATGTTGTGCCCTCTAGCAGCCTGCGCTCAACACGTTCACCGCACGAAAACTCCAGGCGTTTCAGAGTTTTAGCGCGGCCCTCAACAGACAAGGCGCGCCAGACGAATCAAAGCGCGCCACGAATGGTTGTGAAGGTGTGTGAGCTAAAGCTCGATTCATGAAAAATCAAGCAGAAATTGCGCCAGCCATGACAGCCCGCGCGTCCGTTCCACCGCCACACTAAACGCGAACCTGTCCGGCAAATCAAGCTTTGGCGTTGATTTGGTTCGATATCGAATTATATCGTTCGATATCGAACTTTATGGAGCAGGACATGGCTATCTCGAGACGCGCAACTCTGGGCTTGGTCGGCGGCGGCGTCATTGTCGCCGCTGGCGCCGCGATGGGTGGATTTGCACTGACCCGGACACCCCACCGGGCGCTCGCACCGTGGGACCGTGCTGGAGGCTATGAAGATCCGCGCATGCGCGCGCTCTCATACGCGATCCTCGCACCCAATCCACACAACCGCCAACCCTGGGAGGTCGACCTGAACACGCCGGATACCGCGATCCTCTGGCGTGACAGGACCCGCGACCTGCCGGAGACCGATCCGTTCGACCGGCAGCTTACGATCGGCATGGGATGCTTCTCGGAACTTCTTGCAATCGCCGCGGGTGAGAGCGGCCACGCCGTCGACTTCGACTTCTTCCCGGATGGCGAGGACGGGCCGGTCGCGGTCGCCACGTTTCGGGATGGCGGTGCCGCCGACCCGTTGTTTGCGCATGTGATGGCGCGGCGCTCCTGCAAGGAACCGTTTGGAGAGCGATTGGTCATGCCGGAAGAGGCCGAGGCGTTGACCGGTCTCGCCAGTGTTCATCTTCAAACCGACCTTGTCGATCAGATCCGGCAGATCGCCTGGGACGCCTTCAAGGTCGAAGTAACGACCTATGACAAGATGAAGGAAAGCGTCGATCTCTTCCGCATGGGCAAGAGCGAGATCAATGCCAACCCGGACGGGATCGATCTTGGAGGCCCGTTCCTCGAGTCGCTGATGCTGGTCGGAATGCTCACGCGCGAAGGCCAGCTCGACCCGACGACCCCGGAGTTCGCCACCGGTCTCGAAATGTATCGCGAGATGTTCGACACGACCCACGCCTTCATCTCGATTGTTACCGATAACAATTCACGTCTCGATCAGATCGAGGCCGGGCGCCGCTGGCTGCGCCTCAACCTCACGACGACCCGCCTCGGCCTCGCCCTGCATCCCGTCAGCCAGGCGCTTCAGGAATACGAGGAGGTCAATTCGCACTACAGCGCGATCCATGAACTTCTTGCAGAGCCGGGCCAGACCGTGCAGATGCTGGGCCGTCTCGGGTACGGGCCCGCGACCGCTCGCACACCCAGATGGGCCTTGGAGACGCGACTGAGGAATGCCTGACGAAGACGCGCCAAACCCCGGGATCGCTCCCGGCACTGTCTTCGCGTTCTTCAACGAGATCGGCATCATCCAACAACTCAGCCGCGCCATGTTCGAGGCTCGGCTGCCGGACGGCATCATCGTGCAGCATTTCAGCGTGTTGAACCACCTCATCCGGGTCGCAGACGGACGCACACCGCTGGAACTTTCGCGCGCCTTTCAGGTGCCGAAGGCGAGCCTCACCAACACGCTCGCCGGGCTCGAGAAGCGCGGCCTCGTCGAAATGAGACCCCATCCGAAGGACGGGCGCTCGAAACAGGTCTGGCTGACAGAGGAAGGCCGGGCCTTCCGCGATCACGCGATCAGCCTGCTGGTGCCCGACATTCTCGCACTATCGGACAAGTTGGATCTCGAGGAATTGATGAGACTGACCCCGCGCCTCACGGAAATCCGCAAGATCCTCGATGAGAACAGGAATACCTGACGGGCCTGCCGCGCCCGCGCCGCGCGCCTAGAGGTTCAGGACGATGTCGATGCCCCAGGCCAGGATCTGATCGACAAAGAAGAAGAAGATCGCCACGAGCGTCGCCATGATGAACACCATCAGCGTCGTCAGGCCCGCGTCCTTGCGCGTCGGCCACACGACCTTGGCGGTCTCCGATCGGACCTCGTTCACGAAATTCACTGGGTTCTTCATTGCGTCACTCCCGGAAGGACCTGGCAGGGGCGATAGGACTCGAACCTACGACCCTCGGTTTTGGAGACCGATGCTCTACCAACTGAGCTACACCCCTTCGGTCCGGAAACGGGGACATACGGTGAAACCCTGCCGGATGCAAGATGTCGGTCACGCCGTTCTGACCTCGCCGGGCCTAGGTGGATCACTGCGCCAAACCGGCAGCCTCGAGATACCGCATCGACGCCGGAATTCCGGCATGATCGCGCAATTCCAGAACGACATGCGGGCGTGACGGGACCTCGGCGATCGCCCGGAATACCGACGGCCAGAGGATGTTGCCCTCACCGATCGCCCAATGCCGGTCCGCGTGGCCATCGGCGTCCTGAACGTGCACATGGGCCAGCATCTCGCCCGCCGCCCGAATGAAATAGTCCACCGGATGTGCGCCCTGCGAGCCGTGCGAAAGCTGTGCATGTCCGGTATCGACCGAGACTCGAACCGCCTCGGAATTGAAGCTGCGCGCGAGATCCACGCGAACTTGCACATCCTTGTCGGCGATGTTCTCGATGACGAGTACGACGCCCTGATCCTCCGCTCGCTTCACGACTGCATCGAGCGTGGCGTGCGCCTCGTCGAACACCCAGCGATCCGCATCTACGAAGGCCAAAGCGTTGTTATACATCCACGGATTGAACGGCGAATGGATTACCATCTGGCGTGCGCCGACTGCCTCGCAAACGTCCAGCCCCTGCATCATCCGCTTCGTCACGACGGCCCGGATTTCCGGGTCCTTCGAGCAGATATCAAAGCCCCAGAACGGCCCGTGAATGCCGATCCTGCCCCGGTAGCCGTCGAGCACCGTGTTCACCTGATCGGCCAGGCCGCGCCAGTCGCCATTCAGGACGTCGGCCGCATGGAAGGTCTGCAATTCAAGATCGCGGTCCCGCTCGAACAGCCAGTCGCGAAACTCGGCGAGCCGGTCGACGGGCAGCGCGGCCCCGATCGTGATGGGGAGGCTATTGGTCATGTGCCGTTCCTTCTCTGCGCGCGCCGCGAATTGGCCCGTGCATATGCCGCATTTCGCGCGCGAAGTCTGCATCGGTCTCCGGTTGTCCGGACATTCGATCCAGCCCGCCGGCAAATCCCGGATGGCAAGACTCGGACGGTTCTGTCGCAAAGCCGGTGCGCCGTGCGGTCGCATCCCGAATAATTATATTGATTCCAAATAGTTATGGCCATTTCGCCGGCCTGTGGCTTGCTTGACACCCCTATACGCCCGCCATAGGGTGCGCGCGACCTTGGCCGGGCAACCGGCCGCGCAGCGAGGTGTCGCATGTCCGGACGGTCTGGTGATCGCACCGGGGAAACAGCGAAAAAACTGGCAGATCTTGACCGGCGGATTGCCGACGCGAGGGATGCCGGGAAGCCGAAGCGGCGCGGGGACAGTGAAAAGTACAGTGCCATGTCGTTCGCATGGCGTGTAACGGTCGAACTGGTTGTGTCCATCATGATCGGCGCGGCAATGGGGTGGGGTCTCGACAGTCTGTTCGGGACGCTGCCCGTCTTTTTGGTGGTGTTTTGTCTGCTGGGTTTTGCCTCCGGCGTGCGCACGATGATGCGGTCGGTCGCGGAAAACCAGCGCAGAGACGCGGCAAAAGCCGCACGAGACGAGATAGAGAGCTGAGCCATGGCAGTAAGCGAATCCGGCGCCCCGGTGATCGACCCGATGCACCAGTTTGTCGTCGGACCGCTGTTCGGCGGCGGGCAGGTCGGAAGCTTCCTGACAATCACCAATTCAACGCTCTGGATGTTTTTGGCGATCCTCGCGATCTCGGCACTGCTGATCATGGGCATGCGGGGACGCGCCTTGGTGCCGACCCGAACGCAGTCGATTGCCGAGATCCTCTACACCTTCATCAGGTCCATGGTGATGGACATCCTCGGTGAAGACGGCCGGACGTACTTCCCGTACATCTTCACGATCTTCATCTTCATCCTGTTCTCCAACCTGCTCGGCATGGTGCCGGGGTCGTTCACCACGACCTCCCATATCGCTGTCACCGCCATCCTAGCGCTCGCGGTCTTCATCAGCGTGATCGCCATCGGCTTCGCCAAGCACGGCGCCGGGTTCCTGAAGCTTTTCTGGGTCGAAAGCGCCCCGCTGGCGCTACGGCCGATCCTGGCGTTGATCGAGGTCATCTCGTTCTTCGTGCGCCCGCTCAGCCACTCGATCCGGCTCGCCGGCAACATGATGGCAGGCCACGCCGTGCTGAAGGTCTTCGCCGGTCTGCTCGCGCTCCTGATCTACTCCGGGCTCGGCATCCTCGCGATCCTGCCGCTCGGCCTGATGGTCGCCATCACCGCCCTCGAATTCCTCGTCGCATGTGTGCAGGCCTACATCTTCGCGATCCTGACCTGCATCTACCTGAACGACGCTCTCCACCCGTCGCACTGAGGCGGGCGGACCCGTAACCCTGAAACGAACCATCATCCAAGGAGACTGAACGATGGAAGGGAATATCGCCGACATGGGTAAGTTCATCGGCGCCGGACTGGCCACGATGGGCCTGGGCGGTGCTGGAATTGGTGTGGGCCTCGTGGTCGGCAACTTCCTCGCCGGTGCCCTGCGCAACCCGGCCGCCGCTGCTGGCCAGACCGCGACCATGTTCCTCGGCATCGCATTCGCGGAAGCACTCGGGATCTTCTCGTTCCTGATCGCTCTGCTGCTGATGTTCGCCGTCTGATCCGACGCGCACATGATGATGCGGCGGCCGTCCTGCTGTCGGCCGCCTGAAAGTGGCGCTCCTGCGCCACGCCTGAATTCCAGGAGCAGTCCATGGCGACGACCTCCGTTCTGGCAGTTGCCGCCTCCGCGGCATCGGATGCCGCCGATCACGGATCGGGCGGGCTGCCGCAACTCGACATCGCGACGTTCCCGAGCCAGATCTTTTGGCTCGTCGTCACGCTGGGCGTTCTCTACTGGCTGATGTCGAAGATCGCGCTGCCGCGCATTGCGAGCGTTCTCGAAGAGCGCGCCGACGCGATCGCGGACGACCTCGACAAGGCGGAAGAACTCAAACGCAAGGCCGAGGAAGCAGAGGCGGCGTACGAGCAGGCGCTGGTCGACGCACGCGGCAAGGCTCAGGCCATCGCGACAGAGGCGCGCGCCGAGATCCAGAAGGACGTCGATGCAGCGGTCGCCAAGGCTGATGCAGAGATTGCCGCGCGGGCCGCCGAAGGCGAGAAGCGGATCGCCGAAATCCGCGAGAGCGCACTGGCAAGCGTCACCGAGGTCGCCAACGACACGGCCATCGCGGTTGTCGACGCAGTGATGCCTGGAGTGGCCGATGGCGACGCCGTGAAAGCGGCTGTCAGTCAGAAGCTGGGTTGAGGGGGCGACGATGGAGATTTTCTACAACTCGACCCTCGTCGTCGGCATCAGCCTGTTCCTGTTCCTCGCATTGCTCGGCTATCTCGGCGTGCACAAGCTCTTGGGCAAGATGCTCGATGACCGCGCCGAAGGCATCCGCACCGAACTGAGCGAGGCCAAGCGCCTGCGTGAGGAAGCCCAGGAGCTCTTCGCGGAGTTCGAGCGCAAGCAGAAGGCCGTCGAAGGTCAGGCTCAGGAGATCGTCGAGCACGCCAAGGCCGAGGCCGAGGCAGCCGCCGAGAAGGCCAAGGCCGACCTTGCCATTTCGATCGAGCGCCGCCTGAAGGCTGCCGACGATCAGATCGCGCTGGCGGAGTCCGAAGCCGTGAAGGAAGTCCGCGACAAGGCGGTGTCTGTCGCGATCGCTGCGGCGTCGCAGGTGCTCTCGGAACGCCTCGGGGACGACAAGGCGGAAGGGCTGGTCGACTCGGCGATCAACGAGATCGGCGCACGGCTGCACTGACGCCAGTTAACCTGAGTTTCTATCGGGCCGGGGCCGGGATGGCGCCGGCCCTTTTCTTATGCGCGGCACTGACACCTGCTCAGCCCGCGCAACAAAATCCAAATTTTGAGACTGAACGGTATGACACGTAGCTTCGGCGGAACCTCGCCGATGCGCTGCTGAAGCATTGTCGACCGACTGCAGCGGCCGCCGATTTCCGGTGCGCCGTTCGCTGCGCGGTCCGCGATGGACGTGCCAATGGAGAGAAGCCGTGGCGTCAGACGGAGCCCGACCCTATTATTTCGTGGCGAGCCACAAGGTCCTCGACCGTACGACACTCAACGATGTCTACGTGCCGAAAGCGGTCGGCTGCCTTAACAAGTTCGACGTCGAAATCCTCGCCGTAAACGAGACGACCGAGGTGATCGAAGGCCAGACCGGGCATGACCGGCTGGTGATCCTGAAGTTCCCGTCCCGCGACGAGGCACTGCGCTGGTACAAGTCGCCCGAGTACCAATCGATGATCAACCTTCGACTCGATTCCGTCGAAGGCACGCTGGTCCTCGCAGAAGGGCTGAATGCCGAAGACCTCGCGGCGGCGGGCGCCAGTGTACCGGCGCCCGCGTCCGCGCCGTCGTACACGAGTGCCCGCCCGGTCGCCCGCGCCGGAGCCCCGGTCGTGCCGGACACGACCCGCGTTGCCGACAGCTTCCGGTCGGGCGAACTCGCCACCAGCGGTTTCGAGGGCTGGTCCAACGACATCAGGCGCGAGTTTCGGACCAACGCCTATAACGGAGAGATCGGCACGGATCTGGTCTTCGAGAACGACTCCGTGCGCGTCTGGCATATGACGCTCGCGCCCGGCGAGAAGATGCCGGTCCACCGCCACGTCCTGACCTACTTCTGGACCGCTGTCACACCCGGCCGGTTCCTGCAAAGCACCTATGACGGCACGACCTATGAGAGCGACTACGAAGCCGGGCTTACCCATTTCTACGATGTGAGATACGGCGAGTACGCGCTCCACAATCTCGAGAACGTCGGCAACACGACGATGATCTTCTGCGCCGTCGAATTGAAGAAGGAGAGCGCGAATGTCCCGCTTTCCCTGCCCGGCGCGCGTCCGGGCACCGCGCCGGAGCCCGCGCATGTCAGCGGACAGGCCGACAGCTTCCGCTCCGGCGAATTGACCACGAGCGGCTTTCGCGGTTGGTCCGAAGCGGTGAAGCGCGAGTTCCAGAGCAACGAGTACAACGGCAGGATCGGCACGGATCTCGTCTTCGAGAACGCCTCGGTTCGTGTTTGGCACATGACGCTGCGCCCCGGTGAGACAATGCCGGTTCACCGCCATGTCCTGACCTATTTCTGGACCGCGATCACACCCGGCCGTTTCCTTCAGCGCACCTATGACGGCACGACCTATGAAAGCGACTATCAGGCCGGGCTGACCCATTTCTATCACGTCGGCGCGGGCGAATTCGCGCTGCACAATCTCGAGAATGTCGGGTCCACCACGATGATTTTCGTCGCCGTCGAGCTGAAGCGCGAAAGCGTGAACCCGCCTCTGCCGGTCTGACGCGGACAAAAAAACAAGACTGGACGGTATATCCGGTAGATCAGCCGAAATCGCCTCTCACCCATCCGCACAGCAGGATGCGGGTATTCGGCGCCGGGAAAATGGCGTCAACGCTCGATGAACTCATAAGGGAGGTCCGAATGAGCAAGAAACTTCTCGGCGCGGTTTCGGCAGTCGCCATTTTTGCCAGCGGTGCATTGGCTCAGGCCGACACGTTGAAGGTCGGCGTCATGGCGACGCTGGAAGGCACTTACACGGTGCTCGGTGAAGACGGCGTGCGCGGCATCAAGACAGCCCTCGCGGCATTCGGCGGCAAAGCCGGCGGCAAGGAGATCGAACTGGTGATCCAGTCGACCGACGCTTCGCCCGACAGCGCGGTCCGCGCCGCGCGCAAACTGGTCGAGCAGGACGGCCTCGACGTGATCATCGGACCGCTTTCGGGCTCCGAGGGCATCGCCATCCGCGACTATTCTAAGACGCAGCCGCAGGCGACCTTCATCAACGGCTCGTCGGGCGCGCAGGAAACCACCTTCGTCAATCCGTCCGAGAACTTCTTCCGGTTCAATTCGGATGGCGCCCAGTGGTCCTGGGGCCTCGGCAAGTACGTCCACGACGAGAAGGGCTACAAGTCGGTCGCCACGATCGGCGAGGACTACTCCTTCATCTACACGCAGGTCTTCGGCTTCGCGCTCGACTTCTGTCAGGCCGGCGGCGAGATCACCGAGCGTTTCTGGGTGCCGCTCGGCACCAAGGATTTCGGCTCGATCATCGCTGCACTCCCGGATGACGTGGACGCGATCTATCTCGGCCTCGGCGGCGGCGATGCCGTCAACTTCCTCAACCAGTACCAGCAGGCCGGCGGCGACGCCAACCTGATCGGCGGTACGATCATGGTCGACGGAACCGTGCTGAACTCCAAGGGCGACGCGAAACGCGCGCTGATCGGGACGCCGTCCTCCGGCCCGCAGGCCGACACCTGGGACGACCCCGACTGGAAGAAGTACGTGAAGCTCTACCAGGACACGTTCCCGCCCGAGGAACGCTTCCCGGCACCGTCGCTGCTGTCGACGCTCTACTATAACTCGACCGCGGCAACGCTGACCTGCCTGAACGAGGTCAACGGCGATCTCTCGGACGGCCACGCAGCCTTCCGGTCCTGCCTCGGCAGCCTCGAACTCGACAGCCCGACCGGCAAGGTCACTCTGGACGGCAACCGCCAGGCAACGGCCGCGACCTTCATTTCCGAGGTCATCGAGGATTCGAACGGCAATCTGGTGAACCAGTTCATCTCGATGGACCCGGCCGTGCCGCAGACGCTCGGGATGGATGCCGCGAAGTTCGCGTCGCTCGGTGCGCCGAGCCGCGAGAACCCGGCCTGCCAGTCGTCGTACTGATTTCTCCCTGAGACGGGTCCGGGCGCCAGCGCCCGGGCCCTATCCGGCGCGGGGCTGACGGCATGACCCTGATCAACTATCTGACCCGGATACACTTCGCCGACGGCGTTCTCGAAGAAGCCTTGCGGTCCGAGATGGAGCGTCACGGCAAGCGCCGCCCGCTCGTCATCGCCGAAGAAGGCAGCCTCGTCGGCACAATCTCCGAGCGGTTCTTCGCGAGCTTCCCGATCCGCTCACGGATCGAGGTGTTCTCGGCCATTCCCGACCGCATCACCGAGGCCGCCTCCCGCGAAATCGCGTCGATCTACGACAAGTTCGACTGCGACGTCCTCGTCGCCTTCGGCTCGAACCGGGCGATGGATCTGGCCAAGACCGCCCGCATCGCCATTGCGCATGACGAACCGATCTCGGCCCTGTCATCCGAGGAAGGCGGCGGGCAGAGGATCTCGAACGCCCTGCCCGACCTCTACACGATCCCCGGCATTCTCGGCTTCGCCTCGGCGATCACCGACTACACCCGGGTCAAGCCGGACGAAGGCGGCCAGGTCCTGCTGTCCTCGCCGCGCCTGCTGCCATGCCTCACGATCTGCGATCCGACCCTGACGCTTGGCGCCACGCCGACAGACAGCGCCATCGCAGCTGCCGGGATCTTCGCGCGGGCCATCGATGCCTATCTGGCGCCGGGCTTCAATCCGCCCGCGGAAGGCCTCGCCCTCGACGCCCTGACCCGCGCCATCGCCTTCGCCTCCGAAGTCCTGCGCAAGGACCTCCTCGGCGCGCGGCGCGAGATGATGGCTGGAGGGCTGAACAGCTCGCTCGCGCTGCAGAAGGGTCTCTGCCCGGTTCACGCGATCTCGAACGCCGTGTCCTCGATCGCGCCGTCCGCCATCGACCCGAGCATCCTCGGCGGCATCCTGATCCCGGCCTTGGTGCGCCACTACGAACCCCACATCGCGCCCCGCGCGGGCAGGCTCCGGCGCAGCCTCTCGCTCGGCCCGAACGACGATCTCGCCGCCGGCGTCGACCGCCACCTCGCGGATCTCCCGCTGATCCGGACGCTTTCCGATCTCGACATCGCCGCCGACGACCTGCCGCTCGCGGCCCAGATCGCGGCACGCGACCGCGCCATCGGCAACGGACCCGTCCGGATGGACGCCGACGACGTGCTCGACGTGCTGCTGTCGGCTTACCAACAGGCGGAAATGGCTCGCGCTTCTCGGGGGTGAACGGCGAACAAATCAAGACTCCATGCCGGAGAGTCTTCGATCCCGGACTTCCCGGTTGCCAAACCATGCGATTCGCATCGTATCCTCACGCCAAGAGCCGCACGGCATGACCGAAGCGGCCCGCAAAGGGAGGACTGTGCGATGGCGAGGGCGATCTCGGTCCATCACGGCTCGTTCGGTCGTGCAACGCTCTATGAACTCGACAAACCGCTGATCACGCATGCGCATCGCGAAGGCCATCTGATCTTCTATCTCGGCGGATCGCCTGGGCGCATGCGCGTGGGCGAGGTCGACTTCCCCATAGACCAGGACAACGGCATCGCCATCAGCCCGTGGGAGCCGCACAGCTTCGAGCCGCTCTCGGACCACGAATGCAGCTATGTGCTGACCCTCTACATCAAGCCGATGTGGTTCCTCGAGAACAGCCGGCTCGCCGAGTTCGCCCTCAGCTTCGGCACGCCCGGCGTGGTGATGACGCCGAGTGTCGAGATGTGGGTCGGGCGGCTGACCAATCTGCTGCTCGACGATCAGCCCTCCGACCGGTTCGACGGGTTCCTGTTCGAGACGACGCGCCTCTGCTTCGACCAGTCCTGGCAGGGCCTGAAGGAGCGCGCCTGCCTGCAGCACGTCAAACGCCGCTTCAACGATTTCCGCGTGCGCCGCTCGCTCCGGCTGATGCAGCAGAGCTATGCCGAGGAAACCGGCATGGACGATCTGGCGCGCGAGGTCGGCCTGTCGCGCCCGCATTTCTTCAAGCTCTTCAAGATGCAGATGGGGATCACGCCGAACCTCTACCTCAACACCCTGCGGGCCGAACACGCGATCGAGGATCTGATCACCACCAACAAGTCGGTCACCGATATCGGGCTCGACCTCGGGTTCGCCAGCCAGGCCAGTTTCACCCGGTTCTTCACCTCGAATGTCGGCATCCCGCCGACCGATTACCGCCGGGTCGCGAACATCGTCTGAGCCCGGCTTTTGCCGATGGCCGGCCAACCGATCAGACTGCGCGGTATGACACCGGCGGCAGCAACCGGCTAGCGTTGCGCTGAGAGGATCTTTCAAAGGGTAGCGACCATTGCTTAGCCATCCGGACCGGGCAGTGACGAACGGGAAGTCGGCATGAGCGCCTTCGCCCGCCGTCATCCCGTCTGGACCGTGATCCTGCTGATCATCGCCGCGGTACTGTTGTGGATGATCTTCGCGCTCTGGCCGAAATGGCTGGTCGAACTGATCGGGCGCAAGAAGGTCTTTCTGAACGCGCTGTTCAACGGAATCACGCTCGGCGGGCTGTACTTCCTCGTCGCCTCGGGCTTCACGCTGATCTTCGGCCTGATGCGCAACGTGAACCTCGCGCACGGATCGCTCTATCTGCTCGGCGGATACATCGGCTACGAGATCGCCAACCTGACCGGGTACTGGCTGATCGCCTTCCCGATCACCTTCCTGCTCGTCGGCGCCTTCGGCATCCTGCTGCAGGTCGTCGTCTTCCGACGAATGGAGGGCGAGGACCTGCGTCAGACGCTGGTGACGATCGGCATATCCATCGTCATGGCGGACATCATGCTGTGGATCTGGGGCGGAGACTTCTATCAGGTACTCACGCCGTCCTGGCTGTCCGGCCCGCTCGAGACCATCCTCGTCACGGCCCAGAAGCGCTCGGGCGATCTCGTTTACATGAAGTATCCGATGGTGCGCATCGTGATCTTCCTCGCCGCCGTCGCCATCGGCATCGGCATGTGGCTGCTGCTGAACCGCACCCGCATCGGGATGCTGATCCGGGCCGGTGTCGACGACCGCGACATGCTATCGGCCACCGGCGCCCGCATACAATTGGTCTTTGCGGGCGTGTTCGCCTTCGGCGCCGGTCTGGCCGGGCTCGCAGGCGTTGTCGGCGGCACGTTCCAGGCGCTCGCGCCGGGCGAGGACGTGCGGTTCCTGCTCTACTCGCTGATCGTGGTGATCGTCGGCGGCATGGGCTCGATCCCCGGCGCTGCAATCGGGGCGCTGCTGATCGGTCTCGCGGACCAGTTCGGCTCGGTCTACATGCCGACCTACGCCGTCGTGCTGACCTTTCTGATCATGGTCGTGGTGCTCGCCTTCCGCCCGCAGGGCCTGATGGGGCGTGCCTGAGATGGCCGTCGTCGATCCCCCTGCCCTGTCGGGCGCAGACGAGGCGCAACGCCTGACCTGGGCCGAGCGCGTGCCCGCCGCCTACTGGGTGCTCGCGATCCTCCTGCTGGTCATGCCCGCCTTCGCCGGCAACTTCGTCCTGAACGACATTTTCGGGCGGACCTTCACGCTGGGCATCATCGCGCTCAGCCTGATGTTCCTGGCGGGCTATGGCGGCATGGTCAGTCTCGCGCAGATGAGCATCGCCGGGGTCGGCGGATACATGATCGCGATCTTCGGCACCTCGGCCATCGACACGATCTCGCTCGGCTGGCCCTGGTATGTCTCGATCCCGATCGCGCTGATCATCGCGGTAATCTTCGGCACGCTGGTCGGCTGGCTCGCCGTGCGAACCGAAGGCATCTACACGATCATGATCACCCTCGCGATCGCGGCGGCGTTCTTCTACTTCACGCGCCAGAACTACGTGATCTTCAACGGCTTCTCCGGTTTCAACGGCGTGCTGCCGCCCGACATCTTCAGCGTCGATTGGCGCCAGGCGCTGCCCTACTACTACCTCACGCTGTTCTGGGCGACGCTCTGCTTCCTCGCCGTTCTCTACCTCGGGCGCGCGCCGTTCGGCCTCGCCCTGCAGGGCGTGCGCGACAATCCCCGGCGCATGTCGGCGCTCGGCTACAACGTGACCGCGCACCGGGTCGCCGCCTATTCCTTCGCCGCCCTGCTCGCGGGCGTCGGCGGCATCCTGCAAACCTGGAGCCTCGCTCAGATCTCGCCTGGAACGGCCGGGATCGATCAGGCGATCAACGTGCTGATCGTCGCCGTCATCGGCGGTCTGCGCCACCCGATCGGCCCTTTCATCGGCGCGTTCATCTTCGTGGTGCTGGAAACCTTCGCCCGCGACGCCCTCGTCGCGCTGGAGCTGTCCGGCGACCGGTTCCAGCTCCTCATCGGCGTCGGCTTCCTGCTGATCGTGTTCTTCTCGCCGGACGGCGTTCTCGGCCTCTGGGACCGTCTGCGCGCCGCGCGCCGCCGCGACCCCTTGCGCGACCGCGGGGGCGAGACACCATGAACGCGCCCACGACGATCTCCGAACGCCTCGGCGCGACCGGCACGGCCAACGCGCTCGAACTGCGCGGCGTGTCGAAGTTCTTCGGCGCGCTGGCCGCGATGGAGGACATCAACCTCACCGTCCGCCCGGGCGAGCGACGCGCCGTCCTCGGCTCGAACGGTGCCGGAAAGACGACGCTCTTCAACTGCGTGACCGGAGATTTCCCGTCGACCACCGGCACAATCCGCTTCTTTGGCGAGGACATCACCGCCTTCCCGCCGCACGAGCGGATCCGGCGCGGCCTGCGCCGGACCTACCAGATCTCGCTGCTGTTCACCGGCCTCAGTGTTATCGATAACATCTACCTGTCCTCGGTCGGCGTTTCGCGCTCGCGCTTCTCGTTCCTGCGCCCGCGCCGTGACGATGCCCTCATGGCCGCGGCCGAAAACCTCGTCCGCGTCGTCCATCTCGACGCCGTCAAGGATACGCTCGTTGCCGAGCTCGCTTACGGCCAGCAGCGCCAGCTCGAGATCGCCATGGCGCTCGCCGGAGCACCGCGCTTCATCCTGTTTGACGAGCCCGCGGCAGGTCTCTCACCCGCCGAGCGCGCCGAACTGATCGAGATCCTGATGGGGCTGCCCGGTCACATGGGCTTCATCATCATCGAGCACGACATGGACGTCGCCCTGCGCGTCGCAGAGAGCGTGACGATGATGCACAACGGGCGCATCTTCAAGGAAGGCAAACCGGCCGAGATCGAGGACGATGCGGAAGTCCAGGCGCTCTACCTGGGCGATGGGAGCCACAGTCATGGCTAGCCCGGCGAACCTGCAGATCCGCGACCTCAACGTCTACTACGGCCAGAGCCACGCGCTGCAGGGCGTGAACCTGTCGCTCGACCACGGCGTGCTCTCGGTCGTCGGGCGAAACGGCATGGGCAAGACGACACTGTGCAAGGCGATCATGGGACTGGAACCGGTCGCCTCCGGCACGATCACCATGGACGGCCAGATCCTGAACGGCCGCAACCCGGCCGAGATCGCGCGCATGGGCATCGGGTATGTTCCGCAGGGCCGCCGCCTCTGGCGCTCGTTGACCGTCGATGAGCACTTGCGGCTGGTCGAGAAACGCGGCGGCGCCTGGACCATCGAGCGGATCTACGGAACGTTCCCGCGCCTCGCCGAGCGGCGGCAGAACGGCGGCGCGCAGCTCTCCGGCGGTGAGCAGCAAATGCTGGCGATCAGCCGGGCGCTTTTGCTCAACCCGCGCCTTCTGGTGATGGACGAGCCAACCGAGGGGCTTGCGCCTGTGATCGTCCAGCAGGTCGAGGACATGCTGATCCGTCTTGGCGCGGAAGGCGACGTCGACGTCCTCGTGATCGAGCAGAACATCGGCGTCGCCTGCGCCGTCGCCGAAGACGTGGCGATCATGGTGAACGGGCGCGTCAACCGGATCATGGACTCGGGCCTGCTCGCTGGCGACCGCGATCTCCAGCAATCCCTGCTGGGTGTCGGGCGCCATGCCCACGATGAAACCCCGGAACCGGCCGAAGCCCCAACCGCACCGGACGGGACCCGGACCGCGACAGGCCCGGTCAAGATTTACGTCTCGAACCCGACGCCGCCGACCCGCTGGTCGCGCCCGGTCCCGGTGCGGGTGATCGAAGACTCGGCCCGCACGGTGACTGAAGCGCCGGTCTCGCCCAGCGCCCCGCTGAAACCGCTGAGCGCGCGCGCGACCAACGGCGCCGGGCGCGTGATCGTCGCCGGAACGCTGGACACCAAGGGCGCGGAACTGCGGTTCATGCGGGACATCCTCAAGACGCAGGGCGTCAGCGTGCAACTGATCGATCTCTCGACCTCCGGCAAGCCCTCGGGCGCCGAGGTGCCGCCGAATGCGGTCGCGGCCTTCCACCCGCGCGGTGCCGCCGGGGTCTTCACCAATGATCGCGGCACGTCAGTTGCAGGCATGACGCTGGCCTTCGAACGCTGGATGGCGGCCCAGACCGACATCTCCGGCATCATCTCGGCTGGTGGCTCGGGTGGCACGGCACTGGTCTCTCCGGCCATGCGCCTCCTGCCGGTCGGCGTGCCCAAGCTGATGATCTCGACCGTCGCGTCGGGCAGTGTCGGGCAGTATGTCGGACCGTCCGACATGCTTATGCTCCATTCGGTGGCCGACGTGCAGGGACTGAATTCTATCACCCGCGAAGTGCTGGCGAACGGTGCCAATGCGCTGGCCGGGATGGTCAAGTCGCGTCAGAGCGCGAAGTCCGCGGCCTCGGACAAGCCCGCCATCGGCATCACCATGTTCGGCGTCACCACGCCCTGCGTGCAGCAGGTCTCGGCGATGCTCGAGGCCGACTACGACTGCCTCGTCTTCCACGCCACGGGGACAGGCGGACGGGCGATGGAGAAGCTCCTCGACTCCGGCATGCTCACCGGCGTGCTCGATCTGACCACGACCGAGATCTGCGACATGGTCGCAGGCGGCGTCTTCGCTGCCGACGAGGACCGCTTCGGCGCCTCGATCCGGGCCGGGCTGCCCTATATCGGCGCGTGCGGCGCGCTCGACATGGTGAACTTCAACGCGCCCGAGACCGTGCCCCAGCAATACCGCGATCGGACGCTCTACCATCACAATCCGCAGATCACGCTGATGCGGACAACGCCGGAAGAGAACACGCGCATGGGGATCTGGATCGGCGAGAAGCTGAACCAGATGACGGGTCCCGTGCGGTTCTTCCTGCCGGAAGGCGGGGTCAGCGCGCTCGACGCGCCGGGCCAGCCCTTCCATGACCCAGAGGCCAACAATGCGCTCTTCAAGGCGCTGAGCCACACGGTGCGCGAGACATCGAACCGGCAACTGATCCGGACGCCGCACAACATCAATGACCCCGAGTTTGCAGCATTGGTGGTCCAGACCTTCCGCAGCCTGCACGGGTCCGCACCCCGCCGCGCGGCAGGAGGTGGGGGATGAAGTTCTTGGCATCAACGTTGCCGTATCCCTCGCCCGGCCCCGCCGGGCCGCGCCCGACCTCCCCCCGGAGGGCGCGTAGGCAACTCCGCGCGCCACATGTCCAACGCGGATGCATTGGAGAACGACGCAGTTCAACCTCTTCACATGCGCCCTCCAGGTCGGTCGCGACCTTCTACGCTCAGAACCCCGTGCCAGTAACAGGAACCTTTCATGTTCGACCGCACTGACCTGATGACCAAGTTCCGCGCCATGCGCGACCGCGGCGAGCCGATTATCGGCGGCGGCGCGGGCACCGGGCTTTCAGCTAAATGCGAGGAAGCCGGCGGCATCGACCTGATCGTCATCTACAACTCGGGCCGCTACCGCATGGCCGGGCGCGGATCTCTTGCAGGGCTCATGCCTTACGGCGATGCCAACAGCGTCGTCATGGAAATGGCAGGCGAAGTCCTGCCGGTCGTCAAGAAGACACCGGTTCTTGCCGGCGTTTGCGCCTCGGACCCGTTCCGGCTGATGGACCGCTTCCTCGACGAGATCAAAGCCGCCGGTTTCTCGGGCATCCAGAACTTCCCGACCGTCGGCCTGATCGACGGCAGCTTCCGGGCCAATCTCGAAGAGACCGGCATGGGCTACCAGCACGAGATCGACGTCGTCGCCATGGCCAACCAGAAGGACATGCTGACGACCCCTTACGTCTTCGACGAGGAAAGCGCCGCGGCCATGGCCAAGGCCGGCGCGGACATCATCGTCGTCCATCTCGGCCTGACCACCGGCGGCAATATCGGCGCGGAGACAGCGCTCAAGCTCGACCAGTGCCCGGAATGCGTCGATGCCTGGGCCGCCGCCGCGCTCGAGGTGAACCCGGATGCCATCGTGCTGGTCCACGGCGGCCCGGTCGCCATGCCGGACGACGCCGCGTTCGTGCTGAAGAACACTAGGAACTGCCACGGCTTCTATGGCGCGTCGTCCATGGAACGCCTGCCGACCGAAGTCGCGCTGACCGAACAGACGCGCAAATTCAAACAGATCGGACGCTGAGGGAAGAGGGACATGACCGGACAACTCATCGGACAACTGATCCTCTGGCTGATCGCAGCCGTCATTGTCATTTTCATCCTCTACTGGGTGATGCACTGGCTCTATCGCCGCTCGACCAAGGAGGTCGCCTTCGTGCGCACCGGGTTCCTCGGCGAGAAGGTGGTGATCAATGGCGGCGCTTTCGTCTGGCCGATCATCCACGACATCACGCCGGTCAACATGAACTCGATGCAGCTCGCCGTGACGCGCGAGAAGGACGAGGCGCTGATCACGCGCGACCGGATGCGCATCGATGTCGACGCCGAATTCTACGTCCGCGTCAACCAGAGCCGCGATGCGGTGTCATTGGCGGCCTCGACGCTGGGGCGGCGGACGCTGGAACCCGAGCGCATCCACTCCCTGCTCTCGGGCAAGTTCATCTCGGCGCTGCGCACCGTGGCCAGCCAGATGACGCTGGAAGAAGTCCATGAGGACCGCAACGCCTATGTCGCCCGCGTCCGCGAGATGGCGCAGGAGGGGCTCGACACCAACGGGCTGGAATTGGAAGCCGTCGCTGTCACGGATCTCGACCAGACCGATATCGATTACTTCAACCCGTCGAACCGGTTTGACGCCGAAGGTCTAACCAGCGTGATCGAGGCGATCGAGACCCGCCGCAAGCTGCGCAACGATATCGAGCAGGACGCGATGATCCAGATCCGCGCCCGCAACCTGCAGGCCGAGAAAGAAGCTCTGGATATCGAGCGCGAGTCCGAAGAGGCCCGTCTTGAGCAGGAACGCGAGATCGAGTTCCGGCGCGCCCAGCAGCGCGCGCAACTGACCGAAGAACGCTCCGAGCGCGAGAAGCAGGCCGAGCAGGCTGCATTACTGTCGCGCGAAGCCATCGAGACGGCGCGGATCGAGAACGAGCGCCAGATCTCGGAAGCCCGGATCGCCTCCGAGCGGGAGGTCCGTCAACGCGAGATCGAACGCCAGAAGACCGTGGAGGAAGCCGAGATCGCATCCCGCGAAACCGTGGAGAAAGCCCGCATCGCGCAGGAGAAGGCCGTCACCGAAGAGCGTATCCGCACGCAGCAGGAAACTGACGCCGCCGAGATCGCCGCCCGCGAGTCGGTCGAGAAAGCTCGCATCGCGCAGGAACAGGCCGTCGAACAGGCCCGCATCGCGCGGGATCGTACAACGCAATCCGAGGAGATCGACCGGCAGAAGACCGTCGACGCCGCCGGCATCACGGCCCGCGAGGAGACCGAGAAGGCCCGGATCGCGCAGGAGCGCGCCGTGACCGAAGCGCGGATAGAATACGAGCAACAGACCCGCGAACGTGAGGTCGCGAAGGATCTGAGTGTTCAGGAAGCCGAGATCGCCGCGCGCGAGGCCGCCGACAAGCTCCGCATCCTGCAGGAGAAGGCCGTCGCGTCGACCCGGATCAGCTCGGTTCGGGAGACGCGCGCGCTCGAGATCGCGCAGAACCAGGCGATCGACGAGGCCGAGATCAGCGCCCGTGAAGAAGTCGAGAAGGCCCGCATCGCCCAGGACAAGTCCCTGACTGCCGAGCGCATCGCCTTCGAGCAGGATCAGCGCGAACGCGCCGTGGCCCGCGACCTCGCCGTGGAAGAAGCCGAGATCGCCGCTCGCGAAGCAGCCGACAAACTTCGGATCGCGCAGGAAAAATCCGTCGCTGAAACCCGCATCTCCTCGACCGAAGAAACCCGCAAGCGCGAGATCGAACAGAACCGTACCCTGAACGAGGCCGAAATCGCCGCTCGTGAGGCCGTCGAAAGGGCGCGCATCGCCCAGGACAAGGTGATCGCGCTGGAACGGTTGGAAACCGAGGAGGGCGTCGAATCCCGCGAACAGGCCAAGGGAGAGGCGGTCGAAGCCGCACGCATCGCCAAGGAGAAGAAGCTCGCCGCCGAGCGCATCGCCTACGAGCAGGACATGCGCGAACGCGAGATCGCCCGCAACCGCGCCGTCGATCAGGCGAACATCGCGGCACAGGAGATGATCAACGCCGCCCGGATCGAGGAGGAGGCCAAGACCCGCGCCGCCGAGATCGCCAAGGAGAAATCCATCGAAGCCGCGCAGATCGAACGGCGCAAATCGCTGGAACAGCTCGAGGTCGAACGGACCCAGGCCCTGCGCGAGGTCGAGATCGCCAGCCAGGACGCCATTGAGCGGGCGCGCGTGGCCTCGGAACGCGGCCTCGATGATGTCCGGATCGAACAGCAGACCGAGCGGCGCAAACTGGAGATCGACCGCGAGAAGAAGGTCGAGGAAGCGGCGATGGAGAAGGCCATCGCGCTCGCCGAGAAGTCGCTCGAGGAATCCGCCGCCGCGATCAAGGCGGACGAGGCTCGCGCCACCGCCGCCGAGATGGCCGCCAAGGTCGACACCGCCTCGGCCATGGAAGCCGCCAATCGCGAGAAATCAGTCGACGTGGTCAGAGCCGAGAAGCAGGCCGAGGAGTCTCGTCTCGCCTCCGAGGCCGACCGCATCCGCAGCGCCGTTCAGGCCGAAGCGCAGAAGCTAATCAACGAGGCCGAGAACATCCTGACCGACGAGGCCCGCGCCTCGCTCTTCAAGCGCAACATGCTGCAGCGGCTGGAGGGCATCATCTCGGCCCAGGTCAAACCGCTCGAAAAGATCCAGGAGATCAAGATCATGCAGCTCGGCGGGTCAGGCACCACTGGCCTGCAATGGGCCGAGGGCGACGGTCCGCCCAGCGGCGGCGGAGCCGGGGTCGGACCCGGCGGGAGCCCGACCGACGAGGTGATCAACTCTGCGCTGCGCTACCGCGTCCAGGCTCCGATGATCGACAGTCTTATGAACGATATCGGCATCGACGGCTCGAACATCGCCAAGTCCGGCGTCTTCCAGGACGCCAACAACATGGCCCGGGCCGCGAACGAAGCGCAGAAACTGGCGCAGTCCCGGAAAGCCGAGGCGGACAAGAAGGACGGCAAGTAAATGGCGCGTGTCTACGTCTCGTCGGTGATCGGGGCACCGGCGGCGCGCGTCTGGGAGCGGGTGCGCGACTTCAATGGCCTGCCGCGCTGGCATCCGCTAATCCGCGACAGCCGGATCGAGGACGCACTGCCGGCCGACAAGGTCGGCTGCATCCGCAATTTCAACCTCCAGAACGGCGACAACATCCGCGAACAGCTTCTCGGCCTCAGCGACTACGACATGTTCTGCACCTACTCGATCCTCGAGAGCCCGATGCCGCTCGAGGACTACATCGCGACCCTGCGGCTGACGCCAGTGACCGAGGGCGACCGGACGTTCATCGAATGGACGGCCGAATTCTCCTGCGACCCAGGCGAAGAAGACGGCCTGGTCAACGGCATCGGCACGGACGTGTTCCAGGCCGGGTTCGATGCCCTGAAGCGTCACTTCGGAGGGGCGTGATGATCTCTGCAACGCGCCGGACACCGCCTTGTCGACGCTCATCCGGTGAGCTTGCGCTCACCGTCTTCGGCCGACCAGGCCCGCCACCACCCCCGCCGCCGCCAACGCGCGCGCCACGCGCGTTG
>JBCDAV010000041.1:0-44006 GCA_039184865.1 Pseudomonadota bacterium | reverse complement strand
TCCAGCGCAAGCTCCCAATCAGTCTCGTTCATCCTCGTGGACATCACCGACCCTCTGTTCCAGTCGGCACTCCATCAATCAGACAAATGCTACGCCGTGAATCCTCAAACCACCACATGAGTCAATTCGTGCGCACAGTCTCGTGATACCAAATAGGACTGATTTGGTCGCACTGCGGAGATTACTAAAATCTCTGGGCGAAGCTCTTCTAGCCTTCGACGCTCGCTCCGAGGTGGAAGACGCATTTCCTATGACAAGCGACCGTTTTTGAAAGCGGCCATTCGGCCAACGTCCGCGTGTTCCGCACATCGGGCATTCAAGTTGGAGCGATTCATAATTGCTCCCTGTGGATGGATTTTGAGACTGAAAAGCTATACCGGCGCTTTGGTGATGCCCTTCATCACCAAAGCGAACTTCCTGCGCTCAATGCTTACTGCTAGCTTGGCGTTCCAGCCTAGCAGTTGCCGCGACGGATGCCATGCCTGAATATGCCTTCGACTGGATCGATGCCTTCTCCGATACGCCACTCGGCGGCAACGGGTGTGCCGTGGTGCACGAGGCGGGCGATCTCCCGGCCGAAACCTGCACGGCTTATGTGCGCGAAACCTCGCTTGTCGAATGCACCTTTCTGGAACCCTCCGAGATCGCGGACATCAAGGTCCGCTACTTCATCGCCGCGCGCGAGATCCCGTTTGCCGGACATCCGACCATCGCTTCCGTAGCATCGATGGCAAACCGGGGGCTTGTCGATCTGAGCACCGGCACCGCCGAGATCACGCTTGAAACAGGTGCGGGACTTGTCCCGATCGTGATCGAGGCCGGAGAGCCGCCGCGCATCACGATGACCCAGATCGCACCTGTCTTCGGTGAGAAAGTCGCGCCAGAGCGGGTTGCTCCGGTGGTCGGGCTTTTGCCCGAGGACATCGTCGGGCAGCCGCAGTTCGTCTCCACAGGTCTGCCGTTCTGCGTCACCCTTCTCAAAGACCACGATGCACTGCGCCGTGCGCGGATGGATGCCAAGGCGCTCGAGCGGTTCCGCGCAGAGGCCGACATGCCCGATGCGGATGTCATGGAGCCCTATCTGGTCACGCTGAAGGGCGCCACCGAGCATGGCGATACGTTCTCCCGGCTGTTGCTTGCGCCACCGCACCCGCCTGAAGACCCGTTCACCGGTTCGGCGACGGGTGCTGCGGCCTCCTATCTTTGGCATCACGGCTTGATCGAGGCACCCGAGTACATGGCCGAGCAAGGCCACTGGATGGGGCGTCCGGGCCAGGCGGAGGTCGAGATAATTGGGCCGCCCGACGCGATCTCCGGCGTCAAGGTTTCCGGATCGGGTGTCGTCCTGATGGAAGGCGTGCTGAAACTCTGAGCTGGGCTTCGGACTGCTCCCGGCGGATTACGCGCTTCTGGCGCCCTCGCCGCAGGCCCGCATGAGCCGATCCGCATCCAAGCATAGCTCGTCGAACGCCTTGCGGGTCCGCAGCGGTCCGGTCCAGTCGACATCGACCCGTGGAAGCGGGTCCGTCGACAAGGCACAATGGTCCGCCACGTATTGAAAGGCTTTGAGCGCGTACGGGAAGGTCATGTCGGCAAGCGCGCGCCGCTTCGGGCGATCGGGCATCGAAAAACGTTCGCAGTAGACGATCGGGCCGCTGTCGATGCGTTGCAGAATGACGTGAGCGGTGACGCCAAAACTGTTCGCGCCGTCGCAGATGGCGAAGACCTCCGGATTGACGCCGGGAACTTCCGGCGGCCCGGGGTGGATATTGTACGGTTCGATGTTCAAGGCCGCGAGGGTCGGGCCGGGCACGATCACATTGGTCAGGAATGAAATCAGACGGGTATCGATCCCGGCCTGCTCGATCGCGCTTTCGAGACCGGAGATGGAAGATGCCGTGCGCACGGTCAGGTCCGCATTCTGCTCCAGCAGGTAGTCGTGCAGGAACGGAGCAAACATCGGCTCGGTGAGCAGGGTGATATGTTCTGGCCCGGGTTTCATCGGTAGCGCAGTACCTTGCCGGAGAAACCGAAATTCGAGGTTAACTTGGAACCTCAAACAGTTGTCAGGGAGGCACAAACCCGGGTCGGCGGCCGGTAAGATGAAACGCCGCATCCAGCTCGTTGCCGAAACACTAAAGGCACCCGGTTTCCCGGGCCGGATGCCTTGAATTCATTTTAGGACCCGCGGCGATCTCGCGGTCGGAAGTCAGGCGGGAATCCGCAGAACCTGCCCCGGATAGATCTTGTCAGGATGCGAGAGCATCGGCTTGTTGGCCTCGAAGATCTCTTCGTAGCGCGCGCCGTTGCCCAAGTGCTTGGAAGAGATCGCCCAGAGCGTGTCACCCTTCTCGACCGTATGGAAAACCGGGTCCTTGGCGTCGGGCGCGGCGAGACTTTCGTCGACCCCTGCGATCCCTTCGATATTCCCCGCGGCCAGAATGATCTTCTCCTTGACCTCCTGACTGACGGCCTCGCCGCTCAGCTTGACCGTATCGCCTTCGACGGCGACCTCGACGCCGTCTGCCTCCAGCCCGAGATCCGCGATTTCAGCCTTGATCTTGTCGGCAGCCTCGTCGCCCTTGTCCGCGTCCACGCCGACATCCTTGCCTGAGCCGGTCAGGAAACTCCAGAAACCCATCGTTCTTCCCCGTTCATTGGATTGCATGCTCCTCGTGAGCATCGATGTGAGACACCGACATCACGGCGGTCGCGAGACCGGATTGCGCCGGAGTTCTGGCGATCCTGGGACGAGATGCCTAAATCCCGTCGAACGGAGGCGCGCATGAAATCTTCACATCAGATCCGCTTGGTGACGTGTTGCTATTGTGGCGCTCGCTCGACACTCGAACGGATCAAGACGAGCGGCCTCAGCTGCCACGGCTGCGGTGCCAGCATCCAGAAGCTCGAGGGCGTGCAGCCCGTTCTCGAGCGCTCCGGCAAGAAGCATCGCAAGAAGCCTGCGGTGCCGCATCGCGCCGAGAGCGAGAAAGGCCACTTGCCCAAGGACCGCCCCGCCCGGCGCAAGAAGGGCAAGCGCAAACGGAGCATGTGGTATCACGTGCGTGAGGCGTTCGACGATCTGGACGATATCTTCGACCTGTTCGACTGATCCTCAGGGCTTCTGGCTCATCGGCTCTTGTTGCTCTGTCCACATCCGCCGCGTCAGTTCCCAGAGCACAAACCGATCGGTCGTGTGTTCCGGATCCGCGCGCTCGCGCATGCCGAGCCTGCCCGCGACACCCATCGAGCCCCGATTTGCCCGGTACATATCCGCGATCAGGCACTCGAATGTCAGCGTCGCAAAGGCATGGTCCACCAATGCGCGGGCTGCTTCGGAAGCATACCCCTTGCGCCGGTGAGCATGGCGAAAGCGCCAACCGATTTCGACTTCCGGACCTTTAAGATCCTCGGGTGCGAGCAGGAGCCAGCCGAGAAAACTGTCCGGCGTCTCGCGCGGCGTGACCGCAAAGTATCCCATGCCCGCCGGTCCCCGCCAGTCGAAGGTCTCTTCAAGATACCGCCGGTGGGCCTCAGCGTTGTCCCAGGAACCCTCGCGCGGGAAGTCGATGTAGTCCAGCGTGCCCGGCTCGTGGTTCATCGCCCAGCAGGCATCAAAATCACGCGGCTCGCGCGGGCGTATCAGCAAGCGTTCCGTGACCAGCGGGAGGTGCATTCTCGTCATGCGGGGAGGATGGCGCACCGAGCAGGCATTGCCAATTCTCTGTTGCTGTGAGCATACCAAGACTCTTCGGCCCGCGTTCCGAAGGGCATGGAAAACGCTCAATGCGCGGGCGGCGACCGGAGAGGCACATGAAATACCTGATCTTTGCGGTGCTGGCGTTTGTGGCGCTCGGCACGGCGGTTCTGAAGCTCTTGAGTTTTCGCCACGTCTCGGACGCCGATCCGACCGTCTCGCTGCTCCTGGGCGAGTGGATGGTCGACGGCAATGCGATCGGCGGTGCGCTGCCACGATCTGTCGAGGCTTACACCGTTTTGCTGCAAGGACAGGCCGGCTTTCCGGGCGAGGGCCTCTACATCCAGCTCATGTACAATGCTTGGGTGGTGGTCGTGATCGCGGGATTGGCAGCCTATCTCGTGGTTGCGCCAAAGAAGGGATGACGCCCCCCAAACTGTTCCTGACCGATCATCTGCTGATCTGTCTGGCTTACACGGTCCTGAGCCGTCCCGGACCGCAGAGCGAGCGACAGTTTCGTCGAACTGGGCCAAGATAAGACAGTCGCTCTATTGGATGTCCATGCCGGAACGTGCGACCGTTCATTCGCTCTGACGTAGGGCGCACGGCTGGCCTAACAGGCATGGCTCGCCGTATTGCTCGCGCGCAGACCAATGGTTCGATAGCGTGATGGCGGGCCGCTCCACATCGAATGTGACATCGACCGTTCGGAGCACTCCCATATGACTTGCCGGCGGGGTAGTGGACCCACCCCGCCGACGAATTGACTCACCCTTTGAATTGATCGAGCGTGATCCGCAGCTTGTCGACGATCTCGTCGATATGAGCGTTCTCGGCGACGAAGGCGGGGGCCACGATGGCGACGTCGCCCGTGAACTTCACGTGGCAGCCGTTCCAGAACAGGGCCTTCTGCATTTCCTGGCCGCGGAAGCCGGGCTTGCCTTCGTGCGGGTGAACCTCAAGGCCGCTCATCATGCCGATGGTGCGGATGTCCTTGACCAGATCGTGGTCGCGCAGTGACATCATAGCGTCCTTGAAATACGGTGCCATCGCCGCTGCCCGGTCCATCAGCCCCTCGTTGGCGTAGACATCGAGGGCGGCGTTACCGGCAGCGCAGGCCGCCGGGTGAGCCGAGTAGGTGTAGCCGTGGAAGAACTCAATCGCGTTCTCGGGCGACGCGTCTGTGACGGTCTCGTAGATCTCGTCGCGGCAGGCGACAGCGCCCATCGGGATCGACCCGTTGGTCAGCGCCTTGGCCATCGTGCAGATGTCCGGCGTGATGTTCCAGAGCTGCGAGGCGAACGGCGCGCCGAGGCGGCCGAAGCCGGTGATGACCTCGTCGAAGACCAGCAGGATGCCGTGGTCGTCGCAGATCTGGCGCAGGCGCTCAAGATAGCCTTTTGGCGGGACGAGCGTCCCGGTCGAACCTGCGACCGGCTCGACGAAGCAAGCCGCGATGGTCGAGCCACCGTAGGTCGCGCAGTGCCGCTCAAGATCGTTGGCCAGCTCGACACCGTCAAGTTCGGGCTGACCGTCGCAGAACAGCTCCTTGCCGGTCCACGTATGGCGGATCGTGACGATGTTCGGCAGTGTGACCGGGAAGGTCTCGCGGTTCTTGACCATTCCGGCGAGCGAAACGCCGCCCATGTTGACGCCGTGATAGGCGCGCTCGCGGCTGACAAAGCGCAGGCGCTGGCTCTCGCCGCGGGCACGGTGGTAGGCCATCACCATCTTCAACGCGGTGTCGATGCTCTCGGACCCGGAATTGGTGAAGAACACGTGGTTCATCGGTTCCGGCAGAAGGTTCGCGACCTTGCGCGCCAGTTCGAACGAGCCCGGGTGGCCGAGCTGGAACGGTGCGGTGTACGAATTCGTCTGGAGCTGCTTGTAGACCGCTTCGGCAATCTCCGGCCGGCAATGTCCGGCGGGCGAGCAGAACAGGGCCGAGGAGCCGTCGATCACCGATCCGCCCTTGTGGTCGGTGTAGTACATGCCCTCGCCCTTGACGACGAGTCGCGGGTTCTCCTTGAAGTCGCGGTTGCCGCTGAACGGCATCCAGTGCTCTTCCAGCGAGTTGGCGCGCACGGCGTCGCCGATGTTGAGGTCATGCATGGCAATCTCCAGGGATAACCGGCGCACAGCGGCCGGATTGTACACTGGACTCACCGTACAGGCGTATCCTCTTGCGCCGATAGATCCAGAGCGCGCGCATTCGGGAACCACGTATCGAAAAATGGGACCGCGGGCGAAGGTCCGATAATGCTCGTCATTCGCACGGCTCACGGATACAATTCGCGTGTTCATTCTTGGTCGAGGTCGGTCATTTCGTTTCAGGATCAGGGAGCCTTACCGCCCGGAACGACGCTGAACGGTGTCTACGCACTGGATCGGCGGATTGGAAAAGGCGGGATGGGCGAGGTCTATTCGGCCCGCGAGATCGAGTCCGGCGATACCGTCGCGATCAAGATGGTGTTGCCCGAGCACAGCCAGAACGACTCTGTCGTAAGCTTGTTCCGGCGCGAGGCAGGCACGCTGAACCGGCTCCACCACGAAGCGATCGTGCGCTACTCTGTCTTCGCCGTCGATCCCGAGGTACGACGCCCCTACATGGCAATGGAGTTCGCCGAGGGACCTTCGCTGGGAGCTCAGATCGCGTCCGGCGGCGCATTGGATGAAGCCGAGTTCGATATTTTGCGTCGGCGAATCGCGGCGGGTTTCGCAACCGCGCACAAAGCCGGCATCGTGCACCGGGACGTATCGCCCGATAACATCATCCTGATCGGTGGGTCGCTGGCGAATGCCAAGATCATCGACTTCGGTATCGCGCGCAATGTCGACGGCCCCGAAGCGACGCTGATTGCCGGGAATTTCGCTGGCAAGCCGCGCTACGCAGCACCCGAACAGTTCGGTCTGCAGGGTGGCGAAGTCACGGCGCAGTCGGACATATATTCCCTGGGGATCGTCTTTGCCGAGGCGCTGAGCGGGCGCTCTCTCGACATGGGCGGCACGCAGGCGGAGACCCTCGCCAAGCGGGACAAGGTCCCGGATCTCTCCGCGGTGCCCGCTAACGTCAGACCTTTGATCGAGTGGATGTTGCAACCAAAGCCATCGAACCGGCCCGCTTCGATGCAGGAAGTTGCCGACTGGGAACCGAGAGCTTCGGGGCGCAGCAAGTGGATCTACGCCAGTGTGGCCGCCATTGCCGCAGCGGTGGTCGGCCTTGTGCTCTGGCAACCTTGGGTCCAATTCCTGGAAGGTCCTCAACGACCCGGTGTCGACGAAGTTGTCGAGGGCCCAGAAGATCCGCCGACGCCGCCACCGGATGACCCTGTGGAACCGCCGCCGGCCCCCGAGATCGCCTTTAGTGCCGCATCGCCGGTCAGGATCGGCTTCGGCGAGGATGTCTCGCTGCCACTGGTTGCGTTTTCGGCGGTGCGAGAGGATGACCCGCCGCTCGGCATTGCTGCATCGGGAGCACTTCCGGACGGCCTCTCTCTCGTCGAGTCTCCGTCAGGAACGATGCTCTTGCAGGGGCGTGCGACCACATCCGGCGCGGCTACTCTCAGGTTCGCGGCGACCAGCGGCGAAAGTCCAGCGACCGATCACAGCCTGGACGTGCAGGTTCTGGAGGCGCCACCTCACTTCGAAACCCGATCGCTGCTGCGAGAAAGTGCAACCGGGCCGTGTCTCTTTTGGCGTGCGATCGCTCTCGCCGCCGGTCTGGCCGAGATTGAAGTGTTCGCGCGCAGCGCAGATCCGATGATCGCACTCGACGCTGCCTTCAAGGCCCGTGCCGGTTTCGAGGCACAGATCCAGGGGCGTCTGGTTTCCGAAAGGCAGTGTTCATTCCTGGCGAAGCTGCCCACGCCCGGCAATCCGGCGTACCTCTCGAACATGGAGATCAGTCTCGATCGCGACGAGGTCGCATTGACCGCGGCGGTTACGGGACGGGTGGCCCGCGGTACGGGTGCTCAGGTCTTCCTGATCGATGCTGACGGGGCGATTTTGCCCGCGCAAGTCGACGTCGTACCGACGGCGGATCGCTTGTCATTCCGGTCGCGGGCGATGAAGGAAGGTCCGCTGATCGTCATTGCAGCGCGTTTCCTGGCCGGGACAGCACAATCGGTCGACTATGACCTCGATCAGTTCCTGAACCTCGCCCGTTATGGCCAAGTCGAGTTGGCCTTTGGCTATGCTGAGGTCAGACCTTAGCTACGCCGCTGTCATCTTGGATCAGCGTGCGTGGCAACGTCTGGAGAGCCGACGGAACCGGTGCCCGATACGATGCCACTGAGAGCCAAATGCGCGGCCGCGACGGCGCCTTCGAGGAACCCGCCTTCCACGGGGGCGAGTTCCGTTCCGGCAAATTGGAGACCGTGAACCGACAGACGGTCGAGTGCGGCAGGACGGCGATAGTCAGGGTGACCTGCCGGTGGCGTCAGATCAGCCTCGACGGTCGTCCGCACTTCATCGGCCCAGTCCTGCAGCAGCACCTGCTTGGGGCCCGAAGCCCCGGTGCCAAAGAGGTTTTGCAATTGCTCCAGCGCTGCCGGGATCAATCCTTCACCTGCGCGCCGACGTGCGTCGGCAGCGAGTCCGAAGAACCCGAAGAGCGCGCCCGTGGTTGAATCGGCGGGTGAGGCGTCATGGATCTCGGCCAGCGGGCCTCGATGGCTGATCGCGTCCCCGGAAAGGCCCATGTCCCGCCAGAACGGCCTGTCATAAATCGCGATCAACTTCGCGTGCCCGGCCATCCAGGTCGGCACAAGCCGAAACGCCGAGATCAGGTCGCCCGGAAGTGCAGGGGAAAACGTCACGTCGCGCGCCAATACGCGGGGCGGGACAGCGAGCACAATATGCTCGGCCCGAACCGAGAAAGCCCCCTTTGGCCCGACCCCGGAAACGGTCTTCACACTATCCGCCCAGTGAATGCCGGTGGCGGCGTGGCCTGTCCTGATCGTGTCCGGCGGCAGCCCGTCTGCCAGAGCGCGTACGACCCGGTCAAGACCACCGACGACGCGCAGAGATCCGGCCATCGGGGCGAAGTCGAGATCGCGGCGCACGTTACCGCTCGGGTCTTCGAAGGCCAGCTTTCCCTCGGCGAACTGCGGAAAGGTTCCGATCGTCAGATCCGACAGCAACCGGAGCAAGCCGGAATTGTGCGGCCAGATCCACGCGGGCCCCATATCGTAGGGAAGGGCGTCCCCCTTCTCATCCGTCGGGCTGAGGATGCGCCCGCCGATCCTCTCCCGCGCTTCCAGAACACAGACCGCACGTCCCCGACGTGCTAACTCGCGTGCAAGCGTGAGCCCGGACAGACCGGCCCCGACGATCGCAATGTCCGTATCGATCTGCTCCATCTCGCGCCCCTCGACGTTCGGAAGGCAGCAGATGGTCGCTCGCACGGCGAAACGCAATCCCCAGCGCGTCCGGACGGAACTTGTCGTTCTGCACGATGGAGATCAGGCACTGAAGCGAAATGGCCAAACGGCCTCGCCCGGCTGCAGACAACAGCTCAGGCGCAGTTGCGGCACTTCTGCGTGTGCGGCACCACTTCGAGCCGGGCCGACGAGATCTCCTCGCCGCATGCTGCGCAGTCACCATAGGTTCCCGCCTCGATCCGGTGAAGTGCTGCATTGACTGCGCGCAATTCGGCCAGTTCGGCGGTTCCGAGATGCTCCATAACCTCGTCACCTTCGCGTTCGGTCGCCCGGTCCTCGAAATCCTTGGGGGGCTCTTTGTCCAGTTCGCGCTCGATGTGGTCGAGCGAGTGTTCGAGGTACGCCTTGCGGTCGGTCAAAACTCTTGTGAAGTGAACTGTATCCACGGTATTTCCTCTCCTTGGCGGCACGAGCGGAACGGGCCACGACTTCTGTTTTTGTTCTCAGCGGTTCTTGATTTCGATCTTGCGGCCGTTCTGTTTGACCGGTTCGGCGCGGGGCATCCTGATGCTCAGCAGACCGTCGCTGAAATCGGCCTCGATCTTCTCGGTGTCGGCATCGGGCGGCAGGCGGAACGTGCGCTGAAAAGATCCGAACTGACGTTCGCTGAAGAACAGCTTGCCGTCGTCGTGATGACGCTCGGTGCGCTTCTCGCCCTTCACGACCAGCACGTGATCGTGCATCGAGATATCGACATCTTCCGGCTTCACGCCGGGAAGCTCGACCTCGATCCGGTATCCGGCTTCGCTCGAACCGGCCTCGGATGCTGGTGCGAACCAGTCGGCAATCCGCCCGCCCAGCGTGCGAAACGGCTCGTAAAGGTTGGGCCAGAAGCCGCTCGAATGCGTCGTTTCCACCATGATCCATCTCTCCAGCAAGATTGACTGACAGGTGCAGACTCGCGCCAAACCGGGAAAAGCGCCTTGATTTGCGTCAAATACTGTCCGGCGACGCGTTGTCCCTTGAACTGGACTGCCCTCACAGCCTAATTTGGCGCCACCGTAGGTCCATATGGGCGAGGCAGACATGCGCGATGCGCTCTACCACCTCGAAAGATCGAAACCGGCAAGCCTGCAGGCGCAGATCCGGGAGATCCTGATCGAGGCCATCCGCCTCGGACAGCTCAAACCCGGCGATCCGGTCCCATCTACGCGCGCCATGGCCAGCCGCCTTTCGGTCAGCCGCAACACGGTCACGCTGGCCTATCAGGCTCTCGTCTCCGACGGGTTTCTCGCCTCGCGTGAGCGCTCGGGCTTCTATGTCGATCCGAGTGCCGTCGACGGCATGGTGATGCGGCCAGATCAGGTCAATCGCTCGGAAGGCGGCATCGACTGGGGACCGCGTCTCGCCAAGAATCCCGGCGCTCAGCGCAACCTGATCAAGCCGGACGATTGGCACCAGTATCCCTATCCGTTTCTTTATGGACAGGTCGACAGCGAGGTTTTTCCAATCGCCGAGTGGCGCGACTGTGTGCGCCAGGCAATGGGCAAACGCTGGATCGATGCCTGGACCGAGGACCGATTTGCTGCCGACGATCCGCTTCTGGTCGAGGAGATCGCCCGGCGGATCCTGCCGTTGCGCGGGATCTCGGCCGCGCCGAACGAAATCCTCGTCACCCTCGGCGCGCAGAATGCGCTTTACCTGCTGGCGGCGATGCTCGTGAGCGAGGACACGACCGTCGCACTCGAAGAGCCCGGCTATCCGGACATGCGCAATATCTGCGCGCTGCGCACCGGACGGATCAGGCCGATCCCGATCGATCAAGAGGGCATGGCCTTCGACCGGCGGCTCGACGGGGTCGATCTGGTCTTCACCACGCCGTCCCACCAGTTCCCGACGACCGTGACCATGCCGCTGGAGCGCCGCAAGGCGTTGCTCAACGAGGCTCACGCCCGTGACCTCGTGATCATCGAGGACGACTACGAATTCGAGACCAACTACACGGGCACGCCGCGGCCGGCACTGAAGTCGCTCGACCGCGACGGCCGCGTCATCTATGTCGGCTCGCTCTCAAAGTCGCTGATGCCGGGCTTGCGGCTTGGCTTCGTCGTCGCCGACTCGACGTTGATCGCCGAACTCCGGGCGCTGCGTCGGCTGATGCTGCGCCACCCGCCGGGTAACAACCAGCGCGCCGCGGCACTGTTCCTGGCCAACGGTCATTTCGACGTTCTGGTGCGGCGC
Organism: Pseudomonadota bacterium; assembly: GCA_039184865.1. Taxonomy (GTDB): domain Bacteria; phylum Pseudomonadota; class Alphaproteobacteria; order Rhodobacterales; family Rhodobacteraceae; genus Thermohalobaculum. Next base: position 32,687 of record JBCDAV010000041.1, on the reverse strand, counting down.
ATTCACCGGGTGTACCGCGAGCGCTGGGAAGTGATGAGCGAGGCGTTGCTGAGCGATCTGCCCGGCTGGAGCGAGCAGCCGATCTTCGGCGGGTCGTCCTACTGGCTCGAAGGACCGGACACGCTTGACAGCCGCGCTCTGGCAGAGACGTCGCTCGAACGCGGTGTCATCATCGAACCCGGAGACGCATTCCACAGTGACCCGGCAGAAGGCGCGCGCTTCCTCCGGCTCGGCTTTTCGTCGATCCCTGCGGCGAAGATCCCGGCCGGAATACGCCTTCTGCGTCAAATCTGTGAAGAAAATCGCATCCTGTAGCATCCGGTACAGTGTCCTGGCGCTTCGTTCGGTAGACTTCGCCTACCTGACAGCAAAGGAATTGCGATCATGACGGACAAGAAAGCTCCTGAACTGCTGAGCGAAACCGACCTCGACTCCGTGGACGGCGGGTACATGAAGATCGGCGACATTGCCGGCGAACGCGTCGTCAACAGTTTCGAGACCATCGGCAAACGCGACATCGGCACAGGTGCGCGGTCTGGCGGCGACACTGTCCCGGTGGACACGCTCACGATCAACTTCGGCAAGATCGACGTCGAATGATAAGGGCTGAGGAGCGCGAGGGCTGGTCATGCGAAAACCGAAAGCTCCGGTTGATCCGGCGCCAAGCCTGTCGAATGCCGCCGAACCGCTAGACGACGGTCAACTGGATGGCGCGGCTGGCGGCTTCAAGGTCGAGATCGAAGGCGTAACAATAGCGTCCTACGAGCCGGTGACGTTCGAAGCAGGCTTTCAATCCGACGATGAACTGATCAAGGCGGAGAGATCCAGTCCTGACAGCTCATCCAGAGGCAAACGACGGCCAGACTGATGACCCGAGACGGCGTGTTCGCCTGCCAAGGAGACTGACCATGCGCGAGACTGGCAAGCTGCCCGAGACACTGACTGACACGGATGTGGACGATGCGCGCGCCGGAGCCGGAGGGCAGGGCGGACAGAAGGGTCCTCCGTTCCTAGATGTAAACGGGGACCCTCATCTTGCGGCTGAAATTGTTGAAGTGTCGACATCAGGTACGAGCAGTGAACATCTGAAACTTCAAACCAAGGAGCGATAGACCCATGAGCGATATCAAGAAAGACGACGATCCGACGATCATTCCCGAAGCAGATCTCGACAATGTCGATGGTGGGATGAAGATCCCGAACCTGTTCTCGGGCGAGGACAAGGTGATCGACAGTTTCGCGAAGATCGATAACAGGGCGATCAGTGTTGACGCGCGGTTCGGCAAGGATGTCCTTTCGAAGGGTTTCAATACCGGCAAGCAACTGGATTGAGTGATTGCGCCGGGCCGTCTCCGGGTCCGAGCGGAACCAAAGGAAAGACAGAATGTCATTCGATAGGAAGCATCCGATCAGAATCGATGACCTCGATCTCGACGCCGTTGCTGCAGCGGTCTCATCCGCTGCCGTTCAGCAGACGATCTTTCCCGACATCGTGAAAGCACCGCCGCCGCCGCCGGCGCCGGTGCCGATCCCCTATCCACAAGCGGATGCCACGCCGCGCGCACGCCGGAGTCTCAAGGCTTAAGACATCTGATTGCGCCAAGAGACTTCCGGCGATAGTCATGGCGCCGTGACGAATTCGGAGACGGCGCAATGACAACCGGCATGATGATCTGGACGTGGTACGCGGGCACCTGGCATCAGGGAAACTTCCCGATCATGGGCGCGTCGGATCACGGCGCATGGCTCGGATCCTCTGTCTTCGACGGTGCGCGAGCCTTCGAAGGCACCGCACCGGATCTTGAGCTGCACTGTCAGCGTTGCGTCGACTCTGCCGGCGTGATGGGCCTGAACCCACCGATGCAGGCAGACGAGATCACGGCGCTCGCGCGCGACGGCATTGCTAAGTTTCCGGCGGACACGGCGCTTTACATCCGCCCGCTCATGTGGGCGCGGGATGGCGGGCCGTCGATGGTGATCCCCGACGCGGACTCCACCGCTTTTGCATTGTCGCTCGAAGCCCGGCCGATGCCTGAGCCGAACGGGTTTTCGATCACGACCACACCCTATTCGCGCCCGATGAACTCGATGGCGCCGACCGATGCTAAGGCCGGGTGCCTCTACCCGAACAATGCCCGGATGCTGCGGGCCGCCTTTGCCAAGGGTTTCGACAACGCGGTCTCGCTCGACCCGCTCGGCAATGTCGCCGAAACTGCGACCTCGAACATCTGGATGGTGAAGGACGGGGTCGCGTTCACGCCGGCGCCGAACGGAACCTTCCTGAACGGGATCACGCGCAAGCGCGTTCTGAAGCTGCTGCGTGAGGATGGGATCGAGACGCACGAAACGACCATCACGCTCGATCAGCTTCGCGATGCGGACGAGATCTTCTCGACGGGCAATGCCCAGAAAGTGATGCCGATCATCCGCTTCGATGACCGCGAATACGCCTATGGCCCCGTCGCAAAGCGCGCCCGCGCGCTCTACTGGGACTACGCGCACGCATGATTCATGTGCGATGACGGCATCTTCCTCGCTCTGCCGCCCCGACGAGTCACCGCGTCAAACCCCTGCCGAACCGGTGAGCACTCCGCGCAGTTGCGACCCGGGCCACTGGATCATACACTCTCGGGACGGCCATTGACCGGGTGCGAATGAACGTATTCAGGACAGCTCTGAACGATCCTCTCACCTGGGGCGCACTTGGTGTGACGGCGGCCGTTTCGGCCACGATCGCCATGCGCTTCCCTCTCGCGTCAGGCGAACTCTCGATCTTGGGCGCCTTCGCGGTCGTCCAGTTTGCGTCGTGGCTCATCCTGGCCGGTGCCAGCGGTCGATACCGCCGCCGCTGGAACGAAAGCCAATTGAACCGAGCGCGCGATCAGCTTGAACGGAACCAGCGCCGGGTCGACTCGCTCGACCTCGCCTTCACGCGCCTTGAGTTCGAAACCGGAACCGAGCGCCTGGAAAGTCTATCGGACAGCTATGCAAGTTTCCGTCAAGCAGTCGGCACACACCACACGATCTCGCAGCCGATGCAACGCAGGTTGAGCGAATTGGCCGGAAACTGCTACGATCGCGGTCTCTCGGAACTGGAAAGCCTGTCCGGGCTGGTCCGGACCCTTCAGGGCTCGGGAGGTGGGGTGAACGATCATCCCGACGCAAACCGGCTGATCGCAAACACGCAGCGGCTTTCCGAGGAGCTGATTGCCGTCTCGCTTTCCTTTTCGGATGGATCGGGGGACAGTGAGGCCCGAGCCGAGGCCAAATTGATGCGGCTGGCGGAAGGGCAGGCAACGCCTCCGCCGGTTCCTGAGAAACAAGCATCGGGTCAAAACGAGTGAGGAGTAGGTCCATTGAAGGGTAAGCTGCCGAAGATCCTGGGTGCACTGGTCGTTGTCCTCGCCGTGGCTGTCATCGCCGTTCCGGGCCTGCTCGATCAGGTGGTCAACCGGGGAAAGGACCTGTTGCGCGGCGGGGACCTTGATCCGGCCACGGCGCAGGCGCGTCTCGCGGACATGGTGACCGAGGTTCAATGGCGCGAAGACTTCGTCACAGGAGTCTCCACCACGGCGGCCCCGGTCGAGGACCTTGCAGCGACACTGCCTGACATCGATACGTTTCCGCTTGTGGTCGATCCCGGACGCAAGGGACCGGGCATTGCCGAGATCTTCGTATCGACCGAGAAGTCGGGCAAGGGCGACGATGCCTGGATGGCGGAAGCTGCTCTGGCGTTCAACCAGAGCGGCATCCGGCTTTCCAACGGCTCCACGGCTCAGGTCGCGATACGCTCGATTGCCTCGGGCACGGGCTACCAGTTCATAGCCTCGGGCGTTTATCGGCCGGACGCATATTCGCCATCGAATGTCCTGTGGATCGAGATGGCGCGCGAACGGGGCGGTGCCATGCCGATCCTGGCGGACCGGACTGCCCGGAACCTCGCCGGGATCGTCATGAAGGAAGACGTGGCCGCCGAACTCGAAGCCGCGGGGCAGCTTGATGTGCCCGGGATCGTCGACGCGGTCGTTCAAGGCCGCCTGACGGTCGGCTATTCGGATCCCTTCGCCTCCTCGACCGGTCTGAACTTTCTGATCTCGGTGCTGACGCGCTTTTCCGGCGGCGACCCTTCGGCTCTGCTCTCGCCCGAGGCTGTCAGTGCCTTCGAGAGCTTCCAGGCCCGCGTCCCCTTCATCGCGCTGACCACGCTGCAGATGCGCGAAAGCGTACGCCGGGATGGCTCGCTCGATGCCTTCGTGATGGAGTGGCAGACGTTCGCCAAGGTTGACGAGCTTCGCAGCGGATACCGGTTCATCCCATTCGGCTGGCCGCACGACAATCCGCTCGCTGCCGTCGGAGAACCAGACGCGCTGACGGTGGAGACACTGGAGGCCTTCGCTGCGTTCCTCACCGGAGCCGAACAGCAGAGCGTCGCGGAGCGGTTCGGGTTCGCACCGCCGATGCAGCATACCTCTCCCGGCCCGCTGCCGGATGGCGCGCGATTGGTCCGTGCGCAGAAAACGTGGAAGAGCCGCAAGAACGCCGCGCGCCCGATCGCGGCGATGTTCGTGGCAGACGTTTCGGGGTCGATGGCGGGCAGCCGGATCGCGCAATTGCGCACTGCCTTACGCGAAGGGGCGAGCTTCATTCTCCCCGAGAACGCGATCGGCCTCGTGACCTTCTCGAGCGACGTGACGCTGCGCGTGCCGATCAAGCCCTTTACTTCGCTGCACAACGCGACGTTCCAGACAGCGGTCGAGCGGATGAGTGCCGGCGGAAACACCGCCATGTATGACGCTATCGCCATCGCCCTGCAGCAGCTGCTCGCATACCAGGCCAGCACCCCGGATGTTCAACCGATGGTCTTCGTCCTGACGGACGGCGAGACCAATCGCGGCCTCGACTACTCGTCGCTCGCAAGTACCCTCAAGGGGCTGGCGATCCCGATCTACACCATTGGCTTCGAGGCCGATGTCGCGGAGCTGGATCGCTTGTCCTCGACGGTCGAGGCAGCGTCGATCCGCGCCAATGAACAGAACGTGCGCTATCAGATCGGCCGCATGTTCAATTCCCAGATGTAGGCCGACGGTTTGCGGGCGTTCTTCCTCTGGCTCGGCCTGTCGCTGCTTTGCTGGATCGGTGCGGAGCGATGGCTGGATTCTCACTTCCGCAGCAATCCAAGACTGATTGTCGTTGCCTTGGACACGTCGGTCTCAATGGCGCCGGTCTGGGGTGCGATCCCCGCTCTCGCACGGGAGTTCGACGAGGCGCCCTATGCGAAGTACGTGCTCCACGGACCGCGAGGATTGCTGCACGGTCCGTCGGACCGGATCGACCTCGGCCGGTTGACGCCGTACGGGCCGCGATCCTTCGACCACCTCGCCGGCATCGGTGATGACGGGTATCGCCGCATCCTGATCACCAACGCCGCGCCGGATGCACTGCCTGAGCTTTCAGGTTGGGAAGTCGTATCACCGGCTGGCGGTTGATCGCGGGGATATTTCCGGATCTGGGCGCCTTGGCGCCTGTTCAGGCTAAGCAAGCACAAGAGGACACCAAGCGGCCTGGGTTTTCCCGACAAGGCGTCGCACCGGCTTGACATCTATCTGATTGCCAGTAATTTCTGAATAGACAGAAATTTCGGAATGCCGCGATGACACTGACGCCTGCCATGAAGGACTTCATTCTCCACTGGGGAGAGATGGGCAACAGATGGGGCGTCAACCGCTCGGTCTCCCAGGTCCACGCGCTCTTGCATCTGTCTCCCGACCCGTTGCCCGCCGATACGATCTGCGAACTGCTCGGGATGGCCCGGTCAAACGTATCGACCGCGATCAAGGAGCTCCAGTCCTGGGGCATCGTCCGGGTGTCGCGTCAGCTCGGCGACAGGCGGGATCACTTCACCTCGGAACGCGACCTCTTCGAACTCGTCCGTATCCTGGTCGAAGCCCGTCGAGATCGCGAGTTCCTGCCCACGATGAACGCGGTCTCGGATGCCATCGAATGTGCAAAGCACGACAACGAGACGCCGCGCGATGTGCGCGGCCGCATGGAGGAGACGTTCGAAGTGATGTCGATGTTCGACACCTGGTACCAGCAAATGACCCGCCTGCCGCATCCTACGCAGGTGAAGATGCTCAAGCTCGGCGCCCGCATCGCGAAGTATCTGCCGGTCGGTTCCAGCTGAAAAATTTTGAGCGGGAGTTTCGGAGATGACAGAAATAACTGATATACGTGCAATAGCGCCTCACGGAACGCGGCCGGCAGTCGACTGGTTTGCGTTCATCTTTGCGGCCCTCACGACCCCGGTCGTCTTCGGTGTCTCCGGCATCCTTGGGCTTGTTTACGGGATCCTTGTGACGGGTGTGGCGGCGGTGTTGAGCCTGCCGGCTTATGTCGCTTTTGGCCTTCCGGCTTTCTTCCTGTCCATCACCCGGTTCCGTTCGCGCGCGGGCCGCCCCGATCTGATGGTGATCACGATTTTCGGCTTTCTCGCGAACGGACTCAGTCTGCCGATGGCCTATGCGTACAGTCTCTACGACGGCGCGTCTGAGGCACGAGCGATTGACTCTGCACTCACCTATGCCGGGCTGGGCATGGTCGCAGCCCCCGTCATGGCGCTGATCTTCGGGCTGATCTACCGCGGGCTAGAGACATCTAGCGCTCCCGTTGCACGGCCAACTCAAGCAAGGAGAGACCTGCTATGCGCCTGATCCAGACACTGTTGGCTCTTGCCGTTGCCGCGCTCTTCTCGCCGTTGCTGGAGCGGACCTACCAGCGGCGCAGAATGAGCAGAACCCGCAAGACGGTCCGCCAAACCAAACCCGTTCGCCCGTACGACGAGTTGCGGCTCACCAATCTCTGACCGTTCACAGAAGGAGTACTCCCATGACGGACCTTGTCTATTTCGCACTTGGTTTTGCCGGTCTCGGCGCGCTTTCGATCATTCTGGTGATCATCGGTCAGGCAGCCTCTGCCTGTCCCGAAATCGGCGCGGCGGCGCGGGTTGGCACGCTGGTGATTACGACCGGCTTCATCGCGCTCGGAGCAGGTGCGATCGCGATTATCGGCGCATTTCTGCCGCTTCTGGCCGAGGGTCGGGCGAGCGGGCTTTACCTCGCGCTGGGCTTCCTGTCGCTTGCGCTCGGGTTGGGGTTCAGCGGTGCCGCCATCCGCTTGCGCGACATCCTGAACGCCGCTCCCCGGCCTCAAGCACCAGAGGCTGCCGGCATTCCGGCAGGGTGAGCTTCACGCCATCGCGGCGGTGCGGGGCAGGGCGATCGCGCGCTTTCCCGTCAGCACCGCCACGGCGTCCTGCGCGACGATCCGGTCGAAGGCCGGGTCGTCGATCCTGAGGCCGCCGGTATAGGTCCCGAACGCCGGCAGGATCACGTGGTTCTCATCGATCAGGAAACAGGGCCGCCGGATCGACTGCCCGCGCAGCCAGAGCCGGGCCTTCGGGTGGAAGTGCCCGGAGACATCGGGCGCCCGCCCGGGGTCAGCAATATGACGAAAGACGAGACCCTCGAGCCGGTGCTCCGCCAGATACGTGCCCGGAAGATCGACCGGTCCCGGATCGTGGTTCCCGGCAATCCAGATCCAGCGCCGTCCGGCGGCCATCCGTGCGAGTCTGTCCGCAATGTCTTCTGGCAGCGCATCAGCTGCGCCGAGATCGTCGAAACTGTCTCCGACAAGCACCACGGACCGAGGCGCGAAGGCTGAAAGCTCGGCCTCGAGACGGTCCAAGGTCTCGATCGTCTCGTAGGGCGGCAGCAGCGATCCGCCCTGACGCGCCAGCCGCTCGGCCTTGCCGAGATGGAGATCGGCGACCGCGAGCAATCGCTGATCCGGCCACCAGAGCGCGCCGGATGGCAGGGCCTCGAGCCGGTTCCCGGCGATCTCGAATGTATGAGAGTTCATGAATTGTTCTTACGCGTGCCGCACCAATGCAGCAACAGAAAAGGGCGGGCCGAAGCCCGCCCGCGAAATCTCAGGCCCCTAAACGATCAGGACCCGGCGACCGCCCGCTTTGTCATCACGTGCACCAGATGCGCGCGATACTCCGGCGATCCGTGGATGTCGCCGATCATGCCGTCCGCCGAAGGTGCTGGCGGCACCGCGTCGGGCGAGTAGTTGGCAGACAGCGCCGCCTCGGCTTCGCTCCAGCGGAAGACGCCGCTTTCCGAGGCGCCGGTCACGCCGACGCGCACGCCGCTCGCATACTGGGCGACGAACACGCCGACCATGGCAAAGCGCGAGGCCGGCTGCAGGAACTTCTGGTAGTTCGCGCGGCTCGGGATCGGGAAGGTCACGCCGGTGACGATCTCGCCTTCCTCCAGCGCCGTGTCGAACATGCCCTGGAAGAACTCATCCGCGACCACCTGTTTTCTGTTCGTGTGGATCGTCGCGCCCGTGCCCATGCAGGCCGACGGATAGCACGCCGCCGGGTCATTGTTCGCGACCGACCCGCCGATCGTGCCGCGATTGCGCACCGCAGGGTCGCCGATCCCGCCTGCCAGATCGGCGAGTGCCGGAAACACGCCGCGCAGTTCGGCCGAACGCTCCACGTCGACATGGCGCGTTGCCGCCTTGATCGTCACGCTGTCCATCGCGATCGAGATACCCGTAATGTCGGTCATGCCGGACAGATCGATCAGCTTGGTCGGCTGCGCGAGACGCGCCTTCATCGTGGGCAGCAGCGTCTGCCCGCCCGAGATCGGCATGGCGTCTTCCGCTTGCAAGGCTGTGACAGCTTCCGCCACCGAGCCCGGTTTGACGTATTCGAAATCGTACATCGTTCTCTCCCGTTGGGTCAGAGGCAGGGCGCAGTATACCGCACCCTGCGGGGCTCAGCCATTCATTGCTTTCCAGACGGCCTGCGGCGTCACCGGCATCTGGATGTTGTCGGTCCCGATCGCGTCGATCACGGCGTTCACCAGAGCCGGCGGAGAACCGATCGCGCCCGCCTCGCCGCAACCCTTGATGCCCAACGGATTGCCCGGACAGAAGGTCTCGTGCGTCGATACTTGGAAGGACGGCAGATCGTCGGCGCGCGGCATGGTGTAGTCCATGTAGGTCGCCGACTGGAGCTGACCGTCATCATCGTAGACGGCATGCTCCAGCATGGCCTGGCCGACGCCCTGGGCGATGCCGCCATGGACCTGACCGCCGACGATCAGCGGATTGATCACCTGGCCGAAATCGTCCGCCGCGGTGAAGTTCTCGACCGTGGTGACGCCGGTGTCGGGATCGACCTCGACCTCGCAGATATAGGTGCCCGCCGGGAAGGTGAAGTTGGTCGGGTCGTAGAACGCGCCCTCCTTCAGGCCCGGCTCCATGTCGTCCGGCAGGTTGTGCGCGGTGTAGGCGGCAAGGCCGACCTCGTGCCACAGCATCTGCTTGTCGGTGCCCTCGACCTTGACCGCACCGCCCTCGATGACGATGTCGCTCTCGGCGGCCTCAAGCACGTGTGCCGCGATCTTCTTGACCTTGTTCTCGACCTTGTCGAGCGCCTTGTGGATCGCGGACATCCCGACAGCACCCGAGCGCGAGCCGTAGGTACCCATGCCGAACTGGACCGCATCCGTATCGCCGTGGACGATCTTGATGTTGTCGAGGGGCAGGTCGAGCCGCTCAGACACAAGTTGCGCGAACGTCGTCTCGTGGCCCTGTCCGTGGCTGTGCGAGCCGGTGAGCACTTCGACCGAACCCACCGGGTTCACGCGGACCTCCGCCGATTCCCACAGGCCGACACCGGCGCCAAGCGAGCCGACCGCCTTGGACGGCGCGATCCCGCAGGCCTCGATGTAGCAGGAATAGCCAATGCCACGCTTCTTGCCGGCGGCCTCCGAGGCGGCCTTGCGGGCCGCGAAGCCTGCCACGTCGGCGGCAGCTTCGGCAGCGTCCAGCGTCGCGTTGAAGTCACCGATATCGTAGGCCATGATCACCGGCGTCTGGTGCGGGAACTCCTGGATGAAGTTCGTGCGACGCAGTTCGGCCGGGCTGACGCCCAGTTCCTTCGCCGACTTCTCCATCATCCGCTCGATCAGATAGCACGCTTCTGGACGTCCGGCCCCGCGATAGGCATCCACCGGCACCGTGTTGGTGTAGTAGGTCTTCACGTTGCAGTGGATGTTCTCGATGTTGTACTGGCCCGACAGCAGCGTCGCGTAGAGATAGGTCGGCACCGAAGACGAGAACAGCGACATGTAAGCGCCGAGGTTCGCCTGCGTGTCGACCTTGAAGCCGACGATCTTGTTGTTGGCATCGAAGCCCATCTTCGCCGTCGAGACATGGTCCCGGCCGTGCGCGTCGGTGATGAACGCCTCGGTCCGGTCGGCCGTCCACTTGACCGGCACACCGGCCTTCCGCGCCGCCCAGAGGCAGACGATTTCTTCGGGGTAGATGTAGATCTTCGAGCCGAAGCCACCGCCGACATCCGGCGCGATCACGCGCAGCTTGTGCTCCGGCGCGATCTGGTAGAACGCCGACAGCACCAGACGCGCGACATGCGGGTTCTGCGATGTCGTGTGCAGCGTCAGGTGGTCCTGGCCCGCATCGTATTGCGCCATGCAGGCGCGCGGCTCCATCGGGTTCGGGACCAGACGGTTGTTGGTGATCTCGAGCTCGACGACCTTCGCGGCACCGGCCAGTGCTGCATCCGTTGCGGCCTCGTCACCGATCTCCCAGTCATAGATCTGGTTGCCAGCGGCCTCCGGGTGGATCTGCGGCGCGTCCGGCGCGGTTGCATCCGCGACGGTGACGACGACGGGCAGTTCCTCGTAACTCACGTCGACCATCTCGGCCGCGTCCTTGGCAGCTTCCAGCGACTCCGCGATCACCACGGCCACGGCATCGCCGACATAGCGCACCGTATTCGTTGCGAGCGCCGACCACGCGCCCATGTTCATCGGCGTGCCGTCCTTCGACGTGATGCCCCAGCCGCAGATCAGGTTGCCGACGCCGTCGCCGGTCAACTCATGCCCGTCATAAATCGCGACGACCCCCGGGACCGCTTCGGCCGCCGACTTGTCGATCCCAGTGACCTTCGCATGTGCGTGCGGCGAGCGCACGAAATAGGCGTAGTGCAGACCCATGCAGGTGAAGTCGTCGGTGTACCGGCCCTTGCCGGTGGTGAAGCGCATGTCTTCCGTCCGCGGGACGGGCGCGCCTATTCCAGTATCCTTGGGCATTCGTGATCTCCCTTCGCTGCGCCGCCCGGTCTGAGCTGGCGTCGTTGCTATTGGTTGTCTCGGCTTTGTGGTCGCGCGCGCCGGTCGTTCAGACCCGGCACCCGGTCGACGGTGCCGAACGTCTGATTATTCCGCTGCGGTGCGCATCGCCTGCATGTTGTCGGCGGCTGCCTGGATCGATTTGACGATGTTGTGGTAGCCGGTGCAGCGGCAGAGATTGCCTTCGAGATACTCGCGGATCTCGGTCTCCGACGGAGCGGGATTGTTTTTCAAGAGGTCCGCGGCCGACATCACCATGCCAGGCGTGCAGAACCCACACTGCAGGCCGTGATTGTCCTGGAACGCCTTCTGGATCACGCCGAGCGAGCCATCCGGGTTCGCCATGCCCTCGATCGTCGTGATGTCGGCACCCTCGCAGGACGCGGCGAGCGCCGTGCAGGACTTTACCGCCTCGCCGTTGACGTGGACGACGCAGGCACCGCACTGCGACGTGTCACAGCCGACATGCGTGCCTGTCATGCCCAGCGTCTCGCGCAGGAACTGTACGAGCAGCGTGCGCCCCTCGGCTTCCCGCGAGACGGCCTTGCCGTTCACTGTCATTGATACTGTCTGCATCGTTTCCTCCCTAGAATCTTCGAATCGGTTGGTACGCGTTCGGTTTTTTGGGGTTTGCGTCAGCCCCCGATCAGGCGCCGCCAGAAACCCTTCTTGGCAGGCTCTGCCTGTTCGATCTTCTCGGCGATCGATCCCGCCGCCTCGCGGGTCGCCTCTTCCGCCTTCACCATCACGTCTGCGGCGGTGTCCTTCACGGTCTCGATCGCCTCGTCGACCGTCTCTCCGATGGTCCGCGCCTGGACGGCTTCCTCCTCGCCCATGTCGGCGGTCTTCTCATCCGCGCCGCCGCCCTCGACGGTTTCCTGGAATGTGGTGAAGAACTGATCGGCCATTTTCTTGGCGAACCCGTCGATCAGGCGCGAGCCGAGCTGCGCGATCTTGCCGGTCACCTTGGCCTCGGCCTCGTAGGTCAGCAAGGTCGAGCCGTCCTGATCGGCCAGCGTGACCTTCGCCCCGCCCGAGGCACCGCCGGCAGCGCCGCCCTTGCCCTTGCCGCTGATCGTGTAGCTCTCGCCCGCCACGATGTCCGAGAGTTCAACCTCGCCCGTGAACGTCGCCTTCACCGGGCCGACCTTTTGGACGACCTTCGCCGTGAAGCCATGCTCGCCGGATTTTTCCATCTTCTGGCAGCCGGGGATGCATTCCTTGAGAACCGCCGGGTCGTTCAGGGCCTCCCACACTGCCAATCGATCTGCAGCAATCAACCGCTCTCCGGTCATTTCCATGGCGCCAGCCTCCCCCGACGTTATGTACTTCTGAAAACCGTAACGGCAATTTGCGCGTCTCGGCAACCGTCCGATGGTCCTATAATGGTGTGTTCCCGCATCGTGGCGAGGGTGGTACTTGACTGTTTCGCGGCCCGGACGGAATTTCACGCGAAAACATGGGAGGCGGACATGATCACGATCTGGGGCAGGGCGACTTCGTCGAACGTGCAGACGGCGATGTGGGCGGTCGCCGAACTGGGTCTCGAGTATCAGCGTCTCGACTGGGGCGGCGCTTTCGGCGGCAATGACGACCCGGAGTATCGCGCGATGAACCCGAACGGGCTTATCCCGGTTCTGAAAGACGGCGACACCGTGCTGTGGGAGAGCCCGGTGATCGTGCGCTATCTCGGCGCGAAGTACGGCGACGAGACGTTCTGGCCGTCCGATCCCGGCACCCGCGCGAAACTCGACATGTGGGCCGAATGGACCAAGACCTCGGTCTGTCCCGAACTGATCTACAAGGTCTTCTGGCAACTCGTGCGCACGAAAGCCGAGGATCGAAGCCAGACCATCGTCGACTCAGGCGTGACGGCGCTTCAGAGCCTGATGCCGCGCCTCGATGCCCGTCTCGGCGGCGACGCCTATCTCGGTGGCGAAGACATCTGCTTTGCCGACATGCTCGCCGGTCACGTGCTCTATCGCTACAACACGATGGATTTCCCGAAGGCCGAGACGCCCAATGTCGACGCCTACTATGCGCGCCTTTGCGACCGCCCGGCCTATCGCGAGCACGTCATGGTCAGCTATGAGAGCCTGCGCGCGGTCTGACCCGCACCTGTCAATGCAAGGGCTTTCTCAGAGCGTCCACTTCATCCCTTTGAAGAACTTCGACACTGAGGGATCGGTCTTAGGCTGTTCAGGCTGAGACCGGAGATCCGCGTCGCCGGCCCTGTGTACGAGGTCGCCGCTCGTCAGGTGGTGGCGCACGCTTTCATTCGCGTCATCGATGTGGGAGGCGCCGCTGGCATGGATGCCAGGTGCCTGATAGGTCACAACGCCATCATTGCCGCCCCTCACATCGTCCAGTTGGGACTCCTTGAGCTTCTCGGGACCCTTCTTCTCGGTCATCTCGACCTCCCCATCCTTGACTGGAGCAAGGATACCATGGGCCGTGCGAGGACAGAAACCTGGCTAACAGTTCTGGCTGCATCTCGATTTCACGCTGAAGTGCAAGCATAGTGCAAAGCCGCAGGGGTTTAGGTGCATCGGCAGCTGTCCGTTTGCCTGACCTGCACAAGTGCGCAATCTGCTGCCAGTCGTTCATGGCACTTGATGACAGGCTCGCGCATGCTCACCCGTCGTGCTTTCTTGAGGTAGTCCCTTCGTCTCGCAGCGGCGGGTCTGACGACAGGTGCCTATGCCGTTGGGATCGAGCCCTTTCGCCTTGTGATCACGCGCTACAGGATTGCGCCGGTCCGGTGGCCGCGCGGCTTGTCTCTTCGCCTCGCGATCTTGTCGGATATCCACGCGTGCGAGCCTTGGGTCAGTGCGCCCCGAATTCGCTCGATTGTTGAACAGACCAACGCTCTCGGCGCTGATCTGATCCTGCTGCTCGGCGATTACTCGAAGGGCCATCGCTGGACAACGGGAGAAGTTCATTCCGCAGAATGGTCTGCGGCGCTTTCAGGATTGAAGGCGCCGTTCGGTGTTCATGCTGTGCTGGGGAATCACGACTGGTGGGACGACCTCACCGCGCAGAAGCGCGGTCATGGTCCGACTTACGGGCAGCGCGCGCTCGAGGCGGTCGGCATCCGCGTCCACGAAAACCGCGCCATCCGGCTCCAGAAGGATGATCAGGCTTTTTGGCTGGCCGGACTTGGTGATCAGATCGCGCTTTTGCCGTATCGGCGCTATGGCCGCTCCCGATGGCAGGGCATGGACGATCTACCGGGCACACTTGCGCAAATCGATGATGACGGCGCGCCTGTGATCCTGATGGCGCACGAACCCGACATCTTCTCTAGCGTTCCGTCCCGGGTCAGCCTGACAGTCTCGGGGCACACCCATGGCGGGCAGGTGAGGTTTCTGGGCTGGTCTCCAGTCGTGCCATCACGTCATGGCAATCGTTATGCCTATGGGCACATACGCGAGCACCGGACCGGTGGCAGCGCCGACCTCATCGTCTCCGGGGGTATCGGCGAATCGATCATGCCGATCAGGTTTGGAGTGCCGCCAGAAGTCGTGGTCGTCGATCTCGGTGCAGGATAAACACTCGCTACCCTGTCGTTCTGTCTGCGCGTTGACACCAATGCGGGATGAGGACTGCACCTACGGCGCATGGCTGAGACTTCGAATGACTTGCCCCTGCCACCGCGTCACGATGATCAACCGCCGCCATTTTTCATCGATCCTTGGTAACACCACCACTCGCCCTGGTGGGAGTAGGCTTTCTCCATGTACTGACCGACAAAGAGGCAGAAGTTCTGTCGCTTGCTCTGGTCAAAGGTGAACTCTCCTTCGTTTGAGTCGAAGAATTTCAGATCGCCGGTCTTTGGAAGTTTGGCTGCGAAGACATGACCGCCGGACGAAGTCGCACGCTTCTTGACTTTGATCAGCACATAGTTGTGCGGGTAATTCGACGAGAGGTATTTCGCCAACCCCGCCGAGCGGGTTGCGCCAAACAATTTCAGCTTTCCATTTGACGCCCCCGTAGCCTTAATTGCGACGCCGCACTTTGAGGCGAGCAGACTGGCTTGAACTTGGCTCTGAGCAGGTGTGTTCCTCTGCATCGCTATCAGCGCCTTGTAGGCGTCGGAGTTGAGGCTGAAGTCAGACCCAAGCGAATCCTTCAAGGGCTTTCCATTCTCCTCGCCAATGATCCACTCCATGGTCGTGGCCCAGCAGATTCCGCCGATGGTCTTGGTGAATAGGCGCATCCAGAGTTGCCCCGGCATTAACTGGTTGAAGCTCCAGCTTCTGTCGCCGCCCAGATTCCTGGCGAGTTGCGTGTAGGATGTCATCTCTGTCTCCTGTTATTCAGATCAAAATAAATGTCGTTTTGACAATCAACGGCCTATCACATGGGACCGGGGATTCAATCAAAAATTAACGCGCGTAAAGAAAATGTTACCGCGCGTTAATTTTTAGCGTATCGATCGATTGGGGCGTCGATCCGCCAAGGTCCGATCTGGGAAGCATTGGCGCCTTGCCTCGGGCATTGGGAAAATGCGACTGAAGCCGCTTGGAGGTCGGTGCGCCGCCAGCCAGGCGAGTGTCCTGCGCCTAGATTTTTGCGCCCGGCTTCCCGGTCGGTTCAGAGCAGCAACCTGGCCGCCGCGGCCCCCGCCCAGCGCCCCGTCGCCAGACATGCCGTAAGCAGATAGCCGCCCGTCGGGGCCTCCCAATCCAGCATCTCTCCCGAAACAAAGATGCCGGGATGTTTGACCAGCATCAGATCCGCGTCGATGCCGGCCCATGCGACCCCTCCGGCCACCGAGATCGCCTCGTCGATCGGGCGCGGCTGCGCGACCGGAACATGCAGGGACTTGATCGCCCGGGCCAGATCCTGCGGTTCGGACGGAAGCGGTCCACCAAGCTCACGGAGGAGGCCGACCCGCACCCCGCTCAGGCCGATGGTCTTCCTCAGATAGTTCGCCTGGCTCAGTTTTCCGCGCGGTTTCGAGAGCTTGCCTGCAATGGTGCTTTCGGATTGCCCGGGCAGGAGGTCGAGCCTCAGATCCGCAATGCCTGCAGCCAGCGCATCGCGCAGCCATGCTGAAACTGCATAGACAAGACTTCCTTCTAGCCCGTTGCTGGAAATCACGAATTCGCCTTGCGCACGCTTCCCCGAGACGCTCAATGCCGCAGGTTTAACGGGCTCCCCAGCAAAACGTTCACGGAAATGGTCGGACCAGGGAACATCGAAACCCATGTTGGCTGGGCGAAACGGCTCAACCGGGATCCCCTGAGCCTCCAGCCACGGCACCCAGGCGGCGTCCGATCCGAGCCGGGACCAGGACGCACCACCCAGCGCGAGGATCGTCGCGCGCGCCGCGACCGAGCGCGTGCCCTCCGGCGTCTCGAAGCACAAGGCGTCCTCACGCCAACCGGTCCACCGCCACTGCGTGCGCAATTCGCATCCCGATCCATCAAGCCGTCTCAGCCATTTGCGCAGCAGCGGAGAGCCCTTCATGGCCTCCGGAAACACGCGCCCCGACGATCCCGTGAACAGCGGCTCGGCGAGGCCCTCGGCCCATCGCCAAACCTCGTCCGGGCCGAATGCCCGCAGGATCGGTTCGAGCCGCTCGCAGCCGATGTTATCGATAACTTTCGCAAGATCTTCGTGTTTGGTGAGATTGAGCCCGGACTTTCCGGCCATCAGGAATTTGCGCGCCGGGCTCGGTTTCGCCTCGAAGATCACGACGCGCTTTCCCGCTGCCGCCGCGACTTCGGCCGCCGCCAGACCGGCAGGCCCCGCGCCGATTACCGCGACCTCGACCTCTTCACTCACCCCTTGCCTTTCTCCGCGCGCTCCGGCATAGCGTCGCCATGAGCCGCACATGCATCATCTGCGAGATTTGCATTACCCGCTGACATAGATCCGCGGCGGTTCCCCTGTTTTCCTTCAGACATCGACATGGTAGCCCGCCGCGGCAGACCCGCGCCCGGAAGGCACGTACATGACCGAGATCAAGCTCTACAACACGCGGACCCGATCGAAAGAGGTCTTTCAGCCGATCGATCCTGCCCATGTGCGCATGTATGTCTGCGGGCCGACGGTCTATGACCGCGCGCATATCGGCAACGCGCGTCCCGTGGTCGTGTTCGACGTGCTCTATCGGTTGCTGCGCCACGTTTATGGCGATACCGCAGTGACTTACGTGCGCAACTTCACGGATGTGGATGACAAGATCATCGACAAGGCGGTGGCGGTGCGGCGTGCGGGTGAAACGCTGGAGGGTGCGACCCGGCGCGTCACTGACGAGACCATCGGCTGGTATCACGACGACATGGACGCGCTCGGCGCGCTGCGTCCCGACCACGAGCCGCGCTGCACCGAATACATCGAACCCATGGTCTCGATGAGCGAGGCGCTGATTGACAAGGGCTTCGCCTACGCCGCCGAAGGTCATGTGCTGTTCTCGGTCGAAGCCCATGAAAAATATGGATCTTTGTCGGGGCGATCGGTCGATGACATGATCGCGGGCGCCCGGGTCGAGGTTGCGCCCTACAAGAAGAACCCGATGGACTTCGTGATCTGGAAGCCGTCGACCGACGATCAGCCGGGCTGGGAGTCGCCCTGGGGGCGGGGCCGTCCGGGCTGGCACATCGAATGCTCGGCGATGGCGAAGGAGCTGCTCGGCGAAGTGTTCGATATCCACGCGGGCGGCATCGACCTGCAGTTTCCCCATCACGAGAACGAGCTGGCGCAGTCCTGCTGCGCGCACGCCACTGACCGAATGGCCAACTGGTGGATGCACAACGAGATGTTGCAGGTCGAGGGCAGGAAGATGTCGAAGTCGCTCGGCAACTTCTTCACGACGCGCGATCTTCTCGATCAGGGTTACCCGGGTGAGGTGATCCGCTACGTGCTGCTGATGAGCCATTACCGCCAGCATTGCGACTGGTCCCAGGCGCGCGCGGACGAGGCGGAGAAGGCGCTGCGCAAGTGGCGCGCTCAGGTCGCGGGAGAGGTCTCGGGCAATCCCGATCCTTCCGTCATTCAGGCTCTGGCGGATGATCTGAACACCGCGGGTGCACTGGCCGCGCTGCATGGATTGTCCGGAAAGGGCGATGCCGCCACGCTCAAGGCGTCGGCCAATCTGTTCGGCCTGCTGACGGATGATCTGGCAGGCTGGGATGCTGCTCCCGAGGCCGGGGACGCGGCGGTTCTGATCGAGGGGCTGATCACTGCCAGGGCCGACGCGCGGAAGTCCCGGGATTTCGCGCGGGCCGACGCGATCCGCGACGGCTTCGCGGATGCAGGGGTGATCGTCAAGGACACGCCCGAAGGTGCGGTGTGGGAGCTGTCGCCGGATTTCGACGCCTCCAAGCTGGAGGCGTTGCGGTGAACCGTTCGATCAGACCTTCGCATCGCGCAGCGATGCGGCGCCCGACCCTCCCCCCGGGAGGGCGCATGGCCACTTCGGGCGTGATGTCTCCGTCATGGTTGCCCGCGAGAGCGCAGCTTGAAACAGGCTTATCGGAATGCCCTCCCAGGGTCGGACGCTCTTTCGCTGCACTTAGCCGTGCATTTGTCGGGGGCGTTCGATGACCAAGGAGCGCCTCTACCTCTTCGACACGACGTTGCGGGACGGCCAGCAGACCCAGGGCGTGGACTTCTCGGTCCCCGACAAGATCCGCATAGCACGGGCGCTCGACGAGATCGGGCTCGACTATATCGAGGGCGGCTGGCCGGGCGCGAACCCGACAGACTCTGATTTCTTTGCCCAGGCGCCCAAGACCCGCGCGACGTTCCTCGCATTCGGGATGACCAAGCGATCGGGCCGGTCGGCCGCGAACGACGACGTGCTGGCCGAGGTCGTGAACGCAGGCACGCAGAGTGTGTGCCTGGTTGGAAAGTCTCACGATTTCCACGTCACCGAGGCGCTCGGCATCCCGCTCGAAGAGAACCTCGTCAACATCCGCGAGAGCTTCGCCCATCTGACGTCGCTGGGCCGCGAGGGGCTCTACGATGCCGAGCATTTCTTCGACGGGTTCAAGGCCAACCCGACCTACGCGATGGAGTGCCTGCAGGCGGCTCTTGAAGGTGGCGCACGCTGGGTCGTGCTCTGCGATACGAACGGTGGCACGCTGCCTCTGGAGATCGGCGCCATCGTGTCCCAGGTCTGCGAGAAGATCCCCGGCACACAGGTCGGCATCCACACGCACAATGACACGGAGAACGCCGTGGCAGGGTCGCTCGCGGCCGTCGAAGCCGGGGCGCGGCAGATCCAGGGCACGCTGAACGGGCTCGGGGAGCGCTGCGGCAACGCCAACCTGACCTCGCTGATCCCGACGCTGGTGCTGAAGCCGCTCTACGCGAATGCCTTCGAGACCGGGATCAGCGCCGAGGCCCTGCCGAAGTTGCGTGGGGCGAGCCTGATGCTCGACGAGATCCTGAACCGGGTGCCGGACCGGCAGGCGCCCTATGTCGGGGCCTCGGCCTTTGCGCACAAGGCGGGATTGCACGCGAGTGCCATCGTCAAGAACCCCATGACCTATGAGCACGTGCCGCCCGAGGCCGTCGGCAACGAGCGCATCATCCCGATGTCGAACCAGGCTGGACGCTCGAACCTGATCGACCGGCTCGCCAAGGCCGGGATCGTGGTCGAGAAGACCGACAAGCGCCTCGGTCCACTGCTGCAGAGCGTCAAGGAACGCGAGGATCAGGGCTTTGCCTATGACAGCGCCGGCGCGAGCTTCGAGGTGCTGGCGCGCCGCCAGCTCGGTCTGATGCCGAAATTCTTCGAGGTCGAGCGCTACCGCGTTTCGGTCGAGCGCCGGGTCAACGCAGTGGGCGAGAATGTCTCGGTCTCCGAGGCGCTCGTGGTCATGCATGTCGATGGCGAACGGATGATCTCGGCCTCGGAAAGCCAGGATCCCGTAACCAAGGAGGATCAGGGGCCGGTGAACGCGCTCAGCCGCGCGCTGTTCAAGGATCTGGGCTCGTATCAGGGACTGATCGACGGGTTGAAGCTGGTCGACTTCAAGGTGCGGATCCTGAACGGCGGGACGGAGGCCGTGACGCGCGTGTTGATCGACTCGACCGACGGGCGCGGGGGCGTTTTCTCGACCGTGGGCGTCTCGGCCAATATTGTCGACGCGAGCTTCCAGGCGCTGGAGGACGCGATCCTGATGTGCCTTTTGCGGGGGGAGGCGAAGGCCGCGTGACCGGGGCCGCGCGCTCCCCTGAAGACCCGGCAAAGTGCGTCGATCACGGGCGCGACCCACCCACCCGCGCGCGGCCCCCGACCCGGCCGTGGAACGGGTGGCAGCGCCGGACGGGTGCGAGGTGACCACATCCTGCGCTGAAATCGTCGCGCGGGACGATCCGCACCTTCACGCAACGGCACTGTTCGCGCCGGAGCCCGCGCGGACGAAGCTGATGGTGCTCTACGCCTTCGACTGCGAGCTGTCGCGCGCCGTGCGGGCCTCTAAGGAAAGCCTGATTCCGCGCATGCGGCTGCAATGGTGGCGCGATGTCGTCGAGGACGCCCGGTTCGGCAAGCCTGCAAAGGCGCACGAGGTTGCCGGTCCGTTGGCCGAACTGGTCTGCGATCCGGCGTTCCGGCATGCGCATCCGCTGCTCGACCAGATGATCGTGTCGCGGGAACTGGAACTCGAGACCGCGCGCGATCTGCACACCTGGAAGCTCTGGGCGAGCCAGCGCTTCGGCGCGCTTTTGAGCGCGGCGTCCATTATCCTCTGCCCGGGCCGGGCTGTCGATCCGCCGCGCGTCGACTTTGCCATGGGATGGGCGTTCGGGCTGCGTCACGCAGCCGATATGGCTGCACGCCACACGGACGTGCGATTGCCGGGCATCGAGGGCGTCGAGATCGCGGCGCTGGCGCGCGGAGACCTCCCGGATGCGGTCGCTGCCCGCCTTGCAGAAGGTGCAAGAAGCGCACTTGCCGAGATTTCCGCGGCCCGTTCGACGGCCTTGCGCGACCGCCGCCTGATCCCGGCGCTGCTGCCGGTGATGTGGTCGGAACGGGTGCTACGCGCGGTCCGGCGCGCGCCCCGTGCCGTCCTCGGGAAGATCGACGATGTTGACCGGCCATTCGACGGGCTCCGGCTCGCCTGGCGGGTCTTTCGCGGGCGCTGGTGAATTGCCGGATCTCGACAACACCAGCGCGTTGCCGATCAGAGCCAGCGGCACGCCGAACATGGCGAGGAGTGGCCAGTCATACCCCTCGGCAAAGGTCGAGACGAAAAGAGCCACGAGCGGGAACATCACGGTCGCGTAGGAGGCACGCTCGGCCCCGATGCGCTCGACCAGAATGAAGTAGAGAACGAAGACGAAGATCGAGCCCATCGCGACCAGCCAGACCAGCGATCCGATGTAGGTGACGGAGATTTCGAAGCGGAATTCCTCGCCGCGCGCCAGGGTCAGGAGTGCCATCCACATCCCGCCATAGACCATGCCCCAGCCGATGGTGGCGTAGCGCGGCATGCCGGATGCGAGGTTCCGGGCGCCGACGATCCCGCCGGTCGCGAAGAGAACAACACTGACGATCACGAGCAGGCCCGATGTGACCTGTGGCCCGTCCACGGGCAGGCCTTCGATCTCGGGCCAGAACACAAGCGCGGTCCCGGCGATGCCGAGGCAGGCACCGATTGCCGCGCGTGCCGGCGGCACCCGGAAGAACAGGACCAGTTGGAGGATCATCGTGACGGCCGAGACGCCGGCAAAGAACACCGAGACGATGCCCGTCGTCAGGTGCGCAGCGGCGAGATAGGTCAGCCAGTAGTTCACCGAGAACATCAGCGCGCCCTGCAGGGCGCACCAGAGGTGCTGGCGCAGGGTCAGCCGGATCACCTTGCCGAAGAGCGACGCGCCGATCAGGACGATCACCCCGGCGAGCCCGTAGCGATAGGTCAGCGACGCGGCCGGGGCGACCTCGCCGAGCTGGTATTTCATCATGATCCAGGTCGAGCCCCAGACGATGACGGCCGCTGCGTAGATCAGGACGGTGGTCGCGCTGAAGGCTCTCATGCGTCCCGCCTTACCTGTGCGACCGCCGTCTTGGCGAGCGGTCAAACGCCTGCGGTGGAACTCATCATAAGGGCGGGCAGCGGCGCCTCAGCGCTTGCGCAGGACGTAGACGGTGCTTTGCAGGTCGATGCCCGGCAGGTGATCGCCGTGGTCTTTGAACATCAGGTCGGCGACGTTGTATTCGGTGAGCGCGAGGATGCGGCTCTCCATGCTGCCATCGGCGATGCTCTTGTCGTTGAGCGAGAACACGAGGCAGCCGCCCTCGGGCAGCAGGGCGAGGATCTCGTCGATTACGGTGGTCGGCATGTGGGCCGGGTTCAGCACGCCGATCGCCGCCGCGTTCTGGTAGGTTCCGGCTTCGAACCCGTCGAGCGGCTGGGACAGGTCGACCGTGTCGAGCGTCTGGTAGATGTCCTTTGCGCGCGCAAGCGAGAGCATTTCCTCGGAAATGTCGTAGCCGTCGATGCATTCGAACCCGGCGGCCTTCAGGGCAAGGCCGCCGAGACCGGTGCCGCACCCGAACTCGGCGAGGGGCGCCCAGGGCATCGACGCGTGCTCGCTCAGGGCTTCGGCGCAGCGCTGCGGGGTCAGGTAGCCGCTCTCCGCCAGTTCGTCCTCGTAGCCCTCGGCCCAGCCATCGTAGAACGACTTGGCCTCCTCCGCCGACGTGATCGAATAGGCGTCGTCGAGACCCTTCACAGCTTCCTCAGGACGACGACCGTCGATTGCAGTCCGATGCCGGGCAGATGCGGTCCGTGTTCGCGGAACACCTGCTCCACGACCCGGTCCGCGACGACCTGCTCGATCTTGGCGACATAGGACGGGTCCTCGAGCGCGTGATCGTTCATGGAGAAGACGAAGCAGCCACCACGCGGCAGGAACCCCATGACCGTGTCCATCGTCTCGGGCGGTGCGTGACCGGGCGAGAAGACGCCGATGGCCGCTGCGTTGACGTACTCGCCGGCCGGGATCGGCAGCGGGTCGCGGGCGAGGCCGAGGAAAAGCTCGCGGTAGATGTCTCCGCGATGGGTCGCGATGTCGATCATTTCCTGGCTGAGGTCGGTTCCATCGACCGTGGTGAAGCCTGCATCCCGGAGCGCGATACCGCTGAGGCCCGTGCCGCAACCGATATCGAGGAGGGGCGCGGCCAGATCGGATACGGCCTCCGACAACGCCTTGGCGCAGCGTTGCGGCGTCACATAGCCGTTCGACTTCACCTCGGCATCGTAGGTCTCGGCCCAGTCGGCGTAAAAGGCCCGCGTCGACTCGAGATCCTCCAGCTCGTATGCGGAGTCGAGAAACGATTTGTTGGCCATGCGACCCTCCCGTCGCGGACCATAGGGGCAAGGCCGGGAGGGGTCAAACGTCTGGCCGCCGCGAGGCGTTGCGAGGGATGGCATCGCGTCAGCCGATCAGAGCGCGCGTTCCGGCGTCTTTGAAAAGCTCAATCGCGGCATAGGCGGAGGCATCGTTCTGCGCGAGGTCACCAATCAGCGCAAAGCGTAGCGAAGCGAATTGCGGTACATCGGTTTGAACGGCAGACGGTCGCAAGCGCTGCCGACCGTGATACTACGCTGAAATCGGGATCGACTCTCGCGGTGCCGTCTACTCCGCCGCGACTCCCTCTCGGGTTGTCGCCCAGTCCTGAAGCCGGAGCTTGGCGCGCTCGGTATAGGCGCGCTTGCGATCCTGTTTGCCGCGGCGGCCCTTGCGGGCGTTCTCGAGCGGCGGGAACAGGCCGAAGTTGACGTTCATCGGCTGGAAGGTCTCGGCCTCTGCGCCGCCGGTGATGTGGGACAGCAGCGCGCCGAGCGCGGTTTCCGGCGGCGGCGGAGTCGCGGTCTGGCCGAGACGCTCCATCGCCGCGAAGCGCCCTGCGAGAATGCCCATGGCACCGGATTCGACATAGCCCTCGACGCCGGTGATCTGCCCGGCAAAGCGCAGGCGGGGCTGCGCCTTCATGCGCATCTCGCCGTCCAGCAGTGTGGGTGAATTCAGGAACGTGTTTCGGTGTATGCCGCCGAGCCGGGCGAATGACGCGTTCTCGAGGCCGGGGATCAGGCCGAACACCCGCGCCTGCTCGGCATATTTCATCTTCGTCTGGAAGCCGACGATGTTGAAGAGGGTGCCCAGCTTGTTGTCGCGGCGAAGCTGGACAACGGCGTGGGGCTTTGTCTCCGGATCGTGCGGATTGGTCAGGCCGACCGGTTTCAGCGGCCCCCAGCGCAGGGTTTCGCGCCCGCGCTCGGCCATGACCTCGATCGGCAGGCACCCATCGAAATAGGGTGTGCCCTCCCAGTCCTTGAACTCGGTCTTCTGTGCCGCGAGCAGGGCGTCGATGAACGCCTCGTACTGATCGCGGTCCATTGGGCAGTTGAGATAGGCGGTGCGCTCTTCCTCGGTCTCGCCCTTGTCGTAGCGCGACTGAAACCACGCCTTCGACATGTCGACGCTGTCCGCGTAGACTATAGGCGCGATGGCGTCGAAGAAGGCGAGACTCTCCTGGCCCGTCAACCCGGCGATGGCCCGTGCGAGCGGGTCCGAGGTAAGCGGTCCCGTGGCGATGATGACGGACGACCAGTCCTCGGGCGGCAGACCGGTGATTTCGCCGCGTTCGATGGTGATCAGCGGATGCGCGTCCAAGCGTGCCGTCACCTCGTCCGAGAACACGTCGCGATCGACGGCCAGCGCGCCACCGGCAGGGACGGCGGCGGGCAGGGCTGCCTCCATCATGACGGAACCGAGCTGGCGCATCTCCCAATGCAGCAGACCGACGGCATTGGTCTGGTCATCGTCCGAGCGGAACGAGTTCGAGCAGACCATCTCGGCCAGCCCGTCGGTCTGGTGGGCGTGGGTGCCGCGATGCGGCCGCATCTCGTGCAGAACGACTGGAACGCCGAGGCGCGCAGCCGCCCACGCGGCTTCGCAGCCAGCCATACCGCCGCCGATGATGTGAATGGGCTCCATGCCCGGCAGGTAGAGCGGAACCCCGGGCGCGGTCAAGACGCTGTTTCTTGGACGGTGCGCAGCACGGAGCGCACGATTGCGGCCCTTTGGCCGATCGCGGTGAAGTCATGCTCGCCATGGGAGGTGTGGGCCGGAGCCCGCCTCGAAAAAGGTCCCGGTCGACCGGGAATTGGATCTTCCGTGACAGCACTGCCACTTCGTTATGGGACCGGCGAACCCGGGAGCTTCCGTCCGCCCGCGCATGCCCCATTCCTCGTCCGGACTTCAGGGCTCAATCGCCCCGGCTAGCGCGAGGGGTTTTAGGAGCATTCTGCTAAAATTGCGTGAACTGCCAGCGCGCGCTGAGCGTTGCGCGGTCCGTTCAGGCGGGCATCAAGTCGTCGTTCTTTGTTCTGAGCTGCGCTGGCCCGAGTGTCATCCGCCCGATCCCGTCATGCATGCCCGCTGCGTGTCGCATGGTTCGACCCGTCATGCGTTTCGTCGTCCAAAGCCTCGGACCCGTCATAGGCGGCGCTGAGGATCCGCACGATGTCATTGCTTGAGACGCCCTGACTCTGCAGGAACAGCACGCGGCTCTGGAACCGGGAAACTTCGGGATCGGGACCTTCGGCGAGCGCGGCTGTGAGCTTTCGCGCCGCGCGCACAAGCGCATCGCGATGCGAGCGCGATGGCGCAGGGGTCGCATCTAGCGTCAGCGAGACGAGATGGCGGTCCTCACCGATATCGACCGGGATGGTCACACCATTGTCCAGCCCGAAGGATCTGGCCTTCTGCACCACATGGCCCGACGGATAGCATCCGGCGATTTCGTCCCACGTCATCGCGTCCGAAATGTGCGGCGCGCAGAAGAACACCGGATCGCAGAGATAGAGCATCTTCTGGAAATAGAGGTGCTGCCACTGTTCCGGGTAGTCGCAGTAGACGCGGTAGTCGCGATCGCTGACCATGTTGAGGACAATCGAGAAATGCGTGGCGCCAAGGTCGCGCAAAGGGCTCAGCAGAAGCGGCGACACATGCATGTCCACCTCACAAACTCGGGCCCCGTCACCAGTTTCGATACACGGTCGAAAGTATTTCTGCAAGTTCGGGCGACAGGAACGGCAGATTTCGGCGGATAATTTTCAGCTATTTCGTGTTTTCCACAGAGTTTCGCAGATGCAGCAAAGTTATCCCCATAGAAATACGTACAAGATCGCCAATTTGCAGCTAGAAGTTGTGGCTGCCTGTGGGCCGGGAGCTGCGTCTGCACCCAGGCGCTCTGCTTTTCGTCTCAGGGCCGGCCGGCAATACGGTGAATTCTTGGCAGAAACCGGTCAGTCTGCCGGGCAGGCGCAAGCATCATCTGCGCGAGATTGGCATCGCTCATGAGACCCAATGCTGCGCGAGTGCTCGCCGCAGGTGCTCGGATGCTTCGGCATCGCGGCACCGCCCGTCCGGGCGATGCTGCGGGCGCTGAAAGTCGTCAGGCGTTGCCTTCGGTCTCTGCGGCCTGCGCCTGTTCGGCGCGAAGCTGCTCGAGCTTTTGCCGGTAAAGATTTGCGAAATCGACATTATCCAGCATCAGCGGTGGATAACCGCCGTCGCGCGTCACGTCGGAGACGACCCGGCGCGCGTAAGGCAGGAGCTGGCGCGGGCACTCGATGAAGAGCAGCGGATGCACGTGTTCCTGCTTGACGTTGGTGATGTTGAAGATCCCGATGTAGTCGAGCTCGACCAGGAAGCGGGTCTGGTCGCCGCTCTTCGCCGTGGCGTTGATCTTCATGGAAACCTGATAGCGGTTCTCGGGGCCGCCGGCGGCGTCGAGATTGACCGTGACGTTGATCTCGGGCTGGCCCTGCGGCTGCGTGGCCTCCTGCGCCGCAACGTTCTCGAACGAGAGATCCCGGATGTAGTGCGCGACGATGGCGAGCGCCGGCGGCTGGTTCGGATCGACACCGGCATTGGCATCGGCGCCCGGCGCGGACTCCGGTGCCGCGGGTGCTTCTGCGTCGTCTGCCTGGGAGGTTTCGTCGGACATCTGGGAGGCTCCTGAACTTCTGTTGCGCGGCGCCTAGCAGATCAGGCCGCGTGCGTCCATGCGGCGCGGACGACGCTTGGCGGCAGGCGCGCGCTCAGCGCAGCGGCGGTTGCGGTGGCTCCCCGGGTTCCTGCGTGCCTGCGCGCTCGGCATCGGGTGTCACGTCCTCATAGGTTCCATCGACGGTCTGACCGCCGCCCGAGGTCCATGCGCCCTGCCTGCGTCCCGTGGCCTGAGCGGTCGTGACCGTCTGCATGCGGATACGTGTCTTGAGCCACGCGTAGACGATGCCGCGCACGGCGGGCACGAGGAGCAAGAAACCGACGGCATCGGTGAAGAAACCGGGCGTCAACAGGAGCGCACCGGATACCAGGATCATCGCGCCATCGGCCAGAAGCCGGCCCGGATCCTCGCCCGACATCAGGCGACCCTGGACGTCCTGCAGGACCCGCAATCCCTGTTGGCGCAGCATGACCGACCCGATCAGCGCCGTCAGGATCACGATCGCAATCGTCGGCCATGTCCCAATTTCGCCACCGATCTGGATGAAGAGGGCGATCTCGATCACGGGGACGGCAACCAAGAGCAGGAAAAGAAGCATCGAATTCCTCGTTTATTGCCGGGTGTCGGCCCGCCCGTGGCGATGGACTTGTCCGGCGCTGCACCCTACATAGGGGGTGACGTCCAAGAATGACACCGCCCGGCCGCCCGGTCCGCATCCGCGGGGCAGAGCCGAGCTACTATAGAGGTGCGCTCCATGAGCAGCGACATGATCGAACTGGTGGTCCTGATCGCCATCGCAGCCGTCGTGCTGTACCGGCTGAAATCGGTGATCGGCACACGGACAGGTCATGAAGGACCGCCGGAGGTGATCCAGCGCCAGGGTGATGTGAGCGAAGCCGGCGAGGTTCGCCAGGGACCGGTCGCGGTGCCGGAGATCTCGGACGAGGATGATGGCGGGGCGGACTCCGTTCCCGAGCAGAGCCGTGCGGCGCTGGCCCAGATCCGGGAAATCGAAGGCGATTTCGACATCAACGAGTTCGTCGATGGCGCCCGCAGTGCCTACGAGATGATCCTGATGGCCTACGAAGAGGGCGATCGCGAAACGCTGCAACAGCTTTTGGCGCCGGACGTCTTCCAGGCGTTTCAGTCCGGGATCGCTGCGCGCGAGGAAGCGGGTCTGCGCGTCGAGGCGCGGTTCATCGGCGTCCGCGAGGCGTCGGTCGACGATGTTCAGTTTGATGAAGACGCGCGCATCGCCGATGTCAGCGTGCGCTTTGTCGGTGAGTTGATCACGGCCGTGCGCGATGCCGAGAACCGGGTTGTTGAAGGCGACCCGAACGAGGTTCGTCGCCAGTCCGATGTCTGGACCTTCAGCCGCGAAATGGGTTCAGTCGATCCGAACTGGTTGCTGACCGGCACCGGCGACTGAAACTCCGCGCGATTTCTCGGCAGGACGTGTGATGTTTGGGCGCGACAGGTCCCGGCGCGGGCCTCGTACCCTCGCGCCCGAGGAAAAGACTCTCTGGAATCAGGTTGCCCGCACGACCCGGCCCATCGGATCGGAGGGCAGCCCCGAAAAGCCTGACCCTTCGGACAGCGCGCCGGATTTCGAGCGGTCGCTGAAGTCCGCTCCATCCACCTCGGATAGTCCCAAAATCCGTGTGCCGGATGAAATGATACGGGTGCTGCGTCCCGGCAGCGGCCAGCGCAAGAGAAAGCCGGCGGTCACCGTCGACTGGCTCGACCGCGAGGTCGGTCCGGTCGGCCGCCCGGAGGCAGGTCTGGACCGGCGGACGGCCGACCGACTAAGACGCGGCGCGCGCGAGCCCGACGCGCGGATCGACCTTCACGGCATGACGGCGGAACGGGCGCATCGGGCGTGCCTGCGATTTCTGGCCGATGCGCTGTCCGGGGGGGCGCGCGTCGTGCTTGTGATCACCGGCAAGGGCCGGAGACCGGATGACGGCGACATCATGCGGCGCGGCACGGGCATCCTGCGGGAGTCTCTGCCGGGCTGGCTGAAATCATCGCCGCTCGGACACAGCATCGTAGGTATCTACGAGGCGCATCAGAAGCATGGCGGTGCGGGAGCATTTTACGTCTACCTGAAGCGGAGACGCTAAGGACAGATCGAGCTCGCTACGCTCACGATCCTCGTCGCGTTGCAATGAAGACCCCGCCCGCGGCGAGCGCCATCCCGCCCCATGCGAGCACGGGCATGCTCTCAGCGAGGATCAGCCACGCGAGAAAGGCTGCACCAGGCGGCACAAGGAAAAGCAACGCCGAGACCCGCGCAACCTCGCCAAAGCGTATCATTGCGAGCAGGAGGCTCGTCGCGATGAGCGAGTTGCAGATCACCAGATAGGCGAGCGCCAGTCCGATCTCCCAGTTCCAGGCAACTTGGCCTGTTTCGAGCAGCAGCGAGAACGGGAGGATTGCCAGCAGGCCCGCGGAAAACTGGATCAGATTGGACGAGACCGGATGATGGTTCCGGCCGTAGCGCTTCTCCCACAAGGTGGCGGCGAGAAACGCTGCCAGCGCCACTGCCGTTGCGATCAGGCCCGCCACGGGAGGCACGGAAGTCTCCAGCCGCGCGGCAATGACGACCACGGTTCCGGCCAGGGCGAGCAATAGGCCCGCCCAGCTCTGCCAGCCGATGCGCTCTCCGGCCGACCACGGGGCGATGATCGCGACGAGGATCGGGTGGAAGGCGAGGATCAACGCGACGGTGCCCGCGCTGACATCCCAGTCAAATGCGAGATAGGTGAAGCCGAAATAGAGCGACTGCATCAGCACGCCGACAATCGCCAGATGCCCCCAATCGGCGGCGGTTTTCGGCAGTGGCGGACGCAAGACGACGAAGACTGCACCCATTGCCGCAACGACAATCGCGAACCGAAGTGCGAGGAAGGTCAGCGGTTCGGCGTACTGCAACCCGAGTTTCGCAAAGACGAAGCCGCCGGACCAGAACAACAAGAAGAAAGCAGGTGCGGCGATCAGCCAGCCCGGTCTCGACGGCATCTGGTTTGCGCTCGTTGTCCCGGAAGTCATGCGCGTGGGCGACCGCTAAAGCCGTCGCAGAATGGAGCAGAAAGGGCATCTGACAGGTCGCGGCCGATCAAATTCCGGTGCACATGCGAAAAAATCAGACCTTGCAAAAGGCACCCATTGTTACCGTCGCGGCGTCGAAACTGTCTCATTTCGGCGCGTTCATCGGCCGATCCCGGGTCCAGTCATAGGTGCCCGTGTCGCGCTCCTGCACGGCCTGTTTCCAGCCGACATCCTCAGCCCGGGCCTTGAAGGCCATGCCCTCGGGCGAGTGCCGGGTGATCCCGTCAAAGATCGTTGCGAGCGTCTGGGTCGAGGCAAGCCCCATGTTCTCGAGCGCCTGGTTGATCATCAGCTTCTGCATGGCGAGCTGGTTGACCGGCACGCTCGCTATCCGTTCGGCAAGCTCTTCGACTGCGTCGTCGAGCTGGTCGGCCGGCACGGCCTTCAGAACCAGACCCAGTCGCTCGGCTTCGCGACCGTCGATCCGGTCGCCCGTCAGCAGCATGCGCTTGGCCCGCTCGGGACCCAGCCGATAGACCCACATCGCGGTCGTCGGGCAACCCCAGACCCGCGCCGGCATGTAGCCGATCTCGGCATCCTCGGCCATCACGACGATATCGGCGCAAAGGGCGATGTCCGAGCCGCCGGCGACCGCGTAGCCGTGGACCTTGCAGATCACGGGCTTGAGCGAGCGAAAAACCTCCATGAACAGGTCGGTATTGCGCTTCATGAAGGTGAAATCCCGGATCGGATCCCACGGCATGTCCTGTGTGATTTTGTCGCCGGGCCCGGAGGACGCCTGCGCATAGAACGCGAGATCATAGCCCGAGCAGAACGCCTTGCCTGCGCCCGCCAGCACGATGACATGGACCGACGGCTCCGCGTTGGCGGCGTGCACTGCGTCCGCGAGCGCCTGCGGCAGTTGATCGTCGATCGCGTTCAGGACGTCGGGGCGGTTCAGCGTGATCCGGCCGACGCGGCCATCCACCTCGAAAAGCACGGGTTTCATTACAATTTCCTGAGTCCGGTGGATTAACCACGTCTCACGAAATACGTCCGAATGGAAACAATTTCACGGGCGGCCATTGAAGCGCCCTAAAGCAGTCATTAAACGTTTCAGGGACAGATATCCTGATGTCGCTGCGCCGGTCTCGGCGAAACATGAACAGGCAGCCAGAAATGCGTGACCCGATCGACACCTATACAAACTTCATCATCCCGACGGTGGAGGAGATTACCGCGCGCAGCCGCGACCGGTATGACATTTTCTCGCGCCTCCTGAAGGAGCGGATCCTGTTCGTCGCCGGTCCGGTCGAGGATCAGATGGCGACCGTCGCGGTTGCGAGCCTTCTCTATCTCGAGTCCGAGAACCCGAAGAAAGAGATCTCGATGTACATCAACTCGCCGGGCGGCGTGGTAACATCGGGCCTCGCGATCTACGACACGATGCAATACATCCGCCCCAAGGTCTCGACTCTGGTGATCGGACAGGCCGCGTCGATGGGTTCGTTGCTGCTCACGGCCGGTGAAAAGGGCATGCGCTTCTCGCTGCCGTCCAGCCGCATCATGGTCCACCAGCCGTCCGGCGGTTTCCGCGGTCAGGCGACGGACATCATGATCCATGCGCAGGAAACGCAGAAGCTGAAGACCCGGCTCAACGAAATCTACGTGAGCCACACGGGCCAGGATCTGGCCACTGTTGAAGCGGCGCTTGAGCGCGACAATTTCATGTCCCCGGAGGAAGCCAAGGACTGGGGTTTGATTGACGACATTGTTCTGGCGCGTGCGCCGGATGATGGCGAAGAGGCGTAACATCTTGGCGCGGAGCATTCCGCGCATCGTGACAGTCCGGTGGAACCGGGATAGTCTGTCTGACTGAGATTCGCTGATGTGACTTCACACCAGCGGATGCACTGCAGGGTGGGCAACGTGCCCGAGGAAAGAATATGAGCAAAAACAGCAGTTCGGATAGCAAGAACACGCTTTACTGCTCGTTCTGTGGCAAGAGCCAGCACGAGGTCCGCAAGCTTATTG
Organism: Pseudomonadota bacterium; assembly: GCA_039184865.1. Taxonomy (GTDB): domain Bacteria; phylum Pseudomonadota; class Alphaproteobacteria; order Rhodobacterales; family Rhodobacteraceae; genus Thermohalobaculum. The sequence continues at coordinate 386 of JBCDAV010000041.1, read as the reverse complement.
CCGGTCCGACGGTGTTCATCTGCGATGAGTGCGTCGAGCTGTGCATGGATATCATCCGCGAGGAGACGAAGAACAATCTCGTCAAGTCGTCGGACGGCGTGCCGACGCCGAAGGACATCTGCCAGGTTCTTGACGACTACGTCATAGGGCAGGCGACGGCCAAGCGCGTTCTGTCGGTCGCCGTGCACAACCACTACAAGCGGCTGAACCACGCCTCGAAGTCCTCGGATGTCGAACTGGCCAAGTCGAACATCCTGCTGATCGGCCCGACGGGGTGCGGCAAAACCCTGCTCGCGCAGACCCTAGCGCGGATCCTCGATGTGCCGTTCACCATGGCCGACGCGACGACGCTCACCGAAGCGGGCTATGTCGGCGAGGACGTCGAG
>JBCDAV010000040.1:0-48226 GCA_039184865.1 Pseudomonadota bacterium | reverse complement strand
GAGCAGTTTCTCAGGCTTGCGTCGCCCGTGGGAACTTGGTAATTGAGCGCGTCGGGATCGGATGCGGTTAAAGCGCTGAAAAGTCTCGAACAATATCAACGCGGGCGTTGTGTAGTGGTAAGACCTCAGCCTTCCAAGCTGATGACGCGGGTTCGATTCCCGCCGCCCGCTCCAATCTGACTCACGGAATGATTACCGGCATTTCGCGTCGGTGTGCGTAAGGCAAAGTGGCAGATGTCGGGATTGAGCGGACCGCTCCCGTACCGGCACTGATCGGGCGCGATCAGCCGCGACGTCTGCGTCGCCGCCGCCCGCCATCTTCCTGCGCAACCGCGGGCATGGGCAGGCTCTCCGGCACCGTGACCTCGGTGTTCAGCTTCGGGTAGCGCTGCGTCTTGTGCGGGACAGCGATGGCGTTGACGAAGTGTTCCTGGAACTTCTCCTCGACCGCCGTTCCGATCTTCTCGATCGACTGCACGATGTGTTCGATCTCGCGCCGCGCCGCCGAGTTCAAAAGCGCGATCCGAGCACCAGTGCCCGCCGCATTGCCCGCCGAGTCGACCTTGCTCACCTCGCAATCCGGGATCATGCCGAGGACCATGGCGTGCAGCGGTGAGATATGCGCGCCGAACGCTCCGGCTAGGACCACGCGATCGACGCTCTCGACGCCCATCTTGTCCATCAGCAACTGCGCGCCCGCATGCAGCGCCGCCTTGGCGAGTTGGATGGCGCGGACATCCGCCTGGGTCACCAGAACCCGCGTCCCGCCGGTCGCCGATCCGTCGTGCAATACATAGGACCACGTGCGTCCGTCCTCGACTACGCGGGGCGATCCCGTCACACTTGGCGGCAGGATCATACCGTCCTCGTTGATCAGCCCCGCCAGACGCATCTCGGCGATGACTTCGATAATACCCGAGCCGCAAATCCCAGTGACCTCGGCCGCGAAACCGGCCTCGTCCGACCATGCCTCGGTGCCGATCACGCGGAATTTCGGCTCGCGTGTCGCGGCATCGACACGCACGCGTTCGATGGCTCCCGGCGCTGCGCGCTGCCCCGATGTAATCTGCGCCCCCTCGAACGCCGGTCCGGTCGGAGAGGAGCAGGCAACGACCTTGTGACGGTTGCCGAGGAGGATCTCGGCATTCGTGCCGACATCCACGACCAGCGTCATCTCGTCCTGCCTGTGCGGCGCCTCGGAAAGCGCGACGGCCGCCGCGTCAGCGCCGACATGGCCGGCGATGCAGGGCAGAATGTAGAGCCTCGCGTCCGGGTGCATCTCGAGTTCGATCTCGCGCGCCCAGAGCGTCAGCGAGTCCGAGGTCGCCAGCGCGAACGGCGCCCAGCCGAGTTCCTTCGGATCGAGCCCGAGAAACAGGTGGTGCATGACTGGGTTGCCGACAAGAACGCCCTCGACGATCTCGGTCCGGTCGATCATTGCCTCGGCCGCGACCTGACCGATCAGCGCGTTGATCGCCTCGCGGACGGCCTTGGTCATCTCGATGTGCCCGCCCTGGTTCATCATCGAATAGCTGACGCGGCTCATCAGATCCTCGCCGAAGCGGATCTGCGGGTTCATCAGGCCCGAGGACGCCTTCACGTCGCCGGTCACCAGATCGCACAGGTGGCAGGCGATCGTTGTCGACCCGACGTCGAAGGCCACGCCGTAGATCGCGCCGTCGAAGAAGCCGGGCCAGACCTGGATGATCCGGCCGTCCGAGCGCCCGCGCCCGGTGTAGATCGCCACGGTGACCTTCCAGTCACCCTCGCGCAGGGCCGGCTGCAGCATCTGCAGGGTGCGCAGATCGCCGATGATGTTGGCGAGTTGCCACTGGTCCCAAAGCGCGTCGACGAGCCGTTCTAGATCGCCCTTCGGATTGTGCATGTCGGGCTCGGCGACCTCGACGTAGTAGAGCTTGGTCGCCGGATCCATGATGATCTCGCGGGCCTCGGCACGCTTGCGCACGACCTGCTTGTGGACCTGGCTCTCCTCCGGCACATCGATCACGACATCGCCGTGAATCAGCGCCTGGCAGCCGAGCCGTCGACCTTCGGTGAGGCCACGCTTGGACTTGTAGCGCTCCTCGACCGCGTTCCATTCCGACAGCGCCCCGTTGCTGACGGTGACGCCGTGCTTCGGGAACTCGCCATAGCTCGGCGTCACCTGGCACTTCGAACAGATGCCGCGCCCGCCGCACACGGAATCGAGGTCGACGCCGAGCGACCGGGCCGCCTGCAGGATCGGCGTGCCCTTCGGGAAGCGCCCGCGCTTTCCCGATGGTGTAAAGATGATCAAAGGATCGATCTGCTCGCTCATTCCCGCATCCGTTAAAACTTACGCGCCTCAGGGTGATAGACCGTAGTCACCAACCTTCAAGAGGTCATTGCGACGAGCGGCATATCCTGGTTGCTGCGCGGCATTCCGCACACGCCAGAACCCAGGACCCGGATGCCTGCCCTGGGTTCTTTTTTCGCGGTGTAGTCGCGTCCCCGAGACCGAAGACGCGCCGGCGACCGGCTTAGTTGGTCGACGTAGATACGGTGGAATCGTCGTCTGATGCCGCCACGACGCCGATGATGACGCCGCCGAGGATCACCACACCCCCGACAACAATGGCCCCTGCCGGGATCGCGCCTGCGGCGAAAATTGGCAGGATCCCTGCCTGGGAAACGCCACCGGGCTCGGGTGTGCCAGCAGTGGAGCTGTCGTCCGAACTGGTGCTCTGTGCCGTTGCGGCAAGAGGTGCCACGGCGAGAGCCAAGGCGGCGATTATTGCTGCGATCTTCATTTCTGCCTCCGCAAGCAGTCGTTCAGCGCAGGTACTGCCGCCCCAGATCAGGCCCGCACTATCAGTCACAAGCCGGATTTCCGGCTGTCGGTTACGCTTCGGCGAAGCCCGCATCGGCGCGCCTGCCATCCTCTTCGTTCCCCCGGTAAGAAGCCGGGAAAGTCTGGCCCCAGACAGGTTTGAAACTGACGACCCATGCAAGCAGGCGCGGGAAACGCTGGTGTGTTTGTGCCGTCCGAATCAACTTTACAGTACATGATGCTCTATAGGGTAGCAACGATCGCGCGGATAACTCGCAATGGTTGATAAATCGCGTCGATCGCCGATTGGACCGGCTGCGAAACGCAAAACGGCCTGACAGAGCCAGGCCGCTTCAAATGTCCCGGTTTGCCCGGATCGGGCGGTCAGTTCGTGGTCGAGACCGTGCTGTCCTGCGACGCGACGATACCGATGATGATCCCACCCAGAATGACCACACCACCGACGATGATGGCGCCTGCCGGGATCGTTCCGGCCGTGAAGATTGGCAGAACGCCGTCCTGCGACACGCCGCCGGGCTCCGGGGTCGATGCTGCCTGATTGTCGTCCGACGTGGTCGTCTGGCTCTGCGCAGCGGCAAGAACCGGCGAAAGGGCCAACGCGGCTGCAGCGGCCAATGCTACGATTTTCATGTCTGCCTCCTCAGCAGTTTCCAGGTTCGACGGCCGGGTGCCCCCGCTCTCGCTCCGCTTTCACCTATCCGCCGGAACCAACGAGAATCCGCCTCGTGACCACGGCAACAGTTGCTTTAATGTCCGCCCGCCTTTGCATCCTGAGGACAAAGCCGCGCGGCGCGTTCTCACCAAACCGATCCGAGAGGCGAGAATGACGCCTGACACGATCGGGCAGCCCTTTTGGGCTTGGGCGGCACGCAATCTAAACAATGCATGAGGGTTTCCCGCGTCCTCACGCAGCATTCTTTTACAATGCCGCTCGCGCGGAACATACGTTCGTTGGACGAATGCAGCAAGTCCCGGCTTAGATCAGAACGCCGAGCGACCAGTTTATACAACGATTAACAACCTTTGCGCGAACAAGTTATGCAGCTTTAATTTGCCGGTTGCGTCTTTTGGCGAAATTATGAACCGATCAGGTGGTGATTAACTTGAATCAATACTACTTCAGCGCGATTTCTGATTTCTAGAAACTCCGCCGGTTGTGCGGCGTGCGCGTGGTTTCCGCCGGCCATCATCGGCAGCGCCAGGTTTCGTGGACCAGCCCATCTGCTCCGCAAGCACCTTGCGCTTCACCTCGGCAACCTCGCCGGATTTGAGATCGTCGAGACGGAACGGCCCGTAGCTGACGCGCAGCAGGCGGTTCACGACGAGCCCGACCGCCTCCATGGCCCGGCGGATCTCGCGGTTGCGCCCTTCGCGCAGCCCCAGTGTCAGCCACGCGTTCGCCCCCTGCTGGCGGTCGATCGTGACGGTCATCGGCTGGAAACGCTCGCCGTCGACCGTCAGTCCAGCCTCCAGTGGCGCGAGCATCTTCAGATCCGGCGTACCATGCACCCGGACGCGGTATTTGCGCAGCCAGCCGGTCGACGGCAACTCGAGCTTACGCTTCAGTGCGCCGTCATTCGTCAGCAGCAGCAGGCCCTCGGAGTTCAGATCGAGCCGTCCGACGCTGACCACCCGTGGAAGCTCGGGCGGCAGCTTGTCGAATACCGTCGGCCGGCCCTTCTCGTCGCGCGCTGTCGTCACCAGACCCGCAGGTTTGTGATAGCGCCACAGGCGGGCCGGTTCCGGCTCCGACAGATCCTTGCCGTCGACGGTGATCCGGTCATGCGCCGACACCAGAAAGGCGGGTGTGTCGAGGACCTTGCCGTTCACGCTCACCCGGCCATCGGCGATCATGCGCTCTGCCTCGCGCCGCGACGCGGCCCCGGCGCGCGCCATGCGCTTGGCGATTCGTTCCTGGCCGCTGTCGTCCTTGCTCATGCCATCGTCCCTAACGCGGAATGCCGCCGTGGCCTAGCCCGGCGCTCCGGCAAACCGGTTTCGCTTCGCCGCCGTTCCGGGTAGGCACGGCGCATGTTCCAATCGCGGATGACAGAAGCGCTCGAACAGGCGCGGCTTGCGGCGGCGCGCGGTGAGGCGCCGATCGGTGCGGTGCTGACCGCGCCGGACGGTCGTATCGTTGCCGCCGATGGCAACCGCGTTCGCGAACTCAACGATCCGACGGCGCATGCCGAGATCCTGGTTTTGCGCAGCGCCGGCGAGAGCCTCGGCAGCGATCGGCTGACCGGGTGCGGCCTGACCGTGACGTTGGAACCCTGTCCGATGTGCGCCGGCGCGATCGCCCATGCACGCATCGCGCATCTCTGGTATGGGGCCAGCGACCCGAAGGGCGGCGGCGTGGAACACGGGGCCCGCGTGTTCGCCCGCCCGACCTGTCATCACCGGCCGGAGATCCATGGCGGGATCCGCGAAGCAGAGGCCGCGGCGCTCCTGCAGGACTTCTTTCAGAGCCTGAGAGCATGACGCGGCCCAGGTGCGGCCTTTTCGCTGCCGCGCATTGAGCGGGCACGCCGACGCGGCTAACTATCAAGGCATGACGGAGACCGAGATCTTCATTGGCGGCGGCGGTATTGCTGGGCTCAGCGCTGCGGCGCGGCTCGGCGCCGATGGGCGGCGCGTTATGCTGGCCGATCCGGCCCCGGCGGTCCTCTCGGACAGGGGCGACTTGCGCACGACCGCCTACCTCCAGCCGGCGGTCGAGACGCTGACCCGGGCGGGCGCGTGGACGGCGATGCAGTCGCACGGCGCCGAATTGCGCACCATGCGCATCGTCGATGCCGGCGGTGTCGAACGCGCCCCGCGTGAGACGGTCGATTTCCGGGGTGACGAGACGGGGTTCGGAGCCTTCGGCTGGAACGTCCCCAATGCGCCCGCGCGCACCGCCCTGCTCGAGACCCTCGCATCTATGCCGAATGTCGAGCTGTGGCACGAACGGCGTGTCACCGGGTTTCTCGCGCGAGATCGCGAAGCGCTCGTCCGCCTCGACAATGGCGCGCAGATCCGGGCGAAGCTGGTCGTCGCCGCAGACGGGCGCGACTCGACACTGCGAGAGAACGCCGGGCTGCGTGCGCCGCGATGGGCTTATGGCCAGAAGGCACTGGTCTTCGCCGTGACCCACGGCCGGCCGCATGACGGGGTTTCGACCGAAATCCATCGCACGGGCGGTCCGCTCACACTGGTCCCGATGCCCGATCTCGAAAGCAAACCGTGCTCCTCGGTGGTCTGGATGGTGCCGGGCGCCCGCGCGGCGGAGCTCTCACGCATGGACGATGGCCAGCTTGGCGCAGAGCTGACGGCCGAGACGATGGGGCTTTTCGGGGCCCTCACGCTTGCGGGCCCGCGCGCGGTCTGGCCGATCATCTCACAGATGGCGATGCGGCTGGTCTCCGACCGGCTCGCGCTGGTGGCAGAGGCGGCGCACGTCATGCCGCCGATCGGTGCGCAGGGGCTCAACACCTCGCTGCACGACATCGAAACCCTGGCCAAGCTGACCGAGGGTGCCGACGATCCGGGAGCGCGCGATCTCCTCGCGCGATACGAGCGCCGGATCTTGCCGCGAACGCTGACGCGCGTTGGCGGGGTCGACATTCTGAACCGTGCGGCGATGGCCGAATTTCAGCCGCTGCGCGATCTGCGCCGGGTTGGCCTGAACGCGATCTCGCGCTTCCCGCCGCTGCGGCGCTTCGCGATCCGTACAGGACTCGGCAGCTGACATCCGGCAAATCCGACATTGACAGGCGACACCCGGGCTGCGCTCAGATGACGTGGCAGATGTCGCGGAACCGCGATCGGGAGACAGCAGATGGCAATTTCGCTCGCGGGCAAGACCGCCATCGTCACGACCGCAACGCAGGATGCGGGGCAGACGATCTCGCAGCGGTTCCTAGACGCCGGCGCCAACGTGATGATCGCCACCTGCGACGATCGCGGCGGTGTATCGCTGAACGGTGACGAGGATCGATGGCAGGTCTTTCCCTTCGTGATGCAGGACAAGCTCTGCATCGCGAACCTGATGGCCGCCACGACTGACCGGTTCGGCCGGATCGATGTGCTCGTCAACGGCGCGCAGCCGGTCAGCGATCCCGGCATGTTTCTCGACATCGGCACCGAGGGTTTCGACACGGCCTTCGGCGAGATCGTGCGCAACGTCTTTCAGCTCAGCCAGGCGGTGGCGCGCAGGATGCTCGACGGTCAGGAGGGCAGCGACCCGGTCAACGCCGCCATTGTCAACGTCTCCTCCATCGCCGCCCGGCGGACCGTGCCGGAACTGCTCGCCTACTCGGTCTCCTGCGCAGCGCTGGATCAGCTGACGCGCTCCATGGCGGCCAGCCTCGCGCCGCGCGGTATCCGGGTGAACGCGGTGGCCCTCGGGGGAGTGATGACCGAGCGCCTGCGCTCCGCCTTTCGTGAGGACGAGACCCTGCGCGACGACATGCTGGCGGTGACGCCAATGGGGCGGCTGGCGGATACCGAGGAAGCGGCCGAGACAGCGCTCTTCCTCGCCTCGGACAACGCCAGCTACATCACCGGGCAGATCGTGTCGGTCGATGGCGGGCGCACGTTGCTGGACCCGCTGGCCTCCCCGGTGCGCTAGCCCCTGACTTGCCTCAGCGGTGGCCCCAGTCGTCCGGGTCGTCCCCGCTCGGCGACAGGCCCAGAACATCGCCGTCCGTCGATACGCCGAGGCCCAGCACCGTGCGGTTGGCATAGTTGAAATACGCCGCGACCTGATTGATCTCGAGGATCTGTCCGTCGTCCCAGCCCTTGTCGCGCAGCTCGACGATGTCGTCGGCATCGACGAAGGACGGGCCTGACGTCAGCGCATCGGCGTAATCTAACGCTGCCAGTTCCGCGGGGGTGAGCGGCGCCTTTTCCGGCTCGGAATTCTCCAGCGCCTTGCGGATCGCGTTCGAGCGCTTGTCGTCGCGGATCAGCCGTTTCATCCCGGCGAAGTGGTGCTCGACGCAGTAGTCGCAGCGGTTCAGTACGCTGACCCAAATGCCGATGCATTCGAGGAACCATTTCGGCACGGTGTTCGAGTCGTGGTGCAACACGTTCTTGTACAGCGCCATGTGCCCGTCCATCGTGTGCGGGCGCGCCGAATGCGCCAGCATGATGTTGTCGACATTGCCATCCGGCCCCGCCACCCGGTCGTAGAGCTGCTTCAGGCGGCCTGTCGCCTGGGTGAAGGGGATATGCCGGATCCACATGCGCCTGCTCCGTAGTCTGCTTCCGTTGCCCGATGCCGGTAGCCGGGCTGGCCGCCGACGGCAAGCCTCCAGAACATGCAGTTGCTTGTGGCCAGTTCATGGCGGAACCGGAAACCGGCCCCGCCAGGAAAATCGCGCTGCGTCAGAAGGTGAAATCCGACGAGGACAGATCGCTCGCGGTCAGTCCGTTGATGATCACCAGACCCAGGCTGTCCGGGTTGTCGTCCCAGCGGGCGACGACGCCGTTGGCCGAGTCGTAGATGTCGAGCGAATTGAACCGCGTGTTGATCGCCGAGAAATCGATCCGGTCGACGCCCTGCTGGAAATCGAGGATCTGGTTGGTGCCGTCGCCGCGGCTGAACCGGAAGATGTCGGCCCCGTCGCCGCCGAACAGGACGTCCGAGCCTTCGCCGCCCTCGATCAGGTCATTGCCCGCGGCTCCTTGCACACGGTCGTTTCCGGCACCGCCGCGCAGCACGTTGTTTCCGGAGTTGCCCGTGATGACGTTGTTCATGTCATTGCCCATCAGTGCGATCGACGCCGACCCGCCAGCCTGCAACGCCTCGATATTCTCGGAGAGCACGGTATCGACATAGGCATAGGCCCGGTCATAGCCCTCGCCGGCCAGTTCGACCGCCGTGTCGCCGATCTGGCGCAGGTAGAAGCTGTCATCTCCGGTGCCGCCGATCATCTCGTCGACGCCGCCGCGGCCATCGAGCCGGTCATTCCCGGCCAGACCCTGCAGAATGTCATCGTCGTTGGTGCCGGTGAGCACGTCGTTGCCATCGGTGCCGACGATGAACGCCTCGCCGCCGACGAAGCTGGAGAAGTCGATCTCCGGCGAGGTGACGCCCTTCAGGATCACCAGAGCCACCTCACCGCCCTCGTTCTGGTAGCGAACGACCGCGCCGTTCGACGAGTCGTAGATGTCGATATCGGTGAACGCCTGTCCTGTCGGTGTCAGGTCGATCCGGTCGACCCCGATCTCGAAATCCATGATCAGATCGCTGCCGCCGCCGAGGCCGAAGCGGAAGACATCGGCTCCCGTGCCGCCCTCCAGGATGTCGTTGTCGGCGCCGCCGTCGAGCGTGTCGTCACCGTCCATGCCGTAGAGCCGGTCGCGCCCGCCTTCACCGAGCAGGACGTTGCTGGCGAGACTGCCCCGGATGTGGTTGTCCTGGTCGTTTCCCGTGATGTTCACGGCCCCGTCGCCGTTGACAGACCCGGCCTCGACATGCGCGCCGAGTGTGAAGTCGACCGAACCAAGCGCCCGGTCGTAGCCTTCGCCGGCGCGTTCGACCATCTGGTCGCCTGCATTGTCGACATAGTAGCGGTCATCGCCGGTACCGCCGATCATCAGGTCGGCGCCGAGACGGGCATAGAACGAGTCATTGCCCGCTCCGCCTTCCATGACGTCGTCGCCGTCCGTGCCGTAGAGCCGGTCGGCACCCTGGGTTCCGGCGATTACCTGCGCCGATCCGGCAAAGCTCGACACGGTCACCGCCGCGGCCGAGATCCCGGCAAGGATCACGTTATTGCCCGCGTTCGATGCGTCGTAGCTGATCTTCGCCCCGGCCGAGGTATCCTCGATCACGACATCGGCGAAGCTTGCGCCCTCGAACTCCAGCAGGTCGATCCCGACCTCGAAGTCGAGAACGCGGTCGAGCCCGCCATTGGCGCCGAAACGGAACAGGTCCGCACCCGCGCCGCCCTCGAGCATGTCGTTGCCTTCGCCGCCGTCGATCGTGTCTTCGCCGTCGCGGCCCTGCAGGCGGTCATTGCCGTCGCCGCCGAGGATGACGTTCGATCCCGCGTTGCCGGTCAGCCAGTTGGCCTCGGCATTGCCGGTCAGGTTGACATCGCCCGTGCCCGACGCAACCGCCGCTTCTACGTTCGCATCCAGTTCGTGGTGCAGCGAGGCGTAGACCCGGTCGTAACCTCCGGCGGCGTGCTCCATCACCATGTCGCCAGCCTCGTCGACGTAGAAGACGTCGTTGCCGGTTCCGCCGATCATCGTGTCGTCGCCGGCGCGGCCATAGAGCCGGTCGTGTCCCGCACCGCCGTCCATGATGTTGTTCCCGGCATCGCCGAACAGCCGGTTGTCGCCATCGTCGCCGACGATATCGGCGACGGGCATCGTGGCGCCGGTCTGGTCGTCGACATCGCTAGTCAGAATCGAGTGATCACCACCGGTACTGGCCAGCAGCACCGCCTCGACCGGATCGATCGCGCGGTCGAAGACCGTGATCTGCTCGACCGTGCCGTCGAAGAAGTCGCGCAGCCGGTCGTCATCGTTCCAGCGCTGCATCGTCGAGGCGCCGATCACCGCGTCCTCGATATTGCCAAGCATACCCTCCGGGAACCCCTCCTCGGCATCGACCATCTCGCCGTTCACGTAGAGCGCGATGGTGTCGGCCGTGAAGGTGAAGGCGATGTGATAGCTCTCGCCCGCCTGGATCTTCTCGTCGCTGAACCTCAGGTGGCGGGTTTCGCTTTCGCCCTGGAACCGGGCGTAGAAGTAGTCGTTGCTCTCGACATAGAAGCTGAGATGACCACCGCCCTTGTAGCCGGAGTGGTCCTTGGACAGCATCACCTGGCGCCCGTCGCCGGGGGTCTCTGCGGTGAAGCTGAACGCCCAGGTGCCCTCGAGCTGCGCCTGATCCTGCGTGTGCGGGATCGTCACCGCGTCGTCCACGCCGTCGAAGGTCCCGCCATCGTTCTCGACGATCACGGTCAGCGGCCCGCCGGTCTTGGATGAGGCGAAGTCGACCTGATCGAGGAACGGGTTCGACGAGAACGACAGCGGATCGGCAGCCATCGGGTTACCCTCGATGTCGCGGCTGTCATAGCCGAAGATCGTCACGCCGTCGTCGGTGACCGAGATCTTGGTCTCGCCGGTCGGGGCAACCGCTTCCTGAATGTCGTCCACCGTGCGGACGATGCCGAAATGCGCGCCCGCGTCGGTCTGGATGTCGTCCTCGGTCACGAGATCGCCGAACACGACCGCGTAGCCGATCATGTCCTCGTCATGCGCGCCGCCGCCGTTGCCCTGCTGCGAGTAGATCTGGACGATCGACATCGCATCGTCGTGCACGCCGTCGCCGTCGCTGTCATAGCTCTTGTGCGTGATGTCGAGAATGTTGGTCGTGTGGCCGATGATCTTGATCTCGTCCTCGCCGCGTTTGAAGTCGGCGATGACGTCGATCCCGCTCAGATCGACCCAGTGGTCGTGGACGTATGTGTTCTCTCCGGCGACGCCGTGGTAGCGGATCGAGCGATCCTCCTGAGTGTGCTCGAGCAGGATATCCTTGGTGCCGTTGATCAGCGTCTGGATGTAGAACGTGTCGTTGCCTGCGCCGCCGACCAGTACGTCGTCGGCCTCGATGGGTTGATCGATCCAGTCCGCCAGCTTCAGATATTCGAGATCGATCTGATTGCCGAGCGGGCGCGAGGGATCGTCCAGCACGAGCTGTCCGGCGCGCTGCTCGCCGCCATCCGACCGCGCCCAGAGCAGATCGTCGCCGTCGCCGCCGAACAGGATGTCGTTGCCGCGTCCGCCGTCGAGTTCATCGTTGCCGCTGCCGCCCTCGATCCAGTCGTCGCCGTAGCCACCCTCGATCGAGTCGTTCCCGGCACCGCCGTCCAGCGTGTCGTTCCCGGCCTCGCCGAAGATCAGGTCGTCGCCGTCGCCGCCCTCGAAGACGTCGTCGCCCGCCAGCATCGGCTGCGGGCCGGACGGATTGGTCAGGGCCGCGCCCGGGCCGTTGGCGATCAGCTCGTTGATCTCGGCCTGGCTCAGCGCGTCCTCTGGCGTGAAGCCGCCCCAGACGCCGAACTCCGCCACCGCGCCGTCGAAGGCCCGGTCGAGATCCTCATCGTCCACGGCGAAGATCTGCGCGGTCGAATTCACGTCCGAACGGTAGGAATCTGCCCCCAGCACCCACGGGTTCTCGTTCTGCAGGATGAAGCCCTCGGTGAAGATGCCCGGCGTTGCGACGCCGCCATCGAGCTCCTGCCAGACGATGTCCGAGATCGGATTGCCGTCGACAAAGACGGTGATGCCCGTCGCCGTGAAGTTGACCGCGACATGCGCCCACTCGCCCTCGGTGAAGACCGGCGTGATCGTCTCCCACGCATTGTTGCCCCAGCGGCCGTTGCCATCGGCAAAGCGCATGAAGAGCTGCCCGTCCGAGGTGTGCCCGAGCCGGAAGTGCCCGCCGAGATCGCGGCCGGACTGGTCCTTGGACAGGAACGTCGAATCGTCGCTCAGGTCGTCGGGCCGCACCCAGATCGAGATCGTGCCCTGCGTGACGCTCATCACCGGGTCGTGCTTGATGAAGGCGAACTCGTCCTCTCCGTTGAACTCGAGCGCGTTCATCGTGCTTCCGTCCGGGCCGGTCGTCAGCCCATCGGTGCGCAGCAGAGCCCGGTTCTCGTAGATCGTGTAGGCCTTCGCGGTCGGGCCGCCACGCGCGTCTTCGTAAGCGCCATCCGCGGCACCGGTGTCCGTGAAGCTGTAGTAACCGAGCGCGCCCGGCAGGCCGGCGGGTTCGGCATGAACCGGCGCGATCACGTCATCGCCCGGGGTGCCGCTGTCCGTCTGACCGGCGACGCTGACGGTGCCGAGCTGTTCGAACGGATAGCGCGTCTCGTTCAGGCTGGGCTCGGAGGGTGCGCCGAACTCGATCCCGTGCGCTGCGGCATTCTCCATGTAGGGATTGTCGACATAGTCTTCCGGGCTGCCGGTGATCGGCCCGAGATTCCCCAGCGCGTCGCGGGTGTCATAGCCATAGACCAGTTCGCCGTTGATCTCCGTGACCTTCAGGTCGCCCTCGGGGAAGATCGCCTCGGCCACCTCGGCATAGGTCTCGACGATGCCGTAGGTGACGCCGGCATCGGTGATGATGTCGTCCTCCTCGACCATGTCGCCGTGCACGATCAGATGGCCGAGCAGGTCGTCGTCATGCGCGCCGCCGCCGCCGTGCTGGTTCGACACGACTGTGATGATCGACTCGATGTCGCCGTCTCCATCGACGTCGCGGTAGTCGATATTGCCGATCGTGGCGGTGTGGCCGATGACGGCAATCTGGTCCTCGCCGGCGACGTAATCGGCAATGGTCTCGATGCCGAAGTGATCGACCCAGTGGTCGTGCAGATAGGTGTTCTCGCCCGCGACCCCGGCCCAGTTGATCGTGCCGTCGGAACGGGTGTGCTTCTGGATAATGTGGAGCTTCGCGTTGATCAGCGGATTGATCATGAAGACGTCGCTGCCGGCCCCACCGATCATCACGTCATCCGAGATCAGCGGCTGGTCCTCGTAGCCCTTCAGCTTCTGACGATCCTGATTGACGTCGCCCTCCGGCGTGTCGGGCCGCGTCGGCGTGCCCAGAGCCAACTGACCGATGCGTTGCTCGTTCGCGTCCGAGCGCCCGATCAACAGGTCGTCGCCGTCGCCGCCGATCAGCAAGTCAGCGCCGCGCCCGCCGAGCAGCACGTCATCGCCGTCGCCGCCGATGATCTTGTCATCGCCGTAACCGCCATTGATGAAGTCGTCGCCGGCGCCGCCGTCGATGGTCTCGTCGGCACCGCCGCCTTCGATGCTGTCCGCACCGTCCGTCGGCACGTCGCTCGTGGCGATGTCCAGCGCGGCCTCGAGGAAGTACGAGGGGTGGTAATCCGCAACCGGCACCACCGGCACGTCGGCGGGCGGGTTCGTGAAGTCGGAGGTCGATTGGTAGAACGCGCTCTGGTTGACGGTGATGCCGTCGATCTCGAGGTTCAGCGACTGCCCCCCGCCGGCATCGAAATAGAGCAGTTCGATCTGGTAGAGCCCGCCTGCGAAGTCGGCGACGCGCGCCGTCTCATCCGTGCCGCGCGTGCCCGCGAATTCCGAGAAATCGACCCCGCCGATTTTCAGCGAGAACCCGTCATCCGAGTTCACCGCGATCTCGTGCACGCCCTCCGGGATGTAGACGTACCCGGTGAACGTCATCCCGGACGGGCCCATCTCGAACACGTCGCCCGGCACGCCCTGGATTGAGGCCGCATCGTCGCCCAGGAACTCGCCGACGGTCGTGTCGCTGTTGCGCCCGCTGTAGAGCAGCTCGGTCGCCGTGAAGGTCGAGACCGGCGAGCGCGTCGCGATGATGTTCTCCAACACCGTGATCGACGAGATGCTGCCATTGGTGATGTAGACCTCACCGGCGAGCCCGGTGCCCTCGGACGGCACGCCGGAAATCGATCCCAGCGCGACGGCGGGCGTCATCCCGGCCGGTGTGTCAACAGCAGTCGCATCGAAGAGTGGATTGTAGCTCGTCATGGCAAAGCTCCTTCGGTCCTCTCGTGCGAGAGGCCCCACCCCTCGCGCTGCACGCACCGGGCTTGCCCGGCAGGTCTAGCAAGGGGACGCATGGCCATGTCTTGAGAGGGCACACACGGTGCCCGGTCGGAACTCCGGTAAGCGCTAACATCCCCTCAAATCGGATTTGACGATAGCAACCGCAGCGCGAGCATGAAAGCTCAACCTATCCATTTACGTGCAGATTCTAAGGAGATGTGCAGGAACTGCTGCTGTGGTTTTCACATCGCAAAGACCTGTGGCGAGAATGTGGCTGAACCGCGTCAACATTTTGCCGGGCGCACTTTGGGACGCTGGAAAATCTTTGCAGAATGCGAGTTTAGCGGATTAACCGTGCCGTTTGGCGGTTCCGGGACTGTGGCTGATTCGCGGCGCGGCCTGGCGTAAGCGGGCCGCGAAACCCGTCCGGGCGTCAGCTTTTGACGCTCTGCCAGAAGTCCTTGACCTTCGAGAAGAAGTCGTTGTTCTCGGGGCTGTTGTTTTTGCTCTCGGCCTCGAACTCGCGCAGCAGTTCTTCCTGGCGCTTGGTCAGGTTGACCGGGGTCTCGACCGCCAGTTCGATGTAGAGGTCGCCGAACTGCCCGGCCCGTTGCAGCGCGGGCATGCCCTTGCCGCGAAGTCGAAGCTGTTTGCCGGACTGCACGCCCTCGGGCACCTTCACGCGCGTCTTGCCGCCATCCAGTGTCGGGGCCTCGATGTCTCCGCCCAGTGCGGCCTTGGTCATCGGGACCGGGATCCGGCAGAACAGGTTCACGCCGTCGCGCTCGAAGATCTGGTGACCGGCGACGTCGATGAAGATGTAGAGATCGCCCGGGGCGCCGCCGCGCGGGCCGCCTTCACCCTCGCCTGCCAGCCGGATACGCGTGCCCGTCTCGACCCCGGGCGGGACCTGGACGTTCAGTGCGCGTTCCTTGCGGACCTGTCCGGCCCCGGCGCAGTTGCGGCACGGGTTCTTGATGATCTGTCCCTGACCCTGGCAGGTCGGGCAGGTGCGCTCGATGGTGAAGAAGCCCTGCTGCGCGCGCACCTTGCCGTGGCCCTGGCAGGTCGGGCAGGTCTGCGGCTGCGCGCCGCCCTCGGCACCTGTGCCGTTGCAACTGCTGCAATTCTCCGAGCCGGGGACCTGGATTGTCGCCTGCTTGCCGGTGAACGCCTCTTCGAGCGAGACTTTCAGATTGTAGCGCAGGTCGGCGCCGCGCCGGGCGCGCTGCTGGCCGCGGCCACGACCGCCGCCGCCGCCACCCATGAAGTCGCCGAACAGATCCTCGAACACGTCCGAGAATGCCGATCCGAAGTCCCCGCCACCGGCGCTGCGGCCGCCGCCGCCGCCCATCGAGCCGTCGACCGCGGCATGGCCGAACTGGTCGTACGCCGCCTTCTTCTGCGGATCCTTCAGGATGTCGTAGGCTTCGTTGGCTTCCTTGAACTGTTCCTCGGCCTTTGGGTTGTCGGAGTTGCTGTCGGGATGGAGCTCGCGCGCCTTCTTGCGGTAGGCCTTCTTGATCTCGTCATCCGAGGCACTCTTGGCGACCCCGAGCACGTCATAATAGTCACGCTTGGCCATGATCTCAGTCCGTTCTGGTTCCCGCGCCGCGCGGCGGCGCAGTCAGGACGACGTTCATCTGCGTCCGTTCTTCGATTTCGTATCCCGCCGACATCAGCATCGACAGCGCGCCGGTCATCTCGCCGCGCCGGGCCTCGAGGATCACCATCCCCGGCCAGAGCGCTTCGGGCGCGTTGTCGAGGAAATGGCGCAGCACCGGCTCTTCCATGCCCTCGATGTCGATCTTCAGCGCGTCGATGCGCGGAAATCCGGCCCAGCCGATTACGGCGAGGAGCGGGCGCAGCGCGACGCGTGTGCCCTTGTCGGCCATCGTCAGCTCGCCGCGATTGGCGTGATCGACGGCGATCGTTGCCTGTCCTTCGCGATCACCGAGGGCGACCTCGGCGATGGTCACGTCCTTGTCCGCGCCGGAGGCCCGGACATTGAAGGAAAGCCGCTTCAGGTTCTCCGGATCGGGTTCGATCGCCAGCACCCTGAGCGCCTTGCCGGACGCCTCGGACCGGACCGCCAGCGTGTAGAGCCCGGCATTGGCACCCGCATCGACGAAGTAGACCGGCTCGTCCGATGCCCGGACTGCGCGGCCAAGTGCGGCGCGTTCGGCCCAGTCCCAGAACTGCGCCCCGCCGAAGACCCGCTTCTCGGAGAGGTTGTCGCGCGGGTAGAGCCGGGCGGCCTGACCGGGAAAGGGCTCGACATCGAACGGCCCGGAGCGGCCCGCCGACACGACGCGGCGAATGATCGAACAGGCGCGCCGCGCAACCGGCCCGCGACCCAGACCCTGGCCGAAACGGCGCAGGCTCTCGAGGCTGGAGGGCAGTGCGTAGGCGCCAAACGCGGCCCTGTCATCGGACAGGACCGCGTCGGGAGTAACCGCCTGCGCCCGTTGGGCGCCGGTCATGGTCAGGAGGCCTTGCGGTCGTCGTCCGTGACGTCGGTGAACTCGGCGTCGACGACGCCGTCTTCTTCCTTCTGGGCGGTCACGTCGACGTCTTCCGGATCACCGGCAGCCTCGGCGGCTTCCTGCTGTTCCTTATAGATCGCCTCGCCCAGCTTCATCGACGCTTCGGCCAGTGCCTGGCTTTTCTGCTGGATCGCCTCGGCGTCCTCGCCCTCGAGCACTTCCTTCAGCGCGGTGATCGCGGCGGTGATGCCGTCCTTGGTCTCGTCGTCGACCTTGTCGCCGTGCTCCTCGACCGATTTCTCGGTGGCGTGGATCAGGCCCTCGGCCTGGTTCTTCGCCTCGACCAGTTCGCGACGCTGCTTGTCGGCCTCGGCGTTCTCCTCGGCTTCCTTCATCATCCGGTCGATTTCCTCGTCGGACAGCCCGCCCGAGGCCTGGATGGTGATCTGCATCTGCTTGCCGGTGCCCTTGTCCTGGGCCGACACGTTGACGATGCCGTTGGCGTCGATGTCGAAGGTCACCTCGATCTGCGGCATGCCCATCGGCGCGGGCGGAATGCCTTCGAGGTTGAACTGTCCGAGCAGCTTGTTGTGCTCGGCGATGTCGCGCTCGCCCTGGAAGACCCGGATCGTCACGGCCGACTGGTTGTTCTCGGCGGTCGAGTAGATCTTCGACTTCTTCGTCGGGATCGTCGTGTTGCGGTCGATCAGCCGGTCGAAGATGCCGCCCTTGGTCTCGATGCCGAGGCTGAGCGGCGTGACGTCGAGCAGCACCACGTCCTTGACGTCGCCCTGCAGCACGCCGGCCTGGATCGCCGCACCCATGGCGACGACCTCATCGGGGTTCACGCCCTTGTGCGGTTCCTTGCCGAAGAAGGCCTTCACCTCCTCGATGACCTTGGGCATGCGCGACATGCCGCCGACCATGACGACTTCGTGGATGTCCGAGGCCGTCAGACCCGCATCCTTCAGCGCTGCCTTGCACGGATCGATCGTGCGCTTGATCAGGTCGCTGACGAGGCTTTCCAGCTTCGCGCGGGTGAGCTTCAGCGTCAGGTGCTTCGGTCCGGTCGCGTCCGCCGTGATGTACGGCAGGTTGATCTCGGTCTGCGCGCTCGAGGACAGCTCGATCTTGGCCTTCTCGGCGGCTTCCTTGAGGCGCTGCAGAGCCAGCTTGTCCTGGCGCAGATCCATCGAGTTCTCTTTCTTGAACTCGTCTGCGAGATACTCGACCAGACGCATGTCGAAGTCTTCACCACCGAGGAAGGTGTCGCCGTTGGTCGACTTGACCTCGAACAGGCCCTCGTCGATCTCGAGGATCGAGATGTCGAACGTGCCGCCGCCGAGGTCATAGACGGCGATCGTCTTCGACGTGTCCTTGTCGAGCCCGTAGGCCAGTGCTGCCGCCGTCGGCTCGTTGATGATGCGCAGAACCTCGAGACCGGCGATCTTGCCCGCGTCCTTGGTGGCCTGGCGCTGGGCGTCGTTGAAGTAAGCCGGCACGGTGATCACGGCCTTGTCGACCGTCTCGCCGAGATAGCTCTCGGCGGTCTCTTTCATCTTCTGCAGGATGAAGGCCGAGATCTGGCTCGGCGAATACTTCTCGCCGCGCGCCTCGACCCAGGCGTCGCCGTTCTTGCCCTCGACGATGCTGAAGGGGACCATCGCCTTGTCCTTCTCGACCATCGGGTCGTCGAAGCGGCGCCCGATCAGGCGCTTCACGGCGAAGAGGGTGTTGTCCGGGTTGGTCACCGCCTGGCGTTTGGCGGGCTGGCCGACGAGGCGTTCGTCGTCATTCGTGAAGGCGACCATCGACGGCGTGGTGCGTGCGCCTTCTGCGTTTTCCACGACTTTCGGGCTCGCGCCGTCCATGATTGCAACGCACGAGTTCGTGGTGCCGAGGTCGATACCGATGACTTTCGACATTGTCTGCTCCTTATGGCGATGTCGGGCAGTGGGTCCTGTCGCGGCCCCCGCGGCCCATCCCGTGGCTGTTATGCTTAATCAACAGTCACCGAACTGTGAAAAAGCTTTCCGGTGGCGATATAGGGGCAGGGTTCCGGGGCTGCAACACACGGCCCCGTGGATTCTGTCGCAGCCTTGGGTTTCAGCCGTTGATGTCGCATATGGGATCGACGTGCGGGGATTGGTCGGGAGTGGACGCGTGATCGCGCTGACAGAGGATATCGCCGGGTTCCGGGTCTTGCGCGGCAGTCTCGACGTTCCGGCACAGATCGCCATCGTGGACGACGTGCGCCGGGTCGCGGCGGCAGCGCCACTGGTGCGCCCGGTCACGCCCTGGGGCAAGCCGATGAGCGTGCGCATGACCTCGGCCGGGCGGCTCGGCTGGGTGATCGACCGAGGCAAGTACCGCTATGCCAATCGGCATCCCGAGACCGGTGAGCGCTGGCCCGCGATCCCCGACAGCATCCTGCGGATCTGGCGCGAGGTCGCGGAGTGGGAAGGCGATCCCGATTGCTGCCTGATCAACTGGTATGGCGAGGGCGCGCGGATGGGCCTGCATCAGGACAAGGACGAGGGCGACTTTGCACCGCCCGTCGTCTCGATCTCGCTCGGCGATCCGGCGCGCTTTCGCATGGGCGGGACCGAACGCAAGGATCCGACGCAGTCGATCATCCTGAACTCGGGGGATGTCGTGATCATGGGCGGTGCTGCCCGGCTCGCCTATCACGGTGTCGACCGGGTGCTGTTCGGCGAGGGCAGTCTTCTGCCCGATGGTGGCCGTATCAACCTGACGCTGCGGGTGGTCGCGGATGCTTGACGCCCGTGCGGTCTGGTCAGGTGGCCACGGCCGGCAGGGGCAGGCGGAGCGTTGCCGCCCGCAGGGCGCTCAGGATCGCGTCGTCCTCGATGAGTTGATGCGCCTCGGCAAGACCCACAAGGCGGCGCTCACGCTCCGCCTTCTCCCGCCAGGTATCGTCCACCCGTGTGACGCAGAGCGGATAGATCTCGACATCCAGGGTCCAGATCAGCGGCGGGCGGATCTTCGGGATGCGGTACCTGCCGATCGGTGTCGGACCGACCTCGCCCGAGACGCCGACCTCCTCGAAGGCTTCCTGCGCGGCCGCTTGCGGGGCCGTCATGCCGGCATCGATGCTGCCTTTCGGCAGGACCCACCGCCCGGTCCGGCGCGATGTCACGATCCAGAATTTCGGCTCGGTCGTCTCTGGCATCCAGGCCAGGGCTGCGACCTGATGGTCGATACCCGCCGCGTACCGCAACAGATGCGGCGCGTCATTCTCGCTCACGCCGTTTCCTTCGCACGGACGAGATCGGCGAGCGCCTCGAGCCCCGCGTCGCGGATCCCCAGATCGCCGAGATGGGCGCATGTGCTGTGGAGGTAGTCGGTGTTCGCGCCCGATGTGCCCGCGGCGCGGACGATCCGGTCGGCCTGTTCCTCGGCCGTCAGGCCGCCCGCGTATTGCGGATGTGTCCGGTCGAGAATGTAGCAGAGCGCCTCGCAGCTCTCGCCCGGTCCTTCAGGGGCATCCGGGTCGTCGGGAAGCACGATCGGCTGCACGGTCTCAAAGTAGGCGTAGCTGATCAGTTCGCGCTGCTGGAGATAGTCGCGGATCTCGCGGTCCTTCGACCCGGGCACTCGGAAGGCAACGCCGGTGCAGGATTGTCCGGGTGCCCAGTCGAGGCCGAGGACGAGCCCCGGAACCTCGCGCGTCCCGCGATAGTGCCATGACCACATGCCGAAGCGCCGCGTGTAGTCGTCCAGCCGGGCAATCCGGCGCTCGACATGCTCGAAGCCCGGCTTCCACATCAGCGAGCCATAGCCGAAGACCCAAAAATCGCCGCGTTGCATGCGTACCCCATTCTCTTTGCCGCCGGTGGTAGCGCCTCCATGCGTTCTTAGGCAAGGATGCCATTGCTCGAAGCGATGGCCGGAAGGGAGACAGCGCGTGCGTCGGATCATACTCGTCTTGCTTGGCTTGGGCCTTCTGGCTGTCGGCGCGTGGGTCGCGTGGTGGTTCATCGCGGCGAACGGTCAGCGCACGGGGCTTGAGTTCTGGCTCGAGCAGCAACGCGCCCGTGGCTGGCAGGCCGAAAGTGCGAGCATCGAGGCGACCGGCTTTCCGGGCGACGTGACACTCTCGATCCGGGAGCCGCGATTGGCCGATCCCCGGACCGGATGGTCGTGGCAGGCGCCCGAACTGACGGCCGTCACCGATCCGTTCACGCCGACGCGCATCGCGGTCACATGGCCGGGCGAGCAGCAACTCGGCCTGACGGACGATCAGATCACGCTGGTGTCCGAGGCAATGTCGACGCTGCTCGATCTGCGGCCGGGACCGTCGATGGAACTGCGCGAGGCGGCGACAGAGGCGACGGCGCTGGTGGCCAACGGCCGAACCGGATGGACGGCGGCGGCGCAGTCGCTGAACATCAGGCTGATCGAGCGCGGCGAGGATATCGCGCCGCCCAACAGCTATGACCTGCGTAGCGAGGCAGTCGACCTGAAACTGCCGAAAGAACTGATCTCGGATCTCGATCCGACCGGGCTGTTGAAGGTGAAGCCGAAGATCGACCGCGTGACGCTGTCCGGACACGCAGCGTTCGACGATCCGATCGATCGGATCGCGCGGGAGGAGGGCCGCCTGGCTGTACGTGCCGCGACCATCCGCGAGGCCGGGTTCAGTTGGGGCGACATGAAGCTGGTCGTGCGCGGCGCCTTCAAGGTCGACGATCAGGGTTATCCCGACGGCGAGATCGAGATCGAGGCCGAGGAATGGGAGCGCCTGATCGAGCTTGCGATCTCGTCCGGTGCCATCGACGGCGATCTGGCCGAGACGATCCGCGGGGCCGTGCAGCTCGTCACCGCGTTTTCCGGCGGCGGCAAGGATCTGAGCTTTCCGCTCGGCTTGGGCGGCGGGAAAGTCCGGATCGGTCCCTTTGCGATTGCCGATGCGCCACGGCTGGCCGCGCCGAGGTGAAGAAATGCCTGCGCCGCCAGCCCTCCCGGATGCGGGCGGCAGCGGATCGCGCATGCTCGTGTTGGAAACGGCAGGGCGATCCTGCCGGGAACTCGATGCGTCCTGCGATCTGGTCGCATCCGCGAGAGAGTAATGTGACAGCGCTGCCACGGGAATTTTCGGCTTTCGGCCGCGACGCGGACACCGGGTTGTCAGGCCGGGCCACACCGCTCGTTGCAACTTCGAAGCGACACCGTCTGTAACAACTTCGCTTCCGGATCCGCGGGCGTTTCTAGGGCTGTCGGCTTAAGATTTCGTGAAAATTTTAATCGAAATGCGGGAATGCCTGCCGTTGCGGCGGGCTTAGCGGCAGAAGGTGCTGCGCCGTTGCGCGACGTCGAAGTGGAAATGGTCCTTGTGGAATCGGTCTCCGTCGGGGCCCAGAACGGTCTTGAACGGTCCGCAGGCGGCCCGCCAGATCTCGCGCAGCCAGGCGCCGGCGCTGCCCTTGCCCCAGTTCTCGAGCACGCTGATCTCGCGGCCATTGGCCAGCGTCACGCCGCCGACATCGATTGCGCGGCCGAACGCGTGCTCGGACAGGCGCGCGCCCGGCCGGTTGTTGCGGCTGCGACAGGCGTAGGAGGCGACGACCCGGACGTTCCGGATCGGACTGCCGAGGCTGCGCCGGGCGGACGCGTTGGCCGGACCGGTGAGCCAGTCGGCGAAGGTCCGCGCGGTATCGCAGTTCACCCGGGCCGGGGCACGCAGCGCGATCCCGCTGACATGGGTCAGCCGTATGGCGTCCTGAACGCCGCAGGCCGCGATCTTGCCGGTCAGGCGTCCGATGCGCTCGCCCTTCAGCCGCGGGTCGCCGCAAAGCCCGCCTGCCGTGCTGGCGACAGCGCCGAGGCTGGTCGGCTTCACCGGCGGCAGCGGCACTTCGGACACATTCGCCTCGGCACACCCCGACAGCGCGATCAAAAGTGACAAGGCGGCGATACCCGGTCGCCGCATCGGCTCAGGTCTCGCCCGCGCCGCGTCCGAAGTTCGGTGCCGACGTGTCCTGACCGGCTTCGATGATCGACCGGCGGATAGCCCGGGTTCGCGTGAAATAATCATGCAGGTGGTCCCCGTCGCCGGTGCGGATTGCCCGTTGCAGGCTCATGAGCTCTTCTACGAAACGGCCGAGGATTTCGATCGTCGCGTCCTTGTTGTTCAGGAACACGTCGCGCCACATTACCGGGTCGGATGCCGCGATCCGGGTGAAGTCGCGGAAGCCTGCGGCGGAGAACTGGACGACTTCGCGGTCGGTCACGCGGCGCAGGTCATCGGCCACACCGCACATCGTGTAGGCGATGGCGTGGGGAACGTGGCTGGTTACCGCCACGACGAGATCGTGATGGTCGGGGTCCATGCTCTCGACATTGGCGCCCAGGCTCTCCCAGAAGCGCTTGAGCAGGTTCAGCGCGTCCGCGTCGGGCGCGCCGATAGGCGTCAGCAGGCACCAGCGATTGTCGTAGAGCTCGGCAAAGCCCGCATCGGGTCCGGAATGCTCGGTCCCGGCCAGCGGATGGCCCGGGATGAAGTGGGCATGGTCCGGGATATGCGGCGCCATTGCCTCGATCACCGAGCGCTTGGTCGATCCGACGTCCGAGACGACGGCACCGGGTTTGAGGACCGGCGCGATCTCGGTGGCGACCGTTCCGCAGGCGCCGACCGGCACGCAGACAATGACGAGGTCCGCGCCCTCGGCTGCCTCGGCGGCGGTCTCGACGACCCGGTCGCAAAAGCCCAGTTCGGCTGCGCGGGCGCGGGTGCCGGGAGAGCGTGCCGTGCCGACAATCTCGCCGACCGAGCCCGCGCGTTTCGCGGCCCAGCCGATGGACGATCCGATCAGGCCCAGCCCGACCAGCGCGAGCTTGCCGACGATCCGGGTCATGCGCCGGGGAAGGCCCGCGCAGCCTCGGCAACCAGACGGCAGGCGGTCTCGTCTCCGATCGAGATGCGGATGTGCTCGGGCAGGCCGTAGCCCTCGACCCGCCGCGCGATCAGCCCCCGCGACTTCAGGTGAGCATCGAATGCGGCCACCCGCTCGCCCGCGTGAACCAGCAGGAAGTTCCCCATGGACGGCGTGACCGACAGGCCCTCGACCGCGTCGAGTTCCTTGGTGAGCCAGTCGCGCCAGACCTCGTTGGTGACGCGGCAATGGTCGATGTACCCCTGGTCGGCCATCCCGGCGAGACCGGCGACCAGCGCCGGGCGGGTCACGTTGAACGGCCCGCGCACGCGATGCATCACGGCGCAGACATGCTCCGGGCCGTGCATCCAGCCGAGGCGCAGGGCGGCGAGCCCGTAGATCTTCGAGAAGGTGCGCGTGGTCACGACATTCTCGCGCTCGGCGGCGAGCCGCAAGGCGCCGTCGTCGTCCTCCGGGCGCAGATACTCGGCATAGGCCGAGTCAACGATCAGCAGCGCCTGCGGCGGCAGCGCATTGGCGAGACGTTCGAGGTCGGCCCGGCCGACCATCGTCCCGGTCGGATTGTTCGGGTTGGCCACGAACACCAGGCGGGTGCGGTCGTTGAGCGCGCCGATCATCGCGTCGACGTCGAGGCAAAGGTTCTTCTCCGGCACGGTGACGGGCGTTGCCGAGGCCCCGAGGGCGGAAAGCCGGTACATCAGGAAGCCGTGGGCCGAGAACAGCACCTCGTCGCCCTCACCGGCATAGGCCTTGCAGAGCATGGCAATCAGTTCGTCCGAGCCGTTGCCGAGCACGATGCGCGAGGCATCGATCCCGTGCACCCGGGCGATCGCGTCGAACAGCGGGCCGTGATCCTCGGGATAGAGGCCGATCTCGTCGGACATCTGGCGATAGGCCTCGATGACCTTTTCGGACGGACCGAAAGGGTTCTCGTTGGCGCTGAGCTTGATCGAGCGGTTGGCACCGTCGATCGTGCTGGCGCCGCCGACATAGGGCGCAATATCCAGAATGCCCGGCCGCGGACGGATGGTGGGGTGTGCGTTCATTTCAAGACCCGTTCTCTCGCATCGCGGCTGACTAGCGGCATTGCTGCGCGGTTTCCAGCCTTCTCGCGCAAGATGGTTCGAATCTGGTCAGCCAGAGCCTCAGGTCCAGGGCACCATCGTTCCCTTGCGGCAGAGCTGTCCGTAGCTCGCGGCGCGGTCGACCCGTCCGGTGGCGATCGCGACGATCGGCTTTGCCGCGTCGTCCGGGCTCAGTGCCTGGGACATGTCGTCGAACCAAGGGCGGGACGCCTCGGTATCAACCAGCCCGGGGCAGACGGCGGCGATCAGCAGGGCGCGCGGGTCGTTTGCGAGGTCTCGCGCAAGTACGCGCATCGATGCGACCTGCCCGATCTTCGAGGGGATGTTGATCCACTCGGGCCAGCCGTCCTCCGCCGCCGTGCCGTCCTCGACGCCCCGGACCCAGTCCGCGAGCACGCGATCGATATCGTCCAGTGTCGCCGTCGATGTATCGAACCGGGCATGCAAGGAGTCCGGCAGTTTCGTCAGCGAGCCGAAGCTCGACGCGACCGGCAGGAACACGCCACCGTCGCGCAGACGCGGCACGAAGTGCTCGGCCATCCGGCGCTGGCCACCGTTGTTGGTGTCGACGAAGGTGCTCACGATGTCGGGGAAAGCATCGCCTTGAAGCATCCGCGCGGCGGCGTTCGAGATGACGATATCGACACCGCCATGGCGTGCGCTCAGATTTTCGGCGGCCCGCGCGACATCTTCGTCCCGGGTGACATCGATCAGGATCGGCTCGATCCCGGCGCCATCCGTTGGAAGCGCCGACGCCGCGTCCGCACCTCGCGCCGCATCGCGGGCGCCGAGATAGACCGTCGAGCCCGGTCCGAGCGCCGCGGCCAGCCCCTTCACCAGGGCAAGGCCGAGCCCCTGGTTGGCGCCGGTGACGAGGGCGACCTTACCCGGCATCGGGCACCGCCGGCAGATTCGCGAGCACGTCGCGCGTTTCTCCGACCAGCCGGTCGATCGTTCCGGCGACGGTCCCGGCCTTGTTCAGCCCGACCGCCTGGCCGGACCAGAGCGAGAGCATGTCCGGACTGCCTGCTGAGGCACCGGCTTTCCTCAACGGGCCTGTCAGCGTGTTCATCAGCGGAAACTCCGGCAGCGTGTCCTCCATCTGCTCCATGTAATCCATGTAGCGGTTGACGACGCCGCGCGCGGGACGGCCCGAAAAGGCGCGGGTCATGCGGGTGTCGGCCCCGTCCGCGTCGAGCAGAACCTTGCGGTGCGCGTCAGGACTGCCGGTCTCCTTTGTGGTCAGGAAGGCCGTGCCGATCTGGACCCCGGCCGCTCCGAGCGCGAGGGCCGCAACGATGCCCCTGCCGTCCGCGATACCACCGGCTGCCACGACCGGGACGTCGACCGCGTCGACGACCGCGGGCACCAGTGCCATCGTGCCGATCTGCGAAGGCTGGTCCCTGAGATAGAATCCCTGGTGCCCGCCGGCCTCCCAGCCCTGGGCAATAATGACATCGACGCCCCGGTTCTCGAGATCGCGTGCCTCCTCGGCGGTGGTCGCCGAGCAGAGGATCAGGGCGCCGTCCGCCTTCAGCTCTTCGACGAAGCGCTCCTCGGGCAGACCGAAATGGAAGCTGACCACGCCTGGGCGGGTCTCCATGATTTCCGCGTGCATTTCGGCGCCGTAGGGAAAATGCGTCGGCCGGACGTCCGGCATCTTCTCGATACCGGCCTCGTCATAGAGCGGTGCGAGCCGGTCGACGGCGCGCCGGTTTGCAGCAGGATCGTCCTCTGGCGGCTTGTGACAGAAGAAGTTCATGTTGACCCGGCGGTTCGTCCCGTCGCGCAGCGCCTGGAAATCGGCGCGATAGTCCTCGGGCGTCATCATCGCGCAACCCAGCGATCCGAGACACCCAGCATTCGCCGCCGCCGCCGCCATTGCCGGCGTCGATGCGCCCGCCATCGGTGCCTGGATGATCGGGTGGTCGAGATCGAGCAGTTCCAGAAGCCGTCGGTCGGTCCACATGCATGCGCCCCCGTGATTTCGCGCGCTGACATTCGCCCGAAGGCGCCCTGCGGACAAACAGAATCGAATCGCTGCTGTGATGTGGGTCGAAAGTGGGGGAGATCGCGATTTTCTGCGACCCTGTTAAAGCACTGATTCAATGAGGGAAAATAGGATCTAGGATTCATTAAATATCAAAATAACTTTTAATTTGACATTTAAATTTGGATAGAATATCAAAATGACAGTTAGCAACTCAACTCGGGGAAGGGCATATGACACGTAAACTGATGATCAGAACTGCGATCTTCACGCTGCTCGCAGCAGCGGCGTTCGCTCTGCCAGCAGAAGCCTGGGCGGGAATTGTCGAACAGGTAGAGGCGGCAAAGGGTTACTACACGGAGATCCTGGCAGCGGCGGGCATTGTCGTCGCGCTGGTGGCGATCGACACGATTTCGTGGCCGTGGCTGACCGGTCAGGACTGACAAGAAGGAGCTATCGGCGCGAGGTGCGGCCGGCCGGTTTCGGGGCCGGCGCGCCCAGCCCGGTCAGGACGCGGATCGGGTCTCGTGCGCTGACGCGGGACCCGGACTGCGGCGTGATGTAGACGAGTTTTTCGGCCTCGAGCATCACCAGCCCGGCGAGGCGGCGCATATCAAGCCGTTGGCCGAGCCGTTCGATGGTCGGTGCCGAGCGTATCCAGAAGCGTCGGTGGCTTGGCGGGTGATAGAGTGCCGCCGCGTGGCGTACCGGCGTGAAACGTTGTGCGGAGATCGCGGCCTCCAACTGGCCGAGCGAATAGGGACGGCCGACACTGAACGGTGTCCCTTCGCGCCTTGCCCACATGCCGGCGCGGTTCGGCACGATGAAGACCACCCGGCCGCCCGGCGCCAGAACGCGCCAGATCTCGTCCAGTAGCGCGGCAGGGCGTTCGCAAGTCTCGAGCCCGTGGGCGACGATCAGACGATCGGCGAACCCGCCCGGCAGCGGCCAGAGGGTTTCTTCCACCAGGGTGCTGAGATTGGGGCCTTCGCCGGGCCATGCGCAGACGCCCTGCTGCGACGGCATCAGGCAGAGCGTTCGCGTGGCGTCTTCCAGAAACGGCCTGAGGAACGGCGCGGCATAGCCGAAGCCCAGCACGGACTGGCCCTTGACGTTCGGCCAGAGCGCCCGGAGCTGCTCGCGGATCGCGCGTTGCGCCAGCCGACCGAGTTGGGTCGACGTGTAAAACCGCCTGAGTTCAACGACATCCAGATGCATGACCTGCCCGGATTGCAACCGCCCGCCCGATCGGACAGGATCAGCCTAACCCAACATCGGAGAAATGCCCATGCCTGTCGAAGTCGTCACCGTTCCGTGCCGGTCTGACAACTATGCCTATCTGGTGCACGATACGGGCTCGGGCCAGACGGCGCTGGTCGACGCACCTTCGGTCGATCCCATCGTCGACGCGCTGGAGGCGCGCGGCTGGGGCCTCGAACAGATCTGGATCACGCATCATCACGCCGATCACACAGACGGCGTTCCCGATCTGGTCGCGAAGTACGGCTCGAAGACCGTCGGCCATGCCAAGGACCGTGCGCGCCTGCCCGCGCTCGATGTGGAATTGTCCGAGGGCGAGACCGTGACGCTGGGCGAAAGCACGGCGCGCGTGATCGATGTCTCGGGCCATACGATCGGCCACATCGCCTTCGTGATGGACAACGACAACGTGGCCTTCACGGCCGACAGCCTGATGGCGCTGGGCTGCGGGCGGGTCTTCGAGGGGACCCACGCGATGATGTGGGAGAGCCTGTCGAAGTTTCTCGATATGCCGGACGACATGCTGATCTACTCCGGGCACAATTACGGGCAGGCGAACGGCCGGTTTGCGCTGTCCATCGAGCCTGAAAACAAGGCGCTGCTCGACCGCATCGACGCGATCAAGGCGGCGGATGCGACCGGAGCGTTCATCGTGCCCGTCAGCATGGCCGAAGAGAAGGCAACGAACCCGTTCCTGCGCGCCGTCGAGCCGTCGGTGAAAGCCTCGGTCGGGCTGGACGGTGCCGACGATGCCAGCACATTCGCCGAGGTCAGACGCCGCAAGGACAGTTTCTGAAAGCCGCGCGCCGTGCGGTTCATTCCGCCCGTCATTCTGGTCATCGCGGTCATCGCCACGGTCTTCTGGGTGATCGCGTGCACGGCACTCCTGCTGCAGCGGCATTCCCTGATCTATCCGTTTCAGGACTGGCCCAGAGCGACCGAAGTGTCCGGGCTGCCGGGTGCGCGCGTCGCGACCATCGCGGCGCAGGACGGCACGAAGATCCTGGCCTGGGTCGTCCCGCCGAGGCAGGATCGTCCGGTGATCCTCTACTTCACGGGCAACTCGGGATCGCTCCCCGCGACCGCACCGAAGCTCACCGAATATGCTTTGGCGGGTTTCGGGATCGTTGCGATGAACTATCGCGGGGCAGGCGGGGCTGAGGGGTCTCCGGACCAGGACGACATCGTCGCTGACGGAGTCCGCCTCTATGACGAGCTTCCGGCAGTTCTGCCCGGGGCGGCGATGCCGCCGGTCATTGCCGGGGTCAGCCTTGGCGCGGCAGTGGCCGCCCAGGTCGCGGCGCGCCGCCCTGCCAAAGCGGTCCTGCTCGAAGCGCCGTTCGCCCGGTTGTGCGAGGCCGCCGAATACCGCTATCCGTTCGTGCCCGCCTGCCTGATCCTGCCCGATCAGCGCTGGGACACGATCGATGTTATCGATACCATCGTGGCACCGCTGCTGGTGCAGCACGGCCGCTTGGACGAGATCATACCTTTTTCCCAAGGCCGAAAACTGTTCGATGCGGCCAACGATCCGAAGACCTTCATTCCGTACGGCGATGGCAATCACAACGATCTGCGCTTGTATGGTGCCGGGATCGACGCCATCAGTTTCCTCGACGCCCTGAACTGAGACCGATTGCCGAGGATTGCATGACCGACCTGCCGCGCCGTGACCTGTTCGATCTGCCCGAAGGCGTGATCTATCTCGACGGCAATTCGCTCGGCCCGCTGCCGAAGGTTGCCAAGGCACGGGTCGCCGAAGCGGTCACGGAGCACTGGGGCAAGGAATTGATCCGCGGCTGGAACAGTGCGGGCTGGATCGACCTGCCTGCGCGGATCGGAGACCGGATCGCTCCGCTGATCGGTGCGGAGAAGGGTGCGGTCATGGCCTGCGACTCGACCAGCGTGAACCTCTTCAAGGTGCTGTCGGCGGCACTGTCGCTGTCGGACCGGCGAGTCGTGCTGTCCGACATGGGGAACTTCCCGACGGATCTTTACGTGGCGCAGAGCCTGCTCGGCGCGATGCGGTCGCCGGAGGATCTCAAGATCGTCGCGCCGGACGCGGTCGGCGACGCCATCGACGAGACGGTCGCCGTCGTGATGCTGACCCAGGTCGATTATCGCACCGGACGGCTGCACGACATGGCGGCGATCACGGCGACGGCTCACGCAGCGGGCGCGCTCGTGATCTGGGATCTCGCGCATTCTGCCGGAGCCTTGCCGGTCGATCTTCAGGGCTGCCGGGCCGATTTCGCGGTGGGCTGCGGGTACAAGTATCTGAACGGCGGACCGGGCGCGCCCGCGTTTCTGTACGTACGGCCCGACCATGCGGATCGGATCGCCCCGGCGCTCGGCGGCTGGATGGGGCATGCGGCGCCGTTTGCCTTCGATCTCGACTATCACCCGGCGCAGGGGGTCGAGCGGATGCGGGTTGGCACGCCGCCGATCCTGTCGATGGTCGCGCTGGATGCGGCATTAGATCTGTGGGCCGAAGTCGACATTGGCGCCGTGCGTGCGCGGTCGATCGCGCTCGCCGACCTGTTCATCGCAGAGGTGGAGGCCAATTGTGCGGGTTTCGGCCTGAGCCTCGCCACCCCGCGGCAGGGTGCGATGCGCGGCAGTCAGGTCTCGTTCCATCTGCCCGATACAGACGGCAAGGATCGGGGCTACGCAGCCATGCAGGCGCTGATCGCCGAGGACGTCATCGGTGACTTCCGCGCGCCTGACCTGCTGCGCTTCGGGTTCGCCCCGCTTTACAACACCGAGGAGGAGGTGCGGGAGGCGGCACAACGCCTGTCCGCGATCCTCAAGGAACGCCGTTGGGACCAGCCCGAGTTCCTGACCCGGTCCAAGGTCACCTGACCCCTGAAAACGGCAAACCCCCGCAACGTACGCTGCAGGGGTCGGTAACCGTGCATCCTGACGACTCGCCGGGACGCGGAGCCGGTCGTCTCAGAGAAGACCTTCGCGCTGCGCTTTCTTTCGCGCCAGCTTGCGTGCCCGGCGGATCGCTTCCGCCTTTTCGCGCGCGCGCTTCTCCGAAGGCTTTTCATAGGCTTGCCGCAGCTTCATTTCGCGGAAAACACCTTCGCGCTGCATCTTCTTCTTGAGTGCCCGGAGCGCCTGATCGACATTGTTGTCGCGTACCAGTACCTGCACTTACGTCACCACCTTTCCGTGATTTCGAGGTTTCGAAAGAGCGCGCTATATATGCGAAGGTATTCCGGGTGTCCAGACCAACCCGGCAGAGATGGAGATCGACATGGCCGACCCTGCGACTCGGAACATGCCCCTGGCCCCTGAAGAGGTGACATTGATCGAAGCGGCACTGCCGCATGTCGCCTTCGACGGCTGGTCGAACCAGTCTCTGCGCGCGGCCTGCGAGGACACCGGCATCGACCTGCACGAAGCGAAGATGATGTTCCCGCGCGGCGGTGCCGATCTGGCGCTGGCGTTTCACAAGCTCGGCGACGAGCGGCTGTCAGAGGCGCTCGCGGCGGGCGATCTGAGCACGATGCGGATCCGGGACCGCATCACCCATTGCGTCCGCAAGCGCATCGAGGTCATCGGCACCGAGCGCGAGGCCGTGCGCCGTTCCGCCTCGCTGCTGGCATTGCCGATGTATGCGCCCGAGGGCGCGCGGGCGATGTGGCGCACGGCGGATCTGATCTGGGATGCCTGCGGCGACACGTCGGGCGACTATAACTGGTACACGAAGCGCGCCATTCTCAGCGGCGTGATGTCGGCGACTGTGCTGTACTGGCTCGGCGATCAGGATCCCGACCTGCACCCGACATGGGCGTTCCTCGACCGGCGCATCGAGGGTGTTATGCAGTTCGAGAAGACCAAGGCGCAGCTCCAGAACAATCCGGTGGCGCGTGCGGCATTTGCCATCCCTGCCGGTCTGCTGGGCATGATCCGGGCACCTGGGGCACGACCCTGACGAGATCGTTTTCCCGGCCGTCTCGACCTGTGTCACCGTGACTGCCAAGACGTCGAACGGTCTGGTCGGCGCGCACTTCTTCCGCGGCAACACCCAGGCGATCACGGACACCGATCTGGCTGAATTCGGCACGCTCGCCACGGGCAACGGCCAGGTCTCGCTCGCCTACGTTGTCGGACACTTCCAGGAATGGACGGGCAACCGCAACCGGACCGGCTACACCGTCGCGGAGAATTCCCTGATCGCGCGTCTCAGGACGGTGCTGAATTATCGCGGCGGCTTTGCGACCTACGATATCTCGACGACCGGTGAGCGCGACATTCGCGTGCGGCCAACGCAGCTTTACATCGAGGTGGCGACGAAACCGTCGGCTGGCGGGAACTATGCAGATGTCGCTCAGAACTCGTTCGGCCTGATGGTCGCGGCATAGACCGATCGCCGGGCGGCGGTGATGACCCAAGCGCTCACGCTGTCCGGCCTGTTCCGGCCTTGACCCGCCTGAGCGGGATGGACGACTCGATGTTCGAGACGCCGGCGACGCGGGTCAGCCGCCCGGTCAGAAACGCCTCGAACTCGGCGAGATCCGCCGTCGCGACACGCAGCAGATAGTCCCTGTTCCCGGTCATCAGCCAGCAGTCCACGACCTCGGGGAAACCCGCGATCGCCGCTTCGAACTTTGCGAGCGCCTGATCGATCTGCTTGTCCAGTTGCACGGATACGAAGACCGAAACGCCGAACCCGAGCTTGGCCTCGTCGATCAGCGCGGCATAACCGGTGAGGATGCCGCGTTCCTCCAGCAGGCGCACGCGGCGCGAGACCGGAGACGGGCTGAGACCTACCTGATCGGACAGGTCCTGGATCGTGAGCCGCCCGTCGGCTTGCAGCGCGCGCAGGATTCGCCGGTCTGTCTCATCGAGCTTTGGATAGGTGTCGGACACCGGCATTGCATTTCCAAGTCTTGAAGAATTCCACCACGTTTAAGCGCTTTAAAGCATGTTCTTGCCAAGGACTAGTCGCTTCGTGGCAGTCTTCAGTCAGACATGCCAACGCGGTGCTGGTATTCTCTGCGACGCATTGCGGAGACGACCATGAAGAACGACCACCTGAAGCATCTGAAGACGATCGAGCAACGCCTGCTCTGGTTGTCGTGCTGGATGATCCACAACGCCAACCATCTCCGCGACAATTCCGACGGTCTGAAGGTTGGCGGTCACCAGGCGTCGTGCGCCTCGATGGTGTCGATCATGGCGGCGCTGTATTTCTCGGCGCTCAGACCGGAAGACCGGGTTGCCGTGAAGCCGCATGCCTCGCCGCTGTTCCACGCGATGCAGTATCTGATGGGCAATCAGACGCGCGAGAAGCTCGAGAACTTTCGCGGTTTCGGCGGCGCGCAATCCTATCCGAGCCGCACCAAGGACGTCGACGACGTCGATTTCTCCACCGGATCGGTGGGCCTCGGCGTCGGGATCACCGCGTTCGCGTCGATGGTTCAGGACTACATCGCCGCGAAGAGCTGGGGTGCGCGAGTGCCGCTCGGCCGGATGGTCGCTCTGGTCGGCGATGCCGAGCTTGACGAGGGCAATATCTACGAGTGCCTGCAGGAAGGCTGGAAGCACGACCTGCGGAATTGCTGGTGGATCATCGACTACAACCGCCAGTCGCTGGACGGCGTGGTGCGCGAAGGCTTGTGGAGGCGGATCGAGGCGATCTTTTCGGCCTTCGACTGGGATGTCGTACTGCTGAAGTACGGTGTCCTGCAGCAGGCGGCGTTCGAGGAGCCCGGCGGGGCGGCCCTGCGCGACTGGATCGATCGCTGTCCGAACCAGCTCTACTCGGCACTGACCTATCAGGGCGGGGCCGCGTGGCGCAAACGCCTGATGGACGAGATCGGCGACCAAGGCGAAGTCACGGCGCTGCTGGACCGGCGCTCGGATGACGATCTTGCAGCACTCATGGAGAACCTCGGCGGGCAATGCACGCAGACCCTGGCCGAGGCATTCGCGGCGATTGATCACGACTGGCCGACGGCGTTCCTCGCCTATACGATCAAGGGATGGGGCACGCCGCTCGCCGGGCACAAGGACAACCATGCCGGGCTGATGACCAAGGCGCAGATGGCCGAGTTCCAGACCCGGATGGGCGTGCCCGAGGGTCAGGAATGGGAGCCGCTGGCGGCGATCGCGCAGCCAGATGCGGTGCAGAGCTTCCTGCGCGAGGTGCCGTTCTTTGCTCACGGTACGCGCAGGCACGCGGCGGCGAAAGTCCCTGTCGAGCCGTTGGCGATTCTGGAGGACAGCGAGATCTCGACACAAGCCGCGTTCGGCAAGATCCTGCACGAGCTGGCACGCAGCAAGACGACCCTTGCCGAGCGCGTGGTGACGACATCGCCGGATGTCACCGTTTCGACCAACCTCGGCGCCTGGGTGAACCAGCGCGGCCTGTTCGCGCGCAACGAGCTTGCAGATACGTTCCGGGACGAGCGTGTGCCCTCGGCGCAGAAATGGCGGTTCTCACCGGACGGACAGCACATGGAACTGGGCATCGCCGAGATGAACCTGTTCCTGCTGCTGGGCGCGGCCGGGCTTTCGCACTCGCTGTTCGGCGAGCGGCTGCTGCCGGTTGGTACGGTCTATGACCCGTTCGTCGTGCGCGGTCTCGATGCGCTGAACTACGCCTGCTATCAGGACGCGCGCTTTATCATCGCGGGAACGCCGGCCGGCGTGACTCTGGCGCCGGAGGGCGGCGCGCACCAGTCGATCGGGACACCGTTGATCGGGATGAGCCAGGATGGGCTGGCGGCTTTCGAACCGGCCTTTGCCGACGAGCTTTCGGTCATACTGGAGTGGGCGTTCGACTATCTGCAGCGCGATGGTGAGGGCGACCCGGACGAACGCACATGGCTGCGCGACGAAACCGGGGGCTCGGTCTATCTGAGGCTCACGACACGCGCGCTGGAGCAACCTGCCGCGCGGTCTGGGGGCGATTTCCGGCAGGGCGTCATCGACGGCGCCTACTGGTGGCGCAAGCCGGGGCCCGGCTGCGACGTGGTGATTGCCTATCAGGGATGCGTCGCCGAGGAAGCGATCGCGGCGGCCGGCATTGTCGGACAGGCGCGGCGCGATGTCGGTGTCATGGCCATCACCTCGGCGGACCGGCTGATGGCGGGCTGGACGGCAGCGCAACGCGCGCGCAAGCGCGGCGATGCCGGTGCGCGCAGCCAGATCGAGCGGATGATGGCCGAACTTCCGGCGCACTGCACGCTGGTCACGGTGATTGACGGGCACCCGGCGACGCTGGGATGGCTGGGCTCGGTCGCCGGGCATCGCACGGTCCCGCTGGGCGTCGAGCACTTCGGCCAGACCGGGCGCGTCCCGGATCTCTACCGGCATTTTGGCATCGACACGCAGGCGATCGTCGAGAGTGCGATGAACCTGACGTCGGGCCGGGCGCTGCCTGAAGTCGTCATTCCGCGATAGCGCGGATCAAAACCGATGGGATTACCGGCGCTGCCGGGTATGCTGCCCGGATGTCCGAGGATCGCCTGAAGCTGCCGCCCTTTCGCGCCCTGATGGCGTTCTGGGCGGCCGCGACCTCGGACCGGCTGTCGGAGGCAGCCGAGCGACTGGGCGTCACCGAGTCAGCTGTCAGTCATCAGTTGAAGTCGCTCGAGACGGCATTGAACGCCAAGCTGTTCGATCGCGCATCCGGGCGAATGGCGCTGACGCCTGTCGGACAGCGCTATCTTTCGCGGATCGAGCCTGCGTTGAGGGAAATTCAGGCAGCGACCGAGGCGATCCTGCCGGCATCGGGGCGTCAGGTGGTGCGCCTGACGCTGCCGCCGTCCCTGGCGGCGACGTGGCTGCTGCCGATGCTCGGCCAATTCGAATCCGCCCAGCCGGACATCGATGTGCAACTGGTGCTGACGACCCGGCTGGTGGATCTGGAGCGCGATCACGTCGATCTGGCGGTCAGGTACGGGCGCGGAAGCTGGCCCGGGATGACGGCGGACTTCCTGTTCGCGGATCGAGCCACGCCGGTCGCAGCGCCGGGCTACCTGCCGGACGGCGCGGATCTGACGAGCATTCCGCGCGGAAAGCGGCTGATCCTGAACCGGTCTATCCCGGCAGAATGGGAGGAATGGGCCCGCGCGCGCGGACTTACCCCGCCGGATCTGAGCGACGCGCTCGAAATCGATTCGATCGAGCAGAGCCTGCAGATCGCCGAAAGCGGCAATGGTCTGGCCATGGGCCGGGCGCCGTACATTGCCGACCGGCTCGCGGCCGGGACGCTGGTCGCGCCGTTCGGTGAGGCCGGCCCGACCGGTGCGGCCTACTACCTCTGCCATCCCGAAGCCGTGCCGCTCACAGTCTCGGCGCGGCGGTTCCAGCGATGGCTGCGCGACAGAGTTTCTGACGAAGATCGTCAATCGACTTGAGATAAATTCAAGTTGTCCTGAAGGAATCTCATTTGTGTCCGGGGACCGGAGCGACCACCTTTTGCTCATCCGAGACGACCCCTGCATCAGGAGAGCTGAGATGAACAAGATCGCCCAAGCCGAGTTCGACACCCGCCGCGACGTCGTCGCCTCGCTGACCTTCATCACGCCGCAAGTCGAGAAGCCTGTCATCCACAGCCAGGCACTGACCGGTGGCGCGACCAAGTACCTTTTCGAGGTCGAGGACCACGACATCCGGGTCGCCGACTTGCGCCCGCACGCGGACCGGTTCGCGCTGGACCGCGAAGGGTTTGCCTTGCGGGCCGTGCCCACTACGGTTGCAGACCTCTACGACGATGCCGTTGTGGAGAGTGACTACTACGATGAGATCAAAGATCTCCTGAAAGCCGAACTTGGAGCTGCCGAGGTCGCGATTTTCGATGCCACACGCCGCTCGGATGGCGGGACAGGTGCCGCCAACAAGGACGGCAATCGTGGGCCCGCCGGGCGGATCCACGTGGACTACACGGCGAAGAGCGGTCCGCAGCGTGCGCGGGATGTCTTCGGCGCCGAGGAATATGACCGTCTGATCGCCGCGGGCGCCCGGATCGTGCAGGTCAATGTCTGGCGTCCGATCACCGGCCCGGTGCAGCGCTCGCCCTTGGCTTTGGCGGACGCCTCGACCGTGGCCGAGGCCGATCTGATCGCGACGGATCAGGTATTCCCCGACCGTGTCGGCGAGATCTACCATCTCGAGCAGAACCCGGCTCAGAAGTGGTACTATGCGCCCGAGATGACTCGCGACGAGGTGCTGCTGATCAAGGGCTGGGACAGCTATGACAGTGTGGCTCAGTTCACGCCGCACACGGCCTTCCGCCTGCCTGATGAGGACGGCAAGCCTGCCCGCGAGAGCATCGAGGTCCGCACGTTCGCGGTGATCGAGTAACCTGAGAAGACAAGCCGGGCTGGCGGTACTGTGCCGCTGGCCCGGATGCTTCAGGCTTCGGGATCTCGCGGTGGCGGGATCCGTTCGCGCAGCCAGAGAATCCCGGCCATTCCGACGGTGAGCGTGACCAGCACGATTGCGTCGCGCCAGCCGAGAGGATCCTCTGGCAGGCGGCCCAATGTGAACAGGATTGCCGCTGCGAAGCCGAGAATGACCGGTGTCATCACCTGTTCGTTGCCGGCGAAGAACAGGCGATAGGCCAGTTCGAAACCTGCCGAGATTGCAAGCACATACGCCATCAGGTGCAGGGTACCTGTGCAGCGGATGACGTTGCCGAGGCTGGTCTCGTCGGCGGTGCAGACGTGGTCGGTCAGCACCACCATGTAGACCTTCAGGATCAGCGCGATCGCGAGGCCGATCCCCAGGATGATCTGCAGGATCGTGCGGATAAGCCGGGCCGGGCGCCCGGCCTCGTAGCGCAGCCGCTCGGTCGGTGAATTCCGGGGCGTATCGCTCATGTCCGGGCCGTCCGGATCGCGCCGATGACGGCGTCGGTCGAGGTCACAGTCGCGACGTTGGCCATGGCGTAGTCGATGGACGCGCGGTGCCAGTCGGCGTTCATGGTCGAGCAGGAATCCTCGGGCACGACCACGCGAAAGCCCTTGTCGGCGGCCGTGCGGGCGGTGTGCTCGACGGACATGTTGGTCCAGGCCCCGGTATTGATCAGCGTATCGATGCCGAGGCGATGCAGGACCGCTTCCAGCCGCGAGGTCTCCCAGGCGCTCATCGACTGTTTCTCGACCACGAGATCACGCTCGGCGGGCTCGAGACCCTTGACCGGCTGCACGCCCCAGGTCCCTTTCACCAGCGCATTACCATCGGTAAGTCCCTGAAAAAGCGGTGCATTTCGTG
Source organism: Pseudomonadota bacterium (assembly GCA_039184865.1). Taxonomy (GTDB): domain Bacteria; phylum Pseudomonadota; class Alphaproteobacteria; order Rhodobacterales; family Rhodobacteraceae; genus Thermohalobaculum. The sequence goes on along the minus strand of JBCDAV010000040.1, from coordinate 9,857 downwards.
CAATTCCGGGATGACCGGGTTCGCAGGTGAACCAGACATGGATGATCTGAATGCCCGCGCTGCGGCAGGCAGCGGCGAGGCGCGCGCTGTTGTGGATGACATTCTGCTGGCTGGCGTGATCGGGCGCGCCGCTTTCAGCGAACGCGCCGCCGGGAATGATCACATCATTCTGCATGTCCTGGATGATCATCGCGGTTCGCCGCGGAACGATCTCCAGCGCCGGTTCGCCGGCGGCAGTCTGGGCTTGGGCAGATTCCCCGCCCGGCGCAGCCATCGTGGTAACCGAGTATGGTTGAGAGTCCATGAACGCCTCGCGGCGTCCCTGGGTTTTCGTCCGCATCCGGTAGAGCCCGGTGCAGGCGCAGAAGAACAGATCGGACCAGTCATCGCCGCCCCAGTGCAGGTTGGCGACCATCTCCGGGACGTGGATCTCGCCGAGCAGCAAACCGTGAAAATCGTAGACCCAGACGCCGCCGGGTGCTGTGACATAGACGTTGCCGTCCTTGTCGGCCTTCATGCCGTCGGGGACGCCGGCCCGGCCTTCCTCCTTGATTCCGCTGGCAAAAACCCGACCGTTTACCAGTCTGCCATCGGCTGCGACGTCGAATTTCCGGATATTCGCCTGGTCGGTATCGTTGACCCACATCCAGCGCTCGCACGGACTGAAGCACAGCCCGTTCGGCTGGGTGAACATGTAGCGGTCGGTGACGAGCTGCGGTTCGTCGCCCGGTACATGGTTCGGTGGAATGCGGTAGACGCCGCGGAAATTCTGCTGCAGCGGGCGCTCGATTCCGAAGCCCGGCATACGTCCGTAGGTCGGATCGGTGAAGTAGATCGAACCGTCCCGGCCGACGCACAAGTCATTGGGAGAATTGAGTTCCTTGCCCTCGAAATGGCTTGCCAGAACCTCGCGCGTGCCGTCGGGCCGGAAGCGGGTGACCGAAGACGTGGAATGCTCGCAGACCAGCAGGTTCAGGTCGGCATCGTAGGTCATCCCGTTGCCCTTGTGCGAGGGGCGCATGACCTCCTCGACGCCGGTATCGGGCGACCAGCGGCGTCGCACATCGGCCGGCATGTCCGAGAAAAGCAGATGCTTTTCAATGGGATGCCAGATCGGTCCCTCGGTGAAGGTGAACCCGCTGCCGAGCTGTTCGACCGGCGCGTTCAGGTCGACCAGATCGGTGAACCGGCTGTCGACGGCTTTGTGCGGCATGGCTCAACTCCCCCCGGCTGGAGTTGTCGAAACAGGCGTATGGCACGCGTATGGCATGCGTATGGCTCGCGTACGGCACCTGTACGTACAAAAAGTCGACCGGCGCGGCGTCATGCCGGGAACCAGTTGCGCCGCGGCAGGGTCTCGGTGGTCGGTCCCGGACAGGTCATGCCGAGCCGTCCGACGATCTGGCCGTGCTCGACCTTGGCGCCGCGGTCGTGCACCGGCAGCAGGTAGGTGAAGTTGTTGAGCAGCTTCTTGATCTGCGCCTTCTCGTTGCGCTTGGAACCAGCGTGGTTCCCGGTGACCTGCGGCTCCATGTAGTTGTTGACCCGGACGTGCTCGATGATCTGGTCGTTGAAGTCGTAGATCACGTCGCCGCAGATGCAGGCCAGCCCGTCGCCGGTGTCGACGACGACATTCATCGAGCCCTCGGTGTGGGCATAGGCCGGTTCGCACCAGACGCCGGGAATGATTTCCTCCGCGCCGGAGATCTCGAGGTCGAGGAAGCGGATCGCCTCGGGTTCGTAGATGCGCTCGACGAGGTGCATGATGTCGGGCTTGGGGTATTGCGGGTACATGATGCCGGAGACCGAGAACTCCATCTCGCGCCGGTTCAGCACGACAGTGGTGTTCATCGGGAAGTGATCGTCCTTGCCGGCGTGGTCAATGTGCAGGTGCGTGTGCAGGATGTAGCGGATGTCGCCGAGCTTCACACCGTGCCGGGCGAGCTGCTGTTCGATCATGTTCTCGTGGTACTGGTAGCCGCGCATCCCCAGCGTTTCCATGATCGCGTTGTCCCGGTAGCCGGTATCGACCAGCACCGGGTATTCGCCGCCGAGGATCAGGAAGCCGTAGGTCGGGACGCGCCGCGTGCGCCCGCAGTTGTGCCCGAGCACGAGGAATGAGTTCTCGAGTTCGATTTCGCCGTAGTCGAGCGTGTGGATGGTAAGTGCCATGCTGTCCCTCCCTCAGATGCGGTAGACCCGCGCTGCGGTGTCGTTGAAGATGAATTGTCGTGTTTCTTCCGGCAGCTTCGCGGTCGCCTTGGTGAATGCGGCGAAGAGTTCGCCATAGCTGGTCCAGATCTTCTCGATCGGGAAGTTCGAGCCGAACATGCAGCGCTCGGCCCCGAAGATCTTCAGCGTCTCCTGGATCGTCGCGGCGATGAAGTCCGGGTCGTTGCGGTGGAGGAACGTGCCGAAGGCGCTGAGCTTCGTCACCACGTTGGGCTGTGCTGCCAGCGTCTTCATGCCCGCGCGCCACGTCTTGAACCCCTCCTTCGAGATGTCCTCCAACATGCCCGCATGTTGCAGGACAAAAGTCACGTCGGGACAGGCGGCGGCCAGTTCGGCGGCACCCTCCATCTGCGGGGCGAAGACCTGCAAATCGAAGCTCCAGCCGTAGCTCGCGAGATGCGCGATGTTGCGCTGAACCGTCGGGTCGGAGCAGAGGTCCGCGTGCTTGGCGAAGCGATAGAGCGGATTTTCGTGCCAATGAAATTGCTGCCGGATGCCGCGCAGCAGCGGGCAGCGGGCGAGCTTGTCCAATTGCGGGCGCACGTCCGGCCCTATGAAGTCGGCATAGGCGACGATGGCGTGTGGCCAGCCGGTTTCGTCGGCGACGGACTGAACCCAGGCGGCCTCGTCTGCTGCCCAGTTCGGCGCCCAGTTGGCCTGGACATAGACGGATTTCTCGATGCCGGTGCCGTCGAGATCTGCGCGAAATTCGTCGATCAGGTAGTCGCGCTTGATCGGCGCATACGGCCCGAAGATGCGCGGCTGTTCCGGGCCGAGCAGCCAGGGCAGGTCCTTCTGACGCCAGATATGGTGGTGGGCGTCGATCATGCGGCTTCGGCCATGCTGAGGAGGTGGTCGGTGATCGCCTCGGTCGTCGAGCCGTCGCCGAGATGGTCGAGCAGCGGCACGATCGCCTGCATGGCCCGGGTCTGCGGCAGGCCGTCGGTTGCGAGCGGGCTGAGCCAGTCGAGCCGCCATGCCAGACGCGACAGGCGCGTGGTGGCGGCGATCAGCGTGTTCGGCTCGCCCCGTTCGAGACCGTCGGACAGCACGATCACGGCGGCGCCGCGCGCGAACCCCGCATAGCGCGGCACCTGCAAGAAGGCTGTGAGTGCCTCGCCGATCCGCGTGCCGCCGTCGATATCCGCGATCAGGGCCGAGGCACGGTCGAGCGCGCGGGTCCGGTCGCGCTGGCGCAGCGCCGGTGTGATGCGGGTGAGGCGCGTGCCGAGCGAGAAGGCCTCGAGCCGGTCGGCGGCCTGCGCCAACGTGTGCGCGAGCCTGAGTGCGCTGTCGGTGCGGTCCTTCATCGAGCCGGAGATGTCGATCAGGAGAACGATCCGGCGTTGCTGCGACTGGCGGCGCCGTTTCGGGAGCGTGAGGATCTCGCCGTCGCGTCTTGCCGCGTCGCGCAACGTGCGGCGCAGGTCCGGCAGGCGGCCGGTGCGGTCGAGTTTCAGGCGACGCGAGCGGCGGCGCGGCAGCCGCGCGGGCGCGAGACGGCGGAGCCGGGTCAGCGCCTCCTCCGGGCTGTCGACCAACGGTCGATGGGCAAGGCGTTCCCGCGCGGTCGCCTCTTCTCCCGGGTCGGTGTCGTCGGGCGTGTCCGGGATCTCGGCGGTCTCGCCGGTCGGCTCGTAGGCGGTGACTTCGTCGTCATCGCCGGGCATGGCCTGGGGCAGCGCGGCGCCGAGAAAGTGCGCGTTGAAGAGCGCGTCGAATTCGTCGAACCGGTCCGGCGGAATGGCAAAGAGCGCACGCGCGGCGCGGCGGATATCCTCGATGCCGGTCGGGCCGAGCAGGCCCGTCGCCTCGATGAAGCCTATGGTCTGGTCGGGTGCGGCCGCGAACCCGTTGGCGCGCAGGAGCGGCGCGAAGTCCGCCAGCAATCGTGTCGGCGCAGGCAGCGTCATGCGGCCTCTCCCGGCAGGACCTCGTCGAGGCGCGGCGCCATGTATGTGAGGTCGTCCTGATCCTTCAATGCCGTGCCGATGGCGCGCCGAAAGGCGTCCGGCCACGGTGTGCCCTGGGAATTCAGCAGTGTCGCGGCCTCGGCCCATTCGACGGTCTCGGCGACGCCGGGCGGCTTGGTCAGCGGCTCGGCGCGGATCAGATTGACCGAGGCGACGACGGCATCGGCGGTGGCCTGCGCGACCGAGGAGGCGCGGGTCATCACGATGCGCGCTTCAAGCTCGGGCGTCGGGTAATCGATCCAGTGATAGACGCAGCGGCGGCGCAGCGCCTCGTGCAGGTCGCGGGTCCGGTTCGAGGTGAGGACGACGACCGGGTGGGTGCGGGCGCGGACGGTGCCGGTCTCGGGGATCGAGATCGTGAAGTCCGAGAGGAACTCGAGCAGGAAGGCCTCAAACTCGTGGTCGGAGCGGTCGACCTCGTCGATCAGGAGGAGCGTGCCCTCCGGGTCGCGCAGCGATTCGAGCAGCGGCCGCGCCATCAGGTAGTCGTCGGCGTAGATGTTGATAAACTCGTCGCCGGCCTGACGGATCGCGAGCATCTGGCGCGGGTAGTTCCATTCGTAGAGCGAAGCGGCGGCGTCGATGCCCTCGTAGCATTGCAGCCGGATGACCTGACGGGCGAGCACGGCGCCGAGCGCCTTGGCGGCCTCGGTCTTGCCGACGCCCGGCGCGCCTTCGAGCAGCAACGGTTTACCGAGCGCGAGCGCGAGATAGGCCGAGGTGGCGAGGTCGGTCCCGGCCAGGTACTGTGCCGCGGTCAGCGCCTGCTGCAACGCGCCCGGAGAGGCGATGCCCGCGATGGTCGGGGTGACCGGCATCAGCGGCGCCCCTGTGGCCGTGCGCCGCCATTGGCGCGGAGGCCGCGCAGCACTTTCTCGGGCGTGATCGGCAGGCTGTCGCAGCGCACGCCGACGGCATTGTAGACCGCGTTGGCGACGGCGGGGATTACCGGGTTGGCGCACATCTCGCCCGGTCCCTTGCCGCCGTAGGGGGCGTCCTGCGCGGGGCGTTCGAGGATCGAGATGTGGTGCGGGACCGCGTCGCCGGGTCCGGGCTGGAGGTAGTGGTTGAAGTCCTCGGGTCCGTGGGCGCGGTCGGGATAGTAGGGCTCGGTCGTCTCGTAGAGCGCGTGGGAGACGCCCATCCAGGCGCCGCCGATCAGTTGCTGTTCGACCAGTTTCGGGTTGAGCGCGCGCCCGACCTCGTAGGCCGAGTTGATCTGCGTGACCTCGACCTCGCCTGTCTCGTCATCGACGGTCAGATCCACGATCAGGGCGGCGTGGGCAAAGCAGGAGACCGGCGTCATCTCTCCGGTCTCGGCATCGACATCGGACATCGGCACCAGAAAGATGCCGCGCCCGGCGAGCGTCCGGCCCTGCCGGAACTGGGCGGCCTGGGCGGTTTCCTCGACGGTGATGGTGCGCGAGGGCGCACCGCGGACGTGGATGTTGCCGCGCCCGTCGGTGACGAGATCGGAGGCGTTGACCTCGAGTTCCTCGGCGGCGGCTTCCAGCATCTGGGCGCGCGCCTCGGCGGCGGCGCGGATCACGGCGTTGCCCATGCGGTGCGTGCCGCGCGAGGCGAACGATCCCATGTCATGCGGGCCGGTGTCGCTGTCGGCGGTGTCGACGTAGACGTCTTCGATCGGCACGCCGAGGGCTTCTGCCGCGATCTGGCGGGTGACCGATTTCATGCCCTGGCCGAGGTCAATGGCCGAGAGTGCGACCTTGAACTTGCCGTCCGGGGTCGAGTGGACGAGCGCCTGCGAGGGGTCGCCGCCGAGGTTCATGCCGATCGGGTAGTTGATGCAGGCAAAGCCGCGTCCGGAGTGCAGGGTCATCGCCGTCCCCTCGGTCCGGAGATGAAACGCGACACGCCGGGGCGGCGTGGTGGCCGCTGTGCGGGCTCTGGCGCGGCAGGTGCTGTGTCGGGCGCGGCTGGTGGCGCTGTGTCAGTTGGCGCAGGGCGCGGTGTGCCAAGTGCCGGTTCCGGAACGGGTGCCGGTGCGGGCGGGTGCGGTTCGGGTGTTGGCTGCGGCGGCTGAGGTGCGCCCCGCGCCGCGGCTGGCAGGCTCGGTCCGGGACCGGTACTGCGTCTTGGCGCACCTGTCCCATTGAGTGGAGTCGGAACGGCCGGCGGCGGTGGCACGGTCCCGGCAGGCACCGGAGCGACAGGGATTGGCGGATCGGCAGGCGCAGGTGGCGTCGCAGGAGCGGGACCGGGAACGGGCATGGCGTTTGGCGGGCCGTCCGAGACCTTGAAGCCCAGCCTCTCGGCTTCGATCACCATGTCCTCCCGTTGCGGTGCGTTGCCGGTCGCCGGGTGCTCGTTCTCGGTGCCGGCCGCGACCAGTTCGCGCTGCTTCGCGCCGGCATAGGGTTCCGGATCGATCCAGTTGCTGCGCCGCTCGCCGATTTCGCCGGCAAAGTCGATCACCGTCTCGGGGATCTCACCGCGCCAACCGATCCCGCCGCCGATCAGCGATGACTGGGCCATCGCATCGTGCGACAGCGCCCAGCCCGATTTCTGCGCCACGACCTGGCAGCTTTCGATCAGAGCGCAGTTCTTTGCCGTGCGCCGGTGCGCCTTCATGTCTCCGTCGCGATAGGCGTTGAGGATGCGCAACTCGATCGGGTCGATGCCGACTGCGTCGGCCACGCGGTCCATGTGGCATTCGATCGAGAAGTCGACACCGGTGATGCCGAAGCCGCGCATCGCGGTCGACGGCGTGCGGTTGGTGAACACGCAGTACGTGTTCGAGGCGACGTTCGGGATCGTGTAAGGGCCGGGCAGGTGGCCGGTGCATTTCTGCACGCCGTAGGAGGTGAGCCGGGTATAGGCGCCCGCGTCGAAGAAGCCGGTGAACTCGCGCGCGATGATCCGCCCGTCGTTCATCACGCCGTCCTTGATGCGCCAGCGCTCGCCGCTGCGTGGGGCGCCGACCTGCATCTCTTCGGCGCGGTCCCACTGGTACTTGACCGGGCGACCGGTGAGCATCGAGCCGAGGATTGCCAGCGGTTCGTGATGGCTGTCGACCTTGCCGCCGAAGCCGCCGCCGACCGTGCCGCCGATGAAGTGCAGCCGGGACGAGGGTAGGGCGGTTTGCTTCGCCGACACGGCGACCGAGAAGAACAGGGCCTGGGTGGAGGTGTAGCAGACGAAGCGGTCGTTGGTTTCCGGCGATGCGATGGCGCCGCAGGTCTCGATCGGGGCCTGCTCGATGGGCGACATCTGGTATTCGCCTTCGACGATGTGATCGGCCCGGGTGAATGCGGCCTGGGTATCTCCGAACCGCAGTTTCTGGTGATCGTAACGGTCGTGATAGTCGAAAGTGTTGTTCGGGTAGGTCGCGTTGACCACCGGGGCACCGGGCTTCAGCGCTTCCTCGACATCGAGGACATGCGGCAGTTCCTCCCAGTCGACCTTGACCTTGGCGACCGCATCGCGCGCCGCCGCCTCGGTGGTTGCGATCACGGCGAGGACCGGTTCGCCGCGATAGCCGGTTTTTTCGGGCGTCAGCAGCGGCTCGTCATCGCGCCCGAAGTTCAGGAGCGCAAGGAGCGTGTTCATGTTCTGCGGCACGTCCGAGGGCCGGATGATGCGCACGACCCCGTTGGCGCGTTCGGCGTCCGAAGTGTCGATGGAGCGGATGCGGGCATGATGATGGGGCGAGCGCACGCAGCGCATGTGCAGCAGGCCGTCGAACAGGTGATCGTCGTAGTAGGGCGAGCGCCCGGTGACGTGGCCGAGGATGTCCTGGCGGATATGCGGCTTTCCGATTTCCACGAGATTGTCGTCGCGCTCGTCGGCGAACAGGTCCTTGCGGAACTCCACGGGCATCAGGCGGGCCTCCCGGTGGAATGGCGCGGCGCGCGCGCGGCGCTGAGGATCGCCTCGACGATCGGCTCGTATCCGGTGCAGCGGCAGAGATTGCCCGAGATCGCCTCAATGACGTCGTCGCGGGTCGGGCTGGGGTTGCGGTCGAGCAGGGCCTTGGCGGCCATCAGCATGCCGGGCGTGCAATAGCCGCACTGGGCCGCGAAGCCTTCCATGAAAGCGGTTTGCAGCGGGTGCAGTTCCGGGCCGTTGGCGAGGCCGGCAGTCGTCCGGACGTCGCGCCCCTGTGCCGTTTCCGCGAGGATGAGGCACGAGAGCTGCGGCTCGCCGTCGATCAGCACGGTGCAGGTGCCGCAGGTGCCCTGGCCGCAGCCGAATTTCGGCGTCAGGTCGCCGAGACCGCGGCGCAGCAGTTCCAGCAGGTTCTGGCCGGGATCGGCGAAGGCCGCGGCCTCGGTGCCGTTCAGGGTGAAGGTGACCGGGATCTTCATCTCGCAGCCTCGCCGAGCAGCAGGCGGCGCAGATGGATCGGAGCGACCTCGCGGCGATACCAGGACGAGGCCAGCGCGTCGTCCGGCGGGTTCAGGCCCTCGGTCGCGGCATTGAGCGCAGGTGCAATGCCGGTTGCATCGAGTGTGGCGCCCTCGAGTGCGCGTTCGACGGCGGAGACGCGGGTCGGGTCCGGACCCATCGCGCCGTAGGCGACACGTACCCCCGAGAGTCGTCCTGCCGAACGGTTCAGGTGGGTGGCCATGGAGAGGAAGGATATGCCCTTGGGTCTGGCGCGCGAGACCTTGCGGAAACGGAAGGCATCGCCTGCCGGTCGTTGGATCGAGACGGAGCGGATCAGCCCCTGCCGGTTCGAGAGATAGGCGGTCAATGGCAGGCTGACGCCGTCTGCGAGGGTGACCTGTCCGTCGAGTGCCAGCAGTGCGACGGCCAGATCGCCGTAAGGATGCGGCGCGCAGATATTGCCGCCGACGGTCGCCATGTTGCGGATGGCCGGGCCGCCGACGGCGCGTGCGGCGGGCGCGAGGAAAGCGAGATCGCGGCTCGCCATGATCTGGGCCATGGTGACGCCTGCGCCGATCTCGACGCGATCGCCCCGGGCCTGAATGTGATCCAGAGCCTCGCGCGTGCGCACGATCCGGTCGAAGCGCTGGTCGCCGTAGTTCACCGCGCGCATCACCAGGGTGCCGCCATTCAGGAACCGTGCGCGGGCACCCATGGACTGGGCTGCTTCGGCCAATGTGTCGGTGGTGACGACATCAAGCATGGGCAAGCCCCATATGGGTGCGGACGGCCTCGAACCCGGCGGCGTAGATATCTGTGCCGACCATCTCGGCGAGGGCCTGTGACTGCCCAGCGGGCGTATCGAAGCGGCTTTCCCATTCCCAGAAGGTCGAGTCGGTGTCGGTGACCGGGCTCAGTCGGACATGGGCGACGTAGTTGAACAGTGGGACGGGCGTGTCGAGCAGGCAATAGGAGAAGGTCATCTCGAGATCCGAAAGGGTCAGAAGCTGCTCACGCAGGTTCTCGCCGCCGGAGAGCCGGAAGTTGCGCACGCATCCGACCCGGTCGGAAGGCTGGCCGCGCTCGACATGGCTCTCGGCGACCGCGGGGTGCCAGCGGTCATGGCCGTTGAAATCGCGGATCACGTCCCAGACCGCCTCGACCGGCGCATCGAGTATGATCGATCGGGTCACGCGCGGCATCGGAGTCTTCTCGCTCTGGAAGAACGGGCTATTCCGTCGCGCGGGTCCGCGCGCCCTGCGGGCGCACAGACCCTTCCGACCAGGCCCGCCACCACCCCCG
>JBCDAV010000039.1:0-50896 GCA_039184865.1 Pseudomonadota bacterium | reverse complement strand
TACTTCTTCCGCCAGCGGTAGTAGGTCTGCTCGGTCACACCGATCTGCCGGATCGCATCTGCTCTTGGCATCCCTTGGCCGACAAGAACCTCAACTTGCCGAAGCTTGCTGACGATCTCTTCCGGTTTCGCTCGCTTGTTCCCATCTTTGATCCTCCGTTTTCCTATCAATAACGGTGGACCAACTCTTCTGGGGAGGCTCAGCGAACGCTGCCTTCACACGCCAAAGCCAACCTGAACCGGAACGCCGTGCGTTCTTCCTATACATCGACGAATTCCACAACTTCACCACCGGAGCCTTGGCAGGCATGTTGTCTGAACTGCGGAATTTTCGGGTGGGATTGGTACTCGCACACCAGCATGCGTCGCAACTTGATGGGCAATTGCTAAATGCGATTCTGGGGAATGTAGGTACGCTGCTATTATTCCGGGTCGGTGCAACAGATGCTGAAGCGTTGTCTCGACAACTGGCAGCGGAAGTACCAACGGCGCGTGATCTCTCAAACCTCGGAAACCGGGAGTTGGTTGTGAGGTTGATGGTGGACGGGCGGCAGACGAAGCCGTTCTCGGCAACTACGCCGCCGTTATCTGACGAGGAGAAGGTATCCCGCACTACGCTGGCAAAACGATCTTCGCAAAAGGACTGACCAGGTTGTGCACGCCTGGCCACTCCGCTCCCCTACGAAGAGGAGGGTCGGGTGAGTTCCTCGCGGTCCGCCATGCACTCCTGAAGCCAGTCCAACACTTCCGCCTCAACCCAGCCTACCCGGTTGGGGCCGATCTGTACCCGCTTGGGGAACGTGCCGGCTTTCTCCAGGCGAGCGATGTGTTGGGGCGAATACAGAACCATCTCCGTGAGCTGACGCTTTGAAAGAAGCCGCATCTCGATGTTCTCTTGATGTTAGGAGGAGCATCGCGATGCCCCAGGTTGCGACCGTACCTAGGCGGTGGAATCGTATCTGGGTGGGACGGGAATGGCCAGTGTGTGATCGAGGACTTTCGGTCGCCTGACGGGCGGAAACCAACGAGATGCTCGGTGATCACTGATGCGATTTGATCAGGCTCCATTAGGCTCAACAACCGCGATCGGCGAGCCTAGAATGAGCCTAAGGCACTGATGCTCTATGGCTATGTCATTGAAATTATTGGTGAGCCCGACAGGATTCGAACCTGTGACCCACTGATTAAAAGTCAGTTGCTCTACCAACTGAGCTACGGGCCCACGCGCGGCGCGGTTTAGTCCCCAGACACCGAGGGGTCAAGGCGGCATTCCGGCAATTCCGGGCCGCCCGGCGGAAACCCGCGATCAGAAGACCGATAGGTGGCGGGCGCACCGAACCGCGGCCCAGAAAGAGAGTGCAGTCCCGCACCGCTTCGCGCACGCTGGCCGCATGACCGACGCAGGCTCTCCCGGCATCACGACGACTGGCAGCGGCGTCTTCTGGATGATCCTGTCCTGCGCGCTGCTGGCCGCGGTCGCCGCGATCGGCCGATTCGTCGCGCTCGAAGGCGTGCCAACCTTCCAGACGGTCTTCCTGCGGCTCGCCTTCGCAATACTCGCCTTCGCGCCGCTCCTGATGATGCGCGGCACCGAATTGCTGCGGACGCAGCACCTGAAACTCTACGTCCTGCGGATCTTCGTCGGCCTATTCGGCATGACCACATGGTTCGCAGCGCTCAACTACATCTCCGTCGGCGAGCTCACCGCGATCGGCTTTCTCGCGCCGATCTTCGGCACGATCGGCGCCGTGTTCCTGCTGCGCGAGGTCGTCGGCTGGCGCCGCTGGACGGCGACCCTGGTCGGCCTCGTCGGCGCGCTGATTATCTTGCGCCCGGGCGTCAACGAAATCGGTATCGGCACATGGCTCGCCATCGCCGCGGCCTTCGGAATGGCGATGGCCGGTCTTCTGGTGAAGAACCTCACGGGCAAGGACGACCCCGACAAGGTGGTGCTGATCGCGCTCTGTCTGCAGACACCGGTGGCGCTGGGTCCCGCACTCTGGGTCTGGCAGCCGCTGAGCGCCGAGATCTGGGCCGTCTACGCCCTGATGGGTCTGTGCGGCATGCTCGGGCACATCACGCTGACCCGCGCATTCCGTGCCGCCGATGCGTCGGTCGTGATGTCGCTGGAGTTCGCCCGCCTGCCCTTTGCGGTGCTCTACGGGCTGGCGCTGTTCGGTGAGCTGATCGATCTCTGGACGTGGGTCGGTGCCGGCGTGATCTTCGCGGCTGCACTCTACACGGCGCACCGCGAGCGTACGCGCAAGCGCGTCGATCCAGTGCCGGTGGCGGACTAGCCCGGCGCGCTCACTCGCCCGAGCAGAACGGGATGGTCATTCCCTCGGGCAGACGGGTCTCGGAATCGCCGCAGGCCATGTGGAGCTGATCCTGCTCCAGCCCGCGCGTCGTCGAGAGATCGGCCCCGGCGAACCGCGTCCGGCGCAGAAGCGCGTCCTCCAGATCCGCCTCGCGCAGATCGGCGCCGGTCAGATCGGTGCTGGACAGCCGCGCCTTCGACAGATCGGCCTTCATCAAGGCGCTCTTGCTCAGGTCCGCCCGATCGAGATCGGCACCGGTGAGACGCGCCTTGGTGAAGTCGGCCCCCGACAAAAGCGCCCGTTCGAGATCCGCCCGGTCCATCTTGGCCGACACGAAGACGACCCGCGCACCGCTCACGCGCCGCAGGAACGCCGCACGCAGATCGGCCTTCGTGAAGTCCGCACCGCCGATCTCGGCATTGGCGAAATCGGCATCGCGCAGGTCGGTGTTGCGAAAGGCGGCATCGGTCAGGTTCGATTTCTCGAGATCGGCGTCGCGCATGCTGGCGCCCGAAAAGTCGGCCCGTTCCGCCTGCGACTGCTCCATCTCGATCCGCTGCATCCGCGCATCGTGAAAGATCGCCTCGGCCAGGGTCGACGACTTCAGGTCGGCCTCGATCATCCGCGCGTCGGTGAAATCCGCCTTTTCGACCGACAGACCGCGCAGCGAGGCGCGATCGAGATTGCACTCCGGGCACCCGGCATTCGCGGCGATCTCGGCCAGCAGATCGGCCCGGGCAGGCACCGCCGCCGCCGCGACCACGAGAAGACCACTTGCCACGATCGCAATTCCTCTGACCGCCCGCATCCTGTGACCCTTCCCGTCAATCGCCGCTTCACCCACCAAGATACGCCGCAACGCGCCGCTACACCAGCCCGGCGGCGGCTCTGCATTTTGTTTGACAACCGGGCGCGGGCGCGCGCACGCTTTGCTGCGCTGCGAGATCGGACTGGGGACAGCATGGAGGCAAAGGCTGGGCAGACGGCCCTGTTCGAAGCCAAGGGGGTTTCGAAGCTGTTCGGCTCATTCGCTGCGAACGACGATGTCTCGCTGACCGTCCGGCGCGGCGAGAAACACGCGCTGCTCGGCGAGAATGGCGCCGGGAAATCCACCCTCGTGAAGATGATGTACGGCGTTCTGCAGCCGACATCGGGTCAGTTCTTCTGGTGCGGCGAGCAGGTGACGATTCCGCGCCCGGCGGCAGCCCGCGAGATGGGCATCGGCATGGTGTTCCAGCACTTCTCGGTCTTCGAGGCGCTCAGCGTCGCCGAAAACATAGCGCTCGCCCTGCCACCGCAATCGATGCGCCGCCTCTCCCGCAGCATCGCCGAGATCTCCGAGGCGTACGGCCTCGCGATCGACCCGGACCGCGCCGTTCACACGCTCTCGGTCGGCGAGAAGCAGCGCGTCGAGATCATCCGCTGCCTGTTGCAGTCGCCGCGCCTCCTGATCATGGACGAGCCGACCTCGGTCCTGACCCCTCAGGAAGCCGACGATCTGTTCGCGACGCTGGAAAAACTCGCCGCGGACGGCTGCGCGATCCTCTACATCTCGCACAAGCTCGACGAGGTGAAGGCGCTCTGCGAGACCGCCACGATCCTGCGCCACGGCAAGCTCGTCGCCCATTGTGACCCGGCCGAAAAGACCGCGCGCGAAATGGCCGAACTGATGGTCGGCAACCAGATCGCCTGGGTCGAGCGCGACGATGCGGGCGAGGGCGGACTGGCCGAGAAGACCCGGCTGCACGTCCAGGGGCTGACGCTGCCGGCCGAGACCGAGTTCGGCGTCGATCTGCAGGACATAACGCTGCGTGTGCACCGCCACGAGGTCGTCGGGATCGCCGGGATCGCGGGCGAAGGACAGGCCGAGCTGATGCAGGCCCTGATCGGCGAGCGGCGCGCGCCCGACCGTGAAGTGATCGAGATCGACGGCGTGCCGCACGGCTGGTCCGGCCCCTCGGCACGACGGCGCGCCGGGGCGGCATTCGTGCCCGAGGAGCGCCACGGCCACGCGGCCGTCTCGGACCTCACGCTCGGCGAGAACGTGCTCCTGACCCACCACGCGAGCCCGGATGCCGCGCCCTGGGGGTGGATCGACACCGATCACACCTCGAACTGGACGACGAAGATCCGCGAGACATTCGATGTTCGCTCCGCCGGCACCGATCCTGTCGCGGGAAGCCTGTCAGGCGGCAACCTCCAGAAATTCGTGATCGGACGCGAGTTGCTGCGCGAGCCGGGAGTCCTCGTCGTCAGCCAGCCGACCTGGGGCGTCGATGCCGGATCGGCGGCGACGATCCGCCGGGCGCTGGTCGATCTCGCAGCGTCCGGGGCGGCGGTGCTGGTGATCAGCCAGGATCTCGAGGAACTGTTCTCGATCAGCGACTCCATCGCGGTCATGCATGGCGGGCGCCTGTCGCGCGCCTACCGGATCAACGGCCTGACACCCGAAAAGGTCGGCCTGCTGATGAGCGGCGCCGACAGTCTCGAGGACGCGGTATGATCGTCCTGCAGCCGCGCCCGGCGCCGTCGCGCGCGCTGGCGATCCTGTCGCCGGTGATCGCGATCGCGCTGATGCTGGTGGCGGGCGGCATCATGCTGGCAGCAATGGGCCAGCCGCCGATCGAGGCGCTCTACGTCTACTTCTTCCAGCCGGTGTACGAGTTCTGGCTGTATCTCGCCCGCCCCGAAGAACGCGCGATGTGGATCTACACGCCGTCCGAGGTTCTCGTGAAGGCGATCCCGCTGGCGCTGATCGGTGCCGGGCTGACGATCTGCTTCCGCGCCAATGTCTGGAATATCGGCGCGGCGGGTCAGTACACGCTGGGCGCGATCTTCGCAGGTGCCGTGGCGCTCTTCGGGCCGCAGGGCAGCATCTGGCTGACGCTGCCGCTCTACCTCGTCGCGGGCATGCTGGGCGGCCTACTCTGGGCTGCGATCCCAGCACTGCTGCGCACGCGCTTCAACGCGAACGAGATCCTCGTCAGCCTGATGCTGACCTATGTCGCGACGCTGCTGCTCGACTGGCTGGTGCGCGGCCCGTGGAAAAGCCCGACCTCGTTCGGCTTCCCGGTCTCGGCGGATTTCACCGAAAGCTATCTGCTGCCGGTGCTGGTGCCCGGAACGCGGCTGCATCTGGGACTGATCCTCGCCATCGTCATTGCCGTGGCGCTCGCGTTCATGATGGCCCGCACGCTGCGCGGCTTCCGCGTCCGGGTGATCGGAGCGGCCCCGCGCGCGGGTGCGTTCGCCGGGTTCTCGCAATCGGGGACGATCTGGTTCGTGCTGCTGTTGTCGGGCGCGCTGGCCGGGCTGGCCGGAGCCATCGAGGTCAGCGCGACCATCGGAAAGCTCCAGCCCGAGATCTCGGCCGGCTACGGGTTCATCGCGATCATCGTGGCGTTCCTCGGGCGCTTGAACCCGGCAGGCGCGCTGCTCGGCGCGCTTATCCTCGCCATCAGCTACATCGGCGGCGAGAACGCGCAGATCCTGCTGAAGCTGCCGAAGAATGTGACCGGTATCTTCCAGGGCATGCTGCTGTTCTTCCTGCTCGCCTGCGATACGCTGATCCGCTACCGCATATCCTGGGCGTCCGTCGCGAAGGGGGCCACCTGATGGAGCCCTTCCTGATCTCGATGATGATCGCGGCGACACCGTTCCTGTTCGCGGGCATGGGCGAGTTGGTGGCCGAACGCTCCGGCGTGCTGAACCTCGGCGTCGAGGGCATGATGCTGATGGGCGCCGTTGCCGCCTTCGCGGTGTCGTGGAGCACCGGAAACTCGATGCTGGCGATCCTCGCAGGGGCCGGAGCCGGGGCCGCGATGGCGCTGATCTTCTGCATCATCGCGCTCAGCCTCTTGGCCAATCAGGCGGCGACCGGGCTGGCGCTGACGATCTTCGGGATCGGCGCATCCGGCCTGATCGGCCAGAACTTCGTCGGCGAGGCGCTGGAGCCGCTGGAAAAGCTGTCGGTTCCCGTGATGTCCGACGGTACGGCGCTCGGGCGGATCCTGTTCGCCCATGACGGCATGGTCTATCTCGCGCTGGTGATGGCCGGGGCCGTCGCCTGGTTCCTGTCGCTGTCGCGCGCCGGGCTCGAACTGCGCGCTGTCGGCGACAACCATGTCAGCGCCCACGCGCTCGGCCTTTCGGTGATCCGCACCCGATATCTCGCGACGATCTTCGGCGGAGCGATGGCCGGGCTTGGCGGGGCCTACCTGTCGCTCGCCTACACGCCGCTCTGGGGCGAGAATATGACCAACGGGCGCGGCTGGATCGCGCTGGCGCTGGTGGTCTTTGCGACATGGCGCCCCTGGCGGCTCGTCGCGGGCGCCTATCTCTTCGCCATGGTCACACAACTGCAATTCTACGGACAGGACTGGGGCTGGCCCGTGCCCGCGCAATTCCTCGCCATGGCGCCCTATCTCGCGACCGTTATCGCCCTGGTCATCATCAGCCGCGATGTCAGTCTGACCAAGGCCAACGCACCGGCCTGTATCGGGCAGGCGTTCCGGGCCGAGCGCTGAAGGCCCGCCATGTCAGACGCCATCCGCTTTCTGCTGAACGGGAACGCGGTCGAGATCCGAGATCTCGCGCCGACCACGACGCTGCTGAACTGGCTGCGCTACGATCAGGCCATGACGGGCTCCAAGGAGGGCTGTGCCGAGGGCGATTGCGGCGCCTGCACCGTGGCGATGCTGGACGGCGAGACCTGGCGCCCGGTTTGTGCCTGCATCCAGATGCTCGGAATGCTGCACGGGCGGTCGGTGGTGACGGTCGAAGGGATTTCGGGGCCGGCTGGCGAGCTGCACCCGGTGCAGGCGGCACTTGCCGAGGGTCACGGTTCGCAATGCGGGTTCTGCACGCCGGGCTTCGTGATGAGCCTCTGGACCGAGTACCAGACCGGCAGGCGGCCCGACACGGCGCGGACCTGCGATCTGCTGGCCGGGAACCTCTGCCGCTGCACCGGTTACGGTCCGATCCTCGGCGCTGCCGAAGACGCATTCGACCGTGCAGCGCCCGGTTGGTCCGTCCCCGCCGAACAGCTCGAGCCCGGTTCGCTCGACTACGAGGGCAGCGAGCGCCGCTGGTGGTCGCCCGAAAGCGTCGAGGAGCTTGCCGATCTGACGGCCCGGCACCCCGACGCGACGATCGTTTCGGGCGCCACGGATGTCGGGCTCTGGGTCACCAAGCACGGCTTCGATCCAGCCGAGGTCATCTATACCGGCCGGGTCCGCGACCTCGCGCGGATCACCGAGCGCGACGGCTGGGTCGAGATCGGCGCGGCAGTCACCTATGCGCAGGCCGAGGCCTGCATCGCCGGTCTCGCACCGGATTTCGGCGCGCTGATCCGGCGCATCGGCGGGGCGCAGGTCCGCGCATCGGGCACGATCGGCGGCAACATCGCCAACGGCTCGCCCATCGGCGACACGCCGCCCGCCCTGATCGCGCTCGGCGCCGAACTGGTCCTGCGTCACGGCACGGCCCGGCGCGCGATCCCGCTCGATGCCTTCTTCATCGAGTACGGCAAACAGGACCGCACACCGGGCGAATTCGTCGAGGCGATCCGCGTCCCGATCCCGACCGCCCCGGATCGCCTGCGCTGCTACAAGATCTCGAAGCGCTTCGATCAGGACATCACGGCGGTTCTCGGCTGCTTTGATATCGATAACATCGGCGGTGAAATCCGCGCCGCGCGCCTTGCCTTCGGCGGGATGGCCGGCATCCCGAAGCGCGCGCAGAACGCGGAGAACGCGCTCACCGGTCAGCCGTGGTCGCGCACGACCGTCGAGGCCGCGATGCAGGCGATGACCGATGACTTTAAGCCGCTCAGCGACATGCGGGCCTCGTCGGCCTATCGGATGCAGGTCGCACAAAACCTGCTGATGCGGTACTTTCTCGAAATGACGGAGCCAGAGACAGCGACGCGTGTGACCGAGATCGCCTGATGGACGGAGACCTCAAGAGGGAAGCCAGATCGGCGCGGGACGGCGTTCATACCGCGCGCCGCCACGACAGCGCCGAGAAGCAGGTCGCGGGCCGGGCTGCCTATGCCGACGATCTGCCGGAACCGAAGGCGCTGCTGCACGTCCACATTGTCGGCGCCGGGATCGCCTGCGGCACGGTCGCGCCGCTGGACCTCGCCGAGGTGCGCCGAGCCCCGGGCGTCGTCTGGGTCGGCACGGCCGATGATATCCCGGGCGAGAACAACACCGGGCCCGTGATTCACGACGAGGAAATGCTGGCGGGCTCGGAGATCCGCGCCGGTCAGATCCACTTCCACGGGCAGCCGCTCTATCTGATCGCGGCGGAAAGCGTTCAGCAGGCCCGCGCCGCCGCCGAGCGCGCCCGGCACGACTACACCGAAGCCGCGCCGATCCTGACCATCGACGATGCGCTCACGGCGAATTCGATGCTCGGCGAGCCCTATCGCATGGCGCGCGGCGATATCGACGCAGCACTCGCGGCCGCACCGCACCGCGTGCAAGGGCGGATGGAGATCGGCGGACAGGAGCAGTTCTACCTCGAGGGCCAGATCGCCATCGCCACGCCGGGCGAGGACGGCGACATGCACGTGACCTCGTCGAACCAGCATCCCTCGGAGTGCCAGCTTCTGGTCGCCCACATGCTCGACCTGCCCGCTCATGCCGTGACCGTCGAGGTCCGGCGCATAGGCGGCGGCTTCGGCGGCAAGGAGACCCAGGGCAACCTGATGGCCTGCGCCGCAGCCCTTGTCGCGCGCCATACCGGTCGACCGGCGAAATGTAGGCTCGACCGGGATCAGGACATGATCCTGACCGGCAAGCGCCACGAGGCGCGGATCACCTATGATGCGGGCGTCGATGCAGAGGGTCGCATCCTCGGCCTGCGCGTCCGCCACGACATCCGCTGCGGCTGGTCGACCGATCTGAGCCACGCGATCTCGGACCGGGCCATGTTCCACGCGGATAACTGCTATTATCTGCCCGCGGCCGAGATCACCTCCTACCGCCTGCGCACTAACACCTGTTCCAACACGGCGTTCCGGGGCTTCGGCGGACCGCAGGGGATGCTCGGCGCCGAGCGTGTTATCGATAACATCGCCCATCAGCTCGACCGCGATCCCGTCGAGATCCGCCGGATCAACTTCTACGAACCGCCCGACGGGCCGGGAGAGCGCGCCGTCACGCCCTATCACATGCGCGTCGAGGACTGCGTGATCGACCAGATCGTGGACGAACTTGTGGAGGCATCGGACTATCACGCCCGCCGCGCGGCCATCGCCGACTGGAACGCCGCGAACCCGGTCGTGAAGAAAGGCATCGCGCTGACGCCCGTGCGCTTCGGCATCTCGTTCACCACGACGCACCTGAACCAGGCGGGCGCGTTGGTCCACCTCTACCAGGACGGATCGGTGATGCTGAACCACGGCGGGATCGAGATGGGTCAGGGCCTGTTCGTCAAGGTCGCCCAGGTCGCCGCCAGCGCCTTCAACATCGACCTCGACCGGGTGAAGATCACCGCAACGCGCACCGACAAGGTGCCCAACACCTCCGCCACGGCGGCGTCGTCCGGCTCGGATATGAACGGCATGGCCGTCGAGAACGCCTGCGCCGAGATCCGGGGCCGGCTGATCCGATTCCTTTGCGAAAATCACAACGTCACGGAAGGGCAGATCGAGTTCCTGCCGAACCACGTGCGTTTCGGCGCGCAGGAGATGACGTTCAACGAGCTTGCCAAGGCGGCCTATCTGGCCCGCGTGCCGCTGTCGGCGACCGGGTTCTACGCGACGCCCAAGATCAGCTGGGACCGCGCCAAGGGCCGCGGCCGGCCATTCTACTACTTCGCCTACGGCGCTGCGGTGTCCGAGGTCGCCATCGACACCCTGACCGGCGAGAACCGGCTGATCCGCGCCGATATCCTGCACGATGTCGGCAAGTCGCTGAACCCGGCGATCGATCTCGGTCAGGTCGAGGGCGGCTTCATCCAGGGCGCGGGCTGGCTGACCATGGAGGAGCTCTGGTGGGACGATGCCGGTCGGCTGCGCACCCATGCGCCGTCGACCTACAAGATCCCGACCGCCTCGGACCGCCCGCCGGTGATGAATGTCCGGCTCTGGGAAAAGGGCATGAACCGCGAGTTGACGATCAAGCGGTCCAAGGCCGTGGGCGAGCCGCCGCTGATGCTGGCGAATTCGGTGCATCAGGCGATCAGCCACGCCATTGCGTCCTGCGGTGCGGCCTATCCCAATCTCGATGCCCCCGCGACGCCCGAGCGCGTGCTGGCTGCCGTCACCCGCCTCAGAGCATGATCGGCCGGGCCGAGATCGAGGGGGCCGTCGCGGTGCACGGCCGGGTCGTCGCTGCGGTGGTGGCCGAGGCAAAGGGCTCCTCGCCGCGCGATTCCGGCGCGATGGTGCTGGTCTTCGAGGGCGGCACCACGGGCACGATCGGCGGCGGCACCGTCGAGCACACGGTAATCGGCGAGGCGCAGAAACTGCTTCAGGCCGATGGCCCGCCGCGCGATCTCAGCTTCCCGCTCGGCCCCGATCTCGACCAGTGCTGCGGCGGTCACATGCGGGTGCAGATCGGCCTCGTTGCACCGGTCGGCGACCGGATCTGGCCGGATGGTCCGTATTTTCCCGAAGACGCCGAGAAGCGCCTGGTGATCATCTACGGTGCCGGTCACGTCGGACAGGCGCTGGTGCGCGCGCTCAGCCCGCTGCCGTTCCGGATCACGCTGGTCGACACGCGGGACACGCCACCGGCGGCGGGCGATGTCGTGGTCACGCCCCTGCCCGAGGCCGTCGCCGAGGAAGCGCCGACCGATGCCTTTCACCTCGTGCTGACGCACTCGCACGCCGTCGATCTCGAGATCGTCACGGCGGTTCTGTCCAAGGGCTTCGGCTTCTGCGGCCTGATCGGGTCCGCCACCAAGCGCGCCCTGTTCGAACGCCGTCTGGCCGAGCGCGGCGTCCCCGAGGAAACCATCGCGCAACTGGCCTGTCCGATCGGCCTGCCGGGCCTGCGCGACAAGCGGCCCGAGGTCATCGCCGCCTCGGTCGCGGTCCAGTTGCTGGTGCGCGACGCCGTTCTGCGGGACGCGGCATGACGACGATCCTGCGCGGCGCGGCGATCCGGTTCCAGGGCAATCCGTTCCAAGACCCCGATGCGCTGGTCCACGACACCGACGCCGCGATCGTCATCGAAGATGGCCTGATCCGCGCTGCCGGACCCGCCGAGACCGTCCTGCCGGAGCATCCGAAGGCCGAGGTGGTCCGCACATCGCACCTGATCGCACCGGGGTTCATTGACACTCATGTGCACTACCCACAGATCGGCGTCATCGCCTCCTGGGGCGCCGACCTGATCGACTGGCTGAACGGCTACACCTTCCCCGAGGAAGCGAGGTTCGGGGATGCGGAGTACGCCGCAACAGCCGCCAAAGCCTATTTCGACGAGCAGCTGCGCCACGGCGTGACGACGGCCGCCAGCTTCTGCACGATCCATCCGGCCTCGGTCGACGCCTATTTCTCCGAGGCGGCCCGCCGCGGGCTTCGTGCCGTGGGCGGCAAGGTCATGATGGACCGTAACGCGCCCGAGGATCTGCGCGACACGGCCCAGTCGGGCTACGACGACTCCGAGGCGCTGCTCGGGCGCTGGCACGGGCAGGGCCGCGCCTCCTACGCCGTCACCCCGCGCTTCGCGCCGACCTCGACGCCCGCGCAGTTGGAGGCCGCAGGTGCGCTCTGGGCCGAGCATCCCGACTGCCTGATGCAGACGCATCTCTCGGAGCAGTCGCGCGAGATCGACTGGGTCGCCGGGCTGTTTCCCGACGCGCCGGATTATCTCGGCGTCTATGAGCGGTTCGGGCTGGTCGGGCCGAAGGCGCTGTTCGGGCACGCAATCCATCTGAGCCCGCGCGAGCGGGCGGTCCTGAAGGAGCGGGACGCCACCGTCACCCATTGCCCGACCTCGAACCAGTTCCTCGGCTCCGGCGAATGCGCGGTGAGGGATCTCGTCGCGGCTGGCATCCGCACCGGTCTCGCCACGGACACCGGCGGCGGCACGTCCTTTTCGATGTTCGACACGATGAAATCGGCCTACGAGGTCGCGCAGCGGCGCGGCGACACGCTGACGCCGGCGCAACTCTGGTGGCTGGCGACCGCGGGCGCCGCCCGGGCGCTGCATCTCGACGACCGCATCGGCAACATCGCTCCCGGCCTCGAGGCCGATCTGATCCTGATCGACCGTGCAGCGACGCCACTGCTCGCGCACCGGACAGCTCGGGCCGAGAGCGTCTCCGATACGCTGTTCGCCCTCGCGATCCTCGCCGATGACCGTGCGATTGCCGAGACGATAAGTGGCGGGCGGCGGGTCTGGCCGCTCGCATAAGGCGCATCAGGCTTCAGCGGCCGGTGGCTTGTCGCGACCAGCAGGTATTGCCGGATCACCGTGCGCTGTGCGCGCAACGCCCTGAAAAACATCGAATTTTCATCAAATCTTAAGCATCGCCGCATAGATGTTCCCGCGCTAGCCGGGCTCCCGCCGAAGGGCACAGAGGGTCCGAGATCGATCAGGCGGTGTTGCCGCGGGACTAGCGACCCGATGGCAATCCCGCGGCTCCGGACGGGGCCGAAGATGACAGGCGAGCCGTGCCCGGATGGGTCCTCCAAGCAGTGAAACGGCTTCGCGGGCCTTTCGGGACCTGCGCGGTTCGCCGGGTTGTGGCAGGCCTGCCACCGCTTTGCGCATTCGACCCGGATGCAGCGCGACCGATGGGGGCACACGCCCCTTCCCGAACCGAGCACGCGATAGCCGGACAGGGGCATTCCCTGCGCCGGGCGCGCGTGTGTCCGCGCGCCATTGACATTGCTTCGCAGAAGTTGTTGCGCTCTCGCCCATCCGAACGAGACGAGTGCGCGCCATGCCCAAGCCGAACATCCTGATCTTCATGGTCGACCAGCTGAACGGCACGCTGTTCCCGGATGGCCCGGTCGACTGGCTGCACACCCCGAACCTGAGCGCGCTAGCGGACCGCTCAGTGCGGTTTGCCAACAGCTACACCGCCTCGCCCCTGTGCGCGCCGGGTCGGGCCAGCTTCATGTCCGGCCAGCTTCCGCGGCGCACGCGGGTCTATGACAACGCGGCCGAGTTCGCCTCGGACATTCCGACATATGCGCATCACCTGCGCCGGGCCGGCTACCAGACCTGCCTGTCGGGAAAGATGCACTTCGTCGGGCCGGACCAGTTGCACGGTTTCGAGGAGCGCCTGACGACCGACATCTACCCCGCCGATTTCGGCTGGACGCCGGACTACCGCAAGCCGGGCGAGCGCATCGAGTGGTGGTATCACAATCTCGGCTCTGTTCCCGCTGCCGGAACTGCCGAAGCCACGCATCAGCTCGATTACGATGACGAGGTTGCCTATCACGCGCGCCAGAAGCTCTACGATCTGGCGCGGACGGGCGACGATCGCCCCTGGTGCCTGACCGTCAGCTTCACCCACCCGCACGATCCCTACATCGCGCGGCCGCAATACTGGGATCTCTACGCGGACTGCGCCCATCTCGACCCGCCGGGACCGGCGCTGAGCTACGATGACCTCGATCCGCACTCGCAGCGGATCTTCGACGCCAACGACTGGCGCTCCTATGACATCACGCGGGACCAGGTCCGCAACGCGCGCCGCGCCTATTTCGCCAATATCTCCTATCTCGACGAGAAGATCGGCGAGTGTCTCGACATCGTCGAGCGCTGCGGCATGGCTGAGGACACGATCGTGATGTTCGTGGCCGACCACGGCGACATGATCGGCGAGAAGGGGCTCTGGTTCAAAATGAGCTTCTACGAGGGTTCGTCGCGCGTGCCGCTGATGATCTCGGCGCCGGGCCTGGCCGCAGAGCGCATCGACACGCCGGTCTCGACGGTGGACGTCACGCCCACACTGGCCGATCTGGCGTGCGTCTCGCTGGACGAGGTGATGCCGTGGACCGACGGCGAAAGCCTCGTGCCGCTTGCGAACGGCGGCACCCGCGACACGCCCGTCGCGATCGAGTACGCCGCCGAGGCGTCCTATGCGCCGCTGGTCTCGCTGCGCTACGGCAAGTGGAAGTACAATCGCTGCGCGCTCGACCCCGATCAGCTTTTCGATCTCGATGCCGATCCGCACGAGACACAGAACCTCGCGGACGATCCGGCCCATGCCGGGACACTGGCGGCCCTGAAGACGAAATCCGAGGCCCGCTGGGATCTGGCCGCCTATGATGCCGAAGTCCGTCAGAGCCAGGCACGCCGATGGGTGGTCTACGAGGCCCTGCGCAACGGCAACTACTATCCGTGGGATTTCCAGCCGCTGAAGAAGGCGTCGGAGGCATATATGCGCAACCACATGGACCTGAACGATCTCGACTCCGGCGCGAGATTCCCGAGGAAAGAGCAATGATCACCATCTATGGACGCGCGACATCCTCGAATGTGCAACTGGCGATGTGGGCGGTCGGCGAGCTGGGGCTGGAGCACGAGCGCCTCGATTACGGCCACAAGTACGGTGGCACCGACACGCCGGAGTACCGCGCCATGCATCCGCTCGGCCGGGTGCCAGTATTGAAGGACGGCGATCTGGTAATGTTCGAGTCCGGCGCCATCGCGCGGTATCTCTGCGAGAAGTATGGGCGTGCTCCGTTCTGGCCGGACCGGCTCGAGCACCGGGCGCGTCTGGATGTCTGGTGCGAGTTCATCAAGGCCACGGTTGCGCCGATGTTCGCGCAGCCGATCTTCTGGTCGCTGCTGAAGTTCAAGGCCAGCGAGGGCGGCGAGACCGTGCAGGCCGCAGCAGAGGCGATCAAGCCGCACATGGCTGCACTGGATGCGCGGCTGGGCAATGGTCCGTGGCTGGCGGGCGAGGATTTCACCTTTGCCGATCTCTGGACCGGCCATCTGCTGTATCGCTACAACGCGTTGACCTTCGACAAGGCGGCGACGCCGAACCTCGATGGCTATTATCAACGCCTGACCGAACGCCCCGCCTTCGCCGAGCACGTCATGGTGAGTTTTGAAGTCTTGAGGATGGTGTGATGCACGCGTCGCACTTCGCCCTTTCGGTTCAGGTAACGGTTTCTGCTGCTCCGGTAGCGCAAACGGACAAGGTCGACCATGCAGGCTGATTACGTCATCATCGGCTCGGGATCGGCCGGATCGGCCATGGCGGCACGCCTGTCCGAGGCCGGGCACTCGGTGCTGGTGCTTGAGTTCGGCGGCAGCGACTGGGGGCCGCTGATCCAGATGCCGGGTGCGCTGAGCTTCCCGATGAACATGCCGCGCTACGACTGGGGCTATCGCTCGGAGCCCGAGCCGCATCTGGGCGGGCGACAACTGGCTTGTCCGCGCGGCAAGGTCGTCGGCGGCTCGAGCTCGATCAACGGCATGGTCTATGTCCGCGGCCATGCGCGCGATTACGACAACTGGGCCGACAGCGGTGCCGACGGCTGGGCCTATGCCGATGTCGCACCCTATTTCGACCGGATGGAAAGCTGGGACGATGCCGGTCACGGCGGCGACCCGGACTGGCGCGGCAGGGACGGCCCGCTCAGCGTCACGCGCGGCACCCGCGAGATCCCGCTCCATCAGGCCTTTGTCGAGGCCGGGCGTCAGGCGGGGTTCGAGCTGACCGCCGACTACAACGGCGAAAAGCAGGAGGGCTTCGGCCCGATGGAGATGACCGTGAAGAACGGTCAGCGCTGGTCGGCCGCCAACGCCTATCTGAAGCCGGCCCTGAAGCGATCCAACCTCGACATGATCAAGTGTCTGGCGCGGAAGATTGTTGTCGAAGACGGCCGCGCTGTCGGGGTCGAGATCGAACGCGGCGGCGCGGTGGAGACGGTCACGGCCACGAAGGAAGTGATCGTCGCGGCATCCTCGATCAACTCGCCGAAACTTCTGATGCTGTCCGGCATCGGCCCGGCGGCGCATCTGACCGAGCACGGCATCGACGTGGTTGCCGACCGGCCCGGCGTCGGACAGAACCTGCAGGACCATCTCGAGCTTTACATCCAGCAGGCCTGCACCCAGCCGATCACGCTTTTCAAGCACTGGAACCTGTTCGGCAAGGGCATGGTCGGCCTGCGATGGCTGCTGTCTCGCACCGGCCCCGGCGCGTCGAACCAGTTCGAATCCGCGGCCTTCCTGCGCTCGAAACCCGGGGTCGAGTACCCGGACATCCAGTACCACTTCCTGCCGATCGCGGTGCGCTATGACGGGCAGGCCGCTGCCGAGGGCCATGGCTGGCAGGCGCATGTCGGACCGATGCGTTCGCCGTCGCGCGGGCAGGTCACGCTGCGATCGGCCAACCCCGGGGACGCGCCGAAGATCCTGTTCAACTACATGTCGACGGAGCAGGACTGGCAGGACTTCCGCCACTGCATCCGCCTGACCCGCGAGATCTTCGCTCAGCCCGCCTTCGACGAGTTCCGCGGCAAGGAGATCCAGCCAGGCGCCGATGTGCAGACCGACGACGAACTCGACGATTTCATCCGCGAGCATGTCGAGAGCGCCTATCATCCGTGCGGCACCTGCAAGATGGGCGCTGCAGACGATCCGATGGCGGTGGTCGATCCGGACTGCCGCGTGATCGGTGTCGAGAACCTGCGGGTTGCCGACTCGTCGATCTTCCCGCGCATCCCGAACGGCAACCTGAACGGCCCGAGCATCATGACCGGGGAGAAAGCCTCGGACCATATCCTCGGCCGAAAGCTGCCGCGCTCGAACCGCCAGCCGTGGATCAACCCGCGCTGGCAGGAGAGCGACCGCTGACGGGATTTCGTTCAGAGTTTAGGTTACGGTATCGGACGGTAAGCGCGACGGAACGGGGCGCCTGCGACGTTCAACAAAATCGTTCGTCGGGTCGCGATGGATCGTGATTTGGGCAGGCGCGGCGCTGATGCTACCTTTCCGGTGACACAGGAGACCAAGGCGATGCAGAGAAACAGACTTCCGGTCCTTCTGGGGATCCCCGCGCTGGCGCTGCTGCTTGCAGCTTGTGCAGGTCCGAGTGCCTACGCACCGGCGACCGACCGCGAGGGTTTCACGGACACGGCGCTCGAAGAGAACCGCTTCCGCGTCACGTTCGCCGGCAACACGAAGACCCCGCGCCAGACCGTCGAGAACTATCTGCTCTATCGCGCAGCAGAAGTTACCCTGGAATCCGGGCACGACTGGTTCCAGGTGGCCGAGCGCGACACCGAGGTCCAGACCCGGTTCCGCGGGCTCTCGACCGGGTTCGGCCCGTTCTTCACCAGCTCGGGTCTGGTCCTGAGTTCGACCAAGCACTCGGGCCGCGCCTCGAACCGCTATGAAGCCTTCGCCAACATCGTGGTGTTCGACGGCGAGAAACCGGCCGACGATCCCGATGCCTACGACGCGAAATCGGTGATCGAGTCGCTGGGACCGCTGATCGTTCGGCCGAGCGCTCTTTGAGCTCGGACCGCGCCGGCTGTCGGCGCGGGCTTTTTGAGCCCTGCGCCGACCCGTAGCCCGTCTCTATCCCTGATGCGGACCGCGCAACTCGATCAAGGTGCGCTCGATCTTGCGCCACGTCGTTGCATCGTCCGCCGATCCGGCGGCGTCGGCTTCCGTGGCCCGCGCTGCTGCAACGGCGATCGCCTTGGATCCGTACTCGTCGAAGAGCTGGCGCGAGTAGACTGTGACATCTCTGATCTGCATGGCCGTTTCCTCCTTGTCCTTTCAATATAGGAACTCAAGGCGGCGATTTCGTTGACTCAGGTCAAGAGGTGGCGCAGGCGCCGGTCAGACCCTTGATTTTCATTTCTGCGGGCGAAGCAACAGCGAAGACGCGATGATGACCCTTAGATGCCGTCAAACCCGCTTGTGCAGACAGCTCCCGGGCTCACGGGCGCGGACACGAAAAAGGTCGGTCGAACGGCATCAGAGCGTGCGCAGCGCTCCCATCGAGGATGGGGCGACCAGGCCTTCAGGCCGTGAAGATCTTCTCCGAGGCCTGACGCGCATCGCCGCTGTAGACGTTGCGGGTATCGATGATCAGGCCGGCCCGGTCGGCGAGATCGGGATAGTCGACGCCTTCGTGATCGGTCACGACCAGCACGGCGTCCCAGGTTGCCGACGCCGGGTCGACCGAAGCCATGCCGGTCAGTCCCGGATGATCGCGCGTCGACGGGATTTCCGGGCAGAACGGGTCCGTGTAGGACACATCGGCCCCGCGCGCCTGCAGGATATCCATGATGTAGAGCGCCGGGCTTTCGCGCAGGTCGTTGATATTCTTCTTGTAGGCAATACCGGCCACGAGCACGCGCGCATCGCGAAGCGCCTTGCCGAGCTGCGCCGACAGCCGCTGTTGCAGTGCATCGACCACGCGTCGCGGCATCGCCCCGTTGATCTCGCCCGCCAGTTCGATGAAGCGGGTGTTGATCCCGTATTCCTTGGCCTTCCAGGTCAGGTAGAACGGGTCGATCGGGATGCAGTGCCCACCGAGGCCGGGCCCGGGAAAGTACGGCGTGAAGCCGAACGGTTTGGTCGCCGCGGCACCAATGACCTCGAAGATATCGATGTCCATGGCCTGCGCGATCCCCTTCATCTCGTTCATCAGGCCGATATTGATCGATCGCTGGATATTCTCGAGCAGCTTGGTCAGTTCGGCGGCGCGGGTCGACGAAACCGGCACGACCTGATCGACAATCGCACCGTAGAGCATCTCGCCCGCTGACAGGCACTCGGACGTGACACCGCCGACGACCTTCGGGATCTGGTGGAGCGCGAACTTCTCGTTGCCCGGGTCCTCGCGCTCCGGCGAGAACACGAGCGCGATGTCCTGGCCGACGACCATCCCGGTTTCCTCGACCATCGGCAGCAGGATCTCGTCCGTCGTGCCGGGCCAGGTCGTGCTCTCGAGACTGAGCAGCATCTGGGTGTGCAGGTAGGGGCGGATGGTCTCGACCGAGCGGGTGACATAGCTGAGATCGGGCTGGCGATAGCGATCGAGCGGCGTCGGCAGGCAGATCAGCACCGCATCGACATCGGCCACCTTGGAGAAATCTGTTGTCAGCACCGTGTCGGCCGCCGCCAGCCGGGCCACGTCGGCATCCGGGATGTGAGTGAACGGGCTGCGACCCGCCGTCAGATCAGCAATATGATTGGCGTTGATGTCGAATCCTGCCACCGGGAAGCCTACTGCTGACAGGCGCAGGATCAGCGGCAGCCCGACATACCCAAGGCCGATCACGCCGATCCGCGCCGAGCGGTCCGAAAGCCGCTGCTTCAGCTGATCCAACATTGTCTCACTCTCCGCAAATTCGGGCCACTCCGCCCGCGCGGGCGCTGGGTACTCCAGCGGTCCCGTCGATGTCCAGAGCCAGCGATGCGCCGCGCGCGCGTCAGTTGCCGCGACACGGGATTACCGTGGGTTTCCTCTGGTTCCGTCCGGGCGAACCGGCTATCGACCGCCCAAAGCCAGGGAAGAGGGCCGCGCCATGAAAAAGCTGATTACCGTGCTGGGCGCCCGCCCGCAATTCGTGAAGGCGGGAGTCGTCTCGTCGGCCATCGCCGACACCGACGGGCTTGAAGAGCTGCTGGTGCACACCGGTCAGCATTACGATGCGAACATGTCCGACGTCTTCTTCCAGGAATTCGGCCTGCCCGCGCCCGCGCACCATCTCGGCATCGGCTCGGGCAGCCACGGGGCGCAGACCGGGCGCATGCTCATCGAGCTCGAGCAGGTCGTGATGGACGAGGCCCCGGACGGGCTGATGGTGTACGGCGACACCAACTCGACGCTGGCCGGGGCGCTTGTTGCGGCCAAGCTGCACATCCCGCTGATCCACGTCGAGGCGGGACTGAGATCCTTCAACCGCGCGATGCCCGAGGAGATCAACCGGATCGTCACCGACGCGGTCTCGACCCTGCTGCTGGCACCGACGCAGGTGGCGGCGGATCATCTGGCGCGCGAGGGCGTCGCGTCGGAGAAGATCGAGGTGACCGGTGACGTGATGTACGATGCCGTGCTGCGCGCCAGTGCTGCCGCCGGGCCGCCGGACCGCGAAGCGCCGTACTATGCCGCGACCATCCACCGGGCCGAGAACACGGACGATCCTGAAAAGCTCGGCTGGATCCTCGACGTGCTGTCCGCGCTGACCGCAGACATGCCCGTCGTCCTGCCACTGCATCCGCGAACGCGCGGGGTGCTGGAGCGCACGGGCATGAGTCACAAGGCGGACAAGCTGACCCTGATCGAACCCGTGGGCTATGCCGAGATGATGCGGCTGGTCGGCGGGGCGACGGCAGTGCTAACCGACAGCGGAGGGTTGCAGAAAGAAGCGTTCTTCCTCGGCAAGCCCGTGCATGTCTTCCGCACCGAAACCGAGTGGGTCGAACTGATCGACACCGGCTGGGCCGGGCTGCTGCCGCCGGGCGGCGACAGCAAGGCTGCCGTCACCGCGATCCGCAGCCGAGGCGGTGCGCCGGGCCATGAATGCACGGCTTACGGCGATGGCAAGGCTGCGCTGAAAGTCGTTGATGCGATCGTGCGCCATCTGAGATGACCTGCCCTCGAGACCCCACTTGAGAGTGTTGTGCGCGGGGCGGTTGGTAGAACTCCGATAGAGGTTGCGTGAGCGGTCTCTCGACATTCGCTCGCCCGTAAGCCTTCGAATTCCCCGCGGCCTTGGCGTGCCGCATCGAACAAAACCCGCCGGCCGATGAGGCGCAGGTAGAGCGCTCCGCTGCGCGCGAACGGCTCAGTCGAACCGTTTGCGCCAAATCTCACAACGTTCCGCATCCCGTGCTTCATATGCTTGCAACGCGTCTGCCGGGCTGAGATCGAACTGGTCCTCCGCATCTTCGCCAAGAGCCGTCAACCGCATTGAATACCACGCCGTGACTCCACCGCGCGGGGACGACGCGAACCTTGGAAACTCAGGATCTGCATCGAATTCGTTTAGCCACGCATTCGCGAGCGATGGGTTCAGCACCATGGCGCGGGCAAGGCTGACGGCATCCGCCGAACCATCCTGCAAAGCCAGCGCTGCTTGAGCGCGGGTCTCGAATCCCCCGGTCAAAATGATCGGAACCGAAGTGATTCCTTTTGCGCGCCTGGAGAACTCGATGAAGTATGGCCCGGACGACGACGCGCCATCTGAACTGGATGCAGCGCCCGGGAAGTAAGTTCCGCCGCTGATATCGATCAGGTCTACCGATGTGCCGTCGAGCATGCGCACGACGTCGAGCGCGTCATCCGCTGTGAGACCGCCTTGGAGCTTGTCGGTCGAGTTGATCTTGATGCCCACCGGATAGGCGGCACCAACGCTCTGACGGACGGCATCGATCACCTCGCGAATGATGCGGAACCGGCAGTCGATCCCGCCGCCATACGCATCGGACCGGTGGTTAAACAGAGGTGAGAGAAACTGACTTAGCAGAAATCCGTGTCCGGCATGAATCTGGACGCCGCCAAAGCCACAGTCTTGCGCCATGGCCGCCGCTCGGGCGTAAGCTTCGGGGAGTTGATGGATTTCTTCCGCTGACATGCCGTCGCAATGAAACCCCTCCACAGCCAGCGGAGACGGCCCTTTGGGTTTGCTGATCGGGGCGTGCGCGAGCGCGCCTGCATGGCCAAGCTGCGGCCAGATCTGCGCACCTGTCACCGATCCGCGCCTGGAAAGCGCGCGCATGGCGGAAAGATCGACGCCCGGTGCCAGGACAAGATTGCCGGGCTTTTCAGGATATGCCGGGCTTGTCTGCACTTCACCGATCAATGAGAGCGCCGCTCCTCCTTCGGCCCACCTTTCATACAGCCGCATTTGCGTCTCGGTCGGGTTTCCCGCGCCGTCGCCGAGCGAGTCAGACATTGCAGACTTGATCATCCGGTTCTTCAACGAGACGCCGCAAGGCAGCTCTAGCGGCCGCGCCAATACGCTCTTTGCATCATCGCTACTCGGGCTCATTTCATCCCTCCATCGGAATATTTCGATATTTCATTGCAAAAGATCGCGGATCGACGTCGAAGATCATCGGTCGCCGCTAGCTAAGGTTTCAGAAGTTCATTCTGGACGGCAGTCACGAACGCCTGGATCTTCTCTTCATCGCGCCGGTAAAACGTCCACTGCCCGTGGCGTTCCGAGATCACGAAGCCTGCTTGTTTCAGAAGGCCCATGTAATTCGAGACCGTGGACTGAGAGAGCTTTGCCTTCTCCTGGATGTAGGCAACGCAAACGCCTTCCAGATCTTCGTGCCCGGGTAGCGCCGGCGGGAAGTTTGAGCGGTCTTTGAGCCACTCGAGAATCTTGCGGCGAACCGGATTGTTCAAAGCCGATATCGATTTCTCAACGTCCATATATCGAGATATCTCGATATGCTGCTAACTTGTCAAGCCTGCTTCCGGGTCGCCTGAGTGGTTTAAAGCAGAACGTGCGGTTCGGATCGTAGCGCTTGGGTGCCCATGACGCGACGGCTTGACCTGATTTTGAGCCGCAGCGCCCGTGGAGTAAACAGAAGTGACGCGCAAGCGCAAGGCGACGGCACACACCAAAAACGCGAGTTTCTGGGTGTGTGAGACAAGATTGAAAGAAACTAACGCATTGGTCCGAGGACGTTTCGCGGGTCTCCGGACAGATCGTTCTTACTGCCGGACCTCCCGGACCGCATCGATGATCCGGTCCTGATCGGGTTCGCTCAGATCGGGGTGCATCGGCAGGCTGACGACGCGGCCTGCGAGTGCGTCGGACGTCTCCATCCCCTCGGGATCGGTGAGCGATCCGGCAAAGGCCGATTGCCCGTGCAGCGGGCGGGGATAGTAAACCGCAGTCGGCACGCCGTGCGATTTGAGCGCGGCCTGCACGTCCGCACGGTCCGTGTTTTCCGGCAGCGTGATCGTGTACTGCGCCCACGTGCTAACCAAGTCATTGGGAATACGAGGGACGGTCACGCAATCGCCCAGCGCCGCCGTGTAGCGGGCGGCGACCCGGTTGCGTGCCTCGATCTCCCAGCCGAAGACGGCGAGCTTCTCCAGCAGGATCGCCGCCTGGATCGTATCCAGCCGGGAGTTCACGCCGATGCGGACATTGTCGTACTTGTCCGAGCCCTTGCCGTGGAAGCGCAGGGATTTCACCAGATCGGCCTTCTCGGCATCGTTGGTGAAAACCGCGCCACCATCGCCGTAGCAGCCCAAAGGCTTCGCCGGGAAGAATGAGGTCGTGGCCATGTCGCCGAGCGTCACCGTGCTCTGACCGCGCCAGGTCGCTCCGAAGCTCTGGGCGGCATCGACGATGACCCAGAGACCGGCCTCGCGGGCAATCGGCAGCAGCGTGTCGTAGTCGGCAGGCCGCCCGAAGAGATCGACGATCACCACACCCTTCGGGGTCAGGCCCTCGGCCTGCGCCGCCGCGATGGCGCGCTTCAGGCTCTCGGGATCCATGTTGAAGCTGCCAGCCTCGATATCGACGAAGACAGGCGCGGCACCGGTCGGCGGCACGACGCCAGCGGTCGCGGCGAACGTGAAGGACGGGCAGAACACCGCGTCGCCCGCGCCGGCCCCGAGCGCCATCAGGCAGAGCCGCAACGCGTCCGTCCCATTGGCCACACCGATGGCATGGTCGACACCCGCGAATGCGGCAAGCCCGGTTTCCAGTTCGGCGACTTCCGGGCCGAGAATGTACTGACCGTGGTTCAGCACGGCATCGACCCGGGCGCGGATCCGCTCGCCAATGCGGGCCTGCTGGGCGGCAAGATCGATGAATGCCAGGGGCTGGGTCATGTGACGCGCTCCAACTGGTCCGGGCCGGTCTCGGCATATTTCTGCCCGGTGCGCGGACAGACCAGATCCGGACCGAGCCGGTCGCCGCTCTCGCTCACCCAGCCGATGCGTCTGGCGGGCACGCCGGCCATGAGCGCGAAATCCGGCACGTCCTTTGCGACCACGGCACCGGCCGCGATCAGACAGTAGCGGCCCACGGTGGTCCCGCAAACGATGGTCGCGTTGGCGCCGATGCTCGCGCCTTCGCGCACCAGCGTCGGGGCGAACTCGTCCTTGCGCTCGACGCCCGCGCGCGGGGTCAGGACGTTGGTGAAGACGCAGGACGGTCCGCAGAAGACGCGGTCCTCGAGCGTGACGCCCTTATAGATCGAGACGTTGTTCTGGATCTTGCAGCCGTCGCCGATCGACACGTCCGGGCCGGCCATCACGTTCTGCCCGAACGAACAGTCCCGGCCGATCCGTGTGTTCGCCAGCACGTGGCAGAAGTGCCAGATCTTCGTTCCTGCGCCAATCTCGGAGGGCTCATCGACGTAGGCGCTTTCGTGGATGAAGGGTGCTGTCACAGGAGTTGCTCCGCGAACGGGTGGCGTTCCCCGAGGCCGGGGTCGAGCGCCATGGTGCGCATGGCCGCCACCGTGCGGATCGAATTGCGCGCCTCCTCGAGACCGAAGCCGCCGCCGCCGAGGATATCCTCGTAGGATTGCGTGTGGAGATCGGTGAAGCCGCCGGAGAACTCGATCTCGGCACCGTCGACGGTGATCGAGCGATAGGTCGTCTGCCCCTCGGGCGTGTTCGAGGGCAGGTGATTGCGGTCGATCGAGAGGAACCAGCGGACATTCGCGCGGTCGAGCTTCAGCCAGCCCGCGGCATGGGTGTCGGCGCGGACATGGGCGACGCTCTCGTGGATATCGCCGAACAGGAAGCTGAGCATATCGAAGAAGTGCACGCCTATGTTGGTGGCGATGCCGCCGGATTTGCTGGTGTCGCCCTTCCACGAGACGCCGTACCAGCCACCGCGCGATGTGCAGTAGGTCACCTCGACCTCGTGGACGGTTCCCTCCGGAGCCTGCGCCAGCTTATCGCGCAGTGCCAGGATCGCCGGGTGCAGGCGCAATTGCAGGATGGTGTAGACTTTCTTGCCGGAGGTCTGCTCGGCCTCGGTCAGCGCGTCGAGTTCCTTCTCCTCCAGCACCAGCGGCTTTTCGCAGATCGCATGCGCGCCGTTGGCGAGCGCAGTGCGGATGTGGCTGGCATGGAGATAGTTCGGCGAGCAGATGCCGACATAGTCGACGCCGTTGCCGGCGCGGCGGAGATCGGCCAGATGTGTCTCGAAACGTTCGAACTCGGTGAAGAAGGCCGCATCGGGGAAGTAACGGTCCATGATGCCGACGCTGTCCGACCGGTCCAGCGCCGCCGCCAGATCGCCCCCCGTCGCCGCAATCGCCTGAAGATGGCGTGGCGCAATGTATCCCGCCGCGCCTATCAGTGCGTGTCTGATCATGCCGTTCTCCATCAGCCCCTTGCCTCGCGCGGGCTGCTTATCCGGTTCGGGCGCGGGGGTGAATTGGAAAAAACTGCGCAGTCTGCCTTGAGCCGGAAGTCGGAGGGAGCGAACCGGCCCGGAAGTCTAGCCCGCGAAGCCGTCGCCGCCGCTCAACTCGCCCATCCGGATCAGGCGGCTGTCGGCCACGGCGGCGGTGCGGTGCACGACCGCCTTCTGGTATTCTGGATCGGTCACCATCGCCAGAAAGGCGCCGGCCGTCGGATAACGCGCGATGAAGCAGAAATCCCAGTGCTCATCCGACGGACCGATCAGGACGGTCTCGAACGATCCGCGCCAGAGGATCGATCCGCCGACGCGTTCGAGCACGGGCGCGCTCTCGCGGCCATAGGCGGCGTAGGCTTCGTGCCCGGTCGCCTCGCGCCCGTCGGGATACGCGGCGCGATCACGGACCAGCACGAGGTTCAGCATGTTGACGGGAAGATCGCGGGGAAGCGCCTTGAAGGCGTCGAACTGCGCGCGGTCGGGATTGACGTGTCCGGTCATGACGCCCCTCAGATCTCCTGGCCCAGACGCGGCTTCCAGAACGGGCGGAAGAGCTCGATCTTCGGGCAGCGGTTCATCACAACCTTCAGCCCGGCCGCCTCGGCGAGCTGTGCTGCCTCCGGGTCTATGACACCGATCTGGCCCCAGAGCACCTTGGCACCGATCTCGATCGCCTCCTCGGCAACGCCGTAGAGCGCCGACTTGTCCCGGAAGACCTGCACCATGTCCACCGGCCGGTCGATTTCGGCCAGCGAGCCTGCAACCGGCAGGCCCCGGATCTCGCTGCCCGCCAGTTTCGGATTGACCGGGATCATGTCGTAGCCGGTTTCGTGCAGCACACGCAGCACGCCGTAACTGAATTTGGTCGGATCGTCGGATGCCCCGACCATGGCGATGGTCTTCACCTCCTTCAGAATGGTGGCGAGATAGTCTGCCGGATAGTCGACATCGTGGTTCATGAAGACGGGCGCGTTCATCGGTTTTCTCTCGCGTCGGTGGACCGGTCTTGGCCGGTCCCGGTTTACAGCCAGATATCGGAGGTGCAATCGCCGCCCGGATAACGGGTTTCGTGGCAACGGCTCGGCCCGTTCGGTTCCTTGCCGAAGTCCACGAAGAACTCCGGGTCGATCTCCATGCCGCCGCTCTCGGTATCGCAGTTGACCATGATCATGCAGCCGCCGTTGTGCCGGATGTCCGGATAGAACTGATTGTCCCAGGTCGAGAACAGCGACGTCGTCACGAAAAGCCGCTTGCCGTCGAGCGAGAGCTGGATCATCTGCGGGCCGCCGGTGATGCGGCGTCCGTTGACCTCCGGCGCCTTCTCGAGCAGTCCGCCGAGCCAGACCTGCCCGGTCAGAACGGGCTTGTGCGGGTCCGAGATGTCGTACTGGCGGATATCCCCGTGCAACCAGTTGCAGAAATAGAGGAACCGGTCGTCCATCGACAGCAGGATGACGCTGATCACGCCGGGAATGGGGATCGGCCATTCGGGGTGCGGCTCGTTGCCGACATCGATGATCTTCTCCCACTGCCACGTGCCGGCATCGTCCCGCCACCAGTGGATGATGTTGGCGCTGAGGGCTGCACCGACGAAGCCGTGGGTCGAGGCCGGGTCATGATGGAACCGGACCTCGAGCGGGATCAGACCGTCCTCGCCGAGATAGAAGGTTTCGCGCGGTTCGCGTTTCTCGAAATCCCAGAGGTGGATCTCGCGCCCGTATTTCAGGTGCCCGACTTCCTCGAGATCGAAGCCCGGCATGAACGTGTTCGGCGCGGCCCACTCGGACGAGACCATGACGTTGTGGCGCGGCTGATACCAGAAGTCGTAGCCGAACTTGATCGAACCCATCGAGTTCTCCCAGCGCCCGACGATGTTGAAGTCCTTGTCCAGATGCAGATAGCCGCCCGGTGCGTTGCCCTTGGCATCGCCCAGCATGGAGATGATGATCTCCGAACCGAGGCAATGCACGGTGTGGGGCGCTGAGAGGTTGGTCTTCTCCTTGATCTCTTCGCCCGGGATGACCTTGTGGATGCGCGGGGCACGCGGGTCCTCGCCGGTGTCGATGATGTGGATGTTCGAGGTCCGCACCCCCGGCACGATCAGGTAACGCCGCTCCATCGACGCATCGCCGTGGCACGAAGAACAGGCGTTCCAGCCCATGTGGTGCAGCTCGTCACCGATCCCCGGCATCTCGCAGCGATGGATCACCTGGGAATAGCTCGGGCTGTCCGGATCGGCGTCGATCGTCGCCACGTAGTCCGGTTTCTGGATGCCCGTGCCGACATAGAGCGCGATCGTGTAGAGCAGCTTCTCGCGCGGGGCCTGCATCGCCTCGGCCGGCGAGGCATAGCCCGGCCCGCAGCAATCCAATGACATCGCAATCCTCCCCGGTTCGTCCCGGGCGTCACTCTTGCCACGCATCTCGGCAGAGTAAAGCACTCGTCGAAGCCGCGCGCAGGTTTGGCGGCACCCTGCGGCATCGATCACGAACCCGTCGGGCCGAATAGGCTTGGACTCGCCGCACGAGGGCAGTATAGGCGGCGCGAAACCTGCACGACGAGGGAAAGCATGCCCAAGATCAACGGGAACGAAATCCGCCGCGGCAACATCATCGAGCACAATGGCGGTCTGTGGGTCGCCGTGAAGACCGATCACGTGAAGCCGGGCAAGGGCGGCGCGTTCGCCCAGGTCGAGCTGAAGAACCTGCGCAACGGATCGAAGCTGAACGAGCGTTTCCGGTCGGCGGACAAGGTAGAGCGCGTGCGGCTGGAGCAGAAGGACCAGCAGTTCCTCTACGAGAACGACGGGATGCTGGTGTTCATGGACACCGAGACCTACGAGCAGATCGAGCTGCCATCGGACATTCTGGGCGAGGCGCGCCCGTTCCTGCAGGACGGCATGACGGTGCAGATCGAGTACTACGAGAGCGAGGCGCTCAGCGCGGCGCTGCCGGAGCGGGTCACCTGCAAGATCGTCGAGACCGAGCCTGCCATCAAGGGTCAGACCGCGGCGAACTCTTTCAAGCCCGCGGTGCTCGACAACGGCGTGCGCATCATGATCCCGCCCTTCGTCGAACAGGACTCGGACGTCGTTGTCAGCACGGAAACATTCGAATACGTCGAGCGCGCCTGAGCGGTCGGGCGCCAAGTAGCCCGCCAGCCTCTCGTACCGTCCGGCCTGGACCGGCGGACCGCAGGCGGCGTCGCGGAGAACATCTCATGGCCGGATCCGCCAATCTCAACATCATGATCCAGGCCGCGCGCAAGGCGGCGCGGCGGCTCGTCCGGGATTTCGGCGAGGCCGAGAACCTGCAGGTCTCGGTCAAGGGCGTCGGCGATTTCGTCTCGGCGGCCGACCGCAAGGCCGAGACGATCATCCGCGAGCACCTGACCGAGGCCCGGCCGAACTACGGCTGGCTGGGCGAGGAAAGCGAACCCGAGGACGGCAAGGACCCGACGCGGCGCTGGATCGTCGATCCGATCGACGGGACAACGAACTTCCTGCACGGCCTGCCTCACTGGGCGATCTCGATCGCGCTGGAGCACAAGGGCGAGATCGTGACCGGCGTGATCTACGACCCGATCAAGGACGAGATGTTCACGGCCGAGACCGGACAGGGTGCCTGGCTGAACGACCGCCGGTTGCGGGTCTCCGCCCGGCGCGAGCCAACCGAGATGATCTTCGCCACCGGCATTCCGTTCGGATCGATGGACACGATGCCGGAGATGATGAGCGATCTTTCGAAGCTGATGCCGCAATGCGCCGGCATCCGGCGGTTCGGCGCGGCCGCTCTCGATCTCGCCTACGTCGCGGCCGGGCGCTACGACGGCTTCTGGGAGCGCAACCTGCACCCTTGGGACATTGCTGCCGGACTGATCCTGGTGCGCGAGGCCGGCGGTCTCGTCGGATCGATCGGCGAGAAGAAGGAATTCACCGATCCGCTGTCGCATGGCAACGTGATCGCGGCCGCATCTGATCCCTACCGATTGTTGAGCAAGACGATCTCGACCGGGCAATCGTAGTCGGCGTTCACCCTTAACGAGAATTCACTCAAATGCAGGGTGTAAAATCAGCCTGAACGCCTGCTTGAACAGGCGAAGATGTTGCGTCGCGACTGCCGCAACTGCGTATATCTGCTTGGTTTTCCGGTGGCAAAACTCTAGTCTGGCGAAAACGATGGGGCCGGGCCACGGGCATGAGTTTCTCCGACGCGCCGACGAAGCAGTTCGCCTATCCGACGCGGCAGATCATCCTGATGCTGCTCGCGCTGGCGGCTGTCGGTGTCGGCGGTTACTTCATGACCGCGCAGATCCGCACGATCTTTTTCGCCAATGTCTACCTGAATGCCTTCATCGGCTTCGTGTTCGTCGTCGGCGTCTTCGCGACCTTCTGGCAGATCGCCCAGATCATTTCGGCGGTGCGCTGGCTGAGAAACCTGCAGGCCGGATTCCACGGGCACGAGTTCATCCAGCCGCCGGCGCTGGTGACCTCGATGTCGATGATCCAGCGCGAGGGCCGGCTGCGCAAGCGACTGGCCACCTCGGCGACCCGCTCGATCCTCGACTCGATCTCGGAACGGCTCGACGAGAGCCGGGACATCACCCGCTATGTCTCGAACCTGCTGATCTTTCTCGGCCTGCTCGGCACCTTCTGGGGGCTTTCGCTGACGGTTCCCGCCGTCGTCGACACGATCAAGTCGCTGGCGCCGCAGGACGGCGATGCCTCGGACGTCTCGATCTTCGACAACCTGATGACAGGGCTCGAGAGCCAACTCGGCGGCATGGGAACAGCGTTTGCATCCTCGCTGGTCGGGCTGGCCGGGTCGCTGGTGGTCGGACTGCTCGAGCTGTTCGCCGGGCACGGTCAGAACCGCTTTTACCGGGAGCTTGAGGAATATCTCACGGCCTATACGCGCCTCGGCATGGTCTCGGAGGGCGAAGGTCCGGAAAGCGCGCTGATCGCGCTGCTGGAGCGGGTCGACGAGGGGCTGGAGCGCACGACCGATTTCGCCGAGCGCGCCGAGGAGGCCCGCATTCAGGCCGAGGAACGGCTGGCGGCGGCAGCGGACGTCGTGGGCAAGATGGCCGCCGAGATCGAGCGCGAACGCACGCTTGTGGCCCAGCTCGTCACCGAGATGCGCGAGGCGCGCGAGCTCGAGGCCGGGCGCGACCATGCCACGCTGACCGTGCTCAAGCGGATCGACCAGGGCCAGAACCAGCTTGCGGCGGCGCAACAGGCCGTCGCCGAGACCTTCGAACGCGCGCCTGCCGGAAGCCCGGGCGGTGGCGGCGGCATCGGTCTCGATACCGAAAGCCGCAACCACATCCGCTCGCTCGACAAGCAGTTGCGCGCCATGGCGGACGATGTCGCCGTCGGACGCCACGAGACGCTGACCGCCCTGCGCGCGGAGTTGCGCGCGCTGACCAACATGATCGACATGCGGACCCGCGAGACGGGGCAGTAGGATGGCGCTGTCCCGCCGCAGCGGCCAGCGGTTCACGGCCTCGATCTGGCCCGGTTTCGTCGACGCGCTGACAGCACTTCTGCTGATCCTGATGTTCGTCTTGTCGATCTTCATGATCATCCAGTTCAGCCTGCGCGAGATGATCACCGGGCAGGACAAAGAGCTGGAAAACCTTAACAACGAGGTCGTTGCGAAGACCGAGGAAATTGCCGCAAAGGGCTCGGAGATCGACGCCCTGAACTCACAGTTGGCGGGGTTGGCCGATGCGCTGGGTCTGGAACGCGACAGGACCTCGAACCTAGAAGCGGAAGTCGGGAGCCTACGGTCGACGCTGACCGACGAACGCGCCGAGATCGACCGGCTCACCGCAGCGCTGGGCGCGATGACCCAG
This sequence comes from Pseudomonadota bacterium, assembly GCA_039184865.1. Lineage (GTDB taxonomy): Bacteria > Pseudomonadota > Alphaproteobacteria > Rhodobacterales > Rhodobacteraceae > Thermohalobaculum. The sequence continues at coordinate 19,421 of JBCDAV010000039.1, read as the reverse complement.
CAGTTCGAAACGGAACGTGCGCAATCGAGCTCGCTGCTGGCGGATCTGGAAGCCGAACGCGCGGGACGCGCGGCTGACATCGAGCGGCTGGGCGGAGAACTCGAAGTCAGCCAGCAACAGGCGCTTGCCTTGCAGACTGCCCTGACCGCGGCACGCGGCGAGATCGATCAGCAGGCCGAGGAAGCCCGGCTTGCCGCCGCGCGGCGTGAGGCGCTGGATGCGCTGGTCGCTCGGCTGGAGTCCGATCGCGACGCGCGCGATGCCGATATCCGCGTGCTGGAGGCCGACAAGGCGCGTGCGCTGGCGCTGATCGAAACGCTGAACGCGGACAAGACCGCAGCCGAAGAGCGGATTGCCGATCTCGACACGCGGACGCGGGAACTCGACAGCGAGAAAGCCGCAGCGCTCGCGATAATCGCGCGACTGGAGGAACAGAACGCGGGCATCGTCGCCGATGTCGAACGGCTCGATACCGAGAAGGCGGCAGCCCTGGCGCTGATCGCACAGCTCGAAGCGACGCGCGACGACAACGCCGACACGATTTCGCGGCTCGAACAGGAGACGGCGGAGCGTCAGGCCTTGATCGATCAGCTCGGCACGGACAAGGCGGCCGCACTGGCGCTGGTCGAGACATTCAAGGCGAGCCTCGAGGCGGATCAGCAGGCTCTGGCGGATCTCGAACAGCAGCAGGCGCAAACCGAAGAGGAGCGCGCGCGGCTTGAGGCGCAACTGGCCGAACGCCAGACCGCACTGGAGCGGCTTCAGGCGGAAAACGCCGAGCGGCTGAAGGCATTCGAGAACCTGTCTTCGGAACAGGCGCTGGCTCTGGCGACGATTGCCAAGCTGGAGGCAGAGCGCGAGACCGAGGCCGAGCGGCTGGCCCGGCTGCAGGCGGAACGCGACCGGCTGACAGAAGCGGAGGCAAGTGCGGCAGCACAGGCCGACCAGTTCCAGTTCGATCTGAAGGCAGCGCTCGACCGTGCGGCAGATCTCGCGTCGCGGCTCACCGCGGCTGAGGAGGCCAAGCTGGCCGACGCAGCAGCGGCGCAGGCGTTGCGCGAGCGGCTGGCCGAGAGCCAGACGGAACTCGATGCCGTGACACTGGCGCTGGAGGAAGCCCGGAAGGACGCCGAGGAGACCCTCACCCTGCTGGCCGCGGCCGAGGCGTCGCGCAGCCAGCTTTCCGAAAGCGCGCTTGCCGCGGCTGACAGGATTGACCGCGAGACCGCCCTGCGTGCCGTTGCCGAGCAGCAGCTTTCCGATGCCCAGCAACAGACGCTCGACGAACAACGCAAAGTCGCGGCCCTGACGGCGCAGGTGAAGGAGTTGAACACCCAGCTCGGCACCCTGCAGGCCCTACTGGACGATGCGGCAGAACGCGATCGCGAGGCGAAGGTGCAGATCGCCGAGCTTGGCAGCCAGTTGAACCAGGCGCTGGCCCAGAAGGTGTCCGAGCTGTCGAGGTTCCGCTCTGAGTTCTTCGGACGGATGCGCGACGTGCTTGGCGGGCGCGAGGGCATTCAGGTGGTTGGCGACCGCTTCGTCTTCCAGTCGGAAATCTTGTTCTCGTCAGCCTCGGCCATCCTTGGCCCGGAAGGCCAGATCGAGCTGTCGAAACTCGCCGAAGTGGTGCGCGAGCTTGCCAGTACGGCTCCGGAGGACCTGAACTGGGTGCTGCGCGTGGATGGTCATACCGATCCCGTTCCGCTCTCGGGGACTGGACGGTATCGAGACAATTGGGAACTCAGCCAGGCCCGCGCACTCTCGGTCGTGCGCTACATGATCGACATCGAAGGCATTCCTCCGAACCGTCTCGCCGCCACCGGCTTCGGCGAGTATCAGCCGATTGTCGAAGGCTTCACGGCGGAAGACAACGCCCGCAACCGACGGATCGAGTTCAAGTTCACCGAGCGCTAAGGCGTCTCCGCCGACAGGACATGCGGCCGGACGTTACTCCGCTGCCGTTTGCACCCCGATCAGTCCGCCGGTCTGGCGCGCCCAGAACCCGGCATAGAGACCGCCGCGCGCGAGAAGATCGTCGTGGCTGCCCTGCTCCGCGATCACCCCGCCATCCATCACCACGATGCGGTCCATGTGGGCGATGGTCGAGAGGCGATGCGCCACGGCGATGACGGTCTTGCCCACCATCAGTTCACGCAGGGCGGACTGGATTGCCGCCTCGGATTCCGAATCCAGCGCCGAGGTCGCTTCGTCGAGCACAAGGATCGGCGCGTCCTTCAGGATCGCGCGGGCCAGAGCAATGCGCTGGCGCTGCCCGCCCGAGAGCTTCACGCCCCGTTCCCCCAGATGCGCGGCGTAACCGTCGCGGCCCCTGTAGTCGCGAAGCTCGCGGATGAAGTCGTCGGCTTGCGCTTGCTTCGCGGCCGCGATGGCCGCGTCCTCGCCGGCCTCGGGATTGCCGTAGAGGATGTTGTCCATCGCCGGGCGATTGAACATCGCCGTGTCCTGCGTGACGATCGAGATCTGGCGGCGCAGCCCGTCCTGCGAAAGGCCACTGATATCCTGCTCGTCCAGCAGAATGCGACCTTCCTCGACATCGTAGAGCCGGGCCAGCAATGAGACGACGGTGGACTTACCCGCCCCGGAATGACCGACCAGCGCAACGCGCTCGCCGGGTGCGATGTCGAGCGAGAAGGGCCCGATCCCGCCGATCTCGCGACCATACCGGAACATCACGTCATCGAACCGGATGCGGCCCGTCAGCGTCGAGGGGTCAGCGGCACCCGGCGCGTCGGTGACTTCGTGCGGCGGCGTCAGGGTGCGGATGCCATCCTCGGCCACACCGATATTGGCGAAGATGCCCATCGCCGTGAAGCTGATCCAACCGGACATCTGCGCGATGCGGGTCGAGATCAGACCGGCCAGCGCGATCGTCCCGGGGGTCGCGGTCCCGGCATGCCAGAGCACGACCGACAGCGAGATCAGCATGACAGGAAGGATCCCACCAAGCAGGGAAAGCCCGGTGCGAAACATCCACGAGACGCGCCCGAAGGCGAAGGCCTTCTCGCGGTAGCGGCGGATCGACTGCTCGGCCGCCGCGTGTTCGCGTCCAGCGTGGGCGAACAGCTTGACCGTCGTCATGTGGCCGAGACTGTCGACCAGTTGTCCGGAAATCGCCGAGCGTGCATCGGCCCGCGCGCGCGACAGCCGCCTGATCTGTGGCAGGAAGTACCAGATCAGTGCGATATAGGCGGTCATCCATCCCACGAGCGCGAGCGCAAGCCGCCAGTCGGTGCTCTGCAGCAGGATCAGCGCCGCGAACACGGTCGAGATGCCGTACAGAACGGCGTTTATCGTCTCCTGCACCGCGTCGGCGAGCGCGATGGAGGACTGCGTTTCCTTCTGAGCGAGACGACCCGCGAAATCGTCCTCAAAATACTTCATCGAGTGCCCGAGCACGTGCGCGTGCAACCGCGCGAGGGTCATCGTCCAGACACTCGGCATGAAGGTGCGCGAATTGAAGGCGGCGGTCAGGCTCATCAGCGCGGGGCGCAGGATCAGAAAGAAGCCGATGATCAGCGAAAGCTCAATCCAGTTGCGCTCGAAAAAGCCGTCGGCCGGCTCGACGGCGACCAGATCGACGACCCAGCCGACAAGAAACGCCGTGAAGGCTTCCGCAGCGCCCGAGGCCAGAGAGGCAAAGAAGAGAAAAACCAGCGGTATTTCCGAGCCACGCAATGCCCATCGACCGAAGGCCCAGAGTGTCCGGGGTGGCGGACCATTCGCCGGAACGAACGGGTCGATCAGGCGTTCGAAGAATTTCATTCGGCTCCTTCCGATACGGCGGGCTGGCGTCCGCCGAGGGATCTCGCGACAATTCCTAGTGTCCGGATTTCATCGCCTGGCGACGTGAAATCGCTCATGAAGAAAGTCACGTAATTCTACGTTAACCGGTTATCCCGGCCTAGAAGAGCATCATTACTCGGCCGCCGCGACCCCAATCATGCCGCCCGACTGTCTGGACCAGAACGTGGCGTAGAGCCCGCCTTTGGCAAGCAACACATCGTGAGTGCCCTCTTCGGCGATGCGTCCATCGTCCATCACGACGATTCGGTCCATGCGCTGAATCGTGCTCAGCCGGTGGGCAATCGCGATCACCGTCTTGCCAGACATGAACTCGTAGAGGGCCGACTGGATCTCGGCCTCGACCTCGGAATCCAGCGCCGATGTCGCCTCGTCGAGGATCAGCATCGGCGCGTTCTTCAGCACAGCGCGCGCGAGCGCGATGCGCTGACGCTGACCGCCGGACAGGCGCACGCCGCGCTCACCGACATGAGCTTCCATGCCGGTCCGCCCGTCATGGTCCTGCAGGTCGGGGATGAACTCGTCGGCCGAGACCTTGCGCGCGGCCTCCCAGATCTCGTCCATGGTTGCATCGGGCCGTCCATAGCGGATGTTATCGGCGATCGAGCGGTGCAACAGCGCCGTGTCCTGGGTGACCATCGAGATCTGCGCGCGGACACTTTCCTGTGTGCAATCCGCGAGGTTCTGACCGTCGATCAGCACCCCACCCTGATCCGGATCGAAGAACCTGAGCGCGAGGTTGACCAGCGTCGATTTGCCGGCGCCGGAACGACCGACCAGACCGACGCGCTCACCCGGTGCGATGACCAGATCGACATCGCGCACGCCGCCGGCCTTCTTGCCGTACTGGTGGGTCACGCCCTCGAAGGCAATCTCACCGCCGGAGAAAGCGAGCGCCTTGGCATCCGCGGCATCCATCAGCCGCAACGGCTGGCTTACTGTCTCCATGCCCTCTTCGACGGTTCCGATGTTCTGGAACAGCGAGGTCATGTTCCACATGATCCACTCGACAAGGCCGAGCATGCGCATGACCAGCGCGACAGCAGCGGCGACGGTGCCGACAGTCACGGCGTCCTCGGTCCAGAGCCAAACCGCGTAGCCGATGACCGAGCCGATCAGGACGGTCGACAGCGCCGACATGACGATCTCGAGCCGGGTGTGGATGCGGTTTACCGCCTCGAACTCGTGCCGGAAATCCTCGAGCGCTTCGCGGGAGTATTCCTCCTCGGCATCGGCATGGGCGAACAGCTTGACCGTCTGGATGTTGGTGTAGCTGTCGACGATGCGACCGGCGAGGACCGAGCGCGCCTCGGCCATGCGCATCCCGGCTTGCGTGATGCGCGGCACGAACCAGATCGCGATGGCGATGTAGATCGCGAACCAGACAGCAAACGGGATCAGCAGCCGCAGATCGACCTCGGCCAGGATCGCAGCGCCGCCGATGACGAAGATCAGCGCGTACCAGAGCGCGTTGGTCAGCATGTAGACGCTGTCGTTCAACGCGGGTGCCAACTGGAGCTGCTTGTTGGCGAGCCGCCCGGCGAAATCATCCGAGAAGAAGCCGACCGACTGGCGCAGCAGCTTGCGGTGGGTGCGCCAGCGCACGAGCGAGGCAACCGAGGGGTAGTAGCCCTGGTTCATGATGAAGGCGTCGGCGATCGCGGTGACCGGCCTGATCAGCAGGGCGACGATGATCATGATGATCAGTTCGGTCCGGTAGGTCGACCAGAGCTGATCGGTCTCGACCGTTGTCAGCATGTCGATCAGATCGGCACCGTACTGGATCAGCATGACCTCGATCACAGCGAAGATCAGCCCGAGCGTCATCGAGACGGCGATCAGCTTGCGCGCCGGCCAGAGCATGTTGAGGTAGAACGGCACCAGCCTGTTCGGGAACTCGGCCCGCTCGTCATAGGGCTGGTACGGGTCGATCAGGCGTTCGAAGTACCGATACATCATTCGTCACCTAGTTCAAAAAATCCCGCGCGCCGTTCCAAGTTCAGCGTCCCAGGCGCGGAAACCGTTATCTGCCGAGATCGAGCAGGGTGGGATTCCGACGTCCCATCACGATCAGATCCTGTGTCACACCACCTAAGCGCCAGGCGGCGATCTTGCATCCCTCACGCAGGAAACCGACACGCTGATAGAGTGCGATCGCTGCCGTATTGTCGGCGACCACATCGAGCTCGACCCGTTCGAACGGCAGTGCATCCGCCAGTGCCAGGGCCTCATCGACAAGCCGCCGACCCAATCCTCTGCCCCGCCATTCCGGCAACAAGCCCATGCCGAGCTGCCCGCAATGGGCACGGCTGTCGGCGCCGAGTCGGGCGATATCGCACCAGCCGACGATCGCGTCCGGTGCAGCAGGATCGAAGGCAACCACACAAGGTTGGTCTCCGACGATCAGGCGCTCGAGAAAGCTCTGGAACTCATGGAGTGATCCCATCCGGGATCGGCCGAGCCAGCGTTCTTCTCGCGCGACGGAATCGATCGCGTGGTGAAGCGCCCCTGCATCGTCCCGGCGCGCCAGTCGAATTTTTGCATGTTTCATCGTCTTCCCTTCCGGACGGGGCGCGAACGCCCCGCCTTTTTGTTACCCGGCGGCTTCGACACCGATCATGCCGCCTGATTGCCGGTTCCAGAGGCTGGCGTAGAGCCCACCCTTGGCCAGCAACGTCTCATGGGCGCCCTGTTCGACGATCCGGCCCCGGTCCATGACGACGATCCGGTCCATCCGGCGAATGGTCGACAGGCGGTGCGCGATGGCGATCACCGTCTTGCCCTGCATCACGCCGTAGAGCGTGTCCTGGATGGCGGCCTCGACCTCGGAGTCGAGCGCCGAGGTCGCCTCGTCCAGCACGAGGATCGGGGCGTTCTTCAGGATCACCCGCGCCAGCGCGATCCGCTGACGCTGGCCGCCCGAAAGCTTGACGCCCCGTTCGCCGACCTGGGAGTTGTAGCCGGTGTTGCCGTTCGGGTCGGAGAGGCCGAGAATGAACTCGTGGGCCTCGGCCCGCTCGGCCGCCTGGATCATCTCCGCCTCGGTCGCATCCGGCTTGCCGTACAGGATGTTCGCCCGGATCGAGCGGTGCAGCAGGGACGAATCCTGCGTCACCATGCCGATCTGCGCGCGCAGGCTGTCCTGCGTGACCCGGGCGATGTCCTGCCCGTCGATCAGGATGCGGCCCTGCTCGGTATCCCGGAAGCGCAGCAGCAGGTTCACGAGGCTGGACTTGCCCGCGCCCGATCGCCCGACGAGACCAACCTTCTCGCCGCCAGCGATGTCGAGCGTCACACCGTCGAGCCCGCCGACACCCTTGCCGTAGTGGTGGTGCAGGTCCTCGAACCGGATCGCGGCCTCGGTGACGTGCAGGTTCCCGGCCTCGGGTGCGTCGACCACGTCCTGATCCACGGCGATGGATCGCAGGCCCTCGTTGATCACGCCGAAATGCTCGAACAGGCGGATGACGACCCACATGATCCAGCCGGACATGCCGTTCAATCGGATACACAGCGCCGAGGCCGCCGCGACCTCGCCGATCGAGACGACGCCACCCTGCCAGAGCCAGATCGCCGGGCCGAGAACCCCGACCAGAAGCAGGCCGTTGATCGCGGTCAGGCCGAGCGAGAGCTCGGTCATCAGGCGCAGGAAGCGCTGGAAACGCAGCCGCAGGCGGCGCATGGCCGAGAGTACATAGGCTTCCTCGCGGCCGTCCTGGGCGAACAGCTTCACGGTCTCGATATTCGCATAGGCATCCACGACGCGACCGGTGACCATGGACCGGGCATCGGACCACTTCTCGGAGGCCGAGGCGACGCGGACGGCAACATTGCGCACGTAAAGCCCGTAGATCACCAGCCAAGCAATCAGTGGCAGCGCCAGCCAGATCGAGATCTGGCCAAGGACGATCGCCGCCCCCAGCGCGTAGGTCGCCGCGTACCAGAGGCCCTCGAACGCCATGTAGGTCGAGTCCTCCACTGCCGGTCCCGTCTGCATGACGCGGTTCGACAGCCGGCCCGCGAAGTCCGACTGGAAGAAGCCCATGGACTGGCCCAGCATGTGGGTATGCGCCCGCCAGCGGACCTGCTCCTGCATGTTCGAGGCAAGGGTCTGCTCGAGGAACAGGTGGTTCAGCGCGATCGCCAGAGGGCGCGCGATCAGGATGAACAGCGCAGCAGCGATCACCTCGACATGGTGTTCGGCCCAGAAAGCGCGCGGTCCGGCCTCGGTCATCAGATCGATCAGACGGCCCGAATAGAAGATCAGGCCGCTTTCCATCAGAGCAGCGATCAGGCCGGTCAGCGCGATCCACGGGATGAAGCGGCGCATCGCCGAGAGGTGCGAGCGGTAGAACGCCCAGAGCCTGCGCGGAGGCGTTCCGCCGGGATGCGGGGCGAAGGGATCGACAAGGTTTTCGAATGTACGGAACATGACGTGCTTCCATCATGGCGATGTCTGGAACACATTCTGGGGGCTGGCCCGGCAGGATGCGGCGGCGGAAACTGCGTACGACTAACCGGGCCGTCGCGCGGCCAAACGGTTATTCGACTTGGGACGCTGGGGTCGCGTCAGCTAAGTCGACTGCAGTAAATCACGCTCACCATTGAAGTCTCCTGTTCGGTGAGCGCCACTTAGCCGAATCTTCCGCAGAGTGGAAGTGGCAGGATGATGCGCCCGCAACTCACGCGGGAAGGGATGCATTCCTGCCACAGCCTGCCGGTCGGGTGTTGTTGACATGGGCGGACGGCTCTGCCACCCGCGATGGAAATGTCCGGGGCAACCGGATGCAAGATGACAGGATCTGGCCATGTCCGAGATGACCGAAGAACGCGCCCGCGCGGCGGCTTGGTTCAGCGAACTGCGCGACCGGATCTGTGCCGCGTTCGAAGGGCTGGAGGACAAGCAGGCAACCGGGCCGCACGCTGACCTGCCGGCGGGACGTTTCGAACGGTCCGAAACCCGGCGGGCCGGCGAGGGCGAAGGCGATCAGGGCGGCGGCGTGATGTCGGTGATGCGCGGCGGGCGCTCGTTCGAGAAGGTCGGCGTGAATGTCTCGGAGGTCTTCGGGACGCTGTCCGACCGGGCGCAGAAGTCGTTGACCGCGCGTCACGAAATCCCAGGGCTCGCCGATGATCCGCGCTTCTGGGCGTCGGGTATCTCGCTTGTGGCGCACATGCGTTCGCCGAAGGTTCCTGCGGTTCACATGAACACGCGGATGTTCTGGACGGCGGCCGGGCCGTGGTGGTTCGGCGGTGGGTCGGATCTGAACCCGATGCGGCCGGTGGACGAGGACACCGCCTTTTTTCACAACGTGCTGAAAGAGGCGTGCGACAAGCACCACGCCGACTACTATCCGAAGTTCAAGGAATGGGCCGACGACTACTTCCTGATCCGTCATCGGCACGAGGCGCGCGGCGTCGGCGGAATTTTCTACGACGATCTCTGCACCGGCGATTGGGAGGCGGATTTTGCCTTCACGCAAGATGTCGGGCGCGCCTTCCTCGACGCCTATATCCCGATCTCGGAGAAGCGCATGGACGAGAGCTGGACCGACGAGGACCGGGAACATCAGCTCTTCCGGCGCGGGCGCTATGCCGAGTTCAATCTCGTCTGGGACCGGGGCACGAAGTTCGGGCTGGAGACGGGGCACAATATCGAGGCCGTGCTGATGTCGATGCCGCCCGTCGCGACGTGGCCGTAGCGCCGGCAGCAGATCAGGATACGAAACTGCGAGAGTGTGTTATCATTCGGACAGGTTTTCACATTGGCGCAAACTGATGTTTGAATTTCTTCCGTTTTCCAGAGGATGGTGATCCCATTCGATCGTCACCTTCGTCAGCCTTGCAGATCCGCCCAGGAGCTTCAGGACCATTCGATGCAGCAAAGCGCCGGCAGGAAACCACCTGACTACAGCGAGCAGACGATACTGAACGCTGCCGACAGGACGATCGCGAAGGCGCGGGCGGAGGTCGGGCGGGCGCCGACCACGGTCTTGACGACGCCGATGCAGCGACGACCGGTGCTGCCGACGTCGCCGAAAATGCGCAAGGCGTTCGAGGCTTATCTGGACGACCTGATCGACAGGGCATTCGCAACGGATCCCGGTCCCGCAGAAGATCGGACGCACGATGCCGAACACGGGGCCCGGATCGAATCCGCGTGCATGCTCTGCCACGGCCACTGCTGTCTGAACGGGGGGCCGAGCAACGCGTTCCTGACCGTCGAGGATGTGAACCGCTTCCGGCGGGAGAACCCCGGCGCGACGCCGGACGATGTGCGTTCGGCCTACTACGAACTGATGCCGGAGAAGACGGTTTTGCTCTCCTGCGTCTTCCACGGCCCGGTCGGCTGCACGATGCCCAGAACGATGCGAAGCGATCTCTGCAATTCCGCCTTGTGCAGTTCCCAGCGCCATCTGATCGAGGGCGAAGAAGGTGGCGACACGGCCGCCGTGCTGGTAGCGGAGTTCCGCAATCGTCCTGTGGCGGTGGCAGCGCACAGCGCGAAGACGGGATTTCGGGAAATCCCGACGAAGGCCGGCGAAGAAACCTGAATAAATTGGGGTGACATGGGTGAGGATCAGATGACACGCAGCGCCTTGGTGACCGGTGCATCCTCCGGGATCGGAGCAGCAACCGTACGCGCACTGCGCGATGCCGGTTTCGAGGTCTGGGCGATGGCACGGCGGGCCGAAAGGCTGGAGACGCTCGCGTCTGAAACCGGCTGTCGACCGATTGTCGCCGATGTCCGCGACGGGGCGGGTCTGGAAGCTGCGATTGCCGATCTGACGCCGGATGTGCTGGTGAACAATGCAGGTCTGGGTGCGGGGATCACCGGCCTGGTCAACGCGACGCGAGATGACCTCGAACGCACCATTGGGACCAATGTAACAGCGCTTCTCGACATCTGCCGTCTCGTGCTGCCGGGCATGATCGCGCGCGGAGGCGGACACGTGGTGAACCTCGGCTCCGTCGCCGGGCTCTACCCGATCAATTCGACGGTCTATGGCGGCTCGAAGGGCGCGGTGCACCTGATCAGCCAGAACCTGCGGCTCGAACTGCGCGGCACGGGAATTCGCGTGACCGAGATCAATCCGGGCCGGGTATCGACCGAATTCTTCCAGGTGGCCGTTCCCGATCGCCAGAACTCCGGCACCGTTTCCACGGCACCGCCGATCCGCGAAATGGACCCGGAGGATATCGCGGCCGCGATCCGCTACGCAGTCGAAGCACCTGCGCATGTCAACGTCTCGATGATCGAATTGCAGCCGACGGAACAGACCTTCGGCGCGACGCAGTTCGATCCGTTGGACTGGAAGACTTGACGGAACCCATCACTGCTCTTGTCACCGGCGCGTCGAGCGGCATCGGCCGCGGGATCGCCGAGGTGCTTTCGGAGCGAGGCTTCGACGTTCATGCGGTCGCGCGACGGGCCGACCGGCTGAAGGACCTTTCAGAGCGAACCGGTTGTACGATCCACGCGGCCGATCTCACGGACGCATCCGCAGTCGAATGTCTTGCCGAGATCCTCACTCCGGACGTTCTGATCTGCAACGCAGGCCGGGGCGCTGGTTTCGAAGGGACCGCGCGGACAGATCCCGCGGACCTGCACCAGACGATCGAGATCAACGTTCTGGCGACGCTGGATCTGATCCGCTGCATGTTGCCGGGAATGATTGCGCGGCGACGCGGTCACATCGTCCTGATCGGCTCGGTCGCGGCGCTCTACCCTTCACCCTCAGCGATCTACGGCGGCTCGAAGGCCGCGATCCGGCTCGTTGCTGAAAATCTGCGTCTGGAACTGCGGGGAACGGGTATCCGCGTGACGGATATCCGGCCGGGCCGCGTGAATTCGGAATTCTACAACGTCGCCGTGCCCGATCCTGCGCGGGCCAGATCGGCCAAAAGGACCGGCATTCGAGAGCTTTCGCCGCACGATGTCGCCGAAGCGGTCCTGTTTTCGGTCCGGGCGCCGGAGCGGATGAATGTCTCGTGCATCGAAATCCAGCCGGTCGAGCAGACCTATGGCGGGACGACGTTCGACGGTGCGGCGGGGTGAAAAAAGTTCCGGCGTCCTCGCGACCTAAGGAGGGGAAACACTGTCGCGAAGACGCCGGTTACCAGAAGCGTGGGCCCTTGAGGGGGAGCGGGCTTTGCTTCCGAACGCTTTGGCGGGGGCGCTGAGGGACGTGGCCTGCCGCCGATGGAAACTAATTTAGCACTCATATTGAGTTTTACAATAGGTGCTTGAAAGATTCTTCGCGAATAGGCGGCAGAATCCAGTCAAGCCTCTGTTTTATATGGGAATATTTTTTCTCAGCTGATGCCTTGCGCGCTCAGACGCGGAGAAAATCCATGAATTCAGCCTCTCCACGAGCAGAGAAAGCGACGATGCGGCTGTTCTCGATTCGCTTGGCCCAGCCTTTGTGCTGGACCTGCTGCCAGATGGCGGCACCCACGGCGCCCGCAAGGTGGCTGCGACGCACGGACCAATCGAGGCAGGACCGGCAGAGTTTCCGGCGGCCGGTGTCGAGATTGTCGAGATCGATCCCGAAACCCGTCAGTCTGTCCCGGCCAAGCGCTGTCAGGGTGACCTCCCCGCCCGACTCTGTCAGACCTCCGGAAGCCAGCATCGTCTCGTAAAGCTGCACGCCCAGATCGCCGGCCAGATGATCGTAGCAGACCCGCGCCCGTCTGAGCGCCGGATCGCGCGGACCGGTTCGCACCCGAACCGCACCCGCGTGTTGGGCCAGGCCCATCAGGGATTCGAGCGTCTGCGCGACCTCGGGTCCGGCGAGGCTGAAATAGCGGTGTCGTCCCTGCTGGTTGACGCGGACCAGACCGCCATCGCCGAGCTTGCCGAGATGGCCCGAGGCGGTCGCCGCGCTGACGCCAGCCTCGGATGCCAGCTCCGTGGCCGTGAGCGCCTGGCCACCCATCAGCGCCGACAACATGTTGGCGCGCGCCGGATCGCCGATCAGGCTGGCTATTCTCGCAATGTCCGGTCCGTCCTTCATAGTTCGGTGCGTACCAAAACATTCCGATGCGAACAACCGCTATGGTTCGGCGTCAACCGAATTATGGAGGAGCCGACAATGTCGATCACCTGTTTCATCCGATACGAAATCGACCCGAATCGGCAGGACGCGTTTGCTGAGTATGCGCGGGTCTGGGGCCAGGCCATTCCGGCGGCGGGCGCCGATCTGATCGGATACTTCGGTCCGCACGAGGGATCGGCAACAACGGCTTACGGCGTCTATTCGCTTCCGTCGCTCGCCGGATACGAGCAATACCGGGCGCGCCTGGCCGATTCGGAGCTTGGACTTCACAACTACGAGTTTGCGCGACGCGAACGGTTCATCCGACGGGAAGATCGGATATTCCTGCGCTGCGTTTCGCACCCTCACGCACAGAAGGAGACCAAATGATCGCCGTGATCTTCGAAGTCGAGCCGCGCGCAGGCAAGCTAGACCCCTATCTGGACATGGCTGCAGGACTGAAACCGATTCTGGAGGGGATCGACGGGTTTATCTCCGTCGAGCGCTTCCAAAGCCTTACAACGAAGGGAAAATATCTCTCGCTGAGTTTCTGGCGCGACGAGGACGCGGTGGTCGCATGGCGTCGTCACGCCCATCACACGCGGGCGCAGATCGCCGGGCGGCACGAAATGTTCGCAGATTACAGACTGCGCGTGGCCTCGGTCATGCGTGACTACGGAATGTACGAACGCGATCAGTCACCGGAGGAGTTTCGGACAAGAAAATCGCCGCAGACTGAAAAAATGTCAGATTGAGATTTGAACTGGCGGCTTCGAGTTCCTATACTCTATCGGGTGAGGGGCACATATCTGCCTTAAGCGATTGGAAAGATAGATTTGCTGACGCAAACCGGGTTACCATTGCCGGGCGTCGACATTAAGGAGACCAAGTCATGTTCAAGCCCGGAGCGGTCATGTACGCCCGCGCAGCGGAGAAGCTCCATCGCCGCCATTGTGAGTTCTGCAGTGTCGAGCTGACCGCGCATCAGGGCCTTTCCTCGGGAATTTGCGACAAGCCGCAATGCCACGAGCGCATGATCGAGCGGGTCGGCCAAGAGCTGATCGAGCGCAAGCGCAAGGAAAACGCCGCAAATCTCGAAAAGGTCTTCACCGCCGCCGCGCCGCTGGTCGAGGCGGCAGTTCACGAGATCGACGCCGATCCGGAAGACTTCGTTCGGTGCAAGCTGCCGCACACGGCGAAGCCGGTGGTCGAGAAAAAGCCCGAACAGGTCGAGGCGTTCGAAAAGCACCTGCACTGGATCGCAGACCGGGCGTTCAACGAAGAACTCGAAGAGCGCGATCTGAGCTACCGTGACGAACTCGAGCGCGATCAGCACGATGTTCTGAACACTGCCTGCGCGACGTGTCGGGGCGGATGCTGCGCGACGGCAGGTTCGGGTGCATTCCTTCAGGATGCGGACATCGATCGCTGGCGCCAGCGCAATCCGGGCGGAACCAAGGAACAGGTGATCGAGGAATACATGTCCCACCTGCCCGATCAGGTGGTCGACGAAGGATGCGTCTTCCAGGGCCCGAGCGGGTGCAACATGCCGCAAGGACTGCGCTCGGACCAGTGTCACACCTTCTACTGCAAGGCGCTCAAAACCCTTCAGGAAGAACTGATGAAGTCGACACACGGCAAGACGGTCTTCGTCGCCGATGTCGACCGCGTGCCGGTGGCAGTCACGGCGTGGAGCCCGCAGACGGGCCGCGTCGCCGTAACCAGCCCGGTCAAGCGGGAGCGCCCGGCACCGCAGCCGATCGTGATTTCGTCCGACGACTTCCTCTGATGCCAGGCGGGGCCGGAGAAGCCCTGCACGTTCCCCGGCCGCCGATCCTCGCACGGCCAGGCCAGAAGGCCTGCCAATTCTGCGAAACACCTCTCACGCCGCAGCAGGTCGTGAAGGGCATCTGCGCCTCCGTCAAATGCGAAATGCTGCGTGTCCAGCAGGCGGCACGCAGCGTCTTCCAGCGCAACTGGCAAACCTATGTCGGCCGCCAGCGCGACGCGGTGAAAGACTCCGGGAACGAGATCGCGGCGGCAGCGGCGCGGCTGGGCGGCGATCCTGACGAGATCGCAGTCGGCGTCGTGCCCCGGCAGGAACGTCCTGTCCTGCCGCTTCCCGACGACCGGATGGAAAACTTCGCGGCCCATCTCGACGAGATCATCGGGAAGGCCTTTGCCGACGGTCCGCCCGATGCTGATCTCGACATGCGGGAGAAGGAGGAGGCGCCCGAACTTCCGCTGATCGATGCGTCCTGCGCCTCATGCCAGGGCAAATGCTGCATTCTCGGCGGCCCGGGCAACGCATTCCTGAACACGAAAAACATCGATCGCTACCGGCTGCGTCATCCGGGCAGCGGTCCGGACGAGATCAAGGCATACTACATCGGCAAGTTGCCGGAGGTGTCTGTCGAGTTTTCCTGCGTTTATCACGGGCCGGTCGGGTGCACGCTGGACCGCGCCGACCGCGGCGACGTCTGCAACCGCTATCACTGCAACCCGCAGACGCAGTTCCTGCAACGCTATCGCGAGATGGGCGCATCAAAGGCGGTGATCGTCGCGACCGAGGACCACACCAGCACCGTGGTCGCCACCTTCACCGACGCGGACGGCTTGATCCCGCCGCGTCCGGAGGAGGATCTGGTCGCGTTCACGAAGAGTGGGAAAGATCAGCACTTCATCGATCAGGCCATCGAGTCCGCTCTGAACAGGATGCCGCCGGGCGATCCCGGCGGAACCGGCGTATGACCCCGCAATTTGCCTTCGGCGCGGCGAGCTGCAACTGGTGCGATGCGGTCCTGACCCCGCATCAGTCCGTCTCGACCAAGAGCTGTGGCGCAAGGCCTTGCGAGCAGAAGCGGCTCGCCGAGGTGTCGCGCACCGTCGCCGATCAGAAGGCGCAGGCGCATGAGAACCTGCGGCTGCGGCTGGCGGGCGAACTTTCGGGCGATCTCGACGAGATCGCGGAGGACCTTGGATGCGCCCGCAACGATCTGATGGTCGCAGCCGTGCCATTCAACGCCGGTGCGGTGGTCCAGCTCTCCGACGAAAGACGCGCAGGGCTTCGGGCACATCTTGAAACGGTTGCGGCCGAGGGCTTCGCAATCGAGGATCCTGACTCCCTGAGTTGGCCGACCCAACGCCGCGCCGCCGAATTGCCGGAACCAGAGGTCGCCGACGCTGCCTGCGCGACGTGCCAGGGCGGCTGCTGCCGTCCGGGCGGTCCGTCATGGGGCTTCATCGGCAAGGAGGAGGTATGCCGGTTCCGGCTGGCGAACCCTGAGGCCGGTCCCGACGATTTCGTCGCCTACTACCTTGGCCACGTGGCGGACGAGACCGTCGCGGATAGCTGCGTCTTTCAGGCAGCACTCGGCTGTGTGCTCGATCGCACGGATCGCTCGACGCTGTGCAACACGTTCCTCTGTCGAGGGGTGAAGCGGCTTTTGTCCGATCTGCAAGGCGATCACACGCGCCCGACGGCGATCATCGCACAGGACCGAGGCGACGCGCGCAACCTCGGATCCTGGTCGTTCGAAGACGGCTGGACCCGGCAGGGCATCTCGGAAACCGCAGGTTCCTGAGGGTTTGGGCAGACCCTAGTTCGCGCGCGCGGCCGGCATCGCCGCTGCCTGGTGGTTCATGATCCGCCAGGCATGGTCTTCGAGCACGAAAGTGTTCGACGCCATCAGCTCGTTGGCGCCGAGCCGTTCGACACAGATCACCATCGCAGTCGTCCCCGTCACCACGACCTCTGCGTCCGCAGGCCAGATCTTCGGCGGCGGCGCCTGCGTCAGGATCAACCGCCAGCTTTCCATCACAGCGTTGCGCCCAACCAGCATGTTCCAGTTCGGGTGCGTACACGTCACCTCGCGCCGCCGTGCCCAGAGACGCTCCATCTCCGACAAGTCGCCGCGACGCATCGCGGTGTAGAAGTCGTCATTCGCCGCAAGTACTTCGATCCTGTCCATACTCTACTGTTCCCGTTCTCAGATCACCGGCGTCAGCCGCCCCAGACCAAGCGGCTGCCCGACCTTTTCGTTCCAGATCCAGATTTCATTGTAGCCCGACGGCCGAATGTTTGGCGGGATGCTGTAACTCTGTCGGCCGGCGTTGCGCACGAGCTTCGCGATGCGGGTGTCCGGGCGGTAGCCGTCACGGCCGAACGCGATCACGGCACCGGTCGGCGCGCTCATCCGAAAGTTCGGTTCGAAGACGACAACGCCTGCATCGGGCGCCTGGTAGAGCGAGACCGTTCCGACGGCGTCGGTGTTGCTCTCGCCGATCAGGACTGCCCGGTGGGTGACCCGTGCACCGTCCGGAATTGGCGCATTACCGGGCTTCGGCGCCTGAACGCACGCGGCGAGCGCCAGAAGGCCAATCGCCAAGGCAATCTTTGTGACCCGCAAGCTCGCCAGCATCATGCGCTCCCCCATGTCTTGACTAGGGTACGCGGTGGCCATCAGTTGGCAAGTCGAAATGGCGTGACGAAACGGCGTACGGAATGGGCTGATGCAAGGGCGCTACGCGGTACTGGGCTGGGGGTCGCTGATCTGGGACCTCGAGGTGCTGGCGCCGCATGTCGATCTGCCGTGGAAAATGGAGCACGGGCCGCACCTGCCCATGGAGTTCAGCCGGATCAGCCCAAAGCGCAAGATGGGGCTTGCCGTGTGTCTGGATCACGATGCGGGAGAGGCCTGCCCGACACACGCGATCCCGTCGCGCCGGGCCAGTGCGGCCGAGGTGGCGCAGGATCTGGCAGATCGCGAACGATCGCCGCTCGAGATGATCGGCGTGGTCTGCCTTGCGACCGGCACGGCACATGGGCGGCCCGAGATCGCCGAAATCATCTCCGGATGGTGCGCCGAGCACGGCTGGGAGGGGGCGGTCTGGACCGATCTGCGCAGCAATTTTACCGAGATGTCTGGACAGGCGTTTTCCTTCGAGACGGCTGTTGCACATCTGCGGACGCTCTCGGACGAACAGCTTGAGGAGGCGGTCCGCTACATGTCCTGCGCACCGCGCGGCACCGACACGCCGCTGCGCCGCGCGCTTCTGAAGGATCCGTGGTGGCGCGCGGAGATGGCGCGCTTCGGCTTCTCCGATCTGTCGGAGGTTATCACATGAGGGTCCGCGCGGCGCCTTGTGCGCAAGCGGTCAAATCCACATAACTCCCGGAAACTGCCCGAACCCCAGAGATCAGGAGAGCCCGCCATGCCAGAGGCTGCTTACATCTACGACGCCATCCGCACGCCGCGTTCGCGCGGAAAGGCAGACGGCACGCTGAACGAGGTGAAGCCGATCAATCTGGTGACGACCTTGCTGGACGAGATGCAGGGACGGCACGATCTGGACACCAGCCGGGTCGACGACGTGATGCTGGGGTGCGTCATGCCGCATATGGAGCAGGGATCGGTGCTGCCGAAGATCGCCCTGCAAAAGGCCGGATGGGACGAAACCGTGCCGGGCGCACAGGTCAACCGGTTCTGCGCTTCGGGCCTGGACACGTTCAACACCGCCGCCGCCAAGGTCGCCTCGGGCTGGGAGGATCTTGTCTGCGCGGGCGGGTTCGAGTCGATGTCGCGTGTGCCGATGGGATCGGATGGCGGCCCGTTCGCCGAGGATCCGGAAACCAACATGGTGACGGGGTTTGTGCCACAGGGGATCGGTGCCGATCTGATCGCAACGCTGGAGGGCTGGAGCCGCGACGATGTCGACGAGGTCGCCGTGCAGTCCCAGAAGAAGGCCGCGCATGCGCAGGCAGAGGGTTGGTTCGACAAATCCGTCGTTCCGGTGAAAGACGAGAACGGGATGACGGTGCTGGAGAAGGACGACTTCATCAAGCCCGACACCGACATGCAGAAGCTCGGCGCTCTGCGTCCGAGTTTCGAGAAGATGGGCGCCTTCGGCTACGACGCTGTCGCGCTCGCGAAGTACGCCGAGGTCGAGCGGATCAACCATGTGCACACGCCGGGCAATTCCTCTGGGATCGTCGACGGAGCCTCGCTGATCATGGTCGGCAACGAGCAGGTCGGAAAGGATCTCGGGCTCGAGCCGCGCGCCCGCGTGCGCTCCATCGCACTGACCGGGACCGAGCCGACGATCATGCTGACAGGTCCCGGACCGGCTTCGCGAAAGGCCCTGAAAAAGGCCGGCCTGACCATCGATGACATCGATCTGGTGGAGATCAACGAAGCCTTCGCCTCGGTCGTTCTGCGTCTGCAGAAGGATCTGGGCGTTCCGGACGAAAAGCTGAACGTGGTGGGTGGTGCGATCGCGATGGGTCACCCACTGGGGGCCACGGGCGGCTGCCTCGTCTCGACCATGGTGGACGAGCTCGAGCGCCGCGACCTCAAGCGCGCCCTGATGTGCATGTGCGTCGGCGGCGGCATGGGCGTCGCCTCGATCATCGAGCGGGTCTGACCCGATGAAATTTGAGAGCGAGTATCGCTGGGACTGCGACGGCGACGGGATCATCACGATCACATTCGACGCCTCGGGCCAGTCGGCCAATACCATGAATGCCCGCTGGGGCCAGGCGATGGACGAGATCCTCGG
>JBCDAV010000038.1:0-51261 GCA_039184865.1 Pseudomonadota bacterium | reverse complement strand
GGTCCCGTCCTCGAACGTGATCAGCGCCTCGTTGCCCGACGAGGGCAGCGCGAGATCGACGAAGCGCAGCCCCAGCGGCTCGAAGTCCAGCAGGTCGATCCCGGTCTGCCAGTCGAGCACCAGATCGTCGCCGCTCCCGGCCCCGAAGACGAACAGGTTCGACCCGCCCTGACCCTCGAGGATGTCGTTGCCGAGCCCGCCCTCCAGCGTGTCGTTGCCCGCCCCCCCGCGCAACCGGTCGGCACCGGCCAGACCCAGCAGGTCGTTGTCGCCGCCATTGCCGGCCAGCGTGTTGGCCAGCGCGTTGCCGGTCAGCGAGATGTCGCCCGAGCCCGACATCGAACCGATCTCGACATTCTCGGGCAGCACGAAATCGACCGAGGTCGTCAGCGTGTCCCGGCCCTCGTCGAGCGCCTCGATCACCACGTCGCCGGCATCGTCCACGAAGAACCGGTCATCGCCCGGACCGCCGTCCATCGTGTCCGACCCGGCGCCCCCGTTCAGCGTGTCGTTGCCCGAGAGACCGACGATGCTGTCGTCGTCGGCAGTCCCATTTAGAACGTCATCTCCTGTGGTTCCGGTTTCCACATTGCTTCCTGTGCTGTCGCCCGGGCCGCCCTGAATATTCGGAACACCACCAAAGGGGTTCGGACCGGCCAAAGAGGTGCCGGCTCCGAACAGATCGGCGCTGACGCTCACAACGGCATCGATCACCCCGTTGGAGCCGACATCGATCTGGATTTCACCACCACCGACGATAAGCGAGGCCGCCAGTACGTTCCCTCCGGCATCGAGAACGCCAATCGCATCATTGGACTGGAAATCCGTTACGGTGTCGCCATCGAGTTCATCGACGGTCCCCCAAAGCTGATCCTGTCCGAACGACAGGCCGCCGGCCCCGTCACCGAAGGTGATATTATCTGCTCCAAGTCCACTGCGGATCAGGTCATTGCCCACGCCGGCAATAATCGTGTCGATGCCCGCGCCTGCCGAAATCTGGTCATCTCCATCGCCCGCGGCAATGATGTCTGCTCCCGCGCCGCTGAGGATCAAGTCGTCGCCCTGTCCGCTGGTCAAGGTGTTGTTGCCATCGCGTCCATCGATCAACAGATCTGATGTCGTGGACATGGTGATTGTGTCACCGCCGGCTGTTCCAAGTGCGGCCGTGATGCCGTAGACGTTGAAGTTGCTGTACCCGCCGCCGGAACCGACACCGAAGCCGTTCACCGTGGCGAGTTCCACGCCCTGCAACTGCGCGACACCGAAGTCCACGGTCGCCGTGTCATTGGCGCGACTGGAATTCAGGGCCACAATCACAAGGTCGGACCCCGTGTTTCCAAGCAATCGACCTTGCGCAAGACCGTTCAATGTCGAGGCGGCCTCGACCGGCGTACCGCCGAATTGCTCGGTCAGAATGGTCTGGAGCGTGTCGCCCGAAGTGACGAGGTTGCCGGCCGAGATCAGCGTCGCTGTGCTGCCGGGCGCCGCAATGGCTGCGTTCAGGTCAAGCAGCAGCGCATCACTGTCCAGATTCGCTGTACCCGTAACCGACACAGCATCGAACTCACCGGCACCGAACCCATCGATATCGAACTCGATCACTGACGCTGCGTCGGCAGTCAGGTTGCCCGTGACGGTAACGTCATCGCGCGCCGAAGCGCCAGCGACCGTTCCGTCCAGGCCAAAGCGGCCGCCGACCAGCGCAAGGTTGCCGCCAATGTCGCCTTGTCCACCAATCAGTCCGCTGCTGCCGACGGTAACCTCTCCAGCATCAAGACCGCCACCATTTGTCAGAACGGCAATGCCGGTTCCGCCGCTGGCAGCTTGCGCGGTCTGTGTTGCGAAATCGAAGTCGGAACCGATGACGAGCTGGGTACCACCGCTAAACTGAGAGGTCGCTCCGTCTACGGTCAGCAAACCGGATGACCCGGCCTCACGTCCGACACTCGAGATGCCGTCAGTCGCGGCATTGGTGACCGTCCCGCCACCGGCAATGGTCAGTGTGCCCTGCCCGAGCCGACCGATGTCGATCGTTCCGACAAAAACGCTGTCGTAGCTTCCCTGCACAAGGATGGACCCGCCGGTATCGACCTGGACGAGGCCGATGCCCGTGGCGTCAAAACCGATATCGAAACTGGCGCCGCGATCGTCATTTGCGTCGATCGAGAGCGACCCGCCATTCGTGACATAGAGTTTTCCGTCGCCCCGTCTGCCGACATTGACGATGCCCGAATAGGTCGAGCCTTCATTCGCGTCGAGAACGTCGGAGTTTATGCTTAGTGTCGATCCAGCGCCGTCGATCGTGACAACGCCGTTTCCCGTCTCGTTCAAACCGATCTGCAAATACGCGCCGACCGTACCGTTCAAGGCGTCTATGTTGACATCTGCACCGGACTGAATCCTGAGGGTGCTTGTCGCGGCATCTCCAATCGCACCGTCCAGACCGTGGCCGACCGTGAAGGTTGCTCCATCACCCGAAAGATTAATGGCGGCCTCGTCTCGCACCAGTACATCCGCCGTGCCCCCACCACCGGAGTAGACGATGTCTGTTCCGAGTTGAATCTGCGGCCCACCTTCGGAAACAGGATTGCCCTGCGCGCCAATCAGACCTGTCTGGATTACGTTTACCTGAGAACCAGCGCCGTAGATGTCGGCATAGCCCGTCGAGCCTGCATAATGCGCAAAGCGCAAGATCGGCTGATCATAGTTGCTGCTTGGGTCATTGATAACGTTCAGTGCACCGCCGTTGGACACAGTCAGCTTGCCGTAGGATCCATCGTTCCTTCCGAAACGGACGAAGGCAGCTTGCCCAAGATAGTCGCCAAGGTTCCCGGCTATACCGTCTCCTGTGAAATGACCGAACGCGTCAGAGAACGTTGCGGTTGATCCGGCGCCATCGATCGTCAACCGGCCAACGCCCCCGTTCGAAACGCCGACATTTGCGAAGAAGCCCTCAAGGGATCCACCATTCTGGATCGTGATCTCACCGGTTCCGTTACGGCCCGCTGATACCCGTCCCGCACCTCCCTGGGAGGTTAGCAAAGACCCTGTACCATCGACGGTGATTTGACCCGAAGTTCCACTGGCGATACCGATGTCGACACCGCGATAGGCCGCGTTGTCCGTCGTTGTCAGCGTAAGACTGCCGCCAGTGTTGATGTCGACGACGCCAGTGCCTGCAAAGTCTGTCGCTGCCAGGTAGCCGCGGGTGTCCACAACTGTTTGTCCGGTGCCATCGATCGTGCCCGAACGGATACCGGCCTCCAGCTCACGTCCGAAAACGGCACCGCCATTGGAAATCTCGAGGGCACCGGCGCCACGTTCACCGACGTCGATCCGGCCGCTCGCGTAATCGCTGCCTTCGTTCGTTCCGATCTGCCCGAAATCCGTGTTCGAGCGCACTGTGAAGGTCGAACCTGCGCCGTCGACGGTCAGTTTGCCGTCCGTGTCGCGCAGACGGCCGATGTCTACCGTTGCTCCGAGGTCAAATCCTGCGCCCACAGCGCTATAGGCTGACCCGTAGTTCTGAGAGTCGACAACGACATCGGCGCCGGACAGCACCTGCAAAGTGCTCTGAGCAGAAGCGGCAGTAGGCAACCCGTTCACATATCGACCGTCGCCGATGTTCAGCAACGCATCTGATCCGAGGATATTGATCTGTGCGTCATTGCGAACTGTCGCCGTGCCCAAACCACCATCGCCGATGACCAGCTCCGGGCCAAGTGCTGTCCTTGGGTTTCCCTGATCACCCGTGGGCCCGGTCATGATCACATTCAGTTGCGATCCCAAACCATCGATGTCCAACACGCCTTCAGAGCCGACATTTCGTCCGAGTTGAGCTGCCGGAAAATCATACAAGCCGGTAGGATCGTTGATCACGTCGACGACGCCGCCCGCGGTGATGTTCATCCGGCCATAGCCGCCATCATTCCGCCCGAGCCTTAAAAAGCCCGCTTCGCCAAGGAAAGCTCCGTAGACCGGATTGGCCGGATCACTGAAATCCGCGTTAGGAAAGCGTCCGAACTCATCCGATACTGTCAGGGTCGAGCCGGTTCCCGCAACGTTGATCGTTCCGCGGCCTCCATTGTTGCGGCCGACGTCGACGAAGAACCCGTAGACGTCGCCACCGTTCGTGACGTTGAGCGTTGACTGACCGTAGTTCGCGATGCGTATGCGCCCCGCACCGCCCTGTGAGATCAATGCAGATCCGTCACCATCGACGTTGATCACTGCAATGCTGCCGCTCGCCTGGCCGGAGTTTACGCCTCGATAAGCTGCGTTGTCAGTCGCCGTCAGGATCAGTTGGCCGCCACTGATGACATCAACGACCCCTACGCCAGCCACATCCGGGTTTGCGAGATAACCGCCAAAGGTGAGATCGATGGTCTCGCCTTGCGCACCGATATTGGCTGCAGCCTCACCGATCTCGATCTCTCGGGCAGACACAGAGGCGCCGTTCGATATCTGGAGCGCGCCGTAGCCGAGTCGTCCAACCTCGATCTCAGCGCTGCCGTAATCACTGTTCAAACCGTCTTGATCGTTCGGGCTGCCGATGTCGATGTCGGAATTCAGGGTCACCGACGAGCCGATCCCATCGACCTCGACACGGCCATTGGTATCCCGTCCAAGCCCGATGGAAAGCCGGGCATCTGTATAATTCTGCGAGTCGATCAGAACCGTGCCACCCGTCTCCACCCGCAGCAGGCTTTGCAGTGACGTGGTCAGTGGCGCGCCGGTAGTGCCGTCATACAGACCGCCTGCGACAGTGACTCTGGCATTTGCACCCAATGCCTCCGCTGTTCCCCCGTTCCGGAGCGTCAGCGTACCCTGGCCTCCGACCCCGACCTCGATCGAGGGGCCCCCAAAGGCGATGTTCGCGCGCTGGATGGCTTGAATGCTCGACCCCGTTCCATCGACGGTGACAGATCCCGTTGAGCCGTCGAATTCACCGATGATCAGGCGAGTGCCGTCGCGGGCCGGCGCGCCCGCAGAGGCGCTCTCCAGAACCAACCTTCCAGCGTTCGTAATGTTGACTGTCGCGTTTGATCCCGCCGCGCGGCCCGCTGTGAATTGCGAACCAAAGGTGCTGAAACCGCCCATCCCATCGCCAAAGGCTCCGCGATCGCCCGAAACCAACACCAATGACCCGCTGCCATCAATGTTGAATGTCCCCGTGCCCGAGCCTCCGAACCCTGTGGTGTTGATTTCCTGAGCGCTGAGATAGCCACCGTTCGTGACGTTGATCGTGCCGGTACCGTTGTTTGTACCGCTGATGAAGGTCGCCTCGTAGACGTTGCCGCCCGCCCCGGTAAGGACGAGAGAGCTGCCTGCCCCGTCGACGTTCAGCGTTGCGGTCGCGGTCCCGCCACCTCCGCCGAAGTAGTTTTCAACTCCAACGAACACGCTGTAGCCGAGCGTGCTGTACATCGTGACGTCAGCGCCGTTCTCGATGGTTATCGTACCATCGGCACCTGCAACGCTGGTTCCGGTAATGCTGTTGTAGATGTAGGAGCCACCGGAGACGTTGACGGTCCCGATGCCGCCCGTCGATCCGAAGATCGTGCCGCCACCATAGCTTCCCGAACCTGTGCTGCTGACTGGCATGGTAACCTCCTCATCCTGTCAGATGGGCAGTCTGCCGCTACTCCATCTGTCTGTACGCACGAGAGTGGAACTGTCGCTACGGCCTCCCGATGTGCTCCACTCCAAGCCTAAATCGAACGACCCTTGGATCAGCGGTCTCCGTTGAATGTCCCGTTGATCACCTGCGATTGCGTCCGTAGGTCGAGATTGAACGCACCCTCGACGCTTGCGGCTACGTCAGATGGCGTCGAACGGAAGCCGCCTTGTGCCGTGAGCGAGTCCGGACCACCAAAAATTGCGTTCGTGCCGCTGAACTGCGCTGCGTTTGCGGCCTCGGCAGCGACGTCCACAGTGAATACGCCGGGCCCGATATCCAGCTGCAACGACCCGTTCCGCTGCGTAAAATCATACTGTAACAACGACGTTCCTGCGACGTCGACCGGAGGCAGCAAGCCTCTGGTATCGGTCAAAGTGCCCAGCGCGGTCCCGTTATAGATTGCAGTGCCGGTGAGCACCGCGATGTCTGCCGGGTCCGGAATTGCATCGAAAGTCGAAAGAAGGTCGGGAACCTCCACGATGGTATCGGTGATCGGACTTTCCGGATCTGACAACGCCTCCGCCAACAAGTCACCGACGGTATTCTCATCCTGGTTTTCGGCATTGGGGTCGGTTTGTTCTTCGTTGCTGTCCTCAGTGCTGACCGAGCCGTCCGTTGTGACCGGTTCGTTGTCGACGCCGCCTGTTTCCTGAGAGTTGTTCGTCGCCACGGCGTCTGAACCGTCGTTCACCGTATCGGAGTCCGGGGCCGAGACGAGACCACCGCTGCCACTCCCCTCGAACGACTGATACGCCTCCGCCAACTCCTGATCACTTGCAATTCCGGTGAACGTGGTGCCCGCCTCGTCAGAACTGGCCGTTGCGCTCGTGCGGGTCAGGACAACGCGGCTTTTGGGCTGCCGACCTTCGCCTTCGCCTCCGCTGTCACCTCCGGTAGCCGACGGACCGTCGTCAATGCCGTCACCATCGGCGTCGCCAAAGGTTTCCACGACGATCTGAATACTCGCAATGTTGGTGACCTTGGTTCCGCGCTCGTTCACCTCGATCAACGCCATACCACCGCGTATCCCGATCGTTGATGTAGGCGTGCGGATCGTTGCAGTCGTTTTCTTGGTTATGAGCCCACCGATGAAACGCACCGAACCACGCGCGATAGAAAGCGCGACGTCACCAGCTTTTTTCTCCGGGTCGAAGATGTACTTGTCGAGAACGATGTCACTGTTTGCAGCAACCGTGAGCGACGTCTGATCGATGAACAGCAACTGGCCCGAGCCGACATCGGATGTCTGAACCCTCTCATTGGCGACCACGTCGTCGCCAATGATGAGTTGCCGCGTTTCTCGCTGAGGCGGCGTTCCGTCCATCTGCTGGTTCACGGCTGCGACGGTGCCAATTTCGGCCATCGCCGGGCTCAGCGCGAGCCATGCGCTCGATATCGCGGCGGTAGCCACAACAAGAGATTTCAAGTCCTTCATATGGCCCTCCGAAAACTAAAAGCGGTACTGAAGCGAGAGAGTGACTGACTGACTATCGAGGTCGAAGTTCTGGATATTCGCGTCCCTGAAGAAAGCTTCGACATCGAGCTGGACACCAAAGTTGCGGTCGATCGCGAAGAGGTGGCTGAGTCCGCCCCGTGCGTCGAATTCCCGCCTGGTCCGGCTTGGGTCGATGAATGGGTCGTTCTCGTTGTAGAAGCGGTAGCGCGCGTCAGCGAAGAGCGAAAGGACCCATCGCGCGTTGATGAAATCGATGTCGGGATCGTAATTGTATTGGCCCGCGATGCGGCCACCAAACTCGATGCTGGAGTTTCGATCTTCAGAGGCGTTGTAGTATTCGGAAATGAGCGAAGCCCTGCCGATGAAGCCGCGAAACAGTTGTGCCGCGGCGCCAGCCTGAAAGCGCACGCCGAACCGGTCTTCCGCTTCGCGTTCGTTGGAATAGGCGAGATATCCGACGCTGAAATCGCCGAAACCAAACCAATCCGTGCTGAGAGGTGTCGTGACTTCTGCTCCGACGAAGTTGCCGAAATATACGGTTTCATCGGCACTGTTCAGATAGCTGCCCTCGTAGTACGGGCGCACCTTCAGTCCGTTCGCTTCCTCCGTCAGGTTCAACCAGGGGCCGGTTCTGACGCGCAGTGCGACCGTGTTGCCTTGCTCGACATCTGAATAGCGTAAGGCAAAAACGCTGAAGTCGGTGTTCCACGAGTCGTCGTTGGCGCGCCCGAGGTCCATCTCATGGGTGCCATAAAGGAGAATTCTCGCGCCGAAGTCCTCCTGCGATTTACCATTCGCCAACAGAACGAAGCCCGGCACCCCGCCGATTGTCACGGTATCGTCTGCCGGACCGAGGTTGGCATTGGTAGAGTAGGTCGTCCCGACGTTCAAAACCACGCTCAACTGATTGTCGGCCGTTCTTGCGCCGATGGCGCCAAGATAGGAGGCCACGAGTTCGCGCGTGTTTTCGGGAACCGCTTGATCCTCAAGAACCTGATTGAAATACAGCTTTGCGACCCCGTAAGAGCCGAGATTGTAGTAGGCGACGGCAAGCTCCAGCCGGACTCTGGAAAGATCCTGCTCGAAAATAAGCAGGCGCTCGAGCGTGGTAATGGCGGCTTCGTAGTCGCGGAGTTTTATGGATACGCCCGCATGAGCGAACATCAGTTCGATATTCGCCGGGTCGTCGAGAAGACGACGGCCCAGATCTTCCTGTATCGCCAGAAGTTCAGCTTCGGTCTCTTCACCGATTGTCTGACTGAAAGACACGGAAGACCATGCGACCACGGCTACTAAGGCCAAGGCCCGCGCGCAGATACGAACGCCGATCATAACGATCTCCAACACAGCAACCCGAACGCTCCCCCTCGGAGCCCTGTACGGTCCGGAACTCAGGCTGTGTTGTCAACGCTATTCGAAAAATGAGCTTAAATTTCATCGAATAGGCGCAAAAGGAAGGATTAAACACACGCATACGTCCCGCCTATAGGCGCATTAATCAATCTGAGGTGGATCGACCTGGTCCATAACACCTGCTCTGCGCCAATGATCTTGTCGTTCCGGATGAGATCTGAAATGTGTTTGATCGAAAGCTGGCGCAATCAATTTTCGTGGCGGAGCGATGCGGAGTCTCGGGTACTTCTATCGATACTTCCTGCTCTTCCCCGCGCTGGGAGCACTCGTCGTCAGCGCTCTGTTCGCACTCGCATTTGCCGCCCGCGTTCCGGCCTTCGACGCCATGAACGAAGCGCTTTTCGATCAATTCCAGGTTCTGCAACCCAGACCGTTCGATGCAGATGGCGTTGTCCGAATAGTTAACATCGACGAACCCTCTCTCAAAGAATTTGGTCAGTGGCCGTGGCCTCGTACCTACCTGTCGGAAATGGTCGACCGGATTGGTGCCGCGGGCGCCGCGGCGATCGCCTTCGATATCGCCTTCGCCGAACCCGATCGCACGTCGCCTGCCCGTGCCCGGAATAGTTGGCTGCTGTACAATGAACGCTTCGACGTCGGCTCCTCAGAGGGTTCAAGCGCCCTGCTGGAAATGCTTTCGATCGAAAACCTGCCCGATCACGACAAGCTCGCGGCAGACACGTTCTCGCGCCATCCGGTGGTCTTGGGAGCATTCCTTACGAGCTTCGAAAATCCCGGAACGCTGCGCGCACGCGCCGGCGTATCGTCTCAAGGATCGGACGTTCGCAGCATGCTCACGGAGTTCGAGGGCGCTGTCGCCAACATAGCGGAGATTTCGGCTTCCGCGGCGGGTGTAGGCTCGGTCAGCCTGTCGCCCGCCGAAGGCGAGGTCGTGCGCAGGGTGCCAATGCTCTCGATCCTCGACGGCAAAGTCATTCCGGCAATGGCGGTCGAAGCCTTGCGCGTCGCGCAAGGTGCGGGTTCCTACGTTCTGCGCGCAACGGACGCGAGCGGGGAATTTGACGTCGTCTCAGAGCCCGAGGTCTCAAGCATGCGAGTGGGCGCACTCGTGGTGCCTCTGGACGGCGACGGCTCGATACGCGTGAAATTCTCCGGACATCAACCCGAACGCTTTGTGTCTGCAACCGAAGTGCTCGCCGGGACCCAGCTCTCACCCGTTGTGGCGAACGAGTTTATTGGAAGGATTGTCCTTATTGGAACCAGCGCGGCCGGCTTGCGCGACCTCGTCGGAACACCAATCGACAATGTCGTCGCCGGTGTCGAAGTGCATGCTGAAATCATCGAACAGATTGTCGAACAAGACTTTCTGACACGTCCGGACTGGGCATGGGACACGGAGTTCATCGTTCTCGTCATCATATGCATAATTTCATGCATTCTGCAGGCGAGACAGAGTCAGGCGACCGCGCTTGTTTTTGCGCTCGCGTCAATCGGCGCCATGTTCTATGGCAGTTGGTATTCGTTTCGTGAGCTCGATACGCTGATCAGCCCGGTCGCTCCTGCCCTTGCCTTGGGCTCCACGCATTTGGTCGGGACGGCCTTCAGTTTCTTCGATGCTGAAAGATCGAAGAGAGAGATCACAAGGCAGTTCGAGCATTTCGTCGCTCCGGAAGTGATCCGGGATATCATCAGTGATCCGGAAAAACAGCTGACGCCGGGCGGTGACCGGCGCGAATTGTCGGTTCTCTTTCTCGACGTCGTCGATTTCTCCACCCACACGGAAACCATGGAACCGGAAGAAACCGTCGAGTTTCTCAACAAGCTCCTCGATCCGCTGACGGAGGCCGTGTTGCGCAATCAAGGCACAGTCGACAAATACATCGGCGACTCGATCATGGCCTTCTGGAATGCCCCTCGCGAGACACCCGACAAAGAAAATCTGGCAATAAAAACGGCTGTCGAATGTCTCGAGGCAGTGGAGCTGGTCAATCTCGAATACAAGGCTCTCGGGTATCCAAGCATAGAGATCTGCGTCGGGATAAATACCGGTTATTGTTCGGTCGGGAACATAGGCTCCACGCGCAGGTTGTCCTATTCGTGCGTCGGTGACCCGGTGAATTTGGCAGCGCGTATTGAAGGCCTGACGCGAAATTACAAAGTCCCGATTATGGTCGGGGAAACGACCGCCGAGGCAGCCGACATGTTCACTTGCATCGAAATTGACGTCGTCGCTGTGAAAGGACGGCATCAGATTGAGCGCGTTTGGGCGGTCGTAGGCGACGCCGATCTGGGAAAAACCGAGGAGTTCTTTGAATTAGACTACAATTTGGGCGCAGGGCGAGATGCCTATTCGCGTCAAAACTGGGACGAAGCGGAGGGCTATTTCAAACGCTGCTTGGAAATTGACGTCGTCGGGTTGTTCGATCCGGCTCCGACAGCAGAACTCTACCTGTCCCGCGTGGAAAGCTACCGGTCGGACCCACCCGGCGAACTCTGGGACGGCGTTTTCACGTTTGACAGAAAATGACGGGATCGAAAGCCTCTCCAATCAAATTGCGGTAATTGGCCCAGTCGCAAAACCCTTGTCCTGACCGTTTCCTTTGAATGTCGGTCACCCCTGGCCTTCAGTTTCGATCTCTTCTTCGGAATGGCTTGATGCCTATGTGACGCCCCGCGTTTCCGTCCCTTGTCATGAGCCTGATCGGGCGGGATAGTCGGACGATCAAGAACCGGGAGGAAACGAATGTGCCAGATTTTCGCGGGTCAGGACCCCGCCAGCTACGAGAGTGAGAGGCGGTCGCTGCGACTGAACGGCCAGTCCACATCGGTGCGCTTGGAAACCGCCTACTGGAGCATGCTCGACGCCATCGCCGAGGCGGAGGGATTTACCACGCCGGGCTTCCTCTCGAAGCTGCACGCCGAGGTTCTGGAGCTGCGCGGGGAAGTGCGCAATTTCACCTCTCTTCTCAGATGCGCCTGTCTTCAACACCTGAAGCGCGAGGCTGGTCTCCTGCCCGCACAACCGATCGCGGCAGAGTAGCGGCGTAGTATAGGAATACCACCTGAGGCCGTGCCGCCTCTCCCATACTGGACCATCAGCTGATCCAGGGGGAGGCAGATTTGGCCAAGGCGATACACATGATGATCCGGGTGCTCGATGAGGCGCGCTCGGTCGCTTTCTACGACGCCGCCTTCGGCCTCAAGGTGGCCGACCGGCTGGATTTCGAGAACTTCACGTTGGTCTATCTGCGCAATCCGGAAGCCGATTTCGAAGTCGAACTCACGATCAACAAAGGCCAGGCCGACGCCTACGATCTGGGAAATGGCTACGGCCACGTGGCCTTCTGCGTCGACGATCTGGACGCCGAGCATGCCCGGCTCACCGAAGCAGGCCTCGCCCCGCGCAAGCTTGTGGATTTTGCTCCAGGCGGAGAGGTGATCGCGCGCTTCTTCTTCATCCAGGACCCGGACGGGTACGAGATCGAGGTGCTGCAGCGCCACGGCCGTTACCAGTAAACACATCAGGGAGACCCCGATGCTTTTCCATCTTGAGTTCACGGTCGGCTACGGCGCGGCCATGTCGCAACAGGATCTGTTCCGGATCTGGGCCGAGGAAGCCAAGGCCGCCCTCGGCGCCAAGGACGCGGGCGTGGTCACGGACCTCTGGAAGGCCGTCGGCATGCGCAAGGTCTTTGCGGTGGTCGAGGTCGAGAGCGGCGACATGCTCGACCAGATCAGCTTCGATCTGCCGATCATGAAGGAGATGGGCCAGCACGTGGACATCAAGGTCACGGCAATCCGACGCTACGAGGATTTCGCATCGGATGTGAGTGAGCGTCTCTCGGGCTGAAGCCCGCAAAAGCGTGAAAACAAACTGGGAGGGAAACCAAATGAGACTTGATCGAAGATCGTTGTTGCTGGGATCGGCATCGGTCGCCGTCATCAGCACGGTCGCCTTCGGCACCACGGCGAGGGCGTCCATCACCGTCGGCTCTAACGAGGTCGACCGGGCGCTACTGCTGCGCATGGTCCGCGTGATGTACCCGCACAAGCAGTTCGCCGACGCACCGTATCAGCGGACCTGTGATGCGATCACCGCCGACGCCAACGCGTCGATCAGCCAGGCGTTGATGTTCGCCGACGGCATGGCCGCTCTCGCGGCAGCAGGGTTCGCCGACATGGATGACGCCGCAGCGCTCGCCCATCTCAAGTCGATCGAGACCGGGCCGTTCTTCGGCTTCGTCCGGGGTAAGGTCGTCGTCACGCTCTATAACGACCCGGAAGTCTGGGAGACGCTCGGTTACGAGGGCGCCAGTTACGACAAGGGCGGTTACATCGACCGCGGTTTCAACGATCTCGATTGGCTCCCAGAGCCGCGCATCACCGAGCTCTGAGGGAGGCAATCATGGCGATTTCAAACGATGAAGCGACCGTCGTCATCATCGGCTCCGGCGCCGGTGGCGGCACCATGGCCTTTGAGTTGACCAAGGCTGGCGTCCCCTGCGTTTTGCTGGAGGCAGGCCCGTTCCTGAAGCCCGCAGACTACAAGAACGACGAATGGGCCTCGTTCGGGCAAATGGCGTGGCTCGATGCCCGCACCACCAGCGGATCGTGGCGCGTGGCCAAGGATTTCTCGGGCCTGCCCTGCTGGCTGGTCAAGGCGGTGGGCGGAACGACGACCCACTGGGCAGGCGCCACGCCGCGGTTCCTGGACTACGAGTTCAAGGCTGCCAGCACCTATGGCAACATCGAAGGCGCAACGCTCATGGACTGGCCGCTCGATCTGGCCGAGATGGAACCCTTCTATACAGCGGCCGAGGACGCCATCGGCTCGACCCACACCAACGGGCGCGCGCCGCTTCCGGCGAACAACAACTACAAGGTCTTCGCCAATGGCGCCGAACGGGTCGGCTACAAGCGCTACGCCACGGGGCCCTATGGCACCAATGCCGAGCCCTATGACGGGCGTCCCGGTTCGATCCAGGACGGCTTCAACTTCCAGGGCGACAAGAACACGTCGAAATGGAGCACGGCGGTGCGCGAAATCCCGCGCGCCATGGAGACGGGGCTTCTGGACCTGCGTGCGCAGTGTCAGGCGGTCCGCATCACCCATGGCGATGACGGCAAGGTCGACGCGGTGCTCTATGTCGACAAGGACGGAGCGCTCCATCGCCAGTCGGCCCGCGCGGTATGCGTGGCCGGCAACTCGATCGAGACGCCGCGCCTGCTGCTCATGTCGGACTCGAACGCCCACCCGGGCGGACTGGCCAACGGCTCGGATCAGGTCGGGCGGAACTACATGCGCCACCTGACAGGCTCGATGTATGCCTGGTTCGACAAGCCGGTGCGGATGTATCGCGGCGAGACCATGGCCGGCATCATCAAGGACGAGGTCGGCAATGATCCCTCGCGCGGGTTCGTCGGCGGCTACTACATGGAGACGCTGGCGCTCGGCCCGGCCTTCCTCGCAGCCTTCATCGAGCCCGGCATGTGGGGACCCGACTTCGCCAACATGATGGACCACTACGAGAACATGGCAGGCATGTGGATCGTCGGTGAGGACATGCCCCAGGCGACGAACCGGGTGACCCTGTCAGACAGCGCGAAGGACCAGTGGGGGCTGCCCGCGCCGAACGTGCATTTCGACGATCACCCGAACGACATCGCGATGCGGGAGTATGCCTATGAGAAGGCCGAGGCGCTCTACAAATCCGTGGGCGCGATTGGCACGCACCGCACGCCGCCCTACCCCTCGACGCACAATCTCGGCACCTGCCGGATGAGCGAAAATCCCGAGGACGGCGTCGTCAATCGCTGGGGCCAGGCCCACGAGGTGCCGAACCTCTTCGTCTCGGATGGCTCTGTGATGACGACAGGAGCGGCAGCCAACCCGACGCTCACGATCGTCGCTCTGGCGATCCGCCAGGCGGGGTACATCGCCGAGGAGATGCGTCAGGGCAATCTCTGAAGCCTTCCAGCCGGCGCGGTACCAGCTGCGCCGGTCGAACGCTATAGTCCTTGTGAGGCAGCGAGCTGTTCCGGGAATGCCAAAGCATCGTTTTTCGGGCGTCCGGCCACTTGAGGTTTTGCGTTCCTGCGGATCTTGATGTCTGTCGCCCGGATGACGGCTTCACCGCCCCGGAAACGCTATGCATTCTCCGTCTAATGCGTGCTGCCGCGGACGTCCTGGACCGATGGCTGCGCGACGTTTACGGCAGATCTAACCATCTTGGTTGCACGCGTTTGCGCTTGCTCCTGACGGTCTTCGGCCGAGGCAAGCCTGCGAACGGCGCCCTGCCTCGTAAGGTTCACTCGTGGCGATCGGGGAACATTCAGACGCGATCCTGTGAAACGCCCACCCATCAATGCCTGAAGCTATCGGTGCGTGAACGGATGGACCGAAAGTCGCTCGCTCGAACACCGTGTCATGACACCCATGCTGCAGCGCCATTGCCGCTCATCACGGAAACTGATGGCCAAGCAGTCCGGCGACCAGGGCATCCGCTGCCGACGGCCCCAAAGCCAGTGGTATGTCGTGGATCACCGTCAGCCGGGTGAGCGCCTGCAGGTCGACATCTCCCGAATGCGGCACTGTCGGATCGGCGAAGAAGATCACCGCATCGAGGCCACCGGTCGCGATCATGGCGGCAAGTTGCTGATCCCCTCCGCGACCACCGCGTTGCAGACGCTGGATGGGCAGATCCGGCGCCGTCTGGGACAGCGCCCGCCCGGTACCACCGGTGCAGATTACTCTGTGGCTCTTGAGACGCGCGGCATGTCGCGCCACCCACGCGCTGAGATGGGACTTCCGGGTGTCATGGGCCACGAGCGCGATCCGCCGGGGCGCCGTGGAGATGGCCTGTGCGCGCGCAGTGATCGCGAGGATGGCCCGCACCTGGCCCGTGAAACCCTCGGTCTCGGCCGGAAACGCACCGGCGAGCGCAGCCGTGCCAACCGTGAACCCCTGTGCGCCCGCTGCCGCCGCGGCTTCCACCCGCGCGGCACTGTCGATGCTCCCTGCAACGATCACTGGTTTGGCCACGGCGGCACTGACCGCGGCCATGAGCTCGGGCACGTCACCTGCGAACCTGTAGGCGAGCAGATCCAGTCCGTGGACATGTTCGAGCGCCGCCAAAGTCTGCGCCGACGCGACGATGTCGCTCTCAGGCCCTTCAAGAACGCTCGGATGTCCGGTAATCCGACCGGGAAACGGATAGTAGCGGACCGGATGGTGGCGGGTGATGCCCGTGACGTCGGTCGCGCGGGTCCCCCCCAAGAGCACATCGACGTCCAGATCGACCGCAGCGCGGGCAGACGCCATCTCGCTTTCCGCATCGAGGCTGACCACCTCGAGATACGAACGCCCGCCCGCGTCGCGAATAGCGTCGGCCAGAGCACGCAGATCGGTGAGCGGCAGGCCGACGTCCTTGAAGCCAATGTGGCGGACGCCGCCTTCGAGCGCCTGATCGAGCCGGGCGCGCGCATCCGGGATCGTCCGGTCGTTTTCCGTCAGCATCAGGATGAAGTCGAAGGCCATGGCTCAGATCAACGCCTTTCGCCGATGCCGGTCAAGGGGATCGCGTCAATCGGGCTGGCGGTGGTCCAGCGGTCCGCGGTCTCTGCAATGCGCAGATGCGGTGCATCGAGGCTGTGTTCGATGAGTGTCTGCAGGCAGCCGAGCGCGCCGCCCGTCGATAGTCCCGCGGCAATCAAGGCGGAGAATACATCTCCCACACCATGGGGTACGGTCCGACCTTCGGGTGCGCGGGGGCTCTGGAAGGCCTCGGTTTCTGAGGGGGTTACGGAGAGTATGCCAGTCTGAGCGTCGTCGAAGGGAGCAGAGGTTACAAGAACCCGCGCGCCCGATGCGCGTGCTCCGAGATCGTGTGCGGCAGCGACAGCAGTAGGAACCGTCAGGGTGGGCTGATTTGTGAGCCAGGAAAGTTCAAAAGCATTCGGCGTCAGGATATCCGCTCGCGGCACCAGGCGGTCGCGCAATGCCTCCGCTGCCTCCTCCGAGATGTAGATGCCTTTGGGCGTGTCGCCGAGCACAGGGTCCACAACTACACTTCGCTTTGGGCTGTCAAACCGGTCTATCAGTTCAACGGCAACGTCAACATGCGCGCCGCTGGGAAGATAGCCCGTCAGGATCGTGTCGATTGCGCCGAGGAATCCGTTCTCGTCCAGTGCCGTGATCATTGCGCGGAGCGTGTCGGGGCCGGTCGTCATGCCAGCGCAATCCCCGAACCCCGGGTGATTGGATAGCTGCACGGTGGGCAGTTGCGTAACGGTATGGCCTAGGATCTGGAGCACGGGCGCTATGGCACTGAGGCCCACATGGCCTTGGGCGACCCAGCTGGAAAGGGCGAGAACATGAACCACCGTCAGACCTTCGTTGTCGGGCGTGTCATGCTATTCTGATCGAAGGGAGTTCGCCAAGCTCCGCGCCAAGATCGTAAATCCCGTTTTGCA
Organism: Pseudomonadota bacterium; assembly: GCA_039184865.1. Taxonomy (GTDB): domain Bacteria; phylum Pseudomonadota; class Alphaproteobacteria; order Rhodobacterales; family Rhodobacteraceae; genus Thermohalobaculum. The sequence goes on along the minus strand of JBCDAV010000038.1, from coordinate 34,279 downwards.
GGGCGTCGTCTTGCGGCACATGCCTGTGCTGCAAGCCGGACGGTGCTCCGCGACAAAGCGGCCTCGACCTCGACCACTCGGCCTGGGGCACGACAGAACGCGCTCGTTTGCGGACGCGGGACGTCCCGCTGCTCCGCGGCAAAGGCTCGCCGTGCGTGAATATCTCAGGGCATTGCGCTATTTCCCGAACCGGACGGGAGAGCGCGCGTGCTGACGATCAAGAATGTCTGGAAAACCTACAGGACACCGGAGGGACCGCTGGAGGTGCTGCGCGGCATCTCGTTGGGTGTCGGCGCCGGTGAGACGTTGGCGCTGACGGGCGAGTCCGGGTCCGGGAAAAGCACGCTGCTCCATGCGATCGGGGGTCTGGAGGCTATCGAGAGCGGCGAGATCCTCATCGACGGCTTGGACATCAGCGCCTTGGGCGACCGCAAGTCGGCCGCCGTCCGGCGCGATCACATCGGGATCGTGTTTCAGCAGTTCAATCTGGTCTCCAGCCTGACCGTCGCGCAGAACACGTGGCTGCAGGCGCGGCTGTCCGGGCGACTTGACCGCGATTGGATCGGGCACCTGAGCGCGGCATTGGGCCTGGAGCCTCTGCAGAACCGCTATCCCGAGCAACTCTCGGGCGGTCAACAACAACGTGTGGCCATTGCGCGGGCGCTCGCGCTGCGCCCCGATCTGGTTTTGGCGGACGAACCCACTGGCAATCTGGACGCCGAGACCGGGGACAGGGTTATGGAGATCTTCCTCGACCTCGTGCGACAATCGAATTGCGCCTTGGTCATGGTCACCCACAATCTTCGCCTCGCGGACATGCTGCAACGCAAAGCCAGGCTGGCCGAGGGGCAATTGGCATGAGCCGGACCCTTTGGACGCTCATGACGCTGACCAGCCATTGGCGGCGCAATCCGGTGCAGTTGGCTGCACTGCTGGTCGGCTTGGCACTGGCCACGGCGCTCTGGTCCGGGGTGCAGGCGATCAACACCGAAGCGCGTGCCAGCTACGCCAAGGCGACGGATCTGCTGGGCGGGCCAGAGATCGAAGTCCTGCGACCCCTGCGCGGAACGACAGTGCCCCAGCCGGTCTTCGTCGAGTTGCGCCGGGCGGGGCATCTGGTGTCTCCCGTTGTCGAGGGCGCGTTGATCGTCGACGGGCGGCGGGTGCGGATTCTCGGAATCGAACCGATCAGCTTGCCCTCTGCTGCGGCGCCCGAAGGGCTGGACGCAGGGGGCGGTGCTGACGGTGTCCCGGAGTTCCTGCGCCCGCCCTGGCAGGCCCTGGCCGCACCCGAGACAATCGCGCGGCTGATTGGCAACAACACGCTGCCGCCTCGGCTCGCAGACGCCTCACTGCCCGAAGACTTGCTGGTGATGGACATCGGCATCGCACAAGAGCTGCTTGGCCTGAAGGAACAGATCAGTCGTTTGCTGCTGGCGCCGGGCGCCGATGTGCCGGGAACGGCTCTCGAACGCTTTGGGTTGAAGCGCAGCTTGGCCGATGCGCGCGACGTGACAGCGGGGCTCACCGACAGCTTCCACCTCAATCTCACGGCTTTCGGTTTTCTCGCGTTTCTTGTCGGCCTGCTGATCGTGCGGTCCTGTGTGGGTCTGGCACTGGAGCAACGCCTCGCCACGTTCCGGACGCTGCGCGCCTGTGGGATCTCCGCCCGGCGCCTCACGATCGTCGTCCTGATCGAGATCGTCGCCTTGGCGGTGATTGCTGGCGGTGCCGGACTGGCGCTTGGATACGGGATTGCTGCGACGCTGTTGCCGGATGTGGCAGGCAGCCTGCGCGGCCTCTACGGCGTCTCGATCTCCGGCACACTGAGGTTCGATCCCGCATGGGCCTTGGGCGGCCTGGGCATGTCGTTGGGTGGAGCGCTGGTGGCCGCGGGCACGGCGCTTTGGACAGTCTACACCCTGCCACCGTTGGCGGCGGGCCGACCCGATGCCTGGCGCGAGGCGCAAGCGCGGCAGGCCCGGCGCAGCCTTATGGTGGCAGCGGCCTGCGGCGTCTTCGGGATTTTGCTCCACACTTTCGGTGACAGTCTGGAGGCGGGCTTTGGCACCATCGCCTGCGCCCTTCTCGGCGCGGCAATGCTGCTGCCGACGGTCATCGGGGCGCTCCTGTCGGGTTTGACGTATCTGGCCCGGTCAGCGACAGCCGAGTGGATCATCGCCGATATGCGCCTGCAGCTGCCGGGGTTGTCCCTGGCTCTCGTCGCCCTGCTGCTCGCACTCGCCGCCAATATCGGCGTCGGCACCATGGTCGGCGGATTCCGCGAGACGTTTCTCGACTGGCTTGACCGACGCCTGGCCGCCGAGGTCTATGTGCGGGGCGTGGACGAGGCGCAGGCGCAGGCTATCGACGCCTGGGCGGCCCGCCAGCCCGAAGTTCGCGCGGTTCTTCCAGGGCGGCTGGCGGACACTGTCCTGGCAAGTCAACCGATCGAGGTGCGGAGCGTTGTGGATGCGCCGACCTATCGCGCCGGCTGGCCTCTGTTGCAGGTCGCCCCTGACGCTTGGGATCACGTCTTCTCGGCAGAGGCTGCGATGATCAGCGAGCAGCTTGCCAACCGGATGAAGCTCGGGCTCGGTGACACGGTTGATCTCGGTATGGGTCCCCTGGGCATCGTCGGGATCTACGCCGACTACGGCAACCCCAGAGGACAGGTCATGCTCTCGCTCGCCAGGCTCGAGCAGGACTTCCCGAACGCGCGGCGCATGGGAACGGGTCTCAGGCTGAGCCTCGAACAGATCGGACCGCTCGTGACGCGCCTGACCGAGGCGTTCGAGGTGCCGCCCGACAACGTAATCGATCAGGCCGCACTGAAGCGCCTGTCCCGACAGATCTTCGAGAAGACCTTCTCGGTCACGGCGGCCCTGAACACGCTGACCTTGCTGGTGGCGAGCGTCGCACTCTTCACGGCTCTGCTGACGCTGTTCGATCAGCGGCTGAAGCAACTGGCCCCGGTCTGGGCCGTGGGCATCCCGCGACGACGCCTCGCCGCACTGGAACTTGGCAAGACGCTGATCATGGCCGCGCTGACGGCTGTGGTCGCCGTGCCCGTGGGTCTCCTGCTCGCCTGGCTTCTGGTCGCGGGCGTGAATGTCAAAGCGTTTGGCTGGCGCCTGCCGCTGATCCCCTATCCCGACCAGTGGCTGACCCTCGGGCTGCTCAGCATCGCGGTCGCCGCGGCAGCCGCCGTCCTGCCCAGTTGGCGCTTGTCGCGGATCGCCCCGGCCCAGTTACTCAAGGTCTTCGCCAATGCGCGCTAGTGCTCTCGCAATCTGGCTGATAATTGCCCCGGCGCTCGCCTGGGCGCAGGGTTTCGCAGGCCTAGGGACCGAGGCCGAGGGCTACCACCGGGTCACCCCCGACCGAGTGCTCAGCTTCCCCGACGACCACGGCCCCCATCCCGGCTACCGGATCGAGTGGTGGTATTTGACGGCCAACCTCGAAGGCTCGGACGGTCAGACCTACGGCGTGCAGTACACGCTCTTCCGCCAGGCTGGCGCTCCGCCGCCCGAGCGCACGGGCTGGGCCAACCAGCAATTCTGGCTGGGCCATATCGCGGTGACCAGCGCCGACAGGCACCTCTACGCCGAGCGCCTCGCCCGCGGGGGCGTTGGTCAGGCGGGTGCGAGTTCGGCGCCCTTCGCGGCCTGGGTCGACGACTGGCGTCTCGAAGCAGTGGGGCCCGGCGCACGGACAGCCCTTGGCTTCGGGCAACTGCGCCTTCGGGCCCAGGAAACGGACTTCGGCTACGATCTGGTGCTGACCACCGACGCGCCGCCGGTCCTGCAGGGCGAGGCCGGGTACAGCGTGAAGTCGGATCGTGGCCAGGCGTCCCATTACTACAGCCAACCCTACTTCCGCGCGCGGGGCACCATCGAGATCGAAGGTCAGGCCATCGCCGTCTCTGGGCGGGCATGGATGGACCGGGAGTGGAGCAGCCAGCCTCTGGCGGAGGACCAGTCCGGCTGGGATTGGTTCTCGCTGCATCTGGACGAGACGACCAAGCTGATGCTGTTCCGCCTGCGCCAGGAGGACGGGCAGCACTACCTCTCGGGCAACTGGATCGATGGCACAGAGAGCATGCCGATCAATGGCGAAGACATTGAGCTTGAGATACTGCGCGAAACCGACCTGCCTGACCGGCGCGTGCCGACCAGTTGGCGTGTCGCCGTCCGCTCGCGCGGGGTCGATGTGTCAGTGGATCCCCTGAACGCGCGGGCCTGGAACGGCACGCAAATCGGCTACTGGGAGGGTCCTGTCAGCGGGAAAGGATCCCATGATGTCATTGGCTACCTGGAGATGACCGGCTACTAGGCGCCTGCACGGCTGGACACCATCCGCGCTGCGCGCCAATGCGGACGGCTGCAGAGCACGCATTCCCCGAGGCCGCCTTTGACCACGAGGATCCTGTACGAACCAATCAACTTCGCCGACGGCATGCTGGCTCTAGCGACGGTAGGGTTCGCCGAGATGTATGACGCCAAAGCAGAGAACGATACGGCTACAGTAAACGACGTTGGGTCCGTCCTACGCGAGCGCTTCTTTGTTCTGCACATCGATCGGCTTTTACTTTGGAATTTACGCCACCTGCTTGGTGGTTTTCCGATTTTTCTCTGGAACGTCAGTGCATATCCGGGAACTGCAAATCCGTGTACCCCGGTTCAATTCCGGGCGTCGCCTCCACGACTTAGGCAGTCTTTCAGATCGGCAAACCGAGCCGCCGCTCCACAAGAGGCTTGGCCCCTGGCTGGGACGCACGCTGATCCATCAGATTGAAAAGAAGATCCAGGGTAGCGCCCATACCGCCCAACGCACAATTATTTCAAGAATCGAACTTAGATCGCCGCTCGCAGAGCTTTGTGGCTTTCACCACAGATTCGCGCAGAAAATCTTTTATAGTGAGGACATTCGGAGAATTCATCATAGAAATACTGCATAAAAAATTTGATCGCATTCTCAATTTTCATTTTATTTTTGTGAGCGCAATCTACTCATTTTTATTTTTTGCTTTACTTTGCAAGCGAAAGTCAAATATTTAAATTTTTAGCTGTATTTCCTTTTTTAATAACCGATCGAGCACTACAACCTGAGACTGTAAAAAAGGCTTACTCAGCTTCCGTATCAATGAATTTCCTCGTAGTATTAGCGTACACTACGAACAATGAAATTATTTTCGGTATACTCGGTGAAGAATTCGCAATCGCCATGTGTTTACTTGCTGCATCAGGTTTTGGGTTCTGCATTTGGTGCGAGAGGAAAAGAGATTAAAGCAAGTCGCCCGTCCGGCCACCAAAGTGACTCATGCTGATTCATCAAATAGGCAGTTTTTCAAAAGCGGTGTTGAGCAGCAACTCCAGGTCCGCGGGCCATTGAACCAATTCACGGTGCCTGAGCGAGCGGCACACCCGCGGAGCGGAATCCTCTTCTCCATCTTCCAAGACCCCCTGTGAACAACGTTCGAGACCCCGGCGCTTAGGCTTTATGTCTGGCGGCTCGCTTCCGGGCGTCGCCTCCAGCATCCAACGGCACGATCCCCGGATCATTGCAGCAGGATGCGGTGAGACCAGGTGTCCCCGTCCGAGATCACGATGTCCTCGAACCCCAGCATCTTCGCGAGATCGAACCAGGTCGCAACGAACTGCAACTCGTTGGCTCGAAAGAACTCGGTCCCGCGCGCGTTCGCTGTGAGTTGCGCCATCTGCGCCCGCGCGCGGAAGAGCGTCCGGAAAATCTCGTCATCCAGAGCGACGATCAGCATGTGCTGCGCGCGTCCGCCTTTGGCGAAGATCGCGAACCTCGGGTTGGCAGGTGCGGCGAGCTGCGCCTTGGTGATCTCGTTGATGAAGTTTGTGCGCACCGAACGGTCCGCCGGCGGCGGCGACGCGATGGAGCGGACGAAAACCTCTTCGCTGACGACGGGCGGGTAATAGTACCCCTCGCGCTTGTCGGCGGCGACGGCCGAACTGATTCCCAGACACAGCGCCACAATGATCGCGGCCACACCCCTGAATTGCATCGTTTTCTCCCGTTCAAGTCCAGCTTGCAGCAACACCGCAGTTCGACGCGAGATCGCTGCTTTCTCGCCATCTGACCGTCAGAATTCGCGCATTTCCTTGGCCTGCGCAATGCCGCGCTGCTGGCGTCGACACACATTGGGGTGATGGGGTTCGATGCGGCGGACGCGGCAGCAAACGATGTGCGAGGGGCGGATTTAACGGCAGTAGAAGAACCCGGGGAGACTTCCGCCCTTGGGTTACGAGCGGGGAAATTCCGATAGACTGCGAACAAAATCTCTCTCGCCAGAGATAAAACTGGCGCGTGCGGAGCTTGGCTAAGTCGCGCTCAGGAAGGGACTGAGGGGAGATAGCCATGACTCTGACGCGCGTTGGATCCGAGATTCTGCTGGGCTCTGCGGGAAGCGGCGTATCCGGAACGGCACCGAGCGTTGCGGTGCTGAGCAACGGCCAGTTCGTCGTCACCTGGGTCGAGGGCTTCCTGTTCGGTGCGCCCCCCGGATCCGGTTTCACCGAGGACGCCTTTGGTGGCATCTTCGCACGCATCTACAATGCCGATGGAACCGCCTCAGGTTCGGTCTTTCAGGTGAACGTCGTCGCCGGTCAAGCGCAGTTCTCGCCCCAGGCCATCGCGCTGGACAATGGGGGCTTCGCCATTGGCTGGGTCGACAATACGCCTGGCAATGGCGAGATCTATGTTCGCACATTCGACTCCACCGGTGTCGACACCTCCGGCGGTGAGATCCGCTTGACGAACGATGTCAGCGTGCCCGGCGGCTCGGACGACAATCTCGGCTTCATCATGACCGCCCTGTCCGGCGGATTTGCGATCACCTATGATGATCGTGAGGACCTTCTCCCCGACCGACTATTCCACTCGGCGCAGATCCTCTCGAACACCGGCACGGTCACGACGAGTGAATTCGAACTGGTCAATGCCGGGCTGTTCGTCGTCGGCCAGACGCAATTGACCAACGGCAACGTCCTGACAGCGCACGCAGGCCCTGCCCGCAACGTCGTGCTCGTCTTCAGCGATGCGACGTTGCAGGGACCGCCCGCCGGGTTCGCCGGTGCCACCGGCCCTGTGAGCGTCCTGACCGCGAGCGCGCCCGAGGACATCGAGCGCCCTCTTGTCTCAGCCCTCAGCGATGGCGGCTTCGCGTTGGCCTATTTCGAGAACGAGACCGACAACGCCACCGCCGTGAAACACTTCATCACCGTGTCCGCGCACGATGCAGACGGCACTCTGCGCAATCAGGTGAAGATCGACGCCGAGAACCTGACGTTCTCTGAGGCCACTACACAGTTCGAAACCCTGGGCCTGTCCGGCGGAGGATTTGTCATCGCCTGGGTCGAGGACATTCATCCGACGCCCGACATCGCGACGGACCGCAGCTTGCTGATGCAGGCGTTCAACAATGACGGTACGCTGAACGGGGCCGTCGTGACGATCAACCAGAACCCCAGCGCCTCGCCCGACCAGGGACCGATGAAACTGTCCGAGACGGCAAACGGCGAGGTCATTGCCGTCTTCGTCGACGGCACCGACATCCCGGACACGCCCAACTTTTTCGGCGACGATATTCATGCGTCGATCTTCCAGACCGGCCCTGCGCCGGAAGCCCCCGGCCTGACGGTCACGACGGTGAGCGATGTCGTCGATGAGTTCGACGGCGAGACCTCGCTGCGCGAGGCCATCGGCTTCGTCAACGACGGCACGCTATCGGGCACGATCACCTTCGCCGATGGCGCGGGCGAGGCCTTCGAGAACGGCGGGCAGATCGATCTCGGCGGATCCCAGCTCATCCTGTCCGCGGCGCTGACCATCGATGGCGACCTCGATGACGACGGGGTCTCGGACGTAACCATCGATGCTCAAGGCGCCAGCCGCGTTTTTGAGGTGAACACCGGCGGTGCAGCCATCGACGGGCTTACGATCACCGGCGGATCTGTCGGTGCGAGCGGTGGCGGCATCATTGTTCTCTCGGGCGCCGGTCTGACCCTGACGAATTCCGTCGTGTCCGGAAACACCGCGACCGGCACGAGCATTGGCGGCGGGATCTTCAGCGAAGGGACGCTGACAATCGAGAGTTCAACGATCAGCGGCAACAGTTCCGAACGCGGCGCAGGCGTTGCGAACTACGGCGGCAGCGCGACGATCACGGACTCGACGGTCTCGAACAACGCCACGGCAGGCTTCACCAGCTATGGCGGCGGCCTCTATTCGCGCACCGGGTCCCTGACCGTCTACAATTCGACCGTTTCCGGCAACAGCACCAACTTCGCCGGCGGCGGTGCATTCATCCGCGACTCGAGCGCAAACTTCACGAACACGACGTTCTACGGCAACAACGCGGTCTACCAGGGCGGTGCCTTCTACGGGTTGGGCATCCACACCACGAGCTTCACCAACAGCACGATTTCCGGCAACTATTCGCAGGTTGTGGGCGGCGTCAGCACGGGCTCGAAATCGGCGACGACGACCTTCAACAACGTGCTCTTCGTCGGCAACACGGACAGTGACGGCGTCAGTTCCGATCTGTTCACGTTCGGCAGCACGCATGTCTTCAACGGCCAGAACCTGATCGGCGCCAACACGACCGCCTATAACGCAGGAGCACTCGCGAATGTCTCGAACGCCGCGGCGGCCGACGTGTTCGCGACGACGGTCTTGCTGAATGGCGCCGATGCGGGCGCGCTGGCAGATAACGGCGGCGCGGTCGAGACGATTGCCCTGTTGGCGAACGGTTCGAACCCCGCGCTCGACGCCGGGGACGATTCGCTGCTCGCCGAGGCCACCTCCGGTTTCGACGTGAACGGCGACGGCGACACGCTCGACACAGTGACGTTCGACGCGGACGGCAATGCGCGGCTGAACGACGTACAGGGGGCCGCCAACAATGGCGCGAACACGGTCGACTTGGGCGCGGTCGAACTGAACATCGGTGTCCTGGGCAGCAACTCAGCGGATGTCCTGACCGGCACCGGCGCCGGAGAGACGATCGCTGCGGGCGGTGGCGCCGACCTCGTGCTCGCCGGAGCGGGCAACGACTCCGTGGGCGGCGGAACCGGCGGTGATGCCCTGGCCGGGGAAGCGGGCAATGACACGCTGAGCGGCGAAGACGGCAACGATCTGCTCTCGGGCGGACCGGGTGACGACCTTCTCTATGGCGGCGGCGACGATGACGCGCTCGCCGGGGGACCGGGCGCAGACGGCCTGTTCGGCGGCTCCGGCAACGACACCGCCGATTACGGCGCGTCGGGCGGCCCGCTCTCCGCCGATCTCAGCGACCCGTCTAGCAATTCGGGCGATGCCGCAGGTGACCAGTACGACAGCGTCGAGAACCTGCTCGGCGCCAGCGGTTTTTCGAACACCCTGACGGGCGACGGCGTGTCCAATACGATTACGGGCGGCTCGCAGAACGACACGATCAGCGGCGAGGACGGGAACGACCGCCTCGTCGGCCTCGGCGGGCAGAACACGCTGGATGGCGGTGCAGGCGACGATATCTTCGTGGTGTTGAACGCAACGGACGTGATCATCGAGGACCCGGGCGAGGGGTATGACCGGGTGCTGTCCTCGGTGTCGCTCACGCTCGGCGACAATGTCGAGGCCGGAAACCTGACCGGCATGCAGGACCTGTCGATGACGGCGGCTGAGAGCGGATCGTGGATTCAGGGCAACGCGGGCAACAACACCCTGAACGGTCAGGGTGCGAATGACAGGCTCGACGGCAATGCCGGGAACGACACGCTGAACGGCGCTGGCGGCAATGACATCCTCGAGGGCGGTTCGGGCGACGACGTCTTTGTTATCGGTATCAACGCCGGAACGGACCGGATTCTCGACTTCGTCATCGGCGAGGACCTGATCGACCTGCGCCCGCTCGGGATGGGTTTTGACGATCTGCAGATCAGCCAGGTCGGCGGGGCAACGCACATCACGCACACCGGCGGATTGCTGATCCTCGATGGGATCACCGCAACAAATCTGTCGGCCAGCGATCTTATCGACGGCACGGGCCTGCCGGTGCCGATCATCACGGGTACGCCCGGCGACGACAATCTCAGCCTGCCGCTCGGTCCGCTCGACATTCAGGGGCTCGGCGGTAACGACGTGCTGCGCGCCTTCGAGGGACGGGTCACGCTGACCGGCGGCGAGGGCGACGATCTCTATTTCGCCTTCGATCCGGACACGACAATCGTCGAACTGGCGGGTGAGGGCACCGACCGGGTCAACACTTCGGTCGATCTGACGCTCGCGCCGAACATCGAGATCGGGGTCGCCACCGGAGCGGGTGATATCGATATCACCGGCAATGCCCTGATCAACCAGCTCTTCGGCAATGCCGACGCCAACGTGCTGAACGGGATGGGTGCCAACGACCGGATCGACGGCCGCGCCGGCACCGACACGATTGTCGGGGGCACCGGGAACGACTTCCTGATCGGCGGGGCGGATGCCGACCTGTTCGTCTTCGCCCCGGGCGCCGGAATCGACCGGATCAGCGATTTCGAGATCGGCACGGATCTGATCGATCTGATCGCGACCGATCTGCGCTTCGGCGATCTCGCGATTTCGCAGATCGGGGCGGCGACCCACATCGTCTACGGGACGGACCGGATCGTTCTGGACAACACCACGGCGACCGCCATCGACCAGTCGAGCTTCCTGCTCGCCAATGACAGGCCGGTGATCTCGGGCAATGTCGCCCTGCCGACGATTGTCGAGGACGACCCCGGCGGCGCCGGACAGACACTCACCGCGCTCTTCGGGGCGCAGGCTTCGGATGCCGACGGCACGATCATCGGCTTCGCCATCTCTGCCATCAATGCCGACGCCGCGACCGAGGGCGTCTGGGAGGTCAGCCTCGACGGTGGCTCGAACTTCCTGCCGCTGGACAATCCGGGCATCGCATCGCCCGCGGCGGCCCTCGTCGTTCCGGCAGATCTGATCGTCCGCTTCGTGCCCGCTCAGGATTTCAACGGCACGCCGGGCAGCATGACGTTGTTCGCGATCGACGACACCTATACCGGCGGGTTCTCCGGCCCCGGCGGGATCGTTTCGGTCGATACCACGGCGGGCACGCCGCCCGGCTTCCTCTCGACAGCATCGGGCGACATCTCGATCGAGGTGACACCGGTCAACGATGCTCCGTCGATCACGGGGCCGGTCAGCCTGACCGAGGCAGACGAAGGGTCCACGACCCACGCGGGAGACAGTGCCGCCATCCTGTTCGCGACGGCGGCCTCGGACGTGGACGGCACCGTCGTCGGGTTTGCGATCACCGGCAATGCGGCGACGCCCGCCGAAGGCGAGTGGCAGATCAGCTTCGACGGCGGGAGCAGTTTCGTCGATCTCGACACGCTGAACGCGGCGCCGAACGACGCGCAGGCGCTGGTCATCGCGCCGACCGCGGTCTTGCGCTTCCTGGCACCGCTCGACTTCGCGCCTGCCGGCGGCACCGCCACACCGGGGGCATTGTCGGTCCGGGCGCTGGACGACACCTATGCGGGAGGCTTCTCGGACGCCGTGGCTCCCTTCATCGTCGATGTCTCGACCCACGGGCAGGATACGGCGATCTCGCCCTTCGCCGCCGAGGTCAATGCGCCGATCGCGTCGATCATCAACCCGCCCGTCTTCATCAGCGGAAGCTCGACCATCCAGGCCAGCGTTGAGGACATCGATCAGGTCAACAACGGCGATTTCGACGATCTGCCGCCGAGCGACTTCTCGCCGCCGGTCGATGGCGCGACTGCCGTGGCAGGCGATGTCGAAAGCTGGGTGTTCTCGGATCAGGTACTCGGAGGGATTATTCGCGGCGGCCTGCAGATCCTGCCGCAGGTTCCGGACACCGAGACGAACGCCGTGATGTTTGCAAACGACGGCGTGACGGCGACGAACACGTTCGGCGTGTTGCAGACGGCCGAGCCCTACATCGTGGACTTCGACATCTACACGCGGCTGGCGTCTGCGGGCACGTCCGCGAATGTTCCGACCGACTGGCAGCTCGAACTGCTGGTCGATGGTCAGAGCGTCGGTCTTTCGGCGACGGGAACGGGGCCGGTCTCGGGCGGCAGTGCCAGCGAGACGGTGACGTTCGACCCGTCCAGCGTCGATCTCTCGGCCTTCACCGTGGGCACATCGACGGTTGCGCTACGCTTCACCAATGTCAGCGGCGATCCGGCCGCCCAATTGAACGTGGACAATGTCGTGGTCTCGGGTCCGGATATCGAGGCATCCGGCGCGCTCAGCTTCTCGGACGCGGATGTCGGCGCGACGCATACGGCTTCGGTCACGGGCGTCGCGACCTCGGGCGACACGGATGCCATTTTGAACATCCCCGATGCACTGGCGCTGCTGACGCTGGGCGCGATCGATCAGGTCAACGACACGTTCGACTGGACCTTCGACATGGACCAGGACGCGATCCGCGATCTCGGTCTTGGGGAGGCGATCGACTTCATGTTCACGGTCGAACTTGAGGATGACACCGGACAGACGGCGAGCCAGGATGTCACCATCACCGTCAACAGCGAGCCGTTCGAGACAGAGACGGTGACGAGCGTGCAGACCCTGAGCGGTGCCACCGGCCCGATCGTCCAGACGATCTTTGCCGAGCCCTCGGCAGCGGACGGAACTGCCGATGTCAGGCTGGTTCTGGATCTGGCAGGGATAACCTCGGTCGACCGGATCACCTTCGAGAACGCAAACCGTGTCGTCGACCCGGTGTCCGGAAATCAGGGAACCGCGTTCACGGTTATCGATACCTTCGACTTTGGCGATCTGACGCTGCGGACGGACGGTCTGTTCGAGCTCGAACTGGGGGCGCTCGGCACCATCCAGCAAGGCTCGCCGCCCTCCGGGTTCGTGTTGGTCGATCCGAACGTCGCCGGTCTGGCCGTGCGGACGCTGATCGACGATCCGGTGACGGGAGATCCGTTCGCGGATGTGCTGTTCACCCGCGTGGATCTCGACGTGATCTGAGCGTTGATCCCGATCAGGCTTGCACGTCGAAGCGGTAGGCGTGCAGCCCCCTGCCCTCGCGCTTCAGCCACGCGCGGTGGTCCGCGTAATCCGGCATGATGCTTTCAAGAACGGACCAGTATCGCGCCGAGTGGTTCATTTCCACGAGGTGCGCCGCTTCATGGGCGGCGACATAGTCCTGCACCTCGACCGGCGCCATCGCCAGCCGCCACGAGAAGCTGAGATTGCGCGCAGACGAGCACGATCCCCAGCGGCTCGTCGTATCGCGGAGCGAAATCGAGTTGATCCGCTTGCCGAGCTTGCGTGCATAGCTGCGCGCCGCCGGTTGCAGACGGTCTCGCGCGCGGAGCTTCAACCACGCGGCAATGCGGGGCCCCGGCGCCGCCTCCCCTGGCAGGACGAGGCGGTCTTCCTCGATCTTGGGAGCGCCGCGCCGGCCCGGAACCACGAGTACCCTGTGCTGCCTTCCGTCGACCGGCACAAAGACACCATCCGCCACGAGGGTCGTCGGTGGCCGCTTTGCGAGCGCCTGTTCGAGCCAGCCGCGATGGCGCTGAACAAACTGTTCGGCCTCGACGCGCGAGACCCCGGGCGGCAACGTCAATGCCGGATCGCCGGAGGATTGGAGGCGCAGCGTCAATCGCCGCGCGCGCGGGTTGACCCGAACCGCCACCGTAATGTCGGATTGGGAAAGCCGGATCGGCGCAATCCGGTCAGCCATGGCGTCCCGAGCTATCCCCGGACCATCGAGCGACGCGCACGGATGAAATCTCGGATCTTCGGCTGGATGAAGTTGCGGAAGCGCGAGCCGTTGAAGACGCCGTAATGCCCGACCTTCTGCTGCACGTAGTGCATCTTCTTCTCGTCCGGCAGATTGACGCATAGATCCTGCGCCGCACCGGTCTGACCGCGCCCGGTGATGTCGTCCTTCTCGCCCTCGATCGTCATCAGGCCGATATCGGTGATCGCCCCCGGATCGACGAGGTGGCCGCGATGGCGGTAGGTGCCGTGGGGGATCGCGTGTTTCTGGAACACGGCCTCGACCGTCTGGAGGTAGAACTCCGCCGTCAGATCCATCACTGCGAGATACTCGTCGTAGAAGGCCCGGTGCGCCGCCGCGGAGTCGCCATCGCCTTCCACGAGGTGATGGAACTGATCGAAATGCGCATCGACGTGCCTGTCGAGATTCATCGACATGAAGCCGGAGAGCTGCAGGAAACCAGGATAGACGCGCCGCATCATGCCGACATTCGGCCAGGGTACGGTGACGATCACGTTCTGCTCGAACCAGCTCAGCGGCCGGCTCTGCGCCAGACGGTTCGGCTCCGTCTGGTTGATGCGCGTGTCGATCGGGCTGCCCATCAGGACGATCGACGCCGGCCGGCAGGCGTCCTGGCCTTCCGCCATCAGCGCGGCCGAGACCAGAACCGGCACGCCGGGCTGGCACACTGCCATGATCGAGGGTCGCTCACCGTCCTTGGCGAGGAACCGGCAGAACTCCATGATGTATTCGGAATAGTCCGAGAGGTCGAAAGCGCCCTGGGCGATCGGAACGTCGCGCGCGTCGGCCCAGTCGGTAATGTAGACTTCGTGCTCGGGAAGCATCGCCTCGACGGTGCCGCGCAGCAGCGTCGCGAAGTGCCCGGACATCGGCGCGACGATCAGCACCTTGGGGTCGTTGCGCGCGTGCACGACCGGGTGATCCCGCTTGAAATACACCAGATCGCAGAACGGCTTGGACAGGACCACATCCTCGACGACCGGGACGATCTCCTCCATCACCTCAGTCTCGTCGATCCCGAATTCGGGTTTGCCGTAGCGCTTCGTCGCGTTCACGAACATTTCGCAAACAGCGGCGGTCGCGCGCGCCGGATAGGACATCGAAAAGGGGTTGTAAGGACTGAGCAGCGCCTGCGAGCTTATCTTCGCCGCCGCACGCATCGGCCCCATCGCCGCGTGCGTCATCTCATACGCGTGATAGAGCATGCACGTGTCCTGACATCTTGTTTCACCCCAGTCTCCACGCGGCACGTTAGAGTTTGGATAATTGGACGACAAGCTTATTTTGTGCAGGTGCGAAATATACAGCGCGGGACCGTTCAAATGCGGCGCGAGAAACCTTTGACAGCGCCGGGCGGTTGTGGCATGGGCCTGCGTCTTCTCGAGAATGCCAGAGGATCAGGCCATGCCGAAACCGGAATGGGGCGTGAAGCGGACCTGCCCGACAACGGGTCAGCGGTTCTACGATCTCAACAAGGATCCGATCATCAGCCCGTACACGGGCGAGGTCGTGAAGCTTTCGGCGAAGCCACAGTCGGTGAGCGCCACGGCAGACAGGGTGCGCGCCAAGGCGGCCGAGGCAAAGGCTGCCGAAGAACTGGTGGACAACGAGGACGAGGAGGACGTCGCCGACGAGGCGATCATCGACAATGATGATGACGGCGATGCGAGCATCAGCGACGATGGCGGTTCTTCGGATGACGGCGAGGCCTCCGGCCCGGCGCTGAGCGACGAGGAAGAGGATGACGAGCCGGTCGAGTTCGAGGATGACGTTCTTCTCGACGAGGACGAGGACGAGGACGATCTGGACGGCATCGGATCGGTCTCGGGCGTCGAGAACGAGGACACCTGAGCGCGAGTACGTGTTGGTTTATGCTTGATTACGGACGGGCCACCGAATAGACGGCTCATCGGCGGGGCCATAGCTCAGTTGGGAGAGCGCTTGAATGGCATTCAAGAGGTCAGGGGTTCGACTCCCCTTGGCTCCACCACCCCTAAATTTAACACCTTCAAACGCACCTAAAGCTCTGAAAGGTTAGGTGGTTTTTGGGGTTCTAACGCCGGACTGCCGACAATAGGCTAAAGGCTCGTCAAAAGCCAATCTCAGAACCAATCTGCGCAAGTCCTAACGCCCAGAATCCCATATTTTCCAAGGGCTTGAGAAGAACTGTAGTGCGGGTTCTAAAATCTCCGCTGCGGTGCCCCTTGGCTGGCACTCAGCTTCGAGCTTTCCCCCACTTTCAGCTTTTCCGCTTCAGGCTTTTCGATGCGTCTTTCGAAGGCTTTGATGACTGTAGTCGATCCCGCATCCGCGATGCTGTAGAGGCACTCTCCGATCTTTCGCTCAAGATTGCTGATTTCTCGGCGCAGGCTCGTGCGGAACTCCGTGGCCTGTGCGCGGCGCATTTCCCAGGCATCCATGAACATATCGCAGACCAGCCCGAGCAACTCCTTGGATGGCTGCAATTGCTTGAGGAGCGTTTCGAAGTCGCCTTCGAGCTGGGCTCCCCGGATAGACTTGCCGTAGCTCACACAGGTGATTCTATGCGCCGCGCCGTCTCCGAGGTAACGGCTCTCTAAGCGAGGTCGGTATGTTCGTAAGCATCCGGAAAAGGCATCGGAGAAATCGTTCCCAGAGGTACGACCATGTTCCATGACCTGCTGAAAATATCATTGGCGGCAGTGGACCAACGACCCCGGCTCGGCGACTCCGGCAATGCCATACACACGGCAGAGCCATCACCAGAGATTGGGATAATCGAGAATGCGCGCGCCATTCAGTTTCATGCGGACATAGTAGACCGGGTCACGGCGATGGAGCGTTGGGAAAAGACGCAGATCCGCCTCGGTGAACGCGTCTCCGGTCAGAAAGGCCCGGCCATCGGACAGCAGTTCGTTCAAAATGCCCAGGGTCTCGAAGTAGGCGGCGAATATCTCGGCACATACAGTCTGATCCGACGAGAATCCTGCCTTGCAGGCACCATTGTGGATCGTGACGTAGATGCGGTAATTCAGCTCTGCTATTTCGACCTGCTGGGACGGGCCGTCGGGGAAGAGCCTCGGGCGGTAGGGCGCAGAGCTACACAGGTCGGCGGAATTTTCGTCGAGCATCCGCAGAATTTGAGCACACCCGTTGTTGACCATGCAGTTCGCGATCTTGTGGTAGAGCGACGGGAGAGATCGCTCGTTCGAACCCTCGCGTTGGTAGATCTCTTTCGCCAGGCGCAGCCCTTGCCCCGTAACGGTCTCAACCGTGCATTCCGGCAGGCGCGCGCCGGTCAGAGAGGCGTTGCAATCCGGCGCAAGTTCCCAAAGGTTTCAACCTGCGGGGTCATCATCGCCATTGCGGTTGGGAAAGGCGACATCCATCGTGGTGCTATCCTGCAATCCAAGGACCGCGCGGGCCAAGCTAACGCGGTGGCACCAAAAACAATTCAATGGGACGAACAGATGATAACGCCCCGCTTCGGCCGGATGTTCCGCTGTGCCGATTACCTTACGGAAGCCGCTGACCCCGCGTACGAACTCGCCTCGCACGCGGCGATTTTTAATGTCGGCCCGGTCTTCCTTGGTCGAGATGTCCTGAGGCATGGCGTTTAGTTTGTCCTCACTGCTGGCAATGCACGCTGATCGAGACGACCTATGACAACGCATTGGAACGAGCTTATCCAACAAAAAGCGCCTTTATGTGAAAGTCAGCTTTCGCCGAGAGAGTGATGTGCCAGTGACGTCTTCTCTATTTTCACATCTTGAAAGCGAGACTTCCAGTTTGATCGCGGTCACCGGCTCGAACTAGATCCGTCGCAAAGTCCTACAATTCGCGCTTGCAAACGAAATTGCTGCATCGCAACATTTCGCGATGAGGAATGACGTACTGAAAGTCGCTGTTGTAGAGGCCGATCGCGATCGCGCGCTGATGATTGTCGACAGCCTTAGGGAAGCTGGCGATCACGACGTGACCGTTGTCGGTGATGCCGCCCGACTTTCACGGTGCCTCGCGGAAATCAGTCCCGATGTGGTGCTGATCGACATTTCAAACCCGGACCGCGACGCGCTTGAAGAGATGGCGCTGGCATCCGGCCCAACCCAGCGACCGGTTGCCATGTTCGTCGATCAAAGCGACAGCATGACCACCCGGGCGGCAATCGAAGCCGGGGTCAGCGCCTACGTTGTCGACGGGCTACGCAAGGATCGGATCAAACCGATCATCGACGCAGCCATCGCGCGCTTCAAGATGTTCGCCCGGATGCGGGTCGAACTGGAGACCACCAAAGCCGCCCTGGCCGAGCGCAAGGTCATCGACCGGGCGAAGGGGATCCTGATGAAGGCCAAGGGTCTGAGCGAAGATGAGGCCTACGCCTTGCTGCGCAGGACCGCCATGGATCAAAGCCGGAAAGTCGCCGATGTCGCCCGCGCCCTCGTCACGACTGCGGATCTGCTGGGATGAACCGCGACCGGATCGACTGCGGCTTTATCCCATTGGTCGATTGCGCGCCTCTCGTGGTGGCGCGAGAACTGGGCTTTGCCACAGAGGAAGGCCTCGACCTGCATCTGCACGCCCAGCCTTCCTGGTCCGCGATCCGCGACCAGCTTGCGTTCGGCGGTCTCGATGCGGCGCACTTTCTCTCGGTCCTTCCAGTTGCGATGTCGATCGGTCTGGGCGCCGCCTCGGCCAAGATCGATGCGCTTTCGGTTCTTTCGGTGAACGGCGACGTGATCGGGGTCGCACCTGATCTGGCGGCCCGGATGCTGAATACGGGTATCGCTCGGACGAACGATCAGGCCGTCGCCGTCGGCCGCGCTTTGGTCGACGCGGCGAGGAGTCCCCTGAGAATCGGCGTGCCGTTTCCGTTCTCGATGCATGCCGAACTGCTCTACTACTGGCTTTCGACGCTGGGTCTGGAGGCCCCGCGTGACCTCGACGTCCGCACGGTTCCTCCGCCACGCATGGCCGATGCAATCGCGGCGAACGAAATTGACGCCTTCTGCGTCGGAGAACCCTGGGGCAGCGTCGCCGTCGACCAAGGGGCGGCCGAGATCGTGTTGCCGGGTTCGGCGATCTGGCAATTCGCTCCCGAAAAGGTGCTGGCGGTCCGCCACGACTGGGCCGAGGAAAACCGGTCGACGGCGCTACGACTGATCCGGGCCGTCTGGCGTGCCGCGAGATGGTTGTCTGAAGAAGACAACCGGATGACGGTATCCGATCTGTTGGCGCAGCCGAAGTATCTCGATCGACCGACCGATCTGATCGACAGGGCGCTCTCCGGTCGCCTTGTTTTGGCGCAGCACGGACGACCCGTGCACCTGCCTGGTTTTCTCGAATTCTTCGACTGCGCGGCAACGTTTCCGTGGCGCAGTCAGGCGATCTGGATGGCCAGTCGTTGGGCAGCCCGGACCGGCATCGACCGAAGCGAGGCCGTGGCCGCCGCTCGATCTTGTTTCCGGGCGGATCTTTATCGCGAAGCGATGCAGCCGATCGGCGCGGACGTCCCGGGAGCCTCGGAGAAGGTCGAAGGCGCGCTTGACGTTCGGACTGAGGTGGCGTCGGCAAAGGGCGAGATGTTCCTGGGGCCGGATCGATTCTTCGACGGCACTGTTTTCGATCCGCACGCGGGTTAAAAATCTTCTACCTTTCAAGTGCTTAGCAGTTAATTTCCGGCCCACGGAATTTTCAGCTTGATAATGCGACGCAACGAGATACCGTTTGCCTCGCACGGGCAACGGCGTCCGGCTTCCCAGACAATCACCCTCGAAGACGTGGGTTCCGAGCAAGGCTGCTCGATCCTGAACGCATCTCTGCGTCCGGATCGCGCGGTCATTTTTTTGTGCGTCCGAAAGGGCGACGTGGAAGGAGCAAGGACGATGAGAATTCTCTCAATGATTGCAGGTGCCGTGGCGGTAGCGATTGCACTGCCGGTGTCGGCCGAGATGCTCGACGTCGAAAAGGACGAATTGAAGTTCGGGTTCATCAAGCTGACCGACATGGCTCCTCTCGCGGTCGCCTACGAGAAGGGCTACTTCGAAGACGAAGGGCTGTTCGTGACGCTGGAGCCGCAGGCTAACTGGAAAGTTCTCCTCGATGGTGTGATCGACGGACAGCTCGACGGCGCTCACATGCTGGCCGGTCAGCCGCTGGCAGCAACAATCGGGTTTGGCACCGAGGCGCATATCATCACACCGTTCTCGATGGACCTGAACGGCAACGGTATTACGGTCTCGAACGAGATCTGGGCCAAGATGAAGGAGCACATTCCGCACAAGGCCGGCCTTCCCGTACACCCGATCAGCGCATCGGCGCTGAAGCCGGTGGTCGAGGAGTACAAGGACGAGGGCAAGCCCTTCAACATGGGCATGGTCTTTCCGGTTTCGACCCACAATTATGAGCTGCGCTACTGGCTGGCGGCGGGCGGGCTGAAGCCTGGTTACTACTCGCCCGAGAACATCACCGGTCAGATCGACGCCGACGTGCTGCTGAGCGTCACGCCGCCGCCTCAGATGCCGGCGACCATGGAGGCGGGCACGATCTATGGCTACTGCGTGGGCGAGCCGTGGAACCAGCAGGCGGTCTTCAAGGGCATCGGCGTGCCGGTGATCACCGACTACCAGATCTGGAAGAACAACCCGGAAAAGGTCTTTGGCCTGACCAACGAGTTCACCGAAAAGTACCCGAACACCACGCTGGCGATCACCAAGGCGCTGATCCGCGCCGCGATCTGGCTGGACGAGAACGATAACGCCAATCGTCCGGAAGCGGTCGAGATCCTGTCGCGCTCGGAATATGTCGGTGCCGACTACGACGTGATCGCGGCCTCGATGACCGGCACGTTCGAGTTCGAGAAGGGCGACAAGCGCGAGATCCCCGACTTCAACGTCTTCTTCCGCTACAACGCGACATACCCGTTCTACTCGGATGCGATCTGGTACCTGACCCAGATGCGCCGCTGGGGCCAGATCGCCGACCAGAAGCCCGACAGCTGGTACGACGAGGTGGCGAAGAAGGTCTACAAGCCCGGCATCTACCTCAAGGCCGCGCGCATGCTGGTCGACGAAGGTCTGGCGCCGGAAGGCGGCTTCCCCTGGGATACAGACGGCTACAAGCCGGCGACCGACGAGTTCATTGACGGCGTCAAGTTCGACGGCCGCCAACCCAATGCCTATCTCGAGGCATTCCCCATCGGCCTCAAGGGTGCCCAGAAGGTCATCGGCAACGACGTCGAGGGCTGACCTCGAGCTGCGTTTTCCCAGTGAACCGGGCGACCTCCAGTTCCCACTTCCCTCCCCACCGGACACGCCGGCAGGGGAGGGTCTTTCCCAAGGATTGACCGAGGCAGCGAAATGACCGCCGTTACCGAGCAAGAAATCCCCGACGAATCCGCCCGCGCCGAACGCCGCGCCCGTTTGTTCACCCGCATCAACAAGCTTGACGGCTATTTTCAGATCATCGGCATGAGCTGGATTACACCGGCATTGCGTGCTGCGGCGGGCGACAATCCGCAGGCCCAGATAAAGGAGATCTGGCGCCTGCTGATGGTGCCATTGCTGGCGATCATTGCCTTTCTTCTGGCTTGGGGATGGCTGGCGCCGCAGGTTCAGACGTCGCTGGGCGCAATTCCGGGACCGAGCCAGGTCTGGGAGCAGGTTGGCAACCTGCATGAAGACCACGTCCGCGAGCGCGCCAAGGCCGATGCATTCTACGAGCGCCAGGAGGTGCGCAACGAGAAGCTGGTTGCGGCGGGTAAGGAAGATCGCGTGAAATGGCGCGACTACACCGGCAAGCCGACCTATTATGACCAGATCTGGACGTCGCTGCAGACCGTGTTCTTCGGCTTTCTGATCGCTACGATCATCGCTGTGCCGATCGGTATTTTGTGCGGTCTCTCGCCGATTGCCAATTCGGCGTTCAATCCGCTGATCCAGATCTTCAAGCCGGTCTCGCCGCTGGCATGGCTGCCAATCGTGACCATGGTCGTCTCGGCCGTGTACGTGACCAATGACGGCATGTTCTCGAAGTCGTTCCTCAACTCGGCGATCACCGTGACGCTTTGTTCGCTCTGGCCGACGCTGATCAACACGGCGCTCGGCGTCTCGTCGATCGACAAGGATCTGGTGAATGTCAGTCGCGTCCTGAAGATGTCGACGTTCACGAAGATCACCAAGCTTGTCCTTCCGTCCGCCTTGCCTCTGATCTTCACCGGCTTGCGCCTGTCGCTCGGCGTCGGTTGGATGGTCCTGATCGCGGCGGAAATGCTGGCGCAGAACCCGGGCCTGGGCAAGTTCGTCTGGGACGAGTTCCAGAACGGATCCAGCCAGTCGCTCGCCAAGATCATGGTGGCCGTGTTCACGATCGGGATCATCGGCTTCATGCTCGACCGGATGATGTACGCGATCCAGTCGATGTTCACCTTCACGAACAACAGGTGATCCGATGTCTGTCCTGAACCTGAAGAACGTCTCCAAGGGCTTCGGCACCGGCACGGCGCGCGAAGAGGTGCTCAAAGGCATCGACCTGAGCATCGGGGAGGGCGAGTTCGTCGCCATTCTCGGCTTCTCCGGCACCGGCAAGACGACCCTGATCAACCTGATGGCTGGGCTCGAGGCACCGGACAGTGGCGAGGCCATGTTCAAGGGCGAGCCGATCGACGGACCGGGGCCCGAGCGTGGACTGATCTTCCAGTCCTACTCACTGATGCCGTGGCTATCCGTATCCGGCAACATCGGTCTCGCAGTCGACGCGGTGCATGGCGACAAATCCAAGGCCGACCGGGCGAAGATGGTTGATCACTACGTCCAGATGGTCGGGCTGGCTCACGCGGCGGGACGCCGCCCGGCGGAATTGTCGGGCGGGATGCGTCAGCGTGTGGCGGTTGCGCGAGCGCTCGCCATGGATCCGGAGATCCTGCTGATGGACGAGCCTCTGTCGGCGCTCGACGCGCTGACGCGGGCCAACCTTCAGGACGAAATCGTCCGGATCTGGGAGGCCGACCGCAAGACGGTTGTGCTGATTACCAACGACGTGGACGAGGCGCTTCTGGTGGCGGACCGGATCATCGCGCTGAACCCGGATGGGACGCTGGGCGATCAGTTCGAAGTGAACCTCGCCCGGCCGCGCGATCGGACGGCGATGAACCATGACCCGATCTTCAAGCACCTTCGCGCGAAGGTCACCCAGTACCTGATGGACGTGGGCATCGCCGCGAAGATCGAGGGCAGCAGGCTGCTGCCGGAGGTGACGCCGATCCATGGCGCACCGAAAGCCTATGCCGAGGCGGCGAAGACACTCACGGACGCGCGCTATTTGCAGTTCAGCCAGCTCGACAAGGTCTATCCGACACCCAAGGGGCCGCTGACCGTGGTCGAGAATTTCGAGCTGACGCTCAACAAGGGCGAGTTTGTCTCGCTGATCGGTCATTCGGGCTGCGGCAAGTCTACGGTTCTGACCATGACGGCAGGCCTGAACGAGATCTCGAAGGGCGCAATCGTGCTCGATGGCAAGCACGTTGTCGATGCCGATCCGGAACGGGCCGTCGTTTTCCAGGCGCCATCGCTCTTCCCGTGGCTGACCGCGAAACAGAACGTCGCGATCGGAGCCGACAGAGTCTACCCGAAGGCCTCGCAGCCGGAACGCCAGGACGTGGTCGAATATTATCTCGAAAGGGTCGGGCTCGCCGATGCCATGGACAAGCCGGCCTCGGAGCTTTCCAACGGGATGAAGCAGAGGGTCGGGATCGCGCGCGCCTTCGCGCTCTCACCCAAGCTGCTGCTGCTAGACGAGCCCTTCGGAATGCTCGACAGCCTGACGCGCTGGGAGCTTCAGGAAGTCCTGATGGAGGTCTGGTCGCGGACCAAGGTGACCGCAATCTGCGTCACCCACGATGTCGACGAGGCGATCCTGTTGGCCGACCGTGTCGTGATGATGACCAATGGTCCGCGTGCCACGATCGGCAAGATCATGGACGTCAAGCTGCCGCGCCCGCGCACACGCCGCGCGCTTCTGGATCACCCAGACTATTACAGCTACCGGGAAGAGCTTCTGACCTTTCTTGAAGAATACGAACACGGCGCACACAAGAAGGAGGCCGCGTGATGGTCCGGCACGGATTAAGCGCGCGCCCGACGATCGCGCAGTGCATCGGCCTAACAACGGGCGGAGGCTTGGATGCCTGAGAGACTCGTTGTCATCGGTGCCGGCATGGCCTCGGGGCGCGTGCTGGAGCATCTGTTTGAGGACGCCCCCGGCGCCTATAACGTGACCCTGTTCGGCGCCGAGCCGCGCGGGAATTACGACCGCATCATGCTCTCACCCGTTCTTTCCGGGGAGAAGACCTACGAGGAGATCGTCACCCACGACGCCAACTGGTATGCCGAGAACGCTGTGACCTGCAGGTTTGGCGAGGCGGTCACCGGTATCGATCGCGACCGCAAGGTCGTGCTCAGCAAGGAAGGCGAGACACCCTACGACAAGCTGGTCATCGCTACGGGTTCTGCGCCCTTTATCATTCCAGTTCCGGGCAAGGACCTGCCCGGCGTGATCACCTATCGCGACCTCGACGACACCAATGCTATGATCGGCGCAGCGGCCAAGCCCGGCGCCAAGGCGGTGGTCGTCGGCGGCGGTCTGCTCGGGCTCGAGGCGGCTGCGGGCCTGAAGATGCGCGGCATGGCCGTCACCGTTCTGCACCTAATTGACCACATCATGGAGCGCCAACTCGATCCTGCGGCGAGCCAGCTCCTGAGATCCGACCTCGAAAGCCGGGGCATCCGCGTCCACACCAAGGCCAACACGCACGAGATCGTCGGGACCGACCGAGTTGAAGCGGTCCGGCTCGATGACGGCATCGAATACGAAGCCGACATCGTGGTCATGGCCGTTGGCATCCGACCGGAGACTGCGCTGGCCCAGGACGCCGGTCTCGCCTGCGGGCGTGGGCTGCACGTCGACGACCAGATGATCACGTCGGACGAAAACATCCTTGCTGTCGGCGAATGCGTCGAGCACCGGGGCTCATGCTACGGCCTCGTTGCGCCGCTTTACGAGATGGCAAAGGTCGCAGCAAAAACGCTGGCTGGCGAGCCGGCCGCCTACACCGGCTCCAGCACGTCGACGAAACTCAAGGTAACGGGCGTCAATCTCTTCAGCGCCGGCGACTTCGCCGAAGCCGACGATCGTGAAGAGATCGTCTTTCGTGATCCCGGTCGAGCGATCTACAAACGGCTCGTACTCCAGAACGACAGGATCATCGGCGCGGTCCTGTATGGCGACGTCACTGACGGGCCATGGTTCTTTGAGCGATTGAAAAGCCAAACCGATGTTGCGGACGTGCGCGACACGCTGATCTTTGGTCCAGCCTATGCCGAGGGTACCGCGCTGGACCCTATGGTGGCCGCTGCAGCCTCGCGGGGTGATTTCCATCTCCCACGCCGCAGCGGCCCGAACACTCCGTCGGCCTCGGCCCTGGCAGCCTGATGTCACTGGCGTCCACAACTTGCACGACATGCCCCTATTGCGGGGTCGGGTGCGGTATATTGGCGACGCCTACTAACGATGGCGTGGACATCGCAGGCGACCCGGATCACCCCGCGAACTTTGGTCGCCTCTGTTCAAAGGGATCGGCGCTTGGCGAAACGATCGACCTTTCGGGGCGACTTCTGCGTCCGCGCGTTGACGGTGACGACGTGGGCTGGACGCAGGCAACCAAGCACGTTGCCGAGAAGCTCCACCACGCAATTCGCGACCACGGGCCAGACAGCGTAGCCTTCTACGTTTCGGGCCAGTTGCTGACCGAGGATTACTACGTTGCCAACAAGCTGATGAAGGGGTTCATCGGTTCGGCCAATATCGACACAAATTCGCGGCTCTGCATGGCGTCGTCGGTGGCAGGGCACAAAAGGGCCTTCGGATCGGACACTGTGCCAGGCACGTACGAGGATCTGGAGGAGGCCGACCTGATCGTGCTGGTCGGCTCGAACCTGGCCTGGTGCCATCCGGTACTGTTTCAGCGGATCGCTGCCGCAAAGTCACGACGCCCCAGGATGCGGGTGGTCAACATTGATCCCCGGCGGACGGCGACGTCGGACCTGGCAGACTTGCACCTGTCGCTCGAACCCGGGACGGATGTCGCGCTCTTCAATGGCCTGTTGGCGCGGATCGAACAGAGCGGTGCGATCGATGCCGAGTTCGTGTTGGCGCACGTGGCCGAGTTCCCGGAGGCGCTGACCCAGGCCAAGGCCGATGAGCCGTCTTTAACCGGGCTCGACCCCAGCGAACTGATGGCGTTCTACGATCTATGGATCCGAAGTGAAAGGGTCGTCACGGTTTACTCGCAGGGCGTCAATCAATCGACGTCCGGCACCGACAAGGTGAACGCCATCCTGAACTGCCATCTGGCGACGGGCCGGATCGGGAGACCGGGCATGGGCCCCTTTTCGGTCACCGGTCAGCCGAACGCGATGGGTGGTCGCGAGACCGGCGGGCTGGCAAACATGCTGGCAGCGCACCTGGAATTGACCGATCCGACGCATCGCAACGCCGTTCAGGGCTTCTGGAATGCCCCGACAATGCCCGAAGCGCCGGGCTTGAAGGCGGTCGACTTGTTCGACGCCTGCGCTGATGGCCGGATCAAGGCGTTGTGGGTCATGTCGACCAACCCGGCGGTCTCGATGCCCGCCGCGAACCGTGTGCGCGACGCGATTGCGGCATGTGACTTCGTCGTCGTCTCCGACATCTTTCCTGACACCGACACCGCGAAACTGGCCGACGTGCTGCTTCCAGCCGCCGCCTGGGGTGAAAAGTCCGGGACAGTCACGAACTCTGACCGGACCATCAGCCGCCAGCGTCCCTTCCTGTCCGCGCCGGGAGAGGCTCGCCCGGACTGGCGCATCATCAGTAATGTTGCCGATGCGATGGGATGGGGGGCGGCCTTCAACTATCAAAGCCCGGTGGAGATCTTCCGCGAGCACGCGGCACTCTCCGGAATTGCCGGAGGGCTCGGCCGGGATTTCGACATCAGCGCGCTTTCCGGGATCGAGACAGCGACCTATGACGATCTGAAGCCTATTCGCTGGCCGGTAACGGCATCGCGATCGGGAGGTCGTTTCTTCGGCGACGGCAGGTTCTTCACGCCCGACGGACGTGCCCGGATGGTCCCGGTCGCGCACCGCCCCCTGGCTGCTGCAACGACGAAACACCGCCCGCTGCGTCTGAACACCGGACGTGTGCGCGATCACTGGCACACGATGACGCGAACGGCACGCGCCGCACGCCTTAGCCAGCACATGGCTGAACCCTATGCCGAGATCCATCCGCTGGATGCCGAAGCGCTGGAGGTCTGCGCGGCGGATCTTGTGCGGATCGAATCCGATCACGGTCGCATCACGGCGCGCGCTCTGGTGACCGACAGAACGCCCCGTGGCAGCGTCTTCGTGCCGATGCACTGGACATCCAACTGGGCATCGGATGGCCGCGTCGATGTCGTCGTGCCGGCCGCGACCGACCCGATTTCCGGCCAGCCGGAACTTAAGGGCGCAGCCGTATCGGTCACGGCCTACCGCCCCAATTGGTACGGATTTGCTGCCTCCAACGTCGAGCCGTTGACGTCGGAGGTGCCCGGCATTGGTTACTGGGCCAAGGCTGTAACCGACACCGGCTGGCGTCTGGAATTTGCAGGGGATGTCTCTCCGATTTCCTGGGAGTGCCATGCGCGCCTGCTATTCGGGCAAGGTGCCGAGAGCTTTACAACGTCGCTCATCGACAGGGGTGCAGGCCGCGCCCGCGTGGCGGTGCACGACGGTGAGAGCACGATTGGTGTCCTGTTCATCAGCGAGACCCCGGTCGAGGTGGCCCGGGCCCACGTGATCGCCAATCTCCTCAGCCTTTCGCCAACCCAACTGCTGGCCGGACGGCCGAGCGCAGACCAGCCGGATACCGGGGCGATTGTCTGCTCTTGTCTCGGGGTCGGCGCGCGGACGATTGCGGACGCCGTTACGGCGCAGGATCTGCAAACCGTCGATCAGATTTCCGACGTGACGGGCGCCGGGACGAACTGCGGGTCCTGCCGACCGGAACTTCGTGCTTTCCTGATCCCTCAATTGCCGAAGGTTGCCGCGGAATGACCCTCGCGCCCTACATCCACGCCATGGGTCGCGGCCCGTCCAAGGCGCGATCGCTGACCGAGGCTGAGGCACAGGATGCGATGGCTCAGATGATGTCCGGCGAGACGGCACCTGAGGCGATCGGTGCGCTGTTGATGCTGATGCGCTTTCGTGGGGAAACCGCCGACGAGATCGCAGGCTTTACTCGCGCCGCCCGCTCGGAACTCGGGGATTGGACCAGCGTTGCCGCCGATCTCGATTGGCCGTCCTATGCGGCTGGTAGGTCGCGCGGTCTGCCGTGGTTTCTGCTCTCGGCGCTGTTGCTTGCACGATCCGGACACAGGGTTCTCTTGCACGGGTGGAACTCCCACCAGAATGTGGCGGCTAACGCCCGCGACGCGGCCCGCAGTCTCAGGATCCCGTTCGCGGGCCGACCGGACTGCGCCGTGACCGCAATGGCACGGGGCGGGATAGCTTACGTTCCGCTTGAGGCGCTCTCGCCGAGGCTGTTGCATCTCTTGCGATTGCGCGATGTTCTCGGGCTCAGATCCTGCATGAACACGGTCTGCAGGATGCTCAATCCCGCTGGAGCAGTGTGCGGCGTCCAGGGCGTCTTCCATCCGTCCTATCGCGAATTGCAGCAAGAGGCCGCAGCGCTTCTGGGCCAGCGCAACGTGATGATCCTGAAGGGCGGCGGCGGCGAGTTCGAGCGCCATCCCGGGAAGACGGTATCACTCTACGGTCTCGCGGAAGGCGAGCCGTTCCTGATCCCTGCGAAGCCGCTCTCAGAGGAGCATCGACGTCTGTCCGCGACGGCCACCGATCCATCCCACCTGCTCGCAGTCTGGCACGGCCACACTTACGATCCATGGGCCGAAGCCATCGTCGTTGGGACTGCGGCAGCAGCATTGAAAGCACTTTTTCCCGGACAAGACTTGGCAGAAGCTGAAGCCCGCGCGCATGCGCTTTGGGCCGGTCGTTTCGGTCAACTGGCAGCGTGAGGCCACCATGAAGACCTTTCCCATGTTCTTGAGAATGGCCGGCCGCGCGATCGTTATCGTCGGCGGCGGTGAGCAGGCGGCACAGAAGGCACGGCTCGCGTTGAAGACAGAGGCGGTTTTGCGGCTCGTCGCCCCTGATCTCGACCCGGAGCTTGCCGACCTCGTCGCCTCGGGCAGGGCGAAGCACTTGGATGCCGGAGACAGCACGTTGTTCGAGAATGCAGCGCTGGTGTTTGTCGCCACCGGCTGCAAGGGGGCGGACGCCGCCTGGCATGCGCGGGCGAAGGCCGCGGGCGCGCTGGTCAACGTGGTCGACTATCCCGATCTCTGCGATGCCATGACCCCTTCCATCGTCGATCGTGACCCGGTGGTGGTCGCAATCGGAACCGAAGGCACAGCTCCCTTGCTGGGACGCCAGATCAAATCACGTGTCGAGGAAATGCTGCACCCGCGACTCGGCGCTTTTGCGGCTCTGGCGGGGCGCTTGCGCAGGGAGGTTGCCTATCGCATCGCAGCGCGCGACCGCCGCGACTTCTGGCGCTGGGTCTTTGGTGATGCGCCTTGGCGGATGTTTTCGACGGGCCGCGAGCGCGAGGCTGTTCAGACAATCAAAACGGCCATTCGATCCCGCCACCGGCAGAGCGTCGGGCATCTCTCAATCATTTCGGACGTGGGCGAGCCTGGTCTCCTCCCCCTTGCCGCCGTGCAACGCATGCAGGAGGCTGACATCGTCTACATCGATCGCGGCCTGCCGAACGCCCTGCTCGAGCTAGCGCGCCGCGATGCGGAACGCGCGATTGTCGAGCCCTCGCACGCGACGGCGAAGCCTTTCAACGTTTTGACCCAGCTTTCGAACGCGGCCAAATCGCGAAACGTCGTGTATCTGACTGCACAAACCAGAGTTCCCGACACTCCGGGCGACACATCGACCGAAGTTCTTCTGGCTGCCCGCCGCCCCGAAGACGGCTCGCGAATCGAACTCGCGGCAACGGGGTGAAGGAATGGACGGATCGTTTCGACAAAAAGGGTTCACCCCGGAGCAGATCGAATGCCTCGTAACGGCATTGGGCAAACTCGACCTGCATGTTCTCTTCAATGCGGGCGGGAGCGCGGCTGCCGCGCCCGATCCGGAAACGGTCCACGGGACGCCGATCGAGGATCTCTGCAAGGAAGAAGTCGCGAAGTACAAACTCCACCCGCTGGATCTATGGGAGCGGCTGGAACAGTGGACCGACAAGAACGAGATGGCCCAGGGGCTGGATCAGTTTCTGTTGCGCCATCTGGGATTCTTCAATGTCGAGCCCACAAGCCCCGGCTACATGGTTCGCCTGCGCATGCCCGCCTGTCGGCTGCGCGGCGACCAGATGCTCGCGCTTGCAGACATTGCCGAGGATTTTGCCGGCGGTTATGCCCATGTGACGACGCGCGGCAACATTCAAATGCGCGAAATCGAACCCAGGAACGTCTTGAAAGTCATCGATGCGCTCAACCAGACGGGGCTGTCCTGTCAAGGGTCGGGCGCAGACTCCGCGCGCAACATGACGGCGCCGCCAACGGCGGGATTTGATCCGACCGAACTGATCGACCTGTCGCCCTACACACGGCGCCTGTCAAACCTTGTGCTCAACAGTCGCGAACTGAGAGCCCTGCCGCGCAAGTTCAACATCTCGTTTGACAATGGTGGCACGATCTCCTGCGTTGGCGACAGCAATGACATCTGTTTTCAAGCGGTCGAGATAGGCGACGGGGCGCCGGTCGCGCCTGGCATCTATTGCCGGATCGGTCTCGGCGGGATCAGCGGGCACAAGGATCTGACCCGC
Source organism: Pseudomonadota bacterium (assembly GCA_039184865.1). GTDB lineage: Bacteria > Pseudomonadota > Alphaproteobacteria > Rhodobacterales > Rhodobacteraceae > Thermohalobaculum. The sequence goes on along the minus strand of JBCDAV010000038.1, from coordinate 3,567 downwards.
GACACCGGCATGGTTTGCGCTCCTGAGGAAACGGTTATGGCGGCCGTCGCCATGCTGCACGTATTTTGCGAGCACGGTGACCGCACGAACCGAAAAAAGGCCCGTTTGAAATACCTGCTGGACGGACAGGGCGTCGATTGGTTCATCGAGCGTACACAGGAAAAGCTGGATGAACTGGAGGCCGGCTTCCGCCTGACTTCGCTGGATGATAACCATGACATGCTGCGGCCACCTGTCCTGCGCCAAGCCCATATCGGCGTGCATCCGCAACGCCAGGAAGGACTCAGCTATATCGGCATCGCCCAGGAGATGGGCCGCCTGTCGCCGGATCAGATGCGGGTGATCGGGAGCGTGGCCTTGGAAAAGGGCGACAATGACCTGCGCCTGACGGTTTGGCAGAACGTGCTGATCCCGCACGTCGCCGAAGCGTACGTCCCGGAGGTGGAAGCTGCGCTCGATCAGGCAGGCCTCGGCACGATTGCCACATCCTTCGCTGCAGGCGCGGTCGGCTGCACGGGCAAGGCGGGCTGTAAACTGGCACATGCGTTCACGAAGGAGGACGGCACGGCACTGGTCCGCCATCTGGAAGACCGCTTCACTCTTGATCAGCCACTGAACATTCATCTGACGGGGTGCCCGAATTCCTGCGCACAACACTATATCGGCGACATCGGTCTCATGGGCACGACTCTCGCTGACGGGACCGAGGGCTATTACATCGTCGTTGGCGGGGGCAGCGACCACGACAAGGCGATCGCCCGCGCGCTCTGTGGGCCCGTGCCTGCGCGTGAAATCAACGGCATCATCGAGACGATCATTACGAACTACCTGGCTCAGCGCGAAGGCGCCGAGACCTTTCTCACCTTTGTACGGCGGATCGCCGATGCAGACCTGCCGACACTGCTGTCACCCCTGGACGTTGCTGCCTGATGCGGGGTCGAACCGGAGCCGTCCATGACCGAACATGATGCTAAATTGATGCAGCGCGTTGCCCAGGCCATATCCGCGCCTGTCGATGCCAAGGTACCGGACTTCATCCCGGAGGACGCGCCCTTCGATGAAGAGCAACGCATGTGGCTGAGCGGGCTGTTCACGGGCCTCTATGCCTTGACATCGGCTGCCAAGGCCGGCAGCGCCGAACCCGAGGCAGGTACCGCGCTGACAATCCTGTACGGCTCACAATCGGGCACCGGTGAAGCCTTGTCCAAGGACCTGCGAAAGTTTGCAGCAACGCAGGGATTTGACGCGACGATCGCCGAGCTGGATTCGACAAGCCCTGCCGCCTTGGCTGATACGAACCACCTCTTGATCGTCGCGGCGACTTTTGGTGAGGGCGAACCAACCGACAACGCTCAGAATTTCTACAAGTCACTGATGGCCGAAGATGCCGCGGCCTTGCCCGGAACGTTGAACTACGCGGTCTGCGGCATGGGAGATTCCAGCTACACTCACTTCAACAAGGTCGGTCGGGATCTGGATGCGCGCTTTGCCGAACTGGGGGCAACTCGTGCGGCCCCCATGGCGATCTGTGACGTCGCCTACGATGACGATTACGCAGAATGGCGGGATGCAGTCTTCGCAGCGGAAGCATTTGCGGCGGCAGCGGGCGCGGCACAGGCCCCGGTTGCTGACGAGGCAAAGCCGCAATTCGACAAGAACACACCGTTCATGGGCACGATCCTGGACGTGCGTTGTCTCTCGGGCGAGGGATCGGCCAAAAGGGTCAATCACATAGAGATCTCCCTGGCCGGAGGCGGCGCTGACCTTGCCTACGAGGTCGGCGATGCATTGGGCCTTTGGCCGATCAACGACTCAGCGGAAGTGAGCGCGATTCTGGACGCCTCCGGCTTCAGTGGGTCGGAGCCCATCACCGTCAAGTCCGGAGCGAGCACCCTGCGCGCAGCCCTGCTTCAGGCGCTCGACCTGACGACGGTGACGCCCAAGACCGGCGAGGTCTGGGGGTGCGAGCCTCCTAGAGAATGGCAGATCATCGACGTCCTCCGGTCCGGGATCGATGGCTTGACACCGCAGGCCTTGGTCGATGGTTTGCGTCCCCTCCAGCCGCGGCTCTACTCGATTTCATCCAGCCCGAAGCTGCATCCGGGCGAGGTTCATCTGACCGTCGGCGAGGTGCATTACGACTTGCACGGCAGCGCGCGAAAGGGCGTCGCCTCGACTTATCTGGGTGACCGGGTCCAGCCCGGCAGTTCCGTCGGCGTGTACGTCCAAAGATCGGCACATTTCCATCTTCCTTCGGATGACGGAACGCCGCTCATCATGATCGGTCCGGGTACCGGCATCGCGCCGTTCCGGGCCTTTCTGGAAGATCGGCAGATGCGCGGCGCGGCGGGCCGCAACTGGTTGTTCTTTGGTGATCAGCATGAAGCGACCGACTTCCTCTACCGCGATGAAATCACTGCGTGGACCGATTCCGGAGTGCTGGAGAAGGCCAGCCTCGCCTGGTCACGCGACGGCGACGAGAAAGTCTATGTGCAGCATCTGATCGAACGCGAAGGGGCTGCGTTCTTTGAATGGCTCGAAGACGGCGCAGCGATCTACATCTGTGGCGACGCTTCGCGCATGGCCGCAGATGTCGAGAGAGCGATCCTCGGCGTGATTTCCGACCACGGGCAGCGCAGCAATGATGAGGCCGAAGAATACCTTCGCAACCTCAAGGAGGCAAATCGCTACCGGCGCGACGTATATTGAGGCGTCGCAAGTATTCGCTAGGATGGCGAACTCAACGCTTGTAATTGATCGAGTGATCCGGCCCAACGTTTGAAAGTTCGGGCGGAACGCGCCGGGTCACTGTAACTATAGTTTTCGGAAATCTCTGCGGTGTGGATCGTATCAGCGGTGAGCCCTCGCTGACGAACGCGGCTGCCCCGTTGACCCGACCCCTTTGAGCGCAGCCGCACGAAGAGAGAGACTGGCTTGTTCAAAGGGGTCGGGTCAACTGCCTGTTCGGACTCCACGCGATTTGGTGTTATGCGCGAAGCCTGACCAACGACGATGAAGCTTTCTGCTGCGACTTCGATGCCCGGATCGTCGTCGTTCTGGATGGAGCAAGATCAGGCAGGAAACGGAGCTTGTCGAATACACTGCTGTCTGGCGAACTCAAGCAGAGCTGACGGCCACGGAATTCAGACTAGGTCGTCCGGTTACATTTGTGGTTGCTCGGAAATAAACCTACTGAGAAACGCCAGGCGTCCTTTTTCATAGGCGTGCTCGATGATGACCCTCTTGGGGTCTTCTCAGCGATCAACTTGGTGAGGAATGCGTGGCGGGGCGGTGTTTTCTCTTACCGCCAGATGCGGACACAGGACAGACACGTGCCCGGAACACGGGGCATCGTTGACCCGGTAGATTACCTAACACACTGATGCTGTTTGTTGATTTTGGATGCGGGCGCAAGATTTGCTCAAGAACGTACTTGGTCGAAGCTGCAAACATCCGCGTAGCATGAATTTCGGGTCGATCTTGGGAGGATAACGCCAATGGCTGCGCTCACGTCGATTGGTTTGGCGTCATGAAAAAGCAAAAGACAGCCGACGATTGCGCAAGCCT
>JBCDAV010000037.1:0-51695 GCA_039184865.1 Pseudomonadota bacterium | reverse complement strand
GAACTGCTTCAGGCCGAAGGCTGGCGGGTGAACCATAAGAAGATCGAGAGACTATGGCGCGAGGAGGGATTGCAGCTCCCAGAGCGGCACAAGAAGCGTAAGCGCCTCTATCACCACGACGCCTCCGTCATCCGTTTGCGGAACGCCCAGATCGTTTTAGCGTCTGGTACTTTGTCCTGCAACCCAAGACCCAGAAACCGCATGAAACTTGACCTGCTCTCCTGAAATGTCCTCGCATGGAAGTTAGTCTGTCATCGCAGAGGAGACGGACGAATACGCAAGAGCAGGTTCAATGAAGAACAGATCATTGGCATCCTGAAGGAACATCAGGCAGGCCTGAGCGCGGCTGAGATTTGCCGCCGTCACGGGATCAGCGATGCGACCTTCTACAAATGGCGCTCGAAGTATGGCGGCATGGAGGTCTCCGATGCCAAGCGCTTGCGAGGCCTCGAAGAAGAGAATGCCAAGCTGAAACGGCTGCTGGTCGACGCCATGCTCGATGTGTCCACGCTGAAGGACATGCTCGGAAAAAACTTCTAACGCCCAGGCAAAGGAGGCAAGCTGTGGACTGGGCAATGAACGAAAGAGCGTATTCGCAGCGTCGCGCCTGTGACCTGGTCGGTATCGACCCGCGGGTGTTCCGCTACCTATCCAACGGGTCTGACAATGCCGAACTGCGGCAGCGGATGCGGGAGTTAGCATCAGAACGCAAACAGTTCGGATCTCGTCGCCTGCATCTCATATTGGAGCGTGAGGGCTGGGACGTGAATTGGAAGAAGCTTTACAGGCTCTACCGCGCGGAGGGGCTCACCGTGCGCAAGTGTGGCGGCCGGAAGCGCGCATTGGGCACACGGGCACCAATGATCATCCCGCAAGACGCTAACCAGCGCTGGTCGGTCGACTTTGCATTAGACGTTCTGATCGAAAGCCGCCGCTTCAGGGTTTTCTGCGTGATCGACGACTTCACGCGGGAATGCCTGGCCACTGCCGTTGACAACTCGATTTCGGGCAGAAGGATCGCCAGAGAACTGGACAGGATCGCCGAGCATCGTGGCTATCCGCACCTGATCGTCTCGGATAACGGCATTGAGTTCACCTCGAATGTGATGCTCGGCTGGAGCCAGGAGCGCGCCGTGGAATGGCATTTCATTGCGCCGGGCAAGCCCATGCAAAACGCTCTCGCGGAGAGCTTTATCGGACGCCTGCGCGATGAGTGTCTGAACGAACATCTATTCACCAGCTTTCGCCATACCCGAGAGACGAGCCAAGCGTGGCGCATCGACTACAATCTGAGAAGGCCCCATACGAGCCTCGAAAGGCTCACACCAACAGAGTTTGTAACCCGGTCCAGATCGGACCACAACATGAACAGGGCGGACTTATAGGTGACGACAATCCGCGGAGCAGGTCACCGAGATATTTCACGCGCACTTCACGGACAAAGACTTCGCCGTCACCGAGAAGCTGCGAAACCCTTCGATTTGACCTCGTGCTTCGTCGTCACACCACCGCTGGCGGCGCAGGATATGATGCTGTTTGGCCTGGCAAGATAAACGTTCGGCAGTCGTCTTGCAGAGCACCGGGCGAGATGGATGATCTCTTACGATGTCGGGGCCGCATCTGGACCCGTGCGTTCGATCCAGACGTCTCTGCGCGGCTCCAATATTTCAAGCAGCGTCACCTACTGCCCAAGTTCCGTGACGAGGAAGTCGAGGAAACCCCGCACCTTTGAGAGGAGAAAACGTTTTGACGGATATACCGCGAAAAGCGAGGTCTCATTCGGTATCCAGTGCGGGAGAGCAGTCACCAGTCGACCAGACGCAAGATCGTCCCGGACATACATTCTGGGTATGAGACTGAGGCCAAAGCCCGCGCGCAGGGCATCGCGGACCGCGAGACTGGACGAAACCTTATATCGCCCACGAACCGCCACTTTGACGACTTTTCTACCCGCCCTGAATGTCCATTCGTCCGCGTGATCGGAAAGGCTGAACCGGACGCAGCTATGACGTGTCAGGTCCTCTGGTCGAACTGGCTTACCATTTCTCTTGAAATAGGACGGCGCGGCACAGAGTACGTGATCCATTGTTGCGAGTTTGCGGGCGATCAGACCCGAGTCTTCAAGGCTATCGCTACCACGCAGGGCAATGTCATAACCTTCCTCGATCAGATCAACCCGGCGGTCGTCCAGTCGCAGGTCAAGCTCGAGATCTGGGTAGCGTTCGAGGAACTTCGGGATCGCCTCGGAAAGCCCCACGAGCGTGACGGTCATCGGCGCGCTGACGCGGAGCACGCCGGTCGGCGTGTTTTGCATGGCTTGGAGCATTCCGTCCGCGTCGGCAAGATCATCGAGAACGCGGCTGATGCTTTCGAAGTAAGAATTGCCCGCCTCGGTCAGGCTCATGCGCCGGGTGGTCCGATTGATCAGGCGCGTCGTCAGATGGGCCTCTAACTCGCTGACATTCTTGCTGATTGCAGCTGGCGAAAGCCCGAGATGGCGAGAGGCGGCGGCAAAGCTGCCAAGCTCAACGACGTTTCGGAACACGTTCAGAGCAGTCAGGCGGTCCATGATTATTCACTATCAGTGAATAGTTTTGTTCTCAATCTCCATATTCTCTACTGACGAGCGGCCCCATACATTCTTCTGCAGATGGTCCGATTGAAATCGGCGCCGTCCAGCAACCCCAGATTCCTGCTGGGACCGAAGGATTGGAGCACCTGATATGGATCACATGAGGACCTCGAACTTCCCAATTGAGCCACTGTTTCTCTCGCGTTGGTCACCGCGCGCATACGATGCGGCAGTTCTGCCTGAACACCACCTTCTGACTATTCTGGAAGCCGGGCGTTGGGCTCCGTCCGCCTACAATATTCAGCCCTGGCGGTTTCTGTATGCCCGGCGCGACGACGAACTGTGGCCAGATTTTCTCTCGGTCCTCGATCCGTTCAATCGGCGCTGGGCGGCCGATGCGTCCGCACTGATCTTCGTCCTGTCGGATACCGTGATGCCGGGCGATGGAGACCGCCCTGATGCGATCTCTCACTACAACAGTTTCGATGCCGGGGCAGCCTGGGCGAATATCGCGCTCCAGGCCACGGCGCTTGGCTACAGCGCGCACGCGATGGCGGGGCTGGTGTTCTCCGAGGCGCCAGCGGTCTTGCGGTTTCCAAGCCGCTACAAGCTGGAAATCGGCATAAGCATCGGGCGCCGCGCCGAGCGAGACCGGTTACCGGCAGATTTGCGCGCGGGAGAGACGCCGAGCGATCGAATGCCATTGAATCGGATCGCGTTTCCCGGCCGCTTCCCGGTCACGCCCGAGACGATTGCGGCGCAGTAGGGCTTCACGGATGGCAAACGATCGTACCCCTTCCATACCTGGCGGAGCGATCTCTGATACCCGCCAGTTTCATGTCCATGCGCTCATGCTGGTCGCGACAGGCCTCGTGGCAACATCCTTTCCCGTTGTCGCGACCATCACTGCCGGGCTTGATAGTATGCTCCTCACGTTTCTCAGGTTCGCCCTCGCAACTCTGCTGTTCGCGCCGGTCGTAGCCTGGCGGTTCGGGCTTACGTGGCCGAGTGTCAGAGATTTCGTTCGCTATGCCGCACTCAGTATTTTCCTGGTCCTCTTTTTCTGGTGCATGTTCGCATCGCTCCGCTCTACGACGCCCCTCAACACCGCCGCGATCTTCGCTTTGGCACCGGTCATGACATCAGTCGTCGCCGCCGTTCTTCTGCGCGAGAGGCTTGGTGGTTCAGCGCGGGCTGCCCTTCCAATCGGTGCTGCGGGTGCAATCTGGGTCGTGTTCCGCGGGGATCTTGCGGGGTTCCTGTCTCTGAGCCTAGGAGAGGGCGATTTGCTCTTCCTGGCCGGGACACTCTCGCTCGCCATTTACAGCACTCTCGTAAAGGTGCTCCACCGCGGTGAACCGATGGCGCGGATGACGTTCTGGACGATGGCGACCGGTACGATCTGGTTGTTCGGGCTGTCTTTGCCGAGCCTCAGCGAGGTTGAGTGGGGCACTGTCGAGGTTCAGGTCTTCGCCGGAATTGCGTATCTCGCCGTATTCACGACGATCGCGACATTCGTGATCTTTCAATGGAGCACCACAAAGATCGGTCCGACCAGAGTAGTGTCCTACACATTTCTGAACCCGGCATTGGTCCTGTTGATCGGGATCGGTTTTGGTGATCCGTTGCCCCCCTTCTGCCACATGGCCGGGCGTTCTCCTCGTCATCGCGGCTACGATCGTGTTGCAAGGCGATTTGGGCGTGCGACGTCAGGTATTTCGGAAACCTGAAGTCTCCGCATCCTAAAGTCTTTGGGACCGACGTGCGAACGCGAAACGAACCGCGAGGAGTTGTCGACGGACCTTGTGATCGCCTGACCCTGAGGTCGCAGTGATCACTCGGCGATCAGCTCACTACTCAGAGAGAAACGCGTCGAGCGCCTGCCGGGCTCCCTTGCTCCATACGGTCTTGAGGTGATCGCAGAAATACGCCGTAACCTGGTCCTGTTCGCAAAGATCGCCGTAGAACGCGCGCTGCCGCAACCAGAGGGTCGGCTCCTGGCGCGCGGCGCGCGCGCATGTCTGAAGATCGGCCCAGTGCGGATCGTTCGCCTCGATCACGGTTCCGTCCTCGCGCGTGCCAGCGCACATCCTGGCCCAGAGTGCTTCGACGAGCATGAGGCCACGGATCGGTGCGTCTGTCGCGAGAGCATCGCGGATGATCGGCAGGACGAAGCCGGAATGCCGCGATGATCCGTCAAACGCGACGCGGCGCGTCGTGTCGCGGATGGCGGGATTCGCAAACCGCCGCTCGACCAGATCAAGATATTCCGCTGGATTAGTCTCCGGCACGGCGGCGACGTGCGGAAGGATCTCCTCGGTCTGCACCTTCCGAAAAAATGCCGCGACCTGCGGATCGGCCATGCAGTCGGCGATGGTCGAGAGTGACAGGATTTCGCCGACATTCGCGAGTACCTGGTGGCCGGCGTTGAGAATGCGGATCTTCATCGCCTCGTAGGGATGGACATCCGAAGTGAAAGAAACTCCGACCCGGTCCAAGTCCGGACGGCCCGCGGGGAAGTGGTCCTCGATGACCCATTGGCGGAAATTCTCGTGCGTCACAGGCGCGGCGTCCTCGATGCCGAACGCCTGTGCCGCTGCAATCTCCGACGGACCGGTGGCCGGCACGATGCAGTCGACCATCGAGTTCGGAAACGCGGCCTCGTGCTCGATCCAGTCGGCCAATTCGGGATCGATCATCCGGGCTAAAGACGTCACGGTCTGGCGCAGGACGGCGCCGTTGCCCTGAAGATTGTCGCAGCTCAGCGGCGTGAACGGCGTCTGTCCGGCAGAGCGGCGCGCCTGGAGCGCTGCGACGATGGCGCCGAAAGCCGTGCGCGGCTCTGCCGGATTGGCGGCGTCGTGCCGGATGTCGGCGTCGTCCGCGCTGAACGCACCGTCTGAACCGACGTAGTAACCGCCCTCCGTGACCGTCAGCGACACTAGCCGGATCGCCGGATCGCTCATCGCGTCGATGAGCCTTGCATGCCCTGGGTCGACCGGCAGGTAGTCGATCATTGGACCGGTCACCTCGGCCGACGTGCCGGACGGGTCGAGTTCGATCAGCGTCGTCAGGCAGTCCTGCGCCTTCAGTTCTTCGCGCATCGCGGCATCGTAGGGGCGGACTCCCGCTCCGAGGATCGCCCAATCATGCGCGCCACCCTCCTGCATCAGCCGGTGCAGATACCAGGCCTGATGTGCGCGATGGAAGTTGCCGACGCCGATATGGACTATGCCGGGTGTCAGCGCTGTTCGGTCGTAGCGCGGACGCAGAACAGTCTCGGGCAGTGAAGCAAGGGTTGCATCGGAGAGCTTGACGGCTTCCTGCTCCATCAGCTCATCCATTGTCCGCCGTCGACATTGTAGGTCTGTGCGACGATGTACTCGGCCTCGTCGGAGGCGAGGAAGATGGCCATGCCGGCCAGATCCTCGGCAGTGCCCATCCGGCCGTAGGGCACAGCTTGGCCGACTTCCTCTTTTTTCTTGCCCGGCGGCTTGCCTTCCAGTCTGGCGAAGAAAGCATCGACGCCGTCCCAGTGCTCGCCATCGACGACCCCGGGTGCAATGGCGTTCACGTTGATTCCGTGTCGGATCAGATTCAGCCCCGCCGACTGGGTCAGGCTGATAACAGCGGCCTTGGTGGCGCAGTAGACCGCCACGAGCGCCTCTCCGCGTCGCCCGGCCTGGCTGGCCATGTTGATGATCCGGCCCTTGACGCCACGCTCGATCATGTGCCGTGCGACCGCCTGCAGCGTGAACAATGTTCCGGCGACGTTGATATCAAAAACCCGGACATAGTCCGCGCGGTCAATCTCGACGATCGGCGCGGCAGTGAAGAGCGCTGCATTGTTGATTAGGATATCGATCTGGCCTTGAGCTTCGACCGTCATGTCGACCGCTGTTTCGATGCTGTCCTGATCGGTCACATCCATCTCGACGGCGATGACTGCGCAGCCGATTTCGGCGGCGGTTTGCCGTGCCCGTGTGATGTCGATATCGCCGATCGCAACGCGGGCACCCTCGCGGACATAAGCCTCGGCAAAGGCGCGCCCGATGCCGCGCGCGGCTCCGGTGATCAGAGCCGATTTCCCGGCGAGCCTCACACCCGCTGTCCCTGGGCATCGAAGCGATGAACCATGTCCTCGCGCGGGCTCAGATGCACGCGATCACCGTGGCGGAAGCCGACCTCACCGTCCGCGCGCACCGTGATCGTTTCGGCCAGACCTGTCTCGTGGATGTGGAGGAACGTGTCCGAACCCAGATGCTCGGAGACGTTCACGGTACCGGACCACGGGCCGTCACTGTCGGAGATCGTCATGTGCTCTGGCCGGATCCCAATCGTCTGCGCGTCCCGCTTCGCGGCCTCGTCGCCTTCTATGAAGTTCATACGCGGCGAGCCGATGAAGCCCGCCACGAACAGGTTGCGCGGCGTCCGGTAGAGATCGAGCGGAGAGCCCACCTGTTCGATCCGTCCCGCCTGCAGGACAACGATCTTGTCGGCCATGGTCATCGCCTCGACCTGGTCATGGGTGACGTAGATCATCGTCGTCTTCAGGCGTTCGTGCAGTTCGCTGATCTCCAGCCGCATGCCGACGCGGAGCGCTGCATCGAGGTTGGACAAGGGCTCGTCAAAGAGGAAAGCCGAGGGTTCGCGCACGATGGCCCGCCCGATGGCGACGCGCTGACGCTGCCCGCCGGACAACTGGCCGGGGCGGCGGTCGAGATAGTCGGTGAGGTTCAGGACGGCGGCGGCCTGCTCGACCCGGCGCGTCTGCTCGGCCTGATCGAGTGCTGCCATCCGCAGCGGGAAGGCGATGTTCTTGCGCACGGTCATGTGCGGGTAGAGCGCATAGGACTGGAAGACCATGGCGAGCCCGCGCTTGGCCGGAGGGATCCGGGTCGCGTCCTCGCCGTCGATCTCGATCAGCCCGTCCGTCACGTCTTCGAGCCCGGCGATCAGGCGCAGCAGTGTCGACTTCCCACAGCCCGAAGGGCCGACGAAGACCGCGAACTCGCCGTCCTCGATCACGAGGTCCAGCGGTCGAATGACTTCGGTCTGACCGAAGCTCTTCGACACGCCCTGCAGTAGGATCTTGCCCATGTCGCCCCCCCTACTTCACCGCGCCAAATGTCAGGCCGCGCACCAGCTGGCGCTGGCTGAACCAGCCGAGGATCAGGATCGGCGCGATCGCCATGACCGATGCCGCCGAAAGCTTGGCGAAGAACAGCCCCTCCGGGCTCGAGTAACTCGCGATGAACGCCGTCAGCGGTCCCGCCTTGGCGGCCGTGAGATTCAGCGTCCAGAATGCTTCGTTCCAGGCCAGGATGAAGTTCAGCAGAATGGTCGACGCGATCCCCGGCACCGCCATCGGTGTGAGCACGTATAGGATCTCCTCGCGCAGACCGGCGCCGTCCATTCGGGCGGCCTCGAGGATCTCGCCGGGGATCTCCTTGAAATAGGTGTAGAGCATCCAGACGATGATCGGCAGGTTGATCAGCATCAGCACGACCACGAGGCCGAAGCGGGTGTCGAGCAACCCGAGCTCGATGAACAGCAGATAGATCGGGTAGAGGACGCCGACTGCGGGCAGCATCTTGGTCGACAGCATCCACAGCAGAATGTCCTTCGTGCGCCTGGACGGGACGAAGGCCATCGACCAGGCGGCGGGCACGGCGACCAGAACACCCAGAAGCGTCGATCCCCCGGCGATGATCACCGAGTTCCAGAGGAAGCGCATGTAGTCCGAGCGTTCCTGCACGACGAAGTAGTTCTCGACCGTCCAGTCGAAGGCGAGGAACAGCGGCGGATCGTTGATCGCCTGAGCCTCGGTCTTGAAGCTCGTCAGGATCGTCCAGAGGATCGGGAAGAAGATCAACAGTCCGACAGCCCAGGCGAGGGCGGTGTTGATCGCCTTGCGTTGTGTTGTGACGGACCGTGCCATGGCGCGTGTTCCCTCAGGCGTCCAGGTTCTTGCCGACGATGCGCATGAGGAACAGCGCTACGATGTTGGCCAGGATGATCGCGTAGACACCGCCGGCCGAACCGAGCCCGACATTCTGGCTCTCGAGCACCCGCTGGAAGATCAGGTAGGTCAGCGTCTTGGTCCCGAACGCGCCACCGGTCGTCACGAAGATCTCCGCGAAGATCGACAACAGGAAGATCGTTTGGATCAGGATGACGACGGTGATGGCGCGGCTGAGATGCGGCAGGATGATGAACCAGAACCGTTTCAGCGGTGGCGCACCGTCCATCTCGGCGGCCTCGAGTTGTTCGCGGTCGAGCGATTGCACGGCCGTCAGCAGGATAAGCGTCGCAAACGGCAGCCATTGCCAGCTGACGATCAGGATGACGGACTCCAGCGAGTAATGGCTGAGCCACTGCAACGGCTCGGCGCCGACCGCCTTCCATGTGTGCGCCAGCAGCCCGTTCACGGGATCCATGAACATGTTCTTCCAGACGAGCGCGGACACCGTCGGCATCACGAAGAAGGGTGCGATGACCATCATGCGCACCGCACCCTGGCCCCACATCGGCTGGTCGAGCAGCAGTGCCAGCAGGATGCCCAGCACGACGGTGATCACGAGGACGCCGCCGACGAGGATCAGGGTCGCCTGGACGCTGGGCCAGAACGACGACGACGAGACGAACCGGACGTAGTTCTCGAACCCGACCCATCCGAGGTCGCCGCCGCGTAGCGGCAGGTACTTCTTGAAGCTGAACCAGAGCGTCATGGTCAGAGGCACCAGCATCCAGCCCAGCAGCAGCACGACGGCGGGCGCCATCATCAACCGTGCGGCGGATCTGGAATGCTGGGTCGCCATGATATCCCCGGATCCATGGCGGACATTGCCGCCGCGGGCGACCGTTCACGCGGACCGGTCGGGTGACCGGAAGGCGGCGTCGTCGCCCTCCGGAAATTCGCAGGCAGGACTTAGCGGTAGCCCGCTGCCTCCATGGCGTCGTTGGTCAACGCCTGGGCCTTTTCCAAAGCTTCTTCCACGGATTGCTGGCCCGCATAGACCGCTGAGAATTCTTGGCTGACTTCCGTGGCGATCCCGGCGAACTCCGGAATGGCGGCGAACTGGATGCCGACATAGGGGCTCGGTTCGACCGTGGAGTCGTTCGGGTCCGCGGAGAGGATCGACGCAAGCGTCATCTTTGCGAACGGGATGTCCTTGTAGTTCGGGTTCTCGTAGAGCGAGGTCCGAGCGCCCGGAGGCACGTTCGCCCAGCCTTCCTTCGACGCCACAAGCTCGATGTAGCTGTTCGACGTCGCCCACTCGATGAACTGCTTTGCGGCGGCCTGCTTCTGCGAGCCCGCAGGGATCGCGAGCGCCCACGCCCAGAGCCAGTTCGAGCGCTTGCCCAATCCGGTATCCGGTGCCAGTGCGAAGCCGACGCTGTCGGCAACGGTAGAGTCGTTCGGGTTGGTCACGAAGGACGCTGCGACGGTGGCATCGATCCACATGCCGCATTTGCCCTGCTGGAACAGCGAAAGGTTCTCGTTGAACCCGTTGGTTGCGTAGCCCGGAGGTCCGGATTCGCTCATCATGCCGACGAAGAAGTTGAGCGTGTCCGCCCATGGCTTCGTGTCGAACTGCGCGTTCCAATCCTCGTCGAACCAGCGCGCGCCGAACGAGTTCGACATCGCGGTGATGAAGGCGCCGCCCTCACCCCAGCCGGCCTTGCCGCGCAGGCAGATCCCGTTGATCTCGTTGGCACGGTCGGTCATGGCCGCCGCGGCCTTCTTGATGAAGTCCCAGGTCGGCGCTTCGGGCATCTCCATTCCGGCCTTCGCCATCAGGTCGGTGCGGTACATGATCATCGAGGACTCGCCGTAGAACGGCGCCGCGAACATAGTCCCGTCATAGGACAGACCGCCCTTCATGGCGGGCAGGATATCGTCCACGTTGTATTCCGCTGAAAGGTCATCGAGCGCCACGAGCCAGCCGTTCTTGCCCCAGATTGGGGTTTCGTACATGCCGATCGTCATGATGTCGAAGGCACCGCCCTTGGTGGTGATGTCGGTGGTCACGCGCTGGCGCAGGACGTTCTCTTCCAGCGTGACCCATTCGACCTTGTGGCCAGTTTTCGACTCGAAGTCTCCGGTCAGTTTCTGCATCCGGATCATATCGCCGTTGTTTACGGTGGCGATCGTGATCGTATCGGCCAGAACAGGCCCGGCCAGAATCGACAGGGCCGCGGCGGTGCCGAGCGCATTCATGAGACGCATCTGGTCTCCTCCCGTTTTATTTTTTCTAACTGTTAACGGTGTCAGGGCAGTCGCGCAGAGTCAATGTAAATTTTACGCGCGAAAAGTTAATACAGCCTCAGGCAGAGTCGCGGACAACGAGCCGACCATGAAAGAGCTTCGTCTCATGCTCGGCGCCGGTGCCGTCGATTGCCCGCAAAAGGGCCTCGACGGAGCGCCCTGCAATTGCATCGTAATCTTGAGCGATCGTGGTCAGCGGAGGGCACGTAAAGCGTGAGAACGGATGGTCGTCCTGACCGGCGACCCGGATCGCGGCATCATGCGAGCGACCGACCTGCAATTTGAACTCGTAACAGGCGGTCAGCAGCCCGATGGCCAGCCGGTCATTGCTGCAGAGGACCGTATTCGTGGTAAAAAGATTTGAGGCGAGCGCCTTGCCACCCTCAAGCCTACCGATCTCCTCGAACTCCCATCCCGACCCTTCCGCGCCGACGATTGACGGCGTGTGGCCGAGCTTTTCCATTGCGTCGATGTATCCCTGCCGCCGCTTCATGGCGTTCGGATTCGACGGATTCTTCATCTCGAAGAAACACGGAGGCTCGCCTGACCGGCACAGATATTCGACAATCTGCGTGGAGAACTGCGGATTGTCCGACCCGATATAAGCGCGGCCCAGACCCTGTATCTCGCTGTCAAAGAGCACCGTTGGCACATCCACGCAGAACGCCTCGACAGCCGATTGATCGGAGGCCCGCCCCAGCGGTGCGAGCAGAACGCCTGCGGGCTTTAGAAGGCGCAGGTTGTTGAGTATCTCCCGCTCCAGTTCCGGTGATCCGTGTGAACTGAACAACGTCGGCTGAAATCCGGCATCGACGCAGCGTTGCTCGAGATTTCTCGCAATCTCGGCGAAGAACGGATCGGCGATGTAGGGAACCACGATGCCGACATTCTTGGTCAGCTTACGGTTCTGATTCATCGCAAAGATATTCGGGCGATAGTCGTACTGTTCCAGCGCTGCTTCGATCCGTTGCCGCGTAGACACCCGGACGCTCGTCGGGTCTTGAAAGTACTTGGAGATCGTCGGTCGCGAGATGCCGCTCACCACCGCAAGCTGATCCATGTTGCGGATCTTGTCGTCACCCATCTGGGCGGGCCCCTTGATTATGCGCGCAATCAGTCAGAATTTGACACGCGTAAATGATAGCCTCTCTGAACGCCGAAATCCATTCCACAGCCATCCAAGAGTGCAATCCAAGGCATGCCGAGCGTCCTCGCAAAAGAAAGGTAACGGCAGCGGGCGTTCAGATTCGCAGCCGTCCGCTAACGCAAGGTCGAGATCGGAGAGCGCTACCTAGAACCTCTTTCACGACCGCTCCCAGTCTCAGCCGCCGTGCAGATGACAGCTTATCTCCCAGTCCTTCTGGCGCGCCGCAAGCGAGGGTATCGCTGTCCGGCAATGCTCCATCGCCATCGGACATCTTGGGTGGAAGTGACATCCGGGCGGCGGCGCAAGCGGCGACGGAATCTCGCCCGCGATCGGCGTAAAATTGCGCTTGCGCTGGTCGAGACGCGGAACCTCGGAAAGCAGCGCTTGCGTGTAGGGATGCTGCGGGCTGGCGAAGAGCGCCTCGGTCGGTGCGGATTCGACGACCCGGCCGAGGTACATGATCACGATCCGGTCGGCGATGTGTTCGACCACGCTCAGGTCGTGGCTGATGAACAGGTATGTCAGACTGAATTCCTCGCGCAGGTCCATGAACAGGTTGAGGACCTGCGCCTGAATGGAAACATCCAGCGCCGCAATGGCTTCATCGCAGACCAGAAACCGAGGTCTTACCGCGAGCGCACGAGCGATCCCGATGCGCTGGCGCTGACCGCCTGAGAACTGGTGCGGATAGCGTCGCTTGAGCGACGGGTCCAGGCCCACCTTGGTGAGAATGTCGTCGACATAGTCCGGCAGGCCGGCGCGATCTATCAGCCCGTGGACAAGGGGTGCCTCCCCGACGATTTGTTCGACGCGCATCCGCGGATTCAGGCTGGCGAACGGGTCCTGAAAGATCATCTGTACTGCCAGGGCGGCATCGCCCCGCTCGGGTCCGTTCATTTCCGAGACATCCTGCCCGTCGAGTAGAACCGTGCCTCCGGTCGGCGGAAGAATGCCCGCAATCATCCGCCCGAGCGTCGACTTTCCACAACCGGATTCGCCGACCAGACCGACAACCTCACCCGGCCGAACCGTCAGATCGACGCTATCGACCGCGTGGACGACCTCCTCGTGAATATCGGCACCGAGGCGCTGCGCGATCTTGCCCGCGAGATCCAGCCGCTTGACGAAGCGCTTGGACAGGCCCTGCACCTCGATGAGCGGCGTCATGCATCCACCTTCGCGCCATGCGGCTGAAAACAGCGAACCGTGTGGGCGTGACCACCCGAATGCAACGGAGGTTCATCACCGCAGGCATCAACCGCGCGCGGACAGCGTTCACGGAAGGCGCATCCTTTCGGCAAGGACAGCATGTTCGGCGTCATGCCCGGGATCTGCGCCAGACGTTGTCCACGTTTGTTCGCAGACGGCACCGAGCCGAGAAGCCCGACTGTGTAGGGATGGCGCGGCCGGTCGATGATTTCGTCCGTCTCGCCGGCCTCGACGATACGCCCCGCATACATGACGGCAATCCGGTCTGCGAGCCCCGCGACCACAGCGAGATCATGGGTGATCCATATCAGCGCCGTGCCCCGTTCGCGGCAAAGCGTTTGTGCGACATGCACGATCTGCGCCTGGATCGTCACATCCAGCGCCGTCGTCGGTTCATCCGCGATCAGCAGATCGGGATTGTTGAGAAAGGCGATCGCAATCGCCACACGCTGGCGCATCCCGCCTGACAACTGGTGCGGATAGGCTCGCAGACGTTGCTCCGGGCTCGGAATGCCTACCTGCGCGAGACCATCTCGCGCGCGCGTCCAGGCCTCGGTCCGAGAGACAGCCTCATGCGCCCTGATCGCTTCAATCATCTGCGTGTCTATCCGAAGAACCGGATTCAGCGTCATCATCGGATCCTGAAAGATCATCGCGATCCGCGCCCCGCGGAGCGCTTGCATGCGAGCCTCGGAGGCCTGCGCGAGATCCTCGCCATGAAAGACGATCTTGCCGTCTGCAATCCGACCGGGCGGGTCAACGAGACCGAGAACGGAGAACCCAGTGACCGATTTGCCGGAGCCGGACTCACCGACGAGACCCATGATCTCGCCGCGTTCCAGCGCGAAATCTACGCCGTCGACGGCGCGGACGACTCCTGCCCGCGTGAAGAAATGGGTCTTCAACCCCTCGACGGACAGAACCGTCATCGCTTCAGCCTTGGGTTCAAGACATCGCGCAACTGGTCCCCGACGAGATTGATTGAAACGATGGTGATCAACAGCGCGACCCCGGGAAAGAAGCTGATCCAGTAGCGGCCCGACATCATGTATTCGAACCCGTTCGAGATCAGCACGCCGAGCGACGGCTCGGTCTGCCTGAGTCCGACGCCGAGAAAGCTGAGCGTGGATTCAAGCGCGATTGCCGATGCGGTCTGCACCGTCCCGATGACGATCAGCGGGGCGAGGCAATTCGGCAGGACATGCCGGAACACAACGCGCGTATGCGAGAGGCCGAGGCAACGCGCCGCTTCAACGTATTCCTTGGCGCTTTCGACGAGTGCCGTCGCCCGCACCGTGCGTGCGTAATAGGCCCATTGTGCCGCGACCAGGGCGATGATGATCTTGTCGATGCCGCGGCCGAGGATGGCGACCAACATCAATGCGATCAGCACCGCCGGGAAGGAAAGCTGGATGTCCACTGCACGCATGATCACGGTCTCGGTCCGGCCCCCGGCATAGGCCGCGACCAGGCCGATGGCCGTGCCCACGACCAGCGCGAGAAAGCCTGCCGCGAGACCAACCGTCAGGGAAATCCGCAACCCGTAGAGGATCGCCGAGTAGAGATCACGCCCCGCCCCATCGGAGCCCAACCACATCGTGTAGCCCGCGAACGCCTCGGACCCGGGTTCCATCTTTCCGTCGAGGACATCGACCTGCGCGAGATCGTAGGGATTTTGCGGTGTGATCCACGGCGCCAGCAGGGCGAGCAGTATGATGATCGCTAGCACGATCAGCGCAATCAGCGCAATGCTGCTCTCGCGGAACTCGGACCAGAACCTCTGGAAGGGTGTCTCGACCCGGATATCCACTGCGTCGGTCACGTGCCCTGATCCCGGAGACGGACGCGCGGGTCGAGCACGGAATAGAGAATGTCGACGAAGAGATTGATGATCACGAAGAACAGCACGATGATCATCAGGTAGGCCACCACGACGGGGCGGTCGAGTTGCAGGAGGCTGTCGATCAGCAGCTTGCCCATGCCGGGCCAGGCGAAGATCGACTCCGTGACGACCGAGAAGGCCATCAGACTGCCGAACTCCAGACCTAGCACCGTGACAATCGGGATCAGGATATTCTTCATCAGATGCACGCCGATCACTCGATGCGGCCTCAGCCCCTTGGCCCGGGCGAACTTGATGTAGTCCTGATGCATTGCCTCCCGGACACCGGCGCGCGTCAGCCGGATCACCAGCGAGATGTTGGTCAGCGCGAGATTGAGCGCGGGCATGAATAGATGAGAAAGTCCGTCCCGGGTCCAGAGGCTCGACTCGATGCCGAGGAAGATCGCCGTGTCGCCGCGCCCGGTCGACGGCAGCCAACCGAGATAGACCGCGAACAACATAATCATCATCAGTCCGACCCAGAACGTCGGGAGTGAAAACCCGAGGATCGACGCGGCCATGATCCCGCGCGAGACGCGCTGTTCTGGATAGAGGCCAGCATAAAGCCCGAGCGGAATGCCGAGCACGATGGCCATGATCAACGACACCAACGCCAGTTCGATGGTCGCGGGCATGTGATGCAGGATCAGCTTCAGCGCCGGTTCGCCGAAGATGAAAGACTTCCCGAAGTCGCCGGAGGCGATGCCTTTCAGAAAGAACAGGTACTGCTCGTGGATCGGCTTATCGAGGCCGAGCGCCCTGATCGTGCGTTCGATCTCGGCCTGGTCGGCCTCCGGATTGATCAGCATGTCGACCGGGTCGCCGATCACGTTGACGCCGAAGAACACGATCAGCGACATGATGAACACGACGATGACCGCCTGCAGCAGGCGCCGGATAATGAAGACGGTCAAACGGGGCCCCTGAAGTGCGGGGCGGGGTCAGCCCCGCCCTGCGCCTGGATCACTCCTTGACGACCCCGATTGCCAGCGTCGCCTCGTCGGTGCGCGCGAGGTATTTCAGACCCTTCTTTGCTGCCCAGGTGTTGACCTGATAGTGCAGCGGAATGATGGCACCGTCGTTGATCGCGATCTCGGTTGCTTCCGCCAGCAGGTTCTGCCGGGTCGGATCCTCGACAGTTGCCAGCGCCTTCTCAAGCAGTTCATCGACCTTGGGGTTCGAGTAGCGTCCGCGGTTCGACGCGCCCCAGCCCTTGTCGGGCGTGTGCGTGCCGATCAGCGACTTGAGCGGAGACGACGCTTCGCCGGATCCGGCACCCCACCCGACGAGAATGAAGCTGAACTCGGGTGTGTCGTTCGGGCCGCCGCGCGACGCGCGCTTGAAGTAGACCGAACGCGGCATCGTCTCGACCTGCGTTTTGATGCCGATGCGCGTCAGCATCTGGCCGATGGCCTCGGCGATTTTCGCATCATTAATGTAACGGTCGTTCGGACCGTGGATCGTCAGCTCAAACCCGTCCGGCACGCCTGCCTTGGCAAGCAGATCCTTCGCACCGTTCGGGTCATAATCCACCGGAGCCAGCTTGTCCGACACGCCGAAGAAACCTTCCGGCAACAACTGACCCGCCTTGATCGCAACGCCCTCCATAACGCGATCGACGATCGCATCGCGGTTGATCGCCTTCGAGATCGCTTGCCGCACTTCGAGCTTGCGCAGCGGGTTGTCGATGTCGCCGCCGCCATTGGCCTTGACGAAGGGGCTGGCTGATCGGTCATGGTCCAGGTGTAGGTAAATCACCCGGTTCGAGATGCCCTGCGACAGGGCGAGATCGTCATTGCGTTCCAGCGTTGTGATGTCGGTGGTCGGAACCTGATCGATCATGTCGACGTCACCGGCGAGCAGGGCGGCAACCCGCGAGGGGCCGGACTTGATCGGTTTCAGCGTAACCTTCGACCAGGCCGGTTTCTCGCCCCAATAATCGTCGTTGCGCTCGAGGACGATCGAGTCGCCCGGAGAATAGCTGACGAACTTGAACGGACCCGTACCAATACTGGCGGGGCCGTTATTATAGTCCTCGGTCGTTGCGTTGCAGCCGGTTTCTGACGAGACGATACCGACATTCGAGACGTCATTGGCCATCAGCGGGAACGGTGCCGCGGTCTTGAAGTGGACCGTGAAGTCGTCGATCTTCTCGACCGTCTTGCCCTTCGTGTATGTGCCGAAAGAAGATGGCGAGTTCGGCACGTTCGGCGCGCGCTCCCAAGAGCACACCACGTCATCCGCATTGAAGTCCGATCCGTCGTGGAACTTCACCCCCTGACGCAGCTTGAATTCCCATGTCAGATCATCGACCGGAGCCCACTCGGTCGCCAATCCCGGCGTGAGCGCCTGCTTCTCGTCCTGCAGGATCAACCGGTCATAGATGTGCCGGGTCATCGCATTGTTCGGACCCAGGTTATGGAAATACGGGTCCATCGCGGTCGGCTCCGAGGCCAGACCGATTGTCAGCTCTTCGGCCAATGCGGGCGCGGCGAGCGCTGTCGATGTTAGCAGGATGATGATCGGTCGCGTGAATTTCATGATGCAGGCTCCCTGTTCTCCCGGGCGCGGACCGCACGTCCCCCGGTCACGGAAACCTTAACAACTTACCGGGGATTGCAAAGCCGAATCGCATTGGACCCGATGAGCAGCCTATTCCGGGGACCAGATTGTATCCGGGTCGAGAGGAAAGCTCGGCCTTTGAATGCGTTCCAATGGCCAACGTTCGAGGACCGGCGAAGTGAGCCCCGCCGTATCGATCTCGTAGACGTTCTCGGGCGGAAACCACGGCAGGAACCCTGCCCGGAAGTGACCACGGGACTTCACGCAGACCGTGCGGGCATCGGCAATGTCCAGACCGAACATCTCGAAGAATACCGGATCTGCCGTCTGGCTGCGATCCGAGATCACGACCACCTTGATGCCGCCGATCTTCAGCAAGGCGGACGCCCCGAGGTGGAGTTGCCGCCCGGCGAAGATGCCGAGGCGCCCGGTGACCGTGCCGTCATGCAAGCCAAGCACTTCGGCATAGGCTTCGAACGGCGCATCCCAGTGCTCCCACGTCGCGTCTGATCTGTCGCGATTGAACCGGGCTGAAAACGTCGCCCCAACGCCGAGGTCATGCGCTTCGCGCGCAAGCGCCGGATCGAAGAATGATCCGAAAGAGACGCTTTGAGCCCCCGCGACATGAAGCGCCGAGAGCAACTCAGTCGTGCGCGCGCTGCCGCCACCACCCGGATTGTCCCCGGCATCGGACAAAATGACCGGCGGGCCATCGACCCGTTTCGCAAGATCTACGGCCACCGAGACCGAGGTCAGCTCTCTTACGAACCTGTCGCGCATCGTCCACGCTTTGACGGCAATCTCGTTCGCGAGACGCTTGGCTACGGCCTTGTCACTGCGGGCCGTCACCACAACCGAGATGCCGTTCTCCGGTACATCGGAAAAGATGAAGTTGCCGAAGATCGAGACGTTGAGAATGGCGCCCGCAAGCTCGGCCTGACGCTTCTGGCCAAAGTCGATCAGTTCTCCGTACGGGCCGTTTGCCGTCAACAGCGTGACCGAGACTGGAGCAAGAGGCAGCTTGACGTGAACGATCTGCGGAGACGCGGTTCCGGCCAGAATGCGGCGCAGCGCGAACGCCGCCTCCTCGCCGCGCTCGATCATGTCGACATGCGGATTCGTCCGGTAGCCGCAGATCAGATCGACCGCGTCGCACATGCGATCCGAAATGTTGCCGTGAAGATCGAGCGTCTGGACGATCGGCACGTCGGGGCCCACGAGCTTTCGAACCCGCGCCGCGATTTCGCCATCGGGATCATCCAGATGCGTCGCGACCATGGCTCCATGATGGCAGAGATAAACGGCGTCGACAGGCTCCTGCAATCCGGCCGCCACCGTCTGCCAATACGCCTCGAACACCTCCTGCTGCACTGGACCATGCGGGTGACAGGCGGCAAGCACGACGGGAACCGGCGTCCATGGCCCGGTTGCATCCATTGCAGCGACGAAAGCGCAGAATTCGCGCGCGATCGATGGGGTCTCGCTGCGCGCTTCCGCTATCAGAGCATTCCCGCCCATCCAGGTCAGACCTTCGAAATCGGCGCGCTCTGCAGGTTTGGCGTAGCGGTTGGACTCGAGGATCATGCCCATCAGTGCGACGCGCGGACCGGGCATGGGTCAGGCTGCCGGTTTCATGATCGGCGGCGTTACGTCATCCGGAATCGGGCAAATGTACGGTGTCTTTGCAAGACTGCGTTCGTGCTCGGCCCGGGCCGCTGCAATCAGAGCCGGGTCCTCGATGGCGCGTTTCGCGGTCGCGGCCATCACCTTGGCGGCATAGATCATACCCTTGTGCGCCGCCGGGGCCTTCCCTTGGGCCACGGTCTGCCAAGTGTGGAATGGCGTCCCGACGGCGCAGGTCGCGACGCGAGCCTGAACCGTTGGCACTGCCCAGCTCGTGTCACCGACATCGGTGCTGCCTGACCCGCCCTCTCCGGCGAGGTCGAGGGGTGCAATGAAATCGCAGAGTTCCAGGCCCTCCGCAGGCGGTGGCATCCCGCAACGCCGGAACGAAACCGCAATGTCGTCGGCGGTGAGCGTCTTCTGGATTTCGCGCGCAAATGCACGGTCATCCTCGTCGAAGATCACGGGCCCCAGACGCTCGAGTTCCGCCTGCATGGCTTCTTCGAGCGGCCGGTTCCCGAGCAGGTTGGAAACCGCCGTGAATACCCGGTTTTCGACACGGGTTTCTGTCATCAGGGCTGCGCCCTCGGCGATCTTCTTCACCCGTTCGACAAGAGACCGCAGCTCCGGCAGATCGCGGGCGCGCACGAGTTGCCGCACGGTCGCCTGGTGCTGAACGACATTCGGCGCGACCCCGCCCGCGTCGAGATACGCATAGTGCACGCGGGCATCGTCGGGCATGTGCTCCCGCATGTAGTTGATGCCGACATTCATGAGTTCCACGGCGTCCAGCGCGCTCCGGCCGAGCTCTGGCGATGCCGCCGCGTGAGACGCCTTGCCGTGGAACGTGAAGTCGATCCGCATGTTGGCCAGCGAAGACGGCTTGTCGACCGCCGTATACGTTGCAGGATGCCACGAGATTGCCAGGGCCACGTCATCGAACAGCCCTTCACGGACCATGAAGGCCTTGGCAGCACCGCCCTCCTCCGCCGGGCAGCCATAGTAGCGAACACGTGCCTGAACGCCCGACGCAGCCAGCCAATCCTTGACCGCCGTCGCCGCCAGAAGCGCCGCCGACCCCAGCAGATTATGGCCGCAACCATGTCCATTGCCGCCTTGTTCGAGCGGTCTGGCCTCGGCGACTCCGGGCACCTGGCTCAAGTAGGGAAGAGCATCGAATTCACCCAGAATGGCGATCACGGGACCGTTCTCGCCTGCTTCACCGATCACGGCAGTCGGAATCCCCGCAGCATTCTCCGTGATCCTGAAACCTTGCTCCGCCAGCATCGCGTTGTGTGCAGCCGCGGACTCGTACTCATTGTAGAGCGTTTCAGGTGTGTCGAAGACCCTGTCCGAAAGCTCGACGAACGCGTCGCAGTGCTGGTCGACATGCTGCCAAATGACGTCTGCATTCTGCATGTTTGCTCTCCCGAAGCCCGGTTTCTCTCCGCCCAATAGCACGTCATCCCACCGCAGCCAGCCATGGAATTCGAGTGATTGTATGGGAGATGTTCCATACGCGTCGCGTCCAGCCTCCTGAGCGAGCTAGAGCATCCATCCCCGCCGCTTCCTCGACGAGCTTCACGTATCAAGAAAACTCTGGCGGCGCGCGACGCCCGTTCTTAGCACTGATGCGATGTCATCCAGTCGTGTGCAACGATTCCCGAGGCAAAGGCGCCAGCTTCGACGAACTGATAAATTATCAATGTTTTCAGAGGTTAATGTAAGCGCGTTGCACGTCGCGGGAGTACTGCGCTGATCTCCTGCCGGTGTGGCAGTCGATGAAAGATCGGTTTCTAGCCCGCTCGCACGTTAAGCGATTCCTTATTTTTCAACGCTATACCCACGCCGGGTTGTGAGTGGTGCGTTGAGGGTGAAATGACCGTTGTTCAATCAGAAATAAGTGACAACGAAAGAACCGTGAGCTCGGTTTGCATCGCTCTTTCGATGTTGGCGGGGTTAATTTTCCCTGCCTTCGCGGAGTACTTGTTCGAGTACCTCTATACTCTGCTCTTCCTCGTCATAGTGTTCTCATTCTGCACCCTGAACGCCAATATCCTGCACATCAGCGGTTCGATCAGCCAGACCACCTGGCTCGCAATGATGTGGCAGATGATCGGGATACCGGCAATCGTCACGATCGTATGCTTCATTACGAACGCCGACTTCCTAACGACCTCGGTCGTCATCGCGACGACGACGGCGGGGTCCGTCTTCGCAAGTCCTGCCTTGGCGCATCTCGTTGGTCTGGATCGCTCCATGGCGATCCGAAAGATGCTGCTCTCAACGTTTATCATGCCGATCTCTCTGCTCTTCTTCGGAGAGATCAACGGGATGATCTCGCGCGATCTGTCGATCTTCAATTACGCGCAGCACGTCGTCTTCTTCCTCTTGCTGCCGATGGTCATCGCGGTCGGATACTGGGAGACATCGCCTCGCTTTGGCCCGCGCGGATCCGTACACATGCTCAAGGTCATGCACTGGGCCGCAACGATCACGATGATGGGGTTCTGCGGCGGCATGATGTCGAAGCTCCATGGCGCCGGACCCGACCATTACGAGCAACTGGCGCATTACATCCTGCTGGTGGCTGCCATCGTGATCGCGATCTATGCGGTCACTGGGCTTCTATTTGCACATCTTGGTCGCCGGTCGGCACTGACGCTCGGCATGTTGGCCGCGAACCGCAACGTCGCGCTCAGCTTTGCGTTGATCAGCGATGTTTTGCCGACGGACGTGCTGGTCTACGTCGCCATCGCCCAGTTCCCGATCTTCCTCTCGCCGATCGTCGTGCGCGGTGTTCAGGTGATTGCCGCGACAGGAATGATGCCACGCTCGATTTTTCCAATAGGTGATCACCACGAACGCCCGGCACGTTCGTAGTACGATCCAACTTTCACCGGAAAAGTACCGTTGCCCTGTGCGCCGTGCGGGCGCCCAGGGCGAAAAAGTTCCGCTTCAAATGGATTTGAGCAGGCGTCAACCGCCTGCGATACGTTGCGCTCTCACGACGAAAATCCGGATCGGTGAGAACCGAATTTTATCATCTCGGATGTAGAGCATCGTGAATCCGAACGATGAATTCACGAGGATCAAGAAATGCAGTCTGCAAAGCCCGAGAACGTGGTGGACTTCACGCCAGAGCGGCGTGTCGTTGAGCGAGTCAAAGAGGAAATCGACGCAAGCTATCTCGCAGAAGACGGGGAGATCGTAGCCTGCCGGATCGTCGACTTCTCCCTGATGGGCGCCTGCATCGACTTCTTCGAACCGCGCGAAGTGCCGGACAGGATCCGTGTGCACGTGATGAAGCTGGGCCTCGTTTACGACGCCGAGGTGCGCTGGCGCCGCGACAGCCAGGTCGGCGTCCTCTTCGAAAAGGCTGAGCGCGTAGCTGACTAGTCGGGGCAGCGGCAAAGTCGTCGTATCGACCTTCTAACTGACTCTCGATTTTCGATTCGGTTCCTGAAGGGGTCGTGGTGTCCGAAATCTCGAGTTTGTTCAGCTGGTGCCCGCGTCCGGGCACCTGTCGCAGGGAATCTGTCGTCGCGCCACAGTAGCTTGAGACACGGACTCCGTATTGAAGATCTGGACGGCTCCTTACGTTCTTGCGCGAACAATAAACTCACACCGCGATCTTGCGCCTCGAGTATGCAACGGCTACCTCGTGAGCGAGAAACGGATTTCCGAACGAGGCAGTCGTGGGCGCAATAGCTGAGATCATCCTGCTGCTCTTGGGCATCGCGAAGTTCCTGATCTTCGCGCATGTCATCGTGTCGCTGCTGATCAATTTTCAGATCCTAAACCCGCGGCAGCCTTTCGTTCGAGCCATCTGGGAGGGGTTGGAGCGGTTGTTCGAACCTGTCTACGGACCATTGAGACGCGCACTCCCGGATACCCGTCCACTGGATCTGACGCCGCTCGCAGCACTGGTGCTCGTCTACATCGCGGAGATACTCGTCGTTCGACTGCTCTGAACGTTCGACCCGAACGACGCAAAACGGCAGCAAAGGCTCTCATTCATCATCCGAGTTCGTCGACTCTGACGCGCTGCGGTAATCACCTTCGCGCGTATTGTCGGATCATGTGCCCGCCATCGACATCCAGCACCACCCCCGTAGCGTAGCCGTTCGTCATCAGGAACATCGCGGCCTCTGCAAGTTCTTCAACCTCGCCAACCCTGCCAGCCGGAAGGGACTCACCCGTAGCTTGGTACATCTGCGCGCGGGCATCGGCGTCCATCCGGGCATAGGCATCCGACCGAACCATTCCCGGTGAGAGGCAGTTCACGCGCAACTTCGGGCCGAGTTCCAACGCGAGGCCGCGCGTCAGTGCCTCGATTGCACCGTTGACCGCGCCTAGACCCGAGCAGTTCAAACCTGGCCGTCGAGACAGAACGCCCGAGAAAAACGTGATCGACCCGCCACTCTCCAACTTCGCCAACGCAGCCTTTGCGACGTCATAGGGGCCAAAGAACTTGGCGTCGAACATTCCGCGCAAACGATCCTCGGACAGATCCTCGAAAGCCCCGTGAGCCGCACTCGATGCGGAGATCACCAAGTGATCGATCTCTGGCAAGGCTTCGGCCCAGCGTTCGACCGACCCGGGATCCGTCATGTCGACCTGCAGCGCAGTTCCTGACCCAATCGCTTCTACCGCTTGATCGAGTTTCGCCTTATCGCGGCTGGAAACGAAAACCTCGGCGCCGTTGGCTGCCGCAAGTCGTGCGACGGCCTTGCCGATCCCCGATCCCCCGCCGACAACAGCGACCTTCTTTCCTATGAACGACACCTGCGGCCCTTCACCTAATCGGCTTGGTTTCGGGCCGGATGAAGTTGAAGATCGTGTGGGAATCAGCCCCCGCGAACAGGAACTTGATCACGATCGCAGCAGCAGCCTCCAACTGGTAGGCCTGCGCATTGTCCCCGAGGCGTAGCGGCTCCGCTCCAACGTCCGCGATCAACCCGGCGATTGCCTCGTCGGCTGCTTCATCTGCCGTGTAGAGCGTGACCATCTGGCGCCCGTCATAGGACATGTCCGGATCTTCCCAGACGGCGACCTGCGCCATGTTGAATGCTTTTGCGAGATGGGCCTGGGGCAGTTTATCGGCGATCGCCTCCGTCAGCGACTTCCCGTCGCTCCGGTTGGTCCGGAACGTCTGGATGTCGATCGGATTGTTGATGTCGAGTACGATTTTCCCGGCAAATGCAGGCGCACCGCCGACCTGTTCGATCGCGTCAAAAACGTCCTCGTTCCGGGTGGCGAGAACCACCACGTCTCCGAAGTCCACGGCTTCCGTTGCGGTTCCGGCCAAACCGCCCACGGCGTCGGCGACGCCTTGCGCCTTTTCAGGTGTCCGGGCCGAAAGCATGACCTCATGTTTCCCCGCCCATTTTCCCGCCAACGCGCGGGCCATACCGCCGGCTCCAACAAATCCGATTTTCATCAGCACCTCCTGTATCGCGTGATGGTTGGAATTTAGGGGACAGCAATGCATAATTAAAATCGATCCTACTTATTCTTGGAATAATTTGAATGGATATCAAACCAGCCGATCTTGGACTGCTCGTCGCACTTGATGCCTTGCTACATCATCAAGGCGTTACCCCGGCAGCGAACCAGTTGGGGATCAGCCAACCGGCGATGTCAGCGCAACTCGCCCGGTTGCGGAAGCTGTTCAACGATCCGTTGCTCACATCTTCCGGTCGCAAGTTGATCCCTACGCCACGAGCGCTCAACATTCAGGCGCCACTCAAGGCTGTATTGGCAGACCTCGAACTTATCGTTCGCCAGCAGGCGCACTTCGATCCTCAAACGACCACGGCGACGTTCCGGTTGATTGGGACAGACTATGTCCACGGTGTCCTCGCATCCGGTATCTCTGACGCGCTGAAGTCGCAGGCGCCGAATGCCCGTCTGTCGCTCCTTGCATTCAGACCGGAAACGACTTGGGATCAACTTGAAACCGACGAGGCCGACCTCGTTCTGGCAACGGGCCTCAATCTACCGGATGCACGGATGCGTCCCGGGATGAACGAGACTTTTCAGGTCATACAACGCAAGCATCACCCGCGTGGGACCCACCCTATGACACTAGACGAGTTCTGTGCGGCGGATCACGCGCTTGTCTCGCCGGAAGGCGGAGGCTTCTTCGGGGCGACCGATAAGGTCCTGAAAAAACTGGGACTCGCTCGGCACGTTGTCTGCTCGCTTCCCAGCTTTCTTCTCGCACCGCCGGTCATCGCGGGTTCCGACCTTCTCGCGCTCGTCCCCAAACGGCTTGCGCGAGCGTCCGAGAGCACCGTCGATGCGTTCGATCCGCCGTTTTCGTCGCCACGTTTCGCGGTAGACCTGCTCTGGCACCCCCGCCGTCAGAAAGACCCCTCTCACAGTTGGTTCCGCGATCTCGTGGCGAACCAGGTCGCAAAAACTTGACGAAAGCCCGAATGGTGCCGGTCTCGATCAGCGTCTGGGGCATTGAGAGCAGCGCGGATTTCTGAAAGTCTCTAAGTCCGCAAACCGGAGCAAACATGATCCCCATCGACCTGATCCAGGCTACGGCCGAGACCCTGATGGACAAGGCTGCAATTGAGATCCCGGAGGATTACCTCAACGGCCTGCGGCAGGCTGCCGAAGTCGAGGACGGCGATCTGTCGTCGTTCGTGCTCCAGGCGATGCTGGAGAATTACGAGGCAGCCAAGGAAGATCGCCGCGCGATGTGCGGCGACACCGGGTGCCCGCGCTGGTTCGTGAAGATGGGGAACGAGGCCCGGATCGAGGGCGGCCCGGTCGCCCTCGAAGCAGCGCTACGCCGGGCAACCGCCAACGCCACCAATGGCGTTCCTCTAAGGCCGAACAGAGTTCATCCGCTCTGGCGCACGGACCACAACAACAATGTCGGCATCAATGCACCCGAGATCGAATACGGGTTCGAACCCGGCGGCGACTGGATCGACCTCACCACGGTTCACAAGGGCGGCTTGTTCGGAACGGATTACAGGATGCTGTTCCCGTCGGACGGCATCGAGGGGATCAAGCGCTTCTATCTCGACTCTCTGGTCGCCTTCGGGAAGCGAGGACTGTCCTGCCAACCGGCCATCATTGGCATCGGATTGGGTGGCTCGAAGGACACTTGCATGGTTCTGGGCAAACGCGCCGCGTGCCTTCGAACTGTCGGGGATCAAAACCCTGACCCGAAGATCGCCGAGCTCGAAAGGGAGTTCAAGGAACTTGGCAACTCCATCGGCATGGGCGCCATGGGCCTTGTAGGGAAGTCGATGGTGATCGATTGCCACATTGAGGTCGGCTACTGCCACACGGGCGGGATGCAGATGTCGGTCCACGCGTTCTGCCTGTCATCGCGCCGGGCGGTGGCACGGATCTGGGCCGACGGGCGGGTCGAGCACCGGACGGACCCCGCGTGGTTCACACCTTATCAGCGCCGCGACACCGTGGACTGGGCAGAGACTGCAATCGCAGCGGAATAGCGGATCAGAATGTCTGGTCGTAGTCGCCGACGCCGGGTTCGGATCTGATCACGTCGTCCAGAGCTTTGAAAATGGAGCGCAGCTCATCTTCGGAACCGCTGGTCTCGCACACGACAACGAGGTTCGGCGTGTTCGATGACGCCCGCACCAGCGCCCAAGCGCCGCCCCTGAGCAACACGCGCGCACCGTTCACGGTCACCACGTTCTCGATCGGTAGCGGTCCGAGGTTCTCACCGGCCTCACTCATCGCGACAAGTTTGGCCTGAAGCCGGTCGATCACCGCATACTTCTCTTCGTCCGCGCAGTAGGGCGACATGGTCGGGGTCGAAAAGGTCTTGGGCAGCGCCTTGCGCAGAGCCGCCATCGACTGATCCGGATTGCGATCCATCAGCTTGCAAAGCTCAACCGCGACGCGGAGGCCGCAGTCGTATCCTTTGCCAATCGGCGGGGCGAGGAAGTAGTGGCCGGACTTCTCGAATCCGGCCAGCGCACCGAGTTCGTGCACCCGCCTCTTCATGTGGCTGTGTCCGGTCTTCCAATAATCCGCCTTTGCACCGCCCTCGATAAGTGCCGGGTCCGAGGCGAACAGACCAGTCGATTTCACGTCGGCAACAAACGTTGCGCCAGGATGAAGCTTGATCAGATCGCGGGCGAGAATGACCCCGACCTTGTCCGCGAAGATCTCTTCGCCCTCGTTATCGACGACCCCGCACCTATCGCCGTCACCATCGAACCCCAGCGCCAGATCGGCACCCGAGTTCTTCACCGCTGCCGCCATGTCGTGCAACATTTCCATGGCTTCCGGATTGGCGTTGTAGTGTGGGAATTCGTAGTCGAGTTCGCAGTGCAGCGGGACAACCTCGCAGCCGATGCGGCTGAGGATCTCCGGCGCGAATGCGCCCGCAGTCCCGTTGCCAGTCGCACAGACCACTTTCAGAGGTCGCGACATCCTGAAATCGCCGACAAGATCGTCGATATAACGCGCTTTGACGCCCTCAACCTTCGCGTAGCGCCCACCCTCGCGCAAGACGCCTTCTCCGGCCATGACGATGGCCTTGAGGCGGCTCATCTCATCCGGGCCATGCGTCAACGGCCTGTGAAAGCCCATCTTGACGCCGGTCCAGCCGTTTGGATTGTGGGAGGCTGTGACCATCGCAACCGCCTGCGCGTCGAGGTCGAACTGCGCGAAATAGGCCATCGGGCTCAGCGCCGTACCGATATCTCGTACGTCGGCACCCCCACTCAGGAGACCTACCATCAAGGCCTGCTTGATCGAGAGCGAATAGGACCGATAGTCGTTCCCGACAGCAATGACAGGCGGAAGTCCGACCTCGTGAAGCTGCGTTGCGATCCCGAGCCCGAGCGATTGTATCCCTTCAAGGTTGATCTCTTCGGGGAACCGCCACCGCGCGTCATACTCCCGGAACCCGGTCGGTTTGATCATCGGAAAAGTCAGACTGTCGAATGTGTTTACTTCGACATCCGGGCGCGGCTTTGGAACGGACATTCGCTTTCCTGTTCTTCTACCCGTCCGAACTGGACGGCCGTTTGCACTGACAACGTGTCGTCAAAGCTCGATCGGGGCGGCTTTAGCGGCAACGTCAATCGATTGAAGGATGTCGAGCAGTCGAGCCATCCGGTCGAGCGGGATCATGTTCGGACCATCGCTGGGTGCGCGGTCCGGGTCGCGATGTGTCTCGATGAAGAAACCGGCAACGCCGACCGCCGCTGCGGCGCGCGCCAGAACAGGTGCGAACTCGCGCTGCCCGCCAGTTGAGCCGCCCAAGCCGCCGGGCTGCTGGACCGAATGCGTTGCATCGAAGACCACCGGGTAACCGGTCGCTGCCATTTGCGGCAGCGCGCGCATGTCTGTCACCAAGGTGTTGTAGCCGAAAGACGTTCCACGTTCACATAACGTGATGTTGGCGTTTCCGGTCGAGGC
Organism: Pseudomonadota bacterium; assembly: GCA_039184865.1. Classification (GTDB taxonomy): domain Bacteria; phylum Pseudomonadota; class Alphaproteobacteria; order Rhodobacterales; family Rhodobacteraceae; genus Thermohalobaculum. The sequence continues at coordinate 23,002 of JBCDAV010000037.1, read as the reverse complement.
GATCTTTTCGGCTACGTTTGTCATGTCCCAAGGTGCCAGAAACTGACCCTTCTTGACGTTGATCGAAGCGCCGGTTCGACCTGCGGCGAGCAGCATGTCCGTCTGACGGCAGAGAAAGGCCGGGATCTGCAGCATGTCGCAGACTTCGGCCACCGGAGCACACTGATCGGGCAGATGCACATCTGTCAGGACCGGGCACCCGATTTGCTCTTGAACCGTCTGCAAAGCGCGAAGACCGTTGTCGAGCCCGAGGCCACGGATGCCATCCACCGATGTTCGATTTGCCTTGTCGAAGCTCGCCTTGAAGACGAACCCGATGGACCGGGTGCTGCAGATTTCTGCCATTGCGCCGGCAATATCGACCGCGTGCTCCGTGCTCTCAGCCTGACAGGGCCCTGCGATCAGCGCGAATGGAAGACGGTTCGAAAACGTCACAGGGCCCGCCGCCACTTCGCGCTGCGCTGACTCTGTCACTCGGGTTCTCCCGGCGGCGGTTCAGATGCTTGCCTGCTCGCGGATCAGCGAGACGGTCAATGAGAAGATGATGTAGAAACCCAAGAAGCAGATAAACGCAAGAGCCAACATTTGTGGCTTCTTCGGATAGTTCGCCTCATCCGGCAGCGACGGCGCCGAGACGACCGAGAGATAACGGTGCTGACGTGCCGAATTTGCGCGGGCCACTTCGCGCGCCTGGAGCGCCGAGGTGAAGATCGCCATGGCGGCCTGAACGTCGAACTGAGCGCGCACGAGCTCCGCATTCGCGTCCGCGAGCGTCGTCGTTGCCTGTGTAGACGCACCGGCGATCGCCGCGCGTCGTTGCTCGATCCGGGCTGCCAGCGTCTCAACCTGATTGCGGATGCGCTGAACGCGCGGATCCGACTCCGAGGTAACCCGGCGCAAATTGGTCAGCCGGGCGCTGAGCGCTTCCAGTTCGGTCTCCATGCCGGTGATGATCGACATCGCCGTCGCGACCTCCGTCTCGACCGAAAAGATCTCCTGCTGCTTGCGAATCTCGGCTTCCGCGAGCTGGGCACTCTTGAGCGTCTTCTCCGCGTCGGCGAGATTGCGGTCGGCGTCCCGCATCGCGTCCTCGCGCACTCGATCGGACAGCTCGTCGACTTTCTTCTCCGCATAGCCGATGATTGCCGCACTGAACCGGCGGGCGCTGTCGGGGTCGGAGGCAACGACAGCCATCTCGATGATCCCCTCGGTCGGATCATAACTGACACTCACCATCTTCTGATAGTGCTCGTAGGAGTCTTCGGAGGTTGCTCCGGTGTCGAGCCGGTTCAGGATATCGAGGTCGGGCGCTTGGAAATGCGCGATCCAGGCGTGGTCCTGATCCAGCAGACGCAGCACGTCGCGTGAAGCGATGTATGTCTGAACGGCAACCGGATCATTGATGCCGCCGCCGCCCAGGAAGGACGATAGCAGTCCGCCCGCAGCAGACCCGCCGCCCTCGGCACTTTCGACCATGAACTTGGACTCGGACTCGTACATGTCCGATGCCATCCAGAAAAGGAAGTAGCCCACCAGCAACGTTGGAAAGAGAACGAACGCCCAGAGCTTGAGCAGCATCGTGCCGCCCTTGCGCCGCCGCCGTTTGACGAGATCGCGGCGGATCGCCTCGACCCGCTCGGCCCGCAATGCAGGGGTATCGGGCTTGATGTCTGGCCGCAGAGCCGGCAGCGCACTGCCTTTCTTACCGCCACCGCCGCCCTTGCCGCGAACTTTGGCAGGCAATTGCGGCTCCTCGCCATCTGCGGTTTCGCCTGCCTGACGCATCTCGCGGCGTTTCTTGCGGATGCGCGCCTGCTTGGCGGCGCGGTGCTTCTCGACCGCGTCCTCATCCACCGATGCCGGGATCATCGCAGCGGTTTCGGCCGCCCGTGCACCGGCCTCCGCCATGTCGGCATCCTTTGCGGCGCGCGGCTTCTTGGCTCCCTTAGACGACCCAGCATCCTCCGGCTCACGCATGCCGGAACGCCCGCCCGGACGTTCGGAGAACAGGCCCGACAGATCGTCCTGCTGGCGCCCGCCCTCGGGGTCTCTGGATCGATCCTCACTCATACTCGTAGAGCTCTTTCGCCTCTTCCAGCGTCTCGAACATGTGCAGTTTGCCGTCGAGCAGGACCGCCGCCTGCTCGCAGTACTGCTTCAGGGTTTCCGGGCTGTGCGAGACCATCACGAGCGTGGAATACTCCAGCCGCTCGCGGAACATGTTCGCCGCCTTTTCGTTGAAGTTCTTGTCGCCCGCCGAGGCGCCTTCGTCGACCAGATAGTAGTCGAAATCGATGGCCATCAGGATCGCGAACGCCAGTCGCGAGCGCATGCCGGAGGAGTAGGTCCGCACCGGCATATCGATGTAGTGATCGAGTTCGGCGAAATCCATGCAGAACGCCAGCGTCTCGAACTCGTCCCGGTCGTAGAGACGCGCGATGTAGCGGATGTTCTCGGCACCCGACATCGTGCGAACGACGCCGCCATTGTAGCCCACCGGCCAACTGATCCGGCCCCGGCGCTGAATGCGCCCGTGATCCGGCTTTTCCAGCCCTGCCATCATGTTGACGAGCGTGCTCTTGCCGGTTCCGTTCGGCGCCAGGATGCCGAGATTGCGACCGACATCGACCTTGAAGCTGGCATTGTGAAGGATGACCTTCTGATGGCCCTTGCTCCAGAACGACTTGCTGACGTTGTCGAACTTGATCATCGGTTCTCACAAACGGCATCCTGTCACGGTCTCAAGAGCACGGCACACCAAACGCGCCGCACTATCAGTCGGGATACCGCATTTTTGGTTAATCCCTTAACATTTCTTGGGACAATACCGCGCAAATTTGATCGTTTCGCGGCTTTCTGTCCCGTATTGCTCGTATTCTGCAGCGGTGATGATTACTAAAGCGCGTATGATCGACCAACTTCTTCAACTTCTGACGGGAAAGACGGCGAGTTCGCCGGATGCACCCAAACATGACCCGGCACAGGTCGCGCTCGCGGCGGTTCTGATCGAGGCGGCCCTCGCCGACGGGCACTACGCGGCTGAGGAACAGGCCCAGATCGGGCGCATCCTCGAGGCCCGGTTCGACCTCGACGAAACCGAGGCCGCAGCGTTGCGCGCCGAGGCGCAGATCGTGCAGTCCGAGGCCACCGACCTCGTGCGCTTCACGCGGGTGATCAAGGACACCGTTCCGTATGAAGACCGCGTCGGCGTGATCGAAGCCGTCTGGCGCGTGATCTATGCCGATGGCGATCGCGATTACGAGGAAAGCGCGCTCGTGCGGCGTCTCGCGGGGCTGCTTTACGTGCCGGATCGCGAGGCCGGGCTCGCCCGCCAACGGGTCATCGCCGAAGGCTAGGTCAGCTTCCGACCCCGATCCCCGAACGGCGCGCTGCGGCCATCAGTGGCGCGCCGCGATCGGGACAGGTGACGGCAAAGGGCTGATCCGTGACCGCCTGTACCGCCCGCGTCACGGTCTCGGCCAGTTCGGCCTCGATCCGCCCCGCCTCATCGGACAGTCCGAGCACAAGCACCAGTTCCGCATCCTTATCGCCCTCGCGCATCCCCACGAGCCACGCTTCGGGACAATCGGCCCCCATGGCAGCGACGGCAGCCCCCAGTTGTTCCATCACTGCGAGATCGGGAAGCTCCGGTGTCTCGAGCGTGACGCCCGCGCCGGTCGCCCGCGTCACCTCTGCCCCGTAGGTATCGGCGATCCACAAAAGCTGGTCCGGCAGCAATATGATCTCAGGATCCGTGCAAAGGCTCAGAGCCGTGGATTGCGGCGCCAGCATTGCGGCGAGATCTGCCCCCGAAATCTCGGCATATTCGCCGGGCGTCCCCAGCGAGGACGCGTAGCTGTCGATATCGGGATAACCGAGAACACAGGACACGCCGTCGCGATCCGTCAAGGCCGGGCTTGCCGTATCACCGTCCTGTTTCAGAAGCGGGACGACAAGGTTCGTTCCAGCGAAGGTTAGGTAGAACCGCGCCCAGTCCTCCGGCTGGTCGGCCTGAAGCGCCTTGTCATGCAGGTCGGTGAGCGGATGACTCATCCCTTCGCGCCTTCCGCAAGATCGCTACCGGTCAAGGCCCAGTCGGCGACGTCGCGCCAGACGCGCTCGGCCTGCAGGTCGCGGAACAACAGATGCCATCCATCCTCGTATTCGATGATCTGTCGCGGCCCGGCAAATCTGCCGAATGTCGCCCGCGCTGCTCCATTCACGACGATCTGATCCTTTTCACCCAACAGCATCAGGGCCGGAACCTCCACGCGCGGCGCCGCGGCCTCGGCGAGATCGGTCAGCCGCACGAGGCCATGCAGCTCGCGGGCCGATGGCGGGGACAGATAGCGCTCATCGCGCGAAAGTTCGCGCAGGGCGTCGATATTGTCGCTGGCCTGGATCTTCACCACGCCGCGGCCCGAGAACCTCCGTTCCGGGACGACCGCCGCGGCAAGCCACGCGGACACGCGGTAGAAAGGGTTGAGCAAGCTGCCGCCCCAGATCGCCGGCCCGGCGAGCACCAGACGGTCCGCTGCGAGCCCATCGGCCGCCGCCGCCGTCACGACGCCGCCGCCCATCGAGTGCCCGACCGCCGTCAGCGGAACATCGGGAAAGCGCGCCCGCACCTGTGTCGAAGTCTTTACTGCATCGGCAATCAGGCCCTCGGCGCCGGGCCAGAACCCGTAGGAGCGGTTGCGACCGAACCCGCGCTGGTCGACGGCAATCACGGCGAGGCCCTGTGCCTGCCAATACTCGGCTGCCCGCCGGAAGGTCAGGTGCCCGTAGTCGCCATAGCCATGAAACGCGAGGATCACGCCGCGCGGCGCCCCCTCCGGCAACCACTCCGAAGTGACGAGGCTCTCGCCGTCGCTCGCAGTCAACGAGGTTCCAGCGACGGTCTCCTGCACCTCGGCGGGCGGCACCAGTGCCCCCCCGGCGGCACATCCCGACAGGGCCAGCGCCAAGGCTATACCGTAAGCCGCGCGACCTCGGCCCGCAAAAACGGCAGGACCTCTTCCTCGAACCACGGGTTTTTCTTCAGCCATGCGGTGTTGCGCCAGGATGGATGCGGCAGCGGCAGAACATTCGGGCCATAATCGCGCCAGTGCCGGACGGTTTCGGTCAGCGAGCGTTTCCGCTCACGCCCCATATGCCACCCTTGAGCGTACTGTCCAATCAACAGGACCAGTTCGATCTGCGGCATCTGGGCCAGAAGCTCGCTTCGCCATGTCTCGGCACATATCTTCGGCGGCGGCAGATCCGACCCTTTCGCGTCATATCCCGGAAAGCAGAACGCCATGGGCACGATGGCGAGCCGGGTGGTGTCGTAGAACACATCCCGCCCGATCCCCATCCACTTGCGCAGGCGCTCGCCGGACGGATCGTCGAACGGCACGCCCGAGGCATGGACCCGCGCGCCCGGCGCCTGACCTGCAATCATCAGGCGCGCCGTCGTCGACGGGTATACCACCGGCCGCGGCGTGTGCGCCGTTTCGGTTGCGCGAAACAGGTCGGCACAGAGCGTGCATGCCGCTATCCGCGTTTCGATCTCGTCCAGCCTCATCATCCGATCCTGCGCCGGGCGCACCGCAAGGTCGAGCCAATTCGGACTTGCGCGACCGTCACGCACCAGTCACTTTTCAGCGAACTTCGGCTCGGGGAGAACGGAATGGGCGGACTTGGCTTCCTGCTTCGCATCGCATTGGCGATCGGGCTGGTCCTGCTCAGCTACAATCCGAGCGGCACATCTTACTTTCACTGGGTCCAGACCGGCTTCGAAGCCGACACAGCCGTCAAGGTCCTCGCCGGGGTCGTGCTCGTCATTCTCTATGTCATCTGCCTTCGCGCGACGCTGCGCTCGATCGGGCTGGTCGGTGCGGGGCTGGTGATCGCGCTTCTCGGTGCGATCATATGGGTCCTCGTCGACTACGGGTATCTCAACGTCGAGGATCCCGGCCTGATGCAATGGCTGATCCTGCTCTGCATCGGCATCGTTCTCGGCATCGGTCTGTCCTGGAGCCATGTCCGCCGCGCACTGACCGGCCAGCGCGACATGGACGATGTCGATGAGTGATGCCCGCCTCATCCGGCTGGCCGAGGACGACAATGTATTCGTCCTGACCCGCAGCATCCGTGCCGGGCAGACGGTCGAGATCGACGGCGCGCGTGCTGTTCTGTCGGTCGACCTGTCGCTCGGCCACAAGATCGCAGCGCGTTTCATCGCGCGCGGCGAGACCGTCTGGAAGTACAACTTCCCGATCGGCGTCGCCACGATGGACATCGAACCCGGTCAGCACGTCCACGTCCACAACGTGCGCTCTGACTACACGCCGAGCTATGTGGTGCCGGAGGCAGCACCGTGCTGACAGGCTATCTGAGAAGCGACGGCCGCAAGGGTATCCGCAACACGCTCGTCGTCGCCTATCTGGTCGAATGCGCGCACCATGTGTCGCGCGAGATCACATCGGGGTTCCGGGGCCGCGACGTGCATCTGATTGGCTTCCCCGGCTGTTTCCCGAACGAGTACGCCCAACGGATGATGGAGGCGCTCTGCACGCATCCCAATGTCGGCGCGGTCCTGCTCGTCTCGCTCGGTTGCGAGAGCTTCAACAAATATCAGCTCGCGCGTGTCATCGAAGCCTCCGGCCGCCCGGTCGAGACGCTGGTGATCCAGGGCGAGGGCGGCACCCGCAAGACCATCGAACGCGGCGAGGCTTTTGTCCGGACTCATCTGCCAGCCCTAGAAGCCGCCGAGCGTGTCCCCATGGATATCGGGGATCTCGTGATAGGCACGGTCTGCGGCGGGTCGGACGGAACCTCCGGCATCACCGGAAACCCGGCGGCAGGGCTTTCCTTCGACCGTCTCGTCGCCGAGGGCGCGGCCTGCATCTTCGAGGAAACCGGCGAGTTAATCGGTTGCGAACACGTCATGGCCGACCGCGCCGCCACGCCCGCACTGGCCCGGGAACTCCGCGCCTCGGTCGAGAAGGCGGCGATCTACTACGGCAAACTCGGCTACGGGTCCTTCGCGTCGGGCAACGCCGATGGCGGGCTGACGACGATCGAGGAAAAGTCCCTCGGCGCCTATGCCAAGTCCGGGTCGGGCCAGATCCACGGGATGCTGAAACCCGGCGACCTGCCGCCGAAGGGCGGGCTCTACCTGCTCGACGTGGTGCCCGATGGCGAGCCGACCTTCGGCTTTCCGAACATCAACGACAATGCCGAGATTGCCGAGCTGATGGCCTGCGGCGCGCACATGACCTACTTCATCACCGGGCGCGGCTCGGTCGTCGGCTCGGCGATTTCGCCTGTCATCAAGATCTGCGCGAACCCCGAAACCTACGCCCGGATGTCCGATGACATGGACGTCAACGCCGGGCGCGTCCTGCACGGCACGCCGCTGGCCGAGGTCGGCGATGAAATCTACAATCTCACGCTCGCAACCGCCGCGGGACGTCGCACGGCGTCCGAGGACATGGGGCATCGCGAGTTCATCATGGGCTACAAGACCTTCGAACCGCTTGGGCCTGCCTGTTTGCCTGCGGCTTGACCTCGACCGCCGGTGCCTCGGGGCCATGGCGCCATGGCGCGCATGCGAGCGGATTGGGCGGTCGGCGGCACGGGCACGATAGCGGGTTGTTATTGGGAGATCAGACATGACTGACGACATCAGCGACCGCCTGGCCAAGTGCTACACCGGCGTTCTGCACGACGTGATGCGCAAGATGGGGCTGCGCGATTTCACGCTGCCGCCGCGCCTGCGCCCACTGATGCCGGAACGGGCCATGGCCGGACCCGCTTTCACGATCCTCGGCAAGGTCGATCCAACCGCCGATCCGCACGAAACCCTGCTTGCCTGGACCGGCCTCCTGTCGCAATGCCCGCACGGGCACATCTGGACCAACCAGCCGAACGACGGCACGGTCGCCCACATGGGCGAACTCTCGGCGGAAACGCTGCAAGACAAGGGCGTCCGGGGCGCGATCGCCGACGGCATGATCCGCGACGCGGACTTCCTGCTGAAGATCGGCTTCCAGACCTGGTGCTCGGGTTTCACGCCCCGCGATATCGTCGGATGGTGGCTGCCCGCCGCCTACATGGTTCCGATCCGTATCGGCGAGGTCGACATTCAGCCTGGCGACTACATGGTTGGAGACCGCGACGGGCTTGTCCGCATTCCGAAGGCGCAGGTCATGGAGATCATGGAGGCCGCCGAAACCGATATCGCCACGGAAAGTGCGATCCGCTCGGCAATTCGCGGTGGGATGGACCCGCAGGAAGCCTATGTGAAGTACGGCAAGTTTTAACGCTCATTCTTTATCCTCCCAGGTTGCGCCCGGCGTTCATTTGCCGGACAATGGCGCGAGAGGGGCGGAAATTGCGGGTGATCCGATGGCTGGAATACGCATTGCTGCGTCCTTGGTAGCGCTTCTCACGGTGTCTGCGCCGCAGGCATCGGCGCAGGACGTTCAGATCTGGCTCGACTCCGGCGCGATCGATATCGAGCTTGAGAACGGCGAGATCGTGACCCTGAAAGAGGGCGAATACCTCGCCTGCGAGAGCTTCGTCTGCGACATCCTTCCGCTCGCGCAGGCGCCGGCGGCTCCGGCCATCGCGCAGGCGCTCGGGTCCGCGGCACCGGCTGCGGGCGGCATCGCTCCGGGTGCGCTCGGCGCCTCTGCAGGCACGCTCGTCGCCGCCGGGGTGGCGGGTGCCGCGGTCGTTGCGGCAGGTGTCGCGATCGGCGTCGCGGCAGCGGGCGACTCGGCGATCAGCACCACGGGAACCCAGTAGCGCGCGCCGCCCGCGCCAGCGCGATTGCCATTCACCGGGGCCTCGGCTACCTCCCTGACTATGACGCAACGCGAGGAGAAAGGCCGGCGCGGCTATCATCACGGCAACCTGCGTGAAGCGCTCGTGACCGCCGTGCTGGGGCTGATCGCCGACAAGGGGCCGAACGGCTTCACCTTCTCCGAGGCCGCGCGCGCCGCCGGCGTCAGCCCGGCCGCTCCTTATCGCCACTTCAAGGACCGCGACGCGCTGCTTGACGAGGTCGCCCGGGCCGGATTCGAGTTGTTCGCCGACCATCTCGAAACGGCATTCGAGCGCGGCGGCCCGTCACCGATGCGCGCCTTCGAAGCCGTCACGGCCGCCTATCTCGACTTTGCGCGCACCGAACGCTCGTACTTCATCGCCATGTTCACCGGGGCCGCGCCGGAAAGCCCGGACCTGCCGCGCGCCGGTGATCGCGCGTTCTCGGTCCTGCGCCGCGCCTGCGAAGGTCTGGTGAGGCACATGCCCGATCCCGATCGCCCGCCGATTCACATGATGACCTACCATGTCTGGGCCATGTGCCACGGCATCGCCGAACTGTTCGGACGCGAGGACACCCAGCGCCGCGCGCCCATCGCCGCCGGAGAACTGCTCGAGGCCGGAACAGCTATCTATTTGCGCGGATTGGGAATTCTCCCGGACCGCTGAGGCGGACACAGGTTTTTCCGGTTTTGTGGGATTGCTCACTTGACCGGCGGCACTGCGTCCCCCAAATATGTGAATGTGAAAAACATTTACATCGAAGAGGGAACGACAACGATGTCACGCATCGCCCAATGGCTGACCGATGCAGAGGCGAAACTGGACGAATGGGGCCGCGGGGCCTGGATCGCCACGATGGTGCTGGCCTTCATCCTCGCCTGGCCGCTCGGCCTTCTGATCCTCGGCTACATGATATGGAGTGGACGCATGAACTGTTCAAAAGCCAAGAAATCTCTCTGGCGCAAGCGCAACCGGAACACCGGCAACACCGCCTTCGACGAATACCGCGACGAGACGCTGCGGCGCCTCGAGGACGAGCAGAGCGCCTTCGAGGGCTTCCTTGGACGCCTGCGCGCGGCCAAGGACAAGGCCGAGTTCGATCAGTTCATGACCGAACGGCGCAACGGTGGCCCCGCGCCCGAACCGGCCTCCTGACGCAAACCGATGCGGGCGCCCGTGCGGCGCCCGCTCTCATCCGATGAGCAGCCACGAGTAGTGCTGCGCCGGATATCGCCTGCTGCCGCTGAGGCCACACCCGGAACACCACTCTAGGGCACCGCATCCAAAAAACACGCCGCGACGTGGACCCGCAAAAATCCGAAATCAGAGTTCGACCATCCGCTCCGCGACCGGCGCGGACTGCACGATGGAAGAATTGGTCGCTCCGAACGGCACTATCCGGTCGATGACCGCCTCCATTTCCGCGACGTCACGCACATGCGCGCGCGCGACGAAACAGTCCTCGCCCGAGACGCGCTCGCAACAGACGATCTGCGGCGTCCGACGGATTGCCTCGATCATGGCCTTCATTTCGCCGGGCAACGGGCGCGCCCGGATCAGCACGGTCAACCCGTAACCAAGGCGTGCCGGATCGATCCGCGCGCCATAGCCCGCGATGACGCCCGTATCCTCAAGCCTTCGGACCCGGTCGCCCACGCTCGGAGCCGATAACCCGACGCGGCGGGCCAGCTCTGCCCTTGGAATGCGCGCGTCGGCGCAAAGCTCGCGCAGAATCGCGGCGTCGATCACGTCGAGACCGGTCTTACCGGATCGAAGGCCAATGGGTTCTTTGGCCTTCTCAAGCGACATCATTTCCGTCTCAGACATGGGGAACCTTTATATCGAATCCGCCTTTGACCTTGCATCATGGCGCAATGTCGGATCGATCTCCAGTACATGCCGCGGGGCCTAACGCAACGGGCACCCTGTCCCGTGTGGCCGAAGCTGTCCCGCCGCATGCCTGGTTCGCCGTCTCGGCGGTCTTCCACTATCTCGGCCCGGCCTTTGCCGTCCTCCTGTTTCCAACCATCGGCGTGCTCGGCGTGGCATGGTTTCGGATCGCGTCGGCGGCACTGATCTTCGCCCCGATCACCAGACCCTGGCGGACGCTCAGGATGGCGTCCCGCCGTGAACGGTTGCTGCTTCTGGCCCTCGGCGCCTGCCTCGCTGTCATGAACAGCGCGTTCTATCTGGCGCTCGACCGGCTGCCGCTCGCGCTGGTTGCCGCGATAGAGTTCGTCGGAACCATCGGCATCGCGCTCTGGGGGCTTCGGACCGGCCGGAACTACGTGGCGTTTGCAATCGCGGTCATCGGCGTCGCGCTTCTGATCGACGTGCCTTCGCTGCTCGCGGAAGACCATGCCGAGATCGCCCAAGATCTGCTCGGCTTGTTCTGGGCGGTCCTGAACGGCGCTTTCTTCGTTCTCTACATCGTGCTCGGGCACAGGATCTCGGAAACCGGTGCGACCGGCGGCGTGGAACGGCTCGGCGCAGCGATGGCCATAGCCTTCCTCTTCGTGATGCCGATCGGACTTCTGCAGGCCATCGATGCTTTCGGGGTGCCAACGCTTGTGCTCGCGGGGATCGGCGTCGGGATCTGTGCGTCCGTCATCCCGTATGTCTGCGACCAGTTGGCGATGTCGCGCCTGCCGCGTGCCAGTTTCGCCTTCCTGCTCGCACTTCTGCCCGCAACGGCAACGATCATCGGCATCGTCGTCCTGCGCCAGTTGCCGGACGCGGTGGATATTCTGGGCGTCCTCCTCGTGATGGTCGGCGTGGCGATCCACCGGCCGACAGGGCCGTGACAAGTCCAAGGATCGAGCAATCGACGGCGTTCGGCGCCCGCCCAGCGATTGCGTAACCGGGTCCGCCATTCAGTCCGGCAAACGAACATCTGTACCCATATCCGCGCGCGCGACGCGGCCGGGCATCAAAACCTGCGAACGGTTTTAATCAAATTTTAGGCTGTCGACTGTAAACACCTCCACGCAATTGCCGCGCTTCCGGGTTTCGGGGGCGTAAACCTCGCGAGGACCGGTCTTCGGAGACGGTTGGTGCGAACCCTCCCGAGGCGGCCGGTGTCCCCGGACAGGGGACAAGCGTAGATCAGTGTTCTGGTGGCTGGCCAGTCACCGCTTTTTCGGATGCTCGGGGCCGGGACAGCCCGGTCGGAACATCCCGTGGACAATCCGCGTTCGGGCGCGTCGCTGCCCGTCTCCATCACGAGCATGCATCAGAAACATCCGGCTCCCGCGACCGCGATGCGCCTTGGCGTGCGCGAAAGACACCGGATTGGCGGGTAACTCTTGCTGCCGGCATGTCCCGGAGCCGATCGGAACGGCGATCTGATGCCTGCGGGCATCGTACCGGAAACTCGGAGGGACCACGAACCCGCCGAGCGCGCGCGTGTTTCCTCAGCCTTCGCCCGGACCCTGCGCCTCGCCATAGGTCGGACCGCGGCCCTTGACCTCCTCCATCTTGGCGTTCAGCTCCTCGATCGAGATGACGCCCGCATCGATCAGGTTCTTGGTCGTCGCCGCCATCCAGCGCTCGTAATAGGTCATCGTCTCGAAAGCCTGCTCGCCCATGTCCTCGAGCGCCCGGCGCAAGCCGTCGACCGTGAAATACCCCTTGTCATTGGAAATCTGGCGGAGCGCATCGACCCGCTTTTCCCAGAGCGCATAGTCGTGCTCGCTCAGGTCGATTTCCCCGGCGTCGAGCCCGCCCATGTCGTGCCAGCTGCGCCCTGTGCTGTCTGAATCGTTTGCCATGGTCAGAGCCTATCGGATCGCGGCTGCATTGCAAACGCGGCGGGTGCTCAGCTTCCGATGCGCCCTGCGAACTGCTTCTGCAGGGCCTCGACCGCTGCCGGGTCGTCGCCGCCGATCAGGATGAAGCCGAATCCGTCCTGCTGCCAGGTGACCGAGGCGAGCCCGGCCAGATCCTCGGTCCGGGGTTCGGTGTCGCCGCCGTCGAGCCGCAGAAAACACAGCGCAAAGGGCGTGCCGTCAGCGTCGAGGAAAGCAAGCTGGGCCAGCGGCGTCTCCATGTAGGAGAGGATCTGGGCGCGCTGGAAGTCCAGCCCGTCGACCGACAGCGCCTCTTCGGACAGATCCAGCCCCAGCGCCGCGCTGGTCCGGGCCAGCGACAGCTCCCGCGCTGCATCGGACAGCGGCGTCGTGGTCAGGGTCTCCGTCGCATAGAGCACCTGGTAGTCCGCCACCGCCGTGGTCCAGTCATTCCGAACCTCGGTCGGAGGGGTCAGCAGGCTTCCGGCCCCGATCCCGATTGCAAAGATCGCCGCGGCGGCAGCACCGCGCAGACCCCAGACACCCCAGCCCGACGGCTGCTGCGGTTGGTTCGCGGGCTCGGGCGGAAGCGCGATCACCGGCGCCTCGGACAGCATGTCCTCGAACCCTGCGCGCAGGTCGTCGCGGTCGAGCGCCAGCGCCTCGATCCGCGCCGCGACCGAGGGGTCGTTCGCAACCGCCAGCGCGATCCGGGCCTGCTCCTCCGAGGAAAGAGCGTCGTCCAGAAATGCCACGATCTGTTCGTCCGTCACGGGCGCTGTGTCCATCGCGCTCAATCCGATCCCATGGTTTCGTTCAACCGCCGCCGCGCGTTCGCAAGACGGCTCATCACAGTGCCGACCGGAATCGACAGGCGCTCCGCCGCCTCGGCATACGTGTACCCTTCGACGTAGACAAGGAACATGGTCTCGCGCGGTGCCTCCGGCAATTGCATCATACCCGACAACACCTGACGGGCAGAAATATTCACGTCGGCGTGAGGTGCCGTGTCGGCAAGCCCCGCGTCCTCGACTGGGACCAGGCCTTCGCCCCGGCGCACCGACCGGCTGCGCAGCTCGTTCTTCCAGATCGAGGCGAGAATCGTGAAGCACCAGCGGTCCAGCCGCGTTCCCGGCTGGAACTGATCCGACCGTTCCAGCGCCCGCACCGCCGTCGCCTGCGCCAGTTCGGCCGCCTCGTCCGAATTCCGGGTCAGCACCATCCCGTAACGCCAGAGCCTCGGCATCAGATCCGGCAAGCCCTCGCGCACGACCCGGTCATTTTTTGTTTGCATAATGTGAATTTTTCTCAGGCCCGGGTGTTCTTAATCTCAGCGCATGTGAGACGCTGTTCAAAAAAACGCTAGTTCGAGAGAGAGGAAACCACAATGAAACGCTTGCTTGCAGCGGCGGTCGCCGCCGCGTTGAGCTTCAGCACAGCACCCGCCTTCGCCGACGGATGGTCGCTCGCGCCCGAGCACTCGAAGGTCGCCTTCGGGTCGATCAAGAGCGGCACGGTCGGCGAGGCGCATCACTTCACGGGTCTCACCGGCACGGTGGGCGAGGACGGCGCGGCAGCGGTCCAGATCGACGTGACCAAGCTCGAGACCTGGGTCGACATCCGCAACGAGCGCATGCTCAAGCACGTGTTCGACGCGATCAACTTCCCCAAGGTCGAGATCACCGGCAAGATCGACATGGCCGCGGCCTCGGCGCTGAAACCGGGCGAGTCGACGATCCTGAGCGAGGAAATCACCGTCAAGTTCCTGGAGACCGAACTGCCGCTCGACGCGGAACTGTTCGTGCTGGCGGTCAGCGACGACATGGTGCTGGTCACGACCGACGAGATGCTGATGGTCGAGACGGCGGATCTCGGCATCGATGGCGGGGTCGACGAACTGATGGAACTGGCGAGCCTCGAGTCAATCACGCGGGTCACCCCGGTGACGCTGCGGCTGATGTTCGAGAAGAACTGAAGGTTCGCAGGGGCGGGGACATACCCGCCCTAATCCTTGCGGAAACAGACAAGCCGGTTGTTGGCGGGCATCACCGTGACCTCCGGCGCGGCGAAGCCATGCTGCTGCGCCTCGGCTGCCACGTCATCGATGTCCCGGATGCCCCAGGACGGGTCCTGCGCGCGCAGGCTTGCGTCGAATTTCGCGTTGCCCTCGCCGGTGTGCGCGCCGCCCTCGCGGAACGGCCCGTAGAACAACAGCACGCCGCCGGGCGCCATCCCGGCAGCCCCGCGCATGATCCCCTGCGTGACGACCCACGGCGCGATGTGAATGACGTTGATCGACATCACGCCGACAAGCGGCTCCATCGGCGGCCAGGCCTCGGCCGCATCGAGCCAGATCGGTGCGCGCAGGTTCGGCACGCTGGCGTGACGCCCCCAGGCGCGGATGCTGTCGAGATGCTCGTCAAACGGGTCGGAAGGCAGCCAGTCGATCGTCGGGAACGCCCGCGCGAACGCCGCGCTGTGCTGTCCGGTGCCCGACCCTATTTCGAGCAGAAGCCCGCGCCTCTCGGCGAGGACCGGCCGCAGCGCGTCGATGATCGGCTGTTCGTTGCGCTCCGCGGACGGCGCGACGAGACGCCCGTCCGAATGCCCGTCGCTCAGCCCCGGCGCGCACCGGGGCTGGGGCTGGTCGACCACAGCAACCGCCTCAGTTCTTGACCGGGGCGGCGACCATGATCATCTGGCGGCCTTCCATCTTGGGCATCGCCTCGATCTTGCCGAGACCTTCGATATCGTCAGAGATCTTGTGCAGCAGATCGCGGCCGATTTCCTGGTGCGCCATCTCGCGCCCGCGGAACCGAAGCGTCACCTTCACCTTGTCCCCGCCTTCGAGGAACTTGGTGACGTTGCGCATCTTCACTTCGTAGTCGTGGGTGTCGATGTTGGGTCGGAACTTGACCTCTTTGACCTCGATCACCTTCTGCTTTTTCTTCGCCTCGTTCGCCTTCTTCTGCGTCTCGTACTTGAACTTGCCGAAGTCCATGATCTTGCAGACGGGCGGGTTGGCGTTGGGAGAGATCTCGACCAGATCCAGGCCGACATCTTCGGCCATCTTTACGGCATCTTCCGGACGGACGACGCCATGGTTTTCTCCCTCGTGATCGATAAGACGGATTTCCGGGACACGGATCATCCGGTTTACGCGCGGGCCGGTATCGCGTTGCGGCGGCGCGTGATGCGGTCTTCTTGCGATCGTTCGATCTCCTGACAGCGCCCGGTTTCGGGCTTCCAAATGCTAACAGGGGGCAAAGCGCCCCCTGAAGGTTTATATAGCGATTCGGTTGGTTAAGGGGAAGTGTTCACCGGCGGTGCCGGTCGAAGACTTCAGTCCGCTACTCTGCCGATAGCTGGTATTTCGCGCGCAACCAGTCCTCGACATGAAACGACGAGGTAATCCTGCCGTTCTCGACGGTGTGGATGTCGATGGTTTGAACGCGGAAACTCTTGCCCTTCGGCTCGACCCCGAAGACTTCCTTGACGGGCGTGCCGGTAGCGAACGACCGGACGATGTAGCGGTTGCCGTCCTGCAGGATCTCTTGAATCTCCCAATTAAGATCGGGGATCGCGACGCCGAAGCCGGCCAGTGTCTTGGTCATGCCCTTGGCGCCCGGACCGCCGCGCGGTGTCGGCACCGAGACCCAGTCCTCGGTCACGACCTTGCGGACGCGATCTCCGAGGTCATCGCCTTTTGGGTTGCTCAGCAGGTCGGAATAGAACGCCTCGACCGTGGCGCGGTCGCTGGTGGAGCCCGCCTGTACGGCGATGGGAAGTGCGATCAGGGCGGCGGCGGCGGCAGCCAGGATGGTGCGGATCATGATGTCCTCGTGAGTTGATGCGGTGCATGGCAATACCGTGCCGGGACAACCGAAGATGCGGTAGATCAGAATAAACTTTCAGATTGTTCGTTCAGAACTTACAAATGACCATGCATCCGAGAGATCTGCGCCTGCTGTTCCACTTCGCCGAGATCGCCCGCGCCGGTTCGGTGCGCGGTGCCGCACGGGCCTTGGGGCTGTCGGCGCCAGTGGTTTCGGCCTCGTTGCGCGACCTGGAGGAGATCACCGGCACGACGCTGATCCGGCGCACGACGCGGCGGCTCGCGTTGACTGATGCCGGGCGTGAGATGGTCGCGCATGCGCGGTCGATGTGTGCTGCCGCAGAACGCGCGATGCAGACGGGTCAGGACGCGCAGGCGCCGAGCGGACCGTTGCGCGTGACGACGGCGATCGAGCTGAGCGTCACGTGGCTGCCCGCGATCCTGAGTGATTTCCGCGCGCGTTACCCGGAGGTGCAGATCTCGGTCACGGCCGACGATGCTCCGGTTGATCTCATCGGATCGGAGATCGACGTTGCCTTGCGCGTCACGCTGCTGCGCGACCGCAAGGACGTGGGTCCTGCGAATGCGCGGTCGTTAACGCTGTTGCCGATCAATCTCGTCTGCCGTCCGGATCTGGGTCCGCTACGCGGTGATCTTGCAGAGCGAGTCGCGGCGACGGGCTATATCTCGAGCTTTCCGGTGGAGCGTGAGATGCTGTTCGCCGAGCGCCCGGACGGGCGCGAGATCGCCGTCGAAGTCCCGGTCGCGCTGCGGGCATCGGACCGGCTGACAACGCATGCGCTGGCGCGGCAGGGTCTGGGCGCGGCCTTGCTGCTGCACGAGACCGTTGCCGCGGATCTCGCCGCGGGTCATCTGATCCACGTCGATCCCGATCTGGACTTTGGCGTCGTCGGTGTACGTCCGATCTGCGCCGATCCGCAACCGCCGAAACAGGTGCGGTGCTTCGTGGCCTTTCTGGAGGAGCGATTTCGGGCGGGGGCTTAGTCCAGACCGAAGTCGGGCTCGTTCCCCGGCACGTTTGGCAGGAACATCACCATCGCCTCGCGCGGCAGCGTCTGGAACGAGACGTCCAGCGTCGGACCGTCGTGAACCGTCACCGAGAACTCGTCCGACATGCCGCGCAGGAACTGCTCCATCGAGTAGTTCCCGAAGGCGTGCATCGGCAGGACGATCCGCGCCTTGAAGGTCTTCAGCACCTCGATCATGTCTTGAATGTTCAGGGTCATCGTGCCGTCGACCGGAGCCATCACGATGTCGAGCCGGCCGATCTTGGCGTAGTGCTGCTCGGTCAGCGAATGGTGCAGATGCCCGAGATGCCCGATGCAGAGATCGGCGACCTCGAAGATGAAGATCGAATTGCCGTCGGCCTCGGGCTCGCCCCAGCCGCGGATATCCGTCGTGACATTGCGCACGACGACATCGCGCACCTTGAGCTTGTAATCGGCCGGACCCTTGCCGTCATGGTTCCAGCCGCGCAGCACGTAGGGGATCTCGGGATCGGGATAGGCCGTCCAGTGCGTCTCGTGCGCGTGGTTCATCGTGACGATGTCGGGACGGATCGATTCGCCCTCAGCATCGCGTCCGGCGGTGCCGAAATAGTCGGTGGCGATCGTCACGCCCTCGGCGGTCTCGATCCTGAAGGTCGAGTGCGCCACATAGGTGATCCGCACCGTGCCCGCCGGAACGCCGGAGACGGGGATCGCGTCAGTTGCGGTCTCGAGCTTGGCATAGCGTACGCCCGGCATGTCGCGGCGCAGGTCCTCGACGAATGCGTAGCAGAGGCTCGCGGCAGCCTGACCCGGCAGGCTGATGGCAAGAGCGGCGGCAAGGACGGCGAACAGGCGCATGACGGATCCTCCCTACCCTCAACCATAGTGCACCGCAGCACAATGTCATGTCCGAAACCATGTCCCGCACAGGGATTTGACATCGCCGCCCGCGCCCAGCTTGAAGCGCGCGACGCCGGGAGAGTCGACCGTATTCAATCCGCCGAGATCCAGTTGCGCGACACCGGCGCGCGGCAGTTTCCGCACGGCGGTCCAGAGCAGCAGGTTGTGGGCCGAGCAGGAGCGGCCCTGCGCGTTGCTCCAGCCGATGTGATAGGTCGCGGTCCTGCCGTGGATCAGGAACAGCATGGCGGCGACGGTCTCGCCGTCATGCTCGGCGGCATAGACGCGCAAATCGCCTCCGGCCGCCTGCCATGCGGGCACCAGTGCAGGCGGTAGCGCACGGTACTTCAGGCGGCTCTGCTGGGCGAACTCGGCCTCCAGCAGCCAGGCATAGAGCTTCGGTTGACGATCGATCCGGCGCACCATCAGCCCCGCGCGTTCGGCGGCCGCGAGGCGATTGCGCCACTTCTGGTGCAGGGACGCGCGCAGGCCCTCCAACGGCCGCGTCAGGTCGAGCATGACCGTTGCATAGGGCGTCATCACCCGGCGAAAGCGCGCGTCGGACAAAGGGTCCGGACGGTCCGTCTCGGGCGTCAGGAACAGGCCGCGCAGGCTCGGGACCGGCAGGGATCGCGCGAGTGCGGCCAGCGCCTTGCTCATTTCGGCGGGTTCCAGCGGCGCCGACCATACCGGCCCCCGCGTTCCGACCGCCGCGTGCAGCAGACCGAACAGGCGGCGATGGACGATCTGAACGATCCCGACCGGCCGGCCGGCCTGTCTGATCTCGGCGCGCAGCGTGGCCGATCCGAGCGCCGCGCAGGCCTCGCCATAGGCCCAGTTCTGCTGGAGCGCGTGGCCGGAGTCCGCCAGCCTCTCCCACGCCTTGCGCCCGGTCTGGTTCCACAGGATCTCCATCCCTCCGTTAACGCGGCAATAACCTAACCGGCGGTTAATCGGTCTATGTCGAAACGCGCGAAATCCGTCATGGGCGTCTCAGCGCCCGGTCCGCGCCCGACCCCGGCGGCACTCTGGCTGGCGCTCCGGATGGTCGGGCTTCCGCTGCTGATCGCGCTCGCCCTTCTCGACATCGCGATCTGGGCCGTCGCGCTCGCAATCTGGGATGTCTGCATCGGCCTCTGGTGCTGGATCTGACCCCGCTGCCACGGCGTTTCCCCGCCATCGCCACGATTCCGTCCTCCACGCCGCACATCTTGCCACGCCGAGACATCCGTGCGTGGATGTCGAAAAGACGAAGGGAGGATCCGATGAAACGTTTTCTGGCGACGACGGCGCTGCTGACGCTGGCCTGGGCGTCCCCCGCCTTCGCGGACGGTGTGGCCCTCGTGATCGGGAACGGCGATTACGCGAATGCGCCGACGGCCCAGACCGCCGTGCGCGATGCCAAGGCCGTGGGCGAGGCGCTCGGCGAGGCCGGCTGGCAGGTCACGACGCTGACCGATCTCGATCGCGACGCGATGCGCGCGGCAATCGGCGGGTTCTCGGATGTCTCGGGTCTGAGCAGCGAGGTCATCATCTTCTACTCGGGCCATGCGATCCGAAGCGGCGGCATGACCTATCTCGCGCCGACGGATGCAAAAGCCGACACGCTGACCGATGTGCTGTTCGACGGCGTGCCGCTGGATCTCGTGCTGCGCATCGCCGCCGAGTCCGCTGGCCGGGCGACCGTGTTCCTCGACGGCGCGCAATTGCGCGGTTTCACGCCGACAGATTTTGCCGAGCCGGGTCTCGATGCGCTCGAAGCCCCCGAAGGCGTCCTCATCGTCTCCGCCGCCGAGCCGGGCCGCGCAGTGCGCCGGTCCTACTGGCGCGAAAGCCGGTTCGCCCGGCTGATCATCGACCAGTTCCTGCAGCCGGGCGCGATCGCCAACGAGGTCGCCGCCGGAGCCGACGCCCCGACCTTCACCACCGGGGACGCCGATGCGGACTTCGCGATTGTGCCCGAACCGGAACCCGTCGAGGCCGGTGGGCTCGAATACGAAATCGAGCTGGCCTACTGGCGCACAGCCGAACGCTCCGGCAAGGCCGAGGACTATGCCGCCTATCTCGAACGCTACCCCGAGGGCACGTTCGCCGAGTTTGCCCGCGAGCGTCTCGGGCTTGACGACACCGCCGCGGCGGTGCCGGACGAACCCGCCGTGCCGCCCGAGATCCAGGCCGAGCGTGACCTGAATCTCAGCCGCATCCGCAAGCGCCAGATCCAGACATGGCTGTTCGCGCTGGGCCACGATCCGAACGGGATCGACGGCCTGTTCGGGCGCGGGTCGCGCAAGGCGATCCGGGGCTGGCAGCAGAAGAACGGGTTCGAGGCCAACAGCTGGCTGACCGCCGAGCAGGTCGAGAAGCTGCAGCTCCAGGGCGAGGCGGCAATCGCCGAGCAGAAGCGCATCGCCGAGGAGCAGCGCCGGATCCGCGAGGCCGAGGACAACGCCTACTGGTCGGTGACCGGCGCGAACGCCAAGCCGGCCGGATACCGCGCCTATCTCGAGAAGTACCCCGAGGGCCTGCACGCCAAGGTCGCCCGCGCAGCGCTCGCCAAGATCGCCGAGGCCAAGGCCGACGCGCAGGCGCGCAAGGAACTGAGGATCTTCAACCGGACCAAGAAGCAGGACACGGCCGAGGCCTACCGCGACTATCTCGGCACATATCCCGAGGGCATCTACCGCGATCAGGCGCTGGCCCGGCTGGACGAGATCGAGGGGGCGGAGCGCGCTGCGGCCGAGAAGGCGAGGCTGGAGACCGCAGAGACGGCGCTGAAGCTCTCGAAGCCGGACATGCAGTCGATCGAACAGCGCCTGCGCTATCTCGGATTTGCCGCCGGTCAGGAGGACGGGGTCTTCGACGAGCGCACGCGCGCCGCGATCAAGGGCTACCAGTCGAGCCGCAGCCTGACGGGGACCGGATATCTCGATCGCGAGACCGTCGTGACGCTGGTCAACGAAAGCAACCAGAAAGCGCAGCAGACCGAGCAGCAGACCGTGCGGATCGACGGGGCCCAGGTCATCAAGGGTTTGCTCGATGCCCTGAACCGGAGCAAGGTCGACGCATCGAAGTAGCAGGGGCCGGTAGACGCAGCGGACGGGCCGCCGCGCCGGTCAGGTTGCTGCGCGTTTGGCCTCGGCCCAGAGGCACAGGATGTTGAGCCCGATTGTCGCCCCGGCGAGTGCCGTGATGTCGGCGTGATCATAGGGCGGCGAGACCTCGACCACGTCGGCGCCGACGATGTTCAGGCCGGTCAGCCCCGTGAGAATGCGCTCGGCCCGCTGGAAACTCGGTCCGCCGCAGACCGGCGTGCCGGTGCCGGGCGCGGCCGAGGGATCGAGGCAATCGATATCGAAGGTCAGGTAGACCGGTTGTCCGGCGGTTACCTGCTCGATCTTGGCGATGATCTCGGCCACCGGGGTCTCGACCATGTAATCGGCATCGAGCACCGTCAGGCCGTGCGTCTCGGGATTGCCCGAACGGATGCCGATCTGCACGGAACGGGCCGGATCGATGATGCCTTCCTGCACCGCGTGGAAGAACATCGTTCCGTGGTCGATCCGCTTGCCGTCCTCGCGCCAGGTGTCGGAATGGCTGTCGAACTGTAGCAGGGCCAGCGGGCCGTGCTTCTTCGCGTGCGCCTTGAGGATCGGATAGGTTACGAAGTGGTCTCCGCCGAGCGACAGGATGCGCGCGTCTGATGTCAGCAGGGTGTCGATCTGGCCTTCGATCTGATCGGCGATGGTGTGCGGTTCTCCGGTGTCGAGCGTGAGATCGCCCCAGTCGGTGATGCGGAGCACCTCGGTCGGGTCGAAATCCCAGCGCCACGGACCGCCGCTCCATGCCAGCTTGGTCGAGGACTGCCGGATCGCGCGCGGCCCGAACCGGGTGCCAGGCCGGTCGGTGACAGCGAGGTCGTAGGGCACGCCGGCGATCACCGCCTCGCTGCCGGTGAGGTCCTTCGAGTACGGACGCCGCAGGAAGCTGAGCGCGCCCGCATAGGTGACGTGATCGACCATGCCGAAGGGCGAGGCCCCGCTGAAGGCACGGTCGGTGAGCAGGTTGTCGGTCATGTTGGGCGGGCCTCGGCGTGTTTGGCTCAAGCGGGTTCCGGCGGGCGTGGCTGATTGGCGATTAGCCAGGCACCCGACGTGTCGACTGCTTAGTGTGCGCTCGGGGAAACGACAACTGTGTGGGCGCAGAGTAGCTCGTCGCTCCTCCTGTCCCGGGTCCGCCGCGCCTGCGTTACGAGCCGTGCACGGGGCTGCGGTGTAGGCGGTGCAGCGGCCGACCTGGAGGGCGCATCGCGTTGGTCGTCGTGGCCGAACTGCTTATGCTGAGCCGATCTCTGGTCAACCGTGCGATCTCGCAATAGCGCCCTCCGGGGGGAGGTCGGGCGCTGCCCGGCTGCGCCGGGCTGGGTTTTCTACCGCCTGCCTGCTCGACCCAGAATGAGCTGTTGTCGGGCCTGGATCGGTCTCCGGCGGTGAGAACGGCAGCGTCCGACCTGGAGGGCGCACATCGGTCTTTGAGCGGTCTCGATTGGTGGACGTTCGACCGAAGTCCGTGAAGCAACATGATGTCGATAAAGCGCCCTCCGGGGGGTGGTCGGGCGCTGCGCGGCTACGGCGGGGGGGGTGGGCTGCTGCCGG
>JBCDAV010000036.1:0-54459 GCA_039184865.1 Pseudomonadota bacterium | reverse complement strand
GGGGCCCCGCCCGCCCCCCGGGGGGGCCGCTCCCGCCCCCCCCCCCCGCCCCCCCCCCCCCCCCCCCCCCCCCCCGGGCCCCCGCGCGGGGGCGGGGGGGGGGGGGGGTGGCGGGCTGCCGCGATCCCGACTGCCTGCTGCGCGCAAGCGCGCAGGCAACGGGTCGCAAAGTCTTTGTCCGAGGCCTTACTGGGTCAGTGGCACCGGCACGGTCGCGTCGATTTCGTTGCCGTTGTTATCGCGCCCTTCGATCCGCACGTCATGGCTGAGCTGACCCGGTCGGAAATACAGCGTCAGTGCCGGATCCTCGTCCACCGGCTCATACATCTCGACCCGCGCCATCTCGCCACCCGGCCCATGGACCACAAGATCCTCGATGATGAAGACCGGAATACCGTCCGCAAGCCCGGTATCCATCGGGTGATCCAGGATCATCCTGAGGCGTCCCGTCTGCGGCCACATCCGGGCACGAACTTCGCCGAGCTTCTCCTCCCAGTCGGCATTCGCGTATGCCTGCGCCGGCGCCGTACATCCCCCGCCCGCGGCATCGATCTCGGTCCCGCCGACGAACCACCGGCCGTCGTGATCCATCACCGACGCCCGGATCGGCGTCGCCTGGTCGATCTTAAACCGGAACGAGAGCCGCGCTTCCGCCTCGCCCGGATGATAGGTCAGGATCTTCGGGATCGGGCCATAGTCGACCGTCACGACGATCTTCTCGACATCCGGAATCGCCGAGGCATCGATCGTCACCGGCACCTCGAAAGCGTCCTCGGCTGAATGCGGCGCGCGCACGATCACACGGTCGTCGAACCTGATCTCGGCCGGATCGCCCAGAATATTGACTTGCTGATAGTCCCACATTCCGCTGCGATAGGGATCGTCCAGAGGCACCTGCGGATCGTCGATCGCCATCGCCGGCGTCGCGAGCGCGGCGATAATCAGGGCAGCAAGACGCATATCGGACCCTCCTCAACGGACCGGCGGCGCAAAGCTCACGCCGAACTGGTCGAAAATCTCCTGCATCCGGCCATCCGCGATCGCAGCACCGAGCGCATCGTCGATCGCATAGCCCAGACGCCGGTAGTTATGCCTGACGGCGACCCCGAGTGTCCACTTTCCACGGGATAACCCGGGCAAAGGCGGCTGATGCACCGAAATCCCGGGCGCGAGGTTGCCCTGCAACTGGCTGAGCGGGCCGGTCACTGCCTTGACATCCCCCGCCGCCAGCGCCGCCATCGCCTCGGGTACCGTCCGGTAGCGCTGAATGTTGGCCTGCAACTGGCCGCCCGCCAGATTCGACAGGTAGAAGTCGGCGAGCGAATCGTTTTCGACCGCAACCGTGTCGAAGCGGAAATAGGCCGGCACCGGCGCATCCTCCGGATAATGCGACTCGGAGTAGGCGATCGCGATCTCCTCGACCATGTATTTGCCGGTCAGCACGATCAGCTCGTTGCGAATGTCGAGCTCCCGATCCCATGGCACGTGCAGCATGACATTGACGACGTCGCCGCGCTCGGCCGCGATCAGCGGCCCCTTCCAGACCCAGCTGCGCAGATCATCATCGACCGTCTCGCCCGCCGCGAGCAGGCGGAACCGCGCCTCGACCCCGAGATCCGCGGCAATCAGCCGTCCGATCTCGACATCGAGACCGCGGATCTCGCCGTCATCGTCCCACGAGTAGGGGTGAAAATCCTCGTAGACGCCGAACTCGATCCAACCGCGGTCGCGGATTGTCTCGAGATCGGCACCCGGCGTGAACGTCTTGTCCGGGTTCTGGATGCGACTGATCGTTGGCGGCTTTTTCCAGCTTTTATGGACGTTCTGGGACGTCGCAACAGATGCCGACGCAACCAGTGCCAGACCTGCTGCGAGCCCGACCCACCGGATCATTGCGCGGCGCTGAGCCCGATTGTCAGCGTCTCGGCCGCCGCTTTCACACCCTCGGCCGAACCATCGAGGCTGGTAATCGCGCGGCTGACAGCCGAATCCGCGACAGGGGCACCCGACGCCGTCAGGATCTCTCCGACCATCGCCTTCAACGAGACGACATGCTCGTCGACTGTGCCTGCCACGGCTGCGTAGTCACCGCCGTTTTGAAGCGCATCTGCCGTGGCCTTCAAGTCATCGCGAATCGCCTTGAGATCGTCCGCGAAATCGTCGAGCGCGCCGTCATCGGGACGCGTCTCGACATAGGTGCGGATCGCCCAGGCGGCTTTCTGACCGAGCAGTTCCCCGAACGCGGGCATCTTGGTGGTGCCGTTCTGGGTGTAGCCGTTGATGAAACGCTCCATGTACCACTCGTCGCCGTCGAAATTGGCCTCCAGATACCGCAGGTCCGGCGCGAGCCCGCCCGAGACGACCTCCAGCCCGTGGCACCTCGCGCAATTCTGATTGTAGCCCGAGGCTCCGATCGACACGGCGGCGGACCAGACCTCATTCCCAGCCGCTTCGGCGCGGTAAGGATTTTCCTCCAGCCACTCCTCGCCGATATCCGGCAACGCGTCGGTATCTACCGGTTGCGGGGCGACATCTCCGTGCCCCAGCACCGTCGTGGGTAGCATCAGCGCAAATGCGACCGCAGTCAGCGTTCTTAGCATGCGTTCCTCCCGGCATTGACCTCGTTGATTGACAGCCACCATCTCGCACACGATCCGACTTGACAATTCGACCTTTGGCTGATGTGCGGAAACGCACACAGTACCGTGGAAAAATCCGATGTCTGACTGGTGCCGCCCGGCCGGACGCATAATCTGCGGGAAGACTTACGGGAGGATTCCATGAAGGCTTTCGCCGCTCCGGCACTTGTCGCGAGCACCCTGATCGGCCTGCCAGCACTGGCCGGCGAGATCTGGGTGTCCAACGAAAAAAGCAACACCGTCAGCGTGATAGACGTCGAGACCCTCGAGGTGACGCGTACGCTCGATGTCGGCGAGCGCCCGCGCGGAATCATCTTCTCGAAGGATCACAGCCGGCTCTATGTCTGCGCCTCCGACGACGACACCGTGCAGGTGATCGATCCGGAAACCGGCGACGTTCTGCACGATCTGCCCTCGGGTTACGACCCCGAGCAGTTCGCCCTGCACCCGAATGATAGGTACCTCTACATCGCGAACGAAGACGACGCGATCACGACCGTCGTCGATACAGAGGAGCGAACGGTCGTCGCCCAGATCGATGTCGGCATCGAACCCGAGGGCATGGCCGTCAGCCCGGACGGCAAGATTGCGATCACCACGTCAGAGACGACAAACATGGCGCACTGGATCGACGTCGATGCGCAGGAGATCTTCCACAATTCGCTGGTCGACCAGCGCCCGCGGCACGCCGAGTTCACCAAGGACGGCGCCAAGCTCTGGGTCTCCTCGGAGATCGGCGGCACCGTCTCTGTTTTCAACGTCGCGGACCAGTCCGAGCTCGCAAAAATAGAGTTCGAGATCGCCGGCGTCACGCCTGAGCGCCTGCAACCGGTCGGCATCCGAATCACCAAGGACGGCAAGCGAGCGTTCGTGGCCCTCGGCCCGTCGAACCATGTCGCGGTCGTGAACGGTGAGACCTACGAGGTCGAGGACTACCTGCTGGTTGGCCGCCGTGTCTGGCATCTCGAGATGACGCCGGACGAGAAGCTTCTGTTCACTACGAATGGCCTCTCGAACGACGTCACGGTCATCGACGTGGCGGAACTCAAGGCGATAAAGTCGATCCAGGTCGGCGAGCAGCCCTGGGGTGCTGCCTACCGGCCGTGATTTGTCGGGTGGCCGGTCGGTGTGATATGGCTCCGACCGTGCCGATGGAGATGCTGATGCTCAGACCCCTTGCCGCGCTATGCCTGCTTGCAACACCCGCGCTCGCCAACGACGATCTCGGCGAGTTGAACCCCGAAGAGCTGACGCTGAAATCCTATGTCCAACGCGCGGCAGAAGGTAAGGCCGACGTCGTCACCTGCATGCAGGGCTATTTCGCGACCAAGTCGGGCAAGCACGACTGGGCCAACACGATCTTCGAGACCTGCACCGAGCAGGGCTATGTCGCGTCGATGCACTGGCGCAGCTACATGGCCCATAACGGGCTGGGCCGCCCCGAGGATGCCGCCGAAGCCGCCGAATGGGATCGCCGCGCAGCCGAACTCGGCGACCCGATCGGCCAGTTCAACTACGGCCTCGACCTGTTGCGCGGGCACGGCGTGGCTCGCGATCCGATCCGTGGACGCCAATGGGTCGACCGCGCCGCGTCGCAGGGGCTCGACACGGCGCAGGAACTTCAGGACGCCGGCTACGATCCTGAAGCCGTCACCCCGGACGCCGATCGCTGGAAGTACGAGGCCGACGGTAAGGTTTTCTGACAATTGCGCCCCTTCCTTCTGGCTGTCTTCATCGGGCTCGGAGGAGCGCTGCTCGCAGAGCCAGCGGTTGCAGCCTCGTCCGAGGAGCACCGGGCACGCCGCCCCGACCTCTTCGAACCGACGACCGGATTGCGCATCGCCCGGCAGCGCGCGCCCACGCCCGACGATGTGCCCGGCGCACCCCGGATCGACGTTCACACCGTGCGCGAAATGATGCTGGCCGGGGCCGTGCTGCTCGACGTCGGCGCGGCGGCGCAATCGCACTATGACGAACTCGACGGAACCTGGCTCGTGCGTGAGCCGCACGAGTCGATCCCGGGGGCTACATGGCTGCCCGAGACCGGACGCGGATGGCTCTCCGAAGAAATGCGCGTCTATCTCTCGACCCATCTCGAACGCCTGACGCAGGGCGACCGATACCGGCAACTCGTGGTCTTCTGCATCGCCGACTGCTGGATGAGCTGGAACGCGACCCAGCGCATCACGGCACTCGGCTATCGCAACGTCGCCTGGTTCGCCGAAGGCGTCGATGGCTGGCGCGACGCCGGATGGGGCCTTCAGCCGACGGAGCCGGTCCCGGTCAACGTCGACTGACGGGGATCAGCTCAACACCGTCCCCTCGTCAACCGGAAAGCCGCGCAGCAGTTCTTCGGCGCTGGCCGCGCCCTTGCCCGCGCGCTGCAACCGGGTCAGCCGGACCGCACCGCCTGAGCAGGCGATGAGCAGCCGGTCATCGAGCACGGTTCCGGCCGCGCCCTCGCCCATCTCAACAGCCGAGTTCAGGATCTTCAGCCGCTCGCCCGCGATCTCGCACCACGCCCCCGGAAACGGAGACAACCCGCGGATCAGGCAATCGACCTCCCGTGCCGGGCGCGACCAGTCCACCCGCGCTTCGGCCTTGTCGATCTTGGCGGCATAGACGGCGTCGTTTTCGGATTGCACCCGCTGCGTCACCGAACCGGCTGCAAGCGCTGCGAGCGCCTCCACCATCAGCGGGGCTCCGATTTCGGCAAGCCGGTCGTGCAGGCTTCCCGCCGTGTCGTCAGGCGCGATCGCCGTGCGGGCTTCGGCCAGGACGGGACCGGTGTCCAGCCCGGCCTCCATCTGCATCACACCGACCCCGGTCTCTGCATCTCCAGCCATGATCGCCCGCTGGATCGGCGCCGCTCCGCGCCATCTCGGCAGCAACGAGGCGTGCAGGTTCAGGCATCCGAGGCGCGGCACATCCAGCGCCCGCTGCGGTAGGATCTGACCGTAGGCGACCACGACGGCAGAATCGAGGCTCAGATCTTCGAAGTCGTCCAGAACCGCCGGATCCCGAAACGTTGCCGGCGTCGCGACATCAATGCCCTCACTCTCAGCTTCCCGATGCACCGGCGATTGCCGGAGCGACTTGCCCCGCCCTGCCCGGCGCGGCGGTTGCGAATAGACCCGAACAACGTGGTGCCCGGCAGCAACCAAAGCCTGCAGAACTGGAACTGCGAAGTCCGGCGTTCCCATGAAGGCAAGCCTCATCCGCGCGCGGCCTTCTTTGCCCGCTTACGGTGCGCGTGAAGGAACCGCTGGCGCTTCAATGGGCTCAGATTGTCGAAGAACATCCGCCCATCGAGGTGATCGATCTGATGCTGCACGCTGGTCGCCCAAAGCCCTTCGAATCGGCGCACCTGCTCGGTGCCGGTTTCATCGAGAAACCGCACCTCGACCTCGGCCGGTCGTTCGATCGACACCGCGGCACCCGGCAGGTTTGGCGATGCCTCCTCGAAAGAGTTTGTCTCGGGCGATGCCCAGAGTATCTCGGGATTTGCAAGCCGGATCGCCGACGCGCGATCCTCGGCACAATCGACGACTGCCAGCCGCAGGCCGATCCCGAGCTGCGGTGCGGCCAGACCGACACCGGGCATCGCATACATCGCCCGCAACATCTCGTCCCAGATCTCCCGTTCCGCATCCGTCACGGCTTCGACTGGCGCAGCGGGTGTTCGCAGGACCGGCGCGGGAAACGGGACAAAAGGACGATGATCGGCCATGCTCAAGCCCGCGCACGCTCGCGCTTCAGTTTCTTCATCTTCGAGGTGATCATCGACCGGCGCATCGGGCTGAGATAGTCGATGAACAGCTTGCCGTTCAGATGGTCGATCTCGTGCTGCACGCAAGTCGACCAGATCCCGGCAAAGTCGCGCTCCTGCTCGCTCCCGTCCACGTCCAGAAACCGCACGCGGACATCGGAGGGACGCGTCACGTTGGCGAAGATGTCCGGGATCGACAGGCAGCCCTCCTCGTACTCCTCGACCTCCTCGCTCGACGCGATGACTTCCGGATTGATCAGCACCATTGGATCGGGCGTCTCGCCACCATCGCGCTTGGCGCAATCCATCACCAGAAGCCGCGCGTTCACGCCGATCTGCGGCGCGGCGAGGCCAATCCCCGGGGCGTTGTACATCGTCTCGAGCATGTCATCGGCCAGCGCACGGATCTGGTCCGTGACGTCCGGGACCACGTCGCAAACCTTCTTCAGGCGCGGGTCAGGATGGATAATGATGGGCCGCAGCATGGCCGCACGCGATAGGATAAAGCGTTTGAGAGGTCAACTGCGCCACGGTGCCCGTCGGCTACGCCGCAGCGTCCTGCGCGAGTGCTGCGACGCGCGGGTGGCTCGGGAACCGCTCCGCCCCGATCCGCGCAACCTCCCCGGCGAGATGCGTGTTGCCAACTTCGCGCAAGAGACCGACGAGCCGCACGAAGACGCGACCGGTCGCGCGCTGCCATTCGACCAGCTTCATCAGTTCCTTCGCGGCTTCGGCCCCGCGACCGGCAGCGACCAGCAGATCCGCCTCCAGCAATGCCGGTTCCGCTTCCTGACGCGCCAGCGCGCGGGCCTTGCGTATGGCCGCAAGCGCCAGATCCGGCTCGCCCGTCTGGCGCAGGGCCTGGGCGAAATGGAACGATACGATCGGGAGGCCGGTATCGGCGGCATCGGCCACTTCGAGATTGGCGCGTGCCGCGTCGCGCTGGCGCACCCGTAACTGGATCATGCCCGCCCAAGCGCGCAGCATCACGGCGTCCGGCTCGGCCTCTGCTGAGCGGGCCGCCGTCTCAGCCGCCAACTGCATGTCACGACGCAACCAGTGCACCTGGCTCAGCCGGTGCCAGACCTGCCAGTCCCCGTCCGCCGCCTCCGCACACGCCGAAAGCCGCGCGAGCGCCGCCTCTGTATCGCCGCGCCACGCCGAAATCATCGCCCGCGCACCCTCGACTTCGCGCAGTATGTCCGTGCCGCCCTCAACCCGGTTCAGCAGTGTGTCGAACTGGTCGAGCGTCCCGGCCCTGGCAGCCGCAGACGGCGAGACGGAGCGCAACAATGGCGCCCACTCCAGAACAGTCGTATCGAGCCGGCCGACCGCGTGGGGCACCTCGAGACCTTCGATCCGATCGATTCCCGGCAGGTCGACGGGCAGCGTCTTGGCCGGACCACGGCGCAGGTCCAGCGCCGTCTGCAGCGGTGTGATCGGCAGGAAATTTCCCGCGTTGAGCCATCCAGCCCACAACATCAGCGGCACGACCGATCTCGCAAGACCGCTCAGCGAGCCATGCCAGAAGGCGTTGGCCATGTGGTGCAGACCGCGCGCCCTTTCCCCCGCAAGGATGCGCGCATGCCCGTGCAGGATCTCGGCATCGACGAGATCCTTCATGTGCACGACATTGCGCCGGTGCATAAGCTCAGCGGTTTTCAACGCCCCGTCGACGTCGCCGACTTCGAGGTGATAGCGGATGGCCCGCGGGTAGACGAACGAGATATTCAGCCCGCGCTCGACCTGCCCGCCGAAAACGCGTGCGGCATCCGACCAGCGGCCAGACTTCTCGAACCACGCCCCGGCATGCGCCAGCGACTGGCCGATATCGCCCTCACCGGAAAAACTCTCGGGCCGCGTCTCGATCCGTTCGATCAGGGCCTGATGCGCCCGCGCCTGCTGATCGGGCGCCAGCGCCTCGGTCACCGGCAGCTTATGGGCGCCGAAGAGATCCGCGGCCGTCGACGAAAACGCACTTCGTTGCGGCGCGATGATCGGGGAGCAGCGGGCCATGGCGTATAGCTCGACCAGATCGCGCTGCGCCTCGGTCAGCCCGCTCATGTCGATGAAATCACTGATCAGCCGCAACGCCGGAAACGTCTTCCGATAGTGCGAGATCGTGCGCTCGTCGTCCGAGAACAGCAAGACGCCGCCCGACAACGCGAGCCGGTCGCGCATGTGCGTCTCGTAGAACTCGTCCGGCACCATCTTGTGCGGCCAGGCCTTGTTCATGGCCTTCAGATCGCCCGTCAGATCACCGCGCCGGATATGATAAGCCGCGTGCCCCTCCAGCCCGGCATCCAGCGCGCGCATGGCCTTGGTCACAGGGGCCGAAAAGGCGATCTTTCCAAGCTGCCCGCGGAAATCGTCGATGATCGTGGCCGCTGCCTCGCCCTTCAGCGCGATCACGCCGAAAGCATTGCCGACGATCAGATCAGTGCCGGACTCCAGGGTGCCCGCAACCTGTTCCCGCGATCCGGCAGCGCCAGCCTTGAGCGTGTCTGCAGCCGAGCGCACACCGCGCCAATCCGACGGATTAATGAAATGCTTCGCGACGAAATCGTCGTCGAAGAGCTCCGTCGGGTCGTTGAAGACATCGCCAACACCGGTGGTCTCGATCCAGGCGCACGCGAACTCGGCCCCCACCACTTCGGCCAGGCGCATCGCGTTCATCAGGCTGACCAGCCGCGCGCCCAGGCGATCGGCCCGGTAGGCGATCAGACGACCCTGAGCCACGCCAGCCCGCCCGTCAGCCCGCGATCGACCGGTGAACGTACCAGTCGTCGAACCGGGTGTACTCCGGGAACCGGCGGACATAGCCCTTCGAGCTCATCAGCTCAAAGATCTCGGCCCGCAGCGGCGTGAAGTTGTGCTCGATGGTGAAGAGCTTTACCCGCCGTCGGTCGAAGTCGAAGGCCGACAGGATCTCGAGCTCGGAGCCCTCGGTGTCGACCGACATGTAGTCGATCTCGTCCGGCGCATCGTGCTCATCGAGCAGATCGTTGAGCGACACCGTCTCAACCGGAAACTCCGTGTGGTTCGCCCGCATCGCCTGCTCGTTGTGGTCCTCGGGATTGATCGCTTCCAGCCGCGAGAACATCGCCTTCTCGGTGCACAGGAAATTCATCGTCTCGCCCGAGCGCGAATAGACGCATTTGTGGCTGATATGGCAGCTACGCTCCCGCGCCAGGCGCTCGTGATATTCCGGGTTCGGCTCTGCGACGATCCCCTTCCAGCCGTAGTGATGCTCGAGAACATGGCTGTTCGACATCGTGATCCCATTGGTCGCACCGAACTCGACGAAGAAGCCGTCGCGCTTGCCGTCGAGCTCGTACAAGGCCCAGAGGTCCTGGAAAAGCTGGCCCTGCGCCGGTTTCACGCGCGGGATCGCGAACTCGAAAAAGCCCTCGAGCGTGCGCGTCTCCGGGTCCCAGTCGGGCGTGCGCTGCTGCTTGCGGTGCATCAAAAGCACGTTCAGCATGTGCGAGGCCCGGTCCGAGAGCTTCTTCTCGATCCCAAGCTCGCGCATCGCCTTGATGATGCGGTTCTCCTTCACAGGCGTCGCCTCGTTCATCGAAATCCCTTTCTGGATCGGTCCCGCATCACGCCGCTTGCCGCACGCCGCCGGTGCGCTGGAACCAGTCATACAT
The DNA here is from genome assembly GCA_039184865.1 of Pseudomonadota bacterium. GTDB lineage: Bacteria > Pseudomonadota > Alphaproteobacteria > Rhodobacterales > Rhodobacteraceae > Thermohalobaculum. Next base: position 44,398 of record JBCDAV010000036.1, on the reverse strand, counting down.
CTTTTCCAGCCCTGCGCGGATATTCGTCTTCGGTCGCCATCCCATCGCGTGCAGCGTCGCATTGTCCATGATCTTGCGCGGCGTCCCGTCCGGTTTCGCGCTGTCCCAGACGATCTTGCCGCCGTAACCGGTCACCTCGGCCATCATCTCGGTCAGGTCGCGGATCGAGATCTCCTGGCTCGACCCGGCATTCACCATCCCGCCGCCGGTGTGGTTGCGCATGAGAAACAGACACGCATCGGCGAGATCGTCGGCATCGACCAGTTCGCGCATCGGACTTCCGGTGCCCCATGCGACGACCTCGGGCGCATTCGAAAGTTTCGCCTCGTGGAACCGGCGCATCAGCCCGGCCACCACATGGCTCGACGCCGGATCGAAATTGTCGCCGACCCCGTAGACGTTCGACGGCATGACCGTGAAGGCATCGAACCCGTGCTGGCGGCGATAGGCGTCACACATGGTCTTGCCTGCGATCTTGGCCACCGCATAAGGCAGGTTGGTCGGCTCCAGTTCGCCCGTCAGCAATGCGTCCTCGCGGATCGGTTGCGCGGCGTGCTTGGGATAGATGCAGGACGACCCCAAGAACAGCAACTTCGTCGCCCCATGCCGATAGGCGGCGTCGATCACATGGGTCTGGATCAGCAGGTTCTCCAGAATGAAATCGGCGCCCTGCGTGTCGTTGGCGAGGATTCCGCCGACACGGGCCGCCGCCAGAAACACGTAGTCCGGTCGTTCATCGGCGAAGAACGCGTCAACCGCCGCGCGCTGCGTCAGGTCCAGTTCAGACCGCGTCCGCGTCGCGACGTTGCCGTGTCCCGCCGCGGTGACGGCGCGCAGGATGGCCGAGCCCACCATACCGCGGTGTCCGGCAACATAGATCTTCGCGTCCTGGTCCATCAGCCTGTCCTATCCATGCGCGGTTACCAAGCCTTCGACATGCGAGATCTCGACCGGCGGGATCTCGGGCAATTCGGGGTTCTGCGCGACCAGCAACCCGTCGGCCGAGGCACTGCCGCCGACCCCGTGCTCGGCCAGCAGACGATACCCCGCCGCCGTCAGGATCTCGCTACACGCCGGATGGCGGCGGCCATGGGTCGAGACGAAGAGCCAGTCGATCCGGCGTTCATCCAGCAGGTCGCGCGCGCCGTCCAGCATCTCCTCCTCGTGACCCTGAATGTCCGAATGCAGCAGCCCGATCCGATCCAGTCCCTTCGTTTCCATGAACTCGGGAATCGTGAAGCGCGGCAGCGCGCCGACACGCGCCTCCTGGATCTTCTTCTTCTGCTCCGGATACGAGCCGACATAGCCGATCGTGAAATCCGCCTCCAGTCCGTTGATCTCGAAATTCGTCCGCGCTGTCGCCATCTGGCGCGGATGCGGTTCGACCAGGAAATTGCGTGCACCGGGCACCGACTTGGCGAACCACATCGAGTAGTAACCCCAGTAGCAACCGAGTTCGATCATTGCCGAACCGGCCGCGACATGCGGCAGGATCGAGTGGAAGACCCATTCCTCCTGCGGTTCGTGCACGCCGCGCAGCCGCTTGATGATCTCGTTCACCCAGCTTCCATAATAGCGGCCGTAGAGCACCTTGAGCCCGTTGTGCATGACCTGCACCGCGTGACCCGACCCGTCCAGCCGGCATTCCCCGGCATCCGCGACCCTGGGCATCGGATCGCAGTCGCGGCAGGCCACCGTAATCTCGATCCGGCGCGCGAGGATATCGAGCTTCACCGGCTTGACGAAGTCCTGCCACGGCTTGTCGAGCATATCGATGTAGTAGCTTTCCTTGACCATCGTCCGGTTCGCGTCCCGTGCCTACATCAGCGTATTATCGGGCTGTTCGTCCCGATGTGCCAGATACCAATCCGCGGTTCGGCGCAGCCCCTCCTCCAGACCCACGGCAGGCGCATAACCGAGCGCGCGCATCTTCGAGATGTCAGGGCAGCGGCGCGGCGTGCCGCCCGCCGCGGCAGGTCCCGGCACGATCTCAAGCGCTACATCGCACACCTGACCGGTCAGAGCGACCAGATCGCGGATCGACACCTCGTGATCGTTGCCGATGTGATAGACCTCACGATGCCCGCCCTCGGATTGCATCCGCACGATCCCGTCGACCACGTCGTCGACATAGGCGAAAGCACGAGTCTCGGTCCCGTCGGACTGAATCTCGAACCGCGTCGTCCCGGCATCCCTTGCCTCGGCCGCGCGCAGGATGAACTGCGGCACCACATGCTTCCAGCCCATGTTCGGGCCATAGACGTTGTGCGGACGGAACACCTGAACCTTGCGGAAATGCTCCTGCCCGTAATTGAACGCGATTAGCTCGCTGACGATCTTCGAGCCGCCATAGGAGTAGCGCGGGTTGAGGCTGTCCGGCAGCATCAGCGGCACGGCCTCCTCGGTCGGCACGACCGGCGGCTCCTGATAGACCTCGGCCGAGGACGCCACCACGAGATCCGGCACATCCGCGTTCCGGCACGCCTCGACCACCGCCAGGGCGCCGCGCAGACCGACATCCAGCACCAGTTCCGGGCGCGTGTAGAAATTCTCGGTCCCGTTGATCGCGGCGAGGTGGAAGACGACGTCCGCGCCCTTGCAGGCCCGCGTGACCGCTTCGGCGTCACGCACGTCGCAGGTCTGCAGATCGACCTGATCGGCCACGTCGGCAAACCGCGACTGGTCCCCGCGCAGCATGTTGTCGACGCAGACCACGTCCCAGCCGTCGTGCACCAGCTTGCGCACGAGATAGGCGCCGATGAAGCCGCCGCCGCCCGTGACCACGCAGCGCGCCATCAGAGCACGACCCCGGCCTGCGCCGTGCCGGTATTGCCGACAGCGAGATAGTTCGGCCCGAGTTCATAGGGCCTCAGATCCGAGAAATGGTTCCAGTAGTCATAGATGAACCCGCTTTCGGCCATCACCCGCAGCATCTGGCGCGGCCGCCACGAGGCAAACTCCGGGTGGTTGTTGGCGATGATCGCGACATCGGCGCCGCCGATCGCCTCCTCGACAAAACCGGCGATTTTGCAGCCCGGCGCCACCTCGCCCAGTTGCTGCGCGCTGCAGACCGGGTCGAACACCCGGATTTCGGCCTCCGGCGACTGCTCTCGCAGTGCCGACAGGACACGTAGCGACATCGCGCCCCGCAGATCGTCGGTCGCAGGGACGCCCTTGAACGCCATGCCGAGCAGCGCGACATGCGGCACATCATCGGAGCGCTTGGCGTGCTCGGCGAGAATGAAGCCCACGGTCTCTTCCGGCTGGCGCTCGTTCACCCGCCGCGCTGATGTCGTGATGTCCAGTTCCAGCCCGACATCGCGCAGCGACTGCGCCAGAATGTGCGGGTCCTTCTCGAGGCAGGGGCCGCCGACAAGCCCCGGCAGCGCGACGTTTGTGCGCGGATAACCCAGCTTGCCGCCGGGGATCACCTCCATCGCGTTCACCCCGTAAGCATCGCAGATCCGCGCCACCTCGTTGGCAAAGCCGAACTGCACATCGCGAAAGGTGTTGTCGACCAGCTTGATGATCTCAGCCGTCTCCAGCGACGACACCTGCACCGCGGTCGGCGTGAGCTTGTAGAAGAAATGCGCCGCGCGCTCGCGCTCCTCCGCGGTGTCGGCGCCGACGATCTGCGGCAGCCGGCGCAACTCGTGCATCGCGCGGCCCTCGAGCGTGCGTTCCGGGCACATCGCGATCCCGAAGGACTTGCCCGACGCCGCGAGGATCGGTGCCACGACGTTGCGCGCCGTGCCGATCTTCACGGTCGAGCGCAGGATCACCAGAGCGCCGTCGGCCATGTTCTCCGCGACCTCGCGCGTCGCAGACTCGATGAAATCGACCCGCGCCTTGCCATCCGGTGCGAGCGGCGTCCCGACCGTAATCACATAGATCTCGGCGCTTTCGGTCCCGAACGTCTCTGCCGCGGTCAGCGATCCGGTCTCGACCGCATGGGCCAGCATCTCCGGCAGTCCGGTCTCCGAGAAGTGCGGCGTGCCCCGGTTGGTCATGTCGACGACATCGGCGCGCCGCTCGACCCCGAGCACGCGAAATCCGGTGTCCGCCAAGGCGGTTGCAAGTGTCAGCCCGACGTAACCGAGACCGACCACAGCAACATCAAACCCCATCGCACGTCCTTTCTGGCGGCATGTCCGATGACCTGGCGCAATTCGAAACCCGGTCCGGCATAGGGTACAAATCTGTCCGGGAGGTAAATCCCTGCACCGCCGATAACGGGGCATCCCGGCGATTTCCAGACATATCGGCGTCGCGGTGCGGTTCCGCTGGTCTCGAACGCCTATCTGCGCCCCACGAACAGGGTCGATTTAACCGAACGGAAACCCTTCCCGGCGACCATGAACCGGCGGGACGGATGCGATGCTAAAGGGCGGCGTCCCGGCGCGAGGAGACGGGCATGCTGCTTCAAATCCTTTACACCAGCGATGCGACCGAAGCCTTCGAGGCATCCGGGCTCGAGGACGTGTTGAACGCCTCGCAACGCAATAACCGGCAAAACGATGTCACCGGCCTGCTGCTGCATGTCGATGGCCATTTCCTGCAAGTTCTCGAAGGCCCCGAGAACAGCGTCCGGGAGCGCTACGCGATCATCAGCCAGGACGCTCGGCACAGGAACTGCTGTCTCGTGCACGAGCAACGCGTGACGCACCGCACGTTCCCCGAGTGGTCGATGGGCAGTCACGACGTCGACGCAGCCTCGGAGAGCGCACGGGCGATCAAGGCGCTCGGATCAGCCGGAGACATCGAGGCACTCAGCCGCGACAAGCCCGAAGTGCTCCAGCTCTGGCTCGAAGCGTTCAGCGAGGCGCACCTCGGGTCCGGCGACGGGCTGGACCGGGCCAGCGCCGACCTCGTCTGCGAGCTGAACTGAGGGCCGCGCTACCCGCGTGCCGAACTCCCGGCCCAGCCTACGCCAATGCCGACGACCGTCATGGAACGCAGACATGCAAGGTGGCGCCTTTCATGGTGTTCGTGCGCGTTCAGGCGCTCAGGCTTTCACCGGTCGCATACTCGTACGAGCGCGTGACGATCGATTTCACAGCATCCAGCTCCGCATCGTCGCGCGGTGAGAACACCATGACCAAACCCTCGGGAAGCCGCCCGAGCGTGACCAGAAAGTGATCCTCGCCCCATCCCGTCGCGACGACCTCGCGCGCGTCTTCAGCGGTGAGCTGGACATGCATGCTTCCGTTGTCTGGATGCGGATGGATGTGCGCGAACTCGCGCCCGATCATGAACGCATCCTGATTGCAGTCCACGCCGTCGCACATGACCAGCGCACGCGCGCCCGGCACAGAAATGGTGCTGTGCTCGTCATTCACGCTGGGCAGCGAAAAGCACCAGTCATGCAGCTTCCGGATCACGTCGTCAGAACCGTGTTCGTTCAACTGTGAATGCGGAATGCTGCTGGTGGTTGCAGGCTTCGGCCCATGCCGTTTCGGTAAGTTCATTTTCCGGTGCAAATCTCAACTCCGCTTCGTTGCATGTCCCGAACATAGACGCTATTTTGCGCAAACGAATGCGGATTTTCTGCAAATGAGATTTGCATGAAAGCACAAAGAACGCCGAACCTGCAGAAACTCGACTGGAGCGACGTGCCTTACATCCTGTCGGTCTGCGAGGCCGGCAGCCTGGCGGGTGCCGCGCGCAGGATGGGTGTGAACCACTCGACCGTCTACAGGCGTGTCGAGGGGCTCGAGGAGCGGCTCGGGGTCCGGCTGTTCGAGCGGCAAAGCCACGGCTACGTGATGACCCCGGCCGGGGAGCTTTTCTATCAGCGCGCGATCGTGCTTTGCGACGGGATGAACGGTATCGAGATGGCGTTGGCGGGGCAGGACCTGCGCCTGGAGGGTGAGCTCACCGTCACGACGACCGACTCGCTCCTGTACCACCTGACGCCGACCCTGCTTGCCTTTCAGGAAGCGCATCCGAATGTCGCGCTCCGGCTCCTGTCGGATGCCCGCCCGCTCGACCTGATGCGGCGGGACGCGGACATCGCGTTGAGACCGACCCAGAACCCGCCCGAGCACTGGGTCGGGCGAAAGCTCATGCCCATTTCGTGCGCGGTCTATGCCCGGAAGGACCATTGGAGCACCGCTGAAGGTGCAGAGCCGGATCAGCAACGTTGGGTGATGCTCGACGAGGATCTTTACCAATCGCCCATGAGCAAGCTCACGAACGCGCGAAAGCCTGATGAGGCGCGGGTCACGGTCGTCAACACCGTGATGGGCGTCTTCGATATGGTTCGCTCCGGCCTCGGCGTTGCCGCACTGCCCTGCTACCTCGGCGACAACGATCCACAACTCCTCCGCGTCTGCGAACCGGACGATGCGTTCACGTGGGACCTCTGGTTGCTCGCTCACCCTGACGTGCGGCGCAGTGCGCGGGTCCAGGCGTTCTTCAAATTCGCATCATCCGCAATCTGGCAGAACACGCTCAAGGGCGACGGTTAACACAGCTCGGCTTCACCCATGCCTTGCCTTGCAGCCAGTGCTCAAACCGGGTCACGACGGATCTTCGACCTGAGTTCTTGCAACATCGTGACCCCGATGAACGGCTCAACCGCGATTGAGAAGCCTATTCAGCCGGCGAAGCCATCGAGGCTCAAACGCGACCAGTGGCCGTTCTGGACCGGGACGGTCACGCCCGGCACGGCGAGCAGTTCCCTCACGGATGAGGGCTCGCTGCAACCGTCACCGTTTGGATGCGACCATTGAGACTAACAGGTCAGGATGATCTTCGGCGGCGCGTTGCCGTCGTGGATGTCCTGAAAGCTCTGCGCGCCTGCGTCCAGATCGCGCAATTCCGTCCAGCCGTCGCGCGCGACCTCACCCTTGTGCAGCAGATCCAGCCCGGCGGCGAAGTCGTCCTTGGTGTAGCAGTAGGTGCCGAGGAACAGGATCTCCTGCAGCGTGATACGGCGCGTATCCAGACCCTCGGTGTTGTCCTGCAGGCCCGTGTGCACGATCGTCCCGCCGGGCCGGATCATCGCCGAGGCCACGGCTCGGGTCCGTCCCGACCCAACTGCATCGAAGATCATGTCGACGCTCTCCAACGCGGGGCCGCCGGGCGCGGTCGGATCGTAGACCTTGGCGTCGATGACCTGCTCGAGCGCCGCGCGCCGCACGGGATTCGTCTCGGCAATCCAGAGGGTTCCGGCACCGCGATGCCGATAGACGAAGGCCGCCAACAGACCGATCGCGCCGCCCCCGAGGACGACGACCTCGTCGGCGGGACCTGCATGTCGCTCGTACCCGATCCGCACCGCATGGACGCAGACCGCGAGCGGCTCGGCCAGCACCGCCTGCTCGAAGGCCAGATCGTCCGGCAGGACCGTCAGGTTGTCCGTGTCGATCGCCACGTGTTCAGCATAGGCACCGGGCACCTTCAGCCCGATCAGCGCGCGCTCGGGGCAGATGTGCTCGTTGCCGGTGGTGCAGGCCGGGCAGTTCCTGCAGGTCAGCAGCGGATTGATCGCCACGCGCTTGCCCGCGTGCGGCCCGTCCTCGGCAATGCCGACCGCCTCGTGCCCCAGGATCAGCGGCGGCACCCGGCGTTCGTCATGCCCGTGCCAGGCGTGCATGTCCGATCCGCAGATCCCGGAATGCGACACCCGGATGATCGACTGCTCGGCCGCGGCGACCGGAACCGGCGTGTCCCGCATCTCCATCTGCATCGTGCCGGTGTAGTACAGCGCGCGCATCGCCTTCTCCCCTCGTCCGTTTTTTCGTGTTTCCGGGATGGCGGGGCGGAAAACAAGGGCGAAGCGGGCCGAAACATCGTTCAACGATGCGTCAGGCGATGTCACATCGCTTGTCTTGGCCGCATCGGTGCGTAGGTAGCGACCGGATGCAACCGGCGGAGGCGACGGATGTTCATTTGGATTGCCCGGATCTTCGGGCTCGGCGCGCTGGCTGTGCTGATCAGCGACGGGCTCGCAGCCTTCTCTGGCGGCAGCTTCAGGCTGACGGCGCTGGGCGAGTGGTGGTTCTGGGCGCACAAGGACAGCCTGCAGGTGCTGCAACCGGCGATCGAGCGCCATGTCGATCCGCTCCTGCCCTTCAGCATCTGGGATCCGGGCGTCCAGTCGCTGCTCGAGTGGCCCTTCGCAGCCGAGCTTGGCGCGCTGGCGGCAATCGCCTGGATCGCCGCCCGCGTCTTTCGCTGAACCGGCCGCGGATCAGAAGACGAAATCGTCCTCGTCGACCTGGCTCGCTGTCAGCCCGCGCAGCAGGATGCTGTCGCCGTCACCGACCGAGATCAGCGCACCTTCGGCCGTGTCCGTGATCACCAGGTCATTGATATCGCGGATGCCGCTGTAGCTCGACAGGTCGATCTGATCGCCGGAGAAATCCGTGATCTCGTCGGCCCCGTCGCCGAAGCGGTAGATGAAGGTGTCGACACCGCCGCCGCCGGCGAGCACGTCGTTGCCCGACCCGCCTTCCAGCGTCTGCGATCCGGCGCCACCGGCGAGCGTGTCGTCGAACTCGGTGGCGATCAGGTTCTCGATCCCGGAGATCGCGTTGTCCGAGACGCTGCCGTCGCCCATGCCGAACTGCCCGGCACCCAGATCGACGTTGATCCCGGCCTCGACCTCGGAGAAGTCGACCGTGTCGAACCCGGCACCGCCGTCGATCGTGTTGTTCGTGACGATGAACTCCAGGCTGTCGAGGCTGTGCAGTTCAAACACCAGCTCGATCAGGTCGTCGCCGTCGCCGCCGTCGATGGTGTTTCCGTCGACCTCGATCCGCACCGACCCGGCCGCGCCATCGGTCCCGTCCGTCCCGGCCACGCCGGCCGTCTGATGAACCGTGTAATCGCCGGTCTCCTCGGGCGTCAGCGTCCCGTCAATGCCGCCCGAGCCGCCGCTGCCGCCAGCCACGGCCTCGAGCGGATTGGCCACGACTTCCAGCAGGATCTCGTCCTCGCCGTCGCCGCCCGACAGCAGGTTGTCGATCACCCGGATCTCGCTGTCGCCGTTGTCACCGGAGTCGCCACCGTCGCCCGCGATGCCCACGACCGCGTGGATCTCGCCCTCGAAGGTCTGCTCGAGGAACGGACCATTGTCGATCTTGGTGGTATTCAGGAACTGCGCCTCGGCGCCGTCGCGTCCTGCCCCGCCGCGGCCGCCCTCGCCAGCCTCGGCCTCGACGATCAGACGAATGTCGTCATCGCCGATCCCGCCGAGCAGATCGTTGCCGATCGCCTCGGCCAGCGCATCACCGCCGTCGCCGGCGCGCCCGCCGTCCCCGGCCCGCGTGGTGTTGACATGGTTGCCGCCGAACGGCCGGTCATTACCGCTGATCCCGGCCGCACCGCCGTCGCCGCCATTGCCGGCATCGCCTCCCAGCGCCACGACCTCGAGGATGATGTCATCATCGTCCTCGCCGCCGTCGAAGACGCCGTCCTGCAGGCGGGCCAGCGCATCGGCACCGTCGCCGCCGGTGATGCCCGTGCCGCCATCGCCGCCGATTGCCGGCGTGCCCTGGCCGTAATCGGTCAGCACCTCGGTGCCGTCGGCCCGGCGCAACACATGCGTGCCCAGCGGATCGGCGTCGCCGCCATCGCCACCGTCGCCGCCATTGCCGCCGCGCCCGCCGCGCGCCTCGACCGTCACGTCGAGATCATCGTTGAACTCGTCGCCGGTCAGCGCCGCACCGGTCAGGATCGCCGTCGCATCGCCGCCAAGCCCGCCGGCGACCGTCGCGTCGGTTCCGTCCGTGCCATTGACCGTGCCCTCGCCATCCTCGCCGTGTTCGCCGCGCGGGCTGGTCCGCCCGTTGCCGCCGCGTGCCAGCAGGTCGATGCCGATCCGGTCGTTGTTGTCGAACCCGACGACCTCGGCATCGGCGACATCGATCAGCGCGCTCTCGGCATCCAGCTCGGCATTGGTACCGTTCGAGCCGGTCTCGCGGAAGGTCAGCGTCTCGTTGACCGAGTCCTTGCGCGAGGCCAGAACCGTCATCGTCAGCGTCCCGGTGCTCTCCGCCCCGTTCTCGTCGCGCACGGTGTAGGTGATGACCTCGACATCCGACGTGTCCACGGCGAGATCGTCGAAATCGCCGTTCGGGTCGTAGAGGATCTGCCCGTCGATAATCGTGATCTGACCGCGCGACGAGGTGGCCGAGACCAGCTCGAGATCGTCGCGGTCGACATCCGTGTCGTTCAGCAGCACGCCGACCGTGACCGTGTCGTCGCGGCGCACCTCGGCCACGTCCTCGACGGCGACCGGCGCGTCGTTGACCGGCGTCACCTCGATGCGCAGATCGGCCGAGCCGGTCAGGCCCTCGTCGTCCTGCACCGTGTAGCTGATCCGGACATCGCCGTTGAAGTCGGCATCCGGCGTGAACGTCACGGTGCCGTCGGCATTCAGGATCAGCTCGCCGTCGCGCACATTGCCGAACTCGACCAGCGTCAGCTCGTCGCCATCCAGATCGATGTCATTGGCCAGGAAGTCGATGGTGATCGTGCCGTCTTCGTCCATCGTCACCACATCGTCGACCGGCTCCGGCGCGCGGTTCAGCGGGGCGACGTCGATCGTCACCATGGCAACATCGGTCTCGGTGCCGTCGCTGACATGGTAGTAGAACGAGGTCTGACCGGCGAAGTCCGCATCCGCGACGAAGGTGATCGTGCCGTCCGCGTTGATCGTCGCCGTGCCGTCGGTGACACCGGCCAGCGAGACGATCTCGAGCGCATCGCCGTCAACATCGAAATCGTTGGCGAGCACGTCGATCGTCACCGGCACCAGCGCCTCGGCGACGGCATCGTCGTCGACCGCGACCACCACGTCGTTGACCGGCAGGATCTCGATGCGCGCCGTCGCCGTCGCCTCGGTCTCGCCATCGGTCACGGTGTACTGGAACGTCACGATGCCGTTGTCGTTCAGGTCCGGCGTGTAGGTCACGGTGCCGTCGGCGTTCATCGCCAGGAAACCGCGGTCAACATCGCCGAACGAGACGATCTGCAGCGCATCGCCGTCGATATCGAAATCATTGGCCAGCAGATCGAAGGTGACGGCCACGTCCTCGTCCGTGGTGATCAGGTCGTTCTCGGCCTCGACCGCATCGTTGACCGGCGTGACATCGACGATGACCATCGCGGTCGACTCGGTCTGTCCGTCCGTCACCGTGTACTCGAACATCGCCGTGCCGTTGAAATCGGCATCCGGGCGGAAGCTGTAGGTGCCGTCCGCGTTCTCGAGGATCTGGCCGTTCTCGACGGCGCCGAACGAGACAATCGACAGGACATCGCCATCGACGTCGATATCGTTCGACAGCAGGTCCAGAACCGCGGTCGTGTCCTCGTCCATCGAGAAGCGGTCGTTGACCGCGATCACCGCGTCGTTGACCGGAAGAACCTCGATGGTGACCGTCGCGGTGTCCGAGGTGCCGCCATCGGTGACCATGTACTCGAAGGTCGCCGTCCCGTTGAAATCGGCATCCGGGCTGAAGGTGAAGGTACCGTCCTGGTTCTGGACGATCTCGCCGTTCTCGACCCCGCCGAACGAGACGATGGACAGCGCGTCGCCGTCGACATCCAGATCGTTCGCCAGCAGATCCAGCGTGATCGGCGTATCCTCGTCGGTGGTGTACCGGTCGGCGACCGCAACGACCTGATCGTTCACCGGCACGACGACGATGGTGACCGTCGCCGTGTCGCTGTCGGTGCCGTCCGTGACGGTGTAGTCGAAGGTGACCGTGCCGTTGAAATCGGTGTCCGGCGTGAAGGTGTAGGTGCCGTCCGCGTTCTGCGTCAGGCTGCCGTTCTCGACCGGCCCGATCTCGGTGATCGTCAGCGCGTCGCCGTCCGGGTCCTGATCGTTCGCCAGCAGATCGAGGATGATCGGCTGGTCCTCGTCCCCGGCCTTCTGATCGTCGACCGCGACCGGCCCCTGGTTGTCGGCGGTGACGACCACCGTGACGGTCGCCGTGTCGGTGCCGCCATTGCCGTCCGAGATCGTGTAGGTGAACGTGTCCTCGCCGACAAAGCCCGGCTCCGGCGTGTAGGTGATCACACCGCCATCGGGGGCCGAGAACACCCGCACCGGATCGTTCTCCTGCACCTGGCGCAGCGAGACATTGTCGATCACCGTGCCGATCGTGTCCTGCTTGCCGAGCGCGTAGATCTCGATGACTGCGGTGCCGGGATCGAGCTCGACGTCCAGCGTCAGGGTCTGGAAGCCCTTCTCGCTCGGCTTGATGACCTCGTGCACGGTCTCGCCGTTGATGCGCACGCCGACGCCGTTGGTCCAGGCGTGCTTGCCGCGCATCGCGTAATCCAGCGAGAACTGGTAGGTGCCGGCCTCCTCGACCTGAACCTCCTGCTGCAGCGTCGCGTTCGAATTGCTGCCGTGGCTGTCCAGTTCGACCACCGCGTTGCCGACGGTGTTGCCGGTGTTGTAGTTCTTGGTCTGGACCTCGATGCGGCCGACCGGGCTCTCCCAGCCTTCGATCGAGTCCCAGTGGCCCCAGCCGAGACGGCCGTTCAGCGGATTGTCCTCGAAGTCGCCGTTGACGATCAGGTTCTCGCCGAGCTTCGGGCCTTCGTTGCTGGCGACCTCCTCCATGAGCGGCGGCGTGAAGCTCACCGTGCCGTTGGCACCGTCCGTCGCGTCGAGGATGAAGACCGTGTCGCCGTCCGGATCGGTGTCGTTGCCCAGCGCATTGATGGTGATGGCGGTGTTCTCGGCGCCCTCCGCCGCGTCGTCGATCGCATCCGGGCCGAGATTGTCGACCTCGACCTCGTAGCGCAGGCGATCCTCGTCCAGGATCTCGCGCGGGCCGCCTTCCTTCTCGTGCTCGATGCGCAGCTTCGAATGGCCCTTCCAGTCGAAATAGTCGATCTGGATCGGGTACCAGCCATCCGAGTCGACCTCGATCTCGCCGGTGGTGTTGCGGGCCGCGCGGATGCCCTGATACTCGGCGATCTCGTTGCCGTCGATCGTCAGTCGGAAGCCGTCGTCGGTGCGGTTGTAAAACGAGTGCTTGCCGGCCTCGAGATAGATCTCGCCGGTCAGTTGCATCACCGTGTGGTTGACGTTCTGCTCCAGCGCGCCGTCGGTGTGCTCGACCAGGCTGTCGGCATCGTGCTCCAGCACCAGGTCCAGCGGCGTGTGGAACCAGCCGGTGTTGTTGCCGTAGTCGATCTCGGTGGCGACGAAGGTCGCATCCGGCGTGTCGTCGACATGGTCCAGCGCCTGGTCGATCTTCTTCAGAACCGCGTCGGCGAAGTGGACCTCGCCCAGCAGGCCGCTCTTGTACTCGGTCGCGACATCGACCGGCGCGTCGGTTGCCGTCTCTTCGATCTCCGGCGCGTTCATCGGATTGGCGTCCGGGCCAAGCTCGGCCACCTTGCGCAGTTCGACATTGTCCAGCAGTCCGCCGACCTTGTCCTCGACGCCAGCACCCTCGAAGCTCAGCTTGACCGGGCCCTGCGCCAGATCGACGTTGAAGGTGTAGGGCTTCCAGCCGGCCTCGTCGGCGGTAATCTCGGCAATCACCTCGTCGCCGACCATGACCTTGATCGGCGAGGTCGCCGCCGCATCCTTGCCGCGCGCGGCCCGCGCCGAATAGTCGAAGGCCAGCAGATAGGTGCCGTCCGCGGGCACGTCGATCTGCTGCACCACGGTCGAGTTCGACCCCTCGCCGTGGCTGTCCAGCTCGACATAGGTGTCGTTCTTGTCGCGCGGCGTGATCGGCTTGCGGACCGAGCGCAGTTCGATCACCGAGTCGTCCGAGACGCTCCAGCCCTCGATCTCGTGGAACACCCCGCGCCCGTTCGCCGAGGGATTGGTCTCGAAATCGCCGTTGGTGACCAGCTCCTCGCCCAGAAGCCCGGTCTCGCCGATCTCGCGCAACGAGATGTTGTCGACCGTGGCACCGCGCCCGTCGGCCTTGCCGGTCGCCACCAGCTTAAGTTCAACGCCGTCCGCCGGGATATCCTCCTCGTCCAGCGTGAACTCGATGATCCGCTCTTCCCACTTGGTCTTTTCCTGCGACAGCACCGCAACCAGCTTGTCGCCGACCCAGACCTCGGCCGTTCCCGTGTCCTCGGACGAGACCTGACCCTTCTTGCGCCCCATGAAGTCCAGCGAAAGCCGGTAGGTGCCCGGGCCGTCGATCTCCTCGATCTCCTGGCTCACGGTCGCGTTCGAGTTCGTCGCGCCCAGCCCCTTGCGCCCGGTCAGCGCATCCAGTTCCAGAACCGTCGACTTGACCTTCTTGGCGGGCGTCCCGTTGTGGCCCGTCGACTTCTGAACCTCGATCTTGCCGCTCTCGGCGAACCAGGAGCCGTCGCCGGTCTCCTGCATCACGCCCCATTTCTTATTGCCCTTGAGCTGGTGCGTTGAGAAATCGCCATTCTTGACGATGTTCTCGCCGTAGGAATCAGTCACCGACTTGTTCATCTTCGCAAGCAACTTTTCGAACTGAGTCATAACAACCCCTACACAAACGCAACGCAAATCTCGCATTCTTTTGATCACAATTCGCAGCATAATTCAATCGGAATGAATTTATATATTAGTTCAAATTGAATTGAATGCGATTATATAGTGAATTACTTGTTTACTATACTTATCGTCATTCATGCGACGGCGGCGCGAAACAAGGCCATCGCGTTCTCCAGTGCGGCAGGCTAGACAGAGGCCATGCCGGATCAGCAGATCTTCGACATCCGCCTCGTGACCGCACCCGGGCTCGAGAAACCCCTCGCCGAGGAAGCGTGCGCGCACGGCTTCGCCCCCACGGGCACCGATCCCGGCGGCGTCGAGCTTCGTGGCACTTGGCCCGACATATGGCGCGCCAACCTGCGCCTGCGCGGCGCCAGCCGGGTGCTCGTGCGGCTCGCCTCGTTCCGCGCGATGCACCCAGCCCAACTCGACAAGCGCGCCCGCAAGGTCCCGTGGGGCCAGACCTTCCGCCCGGACACGCCGGTGCGGATCGACGTCACCTGCCGCAAGTCGAAGATCTACCACGCGGGCGCCGCCCGCGATCGCATCGCCCGCGCCATCACCGAAGAACTCGGCGCACCGGTCACCCAGGACGCCGCCGCCGACCCGCTGCGTCTCGTCGTCCGCATCGAGGACGACCTCTGCACCATCAGCCTCGACACCTCCGGCGCCCCGCTCCACCAGCGCGGCCACAAGCAGGCCGTCGGCAAGGCGCCGCTGCGCGAAACCATGGCCGCGATGTTCCTGCGCCAGGCAGGCTTCGACGGCAGCCAGACTGTGGTGGACCCGATGTGCGGCTCCGGCACCATCCCGATCGAGGCCGCCGAGATCGCCCGCGGCCTCGCGCCCGGCCGCTCGCGCGCCTTCGCCTTTCAGCGTCTGAGCAGCTTCGATCCGCAGGCATGGGAAGCCATGCGCAGCGCGCCGCCCCAGGGCAACCCGATCATGTGCCACGGCTCGGACCGCGATGCCGGAGCTGTCGCCATGGCAACCGAGAACGCAACACGCGCCGATGTTATCGATAACATCAGCTTCGCGCGGCAGGCCATCTCCGACGTAGCACCTCCGCCTGGACCGCCCGGCATCGTGGTCACCAATCCGCCCTATGGCGGCCGCATCGGCAACCGCAAGCTGCTTTTCGGGCTCTACGGATCGCTTGGCGAGACCTTGCGCGCGCGGTTCTCCGGCTGGCGCGTCGGTATCGTGACCAACGACGCGGGGCTGGCGAAGGCAACCGGCCTCCGCCTGAAACCGGCCGGTCCCCCTGTCGCGCATGGCGGGTTGAAGGTCATTCTACACCTGGCAACGATCCCGTAGCCGAAAGGCGCCCGCTCCGGGGTGGGCGCCTCGCGGCACCCGAAGATCAGCACCGATCTCCGAAACGGCGCGGCCGCTCGAACCCGTCCCGGAGATCTCAATGCGCCCGCCCGTGGGGCGGGGCGGGCGCCGCACGGCTCCGTCGCGCGAAGCTACTCTCTCGTCGGGCCAGCCGCCACAGACCGAAAAGTGTCCAAACCAGGCTCGGCCCCGGCCTGCGAGCCGGAAACCTCGGCGAACACGCAAGTAGTGTTCATCGATGACCCTGGTCACGTCGGGGACAGCAAATGACATCCTGCTTGAGTGTCGTCCGCGATGCGGGCCGCCAGCGACCTCTCCCCGCCGTTAACCCCGTGGCAACACATCCACGCATGAACATTACTTTAAACAAATTTTATCCATCTCCCTGTACACCTCCCGGACGACGCCAAAGCGGAGCATTTGCCCATCTCCGCGCGCAAACTTCCCGAGGTACGGACATGACCACGCTGCTCGACGCGGCCAACGCGCTGATGACTGAAATCGAGGACCTCGCGAAGTGGGAGACCGAGATCACCGGAGACCTGCTGCGCACGCAGGACCGCCGCCGCGAACTGACGCGCTCACTGATCGGCGTGGTCGGCGCCCTGCCCCTCGGCGACAGGCGCAACCTGCGCGTCCGGATCGCGCGGCTCGAGATGGCGGCCCCGCGCAAGACAAAGCGCGCGAGCATCATGTCCGCCGCCGTCGCCGCCGTGCACGACTATCTCGCCGAGGCCGAGGATCTGGTCGAAGTCGCCGAACTCCAGAGATATCTCGAGTCAAAACTGGTCGCGGCGCGGTCGAACAGCGCCCACACGATCCTGTCCCGCAAGTGCCGCCAGGGCATGGTCGAGCGCGTGACCCGAGGCACCTACCGCGTCAATCCGCACCATCCAGAAATCGCAAACCGCCGCTTCGGCGAGGTCCGCGACAAGTATCTCGACAGCATGATGGAGCCAATGTGATGTTTAGCGCCGTCCCGTAGGATGGGCGCCTCGCCCATCCCTTTTAAGACTGCATCAACCAAACGTGCCGACGTTGTCAGCATGACGGACTACAGGCGATTGTTCGTGCGCGGAGGCACCTATTTCTTCACCGTGAATGCTGCGCGCCCGGGCTCAACACTCCTCACTGACAACATCGACATCTTGCGGGCCGTCATGGCCGAAACGCATGCCGAGCACCCCTGCCGTCTCGATGCCATCGTGATCCTGCCCGATCACCTGCATACCGTGATGACGCTGCCCCGGGGCGAAAGCAATTTTCCGTTGATCTGGAACAAAATAAAGGGCCGCTTCTCCCGCAGGCTCGACTGGTCCGGCCCACGCAGCCGATCCAAACTCAGCAAACGCGAGCGAGGGATTTGGCAACGCCGGTACTGGGAGCACCTGATCCGCGACCCGAACGACTTCCGCACACATGTCGAGTACTGTTGGATCAACCCGGTTCGGCACGGCTTTGTGCAGCACGTGCGCGATTGGCCGTACTCCTCGTTCCACCGCGATGTCGCGCGCGGTGTCGTTTCTTCAGACTTTGCGGGAGACATCCTCAACGGCGAATTCGGCGAACTGGCCGCATCTGAATGACGGATGGGCTTGGAGCCCATCCTACGGTTGACGGCCATCTCATAGGGTGGACGCTTTCCGCCCACCCTTGACGCTCAATCAGACCCCAGTCTCAGTCACGAACTTCGTGCGCAGGAACGCCTCCAATCCCTCGATGCCGCCTTCCGAGCCATAGCCGGACTCGTTGACGCCGCCGAACGGGGTTTCCGGGGTCGAAACCATCGGGTGGTTCACGCCGACCAGTCCGGCGTCAATGGCCTCTTCCATCGCCTTGGCCTTCTTGCCGTCGGTGGTGAAGACATAGCTCGCCAGGCCGAAGCTCAGCTTGTTCGCCTTGTCGACGACCTCATCGACGCTCTTGAACGGTGAGACCGGGGCGACGGGGCCAAAGGGTTCCTCGTTCATGATGCGGGCGTCCTCGGGCACGTCGCGCATGATCGTCGGCTTCCAGAACCAGCCCTTGTTGCCCATGCGCTCGCCGCCCGCGGTGACCGTGGCGCCGTGATCCTTGGCGTCGGTGACCCAGCCCTCCATGATCGGCAGGCGGCGCTGATCGACCAGCGGTCCCATCTCGACGCCGTCGTCCAGACCGTTGCCGACCTTCAGGCCGTCGGCGACCTCGGTGAAGCCCTCGACGAACTTGTTGTAGACGTTTTCCTGGACGTAGAA
This sequence comes from Pseudomonadota bacterium, assembly GCA_039184865.1. Taxonomy (GTDB): domain Bacteria; phylum Pseudomonadota; class Alphaproteobacteria; order Rhodobacterales; family Rhodobacteraceae; genus Thermohalobaculum. Next base: position 26,356 of record JBCDAV010000036.1, on the reverse strand, counting down.
GCGCGTCGGCGAGATGCAGACCTGGCCTGCGTTGCGGAACTTGTTCTTGCCGATCACCTGGATGGCCGCGTCCACGTCGGCGTCGTCGAACACGATGACCGGAGAGTGGCCGCCGAGTTCCATCGTGCAGCGGATCAGGTTTTCGGCGGCGAGCTTCTGGAGGTGCTTGCCGACCGGGACCGAACCGGTGAACGAAAGCTTCTTGACGCGCGTGTCGCCGAGGATGTGGCGAGAGACAGTGTCGGGCACGCCGAAGACGACATTCAGCACGCCGTCCGGCAGACCGGCCTCCTGGAACGCCCGAGCGATGGCCACCGCCGTGCCCGGGGTCTCCTCGGACGGCTTGATGATCAGCGAGCAGCCGGCGCCCAGTGCGCCGCCGACCTTGCGCACGACGTTCATGCACGGGAAGTTCCAGGCGACGAAGGCCGAGGCGACGCCGACGGGCTCCTTGGTCACCATCTGGCGGGCACCGGGCACGCGCGAGGGCACGATCCGGCCGTAGGCGCGCTTGCCCTCCTCACCGTACCAGCGCAGCGCATCCATGCCGAGCGCGAGTTCCATCTTCGACTCGACGAACGGCTTGCCCATCTCCATCGTGAGATTTCTGGCGTGCTCGTCGAGATTGGCCATGATGATATCTGCGGCCTTGTTGATGATCGCCTGCCGCGCCAGAGCCGTCATGCCCTTCCAGACCTTGAAACCGCGCTCGGCCGCGTCGAGCGCCTCATCCAGATCCGACGCCGCGGCGTGCGGCACGGCGGCCAGGGTTTCCTCGGTCGCGGGGTTGATGACGTCCTGCGCGTCGCCACCCGCGCCCTGACGGAATTGGCCATCGATCAGCAGGTCCAGTTTTTCGTAGCCCATGGTTTCTCCTCCGGAAGACTGAAATCGATCCGGGCTGAGCCGGGTCTGGCTCAGCCATACGCGGGGCGCCTTGGACGGGCAAGACCGCCGCGCGCCCGCGGCGATCAAATCATGGGCGGGATACCGGGCGCATGGGCAAAGACCATCACGGCCCGGCCATGCAGCAGATTATGCCCAGCCCAAGGCGACAAGCGAGTGCCCGTCGTTCCAGATCTTCGTCATGTGCGTGATCTTCCCGCCGGCGAACTCCATGGCGTAGACGTAGTCGGCGGCCACGGTCTTTCCGGTCGGCGCCATCGGCCCGCCATCCGCCGTGTGGGTGCCATGAAAGACCGCGAAGGCGAGCACGACGTCGCGCTCGGTGTCCTCGGCAGCACCCTTCAATTCGTACCGGCCGTTCGGTACCGGGACCAGCAGGCCCTTCATCCACTCGGTATAGGCCTCGAGCGTACTGGTGTCGGCAAGCGCCTGCGACTGGCAGGCAAAGCTCGCGTCTGCGGCACAATACTGCGCACATTCGCTCCAGCCCTTGCCTGTCTCGCACGCATCGAAGAAGTCCATCGCCGTCTGCATCATCGTCATCTCGAAGTCTCCTCTGTTGCATGGCTTGTCTGGGTGGGGCGTCCGCACCCCGCGGAGGTCTCCCGCTGCCATGTCGATGAAGATACGGAAAGGCGCGGCGACTCGGTATCGTTCAAATGCAGGAGTTGGTGTACGGTGCGCCGACTACTGCATTTGAGGGGTATCGGATGTCCGACGGGGGATTGGCCGGCGATCTGTTGAGTAAGCGCGAGCGGGAAGTCGCAGTCGCTTATGCCGCCGGTGCCAGCAACAAAGAGATCGCTCGGGATCTGGGCCTGTCGCCAACAACTGTACGCAGCCATCTGAGGACGGTTTACAGCAAGCTGGGCGTCACCTCAAAGATCGAGCTAGCGCAGACCTTGGACGAAGGAGCGGATCCGAAAGCGGATCGAGACCGCTCCGATATGGCGGCTGATCTGGCGCTGGAATTGGACGATGCGATCAGACGCGAGCGCAGCCTGGCGCAAGTGCTGCGGATCATCAGCAACCACGACGGCTGCCTGGACACTGCGATCGACGACGTGCTGGCCCATGCCTTGGAGATCTGCGAAGCAGAGTTCGGTATCCTCTTCGAATATCACGGAGATTTTCAGGTCAGTGAGTTGCGCTCGCGCGGGATCTCACCCGCCTTTCGCGACTGGTTATCCGAGGTGGGTACCTTCAAGGTTGAACCGACCACAGGCGTCGGGCGCGCTGTATCCGAGTTGAAGCCGGTGAGTATCGATGATGTACGCGCCGGCGGGGTTTATGACAGCGGCTCTCAACTCAGGATTGCCACGGTCGATCATGGGAACGCGCGATCGCTTGCGGCAATTCCGATAATCTCGGGCAAAAGGCTGATAGGCGTTTTCACCGTCTACCGCACACGTTTGCATCCGTTCAACGAGCGTACGTTGGAACTCGTTCAACTGTTTGCGGACCAGGCCGCCATCGCGATCGAGAACGTCCGGCAGTTCCGCGAGTTGCAGACCCGGCTTGAGCGCGAGGCTGCGACCCGTGAGATACTGTCAGCGATCAACCACTCGCGCGACGACGACACGCCAGTCTTTGATGTCATACTTGAGAATGCCGCGCGCCTCTGCCGTGCTCCGCTGGCGTTCGCAGCGATGGTGAATGCGGAGCGGACGCACCTGGAGTTCAAGGGTTCGAAGGGCGAGGGGTTTGACGCATTCATCGATGTCATCACGCGCGACCCGATCCCCTTGGATCCCGAGGTAACCGGGGCCGCACGCGCGATCCTCGATTGCAAAACGGTTGTCTACGAGGAATACAGTGGCGGGGCTCAGGCCGTTGGCGGTTCTCCGATTTCCGCCGCAGCGGTCAACCTCGCCAATGCCCGCAGCCTGGTCGATGTGCCCCTGGTAAGTCGGGGCATCGGGATCGGTGTGATTGTCCTTTGGCGCACCGAAGTCGATCCGTTCGAACCCGACGATATTGCGCTAGTAGAAACCTTCGCCGCGCAGGCCGTCATCGCCATCGAAAACGTTCGCCAGTTCCGCGAGTTGCAGACCCGGCTGGAACGGGAGGCGGCGTCGGCGGAAATCCTGGAGGTTATCAGCCAGAACCGGGATGATGAGCAGCCGGTCTTTGATGCGATCCTGCAGCGCGCAATGGTGCTGTGTGACGCCATTTCGGCCCGGCTGCACGTCAGGACCCAAGACGGTGCTCATGGCCGGGTCCGGGCCATGTGCGGCGAACAGCTCACGGGGTTCGAAGTCGGCTACGAGTATCCGCTCTCCGATCCCGGCCCGGTTTCGGAGGTGTTCGAAAGCGCCCGCGTCGTCAAAATCGACAATATTGCCGACGATGATCTCTACCGGACGCGCGACCCTGTTCGGGTGAAGCTGGTCGAAGAAGAGGGTCTGCACAGTTATCTCGTGGTCCCGCTGGTGCTTGACGGAACGGCAATCGGCGTCATCACCCTCAGCCGCAAAGAACTTCGTCCCTTCGCACCCGACCAGATTACACTGATCGAAACCTTCGCAGCGCAAGCCGTCATTGCCATCGAGAACGTCCGGCAGTTCAAGGCGTTGGAGAACCTCAATGCCGAACTCGGCGATAGGGTAGAGGAGCAGGTCGGCGAGATCGAGCGGATGGGCAGGCTGAAGCGGTTCCTGCCGGCAGCCGTCGCCGATACGGTCATTTCCTCCGGCTCGGAGACGATGCTCAAGAGCCACAGGGCACTTCTTGGCGTGCTGTTCTGCGATATGCGTGGGTTCACCGCGTTCTGCGAGACCGCCGAGCCCGAGGAAACAATCGAGGTCCTGCAGACCTATCATGAGGAGATGGGCAAGCTGATCAACGAGCACGGTGCGGGCGTCGATCACCGCATGGGCGACGGCATCATGGTGCTGTTCAACGATCCGCTGCCCTGTGAGGATCCGGCCGGTGAAGCGGTGCGGCTCGCTTTGGCGATGCGCGTGCGCATGGAGGAACTCTGCAAGGCATGGAAACGCCTCGGACACCGGCTCGGGTTCGGTGTCGGCATTTCGCTCGGCTACGCCACGGTCGGGATGGTCGGGTACGAGGGGCGCTACGACTACACCGCCAGCGGAACCGCCGTGAACGTGGCGGCACGGCTGTGCGAGCATGCCGAGGACGGCGAGATCCTGCTGAGCCCGCGCGCGTGGACGGCGGTCGAGGACCGGATCGCGGCAAGCTCGCGCGGGGAGGTCGCGTTCAAGGGCATCAATCGCGAGATCGAGGTGATGTGCATCGCGCCGGGCGCTGAACTGGGCGACTAGCCGGTCCAGCCATCCGATACGTGGTTGGCGCTGGACATGCGAACGCGTACGGTCCCGGCGTCAACGAAAGGCACCCGCGATGACCCGCGATCAGTCCCACTTCCTCATGCTCAACATCGGGCACTTCCTCGATCACCTGTTCATGCTGATCTTCGCGACGATCGCGGCCCTGACGCTGAGCCGGGAGTGGGGCGTCGGCTACGGCGCGTTGCTGGCCTATGCGACGCCGGGCTTCGTCGCCTTCGGGGTGTTCGCCCTGCCTGCGGGCTGGCTGGCCGACCGCTGGAACCGCGACGCGATGATGGTCGTGTTCTTCGTCGGCGTCGGGCTGGCTTCGATCGCGACAGGGTTCGCGCAGACGCCCTTGCAGATGGGCATCGGGCTGTTCGTGATCGGCGTCTTCGCGGCGATCTACCATCCGGTCGGCCTCGCGATCGTCACGGCCAAGTGGAAGAACACCGGCATGCGGATCGCGATGAACGGGGTCTGGGGCAATCTGGGCGTGGCCTCGGCGGCGCTCCTGACCGGGTACATGATCGACAATGCAGGATGGCGCATGGCGTTCTTCGTGCCGGGAGCGATATCGATCGCCCTGGGCGGCGCATACTACCTGATGTTCCGCGACTGGATGGCCCCGGTCGAGCGCGCTGCGGCCACGGCCGCCGCGAAGGCCAATGCCGACCCCGACTACCGGGCTCTTCTGTTCCGGGTCTCGGCGATTGTCTTTCTGACCACTGCGGTCTCCTCGATCATCTTTCAGTCGACCACGTTTGCCCTGCCGAAGATCTTCGACGAGCGCATGCAGGGTCTCGCCGGAGACCTCGCCGCCTGGGCGGATGCGGCACTGCCGGGCAACGCAGATGTCGCCTCGATGGTCGGGGCGCTGGCCTTTCTGACCTTCGCCGTCGCCTCGCTGGCGCAGCTCGCCGTCGGTCTTTCGCTGGACCGGTTCGGACCGCGCAAGGTGTTCATGACCGTGGCAGTGATCCAGATCGTCTTCTTCACGGCGATGCAGGGACTGCACGACGGGGTCGCTCTCGCGGTCGCCCTGGGCTTCATGCTGGGAGCCTTCGGGCAGATCCCGATCAATGATTATATGATCGGCAAGATGGCGTCGGGGCCCTTCCGCGCACGGATCTACGGGGTGCGCTATGTCGTCAGCTTCTCGGTTCTGGCGATCGCGCTGCCGCTGATCGCCGTGGTCTACGAGACATGGGGTTTCGATGTGCTCTTCGTCATCCTCGCGATTGCCGCGGCTATCATCCTTGCCGCGGTGGCCTGTCTGCCCAAGGTCCTTCCGACACCGCCCAGAGCCGTTCCCGCGTGATCGAGGCGACCGAGCCCAGCGCTGCACGTTTTGACGCGGAACGCCTGCAGCAAGCCGTCGACTTCGCAATCGCCCGCGAGAGCGCCATGGACCGCGACATCGCGAGAGCGCTCGACGGCGGTCATTTCTCCGAACCACTTCCCGACGGTGAGATTATCGGCCCGGTCCGGCCGCGTGGCGACCCGAACGGAATGATCCTGCGCGGCGGCCGGATCGTCACCCAGTGGGGGCCGGTCGACGCGCCGGACATGACGTTCTCGATCACCAAGAGCTACATTGCGATCTGCGCAGGGATCGCCTGGGGTGACGGGTTGTTCGATCTCGACAGGCCCTGCCGCGAGACCGTGCCGGACCTGTTCGACGCACCGCAGAACCGGGCTATCACCTGGCGCCAACTGCTGCAGCAAACCAGCGAGTGGGAGGGCACGCTCTGGGGCAAGGCGGATCGGATCGACCGGCACAGATCCCTCAACACCGCGCCCGGCGCACCATCCCTGAAGGGCACGCACCGGGACCTGTCTGCGCCGGGCACGTTCTGGGAGTACAACGACATCCGGGTCAACGTCCTCAGCTATGCGCTGATGCGCGTATTCAAGCGACCGCTCCCGGAGGTCCTTAAGGAGCGCGTTATGGATCCGATCGGCGCGTCGGGCGCGTGGTCGTGGCACGGCTATGGAGCGCACTCGACCGTCGATATCGAAGATCGAGCGATGGAGTCCGTCTCGGGCGGCGCGCATTGGGGTGGCGGTTTGATGATCCCGACCACGGACCACGCCCGAGTCGGTCTGCTGATGGGCGCGAAGGGGCGCTGGGGTGACCGCCAGATCCTGTCATCGGACTGGGTGGAGCATTGTCTCGACCCCTGCCCGCTTCACCGCGGTTACGGGTTCCTCTGGTGGCTGAACGGCAATGGCGAAACCGCGCCCTCGGCGCCGGCGTCGAGCTATTTTGCCATCGGTGTCGGGCGCAACGCGATCTGGGTCGACCCGGACCTCGATCTCGTCGCCGTGGTCCGCTGGATCGACCGCGACAGTTTTGACGGGTTTGTGTCGCGCGTTATCGCCGCTATCTCGTAGAGTGCACGCGAGAAAACCGGAGATCGCATGAGTCTGATGGAAATTCCTGCCCGAGCGGGCCGCGCCGTGCGCGTGAAACAGGGCCAGTCCCTGCGCATCGTGAACACGCACGGCCATCAGGTCGTGGACTTCTGGGCGTTCCGCGATGACGATGTCTCCGAGTTCCTGTCGATGGAGCATCTCCGGGCCACGATCACGACGATCTTCCCGCGCGCCGGGCACGACCTGGTGACCAACAAGCGACGCCCGATCCTGCACTTCGCCGAGGACACATCGCCCGGGATTCACGATACCCTGATGGCGGCGTGCGACAACGAACGCTACGGGTTGCTCGGATGCACCAAGTATCATGACAACTGCACAGACAATCTGGCCACCGCGATGCGAGACCTGGGGGTCGACGACCACGAAACGCCCAGCCCGCTGAACTTGTGGATGAACATACCGGTCGACGGCGAGGGCGATACGGCTTGGGAGGCTCCTGTCTCGCAACCCGGCGATTACGTCGTTCTCCGCGCCGAAATGGACTGTATCTGCGCGATGTCGTGTTGCCCGCAGGATATGCTGCCGGTCAACGCGGGCAAGACTGTGAACGCCCACTTCGAGGTCATCGGCTGATGGACGAGACGACGCTCAGACTCGCTGTCTTTTTCGGGCTGTTCGGTGCGTTCGCGCTGGCGGAAACCGTGACGCCGCGCCGACAGCGCAGTTTCACCCGGTGGGGGCGCTGGTTCACGAACTGGGCGATTTCCATTTCCAACACTGTTCTGACCGGCGTGCTGAAGGCGCTGCTGGGCGTGACGGCGGCACTTGCGGCACTCGATGCAGCCGACCTCGGGATCGGTCTTTTCAACACCGTCGACTGGCCCGTCTGGCTCGAAGTGCTGATCGTCTTCGTCGTGCTCGACTTCGCGATCTGGTTCCAGCATGTGCTGAGCCACAAGATCCCGATCCTGTGGCGTCTGCACCGGGTCCATCACGCCGACCGCGATTTCGACGTGACGACCGCGATCCGGTTCCATCCGATCGAAATCGGGCTTTCGATGCTGTTCAAGGTGGCGCTCGTCTACGCGCTGGGCGCCTCGGTGATCGCCGTCATTCTGTTCGAGATCGTTCTGAACGGTGCTGCGATGTTCAACCACGCGAACATCCGCTTGCCGTTCGGATGGGACCGGCGCCTGCGTCAGCTGATCGTCACGCCCGACATGCACCGCGTCCATCATTCCGTCGACCGCCGAGAGCATGACACGAACTACGGGTTCAATCTTTCGATCTGGGACCGTCTCTTCGGCACGTACACGGCCCAGCCGCGTTTCGGGCACGAGGACATGGCGATCGGCCTGCCGGAGCATCAGACACCAGAGCCGACACAGTTCCTCTGGTCGCTCGCCTTCCCCTTCCGAAAATGACGCTGGACGAGGTCATACGCCACGCCTCGGTCAGCGGATTGTCCGTTGTCGGGAGCTTTCGTCCGGGACCGGACGACATGGCGCCGACTGGAGCGCGGGTGCTGTGTCTGCTCGGTCCGGACGGTCCGGCGATGTGGCAGGTATTCAGAGAGTCGCCGGAGCACCTCGACGGCGGCGCGCATCCGCTCGACCGCTGGTCGCACCGGGTCATCGAAGCGCTGGCCGGAACTATGGGCGCCACAGCGCTTTTTCCATTCGGTGGGCCGCCCTGGCAGCCGTTCCAGCGCTGGGCCGCGCGCGGCGAAGGTGCCGTGCAGTCTCCGGTCGGCTTGCAGGTCACCGGACGGCGCGGGCTTTGGGCGTCCTATCGCGGCGCCCTCGCGTTCTTCGAGGATTTCGACATTCCGGAACCGGAAGACAGCCAGCCCTGCCTGGACTGCCCGGCACCGTGCCTGTCCGCGTGCCCGATCGGCGCGTTTGCGGACGGCCGGTATGACGTTGCCAGTTGCGTCGACTTCACCGACCATGCCGCAGGAACTGCATGTCGGAGCGGATGCCGCGCGCGGGTCTCATGCCCGCACGGGACCGGGTTGAACCTCCCGGAAGCCCAACGCGAGTTCCACATGACGGCGTTTCGCAACGCGAACCGGGTCTGAGCCCGTTATCCACACGCGGCGAAATATGTTGTGGAAAGTCGCACGTAGGCTTTGACAAATCCGGGCGCGCCGGGCCTCCATTCGCGGTATGAAAAAGCTGATCCTCCTCCGCCACGCGAAGTCGAGTTGGAAAGACGCCCAGCTCTCGGACCATGACAGGCCCCTGAACAATCGGGGACGGTTGGCCTCACCGGTGATCGCAGATTGGCTGGCGGACCTGGATCACATCCCCGACCACGTCTTCTGCTCTACCTCGGTGCGGACGCGCGAGACTTACGGCCTGATGCATAGCGCGGTGGATCGCCTCCCGCCGGCAGAGTTCGAAGCGCGGCTTTACCACGCGGCACCGGACACGATGCTGGATCTGATCCGGACAGCACCCGAGTCATCGCGAACCGTCATGCTTATCGGGCACCAGCCCGGCCTCAGCGCGATGGCTCGGATCCTCTGCCGGGAGCGCGCGAGCAGGCGCTGCGAACGCGCTTTCGAGCACTTCCCGACGGCGGCAGCCGCCGTACTCGAGTTCGACGCCGACCGCTGGGCGGATGTTGATTATGCCATGGCACGATTTGTCGACTTCGCCGTGCCGCGCGAACTGATGGATGCCTGACGAGGCTAAGTCGTCAGGATCGGCTCAGATGTAGCCGACGGTCCCGATCGCCGTGAAGATCACGGTCGCTACCACTGCGGGATAATACAGAAGATACGTCATCATTCCTCCATCGGACGCAATACCCGTGCGCCCCTCGTCTCACCTTGCTGGATCGTTTCCGGGTACGCTTTGGAGATAGTGAGCCCCCCGGTAACCACAACCCTACGCACGAATCACTCGCGCGCATGTGACGATCGTCACACTTTTTACCGGGCCTCGATCCGTTGGTGCCGCGCCCGCGCCCCGCGTTCGATCGCGGCGGCGGCCAATCGCCCGACGCGCAGCTCGTGCCGCAACTCCTCGAGCAGGCGAAGTTCGGTCATTTTGACCGACCCGTCGGCCGCGGCCACGTCGCACGCCAGCGCGTATGCGGTCTCGCGCAGATGATCCGGCAACGCTGCCTCGACGAGGCCGAGCAACGCGTCCAGACCGTCCTCCTCCTCGAAGAGGTCGGCCACCAGCGCGCCGACCTGAGAGATACGATCCCGGTCGAAACCGTGGAAGACCGGGAGAAGCTCGACGATGGACGAGATTTCCTTGAACTCGCGCGCCGTCATGTTTTCGTCGGCTGCCGACGTGGCAATCATCACGGCAACGAGCGCATCCTGCGCGCCAAGCGGTTCGGTGGCCATGGGGGATCTCCTGTCCAGACGCACGCCCGGACATAAGATCCGCCACCGGAAACGGCAATATCCCCCTTGCCGCAGTCCCGATGGCCCGCGGGTGAAAAGCGGTCAGGCTTCCTGGCGCAGATCGTCGACGATGTCGAGCAGGTCGCCGCCGGATAGGTAATCGCCGGCGATCAGGTAGTTCTCGCCATGCGGGACGTTGCCAACGGTAATCGTCAACATCGTCTTGTGCAGGTTTGCCTCCTGACGCATGTCGTAGACTTCCTTCCCCTTCTCAAAGATCGGGATCACATGATCTTCGAGGACGCCCTTGGCTTCGTTGATCCGGTCCAGAACGGCATTGCCCAGCGACTCAGGCGCAACCTCACCCGCGATGCCGGTGATCTTGCTGCCGACCAGATCGACGATCTCTCCGGGCGCATTCAGGACAACTTCGCCCTCGTCCTCGGTCTTGCTCCAGCCGACGCCGGAATACACGGACACAATCAGAGGCAAGGCGCGCAAACGGCTCTCCCAATCTGTGCCTTCTTCATCCGGAAACGAATACTTGCGCGCCATCTCGATGTTCACATCGCCCTGGTAGATGTCGGTATAGGACGACGCAAAACCCAACCCGTCGCCGCCATCGGTAATGGCCTTCATGATATCCGCCCACGGGCCCATGATGTGCAGATCGCCGCCATTGGTTTCATCCCAGACGAAGGGCCCCCTCAACTTGACGGACATCGCCTTGGGATTGAGCCGGAGCCATTGACCGACGGGCCCCGCGAAGATGCCGGCGCGCGCGTTGTTCAGTTTCGTCTGCATTCGGAAGCACTGAGGAAAGCTTTCCGGATCGAGATGCGGGGTTCGCAGACCCGCGAGCGACTGCTTGCACTTCTGCCGGAGGCCATGAAGGATTGGCGAATGAACGTGCGCCAGGCGCCCTGATGGCAAGGCATCGCGCAGGCGTTCGAGGTCCTGCTTGCCAAGCCTCTGCAGATCCCAGTTCGCGCCCTTCGGATTGAGATTGACCAACTTCAGCTTCAATCCCGCGTCGACGACGCTCCTATCCTGTTTCTTCGCCCAGGCAACCAGTGATGCATATTCGTTTTTACCAATTCTCATGGTCGTCCCCTCAATAAAAATCGTTTCAAGCGCTTTCCTGCTACTTGCGACGGCGCCGTAAGAGCAAGCGTATTTCAAAGAAAGCGCGGTCGAATGACCGGAATGACGAGATTTATACATCTATAAGGAGAATGGATTGCGCTTGTTACTTGACACAGGATGAACGAACCGACGTTGACCGCTGACGGCCCGGACACTATCACGCGCGCACCCATCCGACGCGGAGCGAATCAATGACCGACACCGCCTTGCGCGAAGCTGCACAGACCTCAAAGGCATGGCCTTTCGAGGAGGCGCGCAAGCTCGTCAAACGGTACGCGAAGGCACCGCCTGAGAAGGGACATGTGCTGTTCGAAACCGGCTACGGTCCTTCGGGGCTGCCTCATATCGGCACCTTCGGCGAGGTCGCCCGGACAACGATGGTGCGCCGCGCCTTCGAGATCCTTTCCGACATCCCGACCCGCCTGATCTGCTTCTCGGACGACATGGACGGGATGCGCAAGGTTCCGGACAACGTGCCGAACCAGGATATGCTGACCGAGCATCTTCAGCGTCCGCTCAGCGTGGTGCCGGATCCGTTCGGCACGCATGAGAGCTTCGCCCACCACAACAACGCAATGCTGCGGGATTTCCTCGACCGGTTCGGGTTCGAGTACGAGTTCGTCTCGGCCACCGAGTTCTACAAATCCGGCCAGTTCGACGAGATCCTTCTGCGCGCCGCCGAAAAATACGACGCCATCATGGGTGTCATGCTCAAGACACTGGGCGAGGAGCGCCAGCAGACCTATTCGCCCTTCCTGCCGATATCTCCTGTCTCCGGGCGTGTCCTCTACGTGCCCATGAAGCACGTGGACGCCGCGAAGGGTGAGATCACGTTCGAGGACGAGGACGGCACGGAGACGACGCTGCCCGTGACCGGAGGCAACGTGAAGCTGCAGTGGAAGCCCGATTTCGGGGCGCGCTGGGCGGCGCTCGGCGTGGACTTCGAAATGTTCGGCAAGGACCACTCGTCGAACGCGCCTGTCTACGACCGGATCTGCGAGATCCTCGGGGTCAAGGCGCCGGAACACTACGTCTACGAGCTGTTTCTCGACGGCGAAGGTCAGAAGATCTCGAAGTCCAAGGGCAATGGCCTGACGATCGAGGAATGGCTCACCTATGCCTCGACCGAAAGCCTCAGCCTCTACATGTTCCAGAAGCCGCGTTCAGCCAAGCGCTTGCACTGGGACGTCATTCCGCGCGCCGTGGACGAATATCATCAGCACCTGCGCGCCTATGCGGCGCAGGACGCGGACAAGAAACTGGCCAATCCGGCGTTCCATATCCACGGCCACAACGTGCCCGCGTCGGATCTCGCCGTCCCGTTCTCGATGCTGCTGAACCTCGCTTCGGCCGCGTCCGCCGACGACAAGGACGTGCTCTGGGGCTTCATCAAGCGCTATGCGCCCGATGCGACGCCCGAGAACAATCCGACGCTGGACGCTGCCGCCGGGCACGCCGTTGCCTACTTCAATGACAATGTGAAGCCGACGAAAACGTTTCGTGCGCCCACGGAGAAAGAGCGCACGGCGCTTGAGGATCTGCGCGACAGACTTCAGTCGTGGCAAGGCGGTGCCGACGCAGAAGAGCTTCAGAACATCGTCTTCGCGGTCGGAAACGAGCACGGTTTCGAGCCGCTGCGCGACTGGTTCAAGGCAATCTACGAGGTATTGCTCGGCGCGAGCCAGGGTCCGCGCTTCGGCGGGTTCATCGCGCTCTACGGGATCGAAGAGACGATCGCACTGATCGACGAGGGCTTGTCCGGGAAACTCGCAGCTTAAGGACCCTGATCCCGAGGTCCGGGCAGGGTCTGCCCCGGAATGAACTGCCTGTATATCCTTAGTTGCTCACTGAAACCCGGCGCCGTGGGTTACGTGGTGTTGTCGGCGTACTGGAAGATTATGTCGGCGATTTCCTTCTTCGAGTGCGCGCCCTTGCCGTCCTTGTAGCTGCCCTTCTTCAGCTTGTCGTCCTTGCTGGACATGATCATCGTCAGGATCTGCTCGAACTCGGCATTGCCCTCGTTGTTCACGTCCCGCGGCGATGCGCTGTCATCGAACAGAAACTCGAACAGATGATCTTTCCGGCCCTTCATCACTTTCTTCGACGTGCTGGTCGAGGTCTGGGTCATTGTCCGCCCCTCGAGGCTCACCTGACAGAGGAAGTGCGCGCCCGGGATCTTGATGATGTCCCGGAAGTTCGGCGTCTTCAGATCCTGCAGCACATAGACGGCGCCCTGCGGTTTCAGCACCTCAGCCGCACTCTGCGTGAAGCGCTGGACGAGAGCTGCTGTCTGACCCTTGTCGTCGTCGTTGGTCGGACCGAGCCCGGCGATCGCATCGAACCTCATTTCCGGAAAAGACGAGGCGAGGTTCGTTCCGTCAATGCCTTCTATCGGGATGATGCTGTGCGTCGTCTCGCTGCCAGTTGTCGCTTTCGGCAGATCCGGGCCGGCGAGGTACGAGGTGATGTAGACGTCGCAGGCATTGTCGCCCAGCATCGTCAGGAACTCCATTTCAACGCCGCCGTCGATCGCCCCGACGAAGAGAACACTTTTTCTGGCGGTGGAGGTCACGTCCATCGGTCTTGCCCAAATCGAATTCTGAATACGGGCAAAATCAAACTGCATACTGCACAGCACTTCAAGGCAAACCGCGCAACCGAGGCATGTTGCGGGACACCACGATACATCTTTGAGGAAGTTGGCGGTCCCGGTCGGTCAGACTGCCCGTGCCAGATCACGGACACGCTCGGCGACATAGTCGGCACCCAGAAGCGTGACCGAACCGAAGGAAAACCGCTCGCGCAGACGATCGTCCCTCGATCCGTCGATATGTTTCACGGCAAGGCCCGGAAAGCGCCGGTCCGCGAGATCGGTCTGGTCCAGGATTGTCGTGGAGAAATGGCGCTGATCGCGCAGGATCGACGACATCAACTTGGCAAGAGCCGGTTCTTCGCCTTCGATCGTGTGAAAGAAACAGGCCCCGTCGCTGTAGAGCGCGCTCGTGACGTCAAGCAGCGTGTTTCGTCTGATCGCACCGTCGATCATCGCGCAGATCTCCGGGGCTGAGCTCAGCCCCATCGAGACGCTCGCATATGTGTATGAGGTCAACACAATCGTCAAAATCCCATAAAACAGTAGATATATATACTACATTTCGCGAAAATTGTGCGCAACCTTGCCTGACCCTGACCGATGGAAATATCAGCCCGTGATCGCGCGCAGACCGCGCGGAGCGGGGCATCGAAACGCGGCCTCGCAGCCGAGATAAAGATCCACAGGAGCAAGCCGCCATGAACCATGTCGAGATAACGAGGACCGGCAGGATCGCGATTGTGCGCTTCGATCGCGGCATCGCGCCGAATCCGCTGTCTTATGCCCTGATGCGGGAACTGACAGAGGCCGCCCGCAGCTTCGAGCAGGATTACGAGACATCGGCGGTGATCCTGACCGGGCGACAGGACAATTTCTCGATGGGCGCGGATCTCAAGGATCCGGAGCGCCGTGCGCAGGATACCGCCTCCCTGGCCGAACGGCGTCAGGCTTTGATGACCGGAGCTCGCATGTGCAAGGCGTGGGAGGAGGTTCAGCCGCTGGTGATCTCGGCGATCGAGGGCTGGTGCGTCGGCGGCGGCGCAGCACTCGCCGTCTCGACCGATCTGCGCGTTGCCGGAACCTCGAGCGGGCTCTACGTGCCCGAGATCGAGCGCGGAATGAACATGTCATGGGGCTCGGTCCCGCGCATCGTAAATCTCGTAGGCCCGGCCCGCGCCAAGCGCATCGTTGTCCTGGCCGAGAAGATCATGGCGCCGGAAGCCGAGGCTTGGGGCCTTATCGACGCGATCGCGCCGGATGGCGGCACGGTCGATGCCGCAATGGAGATGGCGGAACGCGCCGCATCCCTGCCTCCGATCGCGGTCCGCATGTGCAAACAGGACATCAACGCCTATGCGAACGCGCTGGCGCAGGTCGCCTCGCATGCCGACTATGAGAAATTCGCGCTCGCCCAATCGGGCGAGGACTACGCCGAAGGCATCGCGGCCTTCCTCGAGAAGCGCCCGCCGAACTACACCGGCGGCTGACCCGGCTATTCGAGATGCTCGGCCCCGGTCACCTTGGGGTGCGTCTGGAGCAGCGCCACGCAGGCGGCGGCGGAGATGATCGGGTAGATGGCGAGTGCCCAGATCATCGTGGTCGGATCTCCGGTCGCGTCGAATGCATAGCTGACCGGGATCGGGCCGATCGAGGCGCCGATGACCGCCACCAGCTGTCCCGTGCCCTGGATCTTTCCAAGATGCAGCCGCCCGAAATAGCGCGGCCAGACATAGCCGAACAGCGTCATCGTGAACGCATTGTTCAGGCCGAAGATGATGCCGTAGACGATCATCGTCGCGACATCGCTCACGAAGGTGACGGCGATCAGGGCGGATGACTGAACAAGCAGCCCGGTCGCCAGCACGTACCGCGTGCGGAACCTGTCGCAGGCCTTCCCGACCAGAGGCATCATCACGACCATCGTCAGGAACGTCACGATGAAGGCGTTCGTCGCCATGCCGGTATCGAGGCCCTGAAGCACCATCACGTTGACGCCGTGATAATGCAGCGCCGTCACCAGACCGCTCAGCCCGAACCACGCAGCACAGATCAGATAGAACGAGGGATGGCGCAGCGCCTCGGGCAAGTCCGGGCCGATCACCGCGGGTGCCTCCGCCGTTTCGGCCGGTTCGTTGTCGGGCCGCAGTCCCAGCGCCTCGGGCTTGTCGTGCACGACGAAGATCAAGACCGGCAGCATCATCGCCCAGGTCATCAGGCCGAGCGCCACCCACGCTGTGCGCCATCCATAGGCGTCGATCAGCCATTGGCCGAGGTTCGGGTGGACCGCGATGGACAGACCGAAGCCCATGGCCATAAGGCTCATGGCGAAACCGCGTTTCTTCGAAAACCACTGGGCAACCAGATTGGCCGAGCCCAGCATCATCGAGCCCTGGCCCAGAAAGCGCAGCAGGCCGAAACCCACGACGAGCCAGAGATAATTCGCAGCGGCGCCGAAAAACATGCACGACAGCCCGAGCAGCGTGACGATCGCGATCAGGCTCAGCCGCGGCCCGAAGCGATCGACCTGCCGCCCCATGATCGGCAGCAGGAAAGCAGCACCGGTCGTCGCGATACCGTAGGCGAGTGCGACGGAGGTTGCCGACAGCCCGAGGTCCTGCCCGATCGGGCCATTGAAAACGCTGAAGGTATGCGACTGTCCCGGGCCGCTGGCGAAAAGGCCGAGTGCGGCCACGCCGACCATCGGCCAGCCGTAGAACACCCGCCCGTTCACAGAATGCGCAAGCCGCGCGCGTGCCGTCACTGCCAAACCCGTCTCCGTCGATACCGCGCTGCGGACCGTATGAGAGAAATCCCGTGCATGTCTTGCCGATGCCACCCCTGACCGCGATAGACCTAGCGGAAATCACGGAGGTGGCAATGGGTGTTGAAATCGAGGGCGCGCGGATCCTGGTCGCGGGCGGAGGTTCACTGGTCGGATCACACCTGACGGCAGCCTTGCTGGAACGCGGCGTCGGCGAAGTGATCATATTCGACCCGATCGCCTTCGATGCCGAGGATGCTCTCGGAGACCTCAAGTCCGACGCCCGCGTGACGATGGTGCGCGGCGATCTGATGAAACCGCATCAGGTGATCGACGCCATGGACGGCATCGACGCCGCGGTGAACCTCGCGGCCTACATGACCCTCGGCGTCAGCCAGAACCCGGTCGATGCCATCGATCTGAACGTGCGCGGCCACACGCATTTCCTCGAAGCCGCCCGGATCCGGCAGACACGGAAGGTGATCTTCGCGTCGTCCAACGCGGTCTACGGGTACGGGATCGGCGGAGGGATCTCAGAAGAAACCCCTCATCACAACGCGGGCATCCCGGCGCCTGCGGCCGCTTACGGCGCGACCAAGATCCTTGGCGAGCAGCTTTGCCGGATGTACTTCACGAAACACGGCCTCGATTACGTCGTTCTGCGGTTCTCGACGGTCTACGGCGAGAACCAGCACTACCGTGCGGCCAACGCGCTCTACATCGTCGAGACCTATGACCGGCTGAAGGCGGGACTGCGCCCGCAACTGTTCGTCGATGGCTCGGAGTCGAAGGACTTCGTCTACGCCGGCGACGTGGCGCGCGCGATCTGCCTCGCCATTGCCTCCGATGCGAGCGACGTTGCACTGAACACGTCCGGCGGCACCGGGATCTCGACCAAGGATCTCGTGGCACTGGTCACGAAGATCGCCGGATCGGATCTGGAACCCGAGTACATCGGCGATGACGGCCGCGTCCGGTTGCCAACGGGAGCGGGACTGCACTTCGTTAATGACAAGGCGTTCGAGGTGCTCGGCTGGCGGCCCGAAATGGACCTTGAAGAAGGCATCCGCCGCCTGATCGCGGATCACGAGCGCCGCAAGGCGCGCAATCGCTGAGCCCTCAGCGCCCGTTGATCCGAAGCGCAGCGGCGGCAGCGAATGGCGCCAGGGCTGCGGACAATAGGGTTATTGCACCACAGAGCGCCAGTGCCGGAACGGGATCAAGATCGAGCAGCGCGTTCTCCACGGCGCGCGCGCCGAAGATCAACGTCGGGATGTAAAGCGGCAGGACGAGGATCGACAGCAAAAGCCCGCCACGCCTGACACCCACCGTGATCGCGGCTCCAATCGCTCCGATCAGGCTCAGCGCCGGCGTCCCGACCGCCATCGACACGATCAGCACCGGCAGGACATCGAACGGCAGGGCCAGCGATATGCCGAGAACCGGCGCGACGAGGATCAACGGCAAGCCGGTCGTGACCCAGTGCGCGCACGCCTTCGCCAGGACGACCTGCTCCAACGGCATCGGTGAGAGCATGAGTTGATCGAGCGAGCCGTCCTCGTGATCGGCCTGGAACAACCGATCAAGCGACAGCAGTGCCGCGAGCAGCGCCGCGATCCAGAGCACGCCCGCTGCGATCCGCGCAAGCGTGCCCGTCTCGGGTCCGACACCGAGCGGCACCAGCACGACCGTGAGCACGAAGAACGCGAGGCCGATCCCGCCGCCGCCGCCCAAGCGCAGCGCGAGAGCGACGTCGCGGCGCAGCAGTGCGAAGAGTGCGCTCATGTCCAGTCGCCGGCCAGAAAGGCATCATCATTGCCGGATTCCGCGCCCTCAGACGGCAATTCAGAAGCAACTTCACCGCGCAGTTCGAGAACGCGAGGATCTGCAAGGCCGAGATCGATATGCGTTGCCGCAACAACCAGTCCGCCGTCCGCGCAATGGTCGCGGATCAGGTCCGCCACCAGCGCCGTCGCATCGGCGTCCAGCGAAACCGTCGGCTCATCCAGCAGCCACAGCGGGCGCCCGATCACCGGCAGCCTCGCAAGTCCGAGGCGTCGTTTCTGCCCGGCCGAGCACTGCGCAACCGGCCGGTCCGAAATCGCCCCAAGGCCAAACCGATCAAGCACCGGGTCGATCCCGGCATCGCCGACCCCGAAGATCCCCGCCCAGAGTGCGAGGTTCTGTCGAACCGTCAGCGCCGGTTTGACGGCGTCGAGGTGCCCTGCATAGGCGATCTGTTCCTGCAGGCTCGCCCGATCGGCTTGCAGGGAAACATTTTGGTAGCGGACATCGCCACCCATCGGCGGCAACATCCCCGAAATCACGCGCAGCAGCGTCGATTTCCCCGCGCCATTCGGTCCGCGTAGCAGGACCGCCTCGCCGGCCTCGGCGCGAAACGACAGGTCGCGAAAGACCCATCTCCCGCCGCGACGGCAGCTCAGCGTGTCGATCTCAAGGCTCATGAGCGCCCTGTACCGCCCGGCCCGTCCGATGGCAAACGCACATTCGGGCGCTCGCGCCGAGGCCCGGCAAGGTCCACAGTCCTAAAGTCGCTCGGTCACTTCGACTTTTGCGTGGGCTTGAAGTGAACCCAGTCGTTCTGGCCGATATGGTGGCTCGGCGGCAGGCGAAACTCATCGCGGAACGGGACCGCGCCGGCGAACCTCAGATGCGGATCGTGCGCCAACACGTCCTGACAGACGATGGGCCAGAGCACATTCCGCGTGAACTCCTGATCCGTGATCCGGTTGTTCAGCTTCTTCTCGGCGGTCTTCACGTGGGTCTTCACCCGCTTGGCCATCTGCCCGATATTGCCGCGCTGCGCGCCCCACATGCCCGCAAGGATCAGTTCGGAGTGGATCGGCAGATCGCGCATCACGTGAAACGCCTTGCCGGACCTGAGCCAGTCCTCGACGGCGGCCCGCTCCTTGATGTTGCACACCGAATCCGCGTCCCGAACCAGGAAGAAATCCACCTCAGCATCGTCCTCGACCAGAAAGCGCCAGAACAATCCGAATTTCGAAGCAGGCCAGTCGCCTGCGATCTTCAGGACCTGCGCGCCCTGGGAGCCGAGCTGCTTACAGAACGCCGCAGGGACGCTGTCGTCCACGTAGAAACGCGCCGTCCAGCCGGGATAGAGATACCGCGCGACGATTGCATTGTTCATGGCTCCCATCAGGTAGCGCTGGTCGCTCCCGAAGAGCGAATAGGCGATGATGTTTCGCTTAGGTGCCTCCGCATCGAAGGAACGCCGCACCGGCGTGATCTCCGGCGCGTCCGGGGCCGCAGCATCCTTCAGTTCCAGCGAGCGACGCCCGTGCCGGATCGACGCCTCCTTATCCTTGCGCTGCCAATGCGTCATGCAGAGCGTGTCGTTCCACTCAACCGGCTCGAACAGGGACTCGTTCTCCATCGAGAATGCCACGGCATCGTCCAGCCGTCCGCAGCGCCTGAGCAGAAGGGCGACGTTCTTAGCGCCCTCGGCAGTCGGCTCATGGGCAAAGACGGCCCGGGCCTGCTCCAGAGCACGAGGAAAATCCTGGATCTGGTTGAAATGGATCGCCAGCAGCTTCTCCATCATCAACGTGCGGTCGGGCACGCGCATCAGGATCGCCGCATCCTCGGCGTTGACGCCGCTGTGCGGATCGCGCTTCACGCGTTCGACAATGGCATTTGCAGCGGCAAGACTTTCGGTCATGGCAAAACTCCGGATCGCACTGCGTGTTGACCTGACATGGCAAAGGTTTCAACCCGGTTGGCGTGACCACATGCTCGGATCTCGGCGGAGTTTCCGCGCCCCGTCCGGGCATCCGGCGCAACAGGCGCGCGGTTTTGCACCCTGAAACGCACCCGATTGCGTCGCCGAGGGGACCACCCGGAAATCTCACAGGCTTGCAAAGCGGCGGTATCGGCCCCCTAATAAGAGCAGCCGGAAACGACCCGTTCAGCCAAAAAAGGGAACTCCATGCCAATTGTCGTGGGAACCGATACAGCCAGAACCCGCCGCGAACTCACATCCTCGGACGCCTCGATCGCCTACTATTCCATTCCCGCCGCCGAGGAGGCAGGGCTCGGAGATTTCTCCAGACTTCCCGCGGTTCTCAAGGTCGTGCTCGAGAACATGCTGCGCTTCGAAGACGGCAGGACGGTTACCGGCGACGACATCAAGGCGTTCTCGGACTGGGGTGCGAACGGCGGCAAGGCGGAGCGCGAGATCGCGTACCGTCCCGCCCGCGTGCTGCTGCAGGATTTCACCGGGGTTCCGGCCGTGGTCGATCTCGCGGCCATGCGCGACGCGATCATAGCGCTCGGCGGAGACGCCGAGAAGATCAACCCGCTGAACCCCGTCGACCTCGTGATCGACCACTCGGTGATGATCGACGAGTTTGGGCATCCTCGCGCATTCCAGCTCAACGTCGAACGTGAATACGAGCGCAACGGCGAACGCTATCAGTTCCTGAAATGGGGCCAGGGCGCCTTCGACAATTTCCGCGTCGTGCCGCCCGGCACGGGCATCTGCCATCAGGTCAATCTCGAATATCTCGCGCAGGCGGTCTGGACCGATACGGACCAGAACGGCGCCGAGGTCGCCTATCCCGACACGCTGGTCGGCACGGACTCGCACACGACAATGGTCAACGGCATGGCCGTTCTCGGCTGGGGCGTCGGCGGGATCGAAGCCGAAGCCGCGATGCTCGGCCAGCCGATCTCGATGCTGATCCCGGAGGTCGTCGGGTTCAAGTTGACCGGCGCCCTTCGGGAGGGCGTGACGGCCACCGATCTCGTGCTCCGCGTCGTCGAGATGCTGCGCATTCACGGCGTTGTCGGCAAGTTCGTTGAATTCTACGGCTCCGGATTGGACGACCTGCCGCTGGCCGACCGGGCCACGATCGGCAACATGGCGCCGGAATACGGCGCGACCTGCGGCTTCTTCCCGATCGATGACGAGACCCTGCGCTACATGCACACCTCGGGCCGCGACGAGGCGCGGATCGACCTTGTCAGGGACTACGCCAAGGCGCAGGGCATGTGGCGCGACGCGGACTACGACCCGATCTATTCCTCGACGCTCGAACTGGACATGTCGACGGTCAGGCCCGCGATCTCCGGCCCGAAGCGGCCGCAGGACCGCATCCTGCTAAGCGACGCCGCCGAGACCTTCAAGGGACACATGGAAAGCGAATTCAAGCGTCCGCTTGACAAGCAGGTCCCGGTCGAAAGCGAGGATTTCTCCATGTCTTCGGGCAAGGTCGTGATCGCCGCGATCACCTCGTGTACGAACACCTCGAACCCTTACGTCATGATCGCCTCGGGTCTGGTGGCCCGCAAGGCCCGCGCGCGCGGCCTGACGCGCAAGCCCTGGGTCAAGACCTCGCTCGCTCCAGGCAGCCAGGTGGTTTCGGACTACCTCGAAAAGGCCGGTTTGCAGGAGGACCTCGACGCGCTCGGTTTCAACTTGGTCGGCTATGGCTGCACCACCTGCATCGGCAATTCCGGGCCGCTGCCGGAAGCGATCAGTGCCGCCATTCACGAAGGCGACCTCGTCGCGACCTCGGTCCTGTCGGGCAACCGCAATTTCGAGGGCCGCGTGAACCCGGATGTGCGCGCGAACTACCTCGCCTCGCCGCCGCTGGTGGTCGCCTACGCGATTGCAGGCGACATGAACATCGACATCTCGAAGGATCCGCTGGCGCAGGACGCCGACGGGAACGATGTCTACCTGAAGGACATCTGGCCGAGTTCGAAAGAGGTCGCGGAACTGGTCGACCGGACCGTCACGCGCGAGGCGTTCCAGTCGAAATACGCCGACGTGTTCAACGGCGACGACGCCTGGAAGGCGATCCAGGTCGACGCGGGCCTGACCTATGAATGGCCGTCTACCTCGACCTACGTGCAGAACCCGCCCTACTTCCAAGGCATGGGGCAGGATGCCGGGAAGATATGCGACATCAAGGATGCGCGCATTCTCGCGCTTCTGGGCGACTCGGTGACGACCGACCACATCTCACCGGCCGGTTCCTTCAAGAAAGAACACCCGGCAGGCGCCTACCTGCAGGAACGGCAAGTCAGCGTGCGCGATTTCAACTCCTACGGATCGCGTCGCGGCAATCACGAAGTCATGATGCGCGGCACCTTCGCCAACATCCGCATCAAGAACGAGATGCTGGAGAACGTCGAGGGTGGTTACTCCAGGGGGCCGGAAGGAAACCAGACCTCGATGTACGAAGCAGCCATGGCCTATCAGGCGCACGGCACGCCGCTGGTGGTGATCGCCGGATCGCAATACGGCACCGGCTCGTCGCGAGACTGGGCGGCGAAGGGCACGGCGTTGCTGGGCATCAAGGCGGTGATCGCCGAGAGCTTCGAGCGCATTCACCGCTCGAACCTCGTCGGGATGGGAGTTCTGCCGTTCGAATTCACCGGTGGCGACACGCGCAAGACGCTCGCGCTCACCGGCGACGAAACCGTCTCGATTCCGGATCTTGAGGACGTGCAACCGCGCCAGACGGTCAAGGCGACGATCGGGTATCCCGACGGGACGATCCGGGAGATCGAACTGCTCTGCCGGATCGATACCGAGGTAGAGATCGAGTATGTCGAGAATGGCGGCGTGCTGCACTACGTGCTGCGCAATCTCGCGGCCTGAGAAGACACTGTATGCACCGGCAGCCGAACCGAGACCGCGGGGACCATGCGCGCACGCCGGCTCACCCATCGCAATGGCCGGTGCAACAGCAGGATCGCCAAACGGCTGGCGGCTTGCACTGGTGACGGATTCCTCAGGCTGCGAACGCAGCTTCCGCTTTGCGTGGCTGTATTTCCAGGGCGGCTATGCTGCGGTCAGAATCGATCGGCCAGACATGGCGCTTGATCTTCTGCAAGATGGCCTCGAGAACTTCCCGAACGATCAGGACCTAAGATCGCTCGAGGTCTTCATCCGCCAATAAACCGAGGACCCGAAACCTCCGAACACGCTGGAGAAACCGATGCTCCCCATCACCCGCGCGCGCGGCAAGTATCAGGGCCGCAATGCCGGCACGAAGTACAACGGTTTCGCCTGGGCCGTCGCGACCGATCAGTCGAACAGCCCGGACATGTACGCCCAGACGCAGAACTCGCTCGACGAGATCGACCGCGTTCTGGCCGAGCTCGGCACGGACAAGACGCGCCTGATCAACGTCACCGTCTACGTCTCGAAGATCCAGTTGAAAGAAGAAATGGAGCGCGCCTGGCTGGAATGGATCGGCGACGATCCGCAGCATTGGCCGCAGCGCGCTTGTGTCGAGGCACCGCTCTACAAGTACACTATGGTCGAGTTCGTCGTGATTGCGGCGTGCCCCTGATCCGGGCCGCAAGCGCGGTTTTTCGAAAAAGCCTCTTGGAACATGCGCCGGGAACGGCCAATACTGCGAGCAAGGCCCGGTGAAACGGGGCCGGACAAACCCAGGGCCACGGCAGCGCGGCCATATGGGGACAGATGTGAAATCAGGGAGCAAAGAGGACTTCACATGTCAGATCACATGAACAGCGGCGTGACACGCCGTGGACTGATGCAGGGTGCCGCAGCGGGCGCGCTGGTGCTCGGCGCGGGCCTTGGCCCGGCGAAGGCAGCGGAACCCAAGCGCGGCGGCAAGATGAGCTTCGGCAAGGCGCATGGCCAGACCTCGGACAGCCACGACCCCGGCAGCTGGGAGAACGGCTTCACGACCACGCTTGGCTTCGCGCTCTACAACCGCCTGACCGAGGTCGATACGGACGGATCGCTGATCCCCGAACTGGCCGAGGGTTGGGAAGCCTCGCCGGATGCGTCGGAGTGGACCTTCAAAGTGCGCAACGCCCAGTTCCATGACGGCTCGAAGGTCACCGCCGCCGACGTCATCGCGTCGATCAACCACCACCGCGGCGAGGATTCACAATCGGCTGCCAAGCCGATCGTGGCACCGGTCAAGGAACTGACGGCGGTCGGCGACGATGCGGTCAAGTTTACGCTGGACGGCGGCAACGCCGACTTCCCGTTCATCCTGAGCGACTACCACCTCGTCATCGGCAAGGACAACGGCTCGGGCAAGGTCGACTGGAACGGCATGGGCTCTGGGTCCTACAGGCTCAACAATTTCGAGCCTGGCGTCCGTCTCGACATGACCCGCAACGACAACAACTGGCGTTCGGACCGCGGCTGGTTCGAGGAGATCGAGGTCCTCGCGATCGTCGATCCGGTGGCCCGCCAGAACGCGCTGATGACCGGCTCGGTTCAGGGCATCGACCGCGTCGACGTGAAGACGGTCGACCTGCTCAAGCGCAACCCGAACCTCAAGATCGAGTCCGTCGCCGGCACGCAGCACTACACCTTCCCGATGCGGGTGAATGCGGCACCGTTCGACAACGCCGATCTGCGCATGGCGGTGAAGCTGTCGGTCAAACGTCAGGAGATGGTCGACAAGATCCTGCGCGGCTACGGTGCGCTCGGCAACGACCTGCC
The DNA here is from genome assembly GCA_039184865.1 of Pseudomonadota bacterium. Lineage (GTDB taxonomy): Bacteria > Pseudomonadota > Alphaproteobacteria > Rhodobacterales > Rhodobacteraceae > Thermohalobaculum. The sequence goes on along the minus strand of JBCDAV010000036.1, from coordinate 1,429 downwards.
GATCAGCGCCAACCAGCGCTTCTACAACAAGGATCTGCCGCAACGTGAGTACGACGCCGACAAGGCTAAGTTCCACCTGAAGAAGGCCGGCATGGAAGGCGTCGAACTGACACTCTACGCAGCCGACGCCGCGTTCTCGGGCGCGGTCGATGCGGCTCAGCTCTACCAGGCCTCGGCCAGGGAAGCCGGCATCAACATCAAGATCGAGCGCGCGGCCAATGACGGCTACTGGTCGAACATCTGGAACGCCAAGCCTTGGTGCGCATGCTACTGGGGCGGGCGTCCGGTCGAAGACCAGATGTTCTCGACCGCCTATCAGTCTGGCGTTCCGTGGAACGACACGGCGTGGTCGAACGAGCGCTTCGACGAGTTGCTGGTCAAGGCACGGGCCGAGCTCAACGAGGACACCCGCCGCACGATGTACTACGAGATGCAGGAAATCCTGCACAATGACGGCGGTCTCGTAGCGCCGATGTTCGCATCTTATGTCAACGCGATCTCGAAGAACGTGATGCACGCCGATCAGGTCGCATCCAACTGGTCGCTCGACGGCGAGCGCTGGGCCGAGCGCTGGTGGCTCGCCTGATCCGCTTCGGGTCGTCGGACGAAATCGGGGGCGGGCCTGCGGGGCCGCCCCTTTCCATTGCGGGAGCAAGAAGATGACCGAAGCCCTGTTCCGCGACGATGCCTATCGGACCGAATGCGACGCGACCGTGATCGCGATCAACGACCGCGGCGGCATCGTGCTCGACCGGACCGTCTTCTATCCGACCGGCGGCGGACAGCCGGGCGACCGCGGCAGGCTCGACTGGGATGGCGGGTCCTGCGAGATCGCCCTGGCGGTCAAAGGCGACAGCCCGGATCAGGTCGTTCACGTTCCGGCCGATGGCGCGGACCTGCCCGCCGCCGGAACCAACGTGACGGCACATCTCGACCGGGATCTTCGGCTGCGCCACATGAAGGTCCACACGGCCCTGCATCTTCTCTCCGTGGTGATCCCCCTGCCGGTCACGGGCGGTCAGATCGGGCCCGATAAGGGCCGGCTCGACTTCGACATGCCAGAGGCGCCCGAGGACAAGGAGGCGATCGAAACCGCGCTCAACAGGCTGATCGAAGACGATCACCCGGTCAGCGATGAATGGATCACCGATGCCGAACTCGCGGCCAATCCCGAGATGGTCAAGACCATGTCCGTGAAGCCGCCGACAGGCGCGGGCCATGTCCGGCTTGTCCGGATCGGCGGCGACCCGGACGCGCCGGTCGATCTGCAACCCTGCGGCGGCACGCATGTGCGCTCGACCGCAGAAATCGGCCGGGTCCGTCTCGGCAAGATCGAGAAGAAGGGCAAGCAGAACCGCCGCGTCTCGGTGCACCTCACCTGATCCGAAGGGCGACGCCCGCGCCGCAATGGCGGTGGCGGGGGTGGGCG
>JBCDAV010000035.1:0-55718 GCA_039184865.1 Pseudomonadota bacterium | reverse complement strand
GCTCAAGCGTTCCCGTGAACACGACCGTCTTGCCCGCGACCGGGCTGCCGTCGGTTGCCGGAGCCTCGGCGTCAACAGGGCTGACATGGGCAATAAGACGCTCGAGTGCGGCATGGTTCTGTGCATCGGCAAAGAACGCGATCACCGCGTCGGCCATGATCTCTCCGACACCGTCGATCGAAATGACCTGGTCTCGTGCCTCGGGATCATCGCTGGCGTTGCCCATCGCCCCGGCGAAGTCCGCCCATGTCAGATAATGCCGCGCGAACATGCGAGCCGTTGTGTCGCCGACATGACGGATGCCGAGCGAAAAAATGAAGCGCGCCAGATCCGGAGCGCGGCGCTCGTCGATGGCGTCAAACAGATTGTCGACCGACTTCTGGTTGGTCGGGCGTCCCTTCGCGTCTCGCCGGAAGAGGTCGATATCGCCAGATTCCTGCCGCGACCGCAGGGTGAAGATATCCGCGGGCTCCGAGATCAGACCGTCGCCATGGAACGCTTCGATCTGCTTCGTGCCGAGACCTTCGATATCCAGAGCGCCGCGACTGACGAAATGCTTCAGATGCTCAATGGCTTGAGCCGGGCAGCTCAAACCATTGGTGCAGCGGCGAACGGCCTCGCCAGGCTCGCGCAAGGCCGCCGAGCCGCATTCCGGGCAAATCTCCGGAAAAACGAATGCCTCGGTTCCACGCGGCTTGGTCGTATCCACATCAAGTACTTTCGGGATGACATCGCCAGCGCGATAGATCTGCACCGTGTCGCCGATCATCAGCCGCCCGCCGGTCCTGATCGCGGCACCGTTCGAATCGACGCCTTCGATGTAGTCCTCGTTGTGCAGGGTCGCGTTCGAGACGACGACGCCCCCGACAGTCACCGGGTGCAGCCTCGCGACCGGCGACAGCGCCCCGGTCCGGCCGACCTGGATATCGATACCTTCCAGAAGGGTTGTCGCGGTCTCTGCCGGGAACTTGTGCGCGATGGCCCAGCGCGGGTTGTTCGAGCGAAAGCCCAGCCGCTCCTGCCAGTCCAGCCGGTCGACCTTGTAGACCACTCCATCGATGTCGTAGCCGAGGGTCGCACGCTGATCGAGAATGCTTCTGTAGTGCGACAGGAGGTCGGCCGACGATCTGCAGGCCTTGGTCAAGGGATTGGTCGGCAGTCCCCACGAGTGGAAGCTCTCGATCACGGCCGATTGCCTATCGGCGGGCAGCGCCGCGACATCGCCCCAAGCATAAGCGAAAAAGCGGAGCGGACGTGCCGCCGTGATCGACGCGTCGAGCTGCCGAAGCGAGCCTGCGGCAAAGTTGCGGGGATTGGCATAGACCTTCTCGCCGCGCGCCTCCTGATCGGCATTGAGCGCCGCGAAGGCGTCGTTCATCACATAGACCTCGCCCCGAACCTCGAACACTTCGGGCACGTTGCCGGACAGCGTCTCCGGCACATCGGCAATCGTCAGAGCATTCGCGGTGACATTTTCCCCTTCGGCCCCATCACCACGGGTCGCCGCCTCGACCAGTCGGCCGCTTTCGTAGCGAAGCGCCAGGGAAACACCATCGATCTTCGGTTCCGCGACAATGTCCAGCGTTTCGTCGTCGCCGAGCGACAGGAAACGCCGGATCCGGTCGGCGAATTCGGCGACGTCCTCGTCCGAAAACGCATTGGACAGCGACAGCATGGGGACCCGATGCCGAACCTTGCTGAAACCCTCGGCGGGCGCCCCGCCGACCGCGCGCGTCGGACTGTCAGGTTTGGCAAGATCCGGATGGGCTTCTTCCAGCGCGAGAAGCCGCGCCTTCAAGGCATCGTATTCAGCATCCGAGATCTCGGGCGCATCGTCGGTGTGATAGGCAGCGTTCGCCTTGCGCACACTGGCGCTCAACAGCGAGATCTCCGCCTTTGCGGCGGCCTTGGTCAGCGATGCGGGATCGGTCGTCATGGGGCAGGAGTGTGCCCCCTGCCCCGGTCGGGTCAAGTCTTGACGCAGTCGACTACTCGCGTTTCGGCTTCGTGCCCTTGCCGTAAAGCAACTGCTCTGCGTCCTGCCCGTTCGTGATGGGCGTCTGCACGTCCTTTTCCTTGGTGTCTCCGGCGAACAACTCGATGATCGCGGTGATCGGGTCCGAATACCCGCCAGCCTGCGAACTGCGCTCGAACTCGGCTTCCAGCACCTTGCGCTGCTCGTACCGGTCCAACTCGTCGCCAAACCCGAAGGCCTGCGCTGGCGCAGTCGACGCCACTGCGACTGCCAGAACGACGATGCTCGTCTTGATCATGTTCGTCTCCATCCGCCAATGCTTCGATGTTCTACGCAGATGGCCACGCCGACCCGTCGCAACAAAGCACAAGGTCACACGGGATGGTTACGCGCCGCGAACGACAGCCTCTCAAGCGTCGTCTTCCTCGGCCTCGCCGCGGCTCTTTCCGGTCACGTCCTGTGCGAGCGCCTCGGCCATGAACGCATCGAGCTTGCCATCGAGAACGCCCTGGGTGTCCGAGGTTTCGAGCTTCGTGCGCAGATCCTTGACCTGCTGATAGGGCTGCAGAACGTAGTTGCGGATCTGGTGTCCCCAGCCGATGTCGGACTTCGCGTCATGCGCATCCTGGATCGCCTGGGTCTTCTTCTTCATCTCGATATCGTAGAGCCGCGCGCGCAACGCCTTCATGGCGATGTCGCGGTTTTGGTGCTGCGACTTTTCCGAGGACGTGACGACGATGCCGGTTGGCAGGTGCGTAATCCGTACAGCCGAATCCGTGGTGTTGACGTGCTGGCCGCCAGCACCCGAGGACCGGTATGTATCTATCCGGATTTCGTTCGGCGGGATGTCGATCTCGATCGTGTCGTCGATCACCGGATAGACCCAGACGGACGAGAACGACGTGTGCCGACGGGCCTGACTGTCGAAGGGTGAAATCCGGACCAGCCTGTGAACACCAGACTCGGTCTTCAGCCAGCCGAAGGCCGAGTCGCCCTTGATCTGGTAGGTCACGGACTTGATCCCGGCTTCTTCCCCGGGCGTCTCGGACTGCAAGTCGACCTTGAACCCGCGGGATTCGGCCCAGCGCAGGTACATCCGCGACAGCATCGACGCCCAGTCACAGCTTTCTGTTCCGCCGGCGCCCGAATGAACCTCCAGGAAGGCATCATTGCCGTCCATCTCACCGGACAGCAGCGCCTCGATTTCCTTCGCCGCGGCCTGATCCTTGATATCGGCGAGCGCCTCTTCGGCCTCCGAAATGATATCGGTATCATCCTCGGCCTCGCCCATCTCGATCAGTTCGACATTGTCGGCGAGTCCCTGCGCGAGCTCCTTGTAACCATCGATGCCGTCGGCAAGTTTCTGGCGATCCCGCATGACCTTCTGCGCATTCGCCGGATCGTTCCACAGGTCAGGGTCTTCGGCCCGGGCGTTCATCTCCTCGAGCCGATGCTCCGCGGTGTCCCAGTTCAGACGCTGACGCAACAGGTCCAGCGACTTCTCAATCTCGGCCACCAGATTCTCGGTCTCGGCTCTCATCGAACACTCCGCAGCTTTCGGCCCCGTAAGTCCACGAGACCGCGAACGAGGGAGATAGCGAACCGCATCGTCTGCGTAAAGGCGGGCGCCCTGCTCAGCTTCGCGACACCGGCCAGTTGATCAACGCGACACCGAGAATTGCGATGCAGACCCCGGCGGCGACCGTCGCGGTGAGGGTCTCGCCCAGAAACACGATGCCCAGCAGAACGCCGACGCCAGCGCGAAGAAAACTCTGACTCGCCGTGCCGAGCGATCCAAGGGTCTTTAGCAGGCGAAAGTAGATCAGGAGCGCGAGCCCGGTGCAGAACAGTCCGAGCATTGCCGCCGCCCCGACGGCCGTCCAGGATGGTTCAAGCCGCCATGGCCGGTCGATCCAGAGACTGAACGGCACCAGGACGACCATCGCCCAGATCATCGTTCCGGCGGCGGTTACCGTCGCGCTCAAGTGCCCCAAACGCTTTCCGTAGATTGCGGCACAGGCATAAAGCATCGCGCTGAACAGCACGGCCACCTGCCCCGCAACTTCTTGACCGAGCCCTTTGAGAACGTCCGACCCGACGATCACCACAACTCCCAGAACACCCAGGCACGCCCCGATCAGTCTCCGCCACGTGACCGCCTCGTGACGCGTGATCAGAAGCGTTATGAAGAAGACGAAGATCGGCGCGGTTGAATTCAGTACGCTGCCCAATCCGGCACTGACGAACTGCTGTCCCCAGCCGAGAATGATCCACGCGCCGATCGCATTGAAAAACGACTGCACCAGCAACATCCGCCAGTCGCGACGGTCCCTCGGCAGGTGCTCGGAGCGGAGCCGCAGGACCACCATCAGAAACACCGCCGCAATCGTCACCCGGACCGCGATCAACGTCACCGGCGGGATCCCGGTCAGCGCGACTTTCAGAAACAGGTAAGACGAGCCCCAGAGCAGCGCCAGAAGCGCCAACAGAAGGTACTCGGGCATCTTGTTCGGTGTGCTGTTCATGGTGGGCCCGCGAAGAAACGGTCGCCCGGATAGCACGAACGGCTCCGATAATGCTTCGGCATGGGTCGAAGCGTGCCGTCAGGCTTTCGCAGCGTTTGGGGTCTGCTGAGGCGTCAGAAGAACCTCAATCAGGCAGGCCGAGATGATCAGTGCGGCACCGGTCCACTCGGTCAGCGACATGCGTTCTTCGGGAAGAAGGATGCTCGCGGACAGCACCGCCATCAGCACCTCTGACATCATCAGAAGGCCCGCGCGGCCGGGAAAGAGGAACTTTTGCACCCAGAAAATGACGGCAACGGCCGGCAGGAAGACGACGACAGAGATCACCGCGGCACTCGGCAAGGCCGCTTCCAATGCCGCTGCTTCGGGAAGTGAAAACCCGCCGATACCGGCAATCGCTGCCAGAGCCAGGGCACCGGCACCGGTGACGACGAACTGCACCATCACCATTCCGGGAACCGGAACCTCCCCGAACCGCATGATCAGGGCGGCGCCAACCGCCCAGAACATACCGGACAGGATTGCGAACAGATCGCCGATGTTCAGCGGGACCGATCCGCCGCCAGAGACCAGCAGGACCAACCCGCACAGCCCCACCACGATCGCTGCCCAGCGTTGCCAGTTTGCCTTCTCCCCAAGCCAGATCAGGCCGATCAGCGTTGCCCAGACCGGCACGAGGTAGAACAGCAACGTGGCGCGCACGACGGAGGACAGCACGAGTCCGCTCCCGTAGAGCGCAAGCCCTGCACCGGTGAAAATCCCGATCGCGATGGCCGGGCCGAGGTGCGGAAGATGTTTGCCCCACGACCAGATGACCACCACAGCCAGAACGATTGCCGCGGGAAAGTTCAGCAGCGCGATGGCCCAGCCACCATCGACGCCCATGTCCTCGAGCCACCGCAACGGGAGCCAGTAAAGCCCCCACATCGAGGCAGCGACGAACATGATGACGGACGCTGAACGCGTCGACGGCGGGGACAGATGCATTCAGCCTGCTTGTCACGGAGCAGAGCGCGCGGCAAGGCGGGGAATGTCAGATCACGGCGGGCTCGCAGCCTACGAACGATGAATTGCGAACGACGGCCTCAATAAAGCCCGCCCGTTCCCAGGCCGACATTGCTCGGCTGGACCGCACCGCCACCTCCGCCTCCGCCGGTCGAAGACGGACCGGCCGAGAGCGGAATATCCTGCCCTTCGGGCAGAAGGTACGGCAGATCCGACCCGGCGGCCGCAAAGAGATCCGCGTCACTCGCAAGCGCGAGACGATCTTCCTCGCTGATCAGGATTTCAGGCGGCGCCCCGAGATTGAACACCTCGGTTACCACATAGTCTCCTTCCGCATCATCCGGCAGGCGCTCGCCGGTGTCGCGGTGGAACTTGATGGTGACCAGCCCGCTGCTTCCGCCGGGTTCGCGGAAGTTGCCGGGCTGATACGTCTCCGCAGCCTTGCCCATGAACTCCTTGAACACCGGCCCGCACAGCGTGCCGCCATAGGCCCCGCGGCCCATCGGTGTCGGGTTGTCGTAGCCGATGAAACACCCTGCAACCATGTTCTCGGTGAAGCCTACGAACCATGCATCCTTGCTGTCGTTCGTCGTTCCGGTCTTGCCCGCCACCGGGAATCCAAGACCGCCGACCGTGCGTCTCGCGGTGCCGCGCTCCACGACGCCCTCCATCATCGAGACGAGCTGATAGGCAGTGATCGGGTCCATGATCTGGCTACGTTGATCGAACAGGATGGGCGTTCGGATCGCATCGAAATTGCCGGAGTCGCATCCCTGACAATAGCGCGGGTCATGGCGGAACAGAGTTTTCCCATGCCGGTTCTGGATTCTGTCGATCACGGTCGGCTGCACCCGCTTGCCGCCGTTGGCGAACATCCCGTAGGCGGCCACCATCTGCCACAGCGTCGTCTCGCCGGCACCCAAGGAGTAGCTCAGTGTCTCCGGCATGTTGCTGTAGACGCCAAACCGCTCGGCGTACCGGCCGACACGGTCCATCCCGATGGCTTGCGCGAGGCGGACCGTGACGGTGTTCAAGGACTGTTCGAGCGCCTTGCGCACCGTTGTCGGCCCGTAGAACTTGCCCGAGGAGTTTTTCGGCGCCCAGGCGCTGCGGCCACTCCCGATCTTGATCGGACCGTCCAGCACCCGGGTCTGCGGCGTGTAGCCGACATCCAGGGCCGCTGCATAAACGAACGGCTTGAAGCTCGATCCCGGCTGGCGCTTGGCCTGGGTCGCGCGGTTGAACGAGCTTTGTTCATACGAAAACCCGCCCTGCAGTGCCAGAACCCGCCCGGAGTTCGGATCCATCGCCATGAAGGCGCCCTGCACTTTCGGGATCTGGCGCAGCGACCAGCCCGCTTCCTCGCGCTTCACATAGATGACATCGCCGGGCGACCAGATATCCTCCGGCGTTCTGGGGCGGCCGTTGCGGTTGGGCGTGCGGCGGATCCATTCGCGTTCCCGCGAGAGACGGAGCCGGATTTCACCGGGCGCCTGGCCCTCGGCAGCCTCATTGGTGTCCTCGACGCCGACCAATGCTGTATTTTTGCCGAGTTCGAGCACGACCGCGAGCTTCCAGCCCGTGATGTCGCGCGGCGCGTCGGATTTCGCGAGAAGCTCGCGCCAGATGCCGGTTTCGCCTCTGGCGACCTCGGGCAGCACGTCGACCGGACCCTGATAGGTGCCGCGACCGCGATCATACTTCTCCAAACCCCTGCGCAGTGCGATCTCTGCGATCTCCTGAAGATCGTCATCGACGGTAGCGCGCACGGTCAGACCGCCATGGTAGAGGTTCCTCGTGCCGACCTCGCGGATCAACTGCCGCCGAACCTCGCCCGTGAAATAGCTCGGCTTGAACGACGCGATCACCGTCGGATCGCGCTCGCCAAGCACCGTTTCCAGCGGTTTGGTCTGAGCCGCGCGGGCGTCCGCGATAGAGATCGCGCCGTTCTCACCCATCTCGCGGAGCACGTAATTGCGCCGCCACTTGGCGCGGTCATGGTTCTTGATCGGGTGATATGTCGAGGGCGCCTTGGGGAGCGCTGCCAGATAGGCGGCTTCCTCGACCCGGAGTTCCTCCAGCGTCTTGTCGAAATAGTTCTCGGCGGCGGCGACGATCCCGTAGGAGCGCGCGCCGAGGAAGATATCGTTGAGGTAAAGCTCGAGGATCTGGTCCTTTGTCATGGCGGTCTCGACGCGCACCGCCAGGATCGCTTCCTTGATCTTGCGCTCCAGAGCGCGCTCAGAGGACAGCAGGAAGTTCTTCATCACCTGCTGGGTGATGGTCGATGCGCCGGTCAGCCGCGCCGCGCCCCCTGTCGCCCGGGCCTGAGCGAAACGCACGATGGCCTTGGCGATTCCACCTGCATCGACGCCCGGGTGCGAGTAGAAGTTCTTGTCCTCGGCCGAGATGAACGCTTCCTTGACGAGCTCCGGGATCTCATCGACAGGCACGAAAACCCGGCGCTCGCGGGCAAACTCCGCGATGACCTCGCCCTCACCGGAGTAGACGCGGCTGAGCATCGCCGGCTGGTAGTTCCGCAATTCATCGTGGCTCGGCAGGTCCGACCCGTAGACCCGGACAATCCCGATCAGCCCGCCGAAGGCAAAGATGCCCAGCAGAGCGATGTTCGAGAAGAGCGTTGCTATGAACCTGATCATCGGTCCTCAGTCAGTGCACACGGATACGTTCCATAAGAGTTCATACTGCAAGAGGCACGTCTGCCAAAGGGGTGAGGCGAAGTTGTGAAGATTTCGTGCCGGATCATTTATCTGTCAGAAACCCCGGGCTGGCGGTCCGGCTCCATTCGACGATCCCGTCCGAGACCGCCCGTGCGGCGGCTGCCTGCCACTCCGGATCAACGAGGCGCTTCTGATCGCGCACACTGTTCAGAAATCCGAGTTCGAGCAGGATTGACGGGATGTCAGGCGCCTTGAGAACGCGAAAGTTTGCCTGACGCATCGGTCGGGTCCTGAGCAGTTCGAGATCGTCGCCGAGCGCTCCCAACACCGCAGATGCGAGCTTTTGCGATTCGACCTTGGTGCCGCGCTGGGCCAGTTCCACGAGCAGCCGCGTCAGGTCGTCGGTCTCTCCACCCAGATCGGCACCGGCAATCACATCGGACCTGTTCTCGCGCGCGGCGAGCGCCTCGGCGGCCTCGTCCGAGCCCTTTTCGGACAAAGTGTAGACGGACAGCCCGTTCGCGATGCCGGATTCGACCGCGTCGGCGTGAACCGAAATCAGCATGTTGGCCCCTGCCCGGTGCGCTCTCGCGACCCTTTCGGACAGCGGTACGAAAACGTCCTCATCGCGCGTCAGGTAGGCCTTGAAACCGTCCCGCGTCTCCAGTTCCTTCGCCAGGCGTCGGGAGAACGCAAGCACGATCGTCTTCTCCAGCAGCCTGCCCGCGGTTGCGCCGGGATCGATGCCGCCGTGACCAGGATCGATCGCAACGACGATGCCGTCCCTGGCGCTCTGCGATGCATCATCCGGAAAGGTTTCGCGCCAACGGGCATTCTCTGGCCACCCGGCCCGGTCGTCGAAGTACTGTCGGCTCGTCGGCGCGAGATCGATCACCAGGCGCGCCGGCTCCGAGCCGCGCACAGGCTTCGAGAACGCTCGCTCGACGACCAGCGGGCGATCGAGATCCATCACGATGCGCGCGCGATCCCGGCGAAAAAGGCCGTGGCGCAACGCAGATATGTACGGAATCGGCTCCGCCTCCTGACTCTCGGGAAGCTGCCAGTCGAAAGCCGGCAGATCGAGGATCAACCGGTCGGGATCGTTCAACGTGAACAGCGCAAAGGCCGGCTCCTCAGAGATCGAGAGGATGATCCTGACACGCTCCTGATGCAGACCGTGCGTCAATCCGGTGACTTTCGGTGCCGCCGTGGCGGTCGCCGAAAACAACGCTGCACCCAGTGCCAGCGCGCACAGGATGGTACCATGCATCGCGCGCAAAGATATCTTCGCCAGTGCCCGCATTTCCCGCCTTGTCTTGCCTTAGCGATGCCCGATTAGAGCGATTTCTTGTGAGCCTAACATGACTTATCATGACCGCCCCACATAAAGCGCTTGACGATCCCTCGCCGTGCGGAATGCCGCACCCGATCACGGTCTGCGTTCGACTCCAGACACCCTCTGATTGGCGCGAGTCCTCTCGAGGCGGCGCTCTCCGGACGCGAGAAACCGTTTGTAATCCGCTGAAACTTGGGTCTATAGGGAGGGATCGGCTCTTTCCCTCCGACGTGTTCGGGGATCGCCTGTGGTTTACTGGATTTGTTAGCTGCGGCGGAGCATCAGGTCAGACGGCCCCGGATGGCGATTGTTCCCATCACGCCGCACGTCTCATCGGATGATGGCAGGGCCGACTAGCGGCTCGATGCCGCGACGAATAGTTCGCATGTGCCGCGCGATCGCCGGTACCGGAAGAGAGACGATGATCAGCTTCCGCAGATCAGACAACACGGCCAGCCGGAACGCGCCCGAGGGCGCGGCGGTCGTTATTCTGCGCGTTGCGTCATCCAGGAAAAGAAAGCGGTATCAACGACTTGAGTGGGGCGGTGGCGCGCCACCCGGTCGAAGGCGCCGAAATGTTACATGGCAAAGAAGATGCTTATCGACGCGACGCATCCCGAGGAGACTCGGGTTGTCGTCGTGGATGGAAACAAGGTCGAGGATTTCGACTTCGAGTCGATCAACAAGCGCCAACTCGCAGGCAACATATACCTCGCCAAGGTAACGCGGGTCGAACCCTCACTGCAGGCTGCGTTTGTGGAGTACGGCGGAAACCGACACGGTTTCCTGGCCTTCTCCGAGATTCATCCGGACTACTATCAGATCCCGATCGCCGATCGCGAGGCGTTGCTCGCCGAGGAAGAGCGCGAGGAAGCGGAGCAGCGGCGCAGGGAGGAAGACAGCGAAGCGGAAGAAAAGCCGCGGCGCAGGCGTCGCAAATCCCGCTCCGAGCAATCCGATTCGAATGACCAGCGCGAAAACGAGAGCGCCGCTGCAGCAGCCGCGGTCGCGGGGTTAGAGGTCATCGACATAGACACGGGCGACGGCGCCAGTGCAGCCGCCTTTTCCGATGACGAGGTCGTCCCGCGCGGACTCGAGATGGCCGATGTGGTGCCGGACGAAGCGGACGGCAGCGAGGTCGAAGCCGAGGCGGTATCCGAAGAAGACGCCGAAGGTGACGACGTTAAGATCGATACATCAACGGATACTGGTACCGGCGACGACGATGCGCTTGTCGAAGACACGCCTGCTGCCGCCCAACACGATGGCCCTACGAATGATCAAGCCGAAGCGACGGCGACGGATGACGAGCCGCATAGCCCCGCACCGGAGAGCCTTGCAACGGACACCACAGAAGGAGCCGTAGACGCCGAGCCGTCGTCCGACCAAGCCGACGAAGCGGCGACCTCGTCGGCACCGGACGTGGCGACGGAGGCCAGTACCGCAAGCGATCAGGACGACTCTAACGCGGAAAAAACGCCGGAAGGTGACGTCAGCGACGGCACGCCGCCGCGTTCCATCGCCGAAGCCGCCGGTCTAGACGACAATGACCGCATCTCCGAAGACGTCGACTCCGCGCGCAATGCGAATTCCGTGGCTGCCGAGGAGAGTTCCGATGCCGCCACGGAAGCAGCCGGAGCGGGGAGCCAACCCGCCGAAGAGACCACTTCGGACAGCACGGCGGACGCGGAGCCATCTGCGGTAGGCGAAGAGAGCGCAGGCTCTGCTGAGGACGCGCCCGCGCCCGACTCCACTGTTTCGGACGAAACAAATCAGACTGCTGGCGAAGACGACGCTGGAACCGCAAATGACGCCCCGGTCAGCGACGCGGACGACCACTCTTCAGGCACAGAAGCGACCTCCCAGGAAACCGCGACCGCACCCGATACGGACGAACATGACAGCGCAGCGGCGACGGCAGAATCTGCAGATCCCGAGTCATCTCAGTTGGCCGAGGGCGCAGAGCCGGACGCCACGGAGAACGAAGCAGCCGATAACGCCGGTGACGGCGCCGAGACGGAAGAGCAAGCGCCGAGGAAATCGCGCCGCCGCCGCCGGTCACGCAACGATCGCAAACAGGCCGCAGACGACTCCGACGGCGATGCAAACGATGATGACAACGACGAGGTGGAGCAGGTCGGCGCCGACGATGTCCACGAGGAAGTCGCCTCGACGCGCGTCCGCGCGCGCCGCAAGTACAAGATCCAGGACGTCATCAAGGTCCGCCAGATCCTGCTGGTGCAGGTCGTCAAGGAAGAGCGCGGCAACAAGGGCGCGGCTCTGACCACCTACCTCAGCCTCGCCGGACGCTACTGTGTTCTGATGCCCAACACCGCGCGCGGCGGCGGCATCAGCCGCAAGATCGTCAATGCCGCCGATCGCAAGCGGTTGCGCGAGATCACGGCCGAACTCGAAGTGCCGAAGGGGATGGGCCTGATCGTGCGCACGGCAGGCGCTGAGCGGACGCGCGCCGAGATCAAGCGCGACTACGAGTTCCTGACCCGGCAATGGGAACAGATCCGCGACCTGACCCTCAAATCGGTCGCGCCCGCGCTGATCTACGAGGAAGGCTCGCTGATCAAGCGCTCGATCCGCGACATCTACTCGAAGGAGATCGATCAGATTCAGGTCGAAGGCGAGCACGGCTACCGCGAGGCCAAAGAGTACATGAAGATGCTCATGCCCTCGCACGCCAAGAACGTGCAGCCCTACGCCGATCCGATCCCGCTGTTCAGCCGCTACCAGGTCGAAAGCTACCTGAACGGCATGTTCAATCCGACCGTCCAGCTCAAATCGGGCGGGTACATCGTGATCGGCGTGACCGAGGCGCTGGTAGCGATCGACGTCAACTCGGGCCGCGCCACCAAGCAGGGTTCGATCGAGGATACGGCGCTTCAGACAAACCTCGAGGCCTGTGACGAGGTCGCCCGACAGCTCCGTCTGCGCGATCTCGCCGGGCTGATTGTCATCGACTTCATCGACATGGATGAAAACCGGAACAACCGGGCCGTCGAGAAACGCATGAAGGACCGCCTCAAGACCGATCGTGCGCGAATTCAGGTTGGACGGATCTCGGCGTTCGGCCTGATGGAGATGTCGCGCCAGCGCTTGCGGCCGGGAATGCTCGAGGCAACGACGCAGCCCTGCCCGCACTGCATGGGCACTGGCCTGATCCGCTCGGAAGAGAACCTTACGCTTTCGATCCTGCGCGAGATCGAAGAAGAAGGCGTGCGCAGCCGCGCCAATCAGATCACGATCAAGGTTCCCGTCGCGATCGCGAACTACCTGATCAACCAGAAGCGCGAAACACTGGCGCAGATCGAGGAACGGCACGGGGTTTCGGTCGCTATTCTCGCCGATCCGCTCCTGAACAGCCCGAATTACGAGATCGAACGGTCGAAGTCGCAGACCACCAGACCGGTCCGGCAGTCTGATGTCGTCACCTCGTCCTCGGTCGTCTCGGATGAAGACCTCGTGGACGAGACCGAGGGCGCCGAGACCGGGCGCGATGAGGACGGAAAGAATCGCCGTCGGCGCGGCAAGCGTGGCGGGCGACGGCGGCGTGGCGACGAACAGTCGGACGACTCGATCCAGGAAGCGGATTCGCAGACCTCCGACAGCGAGGACGCTGCCGAGGACGACAACGGCGAGGACGGTGATCGGCGGCGCCGGTCACGTCGTGGAGGACGCCGCCGCCGCGGCGGACGCAACCGGCGCGGGTCAGAGGATGCCTCAGCGAACGAGAGCGGCGAGCCCAATGGAATGGAGGTTGTCGACCCCGAAGGTGTTGAAGCTGGCGAGCAAGCCACGGTACCCAGGACCGACGCACCCGAGGCGACCGAAACGGTCGCTGAAGGTCAGGAGCCTCTGGACGTGTCGTCCGCGGAATTGGACGCAGCAGATCTCTCCACAGACGCGGACGCTGCTGACATCGAGACTGAGCAATCGGAGGTGACCGCCGAAGAGCCCGCCGCACCAGAAGAGGCTGCTTCACCCGAATTCGCCGAAGAAGCCGAACCGGAAGCACCCGAAGCGGAAACTGTCGATGAAAGCGGCGACGAACCGGACTCGGCGCCGGAGGCTGAGCCCGATGCAGAGCCGGTTCTGGAACCGGTCGCCGCAGAGCCGGAGGAACCCGCGAAGCCGAAGCGGCGTGGCTGGTGGTCGCTTGGCCGCTGAACCGGCGGCTCTCAGTCCGTTTCAGGCAGTGAGGCCAACCCTCGCGGCAAGGTAATCGACAATCGACCCGGCGATATCCACGCCGGTCTGAGTCTGCTGGTCGGCGAAGAAGCACGGGAAGTTCACTTCGGTCAGGGTCAGCGCGCCGTCCGCTCCTTCGAGGATGTCGACGCCGCCGAACCGCAGCCGCAACGCCGTCACCGCGCGGATCGCCAGATCGGCAAGGCCATCCGGAACTGTGGCATCCGGATCGGCGCTATGGCCCGGCGCATTTGTCCGAAAGTCACCCTCCGCAGGGCGCGTTGCGGTCATCGCCAATGCCTCATCGCCCAGAACCGTCGCGCGCCACCCACGGACGTGCGGAGTGAATTCTTCGAGCATCGCGCCCGGGCAATCTTCCAGAGCCGTCTGCAATTCCGGAAGTTCATGGGCGAGCGACACCCCGGCACCGCCCTCCGTGCCGGGACGCTTGACGACGACCGGGTAACCGCCCAGCCAGTCGGCCTGTGACGCAAGCAGATCCGGATCGGGAATGTAGACGGCCCGCGCCATAGGCACGCCGTTCTTTCGAAGCACGATTGGCTGGTGCTGGTAGACGAAGTCGGGATCGTGCAGCAGCGCATCGCCCGGACGCGCGATCAGCGTCTCCAGAAGCCCGGACGCCCGGTCGGCCGCGGCCGTGTAGATTGCGCGCTCGCCGGGAACGCCCAGATCGGACGTTCCGGCAGAACCCGCCTCAAGGATCGTAAGCGCGATCCTCCTTGCAGCACAGGCCTCCCGGAACGCCTCGTTGGTCTCGACGAGTTCGTCCCGCGAGATCAGCAGGAAGCGCACAGCGCTTACTTCTTGAGTTCTTCCTTCATAAGGTCCGGTGCGCTCATCTTCCGGCGCTCTTCATCCTTCGCGTCCGGCGACTTCCGGTTCTGTTCGGCCTTGATCTTTTGCTCGCCCTTGGCACCCGCGACCTGCGCCTTGCCGGCGCCCCCAACGGCCATATCGAGATCCTCGGCGCTCAATTCAGTCATCTTGTCGTCAGACATTCGCTCCTCCAATTTTCCGCCACCGCAAGAGACCGTTGCGATCCGGGCCTCTTTCCCCGGGTGACGAATGTGTAGACTATCGAGCGCGGATTATCTGTCAGTAACAGATGCTACAGGTTCGGCTTGCGAAGTGCCCGCCGAAACCGGCTCAGCGTATCGCGATTCGACTTGGCGCATACGGAACCGTGCCACTCAACGGCGCAAGCTCACTGCCTCAGCCGTTCAGGAACTTGTCGATGCGCCGGATGCCCTCCTCGATCTCGCTCTCCGTCCGGGCGAAGCTGAAGCGCATCGTCCGGTGTCCACGCACCGGATCGAAATCCAGTCCCATGGTCGCGGCGACACCCCCCTCGCGCAGCAACCGGGCCGAGAAATCCCTGCTGTCGTTCGAAAGCTCGGAGATATCCGCATAGACGTAGAATGCTCCGTCCGTCGGCGCGATGTCGCGAAATCCCAGCTTTGGCAACGCAGTCATCAGACGTTCCCGGTTGCGCGCGTAGACGGCGCGGTGGCCCTCCAACTCCTCGGTTGCCTCAAGCGCACCAAGCGCGGCGATCTGGCTCGCATGGCTCGGGCAGATGAACAGGTTCTGGCTGAGATTCTCGATCGTGCGGACCATGTCCGGGGGCACCACCATCCAGCCGATCCGCCAGCCGGTCATGGAGAAATACTTGGCAAAGCTGTTGATCACCACGACGTCGTCGCTGAGTTCCAGGGCCGAAACCGCATCTGTGCCATAGGTCAAACCGTGGTAGATCTCGTCCGAGATGAACGAGACCTCGCGTTCCGCGCTCCAGTCGATCAGCGATTGCAGCTCGGCACGCGAAAGCATCGTCCCGGTCGGATTGGCCGGGCTGGCCACGAGCAGACCGTGCGTTTTATCAGCCTTATCAAGCGTTTGCGGCACGGGTTGAAAGCCCGTCTCGAGCGAAGCCTCGATCCGCACGACCTCGAGGTCGAGTGCCCGCAGAATGTTCCGATACGCAGGATAGCCCGGGTCGGCGAGGGCCACCCGGTCACCGGCATCAAACAGCGCCAGAAATGCCAGGATAAACGCGCATGAAGACCCGGACGTGATCACCACGCGCTCCGGATCGAGATCAAGGCCATGGCGACGCCGATAGAGATCCGCGATCCCCTGGCGCAGTTCCGGCAATCCCAGCGCGACCGTGTAACCCATTGGTGCGCCGCTGGAAATCTCCGCAGCAAGACGCTCAAGCGCAGCCTTCGGCGCAGGCGTGCCGGGTTGTCCCACTTCCATGTGGACGAGATCGCGCCCATCTGCTTCCAGGCGGCGGGCGTCCTCCATCACGTCCATCACGAGAAAAGGTGATATCTTGCTGCGTTTTGACGTCTGCACAGTGATTGCCCTTGGGTTCGAGAACGGTATGCTCGCGTTCGTCCGTATCACATTCGGTCCAAGTTGAAAGACGGGAGCGCGCCACGTGCGAACAATCAGGTCGGTCCTTTCGACGCTCTGCGTATGTGTTGCGGTCATCACCGCGAGCCCATCCGAGGCCCGCTCTCTCATCCGTGACGCCGAGATCGAGCGCACGCTGCAGCGCATGTCGGCGCCGATCTTTCAGGCGGCAGGTCTCGCGCCGTCGACCGTCAACCTCTACATCATCAATGACCGGCGCCTGAACGCCTTCGTTACGGGCGGTCGAAACATCTTCCTCCACACCGGTCTTCTGATGGATCTCGACACGCCGGAGGAAGTGCTCGGCGTGATCGCACACGAAGCCGGGCACATCGCCGGAGGGCACGAGGCACGCCGCGCGATCAACCTGCGCAATGCCCAGGGCCCCGCCCTGATCGGTCTGCTCCTGGGAATCGCGGCGGGCGTCGCGGGCGGCGGCGATGCCGGTACCGCGCTGGCGGCGGGCTCGCAGAGCGTCATCCAGCGCTCGCTCCTCAAGTTCAACCGGGCTGAGGAAGCATCGGCTGATCAGGCCGGAATTTCCTATCTCACCCGTGCGGGGATCGACCCGATCGGCCTGCTGCGCGTGATCGAGCGCTTTCGTGGTCAGGAGGTCCTTTCGGTCGGCAATCTCGACCCGTACGTGCTGACGCACCCGTTGGGGACCGAACGGGTGTCCCTGCTCGAGCGGCGGGTGATGGAACGGCGCAAGGCAAGCTACCCGAAGGACGAGAACCGGGATTACTGGTTTGCCCGCATGCAGGCGAAGCTGAAGGGCTTTCTGCTGAGTCCGGAACGGGTTCTCGACAGGCTTGCGGAGGTGCCGGAAACCGAATTCACGCTTCAGGAAAAGGCCGTGGCACTTCACCGGGTCCCCGATCCGGTCGGCGCGGTCGCGGCCATGGATCGGTTGCTGGCAATCCGTCCGAACGATGCCTTCTACCTTGAGCTCAAGGGGCAGATTCTTCTCGAATCCGGTCGAGCCGGTCAGGCGTTGCCCTACTATCGGCGCGCCTCCGAGCTTGTCCCGAATGAGCCGCTGATCAAGGCGGGGCTCGGGCGATCCCTGCTGCAATTGCGCACACCCGCCGCGGATGCAGAGGCCCTGATCGTGCTGCAGGATGCCCGTGCCGACGACCTCGCCGACGCATCGGTCCTGCGCGATCTCGCAACGGCCTACGAGCGCGCGGGCGATACCGGCATGGCAACGCTTGCAACCGCCGAGCGATATTCGCTTGTCGGGAATGTGAAGAATGCAGTATCGCTCGCGCGCCGGGCCGCAGCTATACTGCCAAATGGTTCGCCGGGCTGGCTCAGGGCGCAGGACATTCTGAAGCTGGACACGAGCAATGAATAGGACGGGGGCTAATTTGGCATGCGCTTCACTCTGATGTCGCTGGCGTTCGCCGCCGCAACCCTGATCGCGCCAGCGTCACATGCGGCCGATCTGGATTTCTCGAACATGTCCGAGTCGGAGCGGGCGGCGTTCCGCAACGAAGTGCGCAACTATCTGCTGCAGAACCCCGAGGTCATCTTCGACGCGATCCAGATTCTCGAGCAGCGGCGCAACATGGCGGCGCAGCAAGCCGATCGCGATCTCGTCGCCACGCATGCCGAGGCGATCTTCAACGACGGCCATTCGTTCGTTGGCGGCAATCCCGACGGCGATATCACGCTCGTCGAGTTTCTCGACTATCGCTGCGGTTTCTGCAAACGGGCACACCCGGAAGTCCTCGAAGTGCTGGACCGGGACCCCAACGTGCGGCTCATCGTGAAGGAATTTCCGATCCTCGGCCCGGACTCGGTCGCGGCCGGGCGGATGGCCCTCGCAGCCCTGGATCTCGATCAGTCAAAATACGAAGAACTCAACGATGCCCTGATGTCTTACAACGGCAACCTCACCGAGCAGGTCGCTTACAAGATCGCCAGCGGCGTCGGCTATGACATCCCCGAGTTGAAGTCGCGCGCCGGCAGCCCGGAGATCGAAGCCCGGCTGCAGAGCAATTACACGCTCGCACAGGCGCTGAACCTGCAAGGCACGCCTGCGTTCATCATCGGAAACGAGGTCATCCGCGGGTACCTGCCCGTCGACGACCTGCTCAGCGCGATCCAGGACGCGCGCGCGGAACGCAGCTGATCCGACGGGGTAAGATCCGTTAAGTGAATCGGCTTCCTGAAGGGCGAACGCGGCCCTTCAGGTGGCCGTGCGTCTCGCGGTGGATGGCATGTTTCAAGGCTGAGAGTGGAAGGATCGGCAGGCGGAACGGCAGCAGCAACAGGCGCCGATCAGGCCGATGCTCGATAGGCCGACCGGCTGCACTTCAGATGCCTCGACAAACCAGTTTCACTGCATTGAACGATGCGTGAATAACGCTCAGATCCACCGCATTTCTTTGACCCTGAATGCATTTTGCTTATAAGCGCCTCAAAACGCACGGCCACACAAGCTGCGACTCAAAGCGAACAGGCCGACGGAATCCGACGTATTGGGGAGCCCGAAGCAGTTGAGCAACAGCACCGAACAGGACATAGCATTTATTCAGGCTCTCGCGGATCTTCTGAAGAACTCGGACCTGTCGGAGATCGAGGTCGAGCGCGGATACGGCGAAGACGATGACTTGAAGGTCCGGCTGTCGCGCGCCTCGGGCGTTCCCGTTCAACATGCCAGCATTCCGGTCGCAACCCCCGTCGCCGTGGCGCCCACACCGGTTGCCGCACCCGCAGCGCCGCCGCCTGCCGAGGTTTCGAACGGCCCCGATCTCACCAATGCCGTGACCGCACCGATGGTCGGCACCGTCTATCTCGCGCCGGAACCCGGTGCGGAGAACTTCGTCGCCCCCGGAGACGACGTGAGCGAGGGCGAGACGATCCTGATCATCGAAGCGATGAAAACCATGAATTCGATCCCGGCCCCGCGTTCCGGCAAGGTTCGGACAATTCTGGTGGAGAATGCCGAGCCCGTCGAATTTGGCGAGCCTCTCGTGATCATCGAGTAGCCATCGGGTCAGACCACATGTTCAAGAAAATCCTGATCGCAAATCGCGGAGAGATCGCGCTTCGCGTCATCCGGGCCGCACGGGAAATGGGCATCTCGACCGTGGCGATCCACTCGACGGTCGATGCCGGCGCGATGCACGTGAGGCTGGCGGATCAGAGCGTCTGTGTCGGCCCTCCGGCGTCGATGCAGAGCTATCTCAACCAGCCGTCGATCCTGACCGCCTGCGAGATCACCGGCGCCGAGGCGGTGCATCCGGGCTACGGTTTTCTCTCGGAGAACGCGGGCTTTGCCGAGATCGTCGAGGAAAGCGGCCTCGCCTTCATCGGTCCGACGGCCGACCACATCCGGGTCATGGGCGACAAGATCGCCGCGAAGGAGACCATGCGGCGCCTCGGCGTGCCCTGCGTGCCTGGCTCCGATGGCGGTGTCGCTGACATCGACGACGCACGCCGGGTCGCGGCCGATATCGGTTATCCGGTTCTCGTGAAGGCCGCAGCGGGCGGCGGCGGACGCGGGATGAAGGTCGCACCGACCGAGGACGATCTCGCGCACGCCTTCACCTCTGCCCGTGCCGAGGCCAAGGCCGCTTTCGGCGATGACGCGGTTTATCTCGAAAAATACCTCGGCACGCCGCGCCATATCGAGGTTCAGGTGATTGCCGACACGCACGGCAATGCCTGCCATCTCGGCGAGCGCGACTGCTCGCTGCAGCGCCGCCACCAGAAGGTCTTCGAGGAAGCGCCCTCGCCGGTGATCGACGACGAGACGCGCGCGCGCATCGGCAAGATCTGCGCCGACGCGATCCGCGAAATGGGCTATCGCGGCGTCGGCACCATCGAATTCCTCTACGAGAACGGTGAGTTCTATTTCATCGAGATGAACACCCGGCTGCAGGTCGAACACCCCGTCACCGAGACAATCTACGGCGTCGATCTCGTCCGCGAGCAGATCCGCATCGCGACCGGGCTCCCCCTCAGTTTCCGCCAGGACGATCTCGTCCCGCGCGGCCACGCGATCGAGTGCCGGATCAACGCCGAGTCGATCCCGTCCTTCACGCCCGCCCCGGGCCTGATCTCGACCTATCACGCACCGGGCGGTCTCGGCGTACGGATGGACTCGCACATCTACGCCGGATACCGCGTGCCGCCGAACTACGACAGCCTGATCGGCAAGCTCATCGTCTCGGGCGCCGACCGGGTCGACTGCCTGATGCGTCTGCGCCGCGCGCTCGGCGAGGTCATCATCGGCGGCATCGACACGACCCTGCCGCTGTTCGAAGCCCTGCTCGAGAACGAGGATCTCGCCGCCGGCGACTACAATATCCACTGGCTCGAGGAATGGCTGGACACTTGGGACGATTGAGGCATCTGATGCCGAGCCGCCCGGACCTCCGGGCTGTCGTGAAGTTAAGGTTTTTGCGGGTTAGACTGCGTCCATGAAGGACACCGAACCAGACGATCTGGAACTGACGCCCGAGCTCGTCTTGCGGGCCTACGGGGCCGGCGTGTTCCCGATGTCGGACAGCGCCGATGCGGACGCGGTCTACTGGGTCGATCCGCGCAAGCGCGGGATTCTACCCCTCAGCGGCTTCCATCTGTCACGCAGCCTGAAGAAGCGGCTTTTGCGGGCGGATTACCGGGTTCGGATCGACACCGCCTTCACCCAGGTTCTCGATGCCTGCGCCGACCGTCCCGAGACCTGGATCAACGCGCAGATCCGCGACCTGTTCATCCGGCTGCATCATATGGGATACGCCCATTCGGTCGAGGTCTGGCAGGACGGCAATCTCGCGGGCGGGCTCTACGGTCTGCGGCTCGGCGCGGCGTTCTTCGGCGAGAGCATGTTCAGCGAGATGCGCGACGGCTCGAAGATCGCGCTGGCCTGGCTGGTGGCGCGGATGCGCGCCGGCGGCTTCACGCTGCTCGACACGCAATTCACGACGCAGCATCTCGAAACGATGGGTGCGCGCCTCGTCCCGCGCGCGCACTATCACGAACTGCTCGAACGGGCCTTGTCGCGGCGGGGCAACTTCTATTCGCTGACCGCCGACACATCGCCCGCGGATGTCGTACAACTGATCACCCAGAGATCGTAGCGCGGGTGGTCGAGCGCTGAGAGCGCCGGGCTTTCCGCGAACATCCAGCCCGTGAAGTCCGGCTCGCCCTCGGTATTGCGGGTGTCGCGCACGCTCAGAAATGCCATGACGCCGTGCGACGCATTGGTCTCGGGCGAGCGACAGGCATCCAGCCGCACGACGAGCCGATCCACTTGCCGCGTCTCACCGGCAAGCAACTCGAACGTCACCGTCTGGCCGGTCATCTTGTCGAGCTGGCGCAGGCGCGCTCCGGTCTTGATCTCGGTGTCTATTGAGGCAATCGGGATCGCGAAGCTCCGATCGGTGTCGAGCGTCTCGTCGCCCTTCGGCGCGACCTTGAAGCGCCGGGTGCGCTGGCGCAGCCATTGCGGCCTTCCGTCCTGCTCCTCGGTGCCCTCGTCGGACTCCTGTTCTTCCGGGGTCAGAATGCCCGTGCCATCGCGATAATCCCGGTCTGTCCGCCCCGGCGAGATGACGCGCACGCGCGTTGGCTCCTCCTCGTCCTCGGGCGACAAACCGGTCTCGCCCAGCGTCGGATCGGTCTGCAACGCCAACTGATCCTCCGGCACCGAGAAAATCGCGCCGGTTCCGACGGCTCCCGCGGTCAGGTCGTCAAGCGGATTTTCGGGCTCTTCCTCTCCGATGGGCGCGAGCGGCGAGGTCTCGAAGGTCGAGCCGATGACCGGCACCTGGGTCTCGCCCGTATCGTCGGCCTCGGTCTCGGTTTCGACCTGTTCGGCCGGCGTCTCGTCGATCCGGACGATCTTCGCCCGCGGGATGATCACCCGGGTCTCGTCGACCTGTGGCAGGACTTCCTGTGCTACGGGCGCGCCAGCCGTGCCCGCCACCGCCACGATGGCGGCACAGAGCAAGGGATGGCGCAATCGGGGCATTGGGAGGCTACTCCGAGCCCTGCCCGAACTTCACGACGAGATCGATCAGGTTGATCGAGCCTTGCGTGAACTCGAACTCGGCACCGTCTTCCAGCATGAAATCTGATCCGCCGGGATCGACGGAAATGAAGTTCCCGCCGAGCAGGCCCTCGGAGGCGATCTTCGCCACTGAATCCTCCGGGATCTTGACGTCCTTGCGGATCGACATCGCGACCGCGGCCCGGAAGGTCTCCGGGTTCAGGTCGATTGAGGTGATCGAACCCACCTTGACACCCGAGATCTGCACGGTTCCGCCCAGGCTCAGCCCCTCGGCCTTGCGGAACTCGGCTTTCAGCGCGTATCCGCCGCCGCCGACGGACACGTCCGCCGTGTTCGCGGCGTAGACAAGGAAGCCGCCGGCAACCGCCAGGACCACCGCGCCGATCAGGGTTTCTGCTGCATTGCTGGCCATCGCGCTACTCCGGGGACCAGGCTTCGTAGTCGCCACCGGCACGCGGCCGCGTCTCCGGCGTCAGGACGCTGCCGGGCGGGCGGTAGGCAAGCGCTGTTCCGGTCAGGTTGGGCTTGTGGTCCTTCTCCCAGTCCTTCCTCGGCAGTTCGCCATCCTCGGGCGGTTGCGCGAACGTGTGATGCAGCCAGCCGTGCCAGTCCGGTGAAACCGCACTCGCCTCGGCCTCGCCGTTGTAGATCACCCAGCGGCGCTTGCCGTCGCGCGTCTGGTAGAACTTGTTGCCAGCGTCGTCCTCGCCCACAAGCTCGCCATTGCGCGCGGTGAACAGGCGCGTGCCGATGGTCTGGCCGTTCCACCAGGTAAAGAACTCAGTCAAAAGGCTCATATGACCTCGCGTCGCATCTGTGCCGTCTGTATGACCGTTGCATCGGCACAGGTCCAGCCTGCTCATGAGGGTTCTACAGCGGGTTAATGTCGCCCATCGCCCTCTGGCGCTCGAAGCGTTCAACGAATGCGCTCAGGCATCCGTCGGCAATCGCCGCCCGCAGCCCCGCCATCAGTTCCTGATAATAATGCAGGTTGTGCCAGGTCAGCAACATCGACGAGATGATCTCCTTGGCGCGGAAGACATGGTGCAGATAGGCCCGGCTGTAGGACGAGCAGCACGGGCACAGGCAGTCCTCATCCAGCGGACGCGGATCGTCCTGATGACGCGCATTCTTCATGTTGACGACGCCGCGGCGCGTGAACGCCTGCCCGGTGCGGCCCGATCGCGACGGCAGAACGCAATCGAACATGTCGATCCCGCGCTGCACCGCTCCGACGATGTCGTCCGGCTTGCCGACGCCCATCAGGTATCGCGGCTTGTCGTCCGGCAACTGCCCCGGCGCGAAGTCGAGCACGCGGAACATCTCCGCCTGCCCCTCGCCCACCGCGAGCCCGCCGATCGCGTAGCCGTCGAACCCGATTTTGGTCAGCTTCTCGGCGCTCTCGCCACGCAGATCTTCCCAGACCGAGCCCTGCTGGATGCCGAACAGCGCGTGACCCGGGCGATCGCCGAAAGCATCGCGCGAGCGTCGCGCCCAGCGCATCGACAACTGCATCGACGTCGCTGCCGCATCCCTCTCGACCGGATATGGCGTGCATTCGTCGAAACACATCACGATGTCCGAGCCGAGATCGCGCTGGATCTTCATCGACGTCTCAGGGCTCAGCATGTGGCGCGAGCCGTCGATATGGCTGGCGAACTCGACCCCCTCCTCGGTCATCTTGCGCAGATCCGTCAGGCTCATGACCTGAAATCCGCCCGAGTCCGTCAGGATCGGCCCGCCCCAATTCATGAACTTGTGCAGCCCGCCCAGCCGCGCAATCCGGTCCGAGCCCGGCCGCAGCATCAGGTGATAGGTGTTTCCCAGCAGAATGTCGGCGCCTGTCGCCGCCACACTGTCCGGCAACATCGCCTTGACGGTCGCCGCGGTTCCGACCGGCATGAACGCAGGCGTGCGGATCTCGCCCCGCGTCGTGGTGATCCGACCCGTGCGCGCCTTGCCGTCCCGTGCGTGGATGGAGAATTCGAATCGTTCGCTCATCGCGCCGTTCTAGGCGGTGTACGCATGAACGGCTACGCAAGATCTCTGGCATGACGTTCGGCCGGGCTGAACGACCGGCCGTCCTGGAAGCGGCGGAGCCCAGGCACCTCGAGTGAATTGCCCGGGCAACCGCCGATAAGGAGCAGAGCCCCTGACCTCAGTCCATCCGCTCCATGTCGTTCAGCTGAAAGCTCCCATCGAAAAGGCCCGGCTCCGGCCCATAGAACCGCGCGAGCAGGAAAAAGCGGCGGTCCGGGTCGGTGGGCAACCAGTTGCTTTCCTGTCCCTCCGGCGCCTTCGGACCGAAATAGATATCGACCGAGCCGTCGGCGTTCGCCACGACGTCTGACATCGTCGAATCAATGCTGCTGGGCGTGAGGTCGCGCAGGTAGGAAGCGGTCTCCAGATCGTAGGTCGTGATTGCCCAGAAGTCGCGCACGGGGACATTCGGCGGCATCGTGAGCTTGTAGTTCCGGCCACCGTCCAGCCATTCTCCATCCGGCGTCTCCGCCAGGTCCAGATAGTAGGTGGCCGATCCATAGTTCTTCACGCTCGTTATGATCGCGTAGTAGAGCGCGCCGCGGGCGTGATAGTCGTAATAAGACGGGTACTCATAGCTCCACTCGGTTTCGCGCGAGCCGTCGGGAACAAGGGCCGACCACCGTTTGCCTTCGAACACGAACGGGTTCAGAACGCGGTGGTATTCATCGATCATGTATTGCAGCGCCTCGGGACCAGCGGCGTCGTAGATGGCCTGAAGTTCGGCACCGGGCTCAAAGGGCTCACCACGCTCGATGCCGATGCGCGAAAGCAGGCCCATCATGGCGAGATCGCGGTCCAGCACGACCTCTTCCCCGATCATCTCGTGGATATGGCCAAAGATACCGCCGTCCATCTTTGGCGTCATCTCGAGCAATTTACCGTAGAGATCGACATAATTGCTCGTAGGGTTGTCGGCTTCCTCCAGCGGATAGATCTTGATCTCTTTTGTCAGCGCCGCGGCCTTCGCCAGATTCTCCTCAGTCGCGCCACCAGCCATGATCGGCCGCAGAACTGCGAAGCCAAAGTTGGTAGCCTGTTCATAGACCGTCGCATTTGGCAGCAGCGGTCCATCATAGCCAGGCGGAACCAGAAGGTACTGTGCCCCGCGTCCGCGGTCCCGTCCGACGGCACCAACGTCATCCAACGGACGCTGCCAAGCATCCATGATCGTCCCAAAAATTCCGATGCCTTCTACAGACGGTGGCATCTCGACGACAACCGGCCCGTCCTCGATTGTCCAATAGGTCATAATGTACGGCGTGGTGTTGTTCGGGGTTGCCGTCTGGAAACGCCAGTCCTGAAGCTGCGAGAAAAAGCCGACATCGTTGGGGCCGACACCGGCATCGGCGAGTGCGTCGCGATAGAACTTGAAGTTCATCAGGGGCATGGCCCAGACGGCGGTATCTATGCCCCGGTGATAGGTCATGCGCTCTGCCGTACTCGCTTTCGCCATGTCGAGTGCATCGGCCTGAGTGGGCAAGGCAATTGTCGCGGCGAGCGCTGCCGCCCTGGCGGCATTCACGAATCCGAATTGGAACATCTGCAAACTCCCCGAAGCTTTTTTCTGGATTGTCAGGCCAGGCCAGCCTGCCATGGGCAGAACCGTACGGTGCGCCCGTCCATCCATTAGTGGTTAGCCAACGTCACAATTTCGCCGGAGCGCCGGGACGGTCATCCTCAGCGCATCCGGAGCACCTGAGACCTTATGAGTCCACGCCCTCGCCCATTTCAAAACGTGCAACGCCACGCTATATGGGAGACAGACCTAGCGTGAGATCGAGCATGACCGACCAGACACCGACCGATCAGACCACGGCAGAGCCGATCATAAAGCCGTCGTCGACGGAGCATCCGCTGTACGAGGCGGTCTGTGATGCCTGCCGTTCGGTCCACGATCCCGAGATCCCGGTCAACATCTTCGAGCTCGGGCTGATCTATTCGATCCGGATCTCGGACGAAGGCGAAGTCGATATCGACATGTCGCTCACGGCACCGGGTTGCCCCGTCGCCGGTGAGATGCCGGGCTGGGTCGCCGACGCGGTCGAACCGCTGCCCGGTGTGAAGACGGTCGATGTGCAACTCGTCTGGGAGCCGCCCTGGGGCATGGAAATGCTGTCGGACGTCGCCCGGCTGGAACTCGGATTTATCTGAATTAACAATCTGTTAAGTGTTTCACGTGGAACAATTCTGAGGCGAGTGGAGGTCTGAATGTTCGGCATACCCGGGAAAGATCCGGTCACGCTCACGCCGGCTGCCATCAAGCGGATCAACAAGCTCATGGACGGCACTGACGTCAAAGGCCTGCGCATCGGCGTGAAGAAGGGCGGCTGCGCGGGCATGGAATACACCATGGAGCACGCCACCGAAATCTCCGACCATGACGCGGTCGTCGAGAAGGAGGGCGCCCGGGTAATGATCGCTCCGATGGCGCAGATGTTCCTGTTCGGCACCGAGATCGACTACCAGACCTCGCTGCTCGAGAGCGGCTTCGTGTTCAACAACCCCAACGTCACCGAAGCCTGCGGCTGCGGGGAATCGATCAAGTTCGAAGGCATGTGATGCGCTGGCGGCGTCTCAGGCGCCCGACAACGCAACTGGCGCGCGCCGGCGAACGCACCTGCATCCTGACCGTCGACCGCGAAGTCCCGCTGGTCCGCTTCCGGGCGACGACCCTGCAGGGCGAGCCCGCCGGTCGCGTCGAGGTCGAGACCGGATCGAAGGACGCGCCGGTGCTGAACGTCAGGGATCTCGCGGGCGAGGTCGAGATCGACGGCGACGCCCTTGTCCAGATCTCGATCGTGCCCGAGCGCGATACGGCGATCACCTTCCTGCCCGTCAACACACCGACCTCGCCGGTCTGGTTCGCCGTCGGCACCGTGCTGGTGCTCGGCGCCAGCCTCTGGACCGCCTGGGACTTCTTCGGAGCCGGGTGATGGCGCTGTCCCCGGAGTTCCGCGAATTCGTGCTGGATCATTTTTCCGGCCTCGGCCCGGTGCAGATCAAACGCATGTTCGGTGGCGCGGGCCTTTATCTGGGCGATGCCTGCTTCGCCATTCTCTTCGGGTCCGAGGCGATCCTGATGCGCGGCGACGAGGATCTCGGCCCGGAATACGAAGCTGCGGGCTCCGAGCAGTGGGTCTACGAGAACAAAACGCGTGGACCGGTTTCGATGCCGTACTGGACCCTGCCGGACGCCGCGATGGATGACCCCGAGGAGGCCGTCGCCTGGGCGCGCAAGTCCCTCGTTCCGGCCGAGCAGGCCGCTGCCCGCAAACGCGCTGCGAAGGCGCGCAAGGCGTCCCGTAAATCCAGGGACTGAAGTCGGTTGTTGCGGTGCGGGCCGGTTCGGCTAGAACTGCCGCGCGACGCAACCTGATGTCTGGGGGATTCGATGACGCGCCGGAAAATTGCCGCGGGAAACTGGAAGATGAACGGCCTCTCGGCATCGGTCGCCGAATTGAAATCGCTGACAAATCTGAATTTTGACTGCGATGTCATTCTGTGCCCGCCCGCGACGCTGATCTCCGGGTTCTCAGCCGCTGCGGCCGGGAGTTCGATTGCGATCGGCGCTCAGGATTGCCATCCGGCCCCCAGCGGTGCGCATACGGGCGATCTCTCTGCCGAGATGCTGAAGGATGCGGGAGCTTCAGCGGTGATCGTCGGGCACTCCGAGCGCCGCCAGGATCATGCAGAGACCGACGAGACAGTGCGGACCAAGGCCGAGGCTGCGTGGCGGGCCGGGCTTCTGGCGATCATCTGTGTCGGCGAGACCGAGGCGGAGCGCGATGCCGGTCAGGCTCTCGAGATCGTGCGTAGCCAGATCCGGGGGTCACTCCCCGATGGCGCGACCGCGGCCAACACCGTGGTGGCGTATGAGCCGGTCTGGGCCATCGGAACAGGGCGCGTGCCCTCGCCCGAGGACATTGCCGAGATGCACGGCGATATACGGGAGACGCTCTCGTCTCTTGTGGGGGAAGAATCGAACGACCTGAGGGTCCTCTACGGCGGATCAGTCAAGCCAGGCAACGCCGCAGAGATTTTCGCGATCGACAATGTCGACGGCGGTCTGGTCGGTGGAGCCTCGCTCAAGGCCGTGGATTTCGCCCAGATCATCAGCGCCGCCGGTTGACCGGCAGCGCCACGCCCGGGCGGGCGGCTGCAATCAGCCGATCAGGGTCTTGGCCTGTCCGACCCAGTCGTCACGGATGCAGCGGCCTTTGACGGTCATCAGGTTTTCGTCCAGCCACGCGAGCGCACCATCGTCGAACGCGGCAAGCTGCGAGAACTTGTAGACGCCCAGATTGTGAAGCTGCGTCTGCAGGCCCGGGCCGACACCCTTGATCATCGTCAGATCGTCGATGTCTTCCGGGGCCTCCGAGAACAGACCATCCGGCGCATCAAGGGGCTCCTGTTCGATCTCTTCAGGCAAAACCTCTGCGGCAGGCACGACCGCAACCGGCTCCGACGCCGGCGTCTCGGTCGGCGTGACGTCCTTGTAGGCGGTTGGCTCGCCCGTCATGTGCTCGAATGAGAACATCATCTGCGGCGTCATGGTGTTCGCCAGCCCCTCGAAGCGCCAGGGAACGCCGAACAGCGGCGCAGTCGGGAAAAAGCTCACCCAAAAGTCGAAGGCCTGCTTTGCGGGCTCGAAGGCCGTCTCATATGCTTTCTCGAAGCTTGTCATGCTCAACCTCCCGGTGATGCTGCGTTGCAGCGACAATATGCAAGATCATGTTGCGTTGCAACATTCCAGCGCTCGATTGCGGCGAATTGACTTCGCTCCGGCATTGCGACAGGGCTGTCCGACATGATCGTCGAACGCTTCGCCCCCAGCCCGACCGGCTATCTGCATCTGGGACACGCCTTCTCGGCGTGGGTTTGCCATCGATCCGCCAGAGCTGGTGGAGGGCAATTCCTGTTGCGCATGGAAGATCTCGATACCTCGCGCGTCCGGCCGGACTACTACGACGCGATCGAGGAGGATCTGCAGTGGCTGGGCCTCGACTGGGACGGAGAGATCATCCGGCAAACCGAGCGACAGGCGGCCTATGATCAGGCTGTCTCGCGTCTCTGGGCGCTCGGCGTGCTTTATCGATGCGCGTGCACCCGCCGTGACATTCAGGAGGCGCTGGCAGCACCGCAGGAGGGCAGCGTTGCGCAACAGGTTTACCCGGGAACCTGCCGTCAGGCGGCGGTGGACGGTTCATCGGTATCGGCTGTTCGCCTCAACCTGTCAGCGGCGATCGAGCATCTCGGCGGTGAGAGCGCAGTGGAGAGGCTCCCGATTGTCTCCACCGGCGATGGTTGCGACGTCCTCCCGGCCCAGGTCAGCGCCCGCGTTCTCTTCGAACAGCTCGGGGATATCGTGATAGTCAGGCGCGACGGCGTGCCCGCCTATCACTTGTCGGTGGTGGTCGATGACGCGCATCAGGGCGTCACGCATGTCACGCGTGGATCCGATCTGGCCGAGGCGACCCACATCCAGCGCGTTCTGCAAGAACTGCTGGACCTGCCCGCACCGAT
The DNA here is from genome assembly GCA_039184865.1 of Pseudomonadota bacterium. GTDB lineage: Bacteria > Pseudomonadota > Alphaproteobacteria > Rhodobacterales > Rhodobacteraceae > Thermohalobaculum. The sequence goes on along the minus strand of JBCDAV010000035.1, from coordinate 25,966 downwards.
CTATCGCCATCACCGGCTTATCCGGGATGAAGCAGGCAAAAGACTCGCGAAACGGGACGATGCGCGGGCGATTCGAAGCTATCGGGAGGCCGGCATGACCCCCGGCGACGTGTTCGCCTTGATGGGAATTACTGTTCCGGTTGCGTGAGCTGCTGTTGAAAGTCCTTCGACGGCTCAACGATTTCGCCGGAGAAAATCCCCCGTAGAAAGCCGGGTGTCAGCAAGGACAAAGGATTGACGGAGAGTTCGGGCGACTCGGACGGCCCCTTCAGCGTGAATGTCATCGCGATGATGCCTTCGCCTTCGCCGCCCGACAGCAGCGTGCCCAGCAGCGGCACGTCGTTGAGCGCCCCGGTCAGACCGTAGGCGGGCGAGATCACACCGCGCAGATCGAGATTGCCGCTTTCCTCGTCAATCGATCCGTTGACCTTCAACGCGAGCGCGGAGCCCGAGGCGATGGCGTCCGTCAGGTCCAGCGAGCCGTTGCGCAGCGCGAACGGAACCCAGATCTTGCGGAACGCCAGTCCGGTTGTCTCGACAGCATCTTCGACGCCGTCATCGAAACCTCCGCTGCGGATGACATCGCGAAAGGTCGCTTCGGACCGGACATTCAGATTCTGAATGCGCATGATGCCGTCGAGGTTGGAGTCCTCGTCTATGTCCGCGGTCACGGACAGCTTTCCGCCCGATGCGTCGGTGTAGAGGTCGAGCGCGCGCAACAGAAGTCCGGCATCTTCGCTCTCAAGCACGACCTTTCCGACGCCCCGGGCGTTTCGCGTCAGCGTCGCAACAACTGGCGCTGCCGACTGCAGTGCACCCTCGAGACGCGCCGAGAACGCTCCGTCCCGGCCACGCTCGAATGTGCCCGTCGGCGAGGCGAGCTTTATGTCATCCCTGAGAACCAATGTATCGACCGCAAGTTTCGCAGAGATCGGCGTCGCCGAAGTCTCGCTCTCGCCTGTGCCTTCGTCCGGAAACCGTTCCCTGAGGGCTTCGAGATTGACCATCCGTCCCGTGAGAGTGAGGCTCAGCCCCTCTGTCGCGTCGCTGGTGATTGTCGCGCGCGCATCGAGCGCCCGTCCGAGTTTCAGCCGCGAAAGCTCGGCTTCGGCAAACTGCCCCTCGGCATTCAGACGGACGCTGCCCGCGAGGGTCAGATCAGAGGTCTCGAGACGCAGATTTTCGATTTGGACCGGCGAGTCGATCCCGATTTCCACCCGCAAGCGACCCGCCTCGCCGATCTCGTTTTTCCAGTCGATGTCCTCGACGGCGATGCCGGCTTCCTTGAGATCGGCGTCGATCTTCAGAACCGGGGTCGCATCGCCAACCGTCTCCATCGCCAACGAGACATCTGCCGTCCCGTCCATCCCGAGTGTGTCCAATCCGAAATTTGCGGCGATGTCCGCGGTGACCGGGCCATCCAGCGTCATCAGACTGCCGGACTTCCCTCCGCCATAAGTCTCAATCCAGCTCAGGTCGAACGGTTGCTGCTCGATCGTCGTCGCCCCGGTGATGTTCAGCTGTTCCGACGTGGCCGTCACCAGCATTTCGTTGGCGGCCACGGCGAGCGATGTGCCGTTGTTGACCGGGTAATCGTAGGTCACATCTGTCATCCGGGCCGTCGCCGTGATGTCGATCTGTTCCAGCAGCAGGTCCTGTTCGAGTGGGAACTTCACATCGACATCGATCTGTGAGTTCCCGTTCAGCGTGCTGAGATCGGCTGCAAACTTCGATGCAAGCCGCAGCGGCGGCTCATCGATCAGGGCGAGCACCGAGCGCGCGTCGCCCGTGGCAGCAATCTGGATGTCGGTATCGGTGACCGGGTCCGAGAACCCGTAGATCCCGACCCGCGAGCCGCCGAGGGCGATCCGCGACCGGCCGGCTTTCGGGGTGACATACCCGTCATCGACCTCGAGCACGAGGTCTTCGAGCGTGAGCGCTCCCTTTCCCGACAAGGACTTCAGCGGCGACATCTGCCCGAGATACCGCGAGTCGAGATCGCTGAAGGTGAAGTCCATGTTCAGGCTCTCGGTCGCGCCCAGCCGAAGGTGCGCGATCGCGTCCGTGACCTTCGAGACCAGGATGTTCTCGTCGATCCATGTCCGCGCGTTCACTGCCGCGTCGACAGGCCAGAATCGCAGAAGGTCGCGCATCGTGATCTCGGCGATGCCGATGCGCAGCCCGCCGTCCCACGCGCCCCGGCGCTCGCGGAACTGTCCGGACATCGAAACGGCGGCCGTCTTGTGCGTCAGATCGGCCGACACGATGTCGACTTTCGACGTCTCGCGATCCCATGCGGCAAGAAGCGAGCCGTTCTCGAACCTCAGCGGTTCCGGGAAACGGCCCTTGGGATTGGCGAAAAGCTCGCTGAGATTGACCTGGGTCCTGATGCCGGAGAGCGTCCCATCGCCCTCGATCTGCATTTGTGCGACGCCGTTTATGCGGAGCGAGATGCGATCCGAGGTCAGGGTGAAGTCGTCGATCTTGAGGGACTGGCGCGCGGGGTCGGCCTCGAAGACCAGGCGTGCGAAATGGTAGTCCAGCGGCGCCTCGGACAACAGCACCGTGCCGTCTTCAGCGACCAGCACGCCAGAGACGTTGCGGATCGTGCCGTCGTTCGACATCTCCGCCGTGCTGCGACCCTCGACGACGCCGCGCACGAGTTGCAGCCATTCGAGACCCGGTGCGAGCCTCGCGATCTCGCGCGCATCGGCCCGCCCGAACTGGGCCGAGAGGAGCGTCGTGCCACGGTCCCGGGGCCGGTCGGCGAGCACACGCAGGGAGAGGTCGCTCGCCTGGTCGGAGAACTCGTCGAGCGTCAGGATCGCACGGGCGCCGCCGTCATAGCGGGTGATGGTCAGCCCGGCCGACCGCGACGTCCAGGCCTCGTCCACGCTGCGGTCGTCATAGGTCAGACGCGCCCGCACGATCGTCACGGCCTCGAGCTTCTCGAGCAGGCCGAGCGAAGGCCCGTCACCGACGAACCCGTCAACCAGTGCCGAGAGCTGGTCTTCTTCCTGATCGTCCCGACCGCTAGATGGCGCCGATCCATCGCCGAGCGGCTGCATCGTCGTGCCGTCGCCGATCCTGATGCCGAAACGCCCGTCCAGTTGCCGCGTCACAGCGACGGTTGGTCCGATCAGCGAGATCCGCACCGGCTGGATCTCGCCGCGGATCAGATCGGAGAAATGGAATGACGCCGTGAGATTCGGCACTTCGAGAACGCGGCCGTCGGAAAGCGTCTCGAGCCGCACATCCCGGAAGCGGAGGCCGGATGGTTCGCTGCCCTCACCCAATGACAGGACAAGCTCGCCGATATCGAGTTTCGCGTCCGGCTCATAGGCATTGACCTGCTCGGAGACGATTTCCGAGACGAACGGTATCGCGATCGGCCCCTGGAGGAGGCGGGCGTAGAGCAGAGCGCAACCGACAAGCGCGATGGCCGCGATGCCGAACAGCAGTCGCAGGCAGGCGCTCACGCAGATGCCGCAGACCTGCCCGAGCGAGAGAGGCGCCGTTCGCGTCGCAGTCCGTCTGGGGCGCATGCTCCGGGTTACCTCTCGAATGAACCGGGTTCGGGTGTCGCACGTTGAACGCGAGATGCCAATCGTCCCGGCTCTATTGCTTGAGCGAAATGAGCTCCCTCAAAGTTACGCGAGCGGACTCAATTCCCCCAAGGGACGCCGCCGGCGAACGAATGGTACTGGGTTTTCGCCATGTGTGCGGCATCGACCGGGATCATCTGGCCCGAAATCGCGCGTGCCGCGTCGGAGCAGAGGAAGCGGATCACCGAGGCGATGTCCTCAGGCTCCACGAGAATTCCGAGCGCGTTGGAATCGCGGATCGCCTGCGGGTCGCGCTCGCCCGAGGCAATCCGGGCCTTGATGGCGGGCGTCATCACATAGGTCGGCGCGACCCCGTTCACGCGAATCCCGAAGCGACCAAGCTCGACCGCCAGCATCTCGGTCAGGCGCAGGATGGCGGTTTTCGACGGGCAGTATGCCGCCAGCGGCAGGGCCACGAAGCTGTTGATCGAACCGAGCGTGACCATTGCGCCAGATCCCTGCCGGGACATCACCTCGCCGACAGCCCGGCAGGTGTGCACCGTGCCGTTGTAATTGATCTGCCAGAGCCGGTCATGCGCCTCGGCGTCCATCTCGAGGATTGTCGAGGGGTTCTCGAGGATCCCCGCCGCCGCGACGCAGGCATCGATCCGGCCGAGCGCGCGCGCGACCCCGTCGACAACGGTCTGAATCGCCTCCGGATCCCCGACATCGCAGGTAAAGAAATGCGCCGCATCGCCGATACTGCGGACAACATCGGGGCCACGTTCGGTATCGCGGTCGAGGATCGCGACATGGAACCCGTCCGCTGCAAACATGCGCGCCGAAGCCTCGCCGATCCCGCTCGCACCCCCGGTGACAAGTGCAACCTTCTCCATCACATCGCCTCGCTCGGGTCGAACCAGTATCCGCTTCCCTCGATCCGGATATGCCCGATCGAGGGCGCGGGAAAGTGCGAGGACAGAATCAGATGGCGATGCTCGGCGCAAGCCCCGAGCACCCGGCGGCGCGACTCGGTCGAGATCGCGCCGTCCCAGTCGCGGCGATAGGACCAGTGCGGATAGGCGCACTGTACCGGCGAGTGGAGCAGGTCGCCCCACATCACCGCGCGCTGGCCCCGGCTTTCGAGATGAATCGCGACATGGCCCTGGGTGTGGCCGGGCGTCGGCTCGAACCAGACGCCGTCTTCAATCTGATGATCGGAGTCGACGATGACCGCCTGCCCCGCCTCGATCACCGGTGAGACGGACTCGCGCCAGATGTCGGGTTCGCGCGCCTCGGCAGCAGCCACCTCCTCGCGGGCGAAGAAGTAGCGAGCATTCGGGAATGTCGGCACCCAGCGCCCGTCGATCAGCCGCGTGTTCCAGCCCGCGTGATCGACGTGAAGATGCGAGCATAGGACATGCGTGATTTCCTCGGGCTGCGCGCCTGCCGCCGCGAGCCTGTCGAGCCATGTGGTATCCTGCCGGTGCTCCCAGAACGGAAACAGCGGGTAGGTCTTGTCGCAGCCGATGCAGGTATCCAGCAGGATCAGATGCCGGGGCGTGCGCACCAGATAGGCCTGCACTGTGACAAGCATCCGCCGTTCCGCGTCGATCGCCCAGGGCTGGAGGCGTGGCAGAACGGCGGCGACTTCCTCGGGCGTCGAGGCCGGAAACATCTTCTCGATCTCGAGGAAGGGAAGCGTCATCTCCACCACGCGGTGGATCGTGAACTCGCCGAAGCTGAGGCTGTTCATATCTGGATTTCAGTTCTTGGTTTATCCGATTGCGCTTCCGGACCTTTCCCCGAGTTTCATCCTGTCTGCGGAACGGCGGTCAGATCACAGCTCTCCGGGTCGTCCGGATGGCGCGGATAGTAGTCCATCACCAACGGGTCGTGTCCGGGGACGATGTGATCCGTGCTCTCGGCCATGCGCAGCATCTTGTCATGGCTGTCGCAGTACTCCGGGATGTGCTGGAGGATCGAGAACGGGTTGCGCTTGAACACATTGTCGTAGAAGTGCGCAACGTCCGAAGCCACGAACACCCTGCCCCGCCGCGTGTTGACCTGCGTACCCATCTGACCGTGGCTGTGACCGGGCAACAGATGGACGGTGATCCCCGGCGCAATCTCGGCGTCGCCATCGATGAACCGGACCCGTTCGCCGAAATTCAGGCGGATCATCTCGCAGACATGGTCGGGCTCGTAGGGCCGGCGCACGGCGGGATACTTCATGTAGCGCGAGGTCGCGAAGGCGACTTCCTTGTCCTGCACGATGAATTCGGCGTTCGGGAACAGACCGAAATTCCCCGCGTGGTCATAGTGCAGGTGCGTGACGATGACCGTGTCGATGTCCTCGGCCTTGGTGCCGATGGCGGCAATCGCCTCGTCCGGCAGCCGATCGATCTTGCGGCCGCGCTTCGCGCCGCAGGCATGGTCGAAGCCGCAATCGATCAGGATGTTGCGGCCGTTCCCGCGCACCAGCCAGACGAAGTAGTCGAGACGCCGCTGAGCGGTGTGCGGGTCGTTCGGGTCTTCGAGGATCGTCGCATAGCTGCCGGGAATGTTCACGCCGCCGTATCGCAGGGCGTAGACTTCGTATTCGGGCGTGGTCATGGGGTCTCCTCCATCATTCCGCGAACTTCTCGTTGAGTTCGTTCCAGTGTTCGGTGCCGATGATCGCCTCGCGATCCCGGAAAGTCGGCATCTGATCCGTCAGCGCAGCCGAATCGCCGTCGCGCCGGATCGTCTCCAACGTGCGCTGCATTGCGCCGATTGCGGCGCGCTGCAGGTCTGACGGAACAATCACCAGCCGGTAGCCCCAGGCCTTGAGATCCGCCAGAGGGACCATCGGCGTCTTGCCGCCCGCGAACATGTTGATCAGTTTCGGCGCCGCGATCTCGCGCCCGATGCGCTCGATCTGCTCGGCCGTCTGCGGTGCCTCGAAGAAGATCACGTCTGCACCTGCCTCGGCGTAGGCATTGCAGCGATCGATCGTAGCGTCGAAGCCCTCGACCGCGAGGCCGTCCGAGCGCGCGATCAGGATCAGGTCATCACCGGCTGCATCGCGCACGGCCCGGATCTTCTGGCAGAACGACCCCGTCGTCACGATGGCCTTGTCCTCGTAGTGCCCGCACTTCTTCGGGAAGGTCTGGTCTTCGATATGGACCGCTGCGACGCCTGCCCGGATGAACTGGCGGACGGCGCGGCGGGCATTGAGGGCGTTGCCGTAGCCGGTGTCCATGTCGGCGATCACGGGAATATCGACGGCGTCGCAGATCTGCGCCATCCGGTCGGCGACCTCGGTGACCGAGAGCAATCCGAGATCGGGCATGCCCGCCGCGCGGGAAATCGCGCCCCCCGACGCGTAGGCGAGGGGAAAGCCCGCCTGTTCGATGAGACGTGCGGAGAGGCCATCGAAGCACCCGGGCGCCACGAAAATCTCGTCAGACGCGATCATGGCGCGCAGTTCGCCGACCCGGTCAGGCATTGTCCGGCGCATCCTGAGGCGCGGGCGCAGCCGTCCGGATCGGGGCGTAGACTATGCCCTCCATAAGCGTTCGCGCGGTGCGGAAAACGCTGGCGCGGGCGACGCGGGGGGCGCCGTCCTCGCCGATCTCCATCTCGGCCAGTGCCGGAACGACGCCCGAGGCCGTGCCGATCCGGATCGGTTCGCCGGGCGCGACCGGCCGGGCCAGAGCCTCGACGACGGTGCCACGGATGCGCGCTGCCACGGCCGTGCACATCGCACCAGTCAGCGGGATCGCCAGATGCGGCTGCGTCATCGAGATCATACGCACCTGCACGTCGCACTCGGTCATCTGGATCGTGTCACCGGCGATCGTGAGCGACTTGCCGGCAGGCCCGACGAGCGCGATCTTCGGCACGCTGGCCGGAACCTTCTCGGGCGACTCGGCAAGACCGACGATGTGGCCCGTGCCGCGCCGGATCGCTTCGAGCGCCTCCAGCACGTCCGTGCGCAGCGCGATATCTCCGGGCAGTTCCGTCGCGGTCAGGCCGAGATCGCGCGCATCGACGAAGACGCAGGGATTCCCGGCATCGACAAAGGACGGGCTGAGTTCGAGCCCGTCCTGCAATTCGACATCGTAGCGCGGCTCGCCCGACAGCAGCCGTCCGGTGCGCGAGCCGCCCGGGTCGAGAAAGTCGAGCCGGATTGCCGAGCCCGTGCCGCTGACACCGGCGAGCCTCTCTTCGCCCGCCACGGCAGACCGGCCATCGCGAACGACAAGATGGCAGTCGATGCGCTTTCGGGTGTTCTCGTTGAACATGCGGATCGTGGCCGGACCGTCAGGCACCTGTACGAGCCCCTCGTTGACCGCGAACGCGCCGACAGCGGAGGAGAGATTTCCGCAATTGCCGTCATAGTCGACTGCATCCGCCTCGATCTCGACCTGCGCGAAGAGATAATCGATGTCGATATCCGCGCGCTCGGAGCGGCGCACCATCATGGCCTTGGACAGCGAGGACACGCCGCCACCCATGCCATTCAGTTGACGGCCATAGGCATCGGGCGAGCCGATCGCGCCGCACAGAAACGCGTCACGCTCCGCCGGGTCCTCCGGCATGTCCTCCCAGCGGAAGAACAGCCCCTTAGAGGTGCCGCCGCGCATGAAGCTGGCCTTGATGCCGATTTGATCTGTCACCGGATGACCCGCCGCTCTGAGATGACATTGAGATGCTTGGACGCTAGGCAGGGTGCGGGCACCCGTCAACCGGATGAGGGATCATGGCGTTCGACCATCCATTCTATTTTCTGCGCCATGGCGAGACGACATGGAATGCCGGCAAGCGGATCCAGGGCCAGTTGAATTCACCGCTGTCCGAGCTTGGCTGGGAGCAGGCGCGCGCCGCAGGCCGGGCGATGAGGGACGAGCCGATCGAGCGCATCGTCGCCTCGCCACTGGACCGGGCGTTCTTCACGGCGCAGGAGGTCTCGAAGGTCAAGGGTATCGAGGTGGTCTTCGACAGGGACCTGATGGAGTGCCATCTCGGGGATCATCAGGACGAACCGCACGGCCCCTGGCTCGCTGAGTATTTCGAGGGACGCTACGAGCCGCCGAACGGCGAGCCGTTCCCGGAGTTCTGCGAGCGCGTCTGGGGCGCGATGCAGCGGGCGGTCTCGCTGGGACCGAACACGCTGATCGTCGCGCATGGCGGCCTCTGGCTGGCGGCGCGGCAGTACGTGACGGTCGATCCCGATCTCAAGCGGATGCCGAACGCCCTGCCCCTGCACGTCCTTCCGTCGAAGGATCTTTGGGTCCACCGGATCTGCGGCGGCGTCGAACCCGCGAAATCGACAGAGTCCCTCTAGCCGTTGAGCGCGCACTTCGACACGGTCGTCATCGGCGCCGGGGCCGCCGGCATGATGTGCGCCGCGCATGCCGCGGCGTCTGGCGGCCGGGTGCTCGTGGTGGATCACGCCAAGGCGCCGGGTGAGAAAATCCGCATATCCGGCGGCGGGCGCTGCAATTTCACCAATCTGAACGCTGCACCGGAGAACTTCCTCTCGGCCAATCCGCATTTCTGCAAGAGCGCGCTGAGCCGCTACACGCAATGGGACTTCATCGAGCTTGTCGATCGGTACGGCATTGCCTGGCACGAGAAGACGCTCGGCCAGCTCTTCTGCGACGAGACCGCCAAGGACGTGATCGCCATGCTGGTCTCCGAGATGGAGAAGGTCAGCGCGGAGCTCTGGCTGAAGACATCGGTCGATCGGATCGAGCACGGAGGCGACCGTTTCATGCTGCAACTGGCGACGGGCGAGATCGCTTGCGAGAACCTCGTGATTGCCTGCGGTGGCAAGTCGATCCCGAAAATGGGAGCAACAGGCTACGGCTACGACATCGCGGCTCAATTCGACATTCCGGTGACGGATACTCGGCCTGCGCTGGTCCCGTTCACCTTCAGCGAGGAGATGCTGTCGGACACGCGCGCGCTCTCCGGCGTGTCCGTCCCGGCGATGGCCTCCTGCAATGGCGCGGGATTCGACGAGGCGGTGCTTTTCACCCATCGCGGCCTGTCCGGACCTGCGGCGCTGCAGATCTCGTCCTTCTGGCGGGATGGCGATGCGATCCGTCTGGCATTCGTCCCCGAGCTTGATCTTTTGGGCACTCTGCGCGCGCGGCGCGCTTCGGACGGGCGAAAGGCTCTGACGACGGTGCTCGCGGAGGTGATGCCCAAACGTCTGGTCGAATATCTTGCTGCGCATCTCGAACTTGCAGGCAATCTTGCAGATCAGTCCGACAAGGCATTGAAATTCCTTACAGACGCCTTGGCCGACTGGCGGATCAGGCCGCAGGGAACCGAAGGATACCGGACCGCCGAAGTAACGCTCGGCGGCGTTGTGACCGACGCGTTGAACGCGCGCACGATGGAGGTGAAATCCGTGCCCGCTCTCTACTTCATCGGAGAGGTCGTCGATGTCACCGGCTGGCTCGGCGGGTATAACTTCCAATGGGCCTGGTCCTCGGGCTGGGCGGCCGGGACCGCGATCGCGTCGAAATAACGATGCGCGACGCATCGCGTCGCAATCGGAGTTGCGATTGTACGCTCGCTAGGTCTCGATCAGACGAAAGGAGATCAGCATGCGCACCACCCCGCTCCACCGCGATTTCGGCGTCGAAGTTCACGATGTCGATCTGACAACGGTCACGGCGACCGACGGCTATCCCGAGATTCGCCGGGCGTTCGAGGAGCATTCACTGCTCCTGTTCCGCGATCAGGCGCTGGACGATCCGGCGGTGTTGGCGCTCGGCACGTGTTTCGGCGATATTGAGAACCGCACCGACGGCCCGGTCAAGGTCAGCCGCGTGTCGAACCTGCTGCCCGATGGTTCTGTGCTGGAGCCCGACGCGATGCGGCTCAAGGATCTGAAGGCCAACATGCTCTGGCACACGGACAGCACGTTCCTGCCGGTGCCCGCGCTTGCCAACATCATCACGGCCCGCGTCGTCCCGAGCGAAGGCGGCGCGACCGAACTGGTCTCGACCCGGGCGGGCTTCGAGCGACTGCCGGACGAACTGAAGGAGACGGCGCGAGGGGCCAAGCTGCGTCACCGTCTGACCCACTCGCGCTCGAAAGTGGACCCCGATCTGGCCCAGGAGGGACACATCACCAAGTGGGATGAGACGTGCTGGCCCGCTGTCTGGGTGAACCCGGTGACCGGCGCGGAAGCCCTCTACATCGCCAGCCATGCCTGCGGCGTCGAGGGCATGGACGACGCAGCCGGACAGGCGCTGATCGACGATCTCACTGCCAGGATGGTCCCCGACGACGCGGTCTATGCGCACCAGTGGCAAGTCGGCGACGTGCTGATCTGGGACGAGCGAGCGACCCTCCACCGCGGCATGCCGTGGCCCTATGCCGAGGCCCGCGAACTGGCGAGCATTTGCGTGACAGCCTCCGACGAAGACGGCGTGGCGATGATGCGGGCCGCCTGAGACTTGTTGCAAACCCGGCGATAGTTCATATTTCACGGGTCCAGCCACCAGAAACCAAAAATCACGAAACAGACTCGGAGATTACGATGTCCTTGCGCATAAACGATACCGCCCCGGACTTCACTGCAGACACCACCGACGGCCCCATCAGCTTCCATGACTGGATCGGCGATGGTTATGCCGTGTTGTTCAGCCATCCCAAGGACTTCACCCCCGTCTGCACGACGGAACTCGGGCTTGTCGCGCAGATGAAGGACGACTTCGCCAAGCGGAACGCCAAGATCATCGGCATCTCGGTCGATCCCGTCGACAGCCACCACAAGTGGAAGTCGGACATCCAGAGTGCGACCGGCGGCGCCGTCGATTATCCGCTGATCGGTGATCCCGAACTCAAGGTGGCCAAGCTCTACGACATGCTACCGGCAGCGGCGGGCGATAGCTCGGAAGGCCGCACGCCTGCAGACAACGCGACGGTGCGCTCGGTCTTCGTGATCGGACCGGACAAGAAGATCAAGCTGAGCCTGACCTATCCGATGACCACGGGCCGGAACTTCGACGAGATCCTGCGGGCCATCGACTCGATCCAGTTGACGGCGAACCACAAGGTCGCGACGCCGGCAAACTGGTCACAGGGCGAGGACGTGATCATCACCCCGGCCGTCTCGGATGACGAGGCCAAGGAGAAGTTCGGCGATTTCGAGCGCGTTCTGCCCTATCTGCGCAAGACCGCCCAGCCAGGCTGAGCCGTTAGACGATCAAGCAGCGGCAGGCCCTGCCTGCCCTGCGTCCGCCTCGGCTGAGCGCGGCAATACTCAGTCAGTCGTGGCGTTCGCGAGCATCCGGATGGCCACGGTTGCCGAGCCTTCCAAAGCTCCGGAACCGACCCCGACTATGATATGATTCTCTTGTCGGGCAGCATTACCTGCGTTCCGCAGATCATTCGTTCGAAGCAGGTTTTGCGGTGAGATTACTGCCCAAGTCTTTTGGTGTGCGCGCAACCTCGATACCTAGCTCGGCGCTGCGGAACAACCGTCCAAAGTCTGCGAGCGGGTCATGGACCCCGGCTTGGCGCAGCGTCTGCCAGATCAGCGCGTGGTTCGAGGACGTGACCGGCATCGCCAGTTCGTCCTCCAGGCTTTCGATCTGTTCAAGCAACCGGATCGACGTACAGGAGACGAAAATTCCGTCAACCGGCGTGCAGTCCGCCAGTTTGTGGACAGCACTACGCAGAGAGTCCGGCGTGATCGCCGCGACCACGGTATCGCTTGGTTCGTTGAACGACGCGAAGGCGGGCACGGTGTACCCGGCAGCCTCGATGAAGCGCTGGATACCCGCGTTGACATCCGCAGTGTAGGGCGTGAGCACGCCGACCCGCTGGATGCCGAGCGCATCGAAGGTGAGCAGCGCCGACGAGATCGGATTTACCACCGGCGTACCAGGTTTCGCCGCCTGGACCAGTTCAGCGACCCGCTCCGGCCCGATCACCATGCTGGCGGACGTGCAGCCGTATGCAATCGTATCGAGCGTGTCGCCTGGCAGAAGCGTTTCGGCCGTGCCGGTCAGGTGCGCCTCCATCGCCGCGAGACTCTCCGGCGTGATGTGCGGGCTATTCGGGATTCGCGCGACATGCAGCGCGACACCCGGCAGATGGCGCAGGATCAACTGGAATTCGTGCTCGACGGTGTAGTCGGATGCCAGAGCGATGAGGCCGAGGCGCGCCCGCGACGAAATCCCGGCATCGGTCTCGAAGGGCAGATGCTCAAGGACGATCGTGTCAGTCATGGTGCTTGGCCCGTGATCTCCGCGCCCGCACGGCGCAGTCCGGCATCAGTCTTGCAGCTTGAACCCGTATTCCGCCAGCACTTCTTCGGTGTGCTGGCCGAGCGTAGGTGCCGGACCGCGGACACCGCCCGGCGTCTCGCCGAACTTGACCGGCAATCCGATGCACTGGACTTCTCCCACGGTCGGATGCTGCTGTGCGGGCACCATGTCACGCGCCTGCGCCTGCGGATCGGCATGCATCTCGGCAATCGACAGGACCGGACCCGCGGGAAATCCAGCTTCCTCCAGCACTGCGAGCCACTCTGCCGATGAACGCGCCGAGAAAATGCCGTTCAGGACATCTTCGAGTTCGAGCCGGTTCTCCATGCGCTGGGTGTTGTGGGCAAAGCGCGGATCCCGCGCCAGTTCGGGCGCGCCGATCACGTCGACAAGGCGCTCCCAGTTGCGCTGGTTGGCAGCACCGAGATTGATGTATCCGTCCGCCGTTCGGATCGCCTGATAGGGCGCGTTGAGCGGATGGGCAGAACCCATGGGTCCGGGACTTTCGCCGGTCGCAAAGGCGATTGCTGATTGCCAGTAGGTGTGGGTGATCGCCGCTTCGAACAGCGATGTTTCGACCACCTGGCCCTCGCCGGTCTTCTCCCGGTTCTGCAGGGCCGCGCAGACGCCCATGGCCAGCAAGATCCCAGCGGTGATGTCACTGACCGGCGGTCCGACCTTGCATGGCGGGCGCCCCGGCCCCTCGCCCGTCACCGACATCAGGCCGGACATGCCCTGCGCGATCAGATCGAACCCCGCCCGGTTGGCATAGGGCCCTGTGCGGCCGAAGCCGGATATCGAACCATAAATCAGGCCGGGATTGTCCTGCTTCAGGTCCTGGTAGCCGAGTCCGAGCTTTTCCATCGTCCCGGCGCGGTAGTTCTCCAGCACCACATCGGCGGTCCGGATCATCTCGCGCAGGATTTCCGCCTGTTCCGGATCCTTCAGGTTCAGGACGATGCCGCGCTTGTTGCGGTTCATCATCATGTAGCTGGCCGCTTCGTCGCCGATATAGGGCGCGGAGTGCCGGGTATCGTCGCCGCTGGGCTTCTCGACCTTGATGACGTCCGCGCCCATGTCGGCGAGCATCAGACCCGCCACGGGCCCCGCCATCACATGAGCAAGCTCGATGACCTTGATCCCGGCGAGAGGCCCGCTCATCGCCCCGTGAACTCCGGTTTACGCTTGTTCAGAAAGGCTTCCATGCCTTCCTTGAAGTCATCACTCATGTAGCAGGTCTCGACCAGATCCTTGTCGTCGGCTTTCGCACCTTCGGTGCGCAACCGGCGCAAGCCCTCTTTCGTGACCCGCATCGTCAACGGCGCATGCCCCTTCAGCGTCCCGGCGATCTCTTCGGCGCGGCTGAGCGGATCATCGGCGATATCCATGACGAGGCCGAGGGCGCGCGCCTCCTCAGCACCTACCAGCCGCGCGGTGAAAAGAAGCTCGCGCACGCGGCCCTGCCCGATCAGCGCCGACAGCCGTGCGAGCGAGGCAATGGACAGACAGTTGCCAAGCGTTCGCGCGATCGGGAAGCCGAACTTCAACCGATCATTGCAAATTCTCAGATCGCAGCACGCGGCAATGGCCGCGCCGCCGCCCGTGCAGGCTCCTGTGATGGCGGCAATCGTCGGGATCTTGCAGCGTTCGATCCGCGCGAGGATCGCGTCCATGTTCTCTTCATAACGCCAGCCATCCTCCGGCGTCTCGAAGGCCCGGAACTGCGTCATGTCTGTGCCGGCAGCAAACGCGCCCCCGGCCCCGGAGATCACCAGAACCCGCACATCGCCCGGATCGTCGCAGATCTCCGCCATGCGCTCGTACATCGCGAACGTCAGCGCATTGCGCTGTGCCGGGCGGTTGAACGTCGCGCGGCCAATCCCGTCCGAAACCTCGTAGATCAGATCATCGCTCATGCACTGTCTCCCGCCCCGCCCTTGATCACCGCCATCGTCGCCGAGATCGTCCCGACCAGTTTTTCCTGCTCGCCCGTGATCGCCCAGCACTTGCCTTCGGTAAAGATCAACGTTCGGCCCGGTTTGACGACGCGACCCTCGAACCGAAACCGATCGCCGATGGCGCGGCGCAGAAAGTTGACCTTGAGTTCGGCCGTCAGCACGCTGTCTTCGGCAGCCGTCAGGGACGCGGCAGCAGATGCGCACACCGTGTCAAGCCCGGCCGAGACCGTTCCCCCGTGCAGCCCGCCGCCACTTTCGCAGAAAGCCAGATCATAGGGCATCGCGACATCGACTTCGCCCGGCGCGACGCGCAAGAACTCCATGCCTAATGTCCGCATCAGGTGCTGGGCTTCGTGGCTTTCGCGGGTCCGCGCGGCGTAGTCGGGGTCCCTCGGCTGCAGGCTCACGCCGCCTGCGCCTCCAGAACCCGCATCGCGGCATCACATCCGCCCTTCTGGTGCGGGACGCCAGCGACGCCCAAGCCCATCTCGACGCCGGAGAGCGTGCCCATCAGCATCAGATCGTTGAAGTCTCCGAGATGTCCGATGCGGAACACCTTGTCGGCGATCTTGCTCAGGCCCGATCCCAGCGACATGTCGAACCGGTCCAGCACGACACCCCGGAATGCATCCGCGGAATGGCCGTCGGGCATCCGCACGGTCGTCAGAACCGGGGAATGCTCGCGCTCATCGGTGCACTGCACCTCGAGACCCCAGGCTTGTACGGCGACGCGGGTTGCCCTTGCGTGGCGGTGGTGCCGCGCGAAGACGTTCTCGAGGCCCTCCTCCTCGAGCATGTCGATGGCCTCGGCCAGCCCGTAGAGCATGTTGGTCGCGTTCGTGTACGGGAAATAGCCTTTCTCGTTCGGACCCAGCATATCCGACCAGTCCCAGTAGGACCGCGCACAACTCGCTGATGCGTGGGCCTCAAGCGCTTTGTCCGAAAACGCGTTGAACGACAGCCCGGGCGGCAGCATGAGGCCCTTCTGGGAGCCGGACACTGTCACGTCGACGCCCCAGGCGTCCATCTGAAAATCAGCCGAAGCGAGGCCGGAGATCGTGTCCACCATCAAGAGCGCCGGGTGCCCGGCGTCGTCGATGGCCCGGCGCACCTCAGCAATGCGGCTGGTGCATCCGGTCGAGGTCTCGTTGTGCACGACACACACGGCCTTGATCGTGTGGGCGCTGTCAGCCCTCAGCGCATCATGAATCGGCTCGGGTTTCGCGCCGGTCCGCCAGTCGCTCTCGATTACCTGTGCATCCAGGCCGATCCGGCTCGCCATCTTGTGCCAGAGCGAGGCGAAGTGCCCGGTTTCGAACATCAGAACCCTGTCTCCCGGCGAGCACGTATTCACCAGTGCTGCCTCCCAGGCGCCGGTGCCGGATGCCGGATAGATCACAACGTTTCCGGACGTCTTGAAGATCCGCTTCATGCCATCGAGACACTTGCGCCCAAGATGCGCGAAATCCGGGCCGCGATGGTCGATGACCTGCTGGTTGATGGCGCGCAGGATCCGGTCGGGGACGGCAGACGGTCCGGGAATCTGCAGGAAATGGCGTCCGGCCATGGCGGTCCTCCGTCTGGCGGAAACCCGCCTTGTTCATTTGACCTATCTATGCAAGGCGACACTTCGCAAGACAATGATAACGACTTCCGGCAGGTGAGATATGGATTGGGCGCGGCTGTCCCGGGATATCGAGGGCGAGACCCTCACGGGCATGTTCGACCGCGGCCGCTATGCGACCGATGCATCCATTTATCAGATCATGCCGGCCGGCGTCGTCGTCCCGAAACGTTTCGAAGACGTCAATACAGCCCTGTCAGCCGCGCGAGCGGCAGGCGTGCCGATAACGGCGCGCGGCGGCGGCACCAGCCAGGCCGGGCAGACCGTCAACTCCGGCATGGTCATCGATTTTTCGAAGTACCTCAACAAGTTGGTCGAACTTGATGTGGAGAATCGCCGGGCCGTGGTCGAGCCCGGAATCGTCCTGGACGACCTGAACCGGCAGATTCGTCCGCACGGGCTCTGGTTTCCCGTCGACGTGTCGACCGCATCGCGCGCCACGATCGGCGGCATGACGGCAAACAATTCGTGCGGATCGCGATCAATCAAATACGGGCTGATGCGCAACAACGTCCTGTCGGTCGATGCCCTCATGGCCGACGGCAGCTCGCGCAAGTTCAGCGACACCGACCGCGACACGAACGACACGTTGATCCGCGATCTTCTCGATCTCGGAGAGCGTGAGGCGGACGAGATCGTCACGCGCTTTCCGAAGGTTCAGCGGCGGGTTGGCGGGTACAATCTCGACGCGCTCCTGCCCGGCGACGCTCCGTTGCGGATATCGGACGTTCTCGTGGGCTCCGAAGGCACGCTCGCACTGAGCGAACGGATCGAGATACGGCTCTCTCCGGTGCTTACGGACAAAGTCCTGGGGGTTTGCCACTTCCCCACTTTCTGGGCAGCGATGGACGCCGCGCAACATATCGTCAAGCTCGGGCCGGTGGCGGTAGAACTCGTCGATCACAACATGATCGCGCTCGGCCGCGACATTCCGCAGTTCCGGCCGATCGTCGAAGAGTTCGTGAAGGGTAATCCTGCGGCTCTACTGCTCGTGGAATTTGCCGAGCCGGATCACGCTGAGAACCTCACGCGATTGCAGGGTCTCAAGGATCTTATGTGCGATCTTGGCAGCGACCTCGTCGAAGCCGTAGACCCGGCGTTCCAGGCTCGGATCTGGGGTGTGCGCACGCAGGGCCTCAACATCATGATGTCGATGCGTGAGGCGGGCAAACCGGTCAGCTTCGTCGAAGACTGTGCTGTCGAACTGAAGGACCTCGCAGAGTTCACAGACCGCCTGACAGGGGTGTTCAGGAAGCACGGCACGGACGGCACGTGGTACGCGCACGCATCAGTCGGCCTTTTGCACGTGCGCCCGGTTTTGAACCTCAAGGAGGATGTTGGCGTCCGCCAGCTCCGCGAGATCGCCGAAGAGAGCTTTCAGGTGGTCGCCGACTACAAGGGCTCCCACTCCGGAGAGCACGGCGACGGCATCGTCCGGTCCGAGTTTCACGAGAAGATGTTCGGTCGCCGCATGGTCCAGAACTTTGAAACCGTGAAAGACCGTTTCGATCCGATTGCTGTTCTTAACCCGGGAAAGATCACCCGTGCGCCGCGTATGGATGATCGCAGCCTCTTCCGCTATGCGCCCGGTTATGAATACGAAAAGACGAAGACGCAGTTCGACTGGTCGGGTTGGCCGGGTGGTATGCCGGGCGCCGTTGAAATGTGTAACAATAACGGCGCCTGCCGGAAGCTAGCCGGCGGTGCAATGTGCCCGTCCTACCGTGCGACCCGCAGCGAACGGGACCTGACGCGGGGCCGAGCCAATACGTTGCGCCTCGCGTTGACCGGCCAGCTTGGACCCGATGCGCTGTCATCGGACGAAATGGCCCAGACGATGAAGCTCTGTGTCGGCTGCAAGGCCTGCAAGCGCGAATGCCCGATGTCTGTGGACATGGCCAAGATGAAGATCGAGGTTCAGGCAGCCCGCGCCGAGGTTAACGGTTGGTCAATACGGGACCGTATGGTGGCGCATCTGCCGCGTTATGCACCCTATGCCAGCAAGCTGCGCAGTGCCCTGAACCTGAGAAACGTCATACCTGGGCTGCCTTCCTTGATGGAGCGCCTGACAGGGGTGTCTGGCGAGCGCGACCTGCCGATCTGGCGTCGCCCCTTCAAGGAACCGTCGGACAGTCCTGACAGTCCGGACGTGATCCTGCTTGCAGACACGTTCAACCGGTACTTCGAGCCTGAAAATGTGAGGGCCGCGCTGAAGATTTTGAAAGCCGCAGGGCTGTCGGTGGGATTTGCTAAGGGCATTACTGGACGCCCGTTATGCTGTGGTCGCACCTATCTGGCCGCAGGCATGGTCGATCAAGCGCGAAACGAGATGCGCCGAACTATCGAGGCGCTCAAACCTTTCCTGAACTCTGGTGTCCCGGTCGTCGGGCTCGAGCCCTCCTGTTTGCTGACATTTCGCGACGAGGCGCCCCGCCTGCTCCCAGATTGGACCGAGGGGGACGGCAAGCGGATCATGCTGATCGAGGAATTCCTGGAAACGCTCGATCTGCCGCTCAATCCGCTCAAACGCACCGCAAAACTGCACGGCCACTGCCACCAGAAGGCCGAGAATGTTATGTCCTCGGTGGAGAAACTCCTTTCACGGATACCCGATCTGTCGGTCGAGACGATCGAGAGTTCCTGCTGCGGGATGGCTGGGGCGTTCGGATATCAGGCCGAGACGCTGGAGGTTTCCAAGCGGATGGGTGAGCTGACGCTGATGCCGGCGATCCGGGGGTCTGATAACGACACCCTCGTGATTGCCGACGGAACGTCCTGCCGCCATCAGATCGCGGATGCGACTTCACGTGAGGCCCTGCACGTTGTGCGCGTCCTTGAGATGGCCATCGATGCCCGCTAGGAGACGCCGAAACAACGGATCGGCGGCGACATGACCAACTTCAATCTCTATCAGCGCCTGCGCGAACGGCTGCCCGCGAACCATGGCGGGGCGCTGTTTGCTCGGCTCGACGACGGCCGCAGCTACTCCTACGATCACGTCGATCAGGTGACGGCGCGGTTTGCCAAGACGCTTGTCGAGTTGGGCCTGGAGCCCGGTGATCGCGTCGCGGCTCAAGTTCCGAAATCCATCGAAGCGCTCATGCTCTATCTCGCGACGGTGCGGGCCGGCGGCGTCTTCCTGCCTCTGAACACGGCCTACACGCCGAACGAGATCGACTATTTCCTGAAAGACGCCGAACCGCGTGTGTTCTTCTGCGATCCTGCAAAGGCCGATGCGCTTGCTCCCGGAGCAGAAGGAGCAGGCGCGCATCTGGAAACGCTCGGCGTCTATCGCAACGGTGAGGATCGCAGCCTGGCCGGATCGTTTCTGCTCAAGGTTCCCGAGCAGGCCAGCTTCGATACCGTCTTTCGCGCGCGCGACGACCTCGCCACGATTCTGTATACCTCCGGCACCACGGGTCGTTCCAAGGGCGCGATGACGACGCATGAAAATCTTTGGACCAACGCCGTAACCCTCTGCGATTACTGGAACTTCACGCCGAGTGACATTCTACTGCACGCCTTGCCGATCTTCCACACGCACGGTCTTTTCACGTCGACCAACACCATCCTCGCGGGTGGCTCCTCCATGATCTGGCTCCCGAAATTCGATGCCGATCACGTCATTTCTGAGCTTCCTAATGCGACCACAATGATGGGCGTGCCGACATTCTACACGCGCCTTTTGGACCGAGAGGACTTCACCCGGAGCCTCGTGAGCCATATTCGTCTTTTCGTGTCGGGATCTGCGCCGATGCTGACAGAGACGCATGAGCAGTTCCAGAAGCGTACCGGTCACACGATCCTTGAGCGCTACGGCATGACCGAAACCCAGATGAACACGTCAAACCCCTATGAAGGCGAGCGAATTCCCGGCACGGTTGGATTTCCGCTGCCCGATGTCGACATCAAAATAACCGATCCTGACACCGGCCGTGCCGTCTCGACCGGCGAGATCGGCATGATCGAGGTGCGCGGTCCGAACGTCTTCAAAGGATATTGGCGGATGCCCGAGAAGACAGCGGAGGAACTGCGCGAGACCGGATTCTTCGTCACCGGAGATCTCGGGAAGATCGACGAGGCAGGCTACGTCTCGATTGTCGGACGTTCGAAAGACCTCATTATCTCAGGCGGTTACAACATTTATCCGAAAGAGATCGAAGAAGCGATCGACGATCTTCCGGGCGTACAGGAAAGTGCAGTTATCGGCGCACCGCACCCTGATTTCGGTGAAGGCGTTGTGGCAGTGGTGGTGCCGGAGGCCGGTGCGCAATTGACCGAGGACGGCGTTGTCACTGGTCTCGCCGACCAGTTGGCGCGCTTCAAACAGCCCAAGCGCGTGTTCTTCGTCGACGAACTGCCTCGAAATACGATGGGGAAGGTCCAGAAGAAGGCCCTGCGCGAGGAGCATACGGGTATCTTTTCGGCCTGAAGCGGCCATCGCGTCACCGTTCTCGCAGGTGGACAAGGTTCTGGCGCAACGTGGGCAAACACTCGCCGGAATATGCGCATGCAAAGTGGATACCTAGATCGACAAGTTTTGCGCAGGTCGATGTTCACATAGATATCGCCAGTCTCGACCGGGGACTCTCAGCGCTGTCGGGAGGCCGACATACACCCCTGCCAGTCGAGGTGTATTGACCAGCTGTTAACTACTTCGAGGCCCAGTTCGGCAGCCGGCGCTCGTGCGTCGCGGCGACACCTTCCTTGAAGTCTTCGGTCTTTCGCAACCAGGTCTGCTCGTGAAGCTCGTGGTCGGTCTGCGCCTTGACGGCCTCAGCCAATCCCGCACGAAGCGTGTCTCGAGTCGACGTCAGCCCTAACGGAGAGTTCACCGCGATTTCCCGGGCCAGCTCCCAGGCGTCTGAACGTATATCATCCAGCGTGGACATCTGATCGAGCAATCCGAGCTCGAGCGCTTCCTCTCCCTTAACCCTGCGCGAGGTCAGAAACATGAGCGCCGCCTTCTGGTGCCCGATGGCCCGTGGAAGCGTATGGGTCAGCCCAAAACCCGGATGAAATCCCAGCCGCGTGAAATTGGCCGCGAAGCGGCTTTCGGGGCATCCGACGCGAAAGTCCGCCGACATTGCCAGACCGAGACCCCCGCCGATTGCAGCACCCTGCACCGCAGCCACGACCGGGGTTTTCGCGGCGAAGACGCGAACGGCTTCGACGTAGAGATGATCGATGCCCAGCCGGTTGACCGATCCCTCCACCGATCCGTCCGCCTGCACGGTCGAGCCATCGCCGAAGTTCGCTCCGGCGCAGAAGGACTTGCCATTCGCGCAGAGCACGATCGCCCGCGCCGCCGGATCCTGGTCGATCTTCTCGTAGGTGTCGGCGATCTGCCGAATCAGCGAGAAATCGAAGAAATTGTGCGGCGGGCGCTGGATTTCGACGGTTGCGACGAAGTCGCGGATCTCGACCGTCAGTTCCGGGGCATCATAGGTCATTCTTCTCTCCTGTCTTTCGCCAACCGCAAGCCCGCCTCCGAGCGCGGGTGGGCGGGTGGAGGGAGGAGGCGGGCTTGCCCGAAGACTTGCCGCCACTCCGATCGGTCAGGCATCGGGCGCCGCCGTCAACGCATCCCCAAACCGCGGGCGATGATGCCGCGCAGGATCTCGGTCGTGCCGCCCTGAATGGTGAATTTCGGCGCGCAAAGCGCGGCAAACTCGATCAGATCGTCGAAGTCCTGCTCGTTCGATGGATCGGGCTTCGAAAATGCGCCGAGGGTACGCGCCTTGGCGGGCAGATCCTGCTCCCAGACCGTGCCGAGGTCCTTCACGATCGAGCTCTCAAGTACTGGTTCCTTGCCCTCGTGCAGCATGCCCGCGACCGAGACCGACATGCGCCGCAGCGTGTGCAGTTGCGCCACGAGACGGCCGAGCCCTTCGGCACCGCGCGCGTCCACGTCCTCCCCGAGTTCTTTGGTTAACGCCGTAAGCACGTAGAATGTCTCGAGAAACCGCTCCGGGCCCGAACGCTCGTAAGCAAGCTCGGCAGTGGCCTGCTTCCACGCACCGCCAACCTCTCCCAGCACATGATCCGCCGGGATCATCACGTCCTCGAACAGCACCTCGTTGAAATCGGACATGCCGGGCATCGCGTTGATCGGATTTGTCGAGATCCCGGGCGTGTCCATCTTCACCAGAAACTGGGTCAATCCGTGCCGGCGGTTTTCCTTGGTCGGCGGCGAGGTTCGCAGAAGCGCGATCATGTAATCGGCGCGGTGGGCGTTCGACGTCCAGATCTTGCGGCCGTTCACGCGATAGTGGTCGCCCTCCAGCTCCGCCTTGACCGAGGCGGCAAAGAGATCCGAGCCGGAGTTCGGCTCGGACATGCCGATGGCAAAGCAGAGGTCACCGCGGCAGATCGCGGGCAGGATCTCCTCCTTCATCTCGTCGGTGCCGTACTTGATGATCACGGGACCTGACTGGCGGTCGGCGACGAAGTGGCACCACGTCGGCGCTGTCACGGCGCGCATCTCCTCGGTGACGACATAGCGGTCGAGATGCGTCATCTCGCGCCCGCCATAGCGCTTCGGCCAGGTCATACCGATCCAGCCCTTGGCGCCGACGCGTTGCGAGAAGCCCCGGTCGAACGAATCCTGCTTCAGACCCAGATCCGGCGAGAACGTGCCGCGCGAGATTTCGTCGGCCAGAAAGGCCCGCACATCGGCGCGCAGGTCCTCGGTCTCGGGCGGAAGGCGTTTCTGATCGAACTTGATTGCGGTCTGCATGTCTCTCTCCCCCACTGACGGGTCGGCGCCCATCCTGCGCGAGCCTGTTATCCGGTGCTACCGGGTCGTGATCATCGGCCATATGCTCTCGGCGCCGCCGCTGGCCACATGATTACCCAGCCTTACCGCCCAATGGGATTCCGACCCAAAATCGTCGCGCCAACCCATCATCCGGCGGGTGTAGCGTTGCAAGGTGTAATCCTGCGTCCAGCCGATGGCACCGTGCGCCTGGTGAGCGATGGCGACACCGGTCTCGACGGCCTCGCCGACACGGATCTTCGCCGCGGAAACCTCGAGAAACGCGGCGTCCGAGCCGAGCCGTTCCTGCGTCAGAGTATCGGCGGCCGAACCGGAGGCGGTCAGCGCGGCGGCGACCTCTCCGGCCAGTCGCGCGAGGTTCTGCTGCACCGCCTGGAACTTGCCGATCTTGCGGCCGAACGCCTCGCGCTCGCCGGTATAGTCGGTCGTCAGGGCAAGGGCGGATTCCAGCGCACCGGTCATTTGGCAGGCTCGTGCAACCGCGCCGATCATCTCGACGCCGGCGCTGCCCCCCTGCAGGTGCGCGATGTGGTCCGGTGTCGACGCATCGAACCGCAGATCTGCGCGCTCGCCGCCCATGTCGGTCTCGCGCGGCGTCACCGTCGCCGCGGAAGGCGCCAAGACGGCAAGCTGCGTGTCCGCGACAACGACAATCGCCGCAGCATCGGATGCGAAAGGCACCGAGCGTAGCGTGCCCGACACCTGTCCATCGGCGATCGCGATCCTGTCGCGGGCCCGCATCATGCCGAGCGTGAGCGGACCGTCCGGAACGTCGAGCCCGGCTTCCGCCATGGCCCAGCCCGCCACCAGCGTCTCGGCAATCGCGACGGGGGACGCATAATGGCCCGAGACCCGCAGGATCTCGAAGCCCGCATCGAGCGCGATGCCCGCACCGCCCTTCTCCTCGGGCACCCATGCGCGCGTCAGCCCGGCCTCTTCCAATGCCTGCCAGAGCGGCGCCTTCCAGCCGTCATTCTTCGCCGCGTTCAGCGTCTGGGGATCAGCGAGATCGGCGAAGATCCGGCCCGTCGCCTCGGCAATCATCTCGGTCTCTTCGCTCACGCGGCCCTCCCTGTCGGCGTCCGTGAGCTAGCCAAATTGGCCGGGGG
The DNA here is from genome assembly GCA_039184865.1 of Pseudomonadota bacterium. Classification (GTDB taxonomy): domain Bacteria; phylum Pseudomonadota; class Alphaproteobacteria; order Rhodobacterales; family Rhodobacteraceae; genus Thermohalobaculum. The sequence goes on along the minus strand of JBCDAV010000035.1, from coordinate 1,671 downwards.
CCTCAAGCCGTGCTACCGCTGACAGCCAAGACGATCAGAAGGACGATGCCGTGTCGCGGTCTCTGACCATCGCGATCCTGCCGCTGGCGGCCTACGAGACACTGATCTGGGCCGGGCTCTTCTACTCGTTTCCGGCCCTGTTGCCGATCTGGGAGGCGGATCTGGGCTGGAGCCGGGGAGAGATCTCGGGCGCGCTGACCGCGTCGATGATCGTGACGGCGCTGATGTCACTGCGGATGGGCACGCTAATCGATCGCGGCCATGCGCGCACGATGCTGCGCACGGCCACCGTGATCGGGGCCGTGTGCCTCGTGGTGCTGTCGCAGGTCGAGACGCTCTGGCAGTTCTGGGCGATCTGGGTCGTCATCGGGATCGTGAATGCCTGTGTGCTCTACGAAGCGTGCTTTGCCATCATCACGGTCACCGTCGGCGCGCGCGCCAAGCAGGGGATCGCGGTCGTCACGCTAGTGGCCGGTTTCGCGGGCACGGTGTCGTTCCCGGCATTTCATTTTCTGACGGAGGCGTTCGGCTGGCGCGGCGCGGTCCTGACCTTTGCCGGCGTGACGATTCTGGCCTGCCTGCCGCTGGCCGAACTCGGTCTTCGGCAGATCGAGCGCTTTCGCGAGCCGGCCGAAGACGCCGTGGATGCGGTGCCCGTTACGCGCGCCGAGGTGCTTGCGCGGCCCGCCTTCTGGTGGATCGCCATCGGCTTCTCGGCGGTCGGCCTCGTCCACGGCATGGTCATCAGCCATATCCGCACGATCCTGGCCGATGCCGGGGTGGCGCTGGCGATGACCGTGATCGTTGCCAGCACGATCGGGCCGATGCAGGTGTTCGGCCGCCTCGTCATGCTTTCGTTGCAACGCTGGATCGACACATACGGTGCCGCCATCGGCGCGTTTTTCGGCGTGATCCTGGGCCTGACGGCGCTGTTGAGCAGCGATTTTCTGCCGATCCTCGCCTTCGCCTTCGTGGTGCCCTACGGCGCGTCTTACGGTGTGTTCTCGATTGTGCGCCCGGTGCTGGCGGCGGAGTTTCTCGGCCGGACCGGGTTCGGGACCATCGCGGGCATGCTGGCCCTGCCCTATGTCCTCTCGGGTGCTATCGGACCGATCCTGGCGGCGGCACTTTGGTCGCTGGCCGGGTACGATCTGGTGCTGGGGCTCTCGATCGGGCTGATCGCCATGGCCTTTTTCGCGTTGTCCTCTGCCCGGCGAGCCTCACGCCGCTGAATGAGCGGGATCAGCCCTTCGGCGCGTCACCTGCAAGCGTGATGCGCCACATCTCGCGCCGGTGTCCGTCGTAATCGTTGATCGCGCAGTGCTGCGAACAGCGGTTGTCCCAGATCACCAGCGTGCCCGGCGCCCAGCGGACGCGGGCGGTGAACTCGAGGCCGATCTGGTGGCGGAACAGAAAGTCGAGGATCGGCGTGCTCTCGGCCTCGGTCATGTGCTCGAAGCCGATGGTGTGCGAGGGGTTCACGTAGAGCGCCAGACGCCCGGTCTCCGGGTGCCGCCGCACCGCGGGATGGGCTGCCGTCATCACGTCGCTGCGGTCGGTTCCCTGCATCGAACCCGTGGCGAGATGCGTCCCGCGCAGGGCGGCGGCGTTCTTGCCGGAGCTTGAGATCCCGTTCAGGCCCGCGAGGATCTGCTGCATCGGGGCCGACAG